>CAYRNY010000016.1:9214-142372 GCA_964425755.1 uncultured Anaerolineaceae bacterium
CTTCCGCGCCTTCGCCGGTCTCGACAACGCCAGCTTCCGGTTCGGGTTCGTCCGCACCTTCGGCTTCCGGCTCATCCTCTACATCCGACGCCTGCGCATCTTCCGCGCCTTCGCCGGTCTCGACAACGCCAGCTTCCGGTTCGGGTTCGTCCGCGCCTTCGGCGGGATCACCGGACGCCTGGGCAGCCGCCGAATCCGTTTCGGTCGGGGCTTCGGGTTGGACAGATGCTGCTGATTCAGTATTTGTGGCTTCGACCGACTCTTCAGGCGTATCCTGAACGTCGGCAGTAGTGTGCTCGGTATCGGACATGGCGTCTTCACGATCCACGTCGTTGCCGAGATTAGGGTTTTTGGACTCCATCTAGACTTTGTCTCCGGAACTCTCGAGTGTAGGGCGCATTATACCAAACCCACGCTATTTATCAAACGGTCGATCGGGCAAAATCGACGAATCCACCCGATCCGGGAACCTGCCGGCATCACGCGGGATGCCTCTGAAAACGCCAGCGAACAGCATCGCACGCGCGGGGCCGCGATCAACGGGGCCGGTAGCCACGGCTGCCAGCCTGTCGCATAACCAGGGCGGCTGTTTTGCAGTGCAGAGCACCGCATGTGGCGGGCACGCGTTCCTGCACGCGGCGTTCTGCGGCCCGCCCCCCACATGGCGGGTCAATTTGCCTAAATCGCGAATTGCATGTATGGTTAAGTTTGCAAGGCTGCGAACCCCCTGCCAGCATACGGCGACCGCGTGCCGCCCAGCATCCCGCTTTCCGGTAACGCGCACGCCGTACGTGCCCTCAACAACCGCTGGGTGCGTCGCTGATCAGCTCGCAGTCGTCCCCATTACACACACACAATGGACCGTATGTAGCACACGCCATTGTTGACGCGGTGCGGCCCATTCCGGGCCCGATCGACTCGTTCACACGCGGATGTTGACGCTCCGCCGGACCCTGACCCGTCTACGTCTGGACGGCATACGATCAACATCACGCCCGACGCGCACGGCACGCCATCACACACCGGCACGACGCCCGCGCGCACGCCTTAACTAACACCGTTTGCGGGGACAATCGAACGCTATTTATGTTAGCTTTCTGGGAGAGCCGCATGTTTACACAATACGCCGAACAGTACAAACCGATCACGCGGAACAATGTTCACCAGCTGGCCCAATATAAAGCGCTCCCGCGCGATTTGCGACAGGCGATCAACGTCGTGTCCACGATTTACCCGTTTCGCACCAATCGTTACGTCGTCGACCACCTGATCGACTGGGACAACGTGCCGCACGACCCGATCTACCAGCTCACTTTCCCCCAGCGCGAGATGGTCGACGCGGACGATTTCGCCCAGGTCGCGCGCCTGCTCAACGAGAACGCGCCCCGCAGCGCCCTGCGCGAGACCGTCACGCGCATCCAGATGCAGCACAACCCGCACCCGGCAGGGCAGATGACGTACAACGTCCCGAAGCTCGACGGCGAGCCGATGCCGGGCGTGCAACACAAATACCGCGAAACCGTGCTGTTCTTCCCCAGCAAGGGGCAGACCTGCCACGCGTACTGCTCGTATTGCTTCCGCTGGGCGCAGTTCATCGGCGTGCAGGAACTCAAATTCAAGGGGCAGGACCCGACCACCCTCGCGCGGTATTTGCGCCGCCACCCGGAAGTGACCGACGTGCTGTTCACGGGCGGCGATCCGGCGATCATGAAAACGCAGGCATTGGCCGACTACATCGAGCCGCTGCTCGCGCCCGACCTAGCGCACGTGCAGAACATCCGCATCGGGACCAAAGCGGTGGCGTACTGGCCGCAGCGCTTCGTGACGGACGACGACGCCGACGACCTGCTGCGGCTCTTCGAGCGCATGGTCCAGGCCGGGCGGCACGTGGCGATCATGGCCCACTACAGCCACCCGCGCGAACTGTCAACACCGGTCGCGCAGGAAGCCGTGCGGCGGCTGCGTGACGTTGGCTGCGAGGTGCGCATGCAGGCCCCGATCATCCGCCACGTCAACGATGACGCCGAAGCCTGGGCCACGCTGTGGCGCGAGGGCGTCAAGCTCGGCGCGGTGCCCTACTACATGTTCGTCAGCCGCGACACCGGGCCGAAAAACTACTTCGAGATCCCGCTGATCGACTCGTACCGGATTTTCCGCGAGGCGTACAGCCAGGTGTCCGGTTTGGGGCGCACGGTGCGCGGGCCGGTGATGTCGGCCACGCCCGGCAAAGTCCTGATCGCGGGCACGGCGACGATCAAGGGCGAGCGCGTGTTCGTGCTCAAGTTCCTGCAAGGCCGCAACCCGGACTGGGTCGCGCGCCCGTTCTTCGCCAAATACGATCCTGAAGCGTCGTGGCTGTTCGACCTGGAACCGGCGTTCGGGGCGACCCCGTACTTCTTCGACGCCAGCGCGCGGTATACCGCCCAGGGCGAGCACATCCCGCCCCAGACTCCGGCTCCGATCGTGCCACCGGCCACGACCGCGACGGCCTGATGCCACCGGCTACAGGCGCACCATCCAGGGGCACGGCTGCGGCGGTGCCTCTGTTGTTTCAGAATGCTTGAATCAGGGGGCTATGCTGGCCGGTCAGATCAGGCTGTCGGGATCGACGCCTTCGACATAGGCGACACCCTCGATGAACCCCCGCGCGCGCTCGGTGTGCGGGTAGCGCGCCAGGTAGTCCCAGAAGGCCGCACTGTGGTTGGGGTATTTGCGGTGCGCGAGTTCGTGCGCGATGATGTAATCGACCACGTAGTCCGGCCAGAGCTTGATCCGGTCGCTGATGCGGATATCGCCATCGGTTGAACCGCCGGCGGTACAGCTTCCCAGGCGTTTGGTCATGTTGCCGACCCAGCGGATGGTATGCCAGCGCAACTCGCCACCGAAGTAACGGCGGTTGATCTGGTGTGCGCGTGCTTCGAGGTCGGCGTCATTCTGCCGGCGGGCACGGGCACGTTGCTTGAGCACGCGCGCGATGATGTCGTCCAGCAGGTCATCCAGTTGGCGCCGGTCGAGCCGCACCGGGACGCGCACCACGATCGTCTGTTGTTTGAGCGTCCAGCGCACGGATTTACGCAACCGCTTATCGCGCCGGACCGCGACTTCGAGCGTGTGCGGGCCGTCCTTCACGCGGCGCGCGATCGCATCATCCGGCAGGTCTGGGGACTGTGGCATCGTCACCTGCTCCGTCATGTGTATATTCCCGGGCTGTACTACGCACCGAAAAGAAGACGCCGCAGGCACAGCGTCAGTATTATGTTGCTCGATGACGCGGGCGAACCGCACACGGTCTTACTGGGCGCTGATCATCTGGTACAGGTGCTGGGTATCACGGGTCGGCGCGATGCCAAACATGGTTTGCAGCGTCTCTTCCAGGCGGTGGTACTGCTCAAGCGCGTCTTGCTTGCGGCCCTGCTGGGAGTAGATCAACATCACGTCCTGGTGCACGTCTTCCCAGTCCGGCTTGACGCTGATCGCGCGCATCAGGTACCCCAACGCCACGTCCAGGTCGTTGATCCCGAGATAGTAACGGCCCAGGTTGATCAACGCCTGTG
Organism: uncultured Anaerolineaceae bacterium; assembly: GCA_964425755.1. Taxonomy (GTDB): domain Bacteria; phylum Chloroflexota; class Anaerolineae; order Aggregatilineales; family Aggregatilineaceae; genus CAYRNY01. The sequence continues at coordinate 12,769 of CAYRNY010000016.1, forward strand.
CATATTTCTGCTGCAAAGCGGCGCGGCGCTCTTCCACCCAGGGCATGCTGATATACGGCAGGAAGTCGGAACGATAGAGCTGGATCGCGCGGTAATACAGGTGCGGCGCGTCGATCTCGTTTTCGATCGCTTCGTCGACCGATTCTTCGAACAACCGGGCGTCATAGTGGATGTGCAGTTTCGGCGAGTGGATGTAGAACCCGCTCGAATAGTTGGTCAATTCGTGGCCCAGCCGCTCGCTGATTTTGCGCTTCGTGACGTGAAAGACGTTTGTCGCTTCTTTGACCGCCATTTTCGGCCAGAAGATCGAGAAAATCTCGTCACGCGTGACCATTGGGTGATCGACGAAGTAGTAAAAGAGGTGGCGCGGCAATGAGCCGTCCCAACTGGTGACCGGGCGACCGTCAATGTACACGTGCCCGCCCGCCAGCGCGTGCACTTCAAGCTGGCCCAACGCGGGATCGTCGCCGTAAATGCCGCCGTCCATCGCCTCTTCGTTCCCCACGACGGCGGCCTGTCCGGCCAGCACCAGGTCATTCCAGGGCTGCAACCCCAACAAGCGCGCGCTGATCACGACCTGGGCGTGGCCTGGCATGTGTTCCGGCAGCGCGCGGAAAAACCGCGCTGCGTCATCGTCCAGCTCAAGGCGATCAAAGGTGTCCAGCAGCAGGAAATGGGGATCGCTGCGCAGCATGAACAGGTCGGCCCCGAACGCTGCCGCCAGGTCTTCGGGCGTGCCGCGGTCTGCGAGCGCGGCGCGGGTTTGGGCCAGCGGTGCGGGCATCAGGTCACTGCGCGCCATATGGTCAAGCCAGGTGGTCAGCGTGTTGTCATCCGCGTTCAGGCCATAATAGACGACGTTGTCACGATAGGTCTGCAGGAACATGGCGACGAATGCATTACGGCGGCGGTGGCGCGGATAGATCACGACCAGCGGCTTGCCGTGCATTTTCTGTTCAATGGTCGAGAGTGGCGCTTCGGCCACGCGTTCGAGAGGTGTTTTTAGCGTCTCTTTTTGCACGTTAATCTTCCTTCAGCGAGGCAGAGTTTCCTTGGCGCATAACATCATAAATAAACGAAAAGGGGGACGTCACTGCCAGCGGCTTGCTGCCAGTAGCATCCACCCCATATGTGTGCCCGCACACACAAAGCTTTACGGTAGCTGTATATCATCAATGTTGGTTGTTAACGCCCCCAACAAGCTAATGATTGTAGTTTTACTTTGAGACAACTCCGATAGGATATCTATGGAATTTTATGTCAAAACGTAATAATTCGCTACCTATTATAATACATCTAGAGATTTCTAATCAAACTCTAATCCGCCATAAGCACGCCGAGAACATTTCCGCCCTAAAATGAGGCTTTGAACCTGCAACGTGCTATAATGCGTGGCGCGGTGTTGCGCCGTTTTTGCGCGACATGCCTAGCATAACACACGCCGGACACGCACGCGCGCACCGGCAAAAACAACATACACCAGAAGATTACACCTTACCCGGAAGGATGCACAAACCGATGCTACGACGCCGGCTACTGGGCGGTCTCGCCATACTATTGATCGGGGTGTTCGCGGCATGCGCGCCGGCGGACAGCAGTGATGAGCCATTGCCAACGCTCGTCAACCTGACGCTGTACCCCACGCACCAGTTCCTCACGCAGCAAGCGCCGCCGCCGGGCTTCGGCGTGCTCACGACGTTATCCGCGATCGACAACACCCTGCGCGCCCAATCCGGCTGGACCTATACAGTTCACGGCACGTTCGAAGGCACGTTTGACGCCTCTGGCGATCCGGCAGCCGCCACACTCACGCTCACCGTGCAGGGCGATGAACTCAGCCAGCGGCGGCGCGTGGTGCTTGAAGCCGAGGGCCGCGCGTTTCTGCCGGATGAAGGCTTGCTGACCCTGGAAGGCGTGCGCGTCTCGAATGACTACTACATCGTCGACGTCAACGGGACGTGCACGGTGGACCAGGGCGGGCAAATGGTCGGCGCGGAACTTGCCGATCTCGGCGCGGGCGACATTATCGGCGGCGTGCAGCAAGCCGTACCCACCGGGTACCAGCGCACGATCGAGGACCTGCGGGCGTGGCAATATACGTTTTCCCCCGACACCATGCGCCTGCCGGCGATCCACCGCCAGGCTGACAGCACGATCCAGGTGCAGGCCGACCTGTGGTTCGCGCCGGGGGTCAACGCCGCGCTGGTCTATGACGTGACGGCGCAAGTGACGGGCGTGTATGTCTTGTGGGCGAACCGCTCCCAATCCACCGTCTCCGGGACGCTGTACCTGCGCTACGAGCTGGACATCCCGGCGCTGGGCGTGCAGCCGAATATCTCCGTGCCGCACGGGTGCTGAGCAGCCCCTGCGCCCGCCTTGCCCCCATTGGCACGCGTGGGGCGCACAGGTATAATGGGGCCAGTTAAATTGGCGTCTACGGCCCCGCCAACAGGGCATGACCTCACAACGCGCTAGGGAGACTATTATGAGAGTATCGGTTCTGCAAGAAAATCTACAACGCGGGTTGAGCATTGTCAGCCGCGCGATCAGTGCGCGCCCTACGCTGCCGATCCTGGCAAATGTACTGATCACCACCGACGATGAGCGCCTGCAACTGTCAGCGACGAACCTGGAACTCGGCATCACCGCCTGGATCGGGGCGCAGGTCGCGGAACCCGGCAAGATCACCATCCCGGCGCGGACGCTACAAGACCTGGTCAACACGCTGCCACCGGAGCGCGTGGACATGGACCTGGACGTGCGCACGCGCACGCTGCACCTGGTGTGCGGCATGAAGTCCGCCAACATCAAAGGCATGGACGCCAACGAATACCCCGCCATGCCGAAATTTGAAGCCGACCGCGCGATCACGATCGACGCGCACGTGTTCAAAGAGATGATCGAGCAGGTCGCGTTTTCCGCCGCGCGCGAGGATAACCGCCCGATCCTGACCGGGGTGCTGTTGCGCTTCGAAGACGACGTGCTCACGATGGCCGCCGCCGACGGGTACCGGCTTTCTGTGCGCACGGCGGACCTGGTGATGAGCGCGGGCACGAACGTGGACGAGCCGATCATCGTGCCGGGGCGCACGCTGCAAGAACTCGCGCGGATCATCAGCGACGAGGATGACGAGGTGCTGATCACCCCGCCGGACGATCGCGGGCAGGTCCAGTTCAGCCTGAAGAACGTGGTCGTGGTCTCGCAGGTGATCGAGGGCAAATTCCCCGACTACGAAGCGATCATCCCGCGCAGCTACGAGACGATGGTGCTGTGCTACACCGACGAACTGCTCGCCGCGTGCAAAAGCTCCGAGGTCTTCGCCAAAGACTCCGCGAACTCGGCGCGCATCCTGTTTGAACCGAGCGGTCAGCCGGACGTGCCGGGGCGTGTCGTCGTCGCCGGGCAGTCCCAGGAAAAGGGCGATGCCGAAGCGCCGCTGGACGCGACGGTCGAGGGGCAGGCGATCGAGGTATCATTCAACATCCGCTACCTGATTGACGTGCTGAACGTGATCCGCGAGGACCAGGTCGTGCTGGAGACCAGCGGCCCGACTGCGCCGGGCGTCGTGCGTCCTGCCGGGCGCGATGATTTCATCCACGTGATCATGCCCATGTCGGCCAACCGCTAGCGACCGCTGCGCCTGCCGGACACAGGCAACCACCGCACTCTCTCACCCGGCGCGACCGCCTCGCAGCCGGGTGTTTTTTGCCCGGGCCGTCCAACCGCGAAAGGGGAATGTTGTGCCCGAACCACGCTTCGACTACCGGCGGTTTTACGACTGCATCGCGCCGGTTTACGCGGCGGCACAGTGGGCGCTGCCGGTATGGCGGCGTTACACGCATGCCGTGCTGCCCTGGCTGCCGGAGTCCCGCGCCGTGCTGGAGATCGGGCCGGGGGCGGGACTGCTGCACACGCTGCTGGCGCGCAAATACCCGTTCGCGGTGGCGCTCGACCTCGCGCCGCGCATGTTGCACGAAACACGCGCCCGCCTGCACCGCACCGGCAAACCCGCGCGGCTGGTCCAGGCAGACGCGCAGCACCTGCCCTTCGCACGGGAATCGTTCGACGGCGTCGCGCTGACGTTCGTCTTCAGTGCCATCCCGGACGGTGCAGCCGCGCTGCGCGAGATGGCGCGCGTGTTGCGCCCCGGGGGTGTGATCGCGCTGGTGGATGCATGCGAGCCACACAGCGGGAACCCGGTCGGCATGTGGCTGGCGCGGCAGTGGGAACGCTTCGGGGACTTCATGCGCGACGAAGCGGCGCTGATGCGTGCCGCCGGGCTGGATGTGATCCACTGCCGTGAGTTCGGCGCGTTCGACAGCATCCGGATCACGGTTGGGCGGAAAGGTCAAGCCGGCGCGGCGATCCAGCCTTCCAGGGACGCGGCGTCCACGTCCGGGGGAACACTGTAACCCGGCTGCGCGCACGCCCACGCCGCCTGAAGCGCGCACAGCAACGCGTCGAGACTGTCGCCGGACGGGTCGCCGGTGAGGACGCGTGCCAGCGGCTCCGGCAGATACAGCGTCACGCCGAACACATCCCGCGACTCCACGCGCAGGTGGGCGACCAGCGTTTCGCGGGCCAGCCGGTGATCGCGCGTCTGCTTGCGCGGCGTGTCGCTCTTGTAGGCGCGTTTGCCCAGCCAGCGTCGCGCCGCCAGCGCGGGATACGTCTCCAGGGCGATCCGCGCGTCGCCGTTGGGATGGCAGGGGATCACGCACAACCCGGCGGCGAGCAGGCGCGGCGCGCCCTCAAAGAACATCCGCCCAACCGGCACGCCGTGCACCATCAACGGGCTGACCGCCCCGGCGACGCGGTCGGTGTGGCGCAGCGGGTGCTTGTATCCGGGCGGGCGCGCGTCGCGAAACGCTTTGACCCGCGCGAGAAACACGGCCTTGCCCAGGCGGTGGAGCGCGGCGACGTATCCGGCCCAGGTCGCACGCCCGAAGCCCCACGTTTCCAGCGCCGCCACCGGCAACCCGAACGGGAAATCGAACCCCGCGATCCAAGCGCCGGGCCGCGCCAGGAACGCCTCGAACGGCGCGAAACCGGCGAAACGGTCGAGCGCCTGCAGGGTGAGTTTCGCGCCGTCGTAGTCGCAGACCGCGCACGTGATCGGCTTGCGCTTGCCCGGCGCGCTGGTGAAGTCGAGCCCGTAGATCAGCATCAGGCGATCCCTTTTGACGCGGTCGTTGGCGTTATGATACCACGCGCAGCCAATCGCTCCTGAGCGCCGGTTTCGCGCCCCGACCGAACCGGCTCCTGAATTTGTCCCCGGGCAACCTCTGCCCGGACACCGCGATTGCGGTACAATGGAACCTGACACGATGTTCTATTGGGTTTATTCCGGTTTGGCAAACGCTATGTCAGAGTTTACGGTTACTGCATTTACAGGTCACGTGCTCGTCGTCGGCGGGCGGGCGGTGCGCGTGCCACCGCCGGGGGCTTTGGCCGAATCCGCACCCCGGCGCGCGCCTCGCGTCCGCGAAGGCGACACGTTTTTCATTCTCGTCACACCCGACGAGACCACGCACGCCCCCGCGCCGTTCTACGAAGCGCTGGCCCAACTGGGCGCGGACGTGTATTTCGGCAGCGGCGGCGGCATCACCGGCGGGCTGCGGGACGCGCTGGCCGCGATCAACGCGCAACTGCTGGCGGACGAAACGCCCCGGCAGGTGCACGCGCTGGCGCTGGTACTGCGCGATGCCACCCTCTACGCAGCACGCAGCGGAAGCACGTTCAGCGCGCTGTTGCAATGGCCCGACCTGGCGCTCTTCCCGACCGAGCGCCACGACCCGTTGAGCATGAACCTGCGCCCGCTGGGGGCCGATCCTGAGCCGGATATCCAGCTCACGCGGTACACCGTCGCGCCGGGGCAGGCGCTGCTGGTGGCGGACGCGAGCCTGCTCCCGCACAGCGACGACGATCTGCGCACCGCCTTGAGCGCGGAGAACGTCGCGGGTATCGTCGAACGCGTCAAGGCGCTCGCCGGGAACGAAACCGCCGCCAGCGTGATCCGATTCACCGCGCCGGACGCGCCCGATCTTACCGGGATAGCCCCGCAACCATCGGGACGCGCGCCGCGTGCCACCCCGCCCCGCCCGGTCACGCCGCCGGAAGCGCCACCCGCCGATCCGCCGCGCCAGACACCGCCCTTCACGGCGGAAGACGTCCCGCCGCCGCGCCCGGAAACGGACGCCTCATCCACCGGGACAGTCGAAACCACGCCGTTCCCGGCGCAGCAAGCCACCGCCAACGTCGCTGATCACGCCGGGGACGCGGCAACCGAGACAGATCCCGGCGAGGCAGACGCCCCCGCAGCGGAACCACTCGCCGCGCGCGCTGGAGCGTTTCTGGCGCGGCTGCGTGCTGCGTCCAGCATTCGCCGGCGCTCCGGCCCCTCACGGCTGCGCAAAGCGGTGCACAACGCGGGCCGCACCGGGCGTAACATCTTGCGCGGGGCACTGGCCGCGCTGTTGGTGGTGATCAACGGGATCGGCAGCGTGCTGGAACGGCTGATCCCCACCCCCGGCGAAGACGGGCGGCAAGGCATCCCCACCAATATCGCGATCGGTGTGGCGGTGTTGATCCCGTTCGTGATCGTGATCGTGGTGGTCGGGCTGGCGCTCTCCGAACAGGGCAAAGGTAAATTCCAGACTTACCTGGAACGCGCGAAAGCGACGCACCAGGAAGCGCTGGAACTATCCGGTGATGCATGCGACAACCCGGCGCTGCGCCCGCTGTGGGTCGAGGTCCAGCAGCTGGCCGAGCAGGCCGGCGAGTTGCGCCCCAACGACCAGGACGTGCTGGTGATCAGCGCCGACGCGCGGAACTATCTCGACTGTTACGACAAGGTCGAGCGCCGCAATCTCACACTGCTGCACGAGTTTGCGGATAACGCCAAGCTGGTTGGTCCGATCGTCAACGGCGGTGTGGACCTCTACACGCTGGACCGCGCCAACGGCAGAATCTACCACGACACGCTCAGCGAAAGCGGCGACACGCTCACCACGCGCAACAACACGCCGATCCTCTACACCGGGCAGGTGATCAGCAACGCCAAAGGGAATTTTACGGTCGGTGAGATTATCGATATCGAGTGGCTGACCGCCGGGGGCACGGCCCACGACAACGTGTTGATCGCGCTCGACACCCAGGGCCAGTTGCTTTCGTATTCGCCGACCTTTTTCGCGGACGCCCAGCAGCTTGTCACCGAAGGGCGCTGGGTGCGCCCGGCGGCGATCGCCGTTTTCCGCTCTAACGTCTACGTGCTGGACACCGGCGCGAACCAGATCTGGCGTTACGTGCCACCTGCAGGCGAGCGGGCCTATTCCAACGCGCCGGAAGAATACTTCAACGGCGCCACGCTGCCCGATCTCTCCAACGCGGTCGATTTTGGAATCAGCGATGAGGGGGCGGTCTACGTGCTGTTCGCCGATGGCACGATCAAGCGCTACCGGCGCAACGTGCAGTCGATCGTCGAGGAGCAGCCGTTCGAGCTGCGCGAGGCCCCGCCCGGCGTACTGACAAGCGGCGTCGCGCTGTTCGTGGATAACGATCCCCTGTCGCGCCAGCTTTACATCGTGGACCCGGAGACCGCCGCGATCTACGAGACGCTGTGGGGCGGCAAGTTCCGGCGCGGCTACCGCCCGGCCAACATGCCGGACGCGTTTGATGAGGTGTCCGGGATATACGCGGATGCCGTCGTGCGCAATGCGATGTACGTCGTTGCGGACAACAAGCTCTACCACTTCAAACGCAATCCATAACCCGGCGCGGCGTCAGGCAATCAACGAGCGAGCGCGGGGTTTAGCGCCCCGCGTTTTGCGTTATAATCCCGCCCAGCCGTACTTTCCGCCGAGCAAGAGGTAACGATGCGTATTCCACAATGGTTCCTGCTGGTATGGGTTATCGCGGTGACGTTGATCGCGATTGCGGGGGCAATGTTCGCCTATACCTTTGTGCGCGACCGCGCGGGCGAACTGGATGAAGTGCTGGCGCTGCCCGACCCGCCACAGGTCGGGCGACCGCTGGCCGGCGTGGACCCCACCATGACGCCGCACCCGGCAACGGGAACACCCACCGTCGCTGAACCGCTGCAAACAGACGCGACGCCACCGGCCACAGACGCCACCGGCGACGATGGCACCAGCCCGGCTGCTGTGGCCACGCCAGCGGATGAACTGCCGCCGCTGTGGGACGATCCGCGCCGCGTGTCCGTGCTGCTGATGGGCATCGACCAACGCGAAGGCGAAGAGGGCACGTTCCCCACCGACACGCTGATCCTCTTCTCGCTGGACCCCGTCGGCAAGACCGCCGCGATCCTGTCGATCCCGCGCGATCTATGGGTCACGTACCCGGGGCTGAACCGGTCCGGGCGCATCAACGGCGCGAACATCATCGGGGATGACATCAACTATCCCGGCGGCGGCGGCCCGGCTTTCGCGGTGCGCACGGTCGAAAACGTGCTGGGCGTCAACATCCCCTACTACGTGCTGATCAACTTCGAGGTGTTTTATACCTTCATCGACGCGATCGGGCCGATCGAAGTCTGCCCGGAGAACGAGATCCACGACGAGCAGTATCCGGACGGCAGCTACGGCTACATGACCGTACACTTCGATCCCGGCTGCCAGGAACTCGACTCCGAGCGCCTGCTGCAATACGCGCGCACGCGGCACGGCGATACCGACAGCGATATCGGGCGCTCGCGCCGCCAGCAAGAGGTGATCCTCAAAGTGCGCCAGAAAGTGTTGAGCGTGGGCGGTGTGTCGGCGCTGCTGCCGCAAGCGCCCGGCCTGTGGGAATCGGTGCAGGACAACATCAAGACGAACCTGACGTTCGAGAAGATGGTCAGCCTCGCCCGTACCGCCGAGCAGATCAGCGAAGCGAACATCAGGCAGGGGCAAATCTCATTTGGCGAAGTGTACATCGGGACCAGCCCGGAAGGGGACGAAATCCTGATCCCGATCGCGACCGACATCCGCCTGCTGATCGAGGACCTGTTCCGCCCGCCGGGGGCGCCATCCGCACGCAGCAGCTAGCAGCGACTGCTCACGACCACGGACTGACGCCGGGCGTAGCGTTTTCCGCGCCCGGTTTCCGCTACCCCCACCCATCCAGGTAAACCGCGAGCGTGCGCTGCCATGCACTCGCGACCGCGCCATCCTCGCGCTGGAACTGCCCGGCGATCTCCAGCGTCACAAAGCCGTGCATGAGCGCCCACAACCCCCGCAGCGCGTGTAACGCGCCGGCATCGCCAATGTAAGCGGCAAACAACCCCAGCACCGGCTGTGTCAGGTCGCGCACCAACGCGGTATCCGGCAACACGCCCGGATCATCGCTCGCGTAGAGCAGCAGGTACGCGCGGGGATGGGCCAGCGCGTAGTCCCGGTAAGCAGTCGCCCCGGCCCATAGCGCAGCGCGCGGATCATCCTGTTCCACCGCGTGGATCGCAGCCAGGACCGCGTGCATTTGCTCGCGCAGCGTCAATGTATTGACCGCCTGCAATAGCGCCGTCTTGCTGGCGATGTGGTTGTACAGCGACGGCGTCTTGACGCCAAACGTCTTCGCCAGTTTGCCAAGCGTCAAGCGGTCCGCACCATCCGCCTCGACCATCGCGCGGGCCGTGCGGATCAATTCATCGCGGTCAATGCGGGCCGGATAGGGCGACATAACGCGTTCCTTTCAGGCAATACGTTACGTCTATTATAATCACAACGCTGTCAAATGTACTGCTTCTGTTGTTGTAATCTCCGGGGGGCATCGTCCAACGCCCGCGCGGCGCTCACGCCTCCGGCTTGCGCCCGACGAACGCGCTGATATGCCCCTCCTCGACATGGTACAGCACGTCCCAGCCGGGGAACAGGTCGGGCAGCTCGCCCAGGCGGAGCAGTTGGCCGGGGTTGGCATCAGGACGTTCTGCCAGCCAGCGGCGGTTGAAGGTGCGGTAGATCACGCGCCCGCCGGGGCGCACGCGGTCGCGGATCGCGGGGAACAAGTCGCGGTCCAGGAAACGGAACACGTACACGAGGTCGTAGGGATAATCCGGCAGGGGAAAATGATCGAGGTCGGCCACCAGGAAATTGACGCCGCTCAACCCCCGGCGCAACATCTCCGCGCGGGCTTTGCGCAGTGCCGTGATGCTGATATCGATAGCATCGACGGTGTAGCCCCGCGCGGCGAGCCATAACGCGCTGCGTCCCAAACCGCACGCCAGTTCCAGCGCGCGGATGCCCGGACGGTACGGCGGGGCGTAGTCAACCAGCAACTGCGGCGGCCCTTTGCGCAGCGCACGGATCGCGCTGGCGTAGCGTTCGTTCCAGCGGTCGCGGTCAGCACGTGCCATACTGCCTCACTGCTGCGGCAGGCCCATGTACACCGGTGTGTAGTCGAGCGCGTCGGGCACGGCGTCCATGGCTTCCCTGTCACCGGGCATGAGCATCATCCGCGGGCTGCGCTCGCGCAGGCGGAAGACCTGGTACGCATCACGCACCTGCTGCCAGGTAGGAGCGCGCCAGTTCTCCGGCAGGTTGAGCACGCCGGCGATCGCGCGTACCCGCTGCCCATGCAGGCTGTTCCACAGGTCGCCGCCCGCGCCCGCCAGCAACGCCTGGGCCTCGCGCGTCTCGGCGTCGTCCGCGCCGCCCGTGAAGCGCCCCAACAACTTGCCCCCCAGGCGCTCGGCCAGCTTGTTCGCCTTCTGCGCGTCGACCCCCTGCTGCTGCGCGAACTGCTCCAGTTCCGGGGGCAGCCCATCCGCGCCCAACACGGCAACCGGCGGCTCGTCCGGTTCCACCGGCGCGACAGTAAGGTCACCCGCGAACGCCTTGCGCAGCATATCCGGCCCGGCTGCCGGGCGCAGGAACTCCGCGAAGGCATCCGGATCGGTCAGGCGCGCGCCATCGTGCAGCAGCGCGAAGCCCCCGTCCGTCTCGGTCAGCCAGCCGACCAGCACCGGACGCGCGATCCGTGCCTGGAAATCCGGCAGCACGTCATCGTCCGGCGCGCCCAGCACGCGCACCCATCCCGCCAGCGGGGGCGCGACAAACTGGCGCACGTTCGCCGCCAGCTTCGGCGGGGTGCCGGTCCCGCCGGGGAACGGATCGTACGGCATGTAACCGCGCGCTGCCAACGCCTCGCGTAGCGCATCGATCACCGGTTCGGCACGCGTGGTGCGCAAGAACAGACTGTGCCAGGGTTGGCTCATGGGGGATCGCTCCTCGCTGATATCGTGTGGCTGGCCGGTCACGCAAGCCGCCGCTTACGCGCTAAGTGTACCGCATCCACACCGGGGGACTCAAACACCAATCGGCGCTATCCGCGCCTGCCGCACGCATAGCAGCTCAGGCGTCCGGGGCGCTTTCGGGGTGCAACCGGTACACCAGCACGCGCGTGAGGTCGACGAACCCCAGGCGGTGATACAGCCGGAGCTCCGCTTCCGGCGGCTGCACCGTGAAGATGGTCGTTGCGCCATGCCGTTCGGCTTCGCGTACCACTGTGGCGATCAAGGCGTCTTCCATGCCCATACCGTGCCACAACGGGGCCGTAGCGACTACCTCAAGTTCGGCAGTGGTCCGGCACAGCCCGGCCCGCGCGACTCCGAGCGGAGTATGCTGGTAGTATGCCAGTGCGTACAACGTGCGCCCGGTCGCGACGTCCTGCTGCAACGCCTTGACGGCCCCCGGTTCGATGTCGCGCGCGTCCACAGCGGTCACGTTCCCGGCGTGGTACACGCGCAGCCAGGCAGCGAGATCGTCGAACCCGGTTGCGACTGTGACCGACACGTCAAGGGGAAATGTCTCCGGCAGCGCCCCGAACGGCGTCTCGTCGGGCGGAAACGGCCCGTAAAGCGGCTGGTAGACCATCACCCGCGCTTCATGCTCCAGCGTGAGGCCCATCAGGGCAAGCTGCTGTTGGAACGCCGCCGGGAACAGCGCCTCGTGAAATACCAGGCGCGGCACCCGCCCCAGGCGCTCCAAGCCCGTCAGGGCGTAGCGCAGGTCGTCCCGGCGCACCCACGCAACGCCTTTATGCGGCATGACGCAGTTCACATACGGATCGGGGTCGGTGGGGTGAATGACCACATCGACCGTGCCCAACTGCTCAACAACGACGTCCGTACCCAGCAGCACGGACTGGCGATACGCTTGAATCCGGCGCAAAGTCCGGCGTTGGTGGCGGTTGAGTACATCCATAACGTGACGCGATCCTTGTGTGCGTGAAGGCGCTTCCAGTGTACCGAATTTTCACGCGGCTGCCACGCCGCCCGGCATAAAGCGAGTTGCTCCTGCGCACGCTTCATCTGAATCCTGTTGCAGCAATCCTCTGCCCTCAATTAGGTAGGCCAAGCGTCCGATGTGTGCATCGGGACAGCCGCGTTAGTGGCGATGAATGGGCCGTCAGTCAGAGACCCAGAACACCGTCTCGATGTGGTTTGAGCCGGACGCGCTGACCGCCTGCGCCAGCACCTGCCCGCCATCGCCGGTTGCGCGATCGATCACGTTCAGCGAGGACGATCCCACCTGCAGGCCGCCGCCGATCCAGATCACGTAACGCCCGTCCGGCGACACATCGTACTTGCGGCGCGACTCGTACAGCAACCGCGCGACATCATTGGCGTTGGCGTTCAAGCCGGGGTTGATCTCGCCGGTCAGCACGACGGGCGACTCCCCCGGCATAACCTGGATCAGCTCCACGCGCATCTCGCCCAAAAACTCGCAGCCTTCGAGGACCCAGCGCAGAAACAGCACAGCGCCATCCGGCAGCGCGGTCAGGTCGGTGATGAACGTGGTCTGGTCGTCGCTGTAGATCGTTTCCGGCTCGACCGCAGGCCCACCTGCACGCGGGCGCGCCAGCACCGCCCACCGCTGGCAGTATGGCATCCCGCGCGACCCGGCATTCGCCGGCTGCTCGATCAACACGCGCGTCCCATCCGGCAGCAGGTCGGTGCGGTGATAATCGTGGAAATCGTCCGCCAGACGGTACCCCAGCGCCGCGAGATCGGCTTCCAGCGCCAGGAAATCGTGCAGCGGATAGTCGAACGCGAGCGCCAGCGCGACTCGCTCGCCGGAATCCGGATTCACGCGATACAGCGCCGGCTCATCGACAATGCGCGTATCCGGCTCGGCATCGTCCACCAGCAGCAGGCTGCCATCGTCCAGCCACGCCAACCGCGCCTGCCCGCCGAGATAAGCGATCGTGCCTGCCGCCGGATCGATCAGGTTCGCGCCGCGCGCCCGATCCCAGGCCAGCGCGTGACCGCCCGGCAGCCAGCCGGGCAGCAGCATCGGCGTGCGCAGATACCCTTCCGGCGCGGCGAAGGACTGCTTCGCGGACGTGTCCAGGTTCACGACGGTCGGCGCGTAGGAGCGGACGCTGAACCCCGCCGACCCCACGTCTTGCAGGCCCAACGAGCTGTACACCACGTGCGAGCCATTCGGCGCAGGCAAGAAATAGTTCGTGGTGACATCATCCGTGACCAGTTCCATCGCGTTGCCGTCGAACCGCCCGGCGTACACCTTCTCGTCACGCGCGAACAGGATCCGCCCGCTAACGCCTTCCGCCAGGGGCAGGTTCATCGCCCCCACCGGCGGCGGCCGCAGTCCCGCAAACGGGGCGTCGGCGCCGGCCCCTCCTGGCGGCCCGGGGGTATTCGTCGGCGGGCGCTCAACCGCCTGCAGCACCGGGGCAGCGTCTTCTTCCCCGCTGCACCCCGGCAGCACCAGCATCAGCAGCGCTATGACCACCGGCAGCAGCCCGCTGCGGTGTTTGGGTAGCCTCATCTTTTTGACTCCTCCCGTTGTGGTGAAGGTCCCCTCACGCGACACCACAGGCGCGCGGGCGCGACCTCACGACTGCCCTACAGGTTTATACGTAGTGCGGGCGATTCGGTTCAGCAGAAACCGGCAAGATCGTGCTGGTTTTCGCTGCGGCGCGGGGAATTTACGTTCTTTTATCATTGGCGGGGCCAGCGCCCGATATAATTAAGTTAAGTAAAGGCTAAAGATAAAGAAGGGAAAACGCCATATACCTAAGCTTAAGACAAGTCGCTCCAACCTGACGCGATCATGAAACGGCGCACCGATCCCTGACACCGGCACATCGTCGCCACTGCGCTATTATTTCGATCCCTGTTTACTTGCGAGGAGAGGTCATGTCCCTAAAACCATCACGCATCACCGTTTATCTGCTACTGGTCGTTATGTGCTCTGTGGCATTGTTACCCTTCCCCATCACCGCCGCCGCTCAGGAAAACGCCGCGCCCGTGGCAGATGATGACGCGTACTGGCTTGATCAAAACTTCAGTCTCTTTGTCGGGCCGCCCGGCGTTCTGCTCGGCGACACCGACCCGGACGGCGATCCACTGCAAGCCGTGCTGGTCGATCCGGCCAGCGTGGGCACGGTGACGCTCTACCCCAACGGCAGCTTTGACTACATGCCGGAAGTTGACTATTGCGGACTGGTCACGTTCACGTACTACGCGACCGACGGCGTGCTGGAGAGCAACGTCGCGACCGTGACCATTTACATGTGCCCGCCCAAAGCTGAACATGACGTGTACAGCACCGTTGAGAACACGCCGCTGGTTGTCGCTGCGCCCGGCGTGCTCGCCAATGACAGCGATCCGCATGGCGATCCGCTCAGCGCGGTGCAGGAAACCGGCGGGCCGTTCAACGGCGTCGTGACGCTTAACGCCGATGGCAGCTTTGAATACACACCCGACCCCGGATTCTGCGGCACGGACTACTTTACCTATCACGCGACCGACGGCGTGATCAGAAGCCAGACCGCGTTCGTCTATCTTACCGTGACCTGCGCGGGTGAAGCACCGGTCGCCAACGACGACAGCGTGACCACCGACGAAAATGTCTCCGTCACGTTCGACGTGGCCGCCAACGACAGCGATCCTGACGGCGATCTCGACCCGTCCAGCACGGTCGCCACCAGCCTGCCCATGTACGGCACGCTGGTGAACAACGGCGACGGCACGTTCCTGTACACGCCCGATCCGGACTGGTTCGGCGTGGACGGCTTCGACTACCAGATCTGCGACAGCGGCGGGTTGTGCGACACCGCCAGCGTCACGATCACCGTGAACGCGGTCAATACGCCGCCGGAATGTAGCGGCGCGTTCCCCAGCGTGGATACGCTCTGGTCGCCGAATCACCAGATGGTCGCCGTGCACATCCTGGGCGTCACCGATGCGGACGACGACCCGATCAGCATCACCATCACCGATATCAGTTCCAACGAACCGGCCAATGACCGGGGCGACGGCAACACGGAGCCGGACGTTGACGGGATCGGTACCGGCACCGCCTGGGTCCGCGCCGAACGCGCCGGGAACGGTGACACGCGCGTGTACAGCATCGCCTTCACTGCGGACGACGGCAACGGCGGC
Organism: uncultured Anaerolineaceae bacterium; assembly: GCA_964425755.1. Classification (GTDB taxonomy): domain Bacteria; phylum Chloroflexota; class Anaerolineae; order Aggregatilineales; family Aggregatilineaceae; genus CAYRNY01. The sequence goes on from CAYRNY010000016.1 coordinate 28,172, forward strand.
ACCTGCAGCGGCAGCGTCAGCGTGACCGTGCCGCACGATCAGCGCCAGGGCGACGGAAACGAAATGCTCCCCGGCGATGATAAACCGGGCAACGGCCCGCCTGTCGATCCAGGTCCGCCCGTCGATCCGGGCAATGAAGGTAAGAACGAAGACAAGGGTTCGGTCGGCAATCCGCCCGCCGATCCAGGTCCGCCCGCCGATCCAGGCCCGGCCAGCGCCCCCGGCCTTGAGGGCAAGGACAAAGATAAGGACAACAACGGCAAAGCCAAGGGCAAGGACAAAGACAACTAGTGCCTGAGGCACGAACCGGCGCGTAACGCGGGCGGTCACGTGAACGGGGCCGCCCGTTTGATTCGCCTCAGCTCCGCAGCCGCCAGTCGAGCGCGCTCCAGCGCTGCGCGACCTGGTCATTGCGCACGGCGATCGCGATCGCGCGGCGCGTGCCCACCAGCACGACCAGCCGCCGGGCGCGCGTGATGCCGGTGTATAGCAGGTTGCGCTGCAACATCATGTAATGCTGCGTCATGACCGGCATCACGATGCAGGGATACTCGCTGCCCTGCGAGCGGTGCACGCTGATGCAGTAGGCGTGCGTCAGCTCGTCGGTTTCGGCAAAGTCGTACTTCACAAAGCGGTCGTCAATCACCACCGTCATGACCTGGTTGGTCAGGTCGAACGAATGGACCTGGCCGATATCGCCGTTGTAGACATCCTTGTCGTAGTTGTTGCGCATCTGGATCACTTTGTCGCCCACGCGGTACAGCCGCCCGAACATGCGCCGCTCCGCTTTGCGCCCGCGCGGGTTGGGGTTTAGCCGTTCCTGCAAGACTTCGTTCAGCGCGGAAACGCCGATCGGCCCGCGATACATCGGCGCGAGCACCTGGATATCGCGCAGCGGGTCCAGCCCGAACTTCTGCGGGATGCGGTTCTGCACCACGTCGACCAGCAGGTCGGCGGCGGCCTGCGGGTCCTCGACCGGGAACAGGAAGAAGTCGTCGGACTGGTTGGACGTGTCCGGCTGTTCGCCCCGGTTGATGCGGTGCGCGTTGCGGATGATCTGGCTGGTTTCCGCCTGCCGGAAGATCACGTCCAGCCGCGTAACGGGACCGACAGCGCCGCGAATCACATCGTGCAGCACGTTCCCCGCGCCGACGCTTGGTAACTGGTCGATATCGCCAACCAGCAGCAGGTGCGTGTCAGGCCGGAGCGCCTTCAGCAGGTTATAAAACAGCACCAGGTCGATCATCGATGCTTCGTCGACCACGACCATATCCGTATCCAGCGGGTTGTCCTCATTGTGATCGAAGCCGTGCTGCATCGGGCTGAACCCCAGCAAGCGGTGAATCGTGCGCGCGGGCTGCCCGGTCGCCTCGCTGAGCCGCTTTGCTGCGCGCCCGGTCGGGGACGCCAGCATAAAACTGTGCCGCGTGCGCTGCAACACGCCGATCAGGGCGCGTAGCGTGGTCGTCTTGCCCGTGCCGGGACCGCCCGTCAGCACGCTGACCTTGTGCGTCAGCGCGGCGCGCACGGCGTCGCGTTGTTGGGGTGTCAGCGCGACGTCGCCCGCCCCCGTCGCCCCGTCGAGCAGCGCATCCCAGTTCGCCTCCTGCAGATCGGACAGGCGGCTGTGCGACGCGTCGCGCATCCGCTTGAGCTTTTGCGCCGCGCCGCGCTCGCTGTGATACATCGGCGGCAGGTACACGCCCTCAACCTGTTCCAGCCCGTCCGGGATCGGGATCGTTTCGAGCATCACTTCGCCGCGCTGGGCCATGCTGTGCAGCGCCGGCTCGAGCTTGGCGGGGTCCACGTCGAGGATCGACGCGGCCTCTTCGACCAGCATGTCACGCGGCATGAACACGTGGCCGTTGTCGCCGGCCTGGTTCAGCGCGTAATTGATCCCGGCGGCGAGGCGCGTCGGGGCGTCCGGCGGGAGTCCCAAATCCTGCGCGATGGTGTCGGCGGTCTTGAACCCGATGCCGAAGATATCCGCCGCCAGCCGGTAGGGATCGCGGCTGACGATCGCGATCGCCTCGTCGCCGTACTGCTTGTAGATCTTCACCGCCAGCCGCGTCGAGATGCCGTGCCCCTGCAGGAACAGCATCACCTCTTTGATCGCCTGCTGCTCGGCCCACGCTTCGGCGATTAACCCGGCGCGGTGCTTGCCCACGCCATCCACCTCGCGCACGCGCTCCGGCGTGCGGTCCAGCACGTCGAGCGTGTCCTCGCCAAACTGCGCGACGATCTTCTCGGCGGTCTTCGGCCCGATGCCCTTGATCAAGCCGCTGCCCAGATAGCGCTGGATCGCTTCGGCGTTGGCCGGGCGAATCTGCTGCACGTTCTCGGCCTGGAACTGCCGCCCGTGCCGGGGATGGTTGGTCCATTGCCCTTCCAGGCGCACGCTCTCGCCGGGCTGCAGTTCGGGCATGTTGCCCACGACCGTGATCAACTGGTCGCGGCCCAACGGCAACTGGTGCGGGCGCAGCCGCAGCACGCAGTAATTTGTTTCGTCGTTGAAGTATGTGATGCGCTCGACCGAGCCGGACAGGGTATCAGGTGCGTTCATCGTCGCCGTTCTCAACAATACTCAGCGTTGTGTGCGGGTCCTGGTCGCCCGTTATTGTACCGCATCCGGGGACGCGCCCCACGCAAGCTCGCTACAATTGTTACAATCTTAGTACGGTACGGCACGCTGCATCCCCGCGCGTGCAGTGGGATGGGCTGTGCCGTCGCACACGCAACCTGACCAACAGGCACCAGACACCGCTTTTGGAGGAGACCTCATGACCGAGACCGTTAACCTGCACTTTGTCGAGCACGGCGAGGGCTTGCCCGTCGTGCTACTGCACGGCTTCCCGCTCGACCACACGATCTGGCGCGACCAAGTCGACGCGCTCAGCACAAGCTACCGCGTGATCGCGCCGGACCTGCGCGGGCATGGCGAAAGCCCGGCGCAAGGCGACACCTACGCGATGGAAACGCTGGCCGCCGACGTCGCCGCCGTGCTGGATGCGTGCCGCGTCACGCGTGCGGTGTGGGTCGGGCACAGCATGGGCGGTTACATCACGATGGCGGCGCTGCGCACCATGCCGGAACGCGTCCGGGCTGCGGCGTTCGTCGCCACGCACCCCCACGCCGACCCGCCAGAAAAACGGCTGCAGCGCATCCAGAGCGCGGATAAGATCGTGCTGGAAGGTGGTACCAGCGAGGTGATCCTGAGCATGATGGGCGTGCTGTTCGCCCCCGCGCTGGACCGTCAATCCGCGATCGCGCAGCGGGTGAAGGACTCAATGCAACGCACCAAGTCCGGCGGCTTCATCGGGGCGCTGCGCGGCATGGCCGAACGACCCGACTCGGTCGCCACGTTGCAGAGCGCCGGCATCCCCACCGTCGTGATCGCAGGGGCGCAGGACCAGGTCGTCGAGCCGGATACCGCGCGGGCTTTCGCGCAGACGGTCGGCGCGCCGCTGCACATGATCGACAACGCGGGGCACATGGTGATGGTCGAACAGCCGGACGCGACAACGCAAGCCTTACAGATGTTTTTACAGCGCGTCGCAACCGGTTAGGCACATAAATTTGCCCTGAATTCGCACCCTCTTTAGGAAAAAAGTACCATGCCTGACCCCCAGATCGTTAGAAACTGATTTCTTGGATTGGCGCGACTGCGGTATACTAGGAAGGCGCGACATCAGCACGCGATGTCCGCGCTTTTTCTACCCTTGCCGGTTACGTGTTACAACCTTGCCCGATCCCGTGCCCGCATGATGACCGAGTTTGCTCATGACTGTTGACGATACCTTAACCGGGAAAAAACTAGGCGACTATACCATCCAGGGCTTGCTTGGGCGGGGTGGTATGTCGCGGGTTTACAAAGGCTACGACGAGAACCTGGATCGTTACGCAGCGGTTAAAGTGATCAGCGGCGACTTCGCGACCACCAGCGAAGAGGAATACACGCGGCGCTTTCAAACCGAGGCCCGCGCGATCGCGCGGCTGCGCCACCCGAACATCGTCGGCGTGTACCAGTTTGGGCGTATCGAAGGCATTTATTACATGGCGCAGGTCTTCTTGGAAGGCAAAGACTTGCGCACGCTATTAAAACGCTATGCCGAGCGCCAGGAGCGCATGCCCCATCATGACGTCTTGCGCATCGTGGGCGACATCACCAACGCGCTGGATTACGCGCACGAACAGGGCGTGATCCACCGCGACATTAAGCCCTCAAACATCATGCTGGAGCAAAACACCCACCGCGCGATCCTGATGGATTTCGGGCTGGCGCTCAGCGTGCACGAGGGCACCATGGGCGACACGTTCGGCAGCGCGCACTACATCGCCCCGGAACAGGCGCTCTCGTCCGCGCAGGCGCTCCCGCAGAGCGACCTGTACTCGCTCGGCATCGTGATCTACGAGATGCTGACCGGCACCGTGCCTTTCGATGACCCGTCGGTGATGAGCGTCGCGCTCAAGCACCTGAACGATCCCCCGCCGCCACCAACGCTGTACAATCCCGACCTGCCGCCCGCCGTCGAAGCGGTGATCATGCGGCTGCTGGATAAAGACCCCGACCGCCGCCACGCGAGCGGGCGCGAGCTGTACCACGCGCTGCGCGAGGCGTTCGTGCATGACGAGGTCGGCGATATGCCGGGCGCGGTGACGCCGGTCAGCGCCATACTCGAGTCCGACCTGTCTTCACCGTTCGACGACGCCCCGCCGCCGGACTGGTCCGAACCGTCCCCCGACGACTCCACCCCGCCGCCACGCGAGGCCGGGCGTACCGCGCTGGCCGACCGTTTCGCCCGCCGCCGCGAGGAACGCGAAGCCGAAGAAGGTCTCGGCAACCTGGAGATCGACGACGAAACGCTCAACTCGATCCTTGACAGCTACACCGATCCCGCTGAAGTCGAGTACGACAGCGTGATACGTCCGTCGCAGCCCAGCCAGGGCCAGCCCCAGCCAGCTCAACATCGCCGGTCCCGGTTGGGGGTGACCCTGGTCGCGCTGCTGCTGGTCGCGATCGTAGGGAGCGGCCTGTGGTTCGGGCTGGGCCTGGGCGATGGCGACGATGACGCGTCACAGGCGGACGATCCCAGCGCCATCGCTGCCGGGGACCACACCGCGACAGATACCGCCCTGCCCACATTCACCCGCACGGCACAACCGACCGCGACCGAACCGGCTACGGCATCCCCCACAGCGAACAACACCGCCACGCGTAACGCAGCGGCGGTCATAACACAAACCGATCCGACCGTCACGGCGACGCCCACCACGACCGACACGGCAACGGCCACCATGACCGACACGGCGACCGCCACCGCCACAGCCAGCGCGACCGCCACGGTGACCGCCAGCTCAACCGCTACAACCACGGCCAGCCCGACCCGCACCGCGACGAATCCGCCTGCGGTTGCTGCCGCGTCCTCGCCATCCGCCCGCGCCCCTAACATCCGCCTGGTGTACAGCGAAGAGAGTCCGGGGCAGGGCCAGTTCTTGCTGATCAACCTGACGGCGGACACGCTCGACATCAGCGATCTGGTCTTCGAACGCGAGCAGAGCAGCGGCGGCCTGCTGCGCTACGAAGCGCAACAGTGGGAACAACCGGGCATCTCCGCTTCGCCGGACGCGATGCCGGGGCAAAGCTGCTTCCAACTCGTGACGACGAACGGCACGGCCCGCGCTACCGGCGGGCGCGACTGCCCGAATTTCCTGGGCTTCTACCGGACGAACATCCCTTCGCGTTATTTCTGGCTGGCCGGCACGGCGGGCGCGTTTTTCACCGTGCGCTACGCGGATCAAAGCGAACCGCTGGCGCTCTGCGCGACCGAAGCGCAGGTGTGCGAATTTTACGCGGGGCCGGATGCGGAGACGGTGGTTGTCCCGCCGCCCACCGCGACCGGGACCATTCCCGCAGCAGCCGCACTTGCCACCGCGACCCTACCGCCGGACGGCAGCAGCGCGACGCTGCAACTGCGTTATGACAGCGACAGCGTCTTGTTGATCAACACCGGCACGCAGCCGGTCGACGTCCGCGATCTCGTCTTCCGCCAGGAAACGGCAAGCGGCAACGTGCGCAGTTTTGCGGCACGCCTGTGGGACCGCAGCGACATCATCACCCCACCTTCAGATATGTGGGCCGGTGGCTGCTACCAGCTTGTGCGGGCAGACGGCACGCAGGACACGCCGCCGCGCAACATCTGCCAGCATTTCCTGGGCTGGTTTAGCACCGGCGTGACGAGCCGCTATTTCTGGCTGTCAAGCGATCCGAACGCGGTGTTCAGCGTGTGGCTGCAAGGGCACGCTGCACCGCTGGCGATCTGCCCTGCCAACGCCGGGACCTGCGACGTCGTGCTGCCACAGGACGGCTAGCGGTCGCTGGGTGCAGGGTACCCACATGCCGCAAAGCACGCTATAGTCTACAACGATTCAACGGGTAACCGGCGCGCGCCATCTTCCAGGCTGGCAGCGCCGGTGGTTTTGCGTCCACAACCTGCTGCAAAAGGAGGAAGCAGCTATGTTTTCGGTCGATCTAAACGGCAAAATCGCGCTTGTCACGGGGGCGGGACGGGGCATCGGGCAGGCGATCGCGGCGGCGCTGGCGCGGTCCGGGACGCGTGTGGCGGTCAACGACATCGACGCGGACACGGCACGCGCCACGGCCCAAGACCTGGGCGACGCCGCCCGCGCCTACCCCGCCGACGTGGGCGATCCCGGCGCGGCGCAGCACATGGTCGTGCAGGTCCACGCGGACATGGGCGGGCTGGACATCCTGGTTAACAACGCGGGCATCGAATACAAAACGTCCGTGCTGGACACGACGGTCACGGACTGGCAGCGCACGCTGGACGTGAATCTGAGCGCCGCGTTTTACACCAGCCGCGCCGCCGGGCCGATCATGCGCGGCGCAGGCGGCGGCGTGATCGTCAACATCGCCTCGATCGCCGGGCACAACATCCCGCTGCCGAACCGGTCGGCGTATGTCGCCAGCAAAGCGGGGCTGATCGGGTTCACCAAAGAATGCGCGCGCGAGTTCGCGGCCTACAACATCCGCGTGAACGCGGTCTGTCCCGGCGTGATCGAAACGCCGATGACCGCCGAATCACGCGGCAACGAAGCGCAGGTAGCCAAATGGCTCGCGGACATCCCCCAGGGGCGGCTGGGCCAGCCGGACGATATCGCCGGGCTGGTGCTGTTCCTGTGCTCGGACGCGGCGGGCTATCTCACCGGGCAGGCGATCAACGTCGACGGGGGGAAAGTGATGCTCTAGCAGCACGGGACGACACGCCGGGCGCGGGAGCGCGCTCCCGCCTGCCTCGGCCACCAGCTAGACCGCCGTATGCCGCGCCATCACGTCCTCGTACAGCCGGAGCAAGTTAGCCGCGTGCAAGTCCTGCACCAGCCCATTAAGGGGGATGCGGCTCTTGCCGCAGTCCTCGATCGTGAGCGACTCCAGCATCTCGATCCCGCCGCCGCTGGCGACCACGTTTTCAACGTGCTGGCGAATCGTCTCCAGGTAGTGCAGGTGATCCTCGATCACGGCTTCGACCTCGCCGCGCAGCACGACCTCGCCGTGCCCCTGCACGACGTTCTCGTAACCGCCGTTCTTGAGCGCGTTCAGGCTGGTGATAAAATCCTCGTAACTGCCGTCGACGAAGTACGGGACCGGCATCATCGTGTCGGCGGCGAACAGCACGCGGTCTTCGCGCACCAGCGCGGTGATCGAATCCGGGCTGTGACCGGGCGAATGGCGCAGTTCGACGGACTTGTTGCCCAGGTGCACGGTCAGCATGCCGCTGTCGAAGACCATGTGCGGCAGCACGATCGACACGTCGCGCAGTTCTGAGGTGCTGAGCTTGGCGGCGGCCAGCCCTTCGCGCCCGCGCGTGTTGAGCAGGTCATAGCATTTGCTGTGCGCGATAACTTGCGCGTCCGGGAAAAAGCAGGTGCCGTAGGTGTGGTCGGCGTGGTAGTGCGTGTTGATCACGTAGCGCACGGGGCAACTAAGCCGGACTTCGAGGAAGTGTTTGATGGCGCGCGCTTCCTCAGGAAAAACCAGGGTGTCGATCAGAATCGCGCCTTCAGAAGTGATCACAGCGCCGGCGGTGACTTGTGCGTACAACTCGCTGGTAAACACATAAATATCATCGGCGACACGTTCTCGCTGCATGGCGTTGGCGTATCCTGACTTGTTGTTGGATGGTATTAGCAGGCTCAGTATAGCGGTTAGCGAAGACGGAATCAAGGCTGTGCATGCCCGCGTTGAGCGACGCAGGGCCGCATCACGTCAAAAAAAAAACGCCCCCGTAGTCGGAGGCGTGAGATAATGCCACCCCGCCATGCCGTGTGCCGCGACGTTTTGAACCTGCTTTCGCAGGGGGGTGTCTAGCAAGTGCCTTCGCTTTGGCCGAAGCCTAATGCGTCAGCACTTAGACATCGACACCCAGTGTTTGGGTGTTGGCTCAAAACCGGTGTGCGGATCACGCGCACGGCAGGTTGAGGCTTTTATACCATTTCTACCGCCCGCTGTAAAGTGCGAACCGGTGAAATCCTCTTAATCTCCGCGCAACGAACGCTGACCGGACGCGCGCCGTTCCCGGCGCGATTTTTGCCCGGCAGCGCCAGAAGGTCTACACTCGTAAGCACCAGACGCCGGATCAGCATGGGGGAGAAACCAATGAGCTTTCACCGCCTGGATGACCTCGAACTCAAAACGATGGTGCCCGGTTTTCACGGTCGGTTCATTCACTCCGATAACGTCACCGTCGCACACTGGCACGTCGATCAAGGTGCGTCGCTGCCCGCCCACGCGCATCCACACGAGCAAATCACGATCATCACCACCGGGACCTTCGAGATGACCGTCGGCAACGAAACGCGCCGTCTTGAAGCGGGCGATGTGGTGGTCATTCCCGGCCATGTGCCGCACGCCGGCACGGCGATCACCGCGTGCCGCATCACCGACGTGTTCCACCCGGCACGTGAGGACTACCGGTAAACCCGAGATTTTGCAGGACAGCAGCATGCCCATGCGAATTCGCATCACCAGCGGCGCGGTCAGCGTAGACGCGCAACTGAACGACACCCCGACAGCCCAGGCCATTTTGGAGGTCTTGCCCGTCGAAGCGGCAGCCTTCACCTGGGGCGAGGAAGTGTACTTCGACATCCCGGTCGCGATGGACGCCGCACCGGACGCGCGCGCCGAGGTCGAGGTCGGGGAACTGGCGTACTGGCCGGAAGGCAACGCCTTCTGCATCTTCCTCGGCCCGACGCCCGCCAGCAGCGGCGACAAGCCGGTTGCCGCCAGCCCGGTTAACCGCGTGGGGCGGCTGCTCGGCAACGCGTCGCTGTTCCGCGCGATCCAGCACGGCGACACCGTGCGCGTCGAGGCCGTCGAATGACGCCAGGCATCACACGGCACAGCACATCCGGCCAGCACCCCACGCCTGAAGACGCGCCATCCGCCTGTTGCACTGCGCGCCCGGCAGCAGATTCATCCTCCCTGCCAGGAAACGCTGTATACTAAGTGAAAGGCGTTCCCTGGCCTTGCGGTGACTCTTCACCCCCGCCTAAGGCCACCACCCCCGTTCCGCGATTGAGTTGTTCGGGGCCGGGCCTCATGCCGGCCTGAAGCCGTTTCACTCCCCCAGATCGAACGTCCAGCTAGCTGGTGACACGGAGGATTTGAAATGCCAACGTATATTCTATTGACCAATGTAACCGACGAAGGCTCCAAGACGCTTAAGAACAACCCGGGACGCATCAAAGAAGTCAACCAGGAGCTCGAACAACTCGGCGTGCGTGTCGTGGCGCAGTATGCCACGCTGGGACCGTACGACTTCGTGAACATCGTCGAAGGCCCGGATGCCCAGACGATGGCGCGCGTCTCTGCTGAACTGGCCTCGCGCGGCACGTTGCGCATCCTGACCATGGCGGCAATGTCGATCGACGAGTTCATCTCCTCGTTCAAGTAAGCGGGCAGATTGCCCACGTCGCTTCGAGATGCCGGGCAGGCGACTGCCTGGCATCTCCAGGCAGCGAAGGCGGACCGGACAGGTTCCCGCGTGCTGCGAGCATATCCTCTGGTCGGTGCGTTTGCCTGCCAGTGTCCCGGGGACGTTGCGTTTAGCAATCTCGTGGTATAGGATATAATCGAAGTCATCCCAAATCCAGCCTGCACTATTCGGGAGGGTTCTGTTTCCTATGCCTGCCGGGGACGTTGTGTTCAGGTTGACTCTGAATATACAATAATTGTTGATGTTCTTGCATGCCGGTTGCCTGTCGCAGATCGATCGGCGTGCCCTATCGTAGATTCGCTTATCGAAAGGAGTCTGCATCGCTGCATCGCGCTATCAGTTCGCGTCTTTTCCAGAAAATCTCTTAAAGAATGCTGGTAAGGAGGAAATAATGTTCAGAAAATCCTATCGTGGTGCGATCGCTTTTTTGTGCGTGGCGCTGGTCGCCGTGATCGCCTTGCCGAATATGCCGGTTGCCGCCCAAGACCCCGTTGAGATCACGTTCTGGCACGCGATGAGCGGGAGCCGGGCGGAGGTGGTTCAAGGGCTGGTTGACGGGTTCAACGAAGAGAACCCCGACGTCAACCTGGTGGCCGAGTTCACCGGAAGCTACGCAGAAACGCTCACCAAAGCCCTGACGGCCTACAGCGCCGGTGAAGCGCCGGCGATCGTCCAGGTGTACGAGGTTGGCACGCGCACGATGCTTGACTCGGGCGCGATCGTCCCGGTGATGGAAGTCAGCGGCGGGCAGCTCGACCAGAGCCAGTTCGTCGAGCCGATCGTCAACTACTACGCGATCGACGGTGAGCTGCGCTGCATGCCCTTCAACAGCTCAACCGCCATGTTGTACTACAACAAGGATATGTTTGAAGCGGCGGGGCTGGACCCCGAACAACCCCCGCAAACGTTTGCCGAAGTGTACGAGATGGGCCGGCAGCTCGTTGATTCCGGTGTTGCCTCATACGCCATTTCCTTTGGCTGGCCAGCATGGATCATGGAGCAGATGTTTGCGATGCAAGACCAACTGCTCGCCAACGAAGGCAATGGGCGCGAGGGCCTGGCTACGGAAGTTTTCTTCAACAGCGAGTTTGGGGTGAAGGTGCTCAGCGAGTGGCAGAAGTGGGCTGAAGACGGCTTGCTGTTCTACGGCGGGCGCGAATATTCGGCCAACGACCCGTTCATTGCCGGCGAGTTCGCGATGCTGGCGCAGAGCACGTCCAGCCTGGGCGGTATCCAGCGCAGCGTTGACTTCGACCTGGGTACGGCGTTCCTGCCGATCCTGGAAGAATATGGCCGTAACGGCAACAACGTCGTCGGCGGTGGCTGCCTGTGGACGATGGCGGGCAAGTCGGACGAAGAATACGATGCCGTGTGGCGCTTCTTCCAGCACCTCTCGCAGACCGAGCAATCGATCACCTGGCATAAGGGTACGGGGTACTTCCCGGCCACTAACGCGGCGGTAGATGCCCTGGAGGAAGAGGGCTGGTTCGACGAAAACCCGAACTTCCGCACCGCCTTTGACCAGATCCTGGCCGGTAACGACACGGTGGCCGCGCGTGGTGTATTGCTAGGCGATTTCGTGATCATCCGCGATATCGTCGGCTCGGCCATCGAAGAGTCCGTCGTTAACCAAGTTGATCCTCAGGTGGCGCTTGATGCGGCGACTGAAGAAGCCAATCAGGTGCTGGAGGACTACGCAAGCCTGGTTCAATAACCGTTTGCAGGGGTCGCAGGACGTTCTGCGGCCCCTTACCTTTTACACGACCGCGACGGTCGCCGTTTGCAGCAGACGCCGCTCCGCTACAGGGAGAAGCGTCCGGTGCTTAAGCAGGGAATGCCAGCTCACAGAAGTGCTGGCAGGGCACCGCAGCGCACAGCGTGCGCGGAACATCGCAACGGCGTGACAGCTACATACTTGATGAGGGAAACATCTTGTCCGCAGCGTACAATAATCGAGTGCTGCCGTACTTGCTCCTGGCACCAAGCATCTTGTTGGTGCTTGTGTTCTTCATTTATCCGGCAGCCCAAAGTGTCGAATATAGTCTTTACCGCGTCAACCGGGTACGCGACGTAAAGATCTATGTGGGCCTGGAGAATTTTGAGCGACTGTCCGAATCGAATGCCTATCGGAACTCGCTGGTCGTCAGTGCAAAGTTTACGCTCGCGGTGGTCTTTTTCGCCCTGAGCATCGGGTTGGCGCTCGCTGTAGGTGCCAGCTTGCCGATCGCGGGGTTCGGGTTTTATCGCACCCTGCTGATCTGGACCTACGCCCTGTCGCCTGCCGTCGCGGGCACGATCTGGGCGTTGTTAACCGATCCTGCCATCGGCATCTTGACCCAGGTCCTGGAGTATTTCAATATCGATTTTAACTGGCGCAAGAACCAGGGTGACGCGCTTGTCTTCCTGAGCATGGCCGCTATATGGAAGATTTTGGGCTACAACATCCTGTTTTATCTGGCCGGGTTGAAGAATATCCCCCGCGATGTGATTGATGCAGCGGCGCTTGATGGTGCCAGCGCCTGGACGCGCTTCTGGCGTATGGTGTTCCCGCTGCTGCGGCCTACCATGTTGTTTCTGCTGATCATGAACACGCTTTACGCCAGCTTCGAGACTTTCGGCCTGGTTGATATCACAACCGAGGGCGGACCAGGGCGCGCCACCGACCTCTTGATCTACCAGCTTTACCGCGACGGGTTCAAGAGCGCCAGCCGTATCGGCCTCGCATCGGCGCAGTCGATCGTGCTGCTCGTCATCGTGGCCACGCTCACATTTATCCAGTACCGCTTCATCAGCCGCAGGACATTTTACCAATGAGCGCCGTCACAAGATCTAACACTATCGGCCAGATCATCTACGAGGCGCGCTGGCGTCGCTGGCTGTATCCGGTGGTGATGCACATCGTCATGCTTACGGCTGTTTTCCTGGTCACGTTCCCGTTGATCTACGCGGTGATTCTCAGCACGCAGGGATCCGGCCTGGGCAGCCTACGACCTGGGACGGCTTTCGTCACCAACTTTGAAGAAGCGTGGAAGCGCGCCTCGATGGGACTGCTGATCCGCAACACGCTGATCGTCGCGCTGAGCGTCTCCATCGGGAAGATCGTCTTAAGCATATTAGGTGCCTACGCGTTAATCTACTTCCGCGTGCGCGGTGGAACGCTCATCCTCGCACTGGTGATGCTCACCCACCTGCTGCCGCTGCCGGTGCGTATCGTGCCGACCTACGAGCTACTCACCGATCTGAAATGGGTCGATACGTTCAGAGGGTTGACCGTGCCCTTCTTTGCCAGCGCGACCGGGTTGTTGTTGTTCCAGCAGTTCTTCCGCACCGTGCCGACCGATCTCGTAGACGCGGCGCGTGTGGATGGTGCCGGGCCGCTTCGCTTTCTGTGGAGCATTTTGATCCCGGTCTCGCGCACCAATATCGGCGCGTTGTTCCTGATCGAATTCATCTACATGTGGAACCAGTACTTGTGGCCGTTGATCGTGGCGAACTCCGACCGGACGCGCCAGGTACAGATCGGGATCAAGCAGCTGGTCGCCACGGATTCGGTGATCGAGTGGGGCGTCTTGATGTCCGGGGCGATCACCATCATCGTCCCGCCGTTGATCGTGCTGTTGCTGCTGCAGCGGAGCTTGATGTCCGGGCTGACGTCGGCAACGGAAGACTTCTAAAGCTCGGTGCCGGGCAAGCGGGGCGCGTCTGTCTGCCGGGCGGGACAGGCGATCGCGCTGCTGCACGGATGGATCGCAGCGAAATAAGGGGCTGGCTGTACGTTTCGCACGTCGCGTGTGGCAGCCAGCCTGTCTATTCAGCGCCCTCCGGCCCGAACATACCCCTGCCTTGATGCTCAAACCGCGCAACCCGGCACCGGTCCAGAACCGCGTCTCGCGCCCCTTGCGTTATGCCGCTGCACGATCGTGCGGCGCGTTTTAACCTTTCGGCGCTTACTGGTACAATACGCGCATGCCATCACCCGCACGGTTAGGATGACACACGCGTATGCACGCATCGATCCGCCTTCAACGCAAAGCAATCATGATCCTCCTGGTGCTGTTTGCATTAGGGGGAGTAGTGAGTCAAGTTGAGGCGGCGGAAGGCGCACGCGGCGATCGCTGTGAGGTCCCTGCCGGGCGCGTGATCAACGACGATTTCTACTTCTTTTGCCGCATCCTCGACGTACACGGCACGATCAACGGTGACCTGATCGGGATCGCGTCGTCGGTGACGGTCCACGACGATGCCGTGATCGCGGGGGACCTGTGGGTTGGCGGTGGCGAGCTGGTCGTCAGGGGCGTGGTTGGCGACGATATCCGCTTTGGCGGCGTGACGCTCGTCGTAGCGGGATCGGCGCAGTTCGCGTCCTCGCAGATCGATGTCGTGTCGCTGGCGCTGAACACCGAGATCGGCGAAGACGCCAGCATACCCGGCGACCTGCTCGTGTACGGCTACCAGGCGCGCATCAAGGGCACGGTCGATGGCGCGCTGGATTTTAACGGCGAGGCGCTGCTGATCGATGGCGTGGTCGCGGGGAATGTTGACGCGCGGGTCGGCGACCCCCGCCGCAACACGGACATGCCGGACCTGCCCATTTACAACGTCACGTTTGCCGACCCGGGGTTGGTCACCGGTGCGGGCGCACGCATCGAGGGCAACCTGTATTACACCGCTGCCGCGCCGAGTTTCGTCCCCGTCGATGCCGTCGAGGGCCGCATTCGCTTCGAGCAGACCGGCGGACAGCCGGACATCACGCGCGTGGACCGCCCCACCGACGCCGCCGCCATCCTCACCGATTACGTGGTGGAGTCGGTGCGTGACACGCTGAGCCTGGTCATCCTTGGCGCGGTGAGTTTGCGCGTGGTGCCGAATATGGTGCGCCAGCCCGCGCAACACGTGCGGCGACGCACCGTGCCCACGATCGGGTGGGGCCTGCTGACGTTCATGCTCTCGATCCCGGTCATCATCACGGTGTTCGTGCTGGGGCTGATCGTGCTGCTGTTGCTGTACCTGATCAAGCTGAACGAACTCACGCTCATGGTCGGCGCGGGCGTGCTGATCGTCACGGCGGTGCTGGTGGGCGGCATCAGCTTCTTGCTGCTGTTCATGGGGCGGCTGGTGGTCAGCTTTATGATCGGGCAGATGATCTACCGCTACGGGCTGCGCGTGATGGAGGCCGGCACGCTGCGCCGCTGGCTGGGGATGTTGGTGCTGGGCACGACGATCTACGCGCTGATCACGAATGTCCCGGTTCCGGCACTGGGCGTCATCATCGAGCTTGTCACGGCCCTGGCGGGTGTGGGCGCGGTGGTGATGTACATGCGCCGCCTGGTGCTGGACTCGAACCTGTTTTCCACGCGCGACCAGGTCGTTGCCGAAGTGGTCCCGGTGACGTCGGTGTCGGTCCCGCCTGCGCCCGAAGTCCAGGGGCCACTGCCGCCGGGTATGGAGAATCTGCCCGAAGGTTTCACCGGCTTTGACGAGGATTGGTAGGCTCTGAAACCCGTGTTGGCCCCCCAACAGACAGCTTTCGGCGCGTGTTGTACACTGTATTCCTGACGGTAGCATGTGAAATGCGTTAGAATCGTAAGCAACATACGACTTCGCGCTTGAACGCTGCATCAAACCTATTGTATGCCGGGAAACACAGCGTTTCTCGGCGTGAGATGCGCTATAGTAGCGTGCCGGATTGAGCGCGGCGCGTAATCCAGCAAAGAGGACCCAGGATAAGACGGAAGAGGGAACAATGGGTGACAATGGACTGAGCTTTACACTGAACGCACCGGGCCAGACGCCCGAAGCAAACGCGAAGCCGGACGGCGTGCAGCACGAGCGCGTGATCATTATCGGTTCCGGCCCGGCGGGGCTGACGGCGGCGCTCTACACCGCGCGCGCGAACCTCAACCCGCTGGTGATCGCGGGGCACGAGTTGGGCGGGCAGGTCGCGCTGACGCACGAGATCGAAAATTACCCCGGCTTCCCCGACGGCTTGAGCGGCCAGGAACTGGTTGATCTCATGGTCCGGCAGGCGGAACGCTTCGGCGCGCGGATCAAGATGTTCTCGGCGGTGAACAAGGTCGAACTGCGCGAAGGGCCGCCTTTCCGCATTTGGACCGATGACGGCGACGAATATCTCGCCGATGCCGTGATCGTCACGGTCGGCGCGACGCCGCGCCACCTGAACGTGCCGGGCGAAAAGGAATTCACCGGCCACGGCGTGAGCTATTGCGGGACCTGCGACGGCTTTTTCTTCCGCGACAAAGAGATCGTCGTGGTGGGCGGCGGCGACAGCGCGCTCGAAGAAGGGCTGTTCCTGACCAAGTTCGCCAGCAAGGTCGAGGTCATCCACCGCCGCGATGAACTGCGCGCAGGCGCGACGCTCCAGGATCGCGCGTTCAACAACGAGAAGATGAGCTTCATCTGGGACACGGTGGTCGAGGCGATCATCGGCGACGATTCGGTTGAGGCCGTGCGGCTGCGCAACGTCAAGACCGGCGAGGTCTGGGAGAAACCGACCGAAGGCGTGTTCATCTTCATCGGCCACGACCCGAACAGCGACCTGTTCGAGGGGCAGCTAGACCGCGACGAGTTCGGTTACGTGATCACCGACCGGGCGATGAACACGAATATCGAGGGCGTCTTTGCGGCGGGCGAGATCCAGGATCGCATCTTCCGCCAGGTGGCGACCTCGGTCGGCCAGGGCACGGCGGCAGCGATGACGGCTGAACGCTGGCTGGCCGAACGCGAAGCCGAAACCGCAGCGGCAAAACAGCAAACCACCGCCTGACGGCGCGTAGCAGCAGAATACCCAACCAGCGGCGGGGCAATCGTGCAGATTGCCCCGTTTTTGGTTTTTTGGTACATGTCCAGGCGTGGCAATTTGGGCGTTTTACGGTTATTGTTCTCCCTGCCAACACAACCTATACGTTTTTCAGGAGGGGCTATGCCGCGAAAAAGCTGGCGGGGAAACCCACTCATCTATGAGATCAACACCTGGACCTGGCTGCACGCGCTGTCAAAAAAGTATGATCGCCCGATCACATTGGACACTGTGCCTGAAGGCGAGTTGGACGCGCTCGCCGCGTGGAAATTTGACGCGGTGTGGCTGATGGGTGTGTGGGAGCGCAGCCCCGCCGGGCGGCGCATTGCGCAGGAGCACCCCGATCTGCAGGCCGGTTACCGGCACGCGCTGCCCGACTTCACCCCGGATGACGTGGTCGGTTCCCCGTATGCGATCCGCAACTACACGGTTGACGCGCATCTCGGCGGGCGCGCGGCGCTGGCCCGGTTCCGCGAGCAACTGGCCGCGCGGGGATTGCTGCTGGTGCTGGATTTCGTCCCCAACCACGTCGCGATCGACCATCCCTGGCTGGAAAGCGTCCCCGACTGCCTGGTACAGGGCGCGCTGACCGACCTCAACGCGCACACCGGTGCCTATTTTCTGGGGCCGAAGGGGCGCGTTTTTGCGCACGGGCGCGATCCGTACTTCCCCGCCTGGACCGACACCGCCCAGCTTCACGCCTTCAGCCCGTGTTATCGCGCCAAAGCGATCGCGACGCTGCTCGACATCGCCGGCCAGTGCGACGCGGTGCGCTGCGATATGGCGATGCTCGTCACCAACCGCGTGTTCCAGCAGACGTGGCACGATCGCGTGGGCGACCTGCCGCCGACCGAGTTCTGGGAGGACGTGATCCCCACGGTCAAAGCACAGCATCCCGATTTCAAGTTCATGGCAGAAGTGTACTGGGATATGGAGTGGGAGCTCCAGCAGCAGGGGTTTGACTACACGTATGACAAGCGGCTGTATGACCGGCTGAAGAATGACGGTCCCCACAGCATCATGGGCCACCTTTATGCCGATGTCGATTTCCAGGAAGGCATGATCCGCTTCATCGAAAACCACGACGAGGAGCGCGCCGCCAGTGCGTTAGGGTCGGGGCGCGATCTCGCGGCGGCGGTGCTGATCGCGACGCTGCCCGGCGCGACGCTGCTGCACGAAGGCCAACTCGTGGGGCACCGCGTCAAGCTGCCGGTGCAGTTGGGCCGCCGCCCCGACGAACCCCAAAACGAGACGGTGGCGCATTTTTACCGCATGTTGCTTTCGGAAGTGGCGCAGCCGCCATACCATGCAGGGTACTGGCGGCTGCGTGAGTGTATGCCGGCCTGGGATCGCAACGACACGCACCGCAACCTGATCGCCTACACATGGCGCGAGGACGATACGCGCCGCCTGATCGTGGTCAACTATTCGCCCACCGCGTCGCAGAGCCGGATCGCGCTGCCGGACTTCGACCTCGCGGGGCAACGCTGGCGGTTGTACGACGTGCTGCACCTGTACGAATACGAACGCGAAGGGGATGAGATCGTCGCCGACGGGCTGTTTGTCGATCTGCCGCCCTGGCAGGCGCACATTTTCACGTTCACGGCGCAGTAACAGGTCGCGTCGCCCCGCCCCGCGTCAGCGCCCGACGTAGCGCGCGGCCAGCGCATCCACGCGCCCGCCGTAGGACTCGCCGAACAGGTTGAGGTGCACCAGGATGTAGTAAAGCTGGTACAGCGCACGGCGTTCGTCGTAGCCCGGCGTGGGCCATGTTGCCTGGTACGCCTCGTAGAAACGCGCGGAGAACCCGCCGAATAACTCGCTCATCGCCAGGTCCATCTCGCGGTGGCCGTAGCACACCGCCGGATCGATCAGCACCGCGTCCCCGTTCGCGTCCACCAGGTAATTACCGCCCCACAGGTCGCCGTGAATCAGCGAGGCGGGGATGTCACCGTCCCCCAGGATCGCCGGCAGGCGCTCCATCAGCCGGGTGAGCAAGTCTTCGCGGTGTTTGGGCAGCCGTCCCCGTTCGCGGGCCAGCTCCATCTGGTACCCGATGCGCTGGTCGCGGTAGAAGGCGGCCCAGCTTGGGGATGGTGTGTTGGGCTGTGGCAGCCGCCCGATGAAGTTGTCGCAGTCCAGCCCGTGCTGCTCGGCGGTGGCGCGATGCAGTTCGGCCAGCCCCGCCCCAAACGCCGCCATCGTCGTATCGCCACGCTTGCGCCCGGTTTCGATGTACTCCAGCACCAGGAAGGCGGGCGCGCCGTCTTCCGCGTCGCCTTGCGCGATCACGTCTGGCACGCGCAGCGCCCCCGGTTCCGCCAGCAGACGCAGGCCGTGCGCCTCGGTCGGGAACATCTGCGGCGGGGCGCTGGTGTTCCACTTGACGAAATAGCGTGCATCGCCCGCGCTGAACACGGCGGCCTGGTTGATGTCGCCGCCGAACACCGCCCGCGTATCCGTGACCGGCGCGCCGAGGGTGGTTTCGAGCCTGGCCGTTAATGCTGCGGGAATTGCCATCGTTTACAGGTTGTGCTCCTTGCGGATGTGATCCAGCAGCGCGCGCGCGCCGCGCTCGACCAGCGTGTAGACGTGATCGAAGCGCCCGCTGTAGTACGGATCGGGGACCTCTTTGTCGGGCACGTCGTCCGCCACGTCGAGGAACCGCATCACGGTAGCGTCGCTGTCGTCGGGCAGCATCCGGCGCAGGGTCGCCAGGTTCGAGTCGTCCATCGCCAGGATGTAGTCAAATTTCGCGAAGTCTTCCGGCGTGATCTGGCGTGCGTAACCGTTGTAGCTGATGCCGTGCTTGCGCAGCACCTCGCGCGTGCCCCGGTGCGCCCGTTCCCCGACGTGCCAGCTTCCCGTGCCCGCCGAGTCAACCTCGATCACGTCGCCCAGCCCGGCGTCATCCACGAGTTTTTGGAACACGCCTTCGGCCATCGGCGAGCGGCAGATGTTGCCCAAACATACGAATAACACGCGTACCGTCATAGGTAAGTCCTCCTGTGTGTTAGCACCGAGCGGCGCGCGCCGGTCGGTGGTTCGCTCAGTAGATAAACGGGATCAGCTTGTGCACGCGCTGCTGGTAGGCCCGGTAAGCGGAGAATTTGCGTGCCAGCATACGCTCTTCACGCCGCGACTTGACATCGAAGAACGCGAAGAGCAGCGCCGCGTAGAGCAGCGTGATCACGCTGGCGGTCAGCAGCGCCCACCCCACCGCGCCGACGATCAGCCCGCTGTAGATCGGGTGCCGCACGATGCTATACGCGCCCGACTGCACCAGCGTAGCGTCCTCTTTGGGGTGCGGAAAGACCGACAGGTTCGCGCCCAGCCCGAACAGCCCCGCCAGCGCCAACAGCAGCCCCGCCGCGCCCAGCACCAGCCCCAGCGCAGCGACTGCCAGCCGCACGCCCTGCATCATATCCGGGCGCAGCGCGTCGAAGCTCAGCGGGCCGAACGCGACCAGCGCAAACAACACGGTCTGGATCACGACGTACCACTCGCCGCGCGTGTTTTTCCACCAGGGTGGACGGGTTGAGTTTGCGGGCATCATGCGCTCTCCGGTGCGGCACAGGCTCCATTAGCGATCTTAGCACAGCCGGGGTTGCGTGCGGACATCGCGGCACAAACCAGGCGGCAACGAAGCCTTATCATAACCAATACAAGTGCAGCGCGGCAACGTCCCTGTCCGCCGGTCCCCCTGTGCTATACTCGGGGCAACACATGTGTTTAAAGGAGTGTCCCGCGTGAGTGAAGCCCCATCCTACAAAGTGGTGTTGATCGGCGATGGCAACGTCGGCAAGACCAGCCTGGTACGCCGCTTCTGCGAAGACAAGTTCGACGAATCGCGTATCTTGACGATCGGCGTGGACTTTTACCTCAAGCCGGTCAGGTTGGGCGGGCGCGAGGTGCGCCTGTCGATCTGGGATGTCGCGGGGCAAGGCCGGTTCAGCGCGTTCCGCGACCAGTTCTACGCCGGGACGCTGGCGGCGGCACTGGTGTACGATGTGACTTCGCCCGCGACGTTCTTCAACCTCGCACGCTGGCGCGAGGAAGTGCTCACCGCCGTGCCGGGCGTCCCGCTGGTGGTCATCGGCAACAAGGCCGATCTCGGCGCGGTCGTGCCCCCGGCTGAGGCGCGGGGATGGGCCAAGCACGCGGGCGAGATGCCGCTGCTGCAGACCAGCGCCCTGACGGGGCAGAACGTCGACGAGCTGTTTCAGGGACTGGCATACCTGGCGTACCGGCAGAAACTCAAGGAGCGGGAACGCCGGCGAGCGCAGCCGTCCGGCACGGGGACAGACGAGCCGGCGGCACAGAATTGAGAACCGCACGGGGCGGCGCGAGGCCACCCCATGGTCTTGAACAGGCGCGCCGCGCGCGTCCCCGGCTAATACACGTACTCTTCTTCCAACGCCTCACGCAGCCGCAGGTAGCTTTCAAAGCGCTCGCGCGAGATATCGCCGCGTTTGAGCGCGGCCTGCACCGCGCAACCGGGTTCGTGCGTGTGCGTGCAGTCGGGGAACCGGCACTCCGGCACGTAATGCGCGATCTCGATGAAGTACGCGTCCAGCTCAAGCGGTTCCACGTCCCAGGGCGAGATCGCGCGGATGCCGGGTGTGTCCGCGACGTAGCCGCCATCTTGCAGCGGGATCAGCTCGCTGTAGCGGGTGGTGTGGCGGCCTTTGGTGGTCGCGCTGCTGACCGCGCTCACGCGCAGCCCCAGCCCCGGCTCGATCGCGTTGAGCAGGCTCGTTTTGCCCGCGCCAGAAGGCCCCGTGAAGACCGAGATTTTGCCCACCAGCGCCTCGCGTAATGCCGCGATGCCCTCGCCGGTTTCCGCGCTGACGTACAGCACGGGGTAGCCGATCTGCTGGTAGATGTCGAAGATCGCCTGCGCATCCGCGATGCCGTTTTCCAGCAGGTCGATCTTGTTCACGCAGACGCGGATCTCCGGTATCCGGGCCTTTTCCGCCGCGACCAGGAAGCGGTCCAGCATGCGCGGGTTGGGCTTGGGCTGTGTGGCTGCGAAGACGAAGACCGCCTGGTCCGGGTTGGCGATGATCACCTGTTCGCGTTCGGCAGACGTGCCGACCGCCGAGCGCGGCGCGACGCGCGACAGGACGCGTTCGCGCGCCTCGACCGCGACGATCACGCCGCCGACGGTGTCCGCTTCGATCGGCAGTTGTTCGATCACCACGCGGTCGCCAATCGCGACCAGGTCCGATTCGTTGTACTTTTCCTTGAGCTTGCCCCGTAGCTGGCAGACGATGGGGCCTTTGGGGGTTTCGACCGTGAAGAAGCCGCTTTGCGTGCGAATGACTAACCCTTTGAGTTGTTCAGGCAATGTCCATTCCTCTCGCTGTATAGTTCCCTGCTGATGTGCGCTGTACGGTAGCCGGTAAAGCGTTGGTTACGACAGGTACGCCTCAGCGCAGGGCCGCTATACAGGTTGACGAATCGACTCAATCAACACGCTCCTGGCTGAGGGTAGGGGAGCCGCACATAACCCGATCGGCTTGCATGGTGCGTCCTCCTTCCGAATACAAACATGCTAATAGCGCCCCGGTGAGGGGGCGTCTGTTCTCAGTATAGTATGGTGTTTCGCGCCGAGTCAACCGGTTACGCGGCTCGCCTACCGGACTCCGCGCGGGCGAGCGTCGCCGTTTACGACGGTTGCAGCGTGCCGAAGAAGACCTGCCACGCCAGCAGCGATTTCGCGACCAGGCTCAGCACGATGTAGACCTTTTCCCCGAACAGGTAATCGCGCCAGCGACCGACCTGCTTGTACTGCAGCACCATGTTCACCGCGAAGATGTTGAAGAACACGAACAGCGACACATAGATCGCGTAGACGAAGTTGGGCACGTTCTCGCCGCTGCTCACCGAGCCGACGAAATACACGCCGATCGCGATCCAGGGCACGATCCCGGCGAGCGAGCCGAAGGTGAACGGCAGCCAGTTGGTCTTTTCGGTGTACTGGTTGAGCAGCTCCATCAGCCAGCCGAACAGGATCATGGCCGCATTCAGCGCGAAGATCAGGATCAAGCCCGCGACATCGTACAGCCCGAACAACGTCGCGATCGCCACGATCATCACCGACGAACTGAACGAATACTCGATCCAGCGCGCGTAGTTCGCGCCGCGTTTCAGGTTGCGCACGTACCACCCGAAAATGCCCGGCGTGATGATCAGGATATGTGCCAGCGCCGACATGAACAGAAACGACGCGATAACCGGTCCCAGCGGCAGCTCGAACCACGTGTCCGGGTTGGTGACCAGTCCCTCACCTTCTTCGAATTTCAAAAAATACGTCTTGACCGGCACGGTGAAATCGTTGCTCAATACGAGCATCGCGATCCCCTGCACCAGGTGAACGATGCCCATCACGCCGTTGAACAGGCGTAAATTGCGAAACGTGGTGTCACCGGCTGTTGGTGATGTGCTCATGACGCGCGCCCCCTTCTATGGTTGTGTGTTTGCCCCACTTACATCAATTATAGGGCATTTGCAGTGCCGGCGCATAAAGGGCCGGTATCTGTCATCGCGGCGGGGACGCTGCGGGATCGAGAGAATTTGCGCTGCGGCGGTGCAGCAAAACGAACGGTCGCCGTCACATGACCGGCGACCGCCTGTATGTAGCGTCGGATGTTGTGGCTGCTCAGTCCATCAGCAGCACGGGGCGGATGCGCGCCATCGCCCAGTCGATATCGGGCTTGGTGATCACCAGCGGCGGGGCGAAGCGGATGATGTTGTGGTGTGTCTCTTTCGCCAGGATGCCTTTGTGCTGTAATGCTTCGCAGAAGCGGCGCGCGCCCCCGGCGGATGCGTGCAGTTCGACGCCGATCAACAAGCCTTTGCCGCGCACGTCTTTGATGTGCGGGCTGTTGATCTCGGAGAGGTGATCCAGGAAATACTCGCCCATTGCGGCGGCGTTCTCGATCATGCCCTCGTCGATCAGCACGCGCAGCGCCTCCCGCGCGACCGCCGCGCCCAGCGGGTTCCCGCCGAACGTGCTGCCGTGATCGCCGGGCTGGAACACGCCCAGCACCTCGCGCTTTGATAACACCGCCGACACCGGGTAAAACCCGCCCGACAGCGCCTTGCCGATCGTGACCATGTCCGGCACGACGTCTTCGTGGTCGCAGGCGAACAGCTTGCCGGTGCGCCCTAGCCCGGTCTGGATCTCGTCGGCGATCATCAGCACGTTGTGGGCGTCGCAGATCTCGCGCACGCGTTTGAGGTAGCCGTCCGGCGGGACGACGACGCCGCCCTCACCCTGGATCGGTTCGAAGATGAAGCCGACCGTGTTGGGCGTGATCGCGGCTTCCAGCGCGTCCGCATCACCGTAGGGGACCAGCTTAAAGCCGGGCGTGTGCGGGCCGAACTGGTCGCGGTACTGCGGCTCCGAACTGAAGCTGACGATCGTGATCGTGCGCCCGGCGAAGTTGCCTTCGCAGGCGATGATCTCGGCCTGGTCCTGCGGCACGCCCTTGACGGTGTAGCCCCACTTGCGCGCGGCCTTCAGTGCGGTCTCGACGGCTTCCGCGCCGGTGTTCATCGGCAGCGCCATCTCGAACCCGGTCAGCTCGCAGAGTTCGCGGTAGTACGCGCCCAACTGGTCGTTGCGGAACGCACGGCTGGTCAGTGGCAGCCGCGCGGCCTGCTCGACCAGCGCTTCGCGGATGCGCGGGTGCGCGTGGCCCTGGTTCACGGCGCTGTACGCGCTCAGGCAGTCCATGTAGCGGTTGCCTTCGACATCCCAGACCCAGATGCCCTCGCCTTTGCTCAAGACGACATCCAGCGGTTGGTAGTTATGCGCGCCGTAGCGGTCTTCGAGTGCGATCAAATCCTGTGAAGAAAGTGTATGTTGTAAAGTTGTCATAGCCTCTGTAGCCAGTTGTAGCCGGTCGTTTACCTCGTCGGGACCAGCCGTACCGACCGCATCTTCATTATATGTGGTCTGCACAAGTCCATCGGCAGACCAATTAGGTCCATTTTGCGTGGCGGTACCGGGTCGCCCCCGGATTGCCCACTACAAACGGGCGGTTTCCCGTGCAGGAACCGCCCGTCGCATCTGCGCGCGTTACCCGGTCGCGGGCCGGCTTAACCGGCCACGTTGAACGATGACTGCACGGTCGTGAGCACGTTGCCTTGCGAGCCGACGACCACGAGCTGAATCTCGTAATTGCCGGGCGCGATCAGCCCCCCGCCGATCTGCTCCAGCACGCCGTCCACGACGCCGCTCTGGTTCTTCCAGTTGTTCACATCACCGAGCGTGGTCCAGTCCGGGAACTGCGAGCCACCCTTGATCTCGATCTTGTAGAAGCCGTTGCCGCCGAAGCTGGCGGTGCCCTTGATGCTGATCGGCTGGCCGAAGGCGTAGGTCTGGCCCGGTGCAGGCTCCGCGATGTAGGCGGTCACGCCGGGGGGAGCGTTCTGTGCCTGTTGCGGCTGGGTGTTGAGCATCTGCTCGTTGCACGCGAACTTGGGCAGGATCGCCACGCCCGCACTGTGCGCCCACAGCCGCGCGCGGTACGCGTCGGTCGGATCGGACGGCGGCGCGATGAAAAGCTGCTCCTGCACGCCGGGGACCATGTTGATCACTTCGACCGGCACCTGGCAGTATTTCGGCGGCACGGTCTTGCCGGACGTGTCGGCAGCGGCGATCGCGTTCGCCAGGTTGGTCTCCACCGGCACCACCGCAACCTTGATCAGCCCCGGCTCGATCTCCTGAAGTTGGGGCCCGTTCTCGGAACGCGGCGGTTCCGGCGTAGGCGCGGTCTGGATCAGGTTCCCGCTGGAGTCCGGCACCAGCGGCGGGCTATCGAGGAACCACTCGTAGGGGCCGGGAGTGCAGCTTGTAGCAGGGTCTTGCAGCGCCGTGCGCGTGATGTTGCAAAGCTGGCGCTGGAAAACGCCGCCAGGGGATTGCAGGTGCCCGTCGTCCGGCAGGCGGTTGGTGAGCTTGTTCAGCAGTGCGGGGTTGCCGTAGATGCCGGTCATGACGCTGTTCCAGATCGGGGCGGCCCCGTCCAGCCCGGAGACGTTGAACATCTCGGCGTTGTCGGTATTGCCGGCCCACACCCCGATCGCCAGGTTGCGCGTGTAACCGACCGTCCAGTTATCGCGGAAGTCGTCGGTCGTCCCGGTCTTGACTGCGGTCGGGATGCCGGGGGTGTACAGCGGGCTGCTGGCACCCATCGCGGGCGCGCGCGCCTGGTTGTCCGCCAGGATGTCGCTGATGATAAACGCGATGCGTGGGTCCATCACCTGCGTGCTCTCCGCCATCACGCTCACGGAGTCGTTGGTCAGCCGGGCGTCCGCCGGACAGTGCTGCTCGAACTCGTAGATGATCTCGTGCGCCGAATTGGTGACGCACACGATCGCGGTGTTCGGCACGTAGAGGCCGCCGTTAGCCAGCGTCGCGTAAGCCGTCGTCAGCTCTAGCGGCGTGACCTCGCCGCCGCCCAGCGTCAGCGATATCCCGTAGTTGGCCGGGTCGCTGAGGCTGCTCACGCCGACGCGGTTCAGCATCCAGATGAAGTATTCCAGCCCGACTTCGCGCAGCGTTTGCACGGCAGGGATGTTGTACGAGTTCGCCAGCGCTTCGCGCACGCGCACCGGGCCGTGCACCTGCCGGTCGTAGTTGACCGGCTCGTAGGGCGTGGAGCCGGGAATCTCGATCCGCACCGGCGTATCCCAGATCACGTGCGCGGCGGTCCAGCCGCGTTCCAGTGCGGCGGCGTAGTTGAAGGGCTTCATCGCGCTGCCGGGCTGGCGCTGCGCGATGGTCATGTTCACCTGCCCGTCGATCGTTTCGTCTTCGTAGTTCACCGAGCCGACCATCGCCAGGATCTCGCCCGTGACCGGCTGGAGGATCACCACCGCGGCGTTGTTCATGTTCTTGCTGGCTTTCAACGCGGAGACCTGCTGGCGGGCCATGTTCTCCGCGAGCCGCTGGTAATCCAGGTCCACGCTGGTGTAGACGCGCAGCCCGCCGCGCGCGATCATGCGCTTGATGTCGTCCTGGCTGGCCCCTAGCTCGCGCATGAGCAAATCTTCCAACCGTGCCTGCGCGTAAACGACCATGTGCGGCGCGTTGTCGAGCTTGATATCCGGGCTGATGAAATTCAACGGCTCGGCGTAGGCGGCGTTGGCTTCGGCCCGCGTGATGTAGCCTTCCTTGACCATCCGGTCCAGCACCAGCTTGCGGCGCTCCATCACGCGGCGCTGCACGGTTGGATCGGGGTTGAGCGGGTCGAGGTTGGCGGGTGCTTGCGGCAATCCGGCCAGCAGCGCGGCCTCACCGAGCGTGAGTTCGGCGGCGGACTTGCCGAAGTAAGTCTGTGCCGCCGCTTCGACGCCGTAGGCCAGGTTCCCGTAAGGGATCTCGTTCAGGTACAGCTCGAGGATTTCGTCCTTGCTCATGCGCTGCGTCAGGATCACGGCCAGCAGCGCCTCGTCCAGCTTGCGGTTAAGCGACTGTTCGTACTTGTACTCGTCGGTGAACAGCACGTTGCGGATCAACTGCTGCGTGATGGTCGAGCCACCGGAGACGATATAGCCGTAACGCACGTACTGCCAGCCCGCGCGGACGATGCTCGGCACGTCGATGCCGCGATTCCTGTAGAACGTGTCGTCTTCGAGCGCGATCGTGGCCTGGATCATGTGCTGCGGCACCTGGTCCAGACTGATCGGCGTGCGGCGGCCCTCGCCGATCACCTCGTACAATTTGTTGCCGTTGCGGTCGTAGATCACCGACGACTCGAACGACTGGTATTCGGCCAGCGCCTCCAGTTTGTCGATCTCGTCTTCCAGCCGCCCGCTGTAGTGGTCATAGGCTACCAGGAACGCGACCAGCAGGCCCAGCATCACCAGCCCGACCATGCTCACGCAGCCGAGGATGATGCCCGGCCCGATCGCGAAGCCGCGCCGCCTGCGGCGCTGCATACGCGGCGAACCGGCGTAGCGCGGGTCGGGTTGCTGGCCCGGCACCGGCGGTTGACCATACGGCACCGGCGGCTGCCCTTGTGGCGGCGTGGGGGGCCGGTACTGCCCGCCACGGCGCGGGGCGTTCCGCGATCGACGCGCCTGTCGTGACGGGCGCGGTTGGTTGGGGGGCGGTGCGGAATAACTCATCGGGTGTGTTCTCCGGCAAAAGCTACCTTGTTGGTCACCACGCGGGCGGTTTGTCGCACCTGCCCGCGCAGCGATAGTCCCCATTGATACCTCGATTCTACCACGCGCAAAATAACGCCCGCTATGCCGCTGCCTGACGCCTGGCGCACGTTTGGGCAGTGGTACGGGCGGAGGTTGCGTATGTTTTCCGCGCGAGCGCGACGGGGGTGTGCTCAGCCGGCGCGAGACTTCAGCGCGGCATCGTTATCGTCGTAAAACTCATCAATCTGCTGGAACACCATATCGCGGAATTCCTCGGGCCGGTCGATGTTCTGCATCACGATCTCGGTCCCGGCGCTGCCGGCGGTCTCGATCCGCACGTCGCCGTGCCCCAAAATCTGCCGGATCAGCCCGTAGGATATCGCAATATCCTGCACCTGGTTCAGCGGCACGGAGCGATCTTCCTTGCTGAAGACGCCCTTCCGCCGCACGACGGAGCGCCGGGTCAGGGCGATGTAGTTGTTACGCCACCAAAGCAGCCAGAGTCCCAGGCTGAGAATGGTCTTCAGCCAGAACTGCGGGCGGCGCTTGCTCTGCCGCTTGATGATGAGCACGTCACTTTGCATGGAAACACCCTCCTGGCAGTGGACACAGTAGACCTGTGATCGTGACCTGAGTGTAGTGCAATCTGGGGATTTCGGGTAGCTTGGCAGTGTGCCTCGCGCGCGCCGATGCGCCTGCCCGCAGCGCAAAAATACGGTTGACCGCCCCCTGCGATCATGCTATACTGGGGCCGCCTCGGAGGGGCTTCCGACGGTGGTCGTACCCGGAGGGATGGCCGAGTGGTTTAAGGCGGTGGTCTTGAAAACCACTGAGGCGTTATACGTCTCCGGGGGTTCGAATCCCTCTCCCTCCGCCAAATTCCATATACTCGTATTCGGGGAGGTGCCAGAGTGGACGATTGGGGCCGCCTGCTAAGCGGTTAACCGGCTAGAAACCGGTTCGCAGGTTCGAATCCTGTCCTCCCCGCCACAAAACAACGCCACGACTGCGACGGTCGTGGCGTGTTTGTTTTTGGGTACGCACTGTTCTCAGCGCGGCTGCTCCGGGCTATCGTCCACATCCACCACCGCGACGCGCGCATCCCCGTGCTTGCGCACACAGGAACCGTAGACCACCGGCCCGGTGAACAGCCGGTCCTCGCGTTTGCGCTTGCGCTTGGGCTTCTCAACCGCCCGCAGGTCCTCTGACTGCGCGAGCAGGCACCCACTGGCCGTGTTTTGCACCAGCAAATACAGCCCCACCGCGATCAACAGCATGGGCAGCAGCGCCCCGCTGGACCGGAACGCCAGCAATTCGAAAAACACGCCGAACACCGCAAACGCCACAACACCCGCGTACACGAACCAGCGCCCGACGGCGACCAGGGCCGGTTCCCCAATGCGCCGGCCCATCAGCGCGAACGCCAGCCCCAGGAACGGCCCGTACAGCGTCCAGGCGTAGGCCCAGCTCTCCCAGTAGCCGGTCAGGTTTTGCAGGAACATCAGCGCGCCGGTGCCCGCGATGAGCATCCCCGGCACGGCGAAGATCACCGCCGCGACCGCGCCGCCCGCCAGCGCCAGCCAGAGCAGCACCAGCCCCGGCAACAGGATGAACACCACCGGCCACAGCATATTCATACCCATGAAACCGAAAACACCCAGCGTGATCAAAATCGCCGCCAGGGTGATGTAACCCGATTTTTGAGCTGCGTTCTCAAACATTCACGTGTCCTCCGTGCCCAGACGTAAACTCCGTGCTCCTGTCTAACGTTTACTACGTGCAGCCGGGCGGAAAGTTGTAGGGCGAGCGCGCGCGGAACGGCGCGCACGTGATGTCGTGTATAATCGGGGGGTACACATGCACGTTTAGCCGCAGGCGCGGGTTTGCCGGCCCGCGTGCCGGGAAAGGACAAGCCAGATGACCGAACACTACGACCAGAATCCGCCGCCCACCGTCGCGCCGCCGAACTCGATCCCGGAAGCGGAGCACTCGCCGCTGCTGGTCCAACCCGGCTGGCAGTGCCCGCGCTGCGGATCGCCCGACCTGGCATCGGCGTACCTGGTCGAATCCGGCGACCAGTTCAAGTGGCATAATCTGCAGCTCGCGCCGCGCGCGCTGAAGCTGAAGCGCATACGGCGCATGCTGCGCCCGTTCAAGCAGTTGGTCAACATCTCGGCGCAGGTATGCCGCAACTGCGGCTACGTGATGCCGGAAGTTGACCCTGAGAAATTCGCCGAAGCCGAACGCAAGTATGGGCGGCGCTAGGGCCGCAGCAGGCAGGATGAAACACGCGCATGCGCCGTAAGATCACCTACGATGCAAGCCGGGATTACTATGCCATCCTGGGCATCGACCACCACGCCACGACCGGCGAGGTCCGGCAGGCTTACCGGCGGCGCGTGCGCGAGGTGCACCCCGACCGCAACCCGGACCGCGTGGCGTGGGCAACCGAGCAGCTCAAGCAGGTGAACGAAGCCTACGACGTGCTGGGGAACGCGCTCAAGCGGCGCGAATACGACCGGTTGCGCTGGCCGCACATCCCGCACCCGGCGGCCCGGGGACGCCCGCCGTCACAGCGCCGCACGCGGGCCGCGCCGCCCTTTTACGCTGACGACCGCCCCTGGTGGGAACGGGCTACCGCGCACAGCTACCCCTTCGGCAGCCCGGACGCGACCGGGCAGCCTGGCGTCATGCCGCGCCCGGCGTGGCTGGTCATTTCCGGCTGGTTGAAGCGGCACGGGCTGGACGCGCTGGACCGCGCCTGGATCACGCTGGTGGGGCTGTGGCGCAGCCCGTACGCGGCGCTGCTGGCGTTTCTCGCGGCGCTGCTGGCGGTTAACGTGGCCGCGATCGTCTACACGGCACTGGAACCGGGCACACTGGACGGCTGGATCGCGCCGGATGGTGCCGCGACCGTCCCGGCCAGTTCCGCGACGCTCGACCCCACGCGCGACCTGCTCGCGCAGAACTGCACCGATCCGCACGCGAAGATCGCGATCCCCGTCTCCGGCGATGTGGTTGGCGACACGTTCACGGTCTATGGCACGGTCAACGCGCCTGACCTGTGGGCCTACGAAGTCGCGATCGGGTACAGCGGCATGGTGCGCCAGGCCACCGAACCGGAGTCGTGGGTCACCGTGCGCGCCGCGCCGCGCAACCAGAGCGTTCCCGAAGCGCCGGTCATCGCGGGGGTGCTGACCGAAAACCCGGTCGATCTCACGGGCCAGCCGCCGGGGTATTATGCGATCCGGCTGCGCGTGTCGCTGCGTGATGGCGAGGTGCGCGAACCGTGCGACGTGATCGTGCTACACTGACCGCGTGGCGGTGTTTGCGCGCGCCCGCGCGCGGCGATAACTCGCTCGTGGCGCTGTTGGCCCGAATGACTATGCCGCCGCAGGGCGGAGTGCGTTATAATCTAGGGGTATCGTCCGATGAACAACAACCGAGGTCCATCAGTGCGACACACGGTCTATCCATTCACAGCAATCGTGGGTCAGGAACGCATGAAACGCGCCCTGGTCCTCAACGCGGTTAACCCCAGTATTGGCGGCGTCCTGATACGCGGCGAGCGCGGCACGGCGAAATCGACCGCGGCCCGCGCGTTGGCGGCGTTGTTGCCGGAAATCGAGGTCGTGGCGGATTGCCGCTTTAGCTGCGACCCGCGCCATCCCGAACGGTTCTGCGACGAGTGCCGCGAGCGCGTCGCCGCCGGCGAGACACTTCCGGTTACGACGCGGCGTACACGCCTGATCGATCTGCCAGTCAGCGCGACCGAAGATCGCGTCGTGGGCACGCTGGATATCGAGAAGGCGATCCAGAAAGGCGAGCGCCACTTCGATCCGGGCGTGCTGGCCGCAGCCAACCGGGGCATTCTCTACGTGGACGAGGTAAACCTGCTCGATGACCACGTGGTCGACCTGCTGCTGGATTCGGCGGCGATGGGCGTGAACGTGGTCGAGCGCGAGGGGATCAGCTTCCAGCACCCGGCACGCTTCATCCTGGTCGGCACGATGAACCCCGAAGAGGGCGAGCTGCGCCCGCAGTTGCTCGACCGTTTCGCGCTTTCGGTCGACGTGCACGGGTTGGCTTCGGCAGAAGAGCGGATGGCGATCCTGGAACGCAACATCGGGTTTGACGCCGACCCGGTGGCGTTCCGCGAGGAATGGCTCCCGCGTGAGAAAGACCTCTCGCAGCGAATTCAGGCGGCGCGCGAGATCGTTGAGGATGTGACTTACACGCGCCGGGACCTGTTCGCGATCGCCGACCTGACCGCCAATTTGAGCGTTGACGGCCACCGCGCCGACCTGGTGATCCTGAAGGCGGCGCGCGCGCATGCCGCGTTTGAGGGCCGCCGCGAGATCACCGACCGCGATATCTTGCTGGCGGCGGAGCTGGCGCTCCCGCACCGGCTCAAGCGCGGCCCGTTCGCGGAGGCCACGCTCTACGAGGGCGAACTCGCCGAGCGCATGGAAGAGATCGACGAGCGTTACGCTGAGCAGGCGCTGGCCCAGGACGCCGAAGCGCCGATGGACCTGCCCGGACCGGACGATCTGCCGGAGAGTGCTGTGCCGCCGGAAAAAAAAGTGAGGCGCTGACCGAGCCTGCCGGTCAGCCTGATCCGGACAGCCAGCAGCAGATGCCACCGGCTGACGCTGCACGACAAGATGTCTTTGACCACTCGCAGGATGAACACTGGTGGGACGGGGGACGGCAGGTCGATTCAAGCCCCGAATTCTCGCCGCGCCGCCTGGATACGCCGCTGGACCGGCTCACGCGAAAGGTCCAGGGCCGCCGCAGCCGCACGCTGACCGATCGCAAATCCGGGCGCTACATCCAGGCGCGGCCTGCCGGTGAGCGCAAGGACGATATCGCGTTCGATGCCACGCTGCGCGCCGCCGCACCGTACCAGCGCCGCCGCGAATCCGAGCGCGACGAGAACGGCCTGGCGTACTCGATCCACAAGCAGGATTTGCAGCGCAAGGTGCGCGTGCGCAAGTCCGCCAACCTGATCCTGTTCGTGGTTGATGCGAGCTGGAGCATGGCAGTAGCCGAGCGCATGAACGCGACCAAAGGCGCGATCATGTCGCTGCTGACGGACGCCTACCAGCGCCGGGACCGCGTCGGGCTGATCACCTTCCAGAAGGACCGCGCCAGCCTCGTGCTGCCGCCGACAAACTCCGTCATGCTGGCGAAGAAGGCGCTCGCCGATATCCCCGTAGGCGGCAAGACGCCGCTGTCGGCGGGGCTGTACCTGGCTTACCAGGTGTTCCAGCGCGAGGCGCTCAGCCACCCGGACGTGATGCCGCTGATGATCCTGCTGACGGACGGCGCGGGTAACGTGTCGATGGGCGACATTCCGCCGCAGACCGAAGCGCACCGCATCGCCGACGAGATCAAAGCGGCGGGCATCCGCAGCGTGACGATCAACATGGAGCACGCCGCGTTTGACCAGGGTCTGGCGCAGCAGCTCGCCGACCGGCTCGGCGGGCCGTGCTACACGCTGGCGGAGCTTAAAGCGTCGGTGCTGTACGACACCGTCCGCGCAGAGCTGGATATGTGACGCGGTAGGTTGCGCGGCGCTGCGGGCTGGCTGCCAACCGGCGCGGCATGTGACGCGCACACAGCCCCGCCTTTTGTTTTGCGTTCTGCATCGCCAAGCGCGATCCCTTGCTGTATAATTCCGCGCGTGTTGAGCCGTACCCGCACCACCCCAAAGGACGCGCGCGCCGCATCATGACCACCAACGCCACCAAACCGCTGCCCCAGTGGCCCGGCATCGTGCTGGTGATCGTCGGGGCGTTTTGTTTCAGCCTGGCGATCCCCTTCACCCGCTGGACCTCTGAGCTGGACACCTTCACGATCGCATGTTTTCGCGCCCTGTTCGGCTTCCTGTTCCTGACCACGCTGGTGCCGCGTTTCCGCGCGCCGGTGCGCGTGCGCGAGTATCGCGCCTGGATGCCCCGGTTGTTGCTGCTGGGCGTGTGCGTCAGCGCGACGGTGACGCTGTATACCTACGCCGTACAGCACACCACCGCCGCCAACGCCGCGCTGCTCGTGAATTCCGCGCCGGTGTACGTCGCGGTGCTGGCCCCGGCGGTGATCGGGGAGCCACGCGCGCGGTATACGGTGCTCAGCCTGGTGTGCGCGCTCGGCGGCATGATCCTGATCGCGGACCCGCGCAACCTGGATGTGACCTCAAGCGAGATGGGCGGCATCATCGCGGGCGCGTTTTCCGGGTTGGGCTACGCGGTGGTGATGCTGATCAGCCGGTCGCTGCGCGGGCGCGTCACCGGCCTGACGCAAAATCTTTGGTCGACGGGCATGGTCGCGCTGATCCTGCTGCCCTGGGCCGCGCAGACCAGCACCACGACCATTGTGGACAATCTGCCGGTGTTGATTCCACTGGGCGTGTTTTCGCTTGGTATGTCGTACCTGCTGTATTTTCTGGGGCTGGCGCGGGTCAGCGCGCAGGTGGTCAGCGTGGCGTCGTTGTTCGAGCCGGTGTTCGGGATCGTGATGGGGATGGTGTTCTTCGCGGAGTTCCCGGACGCGTTTGGCTGGACCGGCGGCGTGTTGATCCTGGCGAGCGTGTACCTGATCTCGCGCCCGTGACGTAGCGCGCAGCCGCCAGTGGTTAGCTTTCAGATACCGGAGATTCCGACCATGCAAATACTCGCCCTCGAACACGAAACACCCGCCGCCAGCGCGGACCAATTCACCGGCGACCTGCTACGCGCCGAAGCCCGCCGCGTTTACGACCTGCAACAGGCGAACGTGATCCGCGCGATCTGGTTCCGCGCGGATCGCTCCGACGCCGTGCTGCTGCTGGAATGCCCCGACCTGGACGCGGCCCATGCGGCACTCGCGTCGCTGCCGCTGGTCCAGGCCGGGTTGATCGCGTTTGACGTGATCGCGCTGCGCCCGTACCCGGGGCTGGCGCGCCTGTTCGCTGCGCCGTAAGGCGTGCCCGCGCTCAGTCGGCGGCGGCAGCCACGAAGACCGCGCGCCGTACCCGCCGCAGCGCCGTGCCGAACAGCGCCAGCACCGGCGACAACAGCAGCGCCGAAGTGACCAGCGCCGCGCGCAGCGAGACATCGCGCCCGACCAGGCCCACGCCGGGGCCGCCCACGATCTGCCCGATCGCGTTGATCTGCGCCGCGAACGAAAACACCGTCGCGCGGACCTCGGACGTGATGCTTGGGTTCACCCAGGCATTGAACAGCAGATTCGCCACGCCGTTCAGGGTGCGGGTGGCGAGGTACATCAGCACGGCCAGCGCGAAGCCCGTCGCCAGCGCGAAGCCCAGCATCGCCAGCACGATCAGGGCGTAGGCGGCCAGCAGCACGCGCAGTACAGCCGCCGGGCGGTTGAGGTCCACGCGCCGCCGCACGATCTCGCTCGCGCCGATCGTCAGTAGCATCGACGCCGCGCCGAACAGCCCGAACCACACCACCGGGTCGAGTCCGCCGGCGCGGGGCAGCGTGATCGTCTCGATCATGTGCGCGGTCCACAGCCGGTCGAAGCCTTCACTGGAAAGCCCCTGGAATGCCGCTACCCCGATGAAGATCAGCAACACGGCACGCCCGCGCACCAGCCGCAAACCGTCGCCCAGCGCGCGCCACAGCGAACGCCAGGACTCGCGTTCTGCGGACGGCACGGGCGTGAACCCGCGCTCCGGCATCACGGCGGCCAGCGTCACCCCTAACACGACGAACAACAGCCCGCCGAGTACGATCGGGAGCTGGATGTGCACGCTCGCCAGGGCGACGCTCGCGCCGATGCCCAGCAAGCCGCCCGCCTGCCCGACCTGCGCGCCGCGCACGAACGCTTCACCGGCGCGCCGTTCGCCGATCTCGTCGGCGATCCAGGCTTGTGTCGCGCCGCTGGTGAACGTCGCGCCCAGCCCCCAGAGCACCTGTGCCGCGAGCACCGCCTCAAAGCGCGGGATCGCACCTTCCAGGGCGAACCCCACGCCGATCAGCAGCAGGCCGATGATCACCGACAGGCGACGGCTGTACACGTCCGCGACGATGCCCGTCGGCACTTCGAAGATGAAAACCACCGCTTCCAGCAGCGTGCCGACCAGCACCAACTGCAGCGGGTCAAGCCGCACCACCGTGACCTGGTAGACCATGTTCACCGTCACGATGAGCGCGAAAAACAGCGATGACGCGCCTTCCAGCGCCAGGTAGACGCGGTAGGCGTCCCGTTGTTTGAACAACGATGCAAACACCATGCATGTCCTTTGGAACGATAGGTTGTGTTTGTGTTGGCGGGGAATCAAACACCCCACAGGCGAAGCGGTGGCCTGTGGTCGCCGCGCGGGGCTGCGCGAGAGATCAGGTATTGCGGGATATCAGGTGCAGGGGACGCGCGCGATCAGCAGGCGCACCACCGATCATGTGCGATCAGGATGGTGGTGAGTGGGCATAGTGTTTGCATGGTCGCGGCTCCTGTGGCTCCACCCGCTGGCGCGGGATGCTTTCTACGTCGTGCGCGCCCAATTGTATGGCACGATTTGGCGACCTGTCAAGGCGGAGAACCGGCGCGACCATGCCGGCACACGAACGCACCACGTTACGGCAACGCGACCGCACATTCACCGGATCCGGCTGCGCACGTCGCCAGCCACGTGCCGTTCCACTGCACGTCGAAATCGGCGCGCGTCCAGAACAACCGCGACGGATTGAGCGTCAGGATGCTGCGCAGGTAGCGGCAAGCATCCGGTTTGGGCGGGTCGCTGGCTTCGTTCCAGGACCAGGCTTGCAGGCAGTCCCCGGTGGGGAAGGCGCTCAGCGGCACGTTGAGAAACGTGCTTTCCCACGCGGTGACGGCAAGCTGTCCGCCAGGATAGGCGAGCACCAGCGCCGACAGGTCCACCGCTGCCCCGGACGCGTTCAGCACGGCCAGCGACCGGCTGTCGTAGACGATGACCACGTCGCGCCGGGTGCCGGGCGTGGGGGTCGCAGTTGGCCGGGCGGTCGGGGTTGGGGCTGCTGTAGCGGCTGCCGGTGGTACGATCTCCGCATCGCCTGCCGGCGGCGGTGGGGCAGCGTCCGGCCTGGTCGGGGGACCGGCTACGGCGGCCTGCGTGACCGTCTCCGCCAGCGCGACCACCGCCGCCAGCGTGTCCGGCAGCAGCACCAGGTCCGCCGGGGTCTCGACCTCGGCCAGCGCCTGCTGCACGCCATCCGTGTACAGCACGTAGAGCCGCTCCCCGGCGTTTGCTGGCAGCGACAGGACCGGTTGCCACGCCTGCCAGCCCGCGTTCAGGGGTCTGCCCTGCAGGTCAAACAGCCGCACCCCGGTAACGTCGTGCACCCAATCCGGGCTGCTGCCGGCCCAGCGGTAGCGCTCGGTTGACAGGTACAGCACGCGGTTGACCGGATCGAGCTGGGCAGGCAGCACGTTGGGCCGCGCGCCGAGCACGACAATCAGCAAGTGGCCGTCACGGTGCGGCGCAGTGCCGACGCCGACCTCGCGGTAATCGTCGTTCGTGATGGCGCGCGTGTGGGTATCCGACCCCCGCCACCACGTGATCGCCTGGCTCACGCCCGCGCCGACGTAGCCAATTTCGCCGATCGCGACCCGGTCGGCGCGCCCGTAGTCGGGCCAGTTGTACGGCGGGGCGCTGGCCCGTTCTGGCGGGGTCTCGCCGCCTGGACCGGTGTGGATATCGTCGGGCAGGTCGGGCAGCCCGATCAGGTAGTCAGCTTGCTGCTGCGCCAGCGCGCCGAGTGTGGTGTTTGGCTGCAGCGGCCACAAGCCTTCCGTCACGCGCCACGCGTTGAGCGCGGCGACGAGTTCGCGCGCCAGGTCGGGGTCCGGTTGTGCGCGGGCCGGGTGCGGGACGGTGCTCAGGGATAACAACAGGACGAGAGTGATGGCGAGTGCACGCTGCATAATAGCGTACTCCAGTCGCTATGTTATAGGTTTATATATTGTAGAATGAATCAACGTCCGTTGCACATTATTGGGGTATTTCAAACGCCAGGCAGCGGCGAATCCCTTCCGCCAGCGGCAGCGGTTGCCAGCCATGCTGGGAGATGATCTTGCCGGGATGCGGCTCCCACCCGGCGGTGATGAACTTCACCTGCACCCGCGACATGATCGGCGGGCGGCGCGTGACGCGGGCGAGCGCTTCCAGCACGCGGATCGCGGGCACCAGGGGCGCGACCGGCACTTCCGGCGGCACGTAGGCACGCGTGTGCTGCCGCACGGTCCGCGCGATCGTCTTGAGATCGGTCATGCCGTCGCTGATGATGTACGCCCCGCGATGGCCCATCGCGCGCCGGATACCATCCGCGAGCGAGTCGACGTGCACGACCGGAAAGCGCCCCGCCACGATCACGGGGACTTTCCACAGCCGCCAGTGCGCCACGTCGTTTATGTAGCGCGTGATGCCGGGACTGGCCTCGACACCGCCGTAGACCGCCGCCGGGTGAATCGTGGTCAGCGGCAGATCGCGTTCCGCTGCGAACGTGGTCACGCTGCGGTAGGCGCGTATCATCGAGCGGAAGTACGGCGTCATGTGCGTGCCGTCCGCGAGGGGCTGCGTTTCACGGATCGCGCCGTCTACGTCTGGCCGGAAGACTTCGTAGGCCGAAATGTACGTCAATGGCCGGACTCCGGCGGCCTGCAGCGCGCCGAGGAACGTCTCCAGCAGCCCGACATTGACGCGCTCGAAGATCGCCGTATCGCGCCGGAATTGTTCCGGCAGCCCGATCCCGTAGACCACGTGGTCGACCCCTTCCAGCGCCGCCGCGAATCCCTCGGCGGTGAATTGCGGATGTTCGATCACGCGCACGTTGTCCGGAAACGGCAGCTTGCGTGCGTCGCGCACCAGGACGGTGACGGCGTGTTCCGTCCGCGCGAGGGCGTGCACCAGCGCGTAACCGATCTGACCTGTCGCCCCGGTTACCAGCAGTCGCATGGTCGATCCTCCTCTGCTCAGCCTGCCTGCACTATAACATGCCTGTCGCGCGTGCGCACCGCGCCGGGAAACGAACCACCGGGCGCGGTGGCCCGGTGGCGTGTATGGGAAGCGGTATATGGCGTTCAGTTCGCGAACAGGATGTCGATGAACGTTCCGATGTCGTCTTTGCCTTCGAGTATCTTGAGGTTATAGACCTCGGTATAACCGCAGTTATTGCACGATACAAACGCGTAACGGTGTGGCTGGACCTCGAACAGGCGCGAGAGGCCCGTACCGGCCATCGCCAGCCGTTCGGTGTACCCGCCCCGGTTTTCGCACTTAGGGCACACGAACTTATCCGCCAGCACGCCGTCAATATGCTTTGCCATAGCTTTTACTCCTCGCTAATGCGTGAACCGATAACATGATATACGCAGATGAGGCGCAGCGGTCCCCTAAAATCCAGGGGGATCGCTCAGCGCGCGCGGTCCCCGGCGAGATCGTGGACATCAGGACACGGGACCGTGCGGCCCGCAAACGGGATCAGGAACGGCACGCGGCAACGGTAAGCATGATACGCGGGGCCGATCTCCCGCGCGAGCCGCCGTTCCTCAAACCGCGCGCCGATCACGAAGTACAGCGTCGCCCCGGCGGCGAACGCAAGCCCTGCCGCGCGCATGGTCGGAAAGGTCCAGATGTACACGATCGAGAACAGGTACAGCGGGTGCCGCACAAGGCCGTACATGCCGCGCTGCACGAACGGTTCCGGCGGCAGCGGCAGCGCATCGCCTGCCAGGTACGCCGCCGCCTGGCGCAGCCCCGCAAACCGCCAGACGTCGACCTGCAATGCCGTCACGACCAGCCCGACCAGACTCGCGATCTGCGCCAGCGTAAGCAGCGCCGCCGCGATGCCCGTCGCATCCCACACGACCGGCCCCGGTCGCAGCGCCAGCAGCGCCAACACGGGCAAGATCGTGATCGCGCCGAACACGTTATACAGCAGGCGGTACAGGCCGTGATAGGCCCGCTCGCCGAGCAGGGCGCGGGCCGCGCGTTTGAACGGCGGCGCGGCGGTCAGGCTGTGCAGCACGCCGAATAGCAGCAGCGCCAATAGCATCAGGATCGCATCGAACATCGGGCATCGCTCCGTGTAGGGTTGTCTGGACCAGATTATAGGCCAACCGGTGCGTGATAGCCCGCATTACTCCGCGATCAACAGCAACTCGCGTGAAGCCCGCTTGGAGAGCGCGTAACGCTGCGGCTGGTCGGCGACCGTCACGCGCGGCTTGACGGCGCGCAGCAGGTCGAGCAGCTCGCCGCGCGCGGGGATGCCGTCCGCGCGGTAGGACACGACCAGGATCGAGTCGCGGAAGCGCTCGAACACGGCGGCGAACGCGTCCCGGATGCGGCGCGGATCGGTCCAGGGCGACGGCTGCGGGATCATGCGGCGGTGCCTGGAGCCGTAATCCACGCGCGCCGGCCACGCGACGTAGTCGGCCAACCCTTCGAGGAAGTGATAGAAGCCGTGATAATCCACGCGGCTGCCCTTCGCGCTGATGTAGGGCGGGTCGATGTACACCAGGTCGACATCGCGCGGCGCGTCGAGCGCGTCCCCGCACAGCGCGCGGTTGTCGCGCCCGTTGTCGAGGATCGCGGCGTTCGCTTCGCTGA
The DNA here is from genome assembly GCA_964425755.1 of uncultured Anaerolineaceae bacterium. Taxonomy (GTDB): domain Bacteria; phylum Chloroflexota; class Anaerolineae; order Aggregatilineales; family Aggregatilineaceae; genus CAYRNY01. The sequence goes on from CAYRNY010000016.1 coordinate 68,754, forward strand.
CGAACGCGCGCAGATGGTCCGGGAACGGCGTGTCCCACGTGGTCTTGTTGCCGAACGAGCGCTCTACCCGCGCCAGCCGCATGTACAGGTTCGCGCGGTGGAACAGGTTGAACGGGCGCTTGGCGATGCACGCCTGGTACAGCGCGAACCGCGCGATATCCGCCGCGTAACCGTACAGCAGCGTGTCGATGTTGGTGATCGTGCGGTCCAGCCACGCGTTTTCAGCGTCGGTGAAGTAGATGTCGCGAAACGTGCGCTGGATGAAGTCCGGGTAGGCAATATCCGGGTGCGCGGTGAGGATGCGCGCCAGGTCGTCGTCGCACAGCCGCGCCCCGGGATTCTCGATCAGGGCGCGCGCCATCTGCCAGTTTGCGCGCAGCACGTCGTTGTAGATCACGCGTTTTCCGGCGCGTTTGAACGTGTGCGCGATCACGCCCGTCCCGCCGAACAGGTCCAGCGCGGAGTCAAAGTCCAGGTGCGCGACGGAGTCCCAGATCCACGCGGCGAGCTTGCGCTTGCTGCCCTGGTAGCGCGTCGAGGGGAAGGGATGGTCGCGGTCAGGGATGGCGCGCGGGTGTGGCATCCGGCGCACGGCTCACAGCTCGCCGTGCGCGCGATACCACTCGTACGTGTCGCGCAGACTCTGCTGGATCGGGACTTGCGGCTCGCCCAGCTCGCGCCACGCCTTGCGGCAGTCGAAAAACATCATGTGCGTGCTGAGCTTCAACTGCCCGCCCTCGATGGGCACCGACACGCCGAGCGCGCGCAGCCCGTCCACCACGTGCGCCGCGACGTGCACCACCGGCCCCGGCAGCGGGATCGCGTGCATAGGCCGCCCCACAGCATCCGCCGTGAGTTTCAGCCACGCCTTGTGTGTCAGGTCCACCGCGCCAAGCAGATAGCGCTCACCGGTGCGCCCGCGTTCCGCCGCTGCCACGTGCACCGCTGCCACGTCGCGCACATCGATCACCGTGACCCCGCCGGGGGGCACGGTCGGCGGGACGTTGCCGCGCGCCAGCTCGATCACCACGCTGCTGCTGATCTGGTTCAGGTCGCCGGGACCGGTGATCACCGCCGGGTTGAGGATCACGCAGTCCAGCCCGCGCCGGATCGCGCGGTAGACTTCGGCTTCGGCCAGAAACTTGCTGTGGCCGTAGGGGGTCAGGCTTGGGTCGTAGTTGAAGCGCACCGTCTCATCGACCGGGCGCAGGTCGTCGCGGTGGCCCATCGCGGCGGCGCTGCTGGTGAGGATCACGCGCTTGACGCCGCGTGTCTCCGCCGCCTGCAGGACGTAGCGCGTCCCGTCCACGTTGACGCGGTAGATCAGGTCCGGATCGTTGCGCCAGTACGCCGATACCGCCGCGACGTGGAACACCCAGTCGATGCCTTCAATCGCGTCCAGCAGTGACTCGTAATCCAGCACGTCACCGACGACACGCTCGCAGGGGATATCCTGCACGAGGTCGAGCCGGCTGGTTTCGCGCTGCAAAATGCGCACCCGGTAGCCGGCCTGTACCAGCGCGCGCGCTACATGCGAGCCGACGAAGCCCGTCCCGCCCGTAACCAGAGCCGTGAGCATGGGGGTGATCCTCTCCCAGAAGCCAATCACAAATTGCCTGCCAGTGTCTCGCCCCTAATCTTACGGCGGGTTGGCGCAGATGCCAAGTTAGGGCCGCGCGCACCGCTACGGACCGGGCGACCCGCAGGCCGCCCGGAGCGTCTGATGTTAGGTTATGCGCCGCTTACCGGTCGCGGTCGGTCGGGCCGAGCGTGTCGTAGGGGTACGGCCCCTGGTAGTCACCCGCCGCCGTGAGCCGGTTCATCTGCGCCGCGCTGAGCGTCCAGCCCGCCGCGCCGAGGTTGTCCTGCAGGTGCGCGATCGTGCGCGCCCCGATGATCGGCGCGGTGACGCCGGGCCGCTGGACCAGCCAGCGCAGCGCGGTTTGCGCGGGCGACTTTCCGGCTTCTCGGGCGACCTCGAACAGCGTGTCGATCACGTGCCACGTGCGCTCGTTGGCGTACTTGTCCCACGCTTCGCCCCACCCTTTTTGGGCCGCCTCCTCGATGCGCGTGCCCTCCGGCGGCGCGTCCATATCACGGTGGTATTTGCCGCTGAGCCACCCGCCGCGTAGCGGACTCCAGGGGATGATGCCGAGGCCCTCGTTCTGGCAGACGGGCACCAGCTCCCACTCGGTCGCGCGGTCGAGCAGGTTATACAGCGGCTGCAGGCAGACGAACGGCTCCCAGCCCATCTGGTTGCTCAGGTCGATCGCTTTCTGCAACTGGTAGCCCAGGAAGTTGCTCGCGCCGATGTAGCGCACCTTGCCGCTCTGCACCAGCCGGTCGAGCGTGCTGAGCGTCTCCTCAAGCGCCGCGCCGGGGTCCCAGCGGTGCACCTGGTACAGGTCGATGTAATCCGTGCCCAGCCGCTTGAGACTCGCCTCCACGCCGGATATGATGTGCTTGCGGCTCAGCCCAACATCGTTCGGCCCGTCGCCCATCGGCCAGCGGACCTTGGTCGCGATCACGTAATCGTCGCGCGGCTTGTCCTTGAGCCATTTCCCGACGATGGTCTCCGACCCGCCCTGCGAGTACACGTCGGCGGTGTCGATGAAGTTGCCGCCCGCCTCGGCGAACATGTCCATCATGGTGTAGCTGTCGGCTTCGCTGGTCTCGCGCCCGAACGTCATCGCGCCCAGGCACAGCTCGCTGACCTTCATGCCGGTCTTGCCCAGATAACGGTATTCCATTGCAGTGCCTCCTTTAAAAGCATGTGGCGAATCAGTTGTTTTGTCGCGCCGGGTGTGGCGCGTGAAAATGAGTGTATGCGATACGCGGCACACACCATCCAGATCATAGCATGTTGTGCCCGGCGATTCGTTTGCCGCGCGGATGTTTCGTATAATCGGCGCGGTACACGTAGTTTTGACCCGACCGGCGCACGAAATGAGTCACACCATGTTCGAGCAGGTACAGGCCGCTTACGAGCGGATCAAAGACGTCGCCAACCACACCCCCGTGATGACCAGCCGCACGCTCGACGCGCGGGCCGGCGCGGCGGTGCTGCTGAAGTGCGAGAACTTCCAGCGCGTGGGGGCGTTTAAGTTTCGCGGCGCGTATAATGCGATCAGCCTGTTGAGCGACGACGAGCGCGCGCGCGGTGTGATCACGTATTCGTCGGGCAACCACGCGCAGGCGGTCGCGCTGGCGTGCCGCATGCTGGGCGTGGATGCACACATCGTGATGCCCGGCAACGCGCCGCTGATCAAGCGCGCCGCCACCGAGGGCTACGGCGCGCACGTGATCGAGTACGACCCCGAACAACAGACGCGCGAAACGCTGGCGCGCGCGATCGCTGCCGAGCACGGTTTCACCATCGTGCCGCCCTACGACCATCCCGATATCGTCGCGGGGCAGGGCACCGCCGCGCTGGAACTATGCCAGGACGCCGGGCCGCTGGATTACCTGCTCGCGCCGTGCGGCGGCGGGGGCTTGCTCAGCGGCAGCGCGATCGCGGCGAAGGGGTTGTGCCCGGCCTGCACGGTGATCGGCATCGAGCCGGAGGTCGCGGACGACGCGACGCGTTCGTTCCACAGCGGGGAACTGCACACCGTGCACAACCCGCCCACCATCGCGGACGGGACGCGCACGCCGTCGCTGGGCGCGGTGACGTTCCCGCTGGTGCTGGCATACGTCGATGACATGCGCACCGTCACCGAGCAGGCGATCATTGAGGCGGTGCGCTTCCTGTTCTACCGCGCGAAGCTGGTCGTCGAGCCGTCCGGCGCGCTGGGCGTGGCGGCGCTGCTCAGCGGGGCGGTTGACGTTTCCGGGCGCGTCGGCGTGATCCTCAGCGGCGGCAACATCGACGGGCTGACGATGGCACGCATCCTCACCCACCCGGCGAGCGACATCATCTAAAGAGTTTGTGTTTTAAGGAGAGTGATATCACGTGGAAGATCAAGTACAAAAGACGCTGGAGCAGCTCAAACGCCGCCTGATCGAAGTCAACGACCTGAATTCGGCGGCGGGCGTGCTGTTTTGGGACCAATCCACCTACATGCCGAAGGGCGGCGCGAAGGCGCGCGGGCGGCAGCTCGGCACGCTGCAGAAGGTCGCGCACGAACGCGCCACCGATCCGGCGATCGGGAAGCTGCTGGACGACCTGCGCGACTACGAGCAAAGCCTGCCTTACGAGCACGACGACGCCGCGCTGATCCGCGTGGCGCGCCGCGAGTACGAACGCGCGACGAAAGTGCCCGCCGAGTTCAACGCCGAGTTCGCCGCGCACACCGCCGAAGCGTACCAGGTCTGGACCGAGGCGCGCCCGGAAAACGACTTCAAGCGCGTGCAGCCGTACCTGGAAAAGACGCTCGACATGAGCCGCCAGCTTGCCGGATTCTTCCCCGGCTACGAGCACATCATGGACCCGCTGATCGACTTCACCGACTACGGCATGCGCGTCAGCGACGTGCGCCGGGTCTTCGCGGACCTGCGCGAGCAATTGGTCCCGCTGGTACAGGCGATCGCGGACAAAGAGCCGATCGACGATGCGTGCCTGTGGCAGCACTTCCCTGCCGAGGAACAACTCGCGTTCGGCGCGGACGTGGCGCGGCGGTTCGGCTACGACTTCGCGCGCGGGCGGCAGGACCTGACACATCACCCGTTCGAGATTCGCTTCTCCATCGACGACGTGCGCATCACCACGCGCGTGAAAGAGGACTTCCTCGGTGAGTGCATGTTCAGCACGATGCACGAAGCCGGGCACGCGATGTACGAACAGGGCGTGAACCACGCCTACGAAGGCACGCCCCTGGCACGCGGCGCGTCGTCCGGCACGCACGAGAGCCAGTCGCGCCTGTGGGAGAACATCGTCGGGCGCAGCCGCAACTTCTGGGAATACTTCTACCCGGACCTGCAGCGCCGCTTCCCGGAGCAGTTGGGCGAGGTCCCGCTGGACGAGTTCTACCGCGCGATCAACAAGGTCGAGCCGTCGCTGATCCGCACAGACGCCGACGAGGTGACGTATAACCTGCACGTGATGATCCGCTTTGACCTCGAACTGGCGCTGCTGGAAGGTGAACTCGCGATCGCTGATCTGCCGGATGCCTGGAACGCGCGTTACGCGTCGGACCTGGGCATCGCGCCGCCGGATATGCGAGACGGCGTGCTGCAAGACGTGCACTGGTTCAGCGGGCGCATCGGCGGCGTGTTCCAGGGGTATACCCTCGGCAACATCATGAGCGCGCAGTTCTACGAGACGGCGATGGCGCGGCATTCAGAGATCCCGGCGCAGGTCCGGCACGGCGAGTTCAGCACGCTGTACCGCTTCCTGCAGGCGAACATCTACCAGCACGGCAAGAAGTTCACCGCCAACGAACTGCTTGAGCGCGTCACCGGCAGCCCGCTGACCGTCGAACCCTACATGCGCTACCTGAAGACCAAGTTCGGGGAGCTGTACGGCGTGCAGTAGCACACACGCTGCGACAACACCATTCGTTGGGGCGATTCGCGGATCGCCCCTTTCGCGTGGTAATGATACCGTTTCAGCCGGTCGTTTTCATGCCCGCCGCGATGCCGTTGACCGTCTGGATCACCACGTTCAGCACGGCGTCGTAATCCGGTGTGTCCGGTGACATCTGGCGCAACTCGTGCAGCAGCGCCACCTGCACGAAGTTCAGCGGGTCCACGTACGGGTTGCGCCGGTCGATCGAGCGCCGCATGACCGGGTTCCCGGCCAGCAAGTCGTCCTGTTCGGTGATCGCGCAGACGTGGCGGCAGGCACGTTCGTGCTCGGCGCGGATCGCCTCGAAGATCGTCTCGCGCAGGGCGGCATCACGTACCAGGCTGGCGTAATGCGCCGCGATGCCCATGTCAGCCTTTGCCAGGTCCAACTCGACGTTCTGGATCAGCGCGCGGAAGAAGGGCCAATCCGCGTACATCGCGCGCAGCAGCGCGAGGCCCTCGTCGTCGCAGTCGTGCGCGGCGCAGTACTGCTCGAACGCGTACCCCACGCCGTACCAGCTTGGGATGATCGCGCGGCTCTGCATCCAGGAGAACACCCAGGGGATCGCCCGGATGTTCCCGAAGCCGCCTGCCGCGCGTCGGGCCGGGCGCGATCCCAGCGGCATCTGGCTGATCTCGCGGATCGGCGTGGCCTGCTGCCAGTAGTCGAGAAAGCCCGGCGTCTCGTAGACGAAGGTACGCCACGCCTCCAGCCCGGCCTCGACCAGCGCCTCCATCACCGCGCGCCACTCCAGGCGCGGGTCCGGGCTGGCGGGGGTGCCGGTGGCGAGCAGCATGGCGTTCAGCACCTGGTTCAGATGGCGGTGCGCGATGTCGGGGTTGCTGTAGCGGTAAGCGATCACTTCGCCCTGCTCGGTGATCTTGATCCGCCCCTGCATCGCGGCGAGTGGACCGGCCAGGATCGCGCGGTTGGTCGGGCCGCCGCCGCGCCCGATGCTGCCGCCGCGCCCGTGAAACATCACCACCCCGATCCCGTAATCGGCGCAGGTCTGCCCCAACGCTTCCTGCGCCGTGTAAAGCCCCCAGTTGGACGCGAGATAACCGCCGTCCTTGCTGCTGTCCGAATAGCCGATCATGATCTGCTGGCGATCGTCCCGCGCGGCGAGATAGGCGCGGTATTCCGGCGTTTCGAACAGCGCCCGCATCACCTGCGGCGCGTTGCGCAGGTCGTCCACCGTCTCGAACAGCGGCACGAGGTCCACATGTGGCGCGATCCCGGTTTCGTGCGCGAACAGCAGCATCGTGAGCATATCGCTGGGCGCGGTGGTCATGCTGGCGATCACGGTGTCGATCACGTCGGGGCCATAGGTGCGGTGCGCCTGGGCGATCATGCGCCACGTCGCGATGATCATGTTGGTGGTTTCGGAAAACGCCGGTTCGACGGGGAACAGCGGGCGCGGGTTGACGATCTCGCACAGCAGTTGGCGCTGTTTTTCATCTTCCGGCAGGTCAGCATAATTCGGGCAGATCTCGTAATAGCGCAGCAGTTCATCGATCGCTGCCGCGTGCAGCCGGGCATCCTGCCGCACTTCCAGCGGGACCAGGTGCAGCCCGAACAGGCGCACCTTCTCGATCAGACGTGCCATTTCGCCGCCCGCGACCAGCGCGCCCCGGTGCTCGCGCAGGCTGCGCTGTGCGCGTTCGAGGTCCGCCAGCAGGTCCGCCCCGCTGAGGTACGCGTCCTCGGCCAGCCGCTCGATGATCACGTCCAGCCATTCGCGGTACGGTTCGGTCGGGTATTTGCGGGCCGGGCGGGCTGCATCGACACGCGCCAGCAGGTCGGGATCAACGCTCACCTCGCCCGTGGACTGCGTCAGGTGGTCACGCAGGTGCGCGAGCGCGGCCAGGTAGACCTCGCGCGCGGCGCTGCGCAGGGTGTGCAGCGTGGCGAGCGTGACCTCCGGCATCACGTGCGGATTCCCGTCACGGTCACCCCCGATCCACGAGCTGTAACGCAGCGGGTGCGGCAGGCCGGACCAGTCCGCGTTGGGGTAGTGCGTCTCCAGCGCGGCGCGGAGGTCGTGCACCACGTCCAGCGCCACGTCCATGATCGTGGACGTGATGAAATACAGCCCGAAATCGACCTCGTCCGCGACGGTGGCGCGTGTGTGGCGGGTGGGGCTGGTCTGCCACAATTCCTCGATCTCTTCGGCCAGCGCCGCCTCGAGCGCGCGCTGCTCGCGCGGGAGCAGGTCTTCACGGTCCTGGCGGCGCAGCAGTTGCGCGATGTGCCGCAGCTTGACCAGCACTTCCTTGCGTTTGGCTTCGGTGGGATGGGCGGTCATCACCAGCCGCACGCCGATCTGTTCCAGGTGCGCGCGCAGCGTTTCCGCCGTGACCCCGGCCTCGCGCAACGCCGCTACAGCCGCGCCCACCGATTCGCGCAGTGCCCCGTCACGCTCGCGCTGGCGCAAGACACGGACGCGCTGCTGGTCTTCCGCGATGTTGATCAACTGGAAGTAGTTGCTGAAGGCTTTCACGAGCACGCGCTTGCCGTCGAGGTGCTGCCCGTTGATGATGTTCGCCAGCTCGATGTGCTGCATCAGGTCGCCGCCCCGGCGCGCTTTTGCGGCGGCGCGCACCGCCTCGACGGTGTTGAACGCGTCCTCGCCGTGCTGCGCGCGGATCACGCGGCCCAGCAAATTCCCCAACAGGTGAATGTCCGCGCTGAGTGGGTTCGATGCGTTGGTTGTGGTGTTCTCAGTGCTCATTGCTGGTGTGCTCCCTGGCCTGCTGGTTGGTGTCTGCCCCGGCTGTGTTCCTGGCATTTGAGGAGATATTACAGGCGGTAGGTACCGGGGGCAAGTGCGATTTTAACACTGCCGGGCAGGGGCTGAAAACGCGGAAAACGGTTGATTTTACCCTTGTCAAACCCCGGTTTCTGATCTATACTGTTGAACACTGCAACAAACGCGGGCGTAGTTCAGTGGTAGAACGTCTCCTTGCCAAGGAGAAGGCCACGGGTTCGAATCCCGTCGCCCGCTTCAGATGTCCCCCTCAAAAGCGCCGAGACGGCGTTTTTTGATTCCGTGCAGATTGCTATCAAAATCCACGCCTTCAAATCCCTATTTTGAAGCAGAACAGCGTGCGCTAACCCATGAGCACGCTTCGATTGTCAAAAACAGGTGGTGGCAGGCACGGTCCAGCGGCGCGGCGACGTGCTGAACGTGGTGCTGCGGCAGGTGGCGCGGTTGGGGGTAATGGCGCACAGTGGATTATGTACCCATGCAACACACGCAGTCGCTCAACAGGTGGCCTGACCAGCTGAAGAGGGTAACCCTAATAGATATGCTAATTTGTAGCATCTGTGATTCGCCTTCGGCGAAAGAACCATCCAGGGGGATTCCCCCAGACACCCTTAGATTCAAGAGACTCAGAGTGCCGGAGCACAAAGCATCCGAGACCAGAGTTGTTGCGTAGGACGAGCCACCGCACACACCCGAAAACCGATGTGGTTCAGTCGGTCGCCCGGGTCACTCCGACCTTCGACGACACAACGCACGGTTCGGACAGGAAGTTGCCATGAGCCACCACGTATCACACGATTTCCGGCATCGAGTCGAGTATGGAGCTCATCCAGACACCATTCCCAGACGTTCCCAGCCATGTCCAGCACGCCATAGGGTGATGCGCCTTGAGGATACATACCAACAGGGGATGATTGTTCCAGGCTATACAACCCGCCAAAAGTTGTCTCATCGACGTTGGCGTATCCGGAGATATACTCCGCACCCCAGGGATACTCGCGCCCATCGGTGCCGCGCGCAGCCTTCTCCCATTCCTGTTGTGTCGGTAGCCGCACACTGTAACCCGACTGCTCGCTGAACCACCGGCAAAACGCCACTGCCTGATACCAGCTCACACTATCTCGGGGATGATTATCATACTTGAAAGCTTGCTCTGCTATCGCTTGTTTCAGGTATTGGGGTGATAGTCCTTCCCACCACTCATCGCGCTGGAAGCCGTCGTCCGCATCGATGAACGCCTGAAACTGCACATATGTTACGGGATAGCGTGCCATCCAAAACGTTGGCAAGTGGACGCGTTCGCCATCCTGGTAGATGAATTCGCCTTCAGGAATCTCGACCCAATCAATGTCTGGCAGTCCATCTTCACGCAGCCCAACGCCTGGGCGGGGGTCGCCGATTTCGGCCAGTTTGCGTCCGGCTTCAGCGCGCTCGGGTGGCGATTTCTGCGGATTGAGCATCACGTCGAGCAATCGCTGTGCATCCGGCGAGATGGGCGGTGCAGGGCGCGCCTTGTCCGCCAATCTATCGGGGTCATAGCCTTCATAGGGCCGCGGGAATGCCCGTAGAATCGATTCTGTTAGCCATTCCGGCGGTTCGTCTCTACGGGCAATAAGCCTGGACAGGATTGACCCTGGCCTCTCACCAGGTTTCAGCTTATCTGTGCCAGGCGACTCGGTTTCATCTTCGAACAGTTGGTCAAGGCCGGACCCTTCTGATATGTGCGATGAAGCCTTCATTTTAGCGCGCTGCGATATATCCCGTCCCTTGATTTGCTTGGACGGCGCTCGCTTACTGAGTTCAAGGATAAAGCGATCGTCCGGCAGCTTGCCGTCCCGGCAGTCGGCGTATTGAGTCAATTCAAATACAGGCCAATTTTCACCGCTCCGCAGAATGGGAAATTTCGGCTTTTCCCAACGGTGCGCCCAAGCTACTTCTAGTTCAACCCATCGTGAGGCTTCTGCTTCCGGCGTCATAATGACGACAAAAGCAGCACATTCGCGGACAGCACCCACCATCACCTGTAACCAATTCTCGCCATAGTCGATACGGTCATCGATCCAGACGTCGAAGCCGTGTTCAAGCAAATGGTTTGCGAGGCGGTGTGCATAATCTCTGTTCTTCTTACTGTAGCTAATGAACACATGCGACATAGTTGGCTCCACGTTCATCGCTATGTAGGGGTCATTCTAGAATAGCAAACAGCAACGGCAAAGTAAACCTGCAGCGTGATTCTTTTCGACTCCCAAATCGACTCTAAATGGCACTGATTCCCCGCCTCAAACCATTTGCTGGAACACTTCGAAGGCGACAACAACGCGGTCTGGCTGAGAAATATTACGATGAGGATATCGTCGACGCAGCGAGCTATGGCCTAGGTCGCCTGAAGACGAAGACCTCTGTTCCAACGTTGGGCATTTGATGCGACACGAGGTTCCAGCCATCTTCCCCGGCTTGTGACAGCAGTTCGTGCAAATTTTGGCCCTTCACAGGCATGCCGCTCCCAGGCCGTATTTTATCCAGGGGCTGTCCGTTTACCGTTCGCACTTCCTCATGGTTTGCCCGAATATGTAGATATTCCCATTTCTGCATCTAGTACCTTCCTTAACCATAGTCTGCACATGTTCAATTCAATACCATCTTTACCGATTTCGGTTTTTGGCAATGCGAAATACGGGCCTACAGATGCTTCAACCAGACCCGTAGTTTACCTGGCGCTTGGAAACCGAGTCCAGAAACCACAGCGTGCAGGGCAGCGTCGCGAGCGTGCGGTTGTCGAAGCGCGCATACTCCTTGGGCAAGATACCGCCGAGTTCGTTGTTGTCTGTTGCCATAAATCATGCCTTCTTCGAAAGTGTAGTAACAATAAGTCAGTCCATCATAACACGGCTTCTAGGGCCGAGGAAATCTGTACCAGTACGAAAAGAGCCGACCGTCTGCTGGTGGCTCTCCAATCGCGTTACTACAGGCGCATAGTACCCCGGCAATCAAGACTTCACAACGGTTGAAGCGTCGGCGTGTACTCAGTCACGCCCCATTAACAACCTTTTCCGGAGCTACGCAGCCCCTTTGTAGCGGTCGTACTTGGATTTCCGCCGGTGGCCCTTTAAACCACTCTTCCGATTGCGGCTGTTTGACGCAACGAAGCGCCATATACGGGGGGGCTGACTGCCTCACACCCCCGCATCTGGCACCACGCGGGCGTAGTTCAGTGGTAGAACGTCTCCTTGCCAAGGAGAAGGCCACGGGTTCGAATCCCGTCGCCCGCTTCAGATGTCCCCCTCAGAAGCGCCGGAGACGGTGTTTTTTGATTCCGTGCGGGTGATAGTCGGAGAGCCATGTTGGGCCACATTGCTGGTCGCATCCATTTCGACAATACCAGGGCAAGCGGGTATCCACCAGTGGTACGATCGCGTGACACAGGTCATAATGTTGCTCAAAGCTTCAGCCAACAGATGCCCCGCCCGTCCTGGCGGGGGAGCGCGGTGCTAACGACGTTTTTCTAAAGGCAGACACAGTCTGGCCTGCACATAGACCGGGATACACTTATGCAGAACACAATTGATGGCTTCGTCTTTGATCTGGACGGCACTGTATATCTTGGCGACGACGCGCTACCGGGCGCGGTGGAAATGATCGCTTACCTTCGAGAGCGAAACAAGCGTGTCCTGTTCGTGAGCAACAAGCCGCTACAACCGCGCACCGCGTATGCGGAGAAATTGACGCGCCTGGGCATCCCTGCAAGCGCAGACGACGTCGTCACATCCGGGTACGTGCTCGGCTATCATCTGGCGGCACACCATCCTGACCTGGCCCTGTACGTGATCGGCGAGCAGGCGTTACACGACGAACTACGCGGTCACGGGCTGACGATCGTGAACGAGTTCCTCGACCAGGACCCGCGAGAAGTCATCCAACCACACGGGGTTGATGCGGTTGTCGTCGCTTTTGACCGCACGCTGGATTACCGGAAGCTGAACACAGCATACCAGGCGCTGGTCAACGGCGCGCGCTTCTTTGCCACCAACGCCGACAAAACGTGCCCCATGCCCGGCGGCGGCATCCCGGATGCGGGGGCGACGATCGCGGCCCTGGAACACATCTCGGGGCGCAAGCTGGAGCTTCTGGCGGGCAAGCCATCGACGCTGATCATGGAAGTCGCGTTAAGCCGGCTTGGGTTACCGGCAGCGCGGTGCATGATGGTCGGCGACCGGCTGGAGACGGATATGTTAATGGGGCAGCAGGCGGGGATGCTGACCGCCGCCGTAATGAGCGGCGCGTCCACACGGGAGGATGTCGCCCGCATGCAGCGCCCGCCGGATTACGTCCTGGAGCATATCGGGGAAATTCCCACCGCCCTTGGCGCGCTATTGCAGTGAGCGAGGAAGTGCAGCGCGCGTCGCGAGACAAAAAAGACCCCAACCACGCGGCTGGGGTCTTCCACTATAGCGGGGGCAGGATTCGAACCTGCGACCTCCGGGTTATGAGCCCGACGAGCTGCCACTGCTCTACCCCGCATCAACGGTGAGTACTATACCATCAGGAATATAGGCCGTCAAGGGTTAAATTTTGGGTTTTTACAGAATATCTGGGGGTCAGAAAGGAGCAGGAAGGACCGCCCGCCTCAACTTGTTGTGCCTGCTGCGCCGAAACGCGTATACTGGATTCAGGGGATGGGTCACGCACACAACAGAGGGACTGCTCACCATGACTGCCAACTCGCTCGAACAGACCGTTGGGGACCGGCTGCGCGCCGCCGGGCTGACCATCGCAACCGCTGAATCCTGCACCGGTGGCCTGATCACGGCGCGCCTGACCGCCGTCGCGGGCAGCTCGGATTATGTGCTGGGCGGCGTGGTGTCGTATGCGAACGCGGTCAAACAGCAGGTGCTCGGCGTGGGCGCGGAGACGCTCGCGCAGCACGGCGCGGTCAGCGAGCCGGTCGCGCGACAAATGGCGGACGGCGTGCGTAGACTCTTGCAGGCCGCGGTCGCGCTCAGCGTGACCGGGATCGCGGGGCCGGGTGGCGGGACCGCCGAGAAACCCGTCGGCCTGACGTTCATCGGGCTCAGCACCCCGGCGGGAACGTGGGTGCGGCGGTTCCTCTTTTCGGGCGACCGCGCGCAGAACCGCGCGCAGTCCGTCACCGCGGCGCTCCAGTTCGTGCTAGATTACCTGGACGGGCAGCTATGACATTTCGCATGACCCAGGTAGACGCTACCTTCACCCCGGACGGCTGGCCGGTGCCGTCCAGCCTGCGCTGGGAAGGCGCGACGATACCCGTGATCGACGTGGGCCGCCGCTGGCGCGCTGATGACGGGATCCACGTGCTGGTGCGCGTGCCGGATGGCCGGGTCTTCGAGCTGCACACCAACGGCGCGTTGTGGCGCGCGGCAGTCATCTCCGAGCCGCCGGAATACGCGTAGGTGCGGCGGCACGGGCCGGTATTGCCGAATCACACCGCACACTTTATGATCGGCGCATGAGCCGTTGGCCTGCATCCCCACATTATCGCAAGCATTGAAAGGTCAAGGTGCATGAACCGGTCCACAGTCATCAGCCTCTTGCTCCTGCTGCTGGCGCTCGGAGTCGCGCTGCCGGCAGCGGCACAAGATCATTCCCCCATCCCTGACGAATACGCCGGCCTGACGATCGAGGCGCTGCGCGCGCGCAGTTACGGCGGCGGCGTGGTCACCGTCGAGCAGACGCTGGCGCAAACCGACGCCTTTACGCGTTACCTGATCGCCTACCCCAGCGACGACCTGACGATCTACGGCTTCATGAACATCCCGCAGGGACGCGGGCCGTTCCCGGTGATCATCGCGCTGCACGGGTACATCGACCCGGCGCAGTACTACACGCTGGACTACACCACGCGTTACGCCGACGATCTCGCGCGGGCAGGCTATCTCGTGCTGCACCCCAACCTGCGCGGCTACGCGCCCTCTGACAACGGACCCAACCTGTTCCGCGTGGGCATGGCGATCGACGTGCTGAACCTGGTGGCGATCGTGCGGCAGACCGGCGGCATGGCCGGGGAGTTGTTCGCCGCGAGTCCTGAGGCGATCGGGCTGTGGGGGCACAGCATGGGCGGCGGAATCTCGCTGCGGGTGATCACGGTCGATCCCGGCATCGACGCGGCGGTGCTCTACGGCGCGATGAGCGGCGACGAGGTGCAGAACTTCACCGCGATCAACCAGTGGTCCGGCGGGCGGCGCGGCCTGGAAGAACTCGCCGCACCGGAAGCGGCGTTACAGGCCATCTCCCCGATCTACCACCTGGACGCCATCGAGGCGGCGGTGAGCATCCATCACGGCGCTGCGGATGGACTGGTGCCGCCGGAATGGTCAGCCCATTTGTGCGCGTGGCTGCAAGCGCTCGGCAAGACCGTGCAGTGTTTCAGCTATGAAGGCCAGCCGCACACATTCACCGGCGAGGGCGATCGCCTGTTCGTGCAGAATACGATCGCGTTTTTCGACGCGTTCCTGAAGAACGAAACGATCCCGTAGCGACCGGCTACGCGCCCTTCTCGCGCACCTTCTGTTCGAACCGGTCGCGATCCACGATAAAACGCTCGTGCGTGCCGGAGCCGATCACCTCGACCGGGTCCGCCGCCGAGACCTCGAACACCAGCCGCCGCCCGTCCACCTCGGTGAGCGTGGCGGTGGCGCTGACGGTCATGCCGACCGGCGTCGCGGCGAGGTGCTGCACGTCGATGCGCGTGCCGACCGACGTTTTGCCTTCCGGCAGGTGCCCATCCAGCGCGGCGACGGCTGCCGCCTCGATCAGCGCGATCATGGCGGGCGTGGCGTAAACGGCGACGGTCCCGCTGGCGAAGGCGTTCGCGGTCAGGTCGGGCGTCACGGTGACGCTTGCGGTCCCGCTCAGGCCGGGGGACAGGGTCAGATCGTCGGGCATGGCGCTGCTCACTTTCGGTTTAGATGATCGCGTAATCGTTCTAACATGTACGGTCTGAGTGAGCAAATTTCCGAGCAATCGCCCGGAGCAGCCACCCGCGCCAGTTCGAGGGCCGGTTCGCGGTCCGATCGGTGCATAGCCTTGTGCTTGAGCGCAAGGCGGACCGCGAATTTTCCGGTTGACTCGCCCCGCCAAACACCGTATGATTAAGCACATGAACACGTACGAACGATCTCACGCCGCCTGTGGTGGCATGATGCGGATGCGCCGCTTGCCGTGGTCGGATGTTCCGGCGATGGCGCTTGGTGCTGGCTAGCGCGCATTCGCCACCAACCCGATTACGGCAAGCAAACCGTCGAGCACTCGGCGGTTTTTTGTTTGCGTTGACCCGACGTTCCATACGCGGCACGTCGAGCAACGCAACTGGAAACCGAAAACTGCCAACGGATCGCTGAAAACACCGGACTTTCGCGCTACAATGTTCGCCGGTCAACCGACCTTGTACATGCAAAGGGGATACCATGCCTGAATACATTCACGTTTCCGTCGCCTGGCCTTACGCCAACGGGGATATGCACGCCGGACACATGGCGGGCGCCTACCTGCCTGCCGACATCTTCGCGCGGTTTCACCGCCTGAAGGGCAACCACGTGCTGATGGTCAGCGGCTCGGATTCGCACGGCACGCCGATCACGGTCGAAGCCGACAAGCTCGGCGTCACGCCGCGCGACGTCTTTGAGCACTACCACCGCCGCTTTTTGGAAACGCAGCGCGACTTCGGCATCAGCTACGACCTGTTCACGCATACCGACACCGCCAATCACCACCGGGTCGCCCAGGACATATTCACCACGCTGCTGGAGCGCGGCTACCTCTACAAAGAACGGCAGCGCCTGCTTTACAGCGAGACCGAGCAGCGCTTCCTGCCGGATCGCTACGTCGAGGGCACGTGCCCGATCTGCGGCTACGAGAACGCGCGCGGCGACCAGTGCGACAACTGCGGCTCGCTGCTCGACGCGCTGGACCTGATCAACCCGCGCAGCCGCACCGATGGCGCGACGCCTGTCGTGCGCGAAACCGAACACTACTTCTTCAATCTCGCGGCGTTCAAAGAGAAACTGCGCGACTACCTGGCCGATCCACGTAAAGCGCGAGAATGGCGCACGCAGGTGCTGCGTGTCTCGCAGAACAAGGTCGACGAACTCAAAGGCCGCCCGATCACGCGTGATATCGGCTGGGGCATCCGCATCCCGCTTGAGGGCTGGGAAGACAAGCGCATGTACGTGTGGTTCGAGGCCGTGATGGGCTACCTTACCGCCAGCGTGGAATGGGCCAAGAACACCGGCGATCCCGAAGCCTGGAAGCAGTGGTGGTATAACCCCGACGCCAAGATTTACAACTTCATCGGCAAGGACAACATCGAGTTCCACACGATCATCTGGCCTGCGGAACTGATGGGCATCGATGGCCTCTACACCGGCGGCGACGAGGGGCACATCAACCTGCCCTATGACGTGCCCGCCAATGAGTTCATGAACATCGAGAGCCAGCAGTTCTCCAAGAGCCGCAACTGGGCGATCTGGATCCCCGACATCCTTGAACGCTACTCGGCGGACCAGATCCGTTACTACATCGCGATGACATTCCCCGAAACGCGCGACTCCGACTGGTCCTGGGAAGGGTTCGTCAACCGCAACAATACCGAGTTGCTCGCCGCGTGGGGCAACCTGGTCAACCGCGTGCTCAAGTTCGCGACCAAGCACTTCGACAGCGCCGTGCCGCAACCCGGCGAACTGGAGCCGATGGACGAGGCGATCATCGCGCAGGTGGAAGACGGGTTCGAGCAGATCGGCGAACTGCTGGCGGCGGTCAGGCTGCGTGATGCGCTGGCGGAAGGGATCGCGCTGGCGCGCGCGGTGAACGGCTACCTGGACCGCGCGCCCTGGTTCAAGGTCGTCAAGGACGACAAACAGCGTGCCGCGACGACGATCTACACCGCGCTGCGCTGCATCGACAACCTCAAGACGCTGCTCGCGCCGTTCCTGCCGTTCACCTCGCAGCAGGTGCACGAGTTCCTGGGTTACGAGGGGCGACTGTTCGGCGACCTGCGCATCGAGACATTTGAGGAAGACGGCCAGGCACACCAAGCGCTGACCTATCATGCGGACGAGAACGTCGTCGGCGCGTGGGAGCCGAGCAAACTGCCGCCGGGGCAGGCGCTCCGCCAGCCGAAACCGCTGTTCCGCAAGCTGGAGCCGGAGCTGATCGACGAGGAGCGCGCGCGGCTGGGCCAGCCCCGCGAAACCGCGAGCCAGCCGAAACGCGCCTGACACGCGGCCCGGCGTAAGTCAGCCGCAGCGCAGCCGGATGTGAGCAACAGCCGGATTCCGCGTACAATAAGGGGCGAGCCAACCGGTGCTCGCCCTGTTTGGTTCCGGTTCGGGCGCGCGTCACGTGTCGGGAAACAGGCCCCGACAGCCGGCAACGGGCAACCAGGAATCAAGGACCAACAACCGTCACGCAAAGGACAAACCCCATGATCCGCCGTGTAGAATGGTTCGTGATCGGCTTCATCGTCGCGGTGTATCTCGCGCTGGCGGGGCTGTACGCCGTGCGCACGCCGGACTGGCAGGCGCCCGACGAACCGGCGCACTACAACTACGTGCGGCAGATCGTGGACGACCGCGCGCTACCCGTCTTGCAGCAGGGCGATTGGCAGCAGGAATACCAGGAAACGCTCACGGCGTCCGGCTTCCGGCCCGACCTGCTGGGCCGGCTCGACACGCTGCAGTACGAAGACCACCAGCCGCCGCTGTATTACCTGCTGCAAGCGCCGGTCTACGCGCTGGCGGATGGCGATCTGCTGGCGCTGCGGCTGTTCTCGGTGGTGTTGGGCGCGGGCGTGGTGCTGTGCGCGTGGGCCGTGCTGCGGACCGCGTTCCCTGGCGGGCCAGTCGTGGCATTGGCCGGGGCGGGATTCGTCGCGTTCCTGCCACAGCACCTGGCGATCCTCGGCAGCGTGAGCAACGACGCGCTCGCGGAGTTGGTCGTCGGGTTGACGCTGCTCGCGGTCGTGCGTTACCTGGACCAGCGGCGCGATCTCTCGCCGCTGGTGTTGGGCGCGCTGGTAGGGCTGGCGCTGCTGACCAAGACCACGATCTACTTCCTGGGCGGGATCGTCGTGCTGGCGGTGCTGCTGCGCGGGCGGCGCGCACGCTGGGACCGGCGCACGCTGGGGGCGCATCTCAGCGCCGCGATCGTGCCCGCGTTGCTGCTGGGCGGGCTGTGGTGGGCGCGGAATCTGAGCGTCTACGGCGGGACGGACGCCTTCGGCCTGCAGCGCCACGACGCGGTAACGGTCGGGCAGATGCGCACCGACACCTACATCGAGGTGGTGTTGGGCGGCAGCGTGCGCCAGTACCTCAAGCACGCCGCCGAGACCACGTTCCACAGCTTTTGGGGCCAGTTCGGCTGGATGGCGTTGCCGATGCCGCTTGCGGTCTACCGCGTGCTGCTGCTGGGGACCGTCGCCGTGATCGCGGGCGCGGTGATCGTCGCGTGGCGGCAGCGTCTGCTGCGCCAGCTCAGCGGGCCACAGCGCGACGTGCTGGTTATCTTCGCCGCCGTGATCGCGTTCGTGTGCGCGGCGTATGTGCTGTATAACGTGGACTTCGTGCAGTTCCAGGGGCGCTATCTCTACCCGGCGCTGATCCCGATCGCGTTCGTGGTCGCGGTCGGGCTGCGGGGATGGGCGTCGCTGCTGGAGCCGCTGGCCCCGGCGCTGGCGTGGCTGCCCCTCGCCGCGATCGCCGTGTGGGCGCTGTTCGCGTGGTACGCGCTGGAAACGTACATCGTGCCGAACCTGCCGCACTGGTGAGCGCCCCGCGCGGCAGCATGCAGGTGCCACAAAACCGCCGGGACGCAGGCCCTTTCGCCCACGTCCCGGCGCGCGTCGTCAATGCTGAGGCGGCGCTTACCGGCTTACCACGCCGGGACCACCGCGGCCCTGCCACCGGTCGTGATCACGAACTGCGGCAGCCAGGCGATGCCGAACACGGTCACGTAGATATCCTTCTTGTACGGCTTGATCGCGTACTCCTCGACCGTGTTGGCGATGCGGCCCCACTTGCGGTCGATGCGCGCCAGTTCGTGCTCCATCTCCATCTGCGTTTCCTGGAGTTCGGCTTCCGTCTCCTGGATCACCAGTTCGGCCTGTGCCATCTGCCCGTGCGCCTCCTGGCGATAGCGCCGCGACCGGCTCACGCGGGAGAGCGTGTACGTCGTGCGGCCACGCAACAGGCTTAGTGCCGCCTCGCCCGCCGTGAACATCTCTTCGTTGCGCAGCGTCTGGGCTTGCTGCTGCTCCGCCCTGTAATCGTGTATGGCACGCCGCAGCCGCGCCTCCAGCCGGTCGAGCCGGTCATCATACTTCAACACGACTTTGTCGACTTCGTCGTCACGCGCCTGCCGCGCGATCTGGTGCGCCTGCACCAGAAAATCGCGCTCTGACATCCCCGGCTCGCCGTAGAGACCGAGGTCCGGGTTATGCGGGATCACGAGGGCGGTGTTGTTGTAGATGTAGTCGACCAGCCCGCGCTTGAGCTGGGCCAGGCGCTTTGAGTCGCTCATGCCCGGCGCGAGGTCGCCGTACAGCACACCGGCGCGGTCCGGCGGACCTTCAAGCTCGCGCGGGTCAATGTACGCCGCTTCGTGTTCGTCCCAATGCAACAATCCGGCGCGGGGCACGTCCGGCACCTGGTAAGCGAACTGCCGCACAGCCGAAACGTTGCTCTTGCGATCGTTGAACCGCACTTCCGCCTGTGCCAACAGCACCGGCATATAGGCCAGGCGCGTGTCGCCCAGGTCGTCGGGACGCATCCCGGTGCGGTTCACCCACTCGCCGATCGCGCGGTTCGCCGACCGGCGCGGCGACAGGAAGAACTGCGCGATCGAGGACGACAGCGGCGGCGGCGTATCCGAGTAGTCTGGCGGCAGCGGCGGCCCGTCGCCTTGCGGCGGGCGTCCCGGCAGCGTATAGCCCGTATTGCGCGCCGGTGGCTGCGGCCCGGATTGGTAAGTGCGGTCATCGGGCAGCGCGCGCTGCGTCTCCTGGTACCAGCGCTCGCTCTGAGACGCCTCGTCGGGCACGGCAGGATCAAATTCCGGCGGGCGCGGTGGCGGCTGGCTGGCCGAGGCCGGCGACTCGTCGCGCGGCATCTCCGGCAGCGTGTCCGGCAACGGTGTCGATTCCGGCGGGCGTGGCGGTTCGGGCAGCGTATCGGGCTGCGGGGTGCGTTCGTGCGGATGCTGCTGGCGGTACGTCGGGTAGTATGGGTGATCGCGCTGATCGGCCATCAGTATACGGACCTGCTGGCGCGTCAGCGGCCCGCGTAGGTAGCTCATCGCCCAACGGGTGTGGATGGGCACGGGGCCGACCCGGTCGTGCACGTTGTGCATCACGAACACGCGCGGCGCGATGGTGCTGAGCAGGCGGTCCACATCCCTGATGCTAAGCTGGTTGTCCACCGTCGCGACGGTTTGCAGCCCGTCCAGCACCTTATTTTTGTCGTTCTCGGTTTGCAGCTTGCCGATGAACCACGTCCCCGCGTTCGCCAGGCCTTTATAATCGATATCGCCCGGGTTCTGCGTGGCGAGCACCAGCCCTAACCCGAACGCGCGCGCCTGTTTCAGCAGGCGCAGGATCGGCTCCTTGCTGGGCGGATTGTACGGGTGCGGCGGGAAGTAGCCGAACACCTCGTCAAAATACATCAACGCGCGCAGGCTGGTCGTGCCGCTGAGCGCGCGCATCCACGCGAGCATATTTTCGAGCAGCAGCGTGACGATGAACATGCGCTCGGCTTCGCTGAGGTGCGCGATGTAAAAGATGCTCACACGCGGTTTGCCTTCAGGCGTGTAGAGCAGGCTCTGGATGTCCAGCGGCTCGCCTTGAATCCAGCTCTGGAAGCTGGGCGAGGCGATGATATTGTTCAGCTCCATTGCCAGCTTGAAGCGGTCTTTTTCCGGGAAGAACGTGTCGATGTCGAACACGCCCAGCTTGGCAAACGGGGGCTTCTGCACCTGGATGATCACGTCTTCCAGCGTCAGGTCTTGCCCCTGCCGCCACGCGTGCTCGAAGATGTTGCTGATCAGCACGTGCTCGCGGTCGCGCACCGGCTCGACGTTGCGCCCGACCAGCGCGAGCAGCGCGGTCGTGATGCCGCTGATGCGCTCGCGGTGAAACTCGTCGTCGCCCGGCAGCCAGCCGCCGCGCGGGGCCTGCATCGCGTCAAGGATGCTCACCGGCAGCCCGGCATCCGAACCGGGCGTGTAGATGCTGAAGCGTGCCTTGTTCTTGAAGCTCGCGATGCGCTGCCCGCTGATGTGCCAGCTTGCCAGGCCATCACGCCACTTCTGCGCGACATCGGCGGCGTACAGATCCACCTCCAGCCCGGCGCGACGCGCATCGGCCACGTTCACCCAGGGCTCGAAATCCTCCGGGCGCAGGTCGGGGAACGCGAGCAGCAGGTTGGTGATGTCGCCTTTGGGATCGATCACGATCGCGGGGATCTCGTCCAGTGCCGCTTCTTCCAGCAGCGAGATGCACAACCCGGTCTTGCCGCTGCCGGTCATGCCGACCACGACGGCATGCGTCGTCAGGTCGCGCGAATCGTAATACACCACCTCGTCCGACAGGCGGTGTGTGGCCGGGTCGTAGCGGCGACCCAGGTAGAATGTTGTTGGGGCCTCAATGAAGGGCATACGGAACCTGCCTTTAGTCTCTCATCTGGGAATGCTATCCGGTCCGAACGAAACACTTTTATCTTAGCACAAACTTTCTATTTTGCGGAACGTCTTTGCACCGCCACACCGCCGCGCCCGCACGGCTCACACCGCGTCGTAGTTGTAGAAGCCGTGCCCGGTCTTTTTGCCCAACTGGCCCGCGAAGACCTTCTGGCGCAACAGCGGCGCGGGGCAGTAACGCGCCTCGCCCCGGAAGCGCTGCAACGCCTCCAGCGTGCTGGTGACGACATCCAGCCCGATCTCGTCGGCCCACGCCAGCAGCCCGCGCGGGTACCCCATGCCGTCACGCATCGCGCTGTCCACATCTTCCGGTGCGAGGTCGTTGGCGACCATGGTATGCACGGCCTGGTTGATCAGGCTGCACACCAGGCGCGGACGCACCAACCCCGGCGCGTCCGGCACGCGCACCACGCCAAAACCGAGTTCTTCCCAAAAACGACGCGCGCGCGCGACCATCTCGAACTCGGTCTGCAGCGCGGGCGCGAACTCCGCCAGCCCCGTCGGCGCGATCGGCGGCAGCAGGCCATAGCCGACGACACGCCCCGGGTTCTCGGTCCAACTGGCGATCTCCGTCGCGCTGGCGGCGAGCGCGCTCACCAGCAGCAGCGCATTATCCGGCAGGTTGCCCTCAACGCCCGCGACCAGCCATTCTTTGCCCGCCAGCGAATCGTTGAGGCTCTCGATCGCGACCTGGCAGCGCAGCGCTGCCCGGACCATGCGGTCCAGCACCTCCTGGTCTTCGAGTTCGTCCGCGATGAACAGGTCAACCTTGTGATTCCGCGCCCGGCACAGCCCGGCGAGCGTGTCTACAAACGGCGTTTCGCCCACAATCAATACGCGCATGGAGTCTGGTTGTCGTCCTTATCCCGGCAGGTGAGGCATGGGGCGAGGATGGTGGGGCGCACCGGGATACGCCCCTGAATCTGTGCTCGGAACGTGCCCGTTAACACTCACGCCTTCAACCGGTCAATGTACATCTTACGAAACTTCGCCACCTTCGGCGCGATCACAAACTGGCAGTAACCCTGCTGCGGGTTGCGCCGGAAATACTGCTGGTGATAGTCCTCCGCCGGGTAGAATTGCGCCAGCGGCGTGACCTCGGTCACGATCGGGTCGGGCCACAGCTTCGCCGCGTCGAGCGCCGCGATCTTGGCTTGCGCGACCTGGCGCTGCTGCTCGTCGTGGTAGAAGATCGCCGAGCGGTACTGCGTGCCCACGTCCGCACCCTGGCGGTTCAGGGTCGTGGGATCGTGGATCGTGAAGAACACGTCCAGCAGATCGTCAAACGTCACCACGTCCGGATCGTAGGTGATCTGCACGACTTCCGCGTGCCCGGTCGTGCCGCTGCACACCAGCTCGTAGCTCGGGTTCTCCACGCTGCCGCCCGCATAACCGGACACCACCGCCTCGACACCCTGCAACTGTTCGTAAACCGCTTCGAGACACCAAAAACACCCGCCGCCCAACGTCGCTTGTTCCGTCGCCATGATGTTATCCTCCACCGTCCAATCAGGCCCCACCGTGGTATAGCGTGTTGTTGCAGAATATAGCAGGTTCGGCGGCGGCATGCGCCCCGGATGGCTCAGGTAGCGGCCTCGCCGTCCGGATGGAACCCGGCACGCGTCGCACCATCACCGCCCAACCCGGCCTCGACCATGCGCGCCAGCCGGGGATGGGGGCGGTACGGCGCGGCGTGGAACGTCGCTTCGTAGATCGCGCGTGTCACGGCGAAGACCGCCTCCGCACCCAGAAAATCGATCTGGCGGAACGGCCCGCGTGTGAAGCCTGCCGCTTCCATCAAGCGATCGATCGTCTGCGGGTCCAGATTGCCCTCGTCCAGCAACGCCAGCGCCTCGCCATAGTAAGCCTGCGCGATGCGGTTGGTGACCAGCCCCGGCGAATCCTGCACGACCAGCGGCGTCTTGTTCATGCTGCGCACCAGGTCGACAACTTCGTCGAGCAGTTCCTGCCGCGTGGCCGGCCCGCGCACGACCTCGACCACGCCGGACATATACGCGGGGCGGCAGAAATGCAGGCCCAGCACGCGGTCGGGCAGGCGCGAGGCCCCGGCCAGCCGTGCCAGCGCGTGGCGGCTGGTCGTCAGTGCCAGGATGGTATTCGGGCGCACGACGCCATCCAACGCGCGCAGCAATTCCTGCTTGGTGCCCAGCTCGTCCGGGATCGCTTCGATCACGATGTCGGCGTGCGCGCAGCGTGCCAGGTCGGTCGTCAGCGTGAAGACACGCTTGGCCCGTCGCGCGACAAGGCGGTCGATGTGCTGCTCGCGGGCGGCGCGGTCAAGGCCCCGGCTGATCCGCGCCAGCGCCCGGCGCAGCGTCTTCGCGTCGGTATCGAGCAATGTGATGGCGTGATCGCCCACCGCGACCGCCTGCGCGATCTCGGTGCCGTTGGCACCTAAGCCCACGATCACGATGTGCATGATCGCTCCCGTCTGTGGCGAAAGAACCCTGCCTTTAACTGTATTGAAAAGTCCCACGCGTGGCAAGCAACTGCACCCATTTCAACTACGCGAAAATTGGTGCTATGATCTGATCATAAGGATCCGATCACATCCGCAGCAGGTGCGCATTGGTGCCGGTGTCCGGCTGCGCCGATCCGCACCGCGCCGCCATCAAGGGACAAACCCGCCATGTTTAACCAGCCAAATTTCGAAATCCTGCGCGAGCGTATGGTGCGCGAGCAGCTCGCCGGGCGCGACATCACCGATCCGCGCGTGCTGAACGCGATGCGCCGCGTGCCGCGTCACCGGTATGTGCCGCCGCAGATGCAGGACCAGGCGTACAGCGACGCACCGCTGCCGATCGGGAACGACCAGACGATCTCGCAGCCGTACATCGTCGCGTACATGACCCAGGCGCTAGAGCTGTCACCTGATGACGTGGTACTGGAGATCGGCACCGGGTCGGGCTACCAAACGGCGGTGTTGTGCGAGATCGCGCGGTTTGTGTATTCCCTGGAGCGTTACCCGGACCTGGCCGAGCGCGCGGCGAACATTCTCGACCAACTGGGATATGACAACGTCGAAATTCACACCGGCGACGGGAGCCAGGGCCTGCCGGACATGGCCCCATTTGACGCGATCATCGTCACCGCCGCCGCCCCGGCGATCCCCGGCCCGCTGCGCGCCCAACTCGCAGACGGGGGACGGCTCGTGCTGCCGGTCGGCAGCCGCTTCCAGCAGATGCTGCAGCGCGTGCGGCGGGATGGCGATTCGTGGCGTGTCGAAAACCTGCTGCCGGTGATGTTTGTGCCGCTGTACGGGCAGCACGGCTTCCAGCCACCGGACAACCCCTGAGCCTGTGACGGCGCGATTCTCCGCGCCTGCCCCCGAAAAACGAACACACCCGGCCTCTACTCCGGGTGCGGCTTTGAACGCAGCAGACAAGGCGCGTGATGCGCGCCCCTGCCCGTACGATCAGGCGTGATTATTCAGCCGCGCCAGGTACTCCCGCGCGAACCCGCCGCGCTCCGTCGCGACCAGGACGCCCGCCAGCTTGTGCACGCGCAGCTCGCCATCGCGCCGGATCAGGCGCTGGATCTGCGTTTCGATCACTTCCATGAACGCTTCCCAGCTTATGCCGTCCGGTAGTTGGGGGGCGCGTAGATCGCGCGTGCTGTCGAGATACGCGACCGCCGGCTCGACCGCCGGGAAGTGCAGCGCGCTCGGCACGTCATAACGCGCCACCGCGCGAAAGTGCCGCGCAAGCTGCCGCACCCCGTTCTCCAACGTGAAGCGGTTGTGCGCCGGGATGAACTGCTGGCGCGGATAGCCCAACAGCGTGCAGGCGCGCCGTGCGATCGTGTCGAATTCTGCCATCGACACGGCGCTGTTCGTCGCCGTGACCAGGCACCCTTCGGGACGCAGCACGCGTTTGATCTCTTCCAGCGCGCCGGGGATGTCCGGCACGTGATACAGCATGTGGTTCGCCAGCACCACGTCAAATGTCGCGCTGGCAAAGGGCAAATGTTGCGCGTCCAGCAGCGCGACATGCGCCACCCCGTCCGAATGGTCGCGCGCCTGCCGCAGCATCCCCAACGACACATCCCCGGCAATGAGCGGCCCGTCCGGTGCGCGCTCGCGAATCAGGTCAAAATAGTTTCCCGTCCCGGTACCGATATCGAGCACGCGCTCGTCGCCGCGCCAGGCCAGCTTATCCAGCACCCACTCCGGGAAATTGATGGGCGGGTGCGTGTATTCCTGGTGCGTGCGGATCCGCACGGCGAGATGTTCATCTGTCGCGTAGGCCGTCCGGGCCAATACATCGGGATCGGTTGAGGACTCTGTTTTGCTCATATGCCAGTTTTCCACAGTTGTAATTGGCCGGGACCGACCAGCGTCACTAGCAAAGTGTACCCCCGTCGAACAAGGCACCACTCGCTGAGCGGTTCTTTGGCATCCAGGTTTGTGCCACCCGGCAAGCGGATGGTGAAATGGGCGCTGCCGCCCGGCCACATGGTAAACTAGTCGTAGTGTAGCATGACAGCCCGTGCTTATACCAGTGCACGCGTGTTTTTGGGATCGTTTTCACGTTTGAGAGGGCTACGCCATGCCACCGGCGACCTGCACGGCAATGTGACAGCACGGCGACCGGTCACGCGCACTATCTCTACACACGATTTTGCTGAGGAGAATCACCCAATGTCTGACGGCACGGATTGGCAGGTTTCGGACGGCGCGATCACGGCAGCGGCGCGTGTGATCCGCCAGAGCGCCGCCCTGGTCGTGCTGACCGGGGCCGGCATCTCGAAGGAAAGCGGGATCCCGACATTTCGCGATGCGCAGGAAGGGCTATGGGCGCAGTTCGACCCGACCGAACTCGCCACGCCGCGCGCGTTCCGGCGCAACCCCAAGCGTGTCTGGGACTGGTACAGCTACCGCCGCACGCTGCTGTCCGAGGCAGAACCAAACCCCGGCCACCGCGCGATCGCGCAGTTGGAGCACGTGCTGGGGCGCAGCGTACCCGTGATCACGCAGAACGTCGACGGGCTACACCGCAAAGCAGGCAGCACGGATGTCCTGCCCGTGCATGGCGACATCACGCGCAACAAGTGCTTTGCCAACTGCCGGGGCAACCCCACGCTGATCGACATCAGCACGCTGGAATGGGACGCCGACGCGGGGCCGCCGCGCTGCCCGCACTGCGGCGCGTATGTGCGGCCTGACGTGGTCTGGTTCGAGGAGATGCTGCCCCCCGGCCTGCTGGAACGCGCGCTGGCGCTCGCCGCGTCCGCCGACGTGATGCTGGTGGTCGGCACGTCGGGCGTGGTGCAGCCCGTCGCCAGCTTTCCTTACGTGGCGCGCGACAACGGCGCGACCGTGATCGAGGTCAACCCCGACCGCACGCCGATCACCGCGCTGGCACGCTACCACCTCGCGGGGCCGTCCGGCGTAGTGCTGCCGCGCCTGGTCTCCGCGATCGCGCAGGAGGGCGCTTCGGAATCATGATCGCAGCCCATAATCACCGGCGTCGCGTGCTAGTCGTCGTGTGCCTGCTCGCAGGGCTGATCGCGCTGTTGCCCGCCACTGCACGCGCCCAACCGGACCCACCCCTGCACCGGATCGAGGTCTTCCTGGAGCAGACGCCCGGCACCAACACCGCGCAGATTTATTTCATGGACCCCCTCACCGGCTTGAGCACAGTCGCGCGGGTGGAAAGCGGGCGCAACTTCGCCCTGTTGGGCGACTATGTGCTGTACGAAAAACTGCGCACCGGGGCCGTGATGCGCGTCAACCCAGACGGCACGCTGGAACCGCACAGCTTCATCCGCCGCGCGGTGGACACCGTCGCGCTGGACTGGGTGACATCGCCGGACGGGCAGGCGGTCGCGTGGACGACGGTCAACGCGGCGGGCGAGTCGGCGGCGTTTATCGCGTGGGCGGACGGAAGCGACCTGCGCCAACTGCCGCTGCTGCCTGAAATGGAAGGCCGCGCGCTCTACCCGCTGGCGCTGCTGGAAGGGCGCACGCTGTTTTTCTTCGACCTCGCGCACCCGGTCCGCGCGGATGAAACGGCAACCCCTTACGCACTGTATCACCATCTGGCAGAATACAGCGTCACGAGCGAGATGATCTTCCCGCTGCCGGGCGAGCCGAACTGCCCCTGCGGTGCCGCGCTGACCTCGGACGGGCGCATCCTGGCGCGGCTGGAAGCATCCGGCGGCAGGGGGCCGTTCGCGCTGCACGTGTGGGACCTGCCATCCGGCGCGGATATCGTGATCCCGGCCCCGCAGATCGCGCTGCGGCAGGCGGGCGACCTGTTGCTGAACGCGAACGGCACGTTCGCCGTGTACAGCGCGGCGACAGGCGTAGACGTGGAAGCGGGGCTGCTGCCGGAGCAGTACGCGCTGGTGCTGGTCGACGTGGTCGGGCGGACGCAGCAGATCGTGCTGCCGGCAGGACCGGAACGCTTTCGCCCGCTGGCCTTCATCGACAAGAACAGCGCCCTGCTGCTCACCAACGTGCAAACGGGCGGCACGTACAAACTCGCGTTGAACGATGGCACGCTCTTGCAGGTTTCGGACAGGCGCTATCTCGGCGCGATCACGCCCTAGCTGTGCCCGCCGGGGCCGCTGGCTTTTTCAGCACCGGCTTTACCGTCACGCGCGGCAGCAGCGCGCGGCGGAATCTGGCTCATGGCGTATTCAGCCAGCGCCGCGATCGTCAGGCTGGGGTTGACGCCCGGATTGGCAGGCATGATCGATCCGTCGACCACGTACAGCCCCGGGTAACCGTGAACCTCGCAGTTCAGGCTGACCACGCCTTCGCTCGCATCGCGCCCGAACGGTACGCCGCCGAGGATGTGCGCGGTAGTCGGCATGTTGAGCAAGCTCTCGTGCAGCGGGGCCTGCGCGAACCCATTGGTACGGCGGGCGAAGCGCCGCGCTACCGCGTGCCCGACCGGCACTTCCGCCGTGACCGGGCGCTCCGGGTCCTGCTCGGTGACCAGGTCGCGCCGGAACGCGGTGAACAGGCTGCGGCCCGGCTTCAAACGCAGGCACGTTTCAGTCGCCTGCATCACCAGCACGATCACGGTGCGGCGCGCCCAGCCCGGCCCGGCCAGCGCGCGCAAGAAGTCCAGCGGGTGGCGCAGGACCGCCCCGATTATCTTCAGCAGCCGCACCAGCACGCTTGATCCGCCCTCGATCATCGGCAGCGCCAGCAGCCGCACGAACGACGACCCGTCGGAATAGCGCACCGGCTCGATCTGCGTCACAGCGTCGGCGCGCGCGATCGACGCGATCGCGATTCCCTGCGAGTGATCGGGGTCACCGTCACGGCTGGTGATGCCCAGCAGCGCCTCGCTGTTGGTGCGCACGCACTCGCCCAGGCGCGGCGAGAGGTCCGGCAGGGTGCGCGTCACGTCGCGGTTGTGGAACAGCAGCCGCAGCGTGCCCAGCGTCCCCGCCGCCAGCACGACGTTACGCGCCCGCACGCGCTGCGCTCGCCCCCGGCTCCACGCCGTCACGCGCCGGTAGGTGATCGCGTAACGCGCACCGTCCGGCTGTCCGTCCGGCAGCGGGTGGATGTCACGCGCTGCCACCTCAGGCTGGATCACCGCGCCGTGTCGTTCGGCGAAGTAGAGGTAATTCTTCACCAGCGTGTTCTTCGCGTTGTAACGGCACCCGACCATACACCCGCCGCAGTGAATACACCCGGCGCGGGGCGGCCCGTCGCCGCCGAAGTACGGGTCGGGCACGGTTTCGCCGGGACGATCCTCGCCGAAGAATACGCCGACCTCGGTCGGGCGGAAGCTGTCGCCCTGTCCCAGTTCGTCGGCGATGGTGCGGATCACGTGGTCGGCGGGCCACAGGCGCGGGGTCGTGGTGACGCCCAGCATCCGCCGGGCTGTGGCGTAATGCGGTTCGAGCAACGTCTTCCAGTCCGCAAGACGGCGCCAGCCCGGGGCGTCGAACAGGTCGTCAGGCGGGGCCATCAGTACGTTGCCGTACACCAGGCTACCCCCGCCGACGCCGCTGCCGTGCAGGACCAGCAGCCCGTTGAAGGTGCTGAACTGCATGATCCCGAAGCAGCGCAGGGGCGGCAGCCAGAGGAATTTACGCAGGTTCCAGTTGGTGCGGGGGAAGTCCTGGTCGCGGTAACGCCTGCCGCGTTCCAGCACCAGCACGCGGTAGCCCTTCTCGCTCAGGCGCAGCGCGGAGACACTGCCGCCGAAGCCGGAACCGATGATCACAAAATCGTAGGTTGTGTTGGCGTCTTTGTCTGCGGGCATGATCGTTGTCGTTGTCGGTTACCGGTCGTTGGTCATTGGCTGCCAGATCGGCGCGGTCGCGCCCGCGCTCACTACGTCACGTTGACGATATACACCTTGCACCAGGCCAGCGCCGCCGCCAGGTCAGGGGCCGGATCGTCCGCGAAATGCTCCAGCACCGGCGCGAGCAGGTCAGTCGCCGCCGACCCCGGTCCCTGCGCGGCTAAGGCTTCCGCGCGCTGGTCCGGTGGCAGCGCGAGCAATTGGCGGCAGGCCGCCTCAAACAGCCGCACCATCCAGCGGTAGCCCCACAGCAGCACCCGCCCGCCCGGTGCCAGGTGCCGCAACGCGTGGTCGCGCAGGCGATTGATCGCGGGCAGGTGGGCCGCGTCGAGCGTGTCCCACGTATCAAGGAAGATCGTATCATACGTGGCCGTGACCGGCCCGGACAGGTACGCCATGATATCGCCCATCTGCACGTCCAGCGGGACCGGCAGCGCCGCGTGCAGCGTCGGCGTGACGATATCGCGGATCACGTCGCCGTACTCGATCACGGTGAAGCGCTGCGCCGCCCCAACGCCCCCCGGCGCGGCATACTGCGGGTACACGCCCAGCCCCAGCCCGCCGATCAGGACATGCCCGAACGACGCTTCGCCGTTGTTGCACATCATGATGTGTTCCTGTGGCGTGTTGGACATCCACAGCACGCCGTCCGGATCGAACAGCAGCCGCGCGTCGAACGGCGCGGAGAGACGGTACGGGCGGTCGAAGATCATCGCTTCGTGCAGCACGCGGCGCTCGACGCGGTAGCCGCTGGGGTGCTCGCCCGGCGGCACAAGCGCGATCGACACGCTGGACCATTCGTCATGCCACCGGGTATCGTCAAAATCGGGATCGAAGCCGGTCCACAGGTTCACACGCGCTCCTTGCTGTGATGCTTGGTTGTTGGCGGCAGGCACATCGCCCTTCCGGGCGCGAGCAGAGCGCCGCACTTCCGGCAGGCGCTGCCTCCAGTATAAGGGAAGCACGCCCCGGCAGCTAACAGCACTCCCGCCAGCGCCGAGCGCTCGATTTGCACCCGGCAGCCCGCTTTCGCTGCCCGGCAGCCTTATGCTATAGTTAAGGCGTTATCAGGGCAACGTTGCCCCAGCATCCGAACCAACACTTGAGGCGCAGCGCAGTGAGCGACCAGCACGACACGCCAGATACAGAACAACCCGATTCGCTGCCGCAGCGGTTGCCCGGGCGCGACCGGGAATCGCAGGCACCGGGTGACAACCCGGGCGAACACACGGCATCCAGCAAAGCCGCGCCCGCACCAAAGCCCCTTGAACCGGGCGACACAGCGCCGCTTTCTCCGATCCGCCCGACCGTATCGGACGATGACGACGCGCCCTTGCACGCCCCGCTGACGCCACAGCCACCGCCCCCCACGCCGTTGGAGCGCCAGCTCACCCCGCGCGAGAGGATGCAACGCGCCGAGGACGCATTGATCAAACTGCGCGAAAAGATGGCGAACCTTGCGGCGGAGTTCGCGGCAGGCAAACTTAACCAGGCCCAGTTCGACGCGATTTACGCCCGCTACAGCGAGCAACGCGACATCACCGAGCGCCTGCTGGCACGCGACCCGGAAAGCAAAGCGTGGCGCTCGGTGGTACAGCCGGGACACACGCAGTTTCTCAAACAGCATTACGCCGCGCGCCCGCTGTCTTACGCGATCTACGACCAGCGCACGTTTGAACGCATCACGATCACCGGGCACGTGCAACTGCGCCAGCCCCAGGTCGAAGCCGTGCTCAAGCGCCTGAACAGCGTGATCGAACGGCGGGGCGATCCCGGCCCGGCCCGGCGCGCGCTGGCCGATGGCAAAACCGTGATGTTCGTCCCCGGTGAGTTCGCCACAGCGGTGGTGATCTTCTCGCTGGAACCCGCCAAGGCGCAGTCCAAGCTGGTCGTCGACATGCACCGCGACTTCGAGCGCGCCAATCACCGCGCGCTTTCCCGCCGCGACTACCAGGTCGCGCGGATGGTGTTCCCACACCGGGCCTTGTTCGAAACCGGGCCGCTGTAAGCCCGGTAGCGGGCGCGCACGCGAAGATAACCGGGGGAGCGCCGCGCGCGCTCCCTACACGTTACGCTACCGGGGCTGGTTTCGGCAACCAGCCCGCTATAAATACGAAAGGTAACCACCATGCGCCAAGTGCTGACGGCATGCCTGCTGATCGCGCTGCTGCTGCCAGGGACGCTCGCACCGGCTGCCGCGCAAGATGACGGGCGCTGGCTCACGCACGTGGTCCAGCCGGAGGAAAACCTGTTCCGCATCGCGCTGCGCTATAACCTGACCGTCGAGGCCGTGATGGCGGCCAACGGCCTGCCGGACCCCGATCACGTCATGGTCGGGCAGGCGTTGCTGATCCCGCTGGGCGACAGCGCCGCGCCCACACCGTCCGCGCCGGTCCGCACGACGGTGCTCGGCGGCTCGGTGATGCATACCATCGCGGCGGGCGAAACAGCGGCCCACATCGCGGCGCAGTACGGCGTGACACTCGATGCGCTGCTGGCGGCGAACGGGTTGAGCGGCGAGAGCACGCTCCGCGCCGGGCAGACGCTCGTCATCCCGCTGCGGGCCTCCGACGATCTCGGCCTGATCGGGGTGGCCCCGGTCACCGCCCCGGCCCAGCACGATCCGGGCGCGGCAAGCGGCTTCACGCAGCCGGACCTGGGCTTGATCGGCGTGGAGAGCATCCCCGTGCCGGTAGCCCCGCGCGATGAGGCTCCCGCGCAAACAGCACAGGAACCGGAAACCTCGCTCATACAGGTCCGGCCCGGCCCTGTCGCCCCCACGACGGATTCCGCATATGCGCCCGGCCCTGCCCCGGCATGCGAGGAGGGCTGCGACACCGATCGGGAGATGTTCAGGGCAGCCATGCGCGCCGCCGCCGCCGAGGTGAC
This sequence comes from uncultured Anaerolineaceae bacterium, assembly GCA_964425755.1. Classification (GTDB taxonomy): domain Bacteria; phylum Chloroflexota; class Anaerolineae; order Aggregatilineales; family Aggregatilineaceae; genus CAYRNY01. The sequence goes on from CAYRNY010000016.1 coordinate 101,929, forward strand.
CGGCGCTAATGACGATCCCGCGCCGCAGCGCGTGGACGATCTCGGCATCCTGGCGGTGGACGCTGCCGCCGCCGCGCCCAATACCACCGGCGGCGATCCCGCCGTTGCGCCCGCGCGGGAGCCGGACCTGGGGATCATCACGCCGGAGATCGCGCGGCTGCTGGGCGCGGGCGTGATCGCGCTCAATAACGACAACCTGCGCCGCATATACCTGCGCGGGCTGGCCCAGGGCAACAACCCGCACGCTTTCAGCATGATCGGCGACTGCAACAGCGAGCCGCCGTTCTTCCTGACGAAGTTCGACCGGGGCGAGTACGATCTCGGCCCGTTCGCGCACCTGCAGCCGGTGATCGATCACTTCGCCGGGTCGTTCGACCGCAACAGCGCCACCGTGTGGACCGGGAATCACGTCTGGGCGTTGTTCGATGCGACGTGGTCCAACCCTGCCCAGTGCCGGGCCGGTGAAACCCCGCTGGAATGCGAGTTCCGCATCCAGAAGCCAAGCATCGTGCTGATCCGGCTGGGGACCAACGAGGCCAACAGCCCGCAGATGTTCGAGGAGCACCTGCGGCGCGTGATCGAATTCGCGCTGGAACGCGGCACGATCCCTGTGCTGGGCACCAAGGCGGACCGCCTGGAAGGTGACGATTCGATCAACGCGATCATCCGGCGGCTGGCCGATGAATACACGGTCCCGCTGTGGGATTTCAGCAAGGCCGCCGACCAGGTCCCCGCGCGCGGGCTGCTACCGGACAGCTTCCACATGACGTATTTCCCGCCGGACTATAGCCAGCCGCTGGCGCTGCAATCCGGGCACGGGATGCAAAACCTCACCGCGCTGCTGGCGCTGGACGCGGTCTGGCGCGCGGTGGCGCGTTAGGCGGCGGCGACAGGCGATCTTCCGCCATTCAGGAACATGCGCGGGGCCGTAAGACGAAATGTCAAGCGGCCCCGCGTGGTGTGTGCCTGCTGGGCGCGGTCTACAAGCCACGTGAGGATTGGGCTGCCGGGGCAAATACCCCCGCGCGGCGGTCCTCAAAGCGCTGCGTGAGCACGTAGAACCCGATCAATACCACCGTCTCCGAGGTGACGAACAACGCCATCACGCCGGGGCTGACGCGCTCCAGCAGCACGCCCATGATCCAGGGCATCACCGCCGCGCCCACGCTCGCCAATGCCGTGATCACGCTGGTGGCCTTGCCCGGCGCGCTCTTGAACGTCATCGTCACGATCGCGATCACGGTCGGGAACGGCGGGCCGGAGAACAGGCCGATCACCAGCACGGCGATCACCGTCAGCGCGAGATTGCCGGTTCCCAGCGCGAGCACGATCCCGCCCGCGAGCATGCCCCACAGCGACGCGCGCAGCACGTGGTACGGCGTGAACCGCCCGCCATAGGCCGCACCCAGCACGCGCCCCACCGTCAGCGCAGCCCAATAGGCCGACGTGACCAGCGCCCCGATCTCCTCACCGGCAGGCGTCGAGCGCGCCACATACGCCGTGATCCAGGCCCCAAGCCCGGCTTCCACACCGACGTACAGCAGCAGGATCGCGCCGAGCAACCACAGCAGCGGATGGCGGTAACGGAAACTGGCGGTGAGCGCCCCGTTCTCCGACTCCGCCGGCGCGAGCGGGCCAGGAGCCAGCCGCAGCACCAGCGGCACCGGCAGCAGCACGACCGCGATCCCAACCCAAAACGCCGGGATCGCTGTGCCCGCCTGGTCCAGCGCCAGCCCCGCCACCGCCGGGCCGACGATCGAGCCGGCACCGAAGAACACGTGTAACAGGTTGAGCACCGGCACGCTGCGGTGTGCAAAGCGCTGTGCGATCAACAGGTTGGTGCTGACATCCAGCGCCCCGAACCCGATCCCGAAAACGCTCGACGCGAGCGCAGCAAGCCACAGCGAGCGGCTGAGCGCCATCACCAGCGTGCCCAGCGCCCCCATCACGATGCCCACCAGCATCACGGGCCGCTGGCCGAGCCGGTCGTTCAGCGGCCCCGCGACGATCTGCGCGACCAGCGTGCCGAGATAGCTCGTCGTGACCAGCACCCCAATCGACGCGAGACCGGTGCCGGTGCGGTCGGCCAGCGTCGGCAGCGCCGGGCCGAGGATCGCCGCCAGCATCCCGATCGCGATGAAGATCAGGAAGGCGACGGCCAACGTCATACGTTGGTTCATGGATAAGGCGACTCCCGTTCGAGTGGGCGCACGGACTCACGCTCGACCAGCTCGACGGGCAGCAGCACATGCTCGCTCGCGACCGGCTTACCGGCGATCAGGTCGATCAACAGGCGGGCGGCGGTATGTCCCTTCTCGATCGTCGGCTGGCTTACCGTCGTCAGTGGTGGCGTGGTGATCCGGCTGAAGGTTATGTCATCATAGCCGACCAATGATACATCAAGTGGAATCCGCACGCCAAGCTCGCGCGCCGCCCGCAGCACACCCAACAGCAACAGGTCCGCCATCGCCACGATCGCGGTGGGGCGTTCGGGCTGCCGCCAGAGCGTCTTGAACACGCGGTACCCTTCCCCCGGCTGGACCTTACACTCGATCAGGCGAACGCAGTCGCCGTCGATGGTCAGCCCATGATCGTCCAGCGCGCGCAGGTACCCCGTGACGCGCCGCCGCAGCAGGCCGGTGTATTGCTCGTAATTGCCGTGATGCTCCGACTGGATCGCGATGATCGCGATCTGGCGGTGCCCGCGCGTCAGGACGTGCGCCATCGCCAGGTAAGCGCCGCGCTCGTCGTCCAGGTTCACGCACGGGATGCCGGGGATCGGCTCGCTGTCAACCATCACGAACGGAATCCCGCGCTGGCGCAAGACTTTCACCGTCTGGCGGAACGGCTCCAGCCCCAGCGTGATGAACCCGTCCACAGCGGCGCGACCGATCGCGCGGCGCAGATTCCCCTTCAGCGGCGGCACGAGCATCAACGACAGCCCCGCCTCGTTGCACACGTCGCCGATGCCCTCGACAAACTCGAAATTGTGCGGGTTGCTCGCCACCACCGGGATCGCCTGCGGCAGCAGCAAGCCAATACAGCCGGTGCGGCGCGTCTTCAGGTTGCTGGCAAGCGGGTCGGGCGTGTAGCCGAGTTCTTCGGCCACCTTGAGGACGTGATTCAACGTCGCTTCGGATAGCCGTTCCGGGTTGTTGAACGCGAACGACACAGAGGTTTTCGACACTCCGGCCCGCTTGGCGATATCATCAATCGTTACTCGGCGCATGGGATTAACTTGTCCAGGGGTCTAGGTAGCGGTTTCAGGCGCGACTTGCTAAACCGATTTAGACGGCTATTATAACATCCAACGATCATTTGTTGTATAACAGCGATTCACACCACAAGGAAAAACCATGCACGCCCCGATCCCGGCAGGACCCCGCGCCCGCGCCGCAGCCATCGCCGCAGCATTCGCCGACTTGCCGCAGGTTCGCGCGGTGGTGCTGGCCGGGTCGCTGGTCGGGCCGCTGGCGGACGCGCATTCCGACCTCGACATCTACGTCTACACCGGCGCCGCGATCCCGCTGGCGGCACGCGCCGCGATCGTGCGCGACTTCGCCGGAACGGACTCCCCGCTGATCGAGCTTGACAACCGGTACTGGGGCACGGAAGACGCCTGGATCGACGCGCAGTCCGGGCTGTTGGTGGAACTGATGTACCGCTCGACGGACTGGATCACGGCGCAGCTTGAGCGCGTGCTGGTGCGGCACGAGGCATCAATCGGCTACTCGACCGCGTTCTGGTACAACGTGCGCCACGCCCTGCCGCTGCTCGACCCGGCGGGCTGGTACGCGGCCCTGCAGCACCGCGCCGCACAGCCCTACCCTGACGCGCTGCGTATGAACGTGCTGCGTATGAATCACCCGCTGCTGCGTACGGTCTTGGCGTCGTTCCGGCACCAGATCGAACTGGCGATCGCGCGGCGCGACCGCGTGAGCGTCAACCACCGCGTGGCGGCGCTGCTTGCAAGCTATTTCGACGTGCTCTTCGCGCTCAACCGCCAGCCACACCCCGGCGAAAAACGGCTGATTCCGCTGGCTGAGCAACTGTGTGACCGGTTGCCGCAGGACTTCGCCGCCGACGTCGACGCGCTGCTGTGCAGCACCGGCGCGGCGTGGGACGCCATCCCGACGTTAACGCACATCGACACGCTGGTCGATCACCTCGACGCGCTGCTGGCCGCGGACGGTTTGCTCTCACCGGGCGGCGAAGTGGGTTACAATCTGGCGTAAGCAACGCTGCAAATTACCGGCGCGTATCACCATCCCGTTTTTTACCTCAACAGCGTTTTTTACAGGAGCACGACATGCCCAAACACATCAATCGACTCGCACAATGGAGCGCCGCGATCCTGCTCGTCCTGGCGCTGCTGCCGCTGGGGGGTTACGCGCCCACCGCCGCACAGGACGGCAGCGGCATCGACACGGCGGCGCTGCTGCACGACAGCCGCGCCACGCTCTACCGGCTGCCGACGGGCGCGGTCCCCGTCGAGAGCGCGGTCACGCTGCGCTTCCGCACGGCATCCGGCGACGCGGACGGTGTGACGCTGCGGCTGTGGAACGACTTCGCGCAGGAACAGACCCTCGTTCCGCTGGAGGTCATCACGACCACGCCGGAGGGTTACGACCTGTGGGAGACCACGATCGACGTGGGGCGCGACCCGACGATCTACTGGTACCGTTTCCTGGTGAGTAAGGGCGGCGAGACCGTGTATTACGAAGATGACTTCCGCCCCGGCGCGGACCAGGTGTACTTCCCGGCCAGCGAAGGCGGCGCGGGCACGGTCTACGATCAAAGCCCTGACCTGAGCTGGCAGATCACGGTTTACGACCCCGGCTTTTACACGCCGGAATGGATGCGCAACGCCGTGATTTACCAGATTTTCCCGGACCGCTTCCGCAACGGTGACCCCACCAACGACCCCGCCGACGGCGAGTACGAGTTCTACGACGGCCAGCTCTCGATCTTCCACGAGACGTGGAACGAGCCGCCGGTCGACCCGCGCCAGCCGGGGGAGTATGCCGGGCGCTGGAACGTCGACTTCTTCGGCGGCGACCTGGCGGGCATCACCGAGAAGCTGGACTACCTGCAAGACCTGGGCGTGACCGCGATCTACCTCAACCCGATCTTCGAGGCGCGCTCGAACCACCGTTACGACACCGCCGACTACAAAGCGATCGACCCGATCCTGGGCGACATGCAAGTCTTCGAGACGCTGGTCACGGAAGCTGAGGCGCGCGGGATCGTGCTGATCCTGGACGGCGTGTTCAATCACCTGTCGTCCGACAGCCCGTTCTTCGACCGTTACCGGCGCTACGAGGAAACCGGCGCGTGCGAAAGCCTGGACTCGCCATACCGCAACTGGTTCTTCTTCGTCCCGCCAAGCGCCCAGCAGCCCGCCCCTTGCGTGGATAACCCGCAGGGCGCGACGTATTACATTTCCTGGGCCGGGTACGACAGCATCCCCAAGATCAACAACGAACACCCCGGCCCGCGCCTGTACTTCTACACCGGGCGTAATAGCGTCGTACGCGTGTGGGGTGCTGCGGGCGCGCGCGGCTGGCGGCTGGACGTCGGCGGGGATATCGACGGCGGCCCCGGCACCGACTTCTGGGAAGGTTTCCGCGTGGCGGCGCGCAACGTCGATCCCGAGACCGTGATCATCGGCGAGGAATGGGGCAACGCGACGCGCTGGCTGCTCGGTAACGAGTGGGACTCGGTGATGAACTACCGCCTGCGGCGGGGGATTCTCGGCTTCGTGCGTGACGACGTTTACGTCGACAACGACGCCAACGGCGACAACGTGATCCACGCGCTGGCACCGAGCGAGCTTGAGGGTCTCATCCGCGACCTGGAGTCGGACTACCCGCCAGCGGCCTACCACGCGATGATGAACATCCTCGACAGCCACGACACATCACGCCTGCTGTTCGTCGCCGGGGACACACAACGCCAGAAGCTGGCCGCGCTGCTACAGTTCGCGCTGCCCGGCGCGCCGACGATCTACTACGGTGACGAGATCGCGCTCGACGCGCCGAGCGTGGACGACGGCGGCACGCTGCAAGACGATCCGTACAACCGCGCGCCCTACCCCTGGCCGGACACGGAAGGCGACGCCTACGGCCCGCCGGACGAGGACATGCTCGCGTTCTACCAGGCGCTCGCCGCCACGCGGCACGCCAACCCCGCGCTGCGCAGCGGCGAGATGATCACGCTGGCAGCGGACGACGCCAGCGGCGTCTACGCGTTCGCGCGCATCGACCGCGCATCCGGTAACGTGGCGCTGGTCGCGGCGAACAACAGCGATACCGACCAGACGTTCTGGCTGGACTTCATGTTCACGCTGCCGCTGGGCCTGACGCTCGAACCGGCGTTCGGCGACGAGGTCATCGACACGTCCGGCGGGTTCGCCGTGCTGACCGTGCCCGCCAATGGCGGCGACATCTGGATCGGGAGCGCCCCCGGCGCGTTCGAGCCGCTGGCCGCGCCCGCTAACATGCAGGCGCAGGGCGAAAACGGCGGCGTGATCCTGACCTGGGACGGCGTCGAGGGTGCGGACGCGTACATGGTTTTCCGTAGCCCGGTTGCATCGGGCGGTTTCGAGCGTGTCTCGTGGATCGTGGACGACGAAGGTTTCATCGACGAATCGACGACCAACGGCTACCGCTACCACTACCGCGTGGCGGCACTGACCGCTGAGGGCATCCCCGGCGCGTTGAGCGACAGCGTCCCCGCGATCCCCAATGCGCCGATCGCGGCCACGGCGTTGATGAGCGACGACCTGCCGCAGGCGATCACCTACGGTTACGGCGTCACGCTGGACGTGGCGGCGGGCGTGCTGGTCGAGGGCGAGACCGAAGCTGACGGCCCCGCGCCCGGCGTGCGCGCGCAGGCCGCGCTCGTGCCGCCCGACACCGACGACGTGCCGCAGTGGTACCCGATGACCTACACGCACGACGCGGACGGGATGGACGTCTACCGCGCCGAACTGCCGGTGCCACCGCGTCCCGCCGAAGGCTGGCAGGTGTGGGTCCGCTTCAGCACCAACGCGGGCGAGACGTGGTCGCTCGTGACTGGCGAGGATGGTACGTTCCCGGCGCTGGCGATCGAAGCGCCTGACGACACCACCGCGCCCGACGCGCCCGACGGGGCGCAGATCGTCGAGGCGTCACTTGCAGGCGTGATCCTGAGCTGGGAACCGTCGCCCGCTGACGATGTCGCCGCGTACCGCGTCTACCGCACGCTGGACGGCGAAACACGTGTCGTCGCCGATATCGCCGCCGCTGACGCGCTGCGCTACCACGACAAAGCCGTCGCGCCGGGCAACACCTACCGTTACGCGATCAGCGCGCTGGACGCCGCGCTGAACGAGTCCGCGCAGGTGCCCGCCGGTGACGCGCTGGTCGAGCGCCGCCGCATCCCGGTGACGTTTGTCGTCACGGTGCCGGATTACACCGCAGAAGGCGAAGGCGCGCTGCACATCGCGGGCGACTTCGGCACGGAGTCGCTGCCCTTCTGGGACCCGGCAGGGCTGGAGATGGAACAGCTCGACGCGCAGCACTGGACGATCACGCTCGACCTGCCCGAAGGCGCGACCATCCAGTACAAATACGTGCGCGGCGCGTGGACCGCCGTCGAGAAAGGCACGGAGTGCGAAGAGATCGCCAACCGCACGCTGACCGTCGCGGTGCCGGAAGGCGAGACAGCGCTCACGGTCGATGGTGACGTGGTCGCCAAGTGGCGCGACCTGGACAGGTGCCCGTAGGACGCAGCCTGCCGGACCGGTACAATGCGCCGGGCGGGGGATACGCTCCCCTGCCCGGCGGCACACTGCGCCTGATTCCCGATTCCGATCATGTGCAGCAATCCCAAACGGTGCTAAGATAGCGCTAGAGACATACGCTGTTCGTTACGCACATATTCCGGGAGTGATTGGGATGCCTGATCAGACGACCAATGACGAAACCACCGATGCCCCTGTTGAAGAACGCCTGCAAAACCTGATCGAGAACCTGTCATCATACATCGAGTACTATCACGGTGGTTCGGTGAAGCTGGTCTCGTTCGATGGCCGTGTCGCCCGCGTGGAACTCGGCGGCGCGTGCGAAGGCTGCCCGCTGTCGCTGAACACGCTGCACGGCTGGATCGCCGGGACGGTGCGCCAGTTCTTCCCTGATATCGTGGTCGAAGAAGCCAGTCCGAAAGCAGGCTAAAGCAGCACCGTCCTCGCAGCACAGCGCGCGCTCTGCCGCACGGCAGGGCGTTTGTGTTTCGCAGGGACGCGCATCATGCCAGGCCCAACCGCTTACCAGGGGGGCCTTTTGTCCGCAAACCGGCACCCACACGTCTGCATTTTGCGGGTTGACTGAACACTTGTTCTGGTCTATATTGTCGATGTTGCACGATGGGGCGTTTGTTATCGCATCGTTGGGGCAACCCACGCGCACCCAAGCAAAGAGGACACCATCATGAAAAACTGGGCGCTATTCTGGGCATTGGGCATGATCTGGGGATCGTCGTTTCTGCTGATCAAAGTTGGCGTGGAGGATTTCGGCCCGCTGCCGCTCGTATCGGTGCGGCTGGGGCTGGCCGCGCTGACGATGGCTGCGTTCCTGTACCTGACCGGGCGCCGCCTACCGCGCAAACGGTCCGATGTCGCCGCGCTGCTGTTCGTCGGCGTGATGAACACCGCCGTACCGTTCACGCTGATCACGTGGGGCGAGCAGGAAATCGACAGCGGGCTGGCGACCGTGCTCAACGCCACCGTGCCGCTGTTTACACTCGTGTACGCGCATGCTCTACTGGCTGACGAGCGCTTCAGCATTCAGAAAGTGATCGGGCTGGCGATCGGTTTTCTGGGCGTCGTGATCCTCGCCAGCCGCGACGTGGATTCCAGCAGCCCGAACCCGCTGACCGGGCAGATCGCGGTGTTGGTGGCGGCGTCATGCTACGCGATTTCGGCGGTCACGATCCGGCGCTTCCTGCGCAACGTGAACCCGCTGACGGTGGCGGGCGGCTCGCTGATGATCGGCGCGGCGGTGGTCATCCCCCTCACGCTGGTCACCGCGCCGCTGCCAGCGCCCGGCGATCTCACGCTGACCAGTGTGGCCGCCGTGATCACACTGGCGTTGTTCAACACGGTGCTGGCTTATTTTCTGTTCTATCACCTGATCGCGACCTGGGGCGCGACGCGTACCACGCTCGTGACCTACGCCATGCCGCCGATCGGCGTGACGCTGGGCGCGTTGTTCCTCGACGAAACGGTCGACGTGAAGATTATTATCGGCGCGGCACTGATCCTGGGCGGGATCCTGGCGGTGAACTATCACCGCCGCCGGATGACGGTGCCCTCCGCTGCTGTGCCTAATCCCGTCTCACCGCACGGCGATCAACACGCGACCACAATGACGACAGGACCCGATCGCCCCGTATAACCAGGTGAACACCGCCTATCAAACGCGAACGCACAACCGGCAAGGAGTAAAACCCACATGCGACGTTTCGCCCCTTTGATCACGGTCCTGCTGCTGGTGGCGGCGCTGCTGCCGCTGGGTCCGGCAGGCGCGCAAGACCCCGCCGGAGACCTGCCCCTGGGCAGCATCGGCGACAGTTACTACACGGTGCTGGGAAACAGCGGTTATGACGTGCTGCACTACACGATCGACCTGGATGTCAACGTCGCAGCGAATACGATTGCCGGTACCACCACGATCGAGGCCCGCGCGCTGGAAGACCTGCCGCGCTTTCACCTGGACCTCGCCGGGCTGGATGTCGATGCCATCACGGTTAACGACGTGGCAGCGGAATGGGCACGCGAGCCGCACGAACTGATCATCATGCCGGCGCAACCACTACCGGCCAACGAAACGTTCACCGTCAGCGTGACGTACGGCGGCATGCCGCAGGGCGTCCAGATGTCCGCGATCCCGTTCTTGACCGGGTGGGTCAGTTACGGGTCGGGCAGTTTCGTCGCCAGCGAGCCGGGCGGCGCGGCGAGCTGGTACCCGGTCAACGATCACCCGCTGGATAAGGCCACCTACACGATGGAGATCACCGTTCCTGACCCGTATGTCGTCGCGGCTAATGGCGTGCTGGTCGAAACGCTGGACGAGAACGGCGCGACCACCTACGTGTGGGAGATGGACGATCCGATGGCGAGCTACCTCGCCACGGTGAACATCGACGAATTCGAGCGTTACGAGGAAAGGGGCCCCGGCGGGCTGCTGATCCGTAACTATTTCCCGCCGGAGATCGCCGAAGCAGCCCAGGTCGAGTTCGCCCGCACCGCCGATATGATCGCGTTCTTCGAAGACGCTTTCGGCCCCTACCCGTTCGACGCCTACGGCGTGGTGGTCGCAGACACACGCCTGGGGTTCGCGCTGGAAACGCAGAGCCTGTCGCTGTTCTCGCGCAACTGGATCACCGGCACCGGGGGCGCTGAGGAAGCCGTCGCGCATGAACTCGCGCACCAGTGGTTCGGGAACCACGTCAGCCTGTCCGACTGGTCGGACATCTGGCTGAACGAGGGCTTCGCGGTCTACGCGTCGTGGTTGTGGTTCGAGCACGATCGCGGGGGCGACATGCTCGACCGCATCGTCCGCCGGACGTACACCACGATCGCAGAGAGCGAACGGCAGCACGTCGCGCCGCTCAGCAAGCAAGACATCGTCGCGGCGCTCGAAGCGCTGCCGCTGGACACGATCAGCTACCCGGCATCCACCGCAGGCGATCTCGCGCGCATCCTGCTGCAGGACGTGAGCACCGCTGATGAGATCGACGCGTTCATTCAGAGCTTCCCGGACCAGGACATCACCGGTCCGCAACTGCAACTACTGGTCGCCAGCCTGCCATTCGGCCAGGTCACGTTGGATTCAGAGGCGCTGTACGAATTTCGCACCTTGCTGCGGCTGGACCAGTACGCGTCCAGGGGCGGGCCACTCATCCGGGCCAGCGACTACCTCCCGCCCGGCAAGCCCCCGGCAGATGACCTGTTCAATCGCGGCGTGTACCAGCGCGGCGGCCTGACGCTGCACGCCCTGCGCGAGCGCGTGGGGGATGACGCCTTCTTTGAGATTCTGCGCACCTATTACGCGACGTTCGCGGGCGGCAACGCGACGACAGCGGACTTCATCGCCATCGCGGAGGGCGTCAGCGGGGAAGAACTCGACGACCTGTTCAACGCGTGGCTCTACGCCGCCGAACTGCCGGACATCCCGGAGATGGGCCTCAGCGCGCGCTGATCCCGCCTGCAGGATGCGCATCACAACAGGGGCGCGTGGTGGATGCCATGCGCCCCGGATGCTGTTTCGACGGCTTTAGTTGCTCCCCTCGCCAGAAGCCGGTGGTGCCTCCGGCGTGGTTGTGACTGGCGGCACGGACGGCCCGCCCGTCGCCGCGGTGAGCTGCTCCAGGTCGAACAGGAACGGGCTGTTCGACGGGATGATCATCAACTGGACGTTTTCGCCCAATTCATCGATGTAGCGCCACTGGAGCAGCAACGGGTTCTGCGCGAGCTGCTCATTGATCAAACGCAACGCCTCGGCTTCACCCTCCGCACGGATGCGGGCGGCGTCGGCCTGCCCACGCGCAAGCTCACGCGCTTGCTCGGCTTCCTGGCGACGCTGTTCGACACGGAACTCGGCTTCCAGCGCTTCTTGCTGCGCGACCTGCTTACGCTCGATCGACGCGACGTATTCCTCCGAGAACTTGATATTACGGATCTTGATGCTGCTGAGCGTGAACCCTTCTTCTGCGATGCTTTCGCGAATGCTGTCTTCAATTGAACCGACCAGCACGGTACGGTCGCCGCTGTAGATCTCCTCAACGCGGAAATCGGTTAGCGCTTCGCGCGCTTCGCTGCGCAGTGAGGGCCGGATCAGGCCGTTGACGTAGCGATCCTGCCAGCGTTGGTGCACGATGTGCGCTTTGGCGGGATTGATGCTGTAGATCATCGTCACGTCCAGGACGACTTCCTGCCCGTCCTGGGTCAGCGCGACGATCGCGTCATCACCGCGCACCCCTCCTTCGAGTGGCGAGCCGGAAACCGTGTACTCCTGCTGCGCGACGGAATAGATCGTCACATCCTGAATACCCGGAATGATGATGTGCAGGCCGGGATCAAGCGAGTTTTCGGACAGTTCGCCAGTGAGCACGTTGAATATCACGCCGACTTCCTGCGGCTGGATCTCAATCACACCTGCCCCCAGGACGAAGAACACCGCCGCGATCAGCAGGCCGATCACAACAACCACCACGCCGCCGCGCACGGAATCGTTGCGCGAGACGGCCTGCGCTGCCATGAACACGCCAAAACCGGCAATCGCCAGCCCCGCGATAGCGACCATATTTAAGAACAAACCAATCATTCGTTTTTCTCCTTAGCTGTTGTGCGCTTTCGCAGTGCTGGCACTGCGTTCAGTTGCACGTCGATATCCTCGAACAACTCTGATTATAACAGGCCTGCCAAACTTACAACTGAGATTTGGCTGACATTTGTGCTCTGAACCTGACGTTTTGCATCAGATCGCCGTTAGAATCGTGCTGCCAGCCGCGCGCGGTTGACAGCCGCGCCATTTCGCCGTAACGTTTGGAGCAGTGCCAGAATCAACAGGCAGCGAGCAAACCGGTATGAACCCTGTCGTCATCGAGATCGGCCCTTATTCGCTCCAACTCGGCCCGCTGAGCTACGAAACCGGGCAGTTGGTGCTGCGTGCCTATAGCGCCTGGTTGATGGCCGGGCTCGTGGCCGGGCTGGCGCTGATCATGTGGCGCGCGGTGCGGCACGAGCGCACGCTCCGCGCGGCGCTGCGCTGGCTGGATGTCAGCCTCGCGGGGCTGGTCGCGGGCGTGATCGGCGCGCGGGCGCTGCACGTGTTGCTGGAATGGGACTACTTCCAGGACCACACCGCGCAGATCGACAACCTGGCCCTGGGCGGCCTGGCCTGGCACGGCGGGCTGCTGGCCGGGGCACTGGCGGTGTTGATCGCGGCCCGGCTGCGCGGCGTCCCGCTGCGCGCCTGGACCGACGCGCTGGCGCTGGCGTTCCCGCTCGGCATGATCGGCGCGTGGACCGGCTGCCGCAACGCCGGGTGTGGCTACGGCTACGAAGTCGCGACGCTGGCGGACTGGCCGGGCTGGTTGGTGGCGGAACTGCCGGACGTGTTCGGGCTGTACGCGCCGCGCCTGGACCTGCACACATTCGGCGCGCTGTTCGGCGCGATCCTGTTCGCGCTGGCATTGGTCCTGACCGGGCTGGGCTGGCTGCGCGGGCTGCGGCTGTGGTTGATCCTGGCGCTGGCAGGGCTGGGATTGGCGCTGTTCGGGTTCTTCCGCGCGGATCCGGCGGTGATGGTCGCGAACCGGCGCGCGGACCAGATGTTCAACTTGCTGTTGCTGCTGGCCAGCACGGTTACCGGCGCTGCGCTGTGGCTGCACGACCGGCGCGCCGAGTCCAGAGCCGCGCCGCCATCCGATCGCGGGGCGGGTTCTGCGACGTTGTGACGCCGCCTCAAACAAACCCACCTCACTGATCAAGAAAGCTGCGTGTAACAATGTGCAACTTCTGTCGTATACTGTGCGTAGTAACCAGCAGCATCGTTCAACAGCCATTGAGGAACAAAAAAGAGCCATGCACACCCGGGGACGAAAAATCCTGCGCGATATATGGTCGCGCAAAGCACGGACGGTGCTCGTTGCGATCAGCATTTTCATCGGCGTCTTTGGCACGGTGACACTGTTCACAATGAGCGATCTCGTCGTGAGCCAGCTCAAAGAGGACCTTGATCAAGATGCACTGGCGATGATCCGCGCGTATCTCGCTGTGCCGCCGGGCAGGCAGCCCGATAACGCGCAAACGCTCGCCGCACTGCGCGACCTGCCGGGCGTAACACACGCTGAGGGCCAGGCGGTTTACCCCCTGTACTGGAAACTGCCCGAGGACGAGGGCTTCAACTCGTCGTTCGTGTTCGGCTACAGCGAGCCGTACACCGCGTTACAGCTTGAGCCGCCGCGCCTGGAAACAGGCCGCTTCCCGCAGCCGGGCGACAATGCGCGCGAGCTGGCGGTCGAGCGCCGCTTTGCGGAAAAATACGATCTCGCGGTCGGCGATACGATCACGGTGCGCGCGCTGAGCCAGGTCGAAAACAGCGACAGCGGCATGGTGCAGGAAACCTGGACTATTGTCGGCACCGTGTTCCACCCTTACGGCTACCAGACCTTCACTACTGTCCTGCCCGAAGATAGTCTTTTCGCCACCTACGAGGACGCGCAGCACCTGGCCGGGTTCAAGGGCTTCAGTTCGATCTACACACGCTTCGAAAGCTTCGAACTCGCGGACCAGAACGTGGATGACTTCAGCGCCGCGATCGCTCAGACCGGGTCGTACATCCCCGTGTTCACGCTGTCCGAAGACCCGGCTGAAAACAGCCTGATCCGTTTCGCGGCTACGGCGGGCAATGTGATGTCGAGCCTGGCGCTGATCGCGTTGTTGGTATCGGGGTTCCTGGTATTCAACGTGCTCAACGCGATCGTGACGGAACAGCGCGAGCAGATCGGCGTGCTGAAATCGCTTGGGGCGACGCGCTGGGATAACGTCTATATTTTCTCCGGCATGGCGCTGATCTACGGCGTGTTAGGAGTGCTGCTTGGCGTGGTGCTCGGCATCCCCAGCGGTTACGTGGCCGCGCAAGGTCTCGCGGAATCCGCCAATACGCAAATCGACGATTTCGCTTACTCCAGCACGGCGATCGCGCTGGGGATCGGTGTCGGGCTGGCGGTGCCGGTGCTGGCATCGTTAGTGCCGGTGTGGGGCGGCACGCGCGTGCGCATCATCGACGCGTTGACCGACCTGGGCATCGCGGCGGATTACGGGTCCGGGCCAACGGCGCGGCTGCTGAACTGGCTCCCGGTCCCGATCACGATCCGCCAGGGCATCAGTAACGTGCTGCGCAAGAAGGGCCGCATCGTGCTGACCGTGATCACGCTGACGCTGGCTGCCGGGGCGTTCATGGGGATTTTTGCAGTCTTCGCTTCGGTGAACGAAGTGCTGAACACGTTCTTCAACACGTACAATTTCCATTTCACCATCGAGCCAAACAACCCGGACAATCTGCCTGAGGTCTACGAGGTTCTGGACACGCAATACAGCGATCTGACCCGGCTCGGCCCATTTGCCAACCTGGCGATCGAGATCGACGGGTTCGACAAACAACTCGACCCCGCCAGCGGGCCGGGCGCGCTGTTCGCCATCGGCTACGACCCGGTGCAGCAGGCGTATCAGATCACCCTGGTGGAAGGCGAGGACCTGGTGGCAAACCCGGATGGCGTGGTTCTGGCGCGGCCCACAGCCGAATACCTCGGCAAATTCACCGGTGATACGATCACGATCAGCGCGGGCGGGCGGAGCGACACGTTCGAGATCGTCGGCGTGGCGGAGATGCCTTATGATACGGCGTGGTTTGACTGGCGCACGCTGGCGAGACTGGGTGGCTTTGTGGACGCGAACGGGGACCCGGTGCCAACAGCCGTGACGGTCCAAATGCCGGACTCCGATCCGACGGCTGACGAAGTCGATGACCTGACCGAGACGATCAATGAGGCGCTGCTCGAACGAGGCATCACGGCGGCCTACAGCAACATCCAGTTGTTCATCGAAACGCTGTCCAACGCGATCGCGACCTTCCGCAACCTGTTCAATTTCACAGCACTCTTGATCGCGCTGGTCGGCGCGGTGGGACTGTTCACCACGCTCTCGATGAGCGTCTACGAGCGGCAGAAAGAAATCGGCGTGATGCGTTCGATCGGTGCGGGATCGGGCACGATCATCTTGCAGTTCCTGACCGAGGGGATCGTGGTCGGCGTGCTGGCATGGCTGATCGGGCTGCCCCTGAGCATGCTGATCAACGAAGGGCTGATCACGGCGCTGAACCTCGGCAGCGAGTACAATCTCGGCTACCCGCTGGAAGCGGCGTTGCTGGGGCTGGTGGGGATGCTGGTGATCACCACGCTGGCAAGCCTGTGGCCTTCGATCAGCGCGGCGCGGAAAACCGTCTCGAACATCCTGCGTTACCAGTAGACGGCAGTTCGGGGTAAGATCGAGGTAGCGCGTCCGATGGTGCCCTGCCCCACACCGGCAGGGCACGTAGCGGTTACCGCACGCGCCCAAGCGCATCATTTGTGTGATCCGTCGTTTGTTCTGAGGGGAACCTCCACTGATGAAGATCAAACTTGGACTGGCCCAAACCCGCCCCCAGCTTGGCAATCTCGAAGCGAACATGCAGCAACACCTGGACCTGATCGTGCAGGCCGCCGGACAGGACGTGCAACTGCTGCTGTTCCCCGAACTCTCGCTGACCGGCTACAACCTGCAGGACCTGGTCTACGAGCTGGCGATCCAGCCCCACGCCGGCGATCCGACCTTCGGGCCGCTGCTGGAAGCCAGCCGCGCGCACGATATGGACATCACGATCGGTTTTGTGGAAGAAGACCGCCGCCACCGCTTTTATATCGCGCAGGCGTATCTCAGCCGGGGCGCGATCGTGCACGTGCACCGCAAAGTGTACCTGCCGACCTACGGCCTGTTTGACGAGGGGCGTTATTTCGCCTGGGGCGATTCCGTGCGCGCCTTCGACACGCGCTTCGGGCGCGTCGGCATGCTGATCTGCGAGGATTTCTGGCACGCCTCGCCGCCATACCTGCTGTGGATCGACGGCGCGGATGTCCTGCTGTTTCACAGCGCGAGTCCCGGGCGCGGGCTGGACCAAAGCCCCGTGCTGAGCAGCGCGCGCTGGGTGGAGCGCATGAACCACGCCTACGCGGGCCTGTTCACCACCTATGTGATCCACTGCAACCGGGTCGGGTTCGAGGACGGGCTGAACTTCTGGGGCGGCAGCACGGTCGCCGACCCGAACGGGGACTTCATCCTGCAGGGGCCGTACTTCGAAGAGGCGCTGCTGGTGCACGATCTCGACCTGAACCAGCTTCACCGCACGCGCAGCCGCCTGCCCCTGCTGCGCGACGAGCGCACCGGCCTGATGCAGCGCGAGCTGGAACGCATCCTGCGCGAGTCGCCGGGCGGGGGGCGGTAGCCCCCGCGATCCCGCGCCTTACCTGCGCACCCTGGCGACAACGTGCCCGCGCTCGCTGCCCCACACAGCGGCGACGCGGGCGTTTAGTGCGCCTGCCGCAAGCACGCGCCGCGCCGGGATCGCCCGTCCGATCCGTTTCTAACACCCTTCCGACGCCCATCTTACACCCCCGGCGTACACTAATACCGGTAATCATACGGAAAAAATTACACCTGCCAGAGGGGAGAGTCTCTATGGACCTGAACAAGTTCACTACCAGGGCGCAGCAAGCCGTTGTCGCGGCCCAGCGCCTTGCAGAAACATACAACCACAGCGAGCTTGAACCGGCGCACCTGCTGCTGGCATTGTTGCAGCAGAGTGACGGGGTCGTGCCGCAGGTGATCGGCAAGATCGGCGCGCGCCCGCAAGCGGTGCAGGCCGACCTGGAGAACCAGCTCGCCAACCGCCCGAAAGTCTACGGCGGGGCGCAGGTCGGGGCCAGCCGCGAGGTGGTTAACGCGCTGACGGACGCCGAAAAACACGCGCGCAAGATGCGCGACGAGTACGTGAGCACGGAGCACATCCTGCTCGCGCTGACGAAAGCCCGCAGCAGCGGCGACCTGCTGGCGCGGCACGGCGTGGACGAGGATAGCGTGCTGCGCGCGCTGTCGGAGATTCGCGGCGGGCAGCGCGTCACCACGCAGGACCCGGAAAGCACCTACCAGTCGCTCGATAAATACGGGCGCGATATGACCGCGCTGGCGCGGCAGGGCAAGCTCGACCCGGTGATCGGGCGCGAGGAAGAGATCCGCCGCGTGATCCAGGTGCTGAGCCGCCGCACCAAAAACAACCCGGTGCTGATCGGTGAGGCGGGCGTCGGCAAGACCGCGATCGCGGAAGGGCTGGCGCAGCGCATCGTCAACGGCGACGTGCCCGAAGGGCTGAAGGACAAGCGCATCGTCGCGCTGGACATGGGCAGCCTGCTGGCCGGCGCGAAGTTCCGCGGCGAGTTCGAGGAGCGGCTCAAGGCCGTGCTGAAAGAGGTCGCGGACGCTGACGGGCAGATCATCCTGTTCCTGGACGAGCTGCACACGATCGTCGGGGCGGGCAAAGCCGAAGGCGCGATGGACGCCGGGAACATGCTCAAGCCGATGCTGGCGCGCGGCGAGTTACACGCCATCGGCGCGACGACGCTCGACGAGTACCGCCAGCACATCGAAAAGGACGCCGCGCTGGAGCGCCGCTTCCAGCCGGTCTACGTGGACGAGCCGAGCGTCGAGGATACGATCAGCATCCTGCGCGGGCTGAAAGAGCGCTACGAGGTGCATCACGGCGTGCGGATTCAGGACAGCGCCGTGATCGCGGCGGCGGTGCTCTCCCACCGCTACATTTCGGACCGCCAGTTGCCCGACAAGGCGATCGACCTGATCGACGAGGCGGCGAGCCGCCTGAAGATGGAGATCGACTCCAAGCCGCAGATGCTCGATGACGTCGAGCGCCAGATCATGCAGTTGGAGATCGAGCGCGAGGCGCTGAAGAAAGAGCGCGACAAAGCCTCGAAAGACCGGCTCAAGGCGCTGGAAGAGGACCTCGCCAACCTGCGCGAAGAGTCGGCGGCGCTCCAGGCACGCTGGCAGCAGGAAAAAGACGCCATCGACGCGATCCGCGCGACCAAGTCCGAGCTGGACGAAGCACGCGTGCAGTTGGAGCGCGCTGAACGCCAGAACGATCTGGAAGCGGCGGCCCGGCTGCGTTACGGCGACCTGCCGCGCCTGGAAGACGAACTCGCGCAACATGAAGCGCAACTGAAGACGCTGCAAGACGACGGCGCGCTGCTCAAAGAAGAGGTCGACGCGGACGAGATCGCCGCCGTGGTCAGCAAGTGGACCGGCATTCCCGTCTCGCGCTTGCTGGAAGGCGAGGTCGAGAAGCTGCTGAAAATGGAAGAACGCCTGCACCGGCGCGTCGTCGGGCAGGACGAGGCGATCCAGGGGATCAGCAACGCGGTGCGCCGCAGCCGTGCCGGGCTGCAAGACCCGCGCCGCCCGATGGGTACGTTCCTGTTCCTGGGGCCGACCGGCGTCGGCAAAACCGAGCTGGCGCGCGCGCTGGCCGAGTTCCTGTTCGATGACCCGGACGCGATGGTGCGCATCGACATGAGCGAGTACCAGGAGCGCCACACGGTCAGCCGCCTGGTGGGCGCGCCGCCCGGCTACGTGGGCTACGAGGAAGGTGGACAGCTCACCGAAGCGGTGCGCCGCCGTCCTTACGCGGTGGTGCTGTTCGACGAGATCGAAAAAGCGCACCTGGAAGTGTTCAACCTGTTCCTGCAACTGCTGGATGAAGGCCGCCTGACCGACGGGCACGGGCGCACGGTCGATTTCCGGAACACGGTCGTGATCATGACCAGCAACGCCGGCAGCCAGATGATCAAGCAGATGGGCGACCAGGACCCGGACGCGGTGCGCGCCGCCGTGATGGACGAGCTGGACCGCACCTTCCGCCCGGAGTTCCTGAACCGCATCGACGAGATCGTGCTGTTCCACAACCTGACGCGCGAGCACATCCTGCAGATCGTGGATATCCAACTGCGCGACATGGAACACCTGCTCGCCGACCGCCACATCACGCTCGAACTCACCGACGAGGCGAAGCAGTTCCTGGCCGAGCGGGGCTACGACCCGGTGTACGGCGCGCGCCCGCTGAAGCGCGCGATGCAGCGCGAGCTACAGAACCCGCTCTCGCTGGAGATTCTCGAAGGTCGCATCTACGACGGGGATCACGTGGTGGTGGACCGCGACCCGTCCGGCGACCGGCTGGTCTTCACCGTGGTGGAGCCGGTCCCGGCGCAGGCGGCATGACGCCCGCCGCAACACGCACGAATCGAACGGGGCAGATCGCCGTTGATCTGCCCCGTTTTTGTTTTGCGTGATCAATGCCCTAACGGGCTTGAGATTGATTCTGATGCCTGTACACCGACCGCGAAGTGGCCGCGCTTCTGGCCATGTCGTAATGCCCTAACGGGCTTGAGATTGATTCTGATGAAATGCGCGATGCCCGGTTTGCGGTGATGTTTTCGTCGTAATGCCCTAACGGGCTTGAGATTGATTCTGATGGCAGCTTGAGGCAGTTTTGACCACCGCCGAAGTTGCTGCGTCGTAATGCCCTAACGGGCTTGAGATTGATTCTGATTTACTTAGCTTGGAGAGGGGCAGATGAGGGTTTTACGCAGGGTCGTAATGCCCTAACGGGCTTGAGATTGATTCTGATATTACCAGGGTACCGGTTTATTGTCAAATATTGCGCCATACCATTAAGCACCATCCTCTGACCACATCACGATCCACAACTTTCCTCAAGCTTTTTGACGGATCGGCACGCCTGAATGCCGCAAATTGTCCGGTTTTTTTGCGAGCACCCCCTTAGTCCCGCGCTTACGTAATAGGCTTGCTAAAGGGGGGTCTCGCAAAAGCCGGGGCACGCGCCTGGCCGGGCAGCCTTCGGATCATGAAGCACAGCGGCGGTCTCGCGTCGCCTTGCAGGCGAGCAGGCGGCGACGTTGCGTCAGGTACGGGCAGCGCAACGGGTATTTAATACGTACCGGGTTGTGTTGGCCGCAGAACGCGCCAGCCCGCCCGGCACTTTATTCGCAGATTCTCATCGACGCAAGGAGATGCAGCTATGTTCAAGCAACTGGCCGTTATGCTCACGCTGGTGGCGCTCGTGGTGCCGTTGGCCGCACACGCGCAGGATGGCCCCACCCCCGCCCCCGTGACGCTCGACCCCGTGCCCTACATGCGCGTGGATCACGCCGGAATCCGGTTCGCGTTCGAGGCGGCGCTCGCGGACGCGGTCACCGTCGCGGAGTACCCGGCGACCGAAGGCGACGTGCAGATGCCGTCACCGGCCTATACCGAGTTCGTGTTCGAGGGGTACGCGGACGGCGGCGACTGGCTCCGCCACGCCCTGACCCCGCGCATCAGCATCTACACGATCGAGGACTTCGGCCCCTATCCGTTCTACATCGAGCAGCTTGACGAACTGTCGCGCTTGCTGGCCGAACGCCCGGACCTGAACCGGTACGCGTTGGCCCATGCCGGCGATCCGGACGCGCTAACGCTGCCGTTCCTGCCGCTGTTCCCGGCGGCGCAGGTGTTCCGCGCCAGGCCGGAATACGTCGAGGTGGCGAACGTGCGTGGCATCCGCTATCTGGCCTACTACGCGCAGGCGATGAACCCGATCGCCGAGGGCGAAGTCTTCTACACCTTCCAGGGCATCACGGATGACGGCCAGCATTATGTCTCGGCCATCCTGCCCGTGAACACCGGGGTCCTGCCATCGGAGCTTCCCGCGATCGACGATCCGGATGCTTACGCAGAAGAATACCGGCAGTACCTGATGGACGTGATGGGCCACCTCACCACCGCGCAGCCGGAGCGCTTCACGCCCGCGCTGAGCATGCTGGACGATCTCGTGCAGTCGATCGACATCCGCCGCTAGGCAGGTTGTGCATGGCGCAGAGCCTCCAAACGGGGGCTCTGTTTCCATTTGTATATGAATCGTGTTAATTTTTCGTCAATGTTCATAAATAAAGCGTGTGAAATGCGTTAAACAATGGTGATCACGGTTGTTTTTGGGCCAGAGTTCGCTAGCATCTATAGTGTATCTGTAAACTAGCCATAAGGGCAGAAGGAGTTATGTGCGGCATTGCCGGTGTGTACGGCGAGACAGAAACGGAGATAGACCCCTTACTCGACAGCATGGCCCATCGCGGGCCGGACGGGCGCGATGTGGTCAGCTTCACGACCGGCTCATTCGGTCACGTCCGGCTGGCGATCGTCGATGTCGACGGCGGCCAGCAGCCGATGAGCAACGGCGGTGATCACTGGCTGGTCACCAACGGCGAAATCTATAACCACGAACGCCTACGCGAGCGTTTCCCGCGTTATCCCTTCAAAACCGACTCCGACAGCGAGGTGATCCTGCCGCTATACGCGGAACACGGCCCGGAGATGGTGCGCCATCTGGACGGGATGTTTGCCTTCGCGCTGTGGGACGGCGACGGCCTGTATATGGCGCGCGACCCGCTGGGCATCAAGCCGCTGTATTACGGCTATGCCGGGGAACAGATACGCTTCGCATCCGAGATCAAGGCGCTGGAGAACCAGGTCGACCGCGTGCGCGAGTTCCCGCACGGGCACTGGTACCACACGCGGCACGGGTTCCAGCCATACTACCGCGTGTCGGACGTGATCGCGCGCGGGCTGCGCAGCGAAACGCCGAGCTTTGAGATGATCCGCGAGACGCTGCGCGAGGCGACACACAAGCGGCTGATGTCGGATGTGCCGTTGGGCGTGTTCCTCAGCGGCGGGCTGGACAGCAGCATCGTCGCGGCGCTCGTCGCGGAGAAGATGGACCACGTCCATTCGTTCAACGTCGGCATCGCGGACGGCGGCGACGACCGCCATTACGCGCAGATGGTCGCCGATTACCTGGGCACGGAACACCACGAATACATCTACACGCTGGACGAGATGGTCGCGGCGCTGCCGGAAGTGATCTACCATCTCGAATCCTACGACCCACTGCTGATTCGCTCCGCGATCCCGAACTACTTCCTGGCGCGGCTGGCGAGCCAGCACGTGACGGTCGTGCTCTCCGGCGAAGGCGCGGACGAGCTGATGAGCGGCTATCACTACCTGAAGCAGCTAAACAAGACGCCTGACAAGCTGCACACTGAGTTGGTGCGCATCACCGACGGGCTGCACGACTGCAACCTGCAGCGGCTGGACCGGATGACGATGGCGCACGGGTTGGAAGGCCGCGTGCCGTTCCTGGATACACGCTTCATCGAGGTTGCCTCGATGGTGGACCTGGACCAGCGGCTTTACAGCAACGGCAGCGACCAGGATATCGAGAAATGGGCGCTGCGCAAGGCGTTTGAAGGCATGCTGCCGGACGAGGTCGTGTGGCGCAAAAAAGCCAAGTTCTCCGCCGGGGCGGGTTCCGAACAGAAGATCGTCGAACTGGCGGAGCGCGAGATCAGCGATACGGCGTTCGTCCGCGAGGGCGAGCAGTTCCGCCAAGAGACGGGGCGCGAGCTTTCCAGCAAGGAAGAACTCTACTACTACCGCGTATTCCGCGAGCACTTCGGGCCGGACGTCGCGCGGTTGATCCGTCGCTGGCAGGATTCGCCGGAAGCTGAGGTGTTCTAGGCCGCAGCCCGACAACTCACACAAACACACCGGGGACCGCGACCTGGTCCCCGTTTTTGATCGCGGCGGCGCGCGACGCGCCCTTCACAGCAACCAGAACGCCCGGTCATCACGGTAATACACTGCCACCGGGGTGCCCGGTTCGGGCAGTTCGGCCTGCCGTAGATCGTTGCGAATCTGTGCTTTCTGCGCGGTGATGGTGTGCCCCGTGGCCGGGGATGTAAAGCGGAAGCGCACGCGCAGCTTGAAGTCGCCGTCGGCGTCCAGCCGCCCCTCGCACGCGACGATGTGACCCGGCACGAGGTGTTGCCGGTGCGGGGGACGCCGGTCGCGCGCCAGCATGACCCCCAGCCCCGCGAACAGCACCGCGATCAAGCCCACCACCACCGCCGCGATCGCCTGCCGGTCGCGCAGGTGGTGCGCCGGGTCCGGCTGGCCGGTGGCCGCGAGCGCGGGGTCGTCGGGCCAGTACATCACCGTGACCGGTTGCCCTACTGCCAGCCGTTCATACGCCGCGCGGGTCAGCCGTTGCGTGTTGGTCTGCGGGGCCGCGTCGGGGCTGTGCGCGGTCTCGAAGCGGTACGTCATGTGCCAGGCGTCGCCGTCCACATCCAGCGCCGTGATCGTGCCCTCGACCGTGATCCCCGACCGGTCCAGGCGATACCAGTCGCGCACGGCAGGCGCTACCTGCACCGCCAGCACCAGCGCGATCACCAGCAGGATCGCCGCCAGCACGAACGGGATACGCGCGCTGCGCCTGCGTTGGGCGCGGCGCTGGCACTCGCGCTTGAGCACGCGCCGGTTCGCCGGGTCGAACAGGAAGACGCGCGTGCCGGCCTCGCCAGCCGGCAGGCGTCCCCCGGCTCCTGGCGCGTTCTCCGGCGTACCGGCTGGGCCGGGCGCGGGGATCGAGGGCCCGTCCCGGGTGACCGCGCGCCACGCCGCCCGCCGCACGCGTGGATCGGGATCGTTCCGGCACAGGTATTCGAAGAGCTGGCTCACGCGCGGATCGTGCCCCACGTACTCCAGCACGTGGATCGCGTGCATGCGCTCGCGCGAATCAGGGCTGCGCAGCAGGTGCAGGCTGCGCCGGATATCTGACGCGGTTGGGCCGCTGCTCGTGTTCATGGCTCCCACCCCACGCCGCTGGTGCGTGTCCGTTTCCGACCGGTCAGCAGTCGAACGCGTCGGCGGGCATCGGCCTGGATTCCCGCCAGCGCTGCGCGAACTCTGACAGGTACGCACTGGCGATCGACGGGTTGTGAATGATCAACAGGTTCTCGTCATTGCTCGTCGCGGCGCTTCTTGAGAAATTAAACGACCCCATCACCACGGTGGCATCGTTGATGATCATCACCTTGTGATGCAGGATGTTCGGGTTACCGTCCTGGCGGATGCGGGCCGGGTCGACACAATACAACGGCGCGGTAAAGGAACGGCTGGACGCCTCGACAATACCCTGCCACTGCAATTCACCGGCAGCGGCCCGTTCGGCAAGGCGCTGCATCACCGAGTGTTCGCGCCCGCTGGCGTCTTTCCAGGCCAGGCTATCGGTGAACGAGAACGCCATAAAGCGCACACTCTGCGCCGTGTCGATCAGCTCCCACAGGCGCTGCTCGGCATTACCCTCGGACTCGAAATAGACTTCGATCGGCGTGCCTTCGATCGTCACGCGCAGGTTGGTTTCGACCGGCGAGGTCGTGCCGAACTGGCCCGCGAACAGCTCCTCAAACTCCTGGCTATAGAGCGCCGCCAGCCGCGAGGAGCGAATCAACATGGCGTTGTTGTTGTTATTGTATATCCCGTTATGGGTGACATTCATCGACCCGGTCCAGACATACAACCCGTCAATAACAAAGAATTTATTGTGCATCAATGCGGTGCGTGGATCGTCCGTGACGATGGGGATACCGGCATCTTCGAGATCGGGCACGGTGGAGTCGGGGGCCTCGATGATGTCGAAGCCGTGTTCGTCGTCCGTCACGACGCGCACGCGCACCCCGCGTTCGTGGGCCGCGATCAGGGCGTCGGTGACCGGCTGCGAGTTCAGCTCGAACAGCGCCGCGTCCACGCTGGCCGAAGCGCCGTCGATCGCGTCCACAAGCGCCTGTTCGATCGGCGAGCCCTGGAAGTCTTCCTCGCGCGTTGAATTGATCGGTTCGGTGAAATACAACTGGAACCAGCCACCGTCATACCCGCCGGGGATGCGTTGCAGCTCGATCGGGGCGATATCCTCAATATCCGGGAGCGGCGGGGGCGCGTCGGGGTCCGCGCCATCGAGATCGATCACCGGGGAACCGGCATCGTCCTCTTCGATGTTAAACACATCAATGCCCAACCCGTACTGGACAAACAGCGCGATCACGATGATCACCAGCCCGCTCAGGCCGCCTATCACCGTGCGCTGTGTCTTGTCGGAATCTGACTTACGTTTGGTCATGCTTATCTCCTGTGTGGGATGAAGGCGTCTCGTCGCCGGCGTCCGGGGATGCTCCGGACCGACCCGGCAGCGTGGGCGGGGACCAGTCCGGCAGATCGACCGCGTCGCTCAGCGGCGTGACGGGACCCGCCTGGTCTGGCGGGCCGGGGGTGGAGTCAGGCGGCGAAAAGCGTGCCAGCAGGTCGCGCAGCAATTCGCCGTCGCTGTGCTCAGGGTGCGCGGCGATCCACGCGTCGATCGCCTCGTCGGAAAGAACCGGGGCATCCTCCCCGAACACTTTCTCGCTTTCTTTGTTCAGCCGCCGGAACACCTTCACCAGCCAGTCCGCGCCCTGCTTGTGCCGGTAGACGACCGCGCGGCTGATCACCGTCATCAGCCTGGCAAGCGTGCGGGCCTTGGCGTTGGCAGTCTCTTCGTCTACATCCGGCGACTGCGCGACCATGCGCGCGGCGACGCGTTCCGCCTGCGCGCGGCCCCAATCCATCAGCGGGATCGCGTCATCGTCCTGCAAGCCCTCGCGAATGCTGGAGTCGCTCGCCAGGACGTCCTGAATATGGGCCGACCAACGTGCTACCGGGTCGGGGGACATGTGCGGCATGGTGCGGACCTTTCCTCAATTGCCACAAGGCATCTGCATGTCGATTCTAACGGCAGCACGGCGAAAGGGCAATCGGGGCAGCGCGTGGGACGGGCGCACATTTGCCCGCCGCGCGCGCACGGCGTACACTACGCACAGATCAGCAGCGGCGCGCACGGGAGC
This sequence comes from uncultured Anaerolineaceae bacterium, assembly GCA_964425755.1. Classification (GTDB taxonomy): domain Bacteria; phylum Chloroflexota; class Anaerolineae; order Aggregatilineales; family Aggregatilineaceae; genus CAYRNY01. The sequence continues at coordinate 128,410 of CAYRNY010000016.1, forward strand.
AGTGACCATGTCCGGCATATCAAACCCCTACAACCCCCACCAGCCAACCGGCGATCCGGCCTCGTTCGTCGGGCAGCAGGGTGTCTTCGCGTTCATGCGGCAGCATTTCGTGGGCACGGCGCTGGATCGCCCGCTGGTGTTGATCGGGCGGCGCGGGCTGGGCAAAACCGCGACGCTGCTCCAGTTGCCGTACCAGCTTGACGAACGCTACCAGCCCTGCATCGTGCCGCTGAACGGCCTCACGCCGCTGAACGAGACCACGTTGATCGCCACGCTGGTAGCGCGCATCCGTGACGCGCTGGAGCAGATCGGGGCCAGCACCTACCGCCTGCCGGCGTGGACCGGCGCGCCCGGCGACGGCACGATCCCGGAGCTGCGCGCGTGGTTCCGCGACGAATTCCTGCACGTGGCGCTGGCGGCGCTGCGGCTGCGGCACCTGGTGCTGTGCATCGACGACGCGCATCGCCTGCTGGACGCGGTCGATGATGGCACGCTGGCGGCGGATTGGCTGGACTATCTCGGCGAGCTGCTGGCGCATTACGAACGTCTGGACGCAGTGCTGGCGGTGGATGCGGCATACGAAGACCAGATGCTGGGCGTCGCGCTGCTCAACGATCCGGCGCTGCACGTGCGGATGGGCGAACTGACGCGCGAGCAAGCCGAACGCCTGCTGCGCGAGCCGGTGTACGACCTGTACCGCTTCGAGCCGGGCGTGGTCGAGGATATTCTGGATCTGGCAGACGGGCACCCGTTCCTGTTACAAGCGATCGGATTCTTACTCTTCCGGCGCAGCGAAGAACGCAGCCACAACCGCCCGATCGCGCCCAATGACCTGGACGCGATCCACCCTGCCGTGCTGGACCAGGCCGACGCGATCTTCGATCCGCTGTGGCAGCGCGCATCGCAGAACGAGCGCAGCACGCTGACCGCCCTGGTCCGGCTGAGCGAGCTTGACCTCACCGCCGAGGATGCGGACAGCACCACCGACAGCGCCGGGGTCCCGTTCGCCGCGATCTATGGCTGGCTGACCGGCGCGGGGTACACGCTCAGCAAAACCCAACTCGCTGCCGCGCTGCGCGGCCTGGGCTATGCCGGGCTGGTCCACGCGCAAGCGGATCATTACACACTCTCGGCACGCCTGATCGCGGACTGGGTCAAGGCGAACGTCGCGCCGCCGCCTGCCGTCCCGAAAACGGCTGCACCGCGCCCCGCATGGCAGCGGCGCGCGCCGGGCATCGGGCTGCTGGTGGTGCTGGTGCTGGTCGCCGCGCTGGGCATCGCCGCGCTCAGTGGCGCGTTTGGCGACGACGAGGACGACCAGGCACAAGCACCCGGCGACTCCGGCACACCGACCGCCACGCTCTCGCTGAACCTGGAAGGCACGCGGCAGTCGGAGTTCGCGACGCAGACCGAAGCCGCCCGGCCCACCGAAACCTACACCCCGACGCGCACGCCGCGCCCAACCAACACCCCCACCGCGACGCCGGAACCGTCTGTCACGCCGGTGCCGACGGACACGCTCACGCCCAGCCCCACGCCAAGCGCGACACGCACGCCGCGCCCCACGCGCACGCCCACCCCGACCCATACACCGACACCCGAAGCGACCGCCACGCTCGCCCCCGGGTAAGCGCAACGGCGCGATCAAAAACGCGGAGCGGGAAACTCCCGTCCGCGTGACGCAGGTACTGCCGCAGGTTGCACCTATACCACAGCCGGGGCGAGGTCCCAGCGCCGTTCGGCCCAGCGCCCGTCGTCGTAATCACGCGCCAGCGCCGCGTCGACGAACAGTTCGAACAGCGCGCAGTCGTCGCCCGGCGTGTGGCACGCGGCGGCGATCGCCGGTGCGCGGACCGCCGGATCGTCGATGCAGGTCGCCTTGCCCTTGACACTGAACTCCCCGCCGACGCCGGTCGGATTGTCGACCATCGAGTGCAGGGCATACAGCCCGTTGCAGACCAGGTCGTCCAGCTTGGGCGACCCCGGCTCGATGAACAGCAGCAAGCGCCCCTCGCAGACCACCGGATGGACCGGGTTCACACGCGGCGACCCGTCCCCCGCGACGGTGGCGATGAACGCGACACGCGCACGGTTGAAGCGGGCTTCGCCGTAGGCGGCAAGCGCGGGTTCGAGAGCGGCAAATCGACTCCAGCTAAGCATGACGTACCCCTTTCGTGCTGACCATTTTGTGAAGCTTAGCACAGATGCCGCGCGCGCCGTTTATGGATTCTGCACAGACGCGGTAGCCCGGCAGGGGCGTATCATTATGCGACTGTCATGCTTGGCGTGGGGAATACACAGGCCGGAACGTGCCAGGAGGATCAACGATGTCCATCATCCTGCAGGAACCTTACCGCACGCGCCCGATCCGCTGGCTGGAACGCTACGCAACCGGCGACTGGCGGCTCACGGTATACGGCATTACCTGGCTACCCGTTACAACGCGGACGTTTAGAGACCCTCACCGCGTCCCGGCGGCGCGATGGCAGCACCCGCGCGATCTTAAAACGACAGGTCGTCGAGATCGGGCGCATCATACGGCGTGATCGGCTCGATGCGCAGCCACGTGCGCCCCACGCGGAACAACTGCCCCGGCGCGATCGGCGCGCGCCCCTCGATGCGCTTGTCGTTCACGAACGTCCCGTTGGTGCTGTCCAGGTCTTCCAGCCAGAACATATCGCCGTCGTAGATCACGACCGCGTGCTCGCGCGAGACCTGGCTGTCGTAGCTCAGACACACGTCGCAGCCTTCGCGCCGCCCGATCGTGAGCTCGGTCGGGCGGTCGGCGTTCAGCAGCGTTTCAAACGTCAGCTCAGCGCCATCTTTGGGGCCGCTCATCAACGAAATCGTGATTTCGGGCATACCGTCACACCTCTCCCTGTCGTATGGCTACCGGTTAAGCGTCGTTATCATCGTCCAGATGCCGGCGGGCCTCGGTGCGCTTTTCGCGCGAGGGAACATGCGAGGGGTCGAGTTCCAGCGCCTTGTTGAACACGCGCACCGCTGCATCCCAACGTTCCAGCTTCATCAGGGCTTCGCCGCGATTGTGCCAGAACCACGCGTCACGCGGCGCGACCTCGGTCGCCTTTTCGTAGCACGCGGCTGCCGCTTCCCAGTCGCCCATCGTCGCGTGTACCAATCCCTTGCCGTTCCACGCCCAGCCGTAGTTGGGGCTGAGTTCGAGCGCGCGCTCGTAAGCCGCGAGCGCCTCGTCGTAACGCTCCAGGCGGCGCAGAATCTGCCCCTTACGCGCCCACGCCGAGTCGTTGTCCGGCGCGATCTCCAGCGCCGCCTCGATCACCTCAAGCGCTTCCTGCTTGCGGCCCAGCGCCAGCAACGGCTCGATCTGGTTGATCCAGTACCACACGCTGCTGCCATCCTCACGCGCCGCGCGCTCGTAGCTGGTCAGGGCTTCCTCGCGCCGGTCGAGCGCTTCCAGTGCCAGCCCGCGCCCGTTCCAGGCCCAGGCGTAGCCCGGCTCCAGCTTGAGCGCCTGGTCGTAAGCCTGGACCGCTTCTTTGAAACGTCCCAGGCGGCGCAATGCCTGCCCGCGCTTGGCCCAGCTTTCCGCGTGGTCGCGGTTGAGCCGCAGCGCGCGCTCTAACGGCATCAGGGCGTCCTCGTAGCGGTGCATCACGATCAGCTCGTCGGCCTGGTTGTACCAGAACCACACGTCATCGGGTTGCAGGTTCGCCGCCTTGCGGAAGCACCCCAATGCCTCGTCATGCCGCCCCAGCGCGCTGAGCGCCAGCCCGCGCCCGTTCCAGGCCCAGGCATAGTCCGGGGCCAACTCGACCGCACGGCTGTAGCTGACCAGCGCCTCTTCGTAGCGCCGCATGCGCCGCAGCGCCTGCCCCTGCTTGGCCCACGCCCGCACATAGCGCGGATCGACTTCGAGCGCACGGCGCAGCGCTTCGAGCGCCTCCTCGTGCCGGCTGAGCAACACCAGCGTGTCGCCCTTGTTGTACCAATACAGCGGATTGCCGGGATCGATCTGCGCCGCACGCCGGTACGCATCGACGGCGTCCGCGTAATGGCCCATGATCTCCAGCGTGACGCCGCGCTCGTTCCAGGCCCAGGCGTAGCCCGGTTCCAGGCTGACCGCGCGATCCAGGAATTTCAACGCTTCTTCGGGGCGGTCCAGGTGGCGGTAGATGTTGCCCAGCCGCGCCCAACTGCGCGCGTGGTCCGGGCTGACCTGCACCGCCTGTTCCAGCAGCGGGATCGCGTCCTCGTAACGCTCTTGCAGCACCAGCAAATTCCCCTGGTTGTACCAGTGCCAGACATCGTCCGGCGCGATCAACGCCGCCTGGCGGTACATCTCCAGTGCCGCGTCGTAACGCTGCAGGCGCTCCAACACGATCCCCTTGCCGTTCACGGCCCAGGCGTAATCGGGCTTGAGTTCGAGCGCACGGTCATAGGCAACCAGCGCCTCGTCATAGCGTTCCAGGTAACGCAAAACCTGCCCCAGCTTGGCCCATGAATACGCGTGGTTCGGCGCGACCCGGGTCGCCTGGCGCGTCGGTGCGAGCGCGCGATGGTATTCGCCCATCTCGACCAGCATTTCGGATTGGTTGTACCAGTGCCAGACTTCACCCGGCTGGTGCCGCGCGGCCTGCTCGAACGCTTCGAGCGCTTCCGGCAGCCGCCCCATCGCCTTGAGTGTAAGGCCCTTGCCGTTCCACGCCCAGGCATACGGCGGGTTAAGTTCCAGGGCGCGGTTGTAAGCGTTGAGCGCCTCGGGATAACGCTCCAGCGCGCGCAGCACCTGCCCGCGCTTGGCCCAGCTTTCGGCGTGGTGCGGGTCCAGTTCCAGGGCGCGGTCGAGCACGGCCATCGCCTGGTCGAAGTCGCGCCGCGTGTGCAGCGCTTCGGCCATGTTGTACCACGCCCACACACTGCCGGGCTGCAGTTCGGTGGCGGTCTGGTGCGCGGCGAGCGCGCGCTCGATCTGGCCCATGCGCTCCAAGACCTGCCCCTTGCCGGTCCAGGCCCAGGTGAAGCGCGGGTTAAGCTCCAGGGCGCGGTCGTAGCTGGCGAGCGCATCGTCATAGCGCCCCAGCAGGCGCAGCGTGCGCCCCTTGCGCGCCCAGGCCCACGCCGATTCCGGCTCAAGCGCCAGCACGCGGTTATACGCGACGAGCGCCTCGTCCGCGTAGCCGAGCTCGGTCAGGCTGTAGCCCTTGTCCATCAGCTCGCGGACCTCAAGCTCCGGGCCTTCGGGTTCGATCTCAAGCGGGCTGCCGGTCACATCCTCGTACAGGTCCGCCAGCGTATCGGCGACGTCGGCCCAGGTCTGCGGGCGGTCGGCGGGGTTTTTCTCCAGGCACGCCAGCGTGAGTTCCTGCACGTCCGGCGGCACGTCCGGCGCATTTTCAGGGAAGCGCGGCGCCTGGTTCAGGTGCGCGTAGACCCATTCCGCCATCAGCTTGGCTTCGAACACCGTCTGCCGCGTGAGCATCTCGTACAGCACGCAGCCGAACGCGTAAATATCGCTGCGCAGGTCCAGCTCCTGGTCGGCGCGGCACTGCTCCGGCGACATATACGGCGGCGTGCCGACGACCGCGCCGACGCGCGTCAAGCCGGAGTGCGCCACCGGCTGGTCGTCCTCGGCGGGCGGCACGTCACCCAGATCGAACGAGCGCACCAGCCCGAAGTCGGTCACTTTGGCGATCTCGTCGTGCCGCACCAGGATGTTGGCCGGTTTCAGGTCGCGGTGCACCAGCCCCGGCACGCGGCGGGTCGCGTGCTGCAGGGCCAGCGCGACCTGCATCGCGAAGCGTAGCGCGATCGCCAGGTCGATCCGGTTATGGCGGATCCAGCTTCGCAGGTCCGGCCCCATGCCTTCCGGCCCGGAGATATGCTCCAGGATGATGTGCGGGCGGCCTTCAAACTTCTGCACGCGCCGCGCCTGCACGATGTGCGGATGCTTTTCGAGGTTGATCCACGTCTTCGCCTCGTTGGTGAACCGGGCGACAGCGTGCTCGTTGTTCAACACGCGGCTTTGCAGCGTCTTCAGGGCGACCGATTCGCGTTCTTCGTGGTCGTAGCACAGGTACACGATGCCCATCCCGCCGCGCAGGACCTGCGCCACCTCGTAGCGCCCGTCGATGCGGTCGCCGTAATCGAAGTCGCTGCCCTCGACGCGGCGCGAATAGCTGCCGCTGTCCTCGACCACCGACGACGGTACGGCGTGCACGCTGTGGCGCGTCGCCTCAAGCGCCACCTGGAACACGTCCGACTGGTCGGAGCGTGTGGCGCTCAGGTCGGACGGGCGCTCCATCGAGAGCATCTCGCTGCGCACGTCGGTGCCCTCGTCTTCGTGCGTGGGGATTTCGTCGGGGTAAATCTCGGTCACGTACTCCGGTTCTGGGGCCGGCGTGCGGTCCGGTGCCGGGGTGAGCGCGTCGTTCTGGGGCGGCGAGACATACCACAGCGCGAGCAACTGCGCCTCGTCAAACAGCCCTTCGATCGCGTGCCCGTCTTCGTGCGCTTCGGCCACCGCCCACAACGTCACGGCGATGTTGCGGCGCGACGGCACCGCCCGCGTCACGCGCACCAGCCAGCGGATGTAATGTTCGTAGGTCGCCTTCGCCAGCAAGTCGTCGGCGCTGTCTTCGTCCGCGAGTTCCTGGGCGTAGCGGTACGCGTACAGCGTCTTGCCCACGTAGTAGATCAACAGCCGCTGCTCGTCCGCGTTCAGCGACAGCGCCGCGCACAGGTCGCCCAGCGCGAGATAATCATGGGGATGCGGCACGTCACGCCGCAGCGCGAGCTTGCCGACACGCCGCACCGCCTCATCCGGATCGCTGGCGAACGGGTCGAACTGGTCGGCTTTGCGCCGCCGGTTGAGCAAGCGGCGTTCCTGTTCGGGCGGCAGTTCAAGCGGGTTGATCCCGGACTGCGGTACGGGTGGAAATTCGTGATCGATCATAACGCTCTGGTCATGGTCACAACCGGATGTTGGACATCACAACGGATGCCAGCACACCAAACACTTTGCGTCGGGCCCGTGCGGGGATATCGGCGGGGGGCGTTCAGCACGCCGCAACTGGCACCTGCGGGCGCGCGCCCGCCCCCACCACTGGCGCGCACCTCACACGCGCGGTCGCGATCACTCACTCGGCACGGCTGGCGGGTTCGGACTGCACCGCCTCGTCACCGTCGGCGTTCGAAACCTCGGATTCCGACGGTCCGCCATCGGGCGTTTCGCCTCTGGCAGCGGGCAGCGCCTTACGCAGGACGAGCGTGTCGTCATCTCCCACCGTGACGTGAACCTTGTCGCCCGGCCCAAACTGCTCCTCAAGGATCGCGGTGCTTAGCGGGCGTGTCAACAGGCGCTGGATCGCGCGGCGCAGCGGGCGCGCCCCGTATGTCGGGTCGAAGCCCTCGGACAGCAGCAGCGCGCGCGCGGCAGGCTCGAGCGTCAGCGTCAGCTTCTGCGCGGTGAGGCGCTCGGTGACCTCGCGCAGTTGCAGGTCGAGAATCTGGTTCAGCGCGCCTTGCGTCAGCGGCTTGAAGATCACAACCTCGTCAAGGCGGTTCAAGAACTCCGGGCGGAAGTGCTTTTTCAGGTGGAAGTCGTAGTCGGGCAACTGGTCCGGCGCGGCGGTGAAGCCCAGGCCCTTGCCGACATCCGCCGTGCCGATGTTGCTGGTCATGATCCACGCGGCGTGGCGTGCGTCGATTGTCGCGCCCTGCGAATCGGTCAGGCGGCCCTCATCGAACACCTGCAGGAAGATATCGAACACTTCCGGCGCGGCCTTCTCGACCTCGTCCAGCAGCACGACGCTGTACGGCTTGCGACGCAGTGCCTCGGTGAGCTGCCCGCCCTGCTCCATACCCTTGTAGCCGGGCGGCGCGCCGATCAGCCGCGCGACGGTATGCTCGTCGTGGAACTCCGACATGTCCAGGCGGATCATCGCGTCCTCGTCGTTGAACAGGAACTCCGCGAGCGCCTTCGCCAGCTCGGTCTTGCCCACGCCGCTCGGCCCCAGGAACAGGAACACGCCCACCGGGCGCTTAGGGTCGCCCAGCCCGGCGCGGTTGGTCTTCACCGCGTCCGCGACCACAGCCAGCGCGTGATCCTGCCCGACGACTCGCTCGCGCAGCGCGTCGGCCATGTTCGCGAACCGCTGGCGTTCGTTGGCGGTCAGCTCGCTGACCGGAATCCCGGTCCATTCGCTGAGCACCTCGGTCACCGTTTGCGCCGTGACCTGGGGCTGCTCGTCGTCTTCGTCGCGGTCGTCGGCGTTGGTCTGGATCACCAGCCGCGCGCACGCCTCGTCCAGCAGGTCAAGCGCCTTGTCCGGCAGGCGACGCTCGTGCATGTAGCGATCCGAGAGCCGCACTGCTGCCGCGCGAGCGTCCGGCATGATCTTGACCTTGTGATGTTCCTCATAACGGTGATAGACGTGCTCCACCACGACCAGCGACTCCGCGATGCTTTGCTCGCGGATATCGATCGTGCGGAAGCGGCGGTCCAGCGCCGGGTCTTTGGCGATCGCCTTACGGTATTCCTCGAACGTCGTCGCGCCGATGCAGGTGATCTCGCCGCGCGCCAGCGCCGGCTTCAGGATGTTGGCCGCGTCCAGGTTGCTGTCGATCGTGTCGCCGGCGCCGACGATGGTGTGAATCTCGTCGATGAAGAGGATCACTTCCGGCGCGTTCTTGACCTCGTCCACGATCCCGACCAGGCGCTCTTCGAACTGCCCGCGCAGGCTCGTGCCCGCGACCAGCATGCCGATCTCCAGGCCCACGATGCGCCGGTTGAGCAGGAACTTCGGCACGTTGCCCTGCGCGATGTTGTACGCCAGCCCCTCGACGACTGCCGTCTTGCCGACGCCGGAATCGCCGAGCAGCAGCGGGTTGTTCTTCTTGTTGCGGCGCAGCGTACGCGCGATCATGCGGATCTCTAGCTCGCGCCCGACCGCCGGGCCGATTTTGCCCTTGCGCGCCTGCTCGACCAGGTCGCGCCCGTACTTATCGAGCAAGGGTGTGGGCATGCGGCTGGTCAGCTCGTCACCGTCGGCGTCCAGGACCGACAACGGCGCGCTCGCATCGTCGAACAGGAACTCGTCGAAATCGTCCTCCTGGCGCGCCTCCAGGTCGTCCAGCAGGTACTCGATCCACTGCATAACGTCCACACCCTCGCGGATCAATACCCGCGCGGCGACGCCTTCACCTTCCTGCAGCAGCGCCAGCAGCGCCTGCGACTCGGTCACAAACCGGTCGCCCGCGTCATCCGCCAGGAAGACCGCCATCGCCAGAATACGGTACACACGCGGCGTCAGCGGTGGCGTTTCGCTCACGGCGTCATCGCCCCCGCCGACCTCGCGCCGGATCAGGTTACGGATCGTGCGCGGTTCCAGGCCCGTATCCGCCAGCAGGCGCGCGGTGACGCTGTGCGGCATCTGTGACAGCGCGTTGAACAGGTGCTCCGTGCCGATGTAGTCATGCTGCATGCGCACGGCTTCTTGCGTCGCCACGTCCAGCAGCGGGCCGCACCGTTTGCGAATCTCTTGTTCGCTGATATCGAGAGGCGATTGAGGCATAGCCGTTTGATCCCACCAAACCAATAAATCGTCCGGATGTGCCTCAAGTATACCAAGTCTTCCGCATCCCGCCGCAAGTCATCGGCGGCCATTGTCCTACGCGAACCATGCGCGTGGTGTGCCCTGCAACCACACAACAGCAGCGCCCCGGTTACGGAGCGCCGCTGTATGCAATATCGCGGGTGACCGGCGATCAGAGCAGCGCCATCACCAGCGCATAGCCGTAACCGAGCAGCACCGCGCCCACCAGCGCGAACCCCACATACGCCGCAAACACGCGCCGCGAAACCAGCCCCCACACCGCGGCCATCGCCGGCAGGGTCGTGGTTGGCCCGGCGATCAGGAACGCCAGCGCCGCGCCTTCCGCCATGCCCTGGTTGAGCAGCCCGCCGATGACCGGCAGCGCCGCGAGATTGCTGGTGTACACCGGCACGCCCAGCAGCGCCGCCGTCACGATCGCCAGCGGATTCTCGCCGCCGACCAACCCGACGATCAACGCATCCGGCACGTAGAGCGTGATCAACGCTTCCAGGAAAAACGCCAGCAGCATAAAACGAATCACCATCGCGCTCGCGTCCCAGGTCTCGCGCAGCAGCCGCGCGCGGAACGAAGGTTCAGCCGCTGCGCCGGTGCTGCACGTCCCGCCCGCGCCACAACCGCAGCCGGACTCCGATCCCGGCGCTGCCGGGGCGACTGTGCAGCTCGCGCCGGCGTGCACCGCTTCGGGTGCAGCATCCTGGATCACCAGCGGCGCGCAGCAGATCATGTCCGACGCTGCCCCGGCGGCGACCTGCGGGCGGGCGCGCGTGATAACGCCGGGGCCGAAGGCAGCCCCCACCCGCTGCTTGAGCGCGGTCCACGCTCCCCGCGCGAGGTCCAGCATACCGGGCGCGTCCTGCACCTGCCCGGCGCGGACGTAACCGGTCCCGAACCAGCCGCGACGCTCGATCCACAGCGTCAGGAACCCGGCGGCGAGGCTCAGGGCCAGCGTGCCAAGCAAGCGCCACACCGCCAGCTTGAACCCGATCATCGACACGCTGAGGAAAAACGCTTCCGGGTCCATCGACGGCGACGCGATCCAGAACGACATCACCGGGGCCAGCGGCACCCCGCCGATCAGCAGCGCCGCCACGATCGGGATCACGCCGCACGAGCAGAACGGGCTGAACGCGCCGACCAGCGTCGCGAGCAGCACGGCGACGACCGGGCGCGCGGAAAACGCGCGGTTGATGTACTGCGCCGCACCGGAGAGCTTCACGGCGACGGCCAGCGGGATCGTGACCAGCAGGTAGGGCCACATGTGCAGGAAGGCCCCGGCAATGAATTCGAGAATGGCGGTGATCTGTTCCAGCAGCATAACGGTTTCACTCCTGATGCTTCATCGTAGTTTTACGATTGAATGTGGTAAAAAAACACGGCAGCATACCACGCTACCGCGCCCGGCGGCGTTAGAAGATCTCGCCCACCCGCTCGCGGAACCACGCGATGTTGTCCTCGTCCAGGCAGTAACTTGTCGCGGTGCCCTCAACCGTGCCGACGATCCAGCCTGCGTCGCGCAGCACCTTGAGATGCTGCGACACCGTCGCCTGCGCGATCGGCAGGTAATCCACAATATCCCCGGTGATGCACTGTGGATGCGTGACGAGATACTTCATGATCTCAAAGCGTATCGGGTTGCCCAGCGCTTTGAGCATCTTCACCAGTCGTTCCTGCTGCGCGCCGGAAATGTCCAGCGTGCAGCACGCGGCAGGTGGATTCTGCGGGGAGTTGGTCATGGCGATATCTTTCATCGTATTTTTACGATATAGCCATTAAACCACAAATTGCCGGGCGTGTCAAGTCCTCTGCCGGGACCAACAAAAAAGCTCCACTGCAAAGGGAGCTTCTGGAATCGCGTGCCAGCGCCGGATTACACGGGCCAGTCGCCCGCCGCGTACCCGATCCCCAGCGCGCCGGGGCCGACGTGCACGCCCAGCACCGGCGCTGTCGGGACCATTTCCAGGTAGACACAGTTGAATGTCGCCCGCAGGCGTTCGAGCAGTTGCGCCGCGATGCTCGAATCGTCGCCGTACAGCGCGACGGCACGCAGCGTCGCCCCTTCGCCCACGTGCTCGATCATGTTCTTGACGAACACATCGCCCGCCTTGGCAAGACTGCGCGCGCGGCCCGCCGTGACATACGTCCCGGCCTTGTCGCCCGTCTTGGCGACGGTCACCACCGGCTTGATGCGCAGCGCCTGCCCGACCTGGTAGCGCACCGACCCGATCCGCCCGCCGCGATGCAGGTAGCTCAGGTCATCCACGCTGAAGAACATCCCGCCGTTTTCGTGCTCGCGTTCCAGCAGCGGGACGATCGCCTCGACCGTGTGCCCGGCCTGCGCCGCCCGCGCTGCCGTGAGCACCTGCAACCCCAGGGCCGAGGTCAATGTGCCGCTGTCGTGCACGGTGATGTCGAGGTCGGGCAGACTGCGCGCGGCCTGGCGCGCGACGTTCACGGTGCCGCTCAGCCCTTCGCTGAGATGGATCGAGAGGATCGATCTACCCGCCGCGCCCAGTTGGCGGTACATGTCGACGAATTCGGGCACCGTCGGCTGCGACGTGGTCGGGTGCACGTCCCCCTGTGCAAGCCGCCGGTAGAACTGTTCCGGCGTGATGTCTATGCCGCTCTGGTACACTTCGTCGCCAAAAAGCAGTCGCAGCGGGGCGACATGGATGTCATAGCGTGCAAACTCGGCCTGCGGTAGATCGCAGGCGGCGTCGGTTACGATGATCGGGGAACGCGCTGAAGCAGAGGGTTGACTCATTAAGCTACACTCCTGACGCTAGCACTTGCTTCGGTTGTGGGCGAACCGGTGCAACCCACCGGCTCATATGATTTAACACCGTGCCAATAAAAAAGACCCGCCACAATATCAATGGCGGGTGAACCGTATGACATCGCGCACGATTGTAGCGGCAACGCGCGCCCCCGGCAACCGTCAAACGCGAAAACGAACCCCGCGCGCGGCGGTCACGACTCCGTGCCAGGCGCGTCCGCGAGCACCGCCACCGAACGCACCACCGGCATCAGCACGACCTCATCCCACAGCGCCACATTGTCGCCCGGCGGCACCGAGAGCAGCACCAGCACCCAGTCGTCGTCAGCCAGTTGCAGCGCGTAAAGCACACCAACCATGCCCGGTTCCTCGAACATGGCGCGCGCCGCCGGGTAATCCGCCCCATCAAACGCCGCGATCGCCTCGCGCTCGATATCCATCAACTGCACCATCAGGTCACCGGGCGTCGCGACGCCGCCCGTCATCAGGAACTGATCATCCTGGAAGCGCATCACGGCCAGCGCGGGCCGGGCCGGGGTTTCGTTGGGCCGTTCGGCGTCGGCAGGGTCCGCGAAGAACAACTCGACGTGCAGCCCCATATCCGGATCGTTCATCTCGTCGTCAGCGACGCGGTGCCAGCCTTCGGGCACGTCAAGCGCGAGTGCCAGCCGCGCGCTGCGCTGCGCGGTGAGCGCCACATCAGAGGGCACGATCGCCGCGCCGGACGGGATCGCTGTGAGCGGCGGGACCGGCGTCTCGGTCGGGGCCGGAGTCGCTGCGTCCGGCTCCTGTGCCTCCGCGCCGGAAACAGCCCCCGCGAGTTCATTCGCCAGCGGATCGAAGACCTCGGTCTTGTACGCTCCGAACGACGCTGCCGGGGCGCTGGCGGATACCAACAGCCAGCCGTCCGCTTCAGGCCGCGCCAGCAGGTAAATCACGCCCTGCACGTCCTCGTCCGGCACCTGGATCGTGACCATTTGCAGCCGGACATCAAACGCAGTCTTCTTGCCGCCGGTCAACCGCACGATCGCGGACGCCGCATGCAGCACGCGCGTTTCATCTGCCGGGATACCCCAGCGCGTCTCGAAGAACGCGGTGTCGCCCCGGTAAACGAAGAGCTCCGCTGTGCCGTCGGCCAGGTAGAACGTGTGCGCGTCGATGCGCCGGGGATCGGCCCAGCCTTCCGGCACGGGCAGCGTGATATCCGGCGCTTCGGCTTCCAGCGCGGCAGCGGTCGCCGTCGCGTCCGCGACAACCTGTGTGGCGGTCGCGCCGTAATCCGCCGTCGCGGTGAACGTCGCGGAGGGCGTCAGCGTGAACGTGGGGCGTGCCGTTTCGGTCATGCGGGGAGTGGCCGACCCGGCCTGCAGAGCCATCGCCGTCGCATCCTGGATGACCTGTGTTGCCGTCATCTGGAACGCGCTGAGCGTGGGCGGGGCCGGGGTCGCAGCCGCAGCAGTCGCCGTCACGTCCGCGATAAGCTGCGTCGCGGTCATCTGCGCGCCGGACGGCGTGGGCGGGGCCGGGGTCGCAGCCGCGGCAGTCGCCGTCACGTCCGCGATAAGCTGCGTCGCGGTCATCTGCGCGCCGGACG
>CAYRNY010000016.1:142472-145265 GCA_964425755.1 uncultured Anaerolineaceae bacterium
GCGTGGGCGGGGCCGGGGTCGGCGTCGCCGCCACGCCGGCGAGACTCAGGTCCGCCAGCAACGGCTCGACCACTTCGGATACGTAATCCCGGAACGTATCTGCCGGGGCGCTCAGCGACAGGATCAGCCATTCCTGCTCATCCAGTTGTGCCACGAAGAACGCAGTTTGCACACCCTCTTCCGGCACCAGGTAAATCGGGACCGCGGCCATACGTTCATCGACATGGATCACGCCGTCAAACGTCGCGGCGATCGCCACCACCGCGTCTTGACGCGCGGTTTCATCCGGGGCGATGCCCCATCCTTCGGCGGAGAAGTAGGCCGAATCACCGCGATAGATGACGATCTCCGCCGGGCCGTCAGTCAGGTACAGGCGGTGCGCATCCAGCACGCGCGGCTCCAACCAACCCGCCGGAACGTCGAAGGACAGCCCCAGCATATCACGCGCCGCCTGCGCGGTCGCCGTGACATCGGCCACAAGCTGTGTCGCGGTCATCTCGCCGGCGCTGAGGGTAGGCGCGGCCTGTGCCGTGCCGGTCGCGAACAGGTCCGGTGTCGGGCCGGTCGGTGACGGTGCCACCGTGATCACCTGCGTCGGCGGGACCGGGGTAGCAGTAGGTGTATCCGTCGGCTGCGGCGTATCCGTCACGGTTGGTCTGGGCGTTGCCGTGTTGGTCGGCGTCAGCGTATCAGTTGGAACGGGTGTGTCGGTTGGCAGCGGCGTGTGCGTCGCGCTCGGCTCTGGCGTTGCCGTGTTGGTCGGCGTCAATGTGTCCGTCGGGTACGGGGTATAGCTCGGCACCACCGTCGCGCTCGGACGTGCCGCCAGCGTCCCCTCGACCGCGTCACGAACCGCCACCTCGAACGCTGCCTGCTGCGTCGCTTCCGCTGCCGCGGTCGCGCTCGCGTCCGGCGTCGGGGTATGGGTCACGCTGGGCGTCGGCGTGGGTTCGGGTGTGTCCGTCGGAGCCGGGGTCAGCGTCGCCGTCGGTTCGGGCGTGTCCGTCGGGAGCGGCGTCGCGCTCGGCAGCGGCGTGTAAGTCGGGTACGGGGTATAGCTCGGCACCGCTGTCGCACTTGGACGCGCATCCAGCGTCGCCTGGACTGCACCAACAACTGCCGCCTCGAACGCTGCCTGCTGTGTCGCCTCTGCTGCCGCGGTCGCGCTCGCGTCCGGTGTCGGCGTGTGCGTCGCACTCGGTTCGGGCGTGTCCGTCGGGAGCGGCGTCGCGCTCGGCAGCGGCGTGTAAGTCGGGTACGGGGTATAGCTCGGCACCGCTGTCGCACTTGGACGCGCATCCAGCGTCGCCTGGACTGCACCAACAACTGCCGCCTCGAACGCTGCCTGCTGTGTCGCCTCTGCTGCCGCGGTCGCGCTCGCGTCCGGCGTCGGCGTGTGCGTCGCGCTCGGTTCGGGCGTGTCCGTCGGGAGCGGAGTCGCGCTCGGCAGCGGCGTGTAGGTCGGGTACGGGGTGTAGCTCGGCACCACTGTCGCGCTCGGGCGCGCATCCAGCGTCGCCTGGACTGCACCAACAACTGCCGCCTCGAACGCCGCCTGCTGTGTCGCCTCTGCTGCCGCGGTCGCGCTCGCGTCCGGTGTCGCCGTGGCAATCGGTGTATCACTCGGCGGTATGGTCGCTGCCGGTTGAGCCGCCAGCGTCGCCTCGACCGCCGCCTCGATCACGGCGCGCTGGGTGCGCTGCGCTTCGATCGTCGCCGCGGCGCCGGATGTCGCGGTCGCCGTCGGGACTGGTGTCGCACTTGGACGCGCATCCAGCGTCGCCTGGGCCGCGCCAGCAACTGCCGCCTCGAACACCGCCTGCTGTGTCGCCTCTGCTGCCGCGGTTGCGCTCGCATCCAGTGTCGCCGTGGCAATCGGTGTATCACTCGGCGGTATGGTCGCTGCCGGTTGAGCCGCCAGCGTCGCCTCGACCGCCGCCTCGATCACGGCGCGCTGGGTGCGCTGCGCTTCGATCGTCGCCGCGGCGCCGGATGTCGCGGTCGCACTTGGCGTAACACTCGGCAGCGAGGTATAGGTCGGGTACGGCGTCGCACTCGGGCGCGCGTCCAGCGTCGCCTGGGCCGCGTCAACGACCGCCGCCTCAAACGCTGCCTGCTGCGTCGCTTCTGCTGCCACGGTCGCGCTCGCGTCCGGTGTCGCCGTGGCGGTTGGGCGTGGGGTTGAGGTATATGTTGGTGTGAGTGTCGGTGATGGCGTGGGCGATGGTGGCACAGGGCTGGGGGTCAGCGATGGCGGGGCTGCTGTCGGCGCTTCGGTCGCCGGTTGCGTAGTTGGCTGTTCAGCCGTTGGCGACTCGGTTGGTGTGGCCAACTGCGCCTGCGCCGTCGCTCGTGCCGCCTCCTCGCTGGTCGGTGTCGGTTCAAGCGTGGTCAACCGGCCCCGGCAGCCGGCGAGAAAAAGCGTCAGCCCAAACAATAGCATAAGTATAAACGTGCCCCGTCGCACCACGTCGCGCCTCCTTTTGTGCCCACAAACAGCCCCAAACAGGCTGAGAAGGTTCTTCGCCGTCAGTCCTGATAGCACCCCAAAGTATACACCAGCCTCTACACGAGCCAAAATTCGCCCGCCAGAAGCGGATGAAAAGCTAGCGACGACGACTCTGTAATTTATACGATTATAGGAAATATGTAGATCAGCGCACAGCACGCGCTCCACAGGCAAGGACTCCTGCGGCGATGCGATTAGCGTGATTGGATGTGTCTGTTCTCAGGGGGGAAAGAAGACAAGACAGGGGAGTTGGCGACGACCTACGCTCCCAGGCGGTTTCCCGC
>CAYRNY010000017.1:0-134735 GCA_964425755.1 uncultured Anaerolineaceae bacterium
TGCGGTGTGCGCGCAGGTCGCCTAATTTTGACTGACAACTTTTGCACGCACCCGGTGGGCCTTCCGATGCGCCGCGCCACGATATTTCGGATATTATAGTCGGTTTGCGCGCGGGTAAAAAGCGCGTGCCTTCGGGGCTACCCTACGCGCGGAACGCCAGGATCGTGTGCGGGGCGTCGCCGTCGCCCACGTCCAGGAAATTGACCGCGAGCGGCGTGCCGATCGCGATGCTGGCCGGGGCGGTGGCATCCAGGCCCAGGATGCGCGCGCTGATCCGCACGCCTTCATCCAGCTCCACGATCCCGGAAAGGTACGGGTTGTCGCGCCCGTAGCCCTGCGCGACCATCGCGGTCGGCGCGATGAAGATCGACGTGAAGGCCACCAGCCGGCCCTTGCCGGATAGCGCGCGCCACTCCATCCGGTCGGAGTGTGTTTCCGGGCAGATGGCACGCGGTGGCAGGAAGTAGCGGTCGCTGTCCGGGCAGTAGGACGCCATCAGCTTGTGTTCGTTAAGGTACTGGTAAAATGCCGCAGCGGTAAACGGGCGGATTTCTTCGGGCATGGTTTGTTCTCCGGTCATGGTCACTGTCTGCTGATCTTCGCGCTATTGACGCCGTTCGTAGATGTGCACCACGCAGGTGGAACCGGTCGCGCCGACGTTGTGCGTCAGGGCCAGCGGGATATCGCCCGCGACCTGCCGGTCGCCCGCCTCGCCGCGCATCTGCATGAAAATCTCGACCGCCTGCGCCACCCCTGACGCCCCGACCGGGTGGCCCTTCGCTTTCAGGCCGCCGGACGTGTTGACCGGTTTCGCGCCGTCACGCGCGGTGACGCCTTCCTGTGCCTTGCAATACCCCGCGCCGGGCGCGAAGAAGCCCAGGTCTTCGGTCGCCACGACCTCGGCGATCGTGAAGCAGTCGTGCACTTCCGCGATGCGGATGTCATCCGGGGTGACGCCCGCCATCGCGTAGGCGTCCTGGCCCGCGCGGCGCGCCGCGTGGATCGTGGTCAGGTCGTCGCGATCGTGCAGTGCGTGGCCGGAAGCCTGCCCGCTGCCGACGATGTGGATCGGCGCGTCCGTGAAGTTGTGCGCGATCTCGTCGGCCACCAGCAGCACCGCCGACGCGCCGTCCGTGATCGGGGAGCAGTCGAACAAGCGTAGCGGCCAGGCGATCATCGGGTTGGCCGCGTCGTCGTGCAGGAACGCCATCTCGTCGGCCCACGCCGGGACCGGTTTGCCCCGGCTTTGTGCATTGGCTTTGCGGCTGTCCATCCACTGCTGGATCGACATGTTGAACTGCGCGTTGGGGTTCAGCGCGCCGTTGGCGTGATTCTTGATCGCGACGTGCATCAGGTCTTCCGGGGTCATGCCGTAGCGGTGCAGGTAAGCCGACGCGATCGCCGCGTAGAAGCCGGGGAAGGTGAACCCCGCCGGCAGCTCAAACAGGGCGTCGCCTGCCGTGCCGAGCACGTCGGTGACCTCGGCGGTGGGCAGGGCGGTCATGCGCTCCACGCCGCCGACCAGCACCACGTCATACACCCCTGAGGCGATCGCGATCGCGCCCTGGCGCAGCGCCACGCCACCGCTGGCGCAGGCATCCTCGATACGCGTCGCCGCTTTGGGCACCAGCCCGACCGCGTCCGCCAGCAGCGGCGCGAGGTGGCCCTGGTGTTCAAAACGCTCGCTGGAAAAGTTGCCGATGTAGAGCGCCGCGATAGCGTTAGGGTCGAACGCCTTGTCGACCGAGTCGCGCAGGGCCTGGAACGCCTCGACGAACAGGTCGCGGCTTGACACGGCATCGAACGCGCCAAACTTGCCGGTCCCTGCGCCGACCATCGCGACACCGCGTCCGAATCGTCTAATGTTCATGTGGGGTGCTCTCTCCTGTAAATGAAAGTTGCTAATCCGTAGTGTTCAGTTTTTAGTTGCCGGCGTCTGGAGCGTCCGGTGGCCGGTCGGGCGCGGATTTGCCCCAGACTGCACGCAGCCGGTCCCAGGTCTCGTCGAGCAGTTCGGGCATGGTGCGCGTGCCGCTGATCACGGTCATGAAGTTGGTGTCGGCGTTCCAGCGTGGCACGACGTGCAAATGTACGTGATCCGGGATGCCCGCGCCCGCGCTCGCGCCGATGTTCGCGCCGATGTTGAACGCGTCGGGCCGGTAGAGCGCGCGCAGCGCGGCCAGCGCCGTGTTCGTGATCAGCATGAGATCGGTCAGGGTTTCCGGCGGCAGGTCTTCCAGCGAAGCGGCGTGCGCGTAAGGGATGATCAGCAGGTGGCCGTTGTTGTAGGGGTACATGTTCAGCGCGGCGAACACGTGCTCCGCGCGGGCGACGACCAGCTCGCGCCGGTCAAATTCGGGATCGGATGGGTCGCCGCTGGCCTTCACGCAGAACACGCAGCCCTGGTACGTCTTGCGCTCCTCACCGCGTAGATACGGCATCCGCCAGGGTGTCCAGAGATAGGGATCGCTCATGATGCTCCTCGTTTGGGGTTGGATAAGCGTCACGTCGCGCGACTGCAAGCGCGAGCCCGGCCTCGCCAACCGCCCCCACGATAGCGTGGCGCAGTTACGCCGAGGTTACACGGGCGCGCGGTGCTGCTGCGCTCATACCAGGTTATAACGCACTCTATAGTGCTGCTTGATCTGAATCCGGCATAGTATATACAATGCTAGGCTGTGGCGGCATGTAGCTGGTGCTGCCTGCCCGGTGGTGCGTCGTGAGAGTTAAGATGTGGGAGTGATGGCTGGCATGGCTAACGGCGAGACATTTAACAGCTTGTTCGCACAGTTTACCCGCCTGCGCCAGACGGGGTTAACCCGCGAGCAGGCATGGTCCAGGATCGAGGCGCAGGCCGCGCGGCTGGCACAACCAGAGCGCGAGCGTCTGGTCGGGCTGCTACGGAGTTGGGAAGCCAAAGAAGGGCGCAACTTCCAGGTGGAGCCTGAGGGCGATCCGTACCAGACGCACACAGCGCCGCCGGAAGGACTGGTCGACGTGCTGGGCGATCTGGAGACCGGCCCGCTTACGCCGCCCGCACAGCCATCCGCGCAAGGGATCAAGACGCCGCGCCTGCGCCGGATCAAGCCGCTTGAAGCGACTGCCGAACGCAGCGACGCCGCCGGTTCGCCCGCGACACATGCGAACCAGCGGTCGCATGTCTGCGCCAACTGCGGCACGACCAACCGCCCCGGCGAGTTGCTGTGCGCCAACTGCGGGCAAGCGCTTGGCGACAGCGCCCTCAATCCGGGCAGCACGCACCGTCTCAGCGTGCCGGGGGTGCGGGATAGCGCGTATTTCGGGAAGGACACGGTGCTGGTGCTGCGCGTGCACGGCGCGGAAAACGCGATCCGTGTCCGTCCTGGCAACAGCGAGCTGGTGATCGGGCGGTGCTCGCCGGACAGCGTGATGATCCCGGACGTGGACCTCGCGCCGTATGGGGCCGAGAAGCTGGGCGTTTCGCGGCTGCACGCGGCGCTGCGGCGGCACGAAAACACGCTTGTGCTGACGGATATGGGCAGCCTGAACCACACGCGGATCAACGGGCAGCGCGTGCACGCGCATGAAGTGCGCGTGGTGCATGACGGGGATCGTTTGCAATTTGGGCGATTACGCGTTAGCGTATATTTTGAACAGGGCTAAACCGGCGACCTTCGGATTTGGTTGAGCGTTTGCGCAAGAAATGCCGGTTCCCTGTGACCTTTAACGGCGGCCCATTGGCGCATGGGCCGTCGTTTTCTTTGCGGCGCGCAGGGGCCGCGCGGCGGTATTACCTGCGCAGGCCGGCGGGCGGTTTGGGCATGGTGGGCGCGGCGTCGAACTGCGGCGGCGGCACGTCCGGTGCGTTGCGCGCCCCACCGTTGAGGCTTACGGTCGATTCGAACGGCGCGACGCGTGTCGCTTCGACCGGCGGCTCCAGCGGCAGCGCGATGTAGAACGTGCTGCCGGGCATGGATTCCGGGTCGTGCCGCGTGCTCTCGACCCAGATACGCCCGCCGTGTGCCGTGATCACTCCGCGCGCGATGGTCAGCCCCAGGCCCGGCCCGGCACCCATGAATTTGGTCGCGCCGGTCGAGTGCAGGCTGGGATCGTGGGCACGGAAGAATTTCTCGAAGATCAAGTCGTGGTTTTGCGGGTCGATGCCGATGCCGCTGTCCTTGATCGCGATCAGGATGGTGTCATCCTGCAGGCGGCCCTTGATGTCAATACGGCCCCCGTCCGGCGTGTACTTGATCGCGTTCAGCACCACGTTGCGGAACGCCTGCACCAGCCGCTGCTGGTCGCCCTGGATCGGCGGCAGGTCGCGCAGGCCGCGCGCCGCGAGCATCAGGCGGCGGTTTTTGATCGCCTCGGTCAGCGGTTCGATCGCGGTGCGCATCGCGCTTTCCACGCTCACCGGGTTGAAGCGCAGGTCCATCGCGTTGACGTCGATCTGGCTCACGTCGAGCATCGCGCCGATCAGCTCTTCCAGGCGGTCGGCGGCCTTACGGATATTCGCGGTCATGCCCCCGACTTCGTCCTGGTCAAGCACGCCCTGTTCGTTCATCGCTTCCATGATGTCGGTGTAACCGCGAATCTGCGCCAGCGGGGTACGGAGTTCGTGCGAGGCGATGGTGATGAAGTCGGTTTTGACGCTGTCCAGGCGTTCGAGCCGTTCTTTGGTCGCGGAGAGCGCCTTGTTCAGCTCGGCCTGTTCCGCTTCGCGGCGGCGCAGGTCCGCCACCAGGCGCGCGTTGCGCACCGCGACGCCGGTCTGGTTGGCGATGGTGCGCAGCAGTTCGAGGTCGCGCTCGGTGAAGGCGTCGTCGGAAGCCTTCGCGCCACAGCACAGCAGGCCGATCAGTTGGCGTTGCACCACGATCGGGGCGTAAGCGCCCATGTGCAGCGCCTGGAAAAACTGCCGTTCCGCTTCCGGCGTGCTGGCGAACGCGGACGCGTAGTCGAGGTCGTATTGCAGCAGCGGCGCGCGCTGGCGGGCGAAGTGCGCGTACAGGGGGCTGTCCGGGGCCAGCGTGCCCGTGAGCTCCGGCATGTCGCTCATGCCGCGCGTGACCGGTTCCAGCAGCAGCGCGCCGGTGGTCTCGTTCTCGGTGATCAGGATCAGGCCGCTGTGGCGCACGCGCAACGTCTGCGCCAGCGTGTGCATCGTCACGTCGACCACCTGGTCGAGTTCGACCGCGCCGCTGATATCCTCGCTGAAGCGGTGCAGCTTGCGCGAGATGTGCTCCGGTGCCGCGCCGATCAGGCGTTCGATCTCCGGCTGGACGGCGGCACGCAGCGGGATGTAAACCACGGCCACGCCCAGCGCGAGCGCGGCCAGGATCGTGTATGCGCCTTCGGTGCCGGGTTCCAGCCCCTGGCCGATCACCAACGCGACGAAGATCACCAGCGCGGTGAGCGCCGTCAGGATGCCGGTCGCTGCCACCTGGCGGAACGTGCGCCGGACATCCAGCACGCGGTGGACGCTGACGCTGTACACCGCCCCGGCCAGCCCCGCAAACTGCAGCAGCCAGCCGGTTTCGGCCAGCACGGATTCGCCACTCGTCGCCAGCGCCACCCCCGCGAACAGCGGCAGCACCAGCAGCGCGCCGAACAGCGCGCGATTCGCGATCTCCGGCAGGTGCGCGCGGTAGAATGCGTACAGCGCGGCCAGCACCAGCAGCACGCCGAGCACCAGCCAGCCCCCCACCGCGAGCGTGTTCGGCCACACGACGGGTTCGTACACGTGACGGTACCAGCCGCGTGTGCCGATGGTCAGATGGTCGGCGGTGATACTCATGGCGGCCTGCGCGACCCACCAGCCCACGCCCAGCGCGAACCACAGGCGCGCGATCCTGGCGTGCAGGTAGCGCAGCAGGTGATAGCCGAACAACACCAGCAGCAGGTTCAGCGCGATCACGGTCAGCGCGGGCGGATTCAGCGCCCCAACAAACAGCGCTTCGTATGCCGGGTCGCGGTGTGCGTCAGCGGGCAGCAGCGTGGTCCCGATGCTGAGCACGCCCGCCAGCAGCGCCAGCACCAGCCAGCGGACATGTGTATTGCGCTGCACCTGCTCGCGCCGCATGAGTGCCAGCATGAATACGGCGTAACCGGCGCTCAGCGCACCGGCAACGATGATCATTGAATCAGACACCACTCACCCCCGAAAACATTGGGTTGTTGGTTGCGATGGTTGGTCTTGCGGATTGTTCAGTGTTGGCGCGACGGTCATGCTGTCGCGCGTCCCCAACGTTTTCAATGATAACCGGATTTGCCGCCGCTGGCGATAGGATCGGGCCGGTGGGCGGGTATGACACACAACCGGGGATATCGTCGTGGGTAGGGGAGGGCGGAACCCTCCCCTACGGAAAAGCGATCCAGGGCACGTCCATCAGGGCGTGCCCCGCGCTGCGGTTTAGCGGTAACCCGCTTCGATCAACGGGGCGATCGCGTCGATGTTCTCCGGCGTGACCACGCCCACACCCGTGTTGATGTGCAGGCCGGGGATCAGGTAGTTGTAGGTCAGCCAGATCTGCTGGACCGGGTAGTAGCCCTGCAGGTAGAGCACCTGGTCGAAGCTGGCGCTGATCCAGCCCTCGCGGATGCCGGCGATCGTGGCCGGGCCGAGGTCGATCCCGCCGGCGACCACTTCACCGGGCTGCTTGCCCGCTTCACGCAGGATCTGCGGCAGGGTGGCGGTGATGTTGCCGTGCTGCGTGCCGATCGCGCGCAGGTCAGGGTTGGCTTCCATGTAGGCGGTCAGGATCGGGATCGAGAGCGACGCTTCGGTGTCCACTTCGTTGGACATGTCCAGCTTCTCGACTTCGAGTCCCGCGTCGACCAGCGCGTCGTACAGGCCCTGCGAGCTGACGCTGCGGCCTTCCTGGTGCCAGATGTCATACACCAGGGCCTTGTCGCCCGCCTCCAGCCCGGCGGCGACCATCGCCTGCCCGGTCAGGTACCCACCGGCGTACAGGTCCGCCCCGGCGTATCCGAAGCCCTCAGTCTGGTACTCGGCTTCGATGTTGGGCAGCGGGTTGTTGTTGCTGGTGACGAGGATGCCCAGCTCGCGCGCCTCTTCGACCAGCGGCCACATCGCATCTTCACCGGGGTGACCCATGATCACGATGCCGTCAGGACCGGCGGCGATCGCTTCCCTGAACTGCTCGATCATGGTCTGCGGGTCCCACCCGGAGTACTGCTCGTGCAGTTCGATCCCCAGGTGTTGGGCGGCTGCGCGCGCCCCTGTTGTACGGGCCAGAACCGACGGGTCGCCTTCGTTGCCGCCCATCTGCATGTAGATCACGATCCGGTCGTCTTGGGCGGTCGCCTGGTGTGAGGCGACACTCGGCAGCACCAGCGCGACGGCCAGCAATGCAATTAACAGGATTGAAAAGCGCTTCATGTTCTTTTTTGCTCCTCAGAACTGATTTAACGTTTTTTTGAGTGTCTTACCGGGTTTGATTGGCTCAGTAGGTTCTCCTTTCTGATCGCGCCTCTGCGCACACCGTATCGCTGGCTGACCGCGAAAATGGCGATCGCGCTGGCACGGGGTGCTGGCTGGCAGGTGCTGCCGGTCAGTCCGCGCCGTCGGTTGGATAGGGTTCGCGGAGTGGGGGCGACGGGCTGCCGCCAACCGGGATACCCCAATGCCGCAGCCGTTCGGATGCCGCCGACATGCGCCCTTCGCCCAACAGGACGTTGAGCACGATCGAGGCGCCCATCACGATGCCTTTGACCAGTTGCACCCAGTAACCGCTGATCCCGGACGCGACGACCCCGGCTTCCAGCGAGCCGATGATGTACGCGCCGAAGAACGTGCCGGGAATATTCCCCAGGCCACCGGCGAATGACGTCCCGCCGATGAAGACCGCCGCCATCACCGGCAAGAGATAGCCCTCGCCCTGTGTCGGGAAGAAGACGTTGATCTCCAGCGTCAACAGCACGCCCGCAAAGGCTGAGATCGCTCCCATCAATGTGAAAAGTTGAATGCGCGTGGCCTCGACGTTGATCCCCATGACCCGCGCGACGTCCGGGTTGTCGCCGATGAACAACACGGCTTCGCCGAACTTGTGCCGGTTGAGGATGAACCAAGCCAGGATCGTCAGGCCCAGCGCCCAGACCGCCTGGCTGGGAATGCCGACCGGGACGCCGCGTTGGTCCGGCAGGATGCCGTGAATACGCCCGACGAAGAGTTCGTAGATCGGCGCGCCGCGAATTTCGCGCAGGGCGACGGACCGGCCCCCGGCAAGCAGCACCGTGACGCCGTACCAGAAGAACTGCGCGGCGAGTGTTGCCATGATCGAGGGCACGCCGATCCCGGCGACGAGCAGGCCGTTGATGTAGCCGACCATCGCCCCAACCCCGATCGCCAGCGCCAGTCCCGCCCAGGGCCCCCACCACACCTCGATGTTCTGGTACGACCACACAAACGCGAACCCGGCCAGCGCCACCACTGCCGGGAAGCTCAGGTCGATCTCCCCGGCGGTGATCACAAACGTCAGCCCCAGCGCGATGATCAACTGCGGTGATATGGTCTGCATGAAGGACGTGTAGATGCGGGGCTTGGTGAAGACATCCGGTGATGTGGCGATGAAAACGATGTAGAGCAGCAGCAGCACACCGGCGACAGCCAACCCTTCGATTTTGAAAAAGAGTCGTATAACTGAGCGCAGTAGAGTCATGATGGTTATTCTTTTTTGTCTCGCATACCGTGTGAATATTCAAGCAGGAACTCGTCCAGCTCTTTCAGGCTCGTGTCTTCTTTTTTGATGTCCCCGACGATCTCGCCGCGATCCATGATCACGAAGCGATCCGACACTTCGTACACGTCCGGGATCGTGTGCGTGATGTAGATGCACGATTTGCCGGCTTCCTTGATCCGGTGCACGAAGTCAAGCACCTTGCGCACTTCCTTCAACGACAACGCGACCGTCGGCTCGTCGAGCACGATCAGCTCGGCCTCGAAGTGCATGGCGCGCCCGATGGCGACGCCCTGGCGCTCGCCGCCGGACAGCTTGCTTACCCGCGAGTCCACCGTGATGCCCCGGCCCCGGAACCCAATCGTGTTGAGCATGATCTCCTGGGCGATCTGTTTTTCTTTTTTGACGTTGATGAAGCCCAGCGGGAGTGTGATCTGGCGCCCGATGAAGAAGTTACGCCACAGGGCCTGTTTTTCGCCCAGTGACTTGTCCTGGTACACCGTTTCGATGCCGTATTCGCGCGCGCGCTTGACGTTGTAGGTGCGCGAGTCAACCTTGCGCCCGGCGATGTAGAACTCGCCCCGCGTGGGCCGGTAGACGCCGGTCAGGATCTTCACCAGGGTGGATTTGCCCGCGCCGTTATCCCCGATCAGGCCGACGATCTCGTTACTGCCGATTTCGAGGTTGATGTTCCTGATCGCGCACACCCGGCCAAAGTATTTTTCGATGTTCACCATCCGTAAAACGTGCTGATTGGCTTTTTCGGCCACGATAACAAAACCTCCTCGCAGGTGACGAAATATGTGGGCGCGATGTTGCTGCTATCCCGCACTGCCAGGGGGCCTGCGCCCCCCTGGTGCCGGGCTTCCCTGTTGAGCGGTCCTTTGTGGGAGCCTTCAAACCTGGGGTGAAAATTGGAATGACTTTATGCTTATTTTATTTATGCTGTAACCGGAACCCTTTTTGGGCAACAGAACCCAGACTGTATTTTGCTTCTACTGACTTGTTATACAACCCGTCAAAAAAACGCGCAAGTTGGCGTAACGTATCGAAAACGGCTGAAAGTGACGCCGCGTGAGATGTTTCAACGGGGAAGGGCAGGCGCGTGGTTTCGCTTACAGGTGCGTGGCGATGTACGGATATGTCACGCGGCAGAGTCCCGGTGGTCCGGGCGCTCTGCCGCGCGGGAGATGCGGTGCTGTGTGCGGGGGTTACGCTTCCGGGGCTGCCTGGATGTACGTGGCCTGCTTGAAATCCGGCTCGGTGACGGGCAGCACGTCGACCAGCTCGTAGCGGCGCGACCCGATGCCGATCTGCTCGGCGTGCGCTAGCTGCGCGTAGGGGTCCTTGTACGGCCCGTGAATCTGGGTCCAGGGGTGGCCCTCGCGCTGCACGACTTCCATCATGCCGGGCAGGTTGTCTTCCAGCACCGGGAAACTGGCGGTCATGTCGATCACGGCCTGGTCGATCGCGACCGGGTCGTTCGCGCCGAAAACGCCCGCATCCGCGATCACGGGCATGCCGGTGAAGCCGAAACAGTCACAGACCGGGGTCTGGTGCGTGGCGAGGTTGATGCACGCGACGTTATCGGGTTCGAAGGTGTCCAGCACGAGCTTCGCCGCGATGTTCATCACCTCAAGGAAGGCCACGAACGATTCGCGCGCGATCGTGAACGCGCCCGCCGCGACATCCTGGCAGCGCATGCACTGGTTACAGCGGTCATGGTGCAGGTGCAGTCCGTCCGGGTCCTCTTTGTTGTCCACGATCGCGCCGTAAGGGCAGGATTCGCGGATCGCGACGCGGTGCGCTTCGTCCCGGATTTTGTCTTTGTGCACGTAGGGGTGGAAGTGCGAGACATCATGCATCTGGCTGCGCGTGGTGCCGGTGACGCAGCCCAGCGCGAGGTTTTTGATCGCCGCGCCGTAGCCGGTGATCGGGTGGCCTTTGACGTGCGCGAAGTCGATCAAGAAGTCAGCCTCGACGATCGCGCCGCCGATCTGGAACTGCTTCACGTTTTTGTACGCATAGGGCCGCGTGACGAACCACTTTTCATCGATCCCGGTGCTGGGATAGATCGGGCAGCCCAGCGTTTCGGCAGTGTAGCCGCGCGTGTGCGCCGTCGCGACCGAGTGGGGCAGGTCGGTGACGAACGGTTTGCCGCCGCCCGCCTTGACCGCTTCCACCACGCGGCGCACAAACACGGGATGCACCATCGAATAGCCGACGTTCAGCCCCAGGTGCAGCTTGATCGCGACACGCTGGTCTTTGACGCGCTCGCGGATGTTCAGCCGCTCCAGGATCAGGTCGAGCTTGGCGGGCAGGGTTTCCGCGTGGTCGAGCTGAGTCTGGCGCGGCGATCCCCAGTAGACTGGTACGGGCATGGTACGATTCTCCTCCGGTGGATATTGGTAACGCTTCGTGATACGCAAGTAGTGATCAGTGACCGGTTGTCAGTTTCTGGTTGTTTTCAGTTACCGGCTGCCTCACGCGGGCTGGCCGACCGCGTCCTCGTGCGCCTCACTGTGCCCCAGCGCCTCGAACTCCTTGTAGTGCGCGATCTTCCACTCGATGCACTCCAGGCAGTCGTTCAATTCGGCGATCTGGGCGCGCATGCGCTCGCCGTGCGCCTCAAGCAGTTTGCGCCGTGCCGCGGCGGTGTGGTCGCCCTGCCACATCAGGTCGGCGTAGCGTTTCATCTCGCGGATCGGCATGCCGGTCGCGCGTAGCTTCTTGAGGAACTCGATCCAGCCGACGTCGTCCTCGCTGTAGCGGCGGTGGCCGCTGTCGGCGCGGTCGATGGGCTGGATCAGGCCGATGCGCTCGTAGTAGCGCAGCGTGTGCGCGCTGAGGCCGGTACGTTCGGCCACTTGCTGGATCGTGAGGTCTGTGTCTTGGGTCGTGGTCATGTGCTTTGCCCCCGTGACTGTGATACACACCACCAGTCTATAACTTAGAGTGCGCTCTAAGTCAAGCGCGGCGATCAGCTTTCCAGCTCGACCGCCATCGCGACCGCTTCGCCACCGCCCAGGCACAGCCCCGCCAGCCCGCGCCGGAGTCCGCGCTGCTGCAAGGCGTGGATCAGCGTGACCAGCACGCGCGCCCCGGACGCGCCGATCGGGTGCCCGATGGCGATCGCGCCGCCGTTGACGTTGAACTTCTCCAGCGGCACGGGGTAGCCTTCGCGCTCCAGACCCTTGAGGTCGGCGAGGATCTGCGCGGCGAACGCCTCGTTAAGCTCGACCAGGTCCACGTCGTCCATCGTCCAGCCCGCGCGTTCCAGCGCCGCCGGCAGCGCCTTGATCGGGGCGGCGAACAGCCACTTCGGCTCGACCGCCGCCTGGCCGTAGCCGGCGATGCGTGCGAGTGGGGTGTGGCCGTGCCGTTCGGCATATTCGCGGCTGCTGATCACCACCGCTGCCGCGCCATCGTTCAGGCCCGGCGCGTTACCTGCCGTGACCTTGCCGTCTTTGATGAACGCGGGGCGCAGCTTGGCGAGCACCTCGACGGTCGTGTCGGGCCGGATCGACTCGTCACGCTCGACGACGGTCACCTCACCTTTGCGGCCCTTGACCTCGACCGGCACGATCTCCGCCGCGAAGCGCCCGCTCTCGGTCGCCTCGTGCGCGAGCCGGTGGCTGCGCGCCGCGAACTGGTCCATCTCCGCGCGCGTGATGTCGAACTGCTCGGCGATGAACTCCGCCGCCTCGCCCATGCTCCAATCCACGATGTGATCCCACAGGCCATCGTATTGCAGCGCGTCGATGGTCTGGAAGTGCCCGTACTTGTGGCCCATGCGCCCGTCAAGGTCCATGAACGGCGCGCGCGTCATGCTCTCGATGCCCCCGGCGAGATACAGGTCGCCGTCACCGAGGCGGATCATGCCCGCGGCCAGCATCGCGGCCTTCAGGCTGCTGCCGCACACCTTGTTGACCAGCAGCCCGCCGACGTGACCGGGTATCCCAATCCCGGTCGATATCTGGCGCGGCACAGCCTGCCCGGACCCGGCAGATACCACCTGCCCGATGATCACCTCGTCGAAGTCGGCTACGTCTACGCTGCTGCGTTCTACGGCGGCCTTGACCACGATCTGGCCGAGTTCCACCGGGGTGAAGGATGCCAGCGCGCCGAGCAGTTTACCCTGGGGCAGCCGGGCCCCGCTGAGGATCACGGCGTCGCGGGGAGTCTTGTCGTTCGTTGCCATACGTCTAACCGTCCTTTCGTCTAAGGATATAATTTGCCTGTACCGGTTATCATGCGCGCCGGGCCGCGCGGCCACATGCGCGGTTTTGCTATGGCGCAAGTATACCCTGAACGGGCGCGTGCTGCGCGCTGCGCCGGGCGGTGGTTGACGGCCCCCACCCGTGAGATAAAATGGAGCCGCTTCGATATTCTGAATAACGGACACAGCACGTATGGGCGGGATCAAACTCGACTGGCATGTCGAATCCGAACAATCCGAAACGCGCGCGGTAGAAGACCCGCTCGCGCGGCAGCGCCGCCGGGAGGCACGGCAGCAGTTTCTGGCGATTCTAGCCGGGCTGGTGCTGGTCGTTGGCGCGGTGGCGCTTGGGATTCTGTGGCGTTTGCGGGACGTTGAAAACCGGGTTCGGCGTGACCTGCTGGACACCGTCGAAGCGGAGATCACCGCGCTGCGGATCGGGGACCTGGCATCCTACACTGCGATCCAGCGCAGCGCCAGCGATGCGTTCGTGCTTGAACAGAGCCGCCGCTTTGAGGAATACCAGCGGCTCAAGCAGGCGGGGCGTATTCAATTGACGGGCGAGGTGGTCAGCACGGCTATCGACGACCAGCGCGCGCGGGTGGTGGTCGAAGAGCTTATCGACGGGGTGCCGTACCACGTCGTGTGGTTTTACTGGCGCTATGACAATCCGGGTGGGGCACATAACGGCTGGCGGCACGTCCCGGACGACCTGACGTTCTGGGGCGACGAGCGCACGATCGAAACCGGCGCGGGGCGCGTGACGTTTCGCGAGCTTGACGCTGCATTGGGGCGCGCGCTGGCCGAACGGCTGCCGGACTGGTGGGCACGCGGGTGTATGCTGCTGGCGTGCGCCGAACCGCCGCCTGATCCCACGATCGAGATCGTGGCGGCGCGGCCCCCGGCGGTGGCGTGGGACAGCCCCGACGGGTGGACGCTGCGCATCACATCGCCGCTGGTCGAACGGGCGCGCGCGGATGTCGCGCTACCGCCGGGCCTCGCGCAGATGGTCGCCGAGCAGCTCGCCGCGCGGCTGCTGCGCTTCGCGACGGGGGACACACACCCCAGCGCGACCACCGATGCGGCATGGCTGCACCGGGATTACGCGCGCTGGATGGCGCAACACATGCGCACCGATACGCTCACCGTGCAGGGCGAGGGATTCATCGAGTCACTGCAGGCCAATTACGGGCCGCACGCGCCGGCGGTGGTGCTGGACGCGCTGCGCACCAACCCGACGGTTGACGGGGTGCTGTCCGCGCTCGCGGGGGTGCCGCTGGCCCAGCTCAGCCCGGACCAGCTCAACGACCTGGACTGGCGCGGGTATTTCCAGTGGCGGCTGGCGCTGGAACGGGAACTGCTGTCCGAGCCGCAGGTCGAAGCGTTCCTGTCCCTGTACGACCTGGAAAACGTCAACGCTGCGAGCGAGGCGCGGCTGCGCCTGGAAAGCCCAGCCTATACGGTGCAGCCGGTGCCGGAGGTGCAGAGCGTGGCGATCACGCGGGAGAACGCGCAGACCTACGCCTGGGCCGACGTGGTGTACACCGACAACGGCATAAAGGTGATGGAGGGGCGCATCGCGTGGCGCTGGACCGGCGGGTCCTGGCGGCGGTTGAATTGAGGTGTGGCGCGGGTGAAACAAAAAATCCCCGGTACGGTGACCGTGCCGGGGATTGTGTTCTTGCCGGGGGACGTGTGCGCTTAGCTGGACGAGATGTAACGGCTCAGCTTGCCCGCGAGGTTGGTCAGCGGCATGGTCTGCAACCAGACCTTGCCGGGGCCGGTCATCGTCGCCAGGAACAGGCCCTCGCCGCCACCGATCCAGTTCATCACGCCCTTGATCATCTGGATATCGTAATCGACCGTCGGCTCGTACATGGCGATGTGGCCCGGGTCGACTTTCAGCGTCTGGCCCGCCGCCAGCTCGACGACTTGCACCTCGCCCGCGATCTCCACGAACGCGATGCCGGGACCGGTGAGCTTTTGCAGGACGAAACCCTCGCCACCGAACAACCCCGCGCCAAGCTTCTTGCGGAAGTGCATCGCCAGGTCGACCGACTCTTCGGCGCACATGAACGCGTCCTTCTGGCAGATCATGCTGTGCCCGGCTTTCAGGTTCAGCGGCAGCACTTTGCCGGGCGCTTCCGGCGTGAAGGTGATCATGCCTTCGGGCGCGTTGCAGGTGTAGGTTGTCATGAAGAAGCTTTCGCCCGCGAACATGCGCCCGATGGCCTTGCCCAGACCGCCCCTGCTGTTGGTCTGCATGCTGATGCCGTCGCTCATCCAGGCCATGCCGCCGGATTCGGTGTAGATCGACTCGCCCTGCTTTAAGTGCACTTCCAGCGCCTGTAATACCGTGCCGTGAATTTTATACTCCATGTTGCGTGTGCTCCTTGCTCGTGTTGGCTGGTGTAAACCGCTCGCTGCCCGTTAACGGGTCGAACCGATAGCCCCCCGCCGTGTTAAGGGTCCCGCCGGATTCGGTGCAGTTCGCGACGCCCTGGCTCAGCCGGGCTTCGCGCGACTGCATCACACCGTTCGGCGGATGTCGTCGTCCGTTGTGGATTGAGGCTCCTGTCCGTGTGGTGTGTTGCCCCGGATCGGTGCGGAGAGATCACACATTACTACGCACCTAAACCCGCGACGTTGCATCCGCCTCATTTTAGCACGAAAAAGTGAGGTTGAGACAGAACGAGTGCCGCTGAGGGTGGCGCTCAGCGCCCGTTCAGCAGTTCCCGGACGGCGGCGTTCGGGTCGATCTCGCGGGCGACCATGCGCGCGACGACGTCCGCGATCGCGGCGGGCGAGCGTTCCGCGATCAGGCGCTTGAGCAACGCGTCGCGCAGCCGCGCGGCCAGTTCCGCTTCCACGCGCAGCCGCTCGCGGTCTTCGAGTTGCCCGGATTCCTGCAGGTGTGCGCGGTGCGCTTCGATCGCGTCGATCACGGCCTCAAGGCCCTGGTGTTCCGTCGCCACCGTCTTGAGGATCGGCACGTTCCAGAAGTCGTATTCGGGTTCGGCGGTGTCTGCGTCCGGCAGGGGCACCAACTGCCCGTGATGGCTCACGGTGCGGAAGCGGTGGCCCAGTTCGAGCATCGCTTTCAGCGCGCGGACGGTGTTTTCCGCGCCGGGGCGGTCGGCTTTGTTCACGACCAGGATGTCGGCGATCTCCAGGATGCCGGCCTTGATCGCTTGCACGTCGTCGCCCATGCCGGGCGCGTCGATCACGATCGTGGTGGATGCCGTGCGCGCGATATCGACTTCGCTTTGCCCCGCGCCGACCGTTTCGATCAGCACGTAATCAAAGCCTGCCGCGTCCAACACGCGCGCGACATCGCCCGTCGTGGCCGCCAGCCCGCCCAGGCTGCCGCGATTCGCCATGCTGCGGATGAAGACGCCCTTGTCGCCGGCAAGTTCGTGCATGCGGATGCGGTCGCCCAGCACCGCGCCGCCGCTAAACGGACTCGTCGGATCGACGGCGACGATCCCCACCGTGACCCCGCGCCGGCGCATCACCCGCGTGAGCGCGTTCACCAGCGTGGATTTGCCGGTGCCCGGC
This sequence comes from uncultured Anaerolineaceae bacterium, assembly GCA_964425755.1. Lineage (GTDB taxonomy): Bacteria > Chloroflexota > Anaerolineae > Aggregatilineales > Aggregatilineaceae > CAYRNY01. Next base: position 16,459 of record CAYRNY010000017.1, read on the forward strand.
GCGCCGGTGATCCCCACGAGATAGGCGTGGCCGGTGTGCGGATAAAGCCGCGCCAGCGCGTCCAGCGCGCCCGGAGTCTGGTTCTCGACCTGTGTGATCAGGCGTGCCAGGGCGCGGCGGTCGCCGTCCAGCACGGCGCGGACCAGCGTTTCGGTTGCGGCCTGCGACATACTCACTCCGCCCGGGTTTGCAGCGTCTTGCGGATGTGCTGCACCGTGACATCGGTCGGCGTGCCGGGGCCGAAGACCGCGCTCACGCCCAGTTCTTTGAGCGCGGCGGCGTCGTCGTCGGGGATGATGCCGCCGACGATCAGCAGCACGTCGCGCATGCCTTCGCGGTCGAGCAGTTCCTTGACGCGCGGCACCAGCGCCATGTGCGCCCCGCTGAGGATCGACAGGCCGATCACGTCGACATCTTCTTGCAGCGCGGCTTCGACGATCATTTCGGGGGTCTGGCGCAGCCCGGTGTAGATCACTTCCATCCCGGCATCGCGCAGCGCGCGGGCGATGACTTTCGCGCCCCGGTCGTGCCCGTCAAGGCCCGGCTTGGCGATCAGTACGCGGATTTTTTGCTCGCTCATGGCTGTGTTTGCTCCGTTGTTGGTGAACACCAGGTGTTCGGGTCCGGATCATGTCCCCGATTATACCGGAAACCCCACGCGGCGTGTATGGTTGCGCCATCACGCAGACAACAACGAACGCGCGGGAACGCGATCCCTGCGCGCGCGTTGTCGTGGTGCTGAATCCTGCCGGGGGTGATTTGCCTGCGCCAGACGATGTTTCTGGCGGGCTTAAATCTCGCCCGGCAGGTCTGGCTCGCTTGTCGTGTCGCCCGGCGCGCTGGGCGCGGCGGTCTGCGGTTCGGGCTGCGGCTGGCGGCCCGCCCCGGTGACGGCTTCCTGCGCGCGCTGTGCTAGCTCGCGGAACTTGTCGCTGGCGCGGTTCAGCTTGTCGGTCATTTCGGGGTCCGGCTTCATGTCGGCGGTTTCGCGCTGGTAGGCCGCGATCATCGCGGTCATGGCGAACGCGTCACCGAGCGCGACCTTGACGCCGTAAGCCAGGAACAGCGTCACCAGGATGCTCCACCCCGCAAACGTGGACGAGATCAGCGACGCGATCCCGGCGATCGGCAGCACGAACAGGATGAAGACCAGGATGAAGGGCAGGTAGCTGATCACCATCAACGCGATCGCGTTCACCAGCAGCCCGCGCCACGCCTGCGCGTAGAGCACGACGCCGTCGCGGGCGTTGGCCCAGACGTTGCCCTCGTCGCGCCAGAAGCGCCGCGCCAGGATCGCCTCGTCGATGTACACCAGCGCGTAGCGGATGATGCGGTTCAGGATGTTCACCAGCGTGTTGATCGACTCGCCGGGCAGCCACGAGGTCAGCAGGCGCACGGTGTTTGTGATGCTCTTTACCACCGCCCCCACCAGCTCGTCGACCACGAACATCACGTTCATTTCCCCGAAGCGATCCTGCACGCGCTGTTTGCCCCATTCGAGCTGGTTCACGCCGCTGGGCAGGTCGTCACGGACGAGCAGTTCCGCGATCACGGCGATGTGGGCCGCCTTGATCATGTAGAACACGTAACGGTACGCCAGCCGGTACAGCGGGTACATCGCGCCCAACGCGATCAGGAACAGGATCAGGCCGACCAGCCCGCTGACCTGGCCCACCAGCAGCGCGATCCCGCCGGTGATCAACAGGTACACGATCGCCGCGCCCCAGAACGCCAGCATCACGCCGAACCGCACCAGCAAGATCGGCATCGTGCGGCGTAGTAACGTCAGTGCCAACCCCAACTGTAGCGATTTCAAATTCAGATTCATAACAGTTCCCTTCCTTATTGATTGAGGCAGGGTCATAACCACAGCGGGCATAGCGCGATGCGGAGACCGTGCCCTGTGGTGAAAGACGCTGCCCCAATTCGAACACTTGCGGGCCATCTCTTTAGCCCGGGTAATGCCTATCTTAGACTATAACGGCAGGCGGAGCCATTCTGCAATCGTTTTGGTTGCGCGTTGATTTCCGCTGCAATCCGGTGTTTTCTGGTGTAGACTCTTAATAACGTAAGGAAACCGTATAAGGACCGTAGACCATGAGCGACGAGCGTTACGACTACGATCCCGGCACGCCGTATGATCCGCCGCCGCGCCGCCGTCGCCGCCCGGATTACAAGCGCGACAGCGAATACGACGACGCCTGGGCTGCCGCCGACGAAGCCGGGGATGAGCACGGGGATGACGCGATCGAAGGGCTGGCTGCCGGGTACCACTGGGAAGATGACCCGCGCTACGGGGTGCGCGCGCGGGACGAGCGCACGCGCGCCGGGTGGCGCGACCGGACGTCGCCCGACCCGCGTAACCCGGACCGGCATCCCAACGTGCGCGCGCCGCATCTCCCTGCCGACCTGGGGCCGCTGCCGTCCTCTGTGCGCCGCGTGCGCGACCGCCGCCCGCCTGCAGCGCGATATGACTACGCGCCGCTCACGGATCGCTACGACCCGCACCGCAGCCCGACCTACCACCGCGACCGCGCCCGGCGCATTGAATACGGCGAATATTACGATCCACAGCGTACCGTGCCGCCCGAAGCCACGCGCCGGTCCTATCCCGCTTCCTTCGCTCAGGGTGGCGTGCGCGGCCTTCCGTACTGGCAGATACTCGCGATCGTTCTGCTGAGCGTGCTGGCCCTGCTGGCGGCAGCCCTTGCGTGCGCGTCCGTGCTGCTGTTGTAGCGCCGTGCGTTGCGAGCAACCCTCAACGCCAAACGCGCCCCCGATTCGTGAGGATTGTCAAAAGCGTAGACGCGCAAAGCTCGTTATAATAAGGGCAGTTTGGCACCGTTCGAAAAGACGGTTGTTGTCGGGCGCGCGTCACGATCGTACGTTTTGGAGCATGTCCGTGGTTTCCGGTGGTCAGCAGCCGCTGCGATCACACCGTCGCGGGGCTTGAGCCGGGTGCTGAAAACTGCCACCAGTGCGATCTCTAAAACGGTCGCACGGGGCACCGTCCCCGCTGCGTGTTGCGCGCCTGACCGTTTGAGGCCATTTGAGATGTAGGGACGGGACCCTCTGTGTCCGCCCTGGGGCACGCGGAGGTGCTCCCCTACGGAGAACGTTTCGAACGGTTTCCTAGCCGTTTCAACGCGATCGCTCAGCCGGGATGCTGCGCCGTGCCTGGGCGTCGTATGACAGTGTCGCAGGCAACTTAATAACCATCTGGAGGAGAATTTCATGTTACGTATTGCTGTGCTGACGGGTGGAGGCGACGTTCCTGGCCTGAACCCGTGCATCAAGCAGATTGTGTACCGCGCCGAAGATGCCGGGCACAAGATTTTTGGTATCCGGCGCGGTTGGGCCGGGTTGCTGGAATACGACCTTGACGAGACGGACCCGGAGCAGATCGAAAAATGGGTCATTCCGCTGGATAAACAGGCCGTCCGAACGGTGGACCGCACCGGCGGCACGTTCCTGCATACGTCGCGCACCAATCCCGCCAACGTCATGCCGGATAGCATACCGGAACACCTGAAAGACATGGAAGCACCGGCGCACACCGACAAGCGCGGGCGACAGGTCTTTGACTACACCGAGCACGTGCTCAAGGTGCTGGAGCACCTGGGCATTGACGTGCTGATCCCCATTGGCGGTGACGACACGCTTAGCTATGGCGAGCGCATGCACCGCGAGGGCGTGAACGTCGTGGCGATCCCCAAGACGATGGACAACGACGTTTACGGGACCGATTACTGCATCGGCTTCAGCACTGCCGTCACGCGCTCGGTGAACTTCATCCACAACCTGCGCACGAGCACCGGCTCGCACGAGCGGATCGCGGTGGTCGAGCTGTTCGGGCGCAACTCCGGCGAGACGTCGCTGATCGCGGCGTATCTTTCGGGCGTGGACCGGGCGATCATCTCCGAGGTGCCGTTCGATGTTCATCGCCTGGGTGACTTGATCATGCAGGACAAGAAGCTCAACCCCAGCAACTACGCCATGCTGACCGTCTCCGAAGGCGCACGCCCGGTCGAGGGGGAGATTTTCGAGACCGGCGAGGCCGACGCCTACGGGCACAAGAAGTTGGGCGGCATCGGGCAGATTCTCGGCGATATGCTCAAAGAGCAGACCGGCGAGAATATCATCTACCAGCAGGTAGCGTACCTCATGCGTTCCGGCGCGCCGGACTCGCTGGACCTGATGGTGGCGGCGAACTACGCGCAGATGGCGATGAGCCTGGTCGAGCAGGGACGGTTCGGGCGCATGGTAGCGCTGCAGCGCGGCCTGTACACCGACATCAACCTCAGCACGATCATGCAGGGCATCAAGCGCGTGAACGTCGCGGAACTGTACGATGTCGAGCAGTACCGCCCGAAGGTGCGCCACGTCTTCGGCATGCCGATGTTCTTGATGTAGGGCGGCGCGCGTTTGCGAATTGCCGGGGCAGCCGCGCGCTGCCCCGTTGTGATTCATGTGGGGGGAATACCTGTGCGCCAGCTACGCGCCGCTGTGCTACACTTGAAGCGGTGGAACGGTCCGTACTGACCGGAAGCTGTGTGCTGTGATGTAACCTCACCTTCGCGCTCTGCATCGTACCAGGGGACAGCACACATGGTACCAGGATGAGGAGCAAATTAGCGATGGATGACCTGAGCGAACAGATCAACCGCCAGAGCGGTATGATGGAATTCGAGCGCGCGCGGCGACAGGGCTTTTTCCGGTCCGTGCTGGACCTGCTGCGCGGCAAACCGGCGGAATTGCTGAGCTTCGACGAGGTGCGCGCGCGGCTGCGGCTGCACGAGGAGCTGTATCGCGGGGTGCGTGATATCCCGCTGGATAAGATCGTCGGCAGCGTGGGGCGGTACCACGAGTTCACGCGCGCCTTTTTCCCGAAGGCTCGCGTTGATGGCGTGCGCTGGAGCCGCGTCTACGCGCAGGCGATGACGATGGAAGGGTTGCCGCCGATCGAGGTGTACAAGGTCGGGGACGCATATTTCGTGCGCGACGGCAACCATCGCGTATCGGTGGCGCGGCGGCTTGGCGCGACCAGCATCGAGGCCGATGTGATCGAGTTGCCGTCACCGATCGGGCTGCGCCCGGACGCGTCCGGCGAGGCGATCGACCACGCGGCGCTGTATGTCGAGTTCCTGCAGCGGACCGGGCTGGCGCGGCTGGGGCACGACATGATCCCGCTGCACCTGTCCGAGACCTCGCGCTATGATGACCTGCTGGGGCAGATCAAGCTGCACCAGGCCGTGCGCGAGAGCGAGAGCGAAGGGCCGGTGCGCCTGGAAGATGCGGCGCGCGACTGGTACGAGCACGTCTACGCGCCGGTGATCGACCCGGTGTGCGAATACAACATCCTGGAGCACTTCCCGGAGCGGACCAAGGCCGACCTGTTCCTGTGGTCGATCGATCACCTGTGTGACATGAAAACCGACTGCGCCGAGACGCTACAACCGCGCCCGTTGCAGAAGACGCTGGCGCGGTTCCTGGAACAGCATGATATCCCGCTGCCGCCGTCGGCGGTGGTCACGGTGGGTGAGGCGCAAGACGACGAGTAAGCGCGCGCGTCACGGCGAAAGGGGGCTGCTTGGAGCGCATCATCGGGTTGCTGGTGTTGGGCGCGGGGATGTACGTGCTGCTGTCGCTGCACAGGGATGCGCGGCGGCAGGGCTGGGGTTTGGCCGCGCGGGTTGTACTCTATGGCAGCGCGGCGGCGGTGTTGGTGCTCGCGCTGCTGCTGGTGCTCGGCTCGACGGCGGCGGCACAACTGCTGTTCGTCGGGTTCGGGGCGCTGCTGGTTGGCGTGCTGGTGCTGGTGGCGGTGCTCGCGGTGGTGGCGGGGATCGTCGCCTGGCGCGATCGCCGGTCGGGGCCGGACTCCCGCGCGTGACGGCGTCCGGTTGCGCGGGCGGATCAGAAACGGATCAGAATCGGCCCCTGTCCCGCCCGGTGGCCCCAAAAAACCTGTGCCATTCGAACCGGTATGCTTTAGAATAGCCTATAATGGATAGTGACAGCGCTCTACCGCGCAGTACATGCGCTGCGGTCCGAGTCGCATGACGGTAGATTGTCCGGGCGTGGAATGGCTGCGCCGGGGCGGGATGCTCCGGCTCGCAGCGCGGCGACCAACTATCATGCTGTGTGGACGGTGCACGAAGGATAGAAGGGAGCGATACGAATGACCACACGAGGGATTTTTGACCGGAACGGCGAGGCCCTGGGTTACCTGGCAGGAACCCGGGTGTACGACAAGGACGACAATCAAACCGGCGAGCTGCGCGGCAGCGTGATCATCGACCTGGACGGCGAGCGGCGCTGGCTGGTGGACCGGGACGCACTGCTCGACCTGCGCGGTAACGTGATCGGGTACCTGGGCGAATACGTGCCGGACGATGATACGCTGTAGTCTTGGGCAGGTTCACAACTGAGGGGATGGTTCGATCATGGCGGAAGAGAGTGTCAAGCTCAACGCGATGCGCGTGCTGGAAGCGCAGGGCGTGACGTACGAAACCTTTACATATGACGAGGCGATCACGGATGGTGTCAGCGCGGCGGAAGCGATGGGCTTCCCCCCGTCGCAGGTGTACAAGACGCTGGTCGTGCAGTTGAAGGACGGCGAGTTCGCGCTGGTGATGATCCCGTCCGACCGCACGCTGGACCTGAAGCGCTTTGCACGCGCGATCGGGCAGAAGAGGGCCACCATCCCGACCAAGCGCGGCGCGGAAGCCGCGACCGGACTCAAAGCCGGTGGCATCGGGGCGCTGGCGCTGCTGCACAAGCGTTGGGGCGTTTACCTCGACGCGGCGGCCAAAGCGCATGACGCGATCCTGGTCAACGCGGGGCGGCGCGGGGTCAACATCAAGGTGCCGGTGGATGACCTGGTGCGCGTCCTGAGTGCCCGGGTCATCGAAATCACCGAGGCTCCGGAAGCCGAATCTGAAGCCGAAGCCGGTAGTGAGGATTGAGTTCTGGCGGTAGGGGCGGCACGTGCTGCCCCTACCGCGCGTTTTATTTCACGGCCTGCCGGTCAGTCGTAGCGATAGAATCCCTGGCCGGTCTTACGGCCCAGGTGCCCCGCCGCGACCATCTGCTTGAGCAGCGGGCAGGGCCGGTATTTCGGATCGCCCAATCCTTCGTGCAACACATTCAGAATATCCAACACCACGTCCAGCCCGATGAAGTCCGCCAGCGTCAGCGGTCCCATCGGGTGATTCATGCCCAGCTTCATCACCGTGTCGATGTCTTCCGCCGTGCCGATGCCTTCCATCAGCGCGAAGATCGCCTCGTTGATCATCGGGATCAACACGCGGTTGGCGATGAAGCCGGGGTAATCGGCGGCCTTGACCGGCGTCTTGCCGAGCTTGCGGCTCAGCGCCATGATCGTTTCCAGCGTTTCGGGGCTGGTATCCAGGCCGGGGATCACCTCGACCAGCGTCATCAGCGGGACCGGGTTCATGAAGTGCATCCCGATCACTTGCTCCGGGCGCTTGGTAACCGCGCCGAGGGCAGTGATCGAGATCGAGGACGTGTTGCTTGCCAGGATCGCGCCGGGGGTGGTGAGGTCGTCCAGGCGGCGGAAGATGTTCGCTTTCAGCTCCTGGTTTTCGCTGACTGCCTCGATCACGAGATCGGCATCCTGCACGTCTTCGAGGTTCAGCGTGGTGGTGATGTTGTCCAGCGCGGCCTGGCGCTGCGCGTCGCTGATCTTGTCTTTGCTGGCGAGCTTATCCAGGCTGCCGGTGATGCGGCTGAGCGCGCGGTCCAGCACGGACTGGTCGACGTCGACCAGCGTGATCGCGTAGCCGTGCGTGGCGCACACCTGCGCGATGCCGTTGCCCATCGTCCCCGCGCCGACCACGCCGATCCGTTGCAAACTGTCTAGGTTCATGTAGGGTTGCTCCTGGGGCTTGGTTAAACGTTATCAGTTGTCAGTCATTCGCTGTCAGTTGTAGGCGGTTGGCTGCTGGACTGCTGGCGTTTCTCCTGCAGTAGCTCGCGCGCCTCTTCCAGCGTGTGGACCATCACCAGTTTGGCCGCCTGGCCGTAAACGCGTTTGTACACGTCAACTACCTCAGCCATGAAATCCGGCGACCCGACCATGACCACGTTCCCGCTGTTGGGGTGGACGTAGGGCGGCGATTTGGCGATCACGGGCAGCTGGGTGAACGCGCCGGGGGGAAGCTGTGTGCCGCGAAAATCCGCGATCACGTCCACCGGGTGCTCGACCGAGTCAAGCATCTGCTCCTCAAGCGGCAGGTTCGCCTTCAGATCGTCCCACGTCCAGCCGGGATGGTAGGTTACGCGCATGATCGTTTTTTTCGCGTTGTCCCACTCGGTTGTGATGTTAGCCATTGGTATCTCCTTCTGCGAACCGGGTTATGGCGTATCCCAATTGGGACCGGCACGCAACTTGCTGTCCGGGCCGCCCGAACCGGCTCGCCGTCTTCGATGAGGTTGGTCGTTGTATGGAATCACGCGGCCATAACGCGCGCCTGCGTTGGCACCGTGTACCGGTTCGCGCCAGTGTTATTGCCCAGTATAGTGAAATTGCGGGCGGGGCGATAATCGCGGCGGCGGTGCGGGACGTGATGGGGCCGGCCTACGTCACGATCGCGCGCATGTCCTCGATCACGGGGTGCCCGGCGTAGTAGCCGTGATACTGTTCCGGCATCAGCGCGGCGATCGCGCACATGATCTGCGTGGTGTACTCTTCCAGTTGCGGCCCCTTGGCGCGGCCTTCCGGCAGGCGGAAGGGCTTCCCCAGCCGCGCGACGACGGTCGGGCGCGGGCGCTTGAGCACTTTTTCGGTGCCCCATACCGCCCCCGGCACGATCGGGACGTTGGCGCGGTTGGCGATGAACGCGACCCCGGCGCGCCCCTGGATCAGGTGCCCTACGCGGCTGCGCGTGCCTTCCGGCGCGATCGCCAGCGGGACGCCGTGTTTGAGCACCGTGATCGCGTCGCGCAGGGCGCGCGTATCGGCGGAGAACTGCTCGACCCAGATCACGGGGTACAGCTCGAACAGCGGTTCCATCCAGCGGCCTTTGTACTTTTTGGCCGCCATGCCGACCGTACCGAACGGTGTCGGCAGGTTCATCGCGGGGATGTCGAAAATGCTCATGTGGTTGGACGCGATAATGAACGGCGGTTCGGGCAGGTTTTCCTTGCCGATGATCTTGTAGTTGGATACCAGCGCGAGCAGCAGCCGCGACAGTGGCTTGGCCCAGCGCGACTCAGACGACGCGGGCCAGTTCGCCGGCATTCCGGGGGGTGGTGTCTTGGGCATGGGGCGTTATCCTCCTCGATTCGGCTAACAGCATAGCGCACGGGACATGCGGGGTCAAATGGTGGTGTCAAACTCATGTTACACTTGGCCCGGTGCGCAGAATGGAGCATAATGCAACTACGAAGCCCACCTTATGCGTAGTAAAGGATAGGGGCAGCACGCGCCCTGCTTGCCGTCGTGCCACGAGACCAGGAGTCGAAAAAACCGCATGTCCTCAAAATTGCACCAGGCTGTCGAACTCGCCCAGGCCGGCCAGCGTGACGAAGCGCGCCGGTTGCTGTGGGAATACCTGCAGACCAACCCCGACCAGGTTGTCGCGTGGTTGTGGCTGGCGGCGGTCGCTGCCGACCAGCCGGAATACGTGCGCGCGCTGAATGAGGTGCTGCGCATCGAGCCGGGCCACCCCCGCGCGCGGCAGTTGTTGGACGACTTCTACCGGCAGTACGGCGATGTCGCCGCGGCCAGCACGCCACCGTTCGCGCGCGATGTTGGCACCGAACCGCCGCCGTATGCGCCGCCGCAGTCCCCCCCGCAATCGCCGCCCCCCGCGCCGCCGTCACCGGCCTACCAGCCCCCGCCGCGCGGCTATACACCGGCGACACCCGAGTCACACGGATATGAAGCGGCGTACGTCGAGCCGCGCAAGCCCAAAGAGCGCCCGCCGGAACGCGAGCCGGAAGTCGTGCGCGAGCGCGTGGTCGAACGGCGCGGGCGGCGCGGCTGTGGCTGCCTGCCGGGATGTGGATGTCTCGGTTGTGGGGGCTGCTGGCAGAGCTGCTTTGTGGCGGTTGTGCTGCTGATCCTGCTCCCGGCGGTGTTGTTCGGTGTGCTGAGCTATGCCAGCTTCAGCCTCGGCCCGCTGGACTGGCCCACCGCGTACCTGCCGGATAAGTTCGGCATGAAAACGCTCAAGTTCGAGTCGGGCAGCTACGAGATCAGGCTGGATGCGCCGCGAAGCTGGTACCTGGTTTCCGAGCAGAATGACATGTGGCTGCTGGCGCGGGACGTGTTGAACGAAGTGGCGCGTTTCAGGGACGAGGGGCGTAACTGGGAGGACTTCGAAGATCAGACCGCTCCCGTGATCCTGGAGACCGACCCGATCCGGCTGAACATGAGCGGCGACGTGATCAAGCTGGAGCTGCTGGGCGAGGTGACGGGCGGCTTCCGCTGCGACACGGTCGGTTCAGGGCCGCGCGTGACGAACTACGGCGGCGGGCTGTGCGGCACGAGCACCGTCACCACGACGGCGTATAACGGCGACGCGGCGTTCGCCAGCGCGACCGCACCGGCTGAGTGGACCACCTACACGTTCACGGTGCCGGTGGACGATTCGCGCGCGGTGGAATGGCAGATCGAGCTGCCGGGTGACATGGTCGATTTCTACGACAAGCGCATCGACACGCTGATCGAGTCGATGCAGGTTAAACAAAAATAACCGCAAATGCACGGCAATTGTTGTAATCGACAGTTGCGGACCGGCGACCCGTGCTGCATAATCCTTGCGGCACAACATGCTGTTGATTCAGCTCAGCTATGAGGAGCTTCTGTCGATGACGAGTATTCATCGTATTGCGGTGATGACCGGCGGCGGTGATGCGCCTGGCATGAATCCCGCGATCCGCGCCGTGGTGCGCACGGCAGCCGCGAAGGGTGTCGAGGTCTTTGGCATCCGCCAGGCCTACGCCGGGCTGCTGGCAGGTGATTTCGAGCGCATGACCCCCCGTGATGTCAGCGGGATTATCCAGCGCGGCGGCACGGTTTTGCAGACCGCGCGTAACCTGGAGTTCAAGACCCCGCAGGGACAAAAACGCGGCCTGCGACGCCTGAACGAACACGGGATCGAGGGACTGGTTGTGATCGGGGGCGATGGCAGCCTGCGCGGGGCGCTGACGCTGCACCAGATGGGCTTCCCGGTGATCGGCGTGCCGGGCAGCATCGATAACGACATCTGGGGCACCAACACCAGCGTCGGCGTGGACACCGCGCTCAACACGATCCTGGACGCGATCGACAAGCTGCGCGATACCGCCAGCAGCCACGAGCGGTGTTTTCTGCTGGAGGTGATGGGGCGTAACTGCGGCTACCTGGCGACGATGGGCGGCATTCTGGGCGGCGCGGAGTTCATCATGATCCCCGAACACCCGACCACGCTGGAGAGCGTCGGCGCGGCGCTGGAAGACGCTTACATGAAGGGCAAGAGCCACGCGATGGGCGTCATCGCGGAAGGCGCGACGCCGAAGATTCACGAGGTCGCCGCGTACCTGGAACAGCACGAGATCGGGTTCGAGGTGCGCGTCACGGTGTTGGGGCACGTCGTGCGCGGCGGGCGTCCGAGCGCGTTCGACCGTTTGCTGGCGACACGCATGGGCGTGCGCGCGGTGGAACTGCTGCTTGAAGGCCAGTCCGGTTTGATGGTCGGGCTGCACGGGCGCGAGATCGGCACCGTGGAGATCGAGGAAGCGACGAGCAAACAGCGCGAGGTGGACCCGAGTTACATCGAGATGGCGGAAGTCCTGGCGCGGTAGCGCCCGCCCGGTACGCGGCTGGGACGATTCAGAGAGAGGCGCGCGCCTCTCTTTTTTGATCGTCGCCTGGTGCAGGAACGTGCCGGTGTGGGTTACAGGCGCACCCTGTATTGTTTGGGGTGGGGTGTCAGGCCCTGGCGGGGGCCTCTTCGGTCTCGCGCGCGACGGGGATCGTGAAGTGGAACGTCGTCCCGGCCTCGAGTTCGCTTTCCACCCACACCGTGCCGCCGTGCAGCTCGATCAAGCCGCGCGTGATCGCCAGGCCCAGACCGGTGCCGGGCTGCTCGCGTGTCTTGGGGTTCTCGCTGCGGAAGTACGGCGTGAAGAGCTGGTCCAGGTCTTCCTGGCTCATGCCGATGCCGGTATCGCGCACGTAGCAGTGGATCACTTCCGGCGGGCCTTGCGGGTCCCAGCGGTTGGGGGATAGCGCGGCGTGGATCGTGATCGCGCCGCCGGGCGGCGTGTACTTGTTCGCGTTGGAGATGAAATTCGTCAGCACCTGGATCAGGCGGTTCTGGTCGCCACGCACCGGGGGCAGGTCGTCGGGGATATCGAGCGTGAGCGACTGGCCCTTTTCATCGATCATGCGCTGCTGGGCGCGCAGCGTTTCGTTCACGATGCTGCGGAAGTCCAGCGTGGTGATATCCAGGCGCAGGTTATTCGTCTGCTGTTTGGTCAGGTCGTTCAGATCGCTGACCAGCGTTTCCATGCGCATGACGTTGTTAAAGATCGTGGACAGGAAGCTGCCTTGCTGTTCGTTGACCGGGCCGACCACGCCCTTCATCAGCAGGTCGGTGTAGCCCTTCATCGAGGTCATCGGGTTTTTGAGTTCGTGCGCCACGAAGGACACGAAGCGGCTCTTGTCCTCGTTCGCGCGCTGGAGCTCGCCGAAAAGCTGCGCGTTCACGATCGCGGGCGTGGCGTGTTCGGCCAGGCGCGCGACGAAGTCCAGGTCGAGCAGGTCGAGCTCGCCTTCGTGGTTGCTTTCCAGGATGATCACGCCGACCACCTCATCCGCGCTGAACAGCGGCACGGTCAATTGCGCCACACAGCCGGGCAGCGTTTCGACGTAACCGGAGTCCAGGTGCACTTCGGTGTTTAGCGACGGCTGCCCGGAGCGCACCGCGCGCCCGATCACGCCGCGATCTTCGGGGAGTGTGCGTCCCTCTTCGGCGAAAGGCGAGCTGCGCGGGTAGCCGTAAGACGCGACGATGCGCAACTCGTTAAGTTCGCGGTCGCGCATGAAGAGCGCCCCCGCCGCCGCGCCGCTCTTGCGCAGCGCCCAATCCATCGTGATATCAACCACGGTCTTGAGGTCCAGCGTGCGGTTGAGCGCCTGGTCGATGCGCTGCATTGTGTCCAGTTCCTGCACGCGCAGGGCGAGCTGCTGGTCGGTCATGTCAAACAGGCGCGCGTTTTCAATCGCGATCGCAGCCTGTCCGGCGAACGTTTCGAGCAGGTCGGCGTCTTCGGTCACGAAGATGCCGCCGTCGCGCTTGTTGAGGCATTGCAGCACGCCGATCGCGCGCCCGCTGACCAGCAGCGGCACCGACAGGATCGCGCCGGAGCGGAATTCGCCGGAGTCCCCGGCTTCATCGAGCGCATCGGGCGGCGGCCCGCCGTGCTGCCCGTTGCCGGATCGCCCGTCGCCGGTTTCCGGGGCGTCGTCGTCCATCTCGCCGTACCAGCGCGAGTCGCGGGTCGGGTCGTTGACGATGATCGGCGCGCCGCGCTGCACCGTCGCGCCGGCCAGCCCGCTGCCGGACGGCAGGCGTTTGCCGACCAGTTCCTGCCCGCTGCCGCCGACCGCGACGCGGAATTCGAGGTCGCCGGTTTCGTCGTCCACCAGCAGCAAGCTCCCGGCTTCGGCGTCGAGAATCTGCACCGCGCTTTCGGTGATCAACTGCAGCAGGCGGTCGACGTTGCCCATCTCGGAGGCCAACTGGTTGGCGATCTCGTTGATCGCAGACAATTGCCGCGCGCGCTGCTGCGTCTTGTCGAGCAGTTGCAGGCGGTTGATCGCGCTCACGGCGAGGTTGGCGATATCCCAGAAGATGTCCTGCTGGTCGTCGCTGAAGGTGACGCCGGGGTCGTCCGTCGCGGCGACCATCACGCCCATTGCGCCCTCGCCGGTATCGGCCAGCAGGGGCACGCCCATCCAACTCTTGAGGTGCGTTTGCGCGGGCGGGTTCTGCGGGTCGCGCAGCAGCGATTCGCGCACGTAGTCATCGGTGCGGATCGTTTGCTGCGTGCGCGCGATCTCGCTGATCAGGTCGCGGCCCATGCGCCAGCGGCGACCTTCCATCTCGTGCACGCGGTCGTCGCCCTCGTTGTAAAACACGTAGTACATCTCGTTCAGGTGCGGGTCGCGCAGCGCGATGTAGAAATTCGGGGCCTGGATCACGCGCAGGGTTTGCGCGTAGATCAACTCCAGCAGCGTGTCCAGGTCGATCGCGAAGTTCAGTGCGCGGCTGACCTGGCTCAGCACGGCCTGGACCTGGGCGCGGCGTTCGAGGTTGTCGGCGGCTTGCGCGCGTTCGACGGCCAGCGCGATCTGGTCGCTGAGGCTGTCGACGAAACGCAGGTCTTCGTGCAGGTACGGTTGCCCGCTGCGCCGCGGCCCGATGCAGATGAACCCGTTGAGCGTGTTCTTGCCACGCAGCCCGATGATCAGCGGCGCGCCGAGCACGGCCAGCCGCGAGCGGTCGCTGACCACGTCCAGCGGCAGCGGGCGGCCTTCTTCCAGGTACAGCATGGTAGAACGCTCGCGCAGGTAGCGCACGAGGCCGCTGTCAGCGGTGAAGGTGATGTCGGTGGGACGCGTGCCGCTGTCGGGGTCCGGCTGCGGGCGGAATTCGTTCGAGTCGGGCGGGCGCACGAACAGCGTGATATGCTGGGGCGCGAGCGCGTTATCGAGCGTGTTGTACACCAGCCGCGTGACGTCGCTCAGGCTGCTGGCGGCAGGCACCTCGCGCGAGAAGTGTTCCAGGTAGCCCTGGTATGCGCGGCGCGCGCGGAAGTACGCCGCGTCGATCACGCGTTGCAGCATGACGCGCAGCGGCGTGAACGTGATCGAGATCAGGAAGATCGCCGCGACGATCATCACCGGGCTGAGCGCGGTATCGCGCATGGACCGGTCGATCAGGTAGGCTACCCCCGCCACGATCAGGAAATAGCTGATCGTCATCAGCACCAGCAGCGCCGTGTACAGAAAGCTCTGCGTGAGCACGCGGTCGGTGTCGACCAGCCGGTATTGCAGCACGGCGTAAATCGCGCTCAACGGCAGCAGGATCGGGAAGGTCTGGCTGAAGGCGTACAGCATCGGGGCCGCGTCCCCGGTCAGCAGCAGGTCCACAAACCAGATCGCCAGCGGGAGCATGGCCGGGACCAGCCCCAGGATCACCAGCGTGCTCTGGTTGCGCACGATCGGGGACGCGGAGCGCCCCCGCCGCCACAGCATGACACCCAGCAGCAACAGCGCGCCCAGCAGCAGCGTGCCCAGCGCCAGCACGAGCGCGAACTGGTACAGGTCGCTGGCGTTGGCGGTGTAGAGCGTCGCGCTGCCCGCGCCCATCGCCAGCGCCACCACCACCGGCGACCAGCGCCAGGTCGGGGTCTCCTGCACGATGGCAAAGCGGAACGGGAATTCCAGCGCGAAGACGACCAGCGCCCCGCCTGCCAGCGCGGTCGCGATCAGCCAGGCCCACGTGAAATGATCGGTACTGAGCCGGTCGAAATTACCGGCCATGAAGACCGCCAGCAGCGACGCCGTGATCACCAGTACCTGCGCCTGGATATCGTCACGCTGGCGCAGCAGCAGGAACAGCGCCACCAGCCACAACCCCGCGCCCACGATCCACCCGGCACCGAAATACAGCAGCATGTCGCCTTCGGGCATCGTCTCCAGCCGCACGACCAGCCCGCAACGCAGCGTGTTGATCGCTTCGTCGGCTTCCAGGCAGGTCGCGCCGATCGGTTTGTCCGCCGGGTTGGTTGTCTGGCGCAGGAAGCTGACGCCGACGCGGTCGCCGGGTTCGTGCGCGGCCAGGATCGCGTTGAACTCGCCCAGGCGCTGGTCAACCGGCAGCGCGGTGAGATCGACGTTGTCGACCCGGATGATCTGGTCGCCCGGTTGCAGCCCGACCAGCAAGCCGGGCCAGCGACCGCCGGTCAGCGGTCGCGCATCGCTCACTTCGAGGTTGCGGTACGGCAGCACGCCGGCAAACGCCTGGTTGTACCAGCCCGCTGCCGACAGCAGGTAGAGGATCAGCAGCACGCCGGTCGCCAGCACGGCGGCGGCTGACAGCAACGGCATGGCCCACCGGTCGGATATGCGCGAGAAGAATGAGGATTGCATTAACTCTGCTCCGGCTGCGCGTTGTGTATTTGGTATGCGTTCAGTCTGTCCTGCATTGTATCACACAACGCCGCGATCGGCCTATCGCCGGGCACGGTTGCGGGCGCGGCCATAACCGGCTTTTCACGCGGTCTAAACGGAATTCTGACAAGTGGCGCGGTGGGGGGGCTGGGGCGCGCCCGTGACGGCACGCCCCGGTGCTCGTTGCGTGTTATTCCACGCGCTCCAGGATGTGCGCGACGGCGGTGCTGCCCGCGCCGCCCAGGTTCAGCGCGAGGCCCAGCCGCGCGTTGTCGACCTGGTTGTCGCCCGCGTCGCGGCGCAGGTGCAGCGCGACCTCGAGCGCCTGGTAGATGCCCGTCGCACCCAGCGGGTTGCCGCGCGCCTTCAGGCCGCCGAACGTGCTGATCGGCAGCGCGCCGCCACGCGCGATCGCCCCGTTCTGTGCCAGCTCCCAACCCTTGCCGCGCGCGGCGAAGCCGATCGCCTCAAGCTGCAGCGTGGTCAGGATCGTGAAGCTGTCGTGCAACTCCGCGAGGTTCAGATCGCCGGGCTGGATGCCCGCTTGCTCGTAGGCGCGCCCCGCCGCGAGGTTCGCCGCGCGCAGGAACAGCATATCCGGGCGGTTGTGCAGCGCGAGCGTGTCGGTGGCGGCGGCGCTGCCGCGTATGCGCACCGGGCGCGGCACTGCGTCGACCGCGTGCTCCGTCGTGGACAGGAGCACGGCGGCGGCCCCGTCGCCTTCGGGCGCGCTGTCGAACAGGTTGACCGGGTCCGACACGGCGGGCGCTTTGGCGAACGCGCCCTCGCGCAGCGTGTTACGGTACATGGCGAAGGGGTTGAGCGCGCCGTTGGCGTGCGCGTTGATGCTGAACGGCTCAAACTGCGTTACGTCAACGCCGTATTCGTGCATGTAGCGGCGCATCAGCAGCGCGGCGATCGCGGCGGGGGTCGCGCCGACGCCCGCTTCGTAATCCGCGTCCAGCACGGTCGCCAGCGCGGTATCGCGTTCCGCGCCCTGGCGGTCGGTCGCCTTCTCCACGCCGACGACCAGCACGCTCTCCGCCGCGCCGCTGGCGACCATCAGGTAGCCGTGCCGGAGCGCCATCCCGCCGGACGCGTCCGCCGCCTCGACGCGCACCGCTTCCACGCCCGCCAGCCCGGCGGCATCCGCGACCAGCGTCGCGATGTGGTTCTGCGCGCTGAGGTTCGCGCCGAGCGCGTTCGCCACGATCACCGCGTCCACGCGTTCGGTTTGCGCGTCTTCCAGCGCGGGGCGGATCGCAGCGAGCGCAAGCTCGCGCAGGCCCATATCCCAGTGTTCGCCGACCGGCGTCTGTCCAAGTCCGATGATCGATACGTCTCGCATCGTGTGTCCTCTCGTTGTCCGTTAACTCAAGCTACTCCGCCAGCTTGCCGCGATAGCGCGTGTAGAGCGCGTAATCCACCTCGGTCCGGCGCGCGATGTAGTCGGCCACCAGCGGCGCGCGGTTGCGGGCTTCCGTGATGCGGTCGCCAACCAGGATATCGAACGCGTCCGAGCCTGCGCCGCTGCCGTAGCTCACCATCAGGATACGCTGGCCCGGCTGCGCGACATCCAGCGTCGCCGCCAGCCCGATCAGCGAGGAACCGGCGTAGACGTTGCCGATCACACCGCTGAGCAGGCCCGGTTCGAGCTTCTCCGGCGCGAAGCCGAGACTCTTTCCGGCGCGCTGCGGGAACTTGACGTTGGGCTGGTGGAACACCGCGTAATCGTAATCCTCAGCGGTGGTGTCCAGCATCTCCATCATGCGCGAGGCGGCGGCCAGCACGTGCGCGAAGTACGCCGGTTCGCCGGTGAAGCGGTCGCCGTGCGAGGGGTACATTTCGTGCGCGCGCCGCCAGAAGTCCGGCGTGTCGGTGACGTAGGAATAGCTGCCCTGGATCAGCGCGAGCGCCTCTTCCGCCGCGCCGAGCAGGAACGCCGCGCCGCCCGCCGCCGCCGTGTATTCCAGCGCGTCACCGGGGCGGCCCTGCGCCGTGTCCATCCCGATCGCCAGCACGTAACGCCCCATGCCGGAGCCGACAAACCCGATCCCGGCCTGCATCGCTTCCGACCCGGCCTTGCACGCAAATTCCCAGTCGGCGGCCTGCACGTTGGGGGCCGCGCCGATACTCTCCGCGACGATGGTCGAGGACGGTTTGACGGCGTAGGGGTGGCTTTCGCTGCCGACCCACACGGCGCGAATGTGGCGCGGGTCGATCTGCGCGCGCTTGATCGCGTTGCCTGCCGCCTCGATCGACATCGTGACGACGTCCTCATCCAGCCCGGCGACGGCTTTTTCCTTGACCGGGGAGCCGCCCATGCCGCCGGTCCAGACGCGGGCGACCTCTGATCCCGGCAGGCGGTAACGCGGCACGTACGCACCGTAGCCGACGATGCCGACCGGGCGATCGGGCTTGAGCACGCTCTGTCCGATTTTGAGGGGGTTCATGTTAGCGCTCATACGTGTGTTATCTCCAGTGCTGATCAGTCTGCCGCCCGGATGCGAGCGGCGGGTCACATGCTGCGCGCACGCCGGGATGTGAACCTGGCGCGCGCGTCCGTACCGTTGCCTGCGGCATATCCTAGCAGAGGATGGCTCTCAAAAGCTCTCAGAAGCTATCAAACCTGTGAGGCCCGGCGCAAATTCTGAGTGCCCGTTACGCTTTAGCCTGCGGATGGCGCTGTGCGTGGGGTGCTGGATTGTGCTTCTGGCGATATCCGGTACAGTTGAGGCCAGCGATAGTTAACATACGTGGAGGGAGACGCGATGACCCGTGAGACATCCGCACAGCCGCGCCGCAAGCGCATCGCGCTGATCGCGCACGACGAACGCAAGGAAGATTTGCTCGACTGGGTGCGCTATAACAAAGACGAACTGGCGAACCACGAGCTTTACGCCACCGGGACCACCGGCACGCTGATCAACCAGGAGACCGGGCTGAACGTGACCGGGATGATGAGCGGCCCGCTGGGGGGTGACCAGCAGATCGGTGCGATGATCGCGCAGGGCCAGATCGACATCATGATCTTTTTCTGGGACCCGCTGGGCACGCACCCCCACGATCCGGACGTGCGCGCGCTGCTGCGCATGGCGGTGCTGCGGAACATCCCCACCGCGACCAATCGCTCGACCGCCGATTTCATCTTCTCGTCGCCGCTGATGGATCAACCTTACGAACGCCAAGTATACGATTACGGCGAGCGGCTCCAGCGCGCGCGGATCATCGAGCACGTCAGCGAAGCCGCGCGTAAGTCGGACGCGGAAGGGTAACGCGGCTCACAGCGCGGCGATCGCCAGCGCCAGGTTGCGGCGCATGGCCTCGCTGTTGAACGACGCCCACGCGGCGGGGAACGTGTCGCGCAGGTGTCGCTGCTTGGCGCGGGTCGCGTCGATGTAGTCGTGCACGCCGCTGATGTCGGGCCGGATGAACTGCGGGATGCCGCTGAACTCGGCGTCGTGCCGCGCGACGAACGATTCCATCGCCTCGATTGCGACCGCCGCGTCGTTCAGGTCGCCCAGGTGATCCTGCATGGTTTTGCACGCGTCGATCACGCGTGCGGCTTGCGGCCCGAGCACCTCGGAGAAAAACTCCACCATGTAACGGAAGCGTTTGATGTCGATGCGCAGCGCGTGCAGCGTACCGTCGCCGGCCTGGTCCAGCGCGGTCTCGTAGGCGCGCACGCGCTCGTAGCGCTGGTAGATCAGGTGCGGGACGACATGGCGCACCTGGTGCGGGACCGTTTCGTCCGTGTCCGGCAGGGGTTTGGCACCTTTGCCCGGCTGCTTCAGGAACGCGTCGAAGCGCGCGACGAAACGGGCGAAGTCCTTGCTGTCCAGGTAGGCGATCAACTCGCTGCGTGCCACCTGCCGCTGCCTGTCCCACAGCTCGTACAACGGCGTCAGGTCAGCGCCGGGATGGGCGTCTTCGAAGCGCCGCGCCTTTTCGAGCAACACATCCAGGTCGCGCACCGCACCCAGCCGTTGGGCGGTCGTGCGCAGGCTGCTGCGGAAGTCACGGGTGGCGTTCTTTTTGAAATACGGCTGCATGATGCGAAAGGCGCTGCGCATCCGCCGCGTGGCGACACGCATATCGTGCACCGCTTCGGGATCGTGGCCCAGGCGGCTGCCGGGTTCGTGCTGCAACATGCGCTCGAAGTGGTAATGCAGCGCCTTGCGTCCCGCTTCCGGCATCGGGTCGGTGGGGACCATGCCCACGCTGTCGCGCAGGTCCAACGCCAGACGCGGCGCATCGACGCCGGGGACTGGTGGCGACTGCCCGGTTTCCGCTTCTGTGCTGGCGTCAGCGCCGGTCACCGCCGCGTCGGGAGAAGGGGCGCCGCCGTCCTGGCCGGGGAAGATGCCCAACCGCTGCTCGCGCCACGCGCGCCGCCAGTGCCGGACCTGGCTCTTGCTGAGCTCGACGGCATCCGCGATCGCGCCGGTTTGTGCGCCGGACGCGCTCATCAGCACGATCGCGGCACGGCGAGCTTCCGTCTCGGTGCCGTTGGCGCGAATGTCAGCCAGGATCGCGCGTTCCTGGGGGGTCAGCTCGTATGTCATCGCATGCGTTCCTTTGACTCGTGCGGCCATGCGGTGGGGTGATTTGCTCGGCTGGTCACAGTATAGCAGACTTTCAGATTCGTTAAAACGCTGCTAGACTGCGTCAGGCCGGGCGGTCATTCATTAGAAGGCGGCTTGTTTCGTGGCGCGCCGGTGACGTGAGGGCGTATGGAATGGGCAGCGTTATTCGACGGTTTGCGTACGGGGGCACGCGCCGAGGCTGAATCAGTAGCGGCGTGGTCAGCGCACCTGGGCGACGCCGCGACGACCGAGGTAGGCGCGCGGTTCCTGGCGCAGCTTGCGCGCGAGTGGCATCCCGCGCCTGCGCCGGACGCGCTCTGTTGGAGCGTCGCGGCAGAGGTGCGCGAGCATCTGCACGCGTGGGGACGGCCCGGATCGCACCTGTGGGCGCATGTTCAGCGTGTGACCGGCACGGCGCTGCGGCTGGCCGAGGCGGACGGCGTCGATCCCCGCAGCACCTACCTGGCGGCGATGCTGCACGATGTCGCCAAGCTGGACGAGGACGCGACCGGCATCCCACACGAGGATATGGGCGCTGAATTTGCGGCAGACGTGTTGCGCGGTGACGTTGCCCCGGACGCAATCGCGGCGATCCAGGCGGCGATCCGCAAGGAGTCCGGCAGCACGCTGGGCGACATCCTGCACGACGCGGACAAGCTGGACAAGATCGGCGCGGCGGGGATCGTGCGGCGCGTGGCCGCGACGGCGGATGCGGGCGGGCTGGCAGCGGGATTCGCGCGGGTGGAGCAGGACGCGGGTGAATTCCCCGCCATGCGCTTCGATCTCAGCCGGGCGCTGGCAGCGCAGAAGCAGGCGTTTCTCGACTGGTTCCTGCCGCAGGCATGGGACGCGCTCGACAGGCACTCATGAGCGGCGGCGCACGGTAGATACACTGCCGGGCGACTCAACCTGGAGTCGCCCGGTGGCGTTGCTGTGCTGCGGTAGGCGCTGCGCCTCACTGCGCGGCGATCGGTTCCAGCCAGTAGGTGGTACCCTGGCCCTCAGCGGTCCACCCGCTGCGCCCGGCGTGATAGACCCTGTACCACGCGGTGTTTTCAGCGCAGACCGGCCCTTCCTGGATGTAGAACGCGTCGCCTGCCGGAATCTGCCCGACCAGCGCGGCGCTCAAGCTCGGCTGGGCGCGCAGGTTGTTCGGCATGCCCGGCGAGGTGACCACGCGCCCGTAGTTGCCGGGCACAAGGCGTGACGGCAGGAAGCCGGGGCACTGCCCGACGCCATACGACGGGGTTGGCGTGGGCACGACGACAGACCCGTCGGTTACCGGCACGCTGTTTACGTTTCCGGCCAGGTCCACCCACGCGCCGCTGACCCAGCCAATCGTGCCGTTGACGTTGATCTGCCACCACGTGCTGGCGTTGTTGCGGCCCAGCACCGGGTAGGTTTCGTTGCGGTCGATCTTGGTGAGCACGGCACCGTTAACCGGCGCGGTGCGCACGTTTAGCCGGAAGGCCGTCACGGTCGCCGTGACGCCGGTCGGCTGCGCGGGTGGCGCGGTGGAGTCCGGCTGGCGGACCATGCGGAAGTCGAGGTAAGCCACGACTCCGGCGTCGTAAAACTCGACCACGATGGTGTGCGCGCCGGGTTGGAGCTGGAATGTGGCGCTGTACTGCTGCGGTGTGGCGAGGTGCCACTCGTTGATCACCAGGTTGCCATCGACGCTGACGCGCACGCCGTCATCCGCCTGCACCTCGATGGTGTACGTGCCGCCGCTGAAGTCCTGGTAGATGATCCAGCGCGCGCTGAAGTTGTCCGCCTGGATGCCCGGTCCTGGCGCGGACGTGCCCCAGTTGCCGCCCGGCTCTGGCTCCGACCGGGTCAGGACCGGGTCTCCGGCCAGGTTGATGTTGTTGAAGTACTGCGCGGTCCATTGCACGCTCCAGTCGACGGTCTGCGGCGGCATGGGGAAGTCCGGCCCTTGCGCCCCGTCGCGCAGCGATTCCCAGGCGATATACAGGTACGCGTCCTTTGAGTTTTCGCGGAAGTCGACCTGGATATGGTGCATGCCCTCGGACAGCGTGACATCGGCGGTCAGCAGTTCACCGGGCCGGGGTGTGCTGTAGGTGTCGATCTCTGGCCGTTTGTCCGGCGGGAAGTCGATCCACAGCTTGACACCGTCATCGGCCAGGATGTAGAAGCGATACGTCCCCGCCTCGAAGAATGTATCGGTGGCGAAACGCGCGCTGAAGCCGTCCGCCGGTACGTTTGGCGCGGGCGAGCTTCCGCCCCAGTAGAACTGGGTGCCGCTTTCGCGACGTTCGAGGACAGGCTCTCCGGCGAGATACGGGTTGTCAAAGTATTCGACCTCCCAGATGATGTTGGTGTCTTGCGCCCGGGTCGTGGCAGGGGCACCGGCCAGCGCCCCCGCACCGGCGAGCACCGCGAGCACAAGCACCCAGGTGATGGTGCGTCGCATAGATGTGTTCCTCCTGATCGTTGGTCGTGTCTATATGACGTTTCTTGAGTTTGCGCCGTTCCCAAGACGGTCGCGGTCCAGTCCCTCTAGTAGCCGGTACGTCAAACATAGGCGTGGCAAGTCGCCCGTGTTCGGTTGTCCGGACCCGCTGGCCGACCTTAGCCAACGGGCATTAATCGACGCTGAAAACGCCCAACAGCGTCGCGTTTAATCATATTATCGCATACCTATCGTCGCTCCGATACACCTGTTATGGGGGGGTCAACCGGGGGTTTGGGGATCACCCGGCCCGGTGATGCGTATAGCGTGTAGCGCTGTGGCAGGCTGCGACGCGCATCAGCCCGCCGTCATGTGCATCGGGCAGATTTACACGCTTTTTGCACTCCTTAATTGATTCATTACGGGTTTTTGCATTAAGATGAAGGTGCGTTGTGCTGTTTTTTGCCGCTTCATATTGTGCCGTCCTATCAGGCGACCCTCTCTCGTCGCAGTTTCGCCCCACTTCCTGATCGTGCACGGCCCAGCTTCAAAACGACCGCTGAACATAGAGGAGTCAAACGTATGATGCAGAGCTTACGGAAACCCGGTCTGTTTGTGGTTATGGTCGTGCTGGCTGTCGCGCTGGCGTTCGGGGCCAGCGCGGGGATGCGCGGGTGGGATGCTGAGGCCGCCGCGTTACCTGCCAGCTCCTGGTGGTTAGTGGTGCATGACCAGTGCGATGATACCCTGCACTGGATCAACGACGCGGGCGAGTTCGCCGCGATCCCGCGCCCACAGTTACCGGGTGAAGCACCCGGCGCGGCGTGCAGCTATAAGGCCCTGCACATCTCGCAGGACGGGCGCTACATGGTTCTGGCTGCGCCGCTGACCAGCGGGCGTAACGGCATCGGGTTCTACGATTTGCAGGCCGGGACCTGGCTGCAAGTGCACCAGGCACAGCCGGACGAACAGGTCTATCTGGGGGCGCGCTATTCTTCCGACGCCGCCAACCGGATCGCCATCGGATTGGCCAACGCTGCCAGCGCGGCACGAGCCTGGCGCGTGATCGTGTTCGACCTCACTTCCGGCGATGCGTTGGATGTCCTGCGCAGCGACGGGGCGGAGATCGCCGGTTTCGTGGGCGGGGAATTCCTGGCGATGGCGGATGTGTACCCGCATGTGGCGGTGGTGTCCGACGACCCGATCGGTGGCGGCTACCGCGTGGATGTGCGCTTCGACCCGCTGGACGGGACCGGCGATCCCCTGGGGGCTGTCGCGTGGTATCCGGGCGGCGCGCCCGGTGTCACGCAAGAGTTGATCAGCAGCCCGTACGCAGCGCCGGATAGCGATCTTTTGCCGGATCGCCGCGCGATCTACGCGTATAACGAGCCGGCATTCCCCGCCGGGCCGCCGGTCGGCACCGCGCCGCACATCATCGACTCGAACGCGGTTGGCTTGTTGCAGCCTACTGGTCCTGACGATATCGATCCTGACCTGACCGTGTACTTCGCGGACGGCGTGCACACGATCTACGGGCCGCAGTGGGCAGCGGACGGCGAGGTCGCGTTGTTCCGGCTGCATGACGGGACGGAAGAACGCGTGCACTGGGTGCGCATTGGCACGGCGGTGCTGGTCCCGATGGGCCAGCCCATCGCGCAGATTCTCGGCGTGCCGATTGGGTTCGTCTACAGCACGGGCGACGGCATCTATTTCCAGGATGTTAGTGCCCCCGACCCGACCGGACCGGTGTTCACCGACCCGATGATCAGCGGCAGCATGGCGTTCGTGTGGGCGACTGCGTTCGGCGATCCGGCGCTGGCACTGGATCAGCCTGCCGAACCGTTGGTGCCGCTGCCCGAAGACCCGATCGCGACCATCACGCCACTGCCAGCAACGCCGCCCCCGTCCACCGGGCAGCCGGACCTGTTCGTGAGCGAGTTCGCGCTGGACCCGGCGACGCCGGTTCAAGGGCAGCCGGTGCAGGTGCGCGTAGGGGTGTATAACCAGGGCGATGCTGCTGCAAGCGGCACGTTCCGCGTCGAGTGGTATCCCGGCGAGGGGTACGCGTCGCCAGCGTGTGACTGGACGATTGACGGATTGGTTGCCGTCGGCGGGCGCATCCTGACCTGCACCTACGCGGGGTATCCAAGCCCGTACAGTTCGATCAACACGCTGGTGAAGGTCGACCCGACCAACACGGTCGCGGAGAGCAACGAGGGCAACAACACCTACACGCAGGCGATCAGTGTCACGTCACCCGCACCTGCCGCGCAGCCGGACCTGTTCGTGAGCGAGTTCGCGCTGGACCCGGCGACGCCGGTCAAGGGGCAGCCGGTGCAGGTGCGCGTGGGGGTGTATAACCAGGGCAGCGCGGCGGTGTCGGGCACGCCCTTCCGCATTGAGTGGTATCCCGGCGAGAACTACGGCGCGCCCGGCTGCGACTGGACGCTGGACAGCATGAGCGCGGGCGGCGGGCGCATCCTGACCTGCACCTACGCAGGATATCCAAGCCCGTACAGTTCGATCAACACGCTGGTGAAAGTCGACCCGACCAACACGGTCGCGGAGAGCAACGAGGGCAACAACACCTACACGCAGGCGATCAGTGTCACGTCACCCGCACCTGCCGCGCAGCCGGACCTGTTCGTGAGCGAGTTCGCGCTGGACCCGGCGACGCCGGTCAAGGGGCAGCCGGTGCAGGTGCGCGTGGGGGTGTATAACCAGGGCAGCGCGGCGGTGTCGGGCACGCCCTTCCGCATTGAGTGGTATCCCGGCGAGAACTACGGCGCGCCCGGCTGCGACTGGACGCTGGACAGCATGAGCGCGGGCGGCGGGCGCATCCTGACCTGCACCTACGCAGGATATCCAAGCCCGTACAGTTCGATCAACACGCTGGTGAAAGTCGACCCGACCAACACGGTCGCGGAGAGCAACGAGGGCAACAACGACTACCGCCAGGCGATCAGCGTTTCATCGCCGTAGCACATCGCAGCAACCGCAACGGCCAATCACCCCGGCAGGGACTCGCGCGCGAGTCCCTGCCGGTCGTGTGTGGGCTACGCGCCGCGCAGCTCGCGCAGCAGTTCCCCGGCGCGCGTGGTGGTGATCTGGCCTTCCGCGACCATGCGTGCCGCGATCTGTGTGACCTCGTCGCCCTGCGCCCCGGCAGCGACCGCCATCTGCTTGGCGTGCAGGCTCATGTGCCCGCGCTGGATGCCTTCCGTCGCCAACGCGCGGATCGCGGCGAGGTTCTGCGCCAGCCCGACCGCCGCCATGATCCGCGCCAGGTCGCGCGCGGACTGGATGCCCAGCAGCTTGAGCGCGGCCCGCGCCGCCGGGTGCACGCGCGTCGCGCCGCCGACGATGCCCACCGCCAGCGGTAGCTCGATGCTGCCGCGCAGGTTCCCATCGTCGTCTTGCCACCACGCGGTGAGCGACGTATAGCGTCCCTCGCGGGCGGCGTAAGCGTGCGCCCCGGCCTCGATGGCGCGCCAGTCCTGGCCGGTGGCGAGCGCGACTGCGTCGATGCCGTTTAGCACGCCTTTGTTGTGCGTCACAGCGCGGTACGGGTCGCTCTGTGCGAAGACCGCCGCTTCGACGATGCCGCGCACCACGTCCGGGCCGGACAGGTTACCGGTCGCCAGCGCGTCCGCCGGGACCGTGCAGGCGGCGCGGGCCTTACGCCGGTCGGCGAGGTTGCTCAGGATGCGCAGGTTGACACGCCCGCCGGTCAGCGCTTCGACGCGCGGCGCGATCTGCTCGCAGGCGGTGTTGATCGCGTTCGCGCCCATCGCGTCGCGCACGTCGAACAGCAGGTGCAGCACCAGCATCGGCCCGGCGGGCGTTTCGGGGAAGGGGCGCAGCTCGATGTCGCGCGCGCCGCCGCCCAGCTCGACCAGCACGCGGTCGCAGCAGTTCGCCGCTTCGAGCAGTTCCGCGCGTGCGGCCCAGACGCGCCCCGCAGCGGCATAGACGTTGTCGACATCGAGCACCTGGAGCTGCCCGATCATCACCGGGTCGTCGGCGCTGGTGACGAACCCGTCGCCCGCGCGTGCCAGCTTCGCCGCGTAACTCGCGCCCGCCACGATGCTCGGCTCCTCGACGACCATCGGGATCAGGCGGTCCACACCGTCGATCAGGAAATTGGTGGCGATGCCCAGCGGCAGCGCGTAGACGCCGATCACGTTTTCGATCATGTGCTCGGCCTGGTCCGGGGTCAGGCCGCTGCTGCCGGACAGCGCCGCCAGTTCGTCCGCGCTGAGGCCGGCCCACTGCGCGACCGCCGCGGCACGCGCGTCCCGGCTCTGGTTGTAGAATCCCGGCAGCCGCGACGTGGGGCGCGGGGTGTGGTCGGTGTTGGGCATGCTATATCCTCACTTTTTGATAGGCGACCGGCTTGGATGGCGTATCTTAAGCATTAATTTCATGCGTCTCCACAATGTAGCGACAACTATAAATTAACTTCAATACTTTTTTGATTCGTGTTTAATTCAGGCTTGATACAATGCGATCAAGGTCAGACTCCAGATCGCTGCTCGTCCCGTCCGCACCGTCACGGCAAGGGGCCAACCGGGTTTCAGCCGCCCACCGTGACCGGTTATTTGCCAACAGGCAGGAGTTTTGCCGTGACCGGCACCCTTCACGCCACGTCGATTTTTGAGCATGACAGGCCATGCCGCCCGCCGACCGCGCCGTTCACCCGCGTTGATCTCGGCCTGCCGGCCCTGGAAGCACTGGTCGCGGACCAGGACTGCATCTGGCTGATCCGGCTGCAGGCGAACGTAGCGCCGGAGACGATGGCCGAACTCGGGGCGGCACTCCGCGCGCATCGCTGCGCCTCAGGGCGACCGCTGCAAGGTTTGCTGGTCGATGTGCGGTGCAGTCCGGGGCTGAGCGTGGTACGCCTGAGCGGATTTCTCGACAGGCTGGGCGCGCTGGATGTGCCGGTGGCGGTGTTGTTTGAAAGCGAGCTGCGCTACCAGCTCGCGCGGGTGCTCTATGGCACGCTGGCTAACAAGCGGCGCGTCGCGTATTTCACCGCGCTGCGCGACGCTTACCGCCACCTGGCGCGCGACATCCCGCCGTGCTAGACCGGCGCGATCATGCAGGCGTCTGCCGGTCACTGCCGATCAACGAACGTAATAATGCCAGCCCCTGGGCCACCGTCAGCACCAGCAGCGCGAGCCACACGGCCTGTTGGTTACGCGCGGTCTGCTCCAGCGCGGGCGATACCGGCGTGATGATCTCCACGATTTCCCCATCTTGGTGTGCAAACAGGTCGCGGCCTTCGGCTTGCAGGCGGGCGGCCTCGCCGGGCGTCAGTTCTTCCGGGCGGTACACGTCCGCCGTGACGCTGTGGTACGTCGTGCCGTCGGGCCGGACGCCGGACTCGATCGTCGCGGGGCGCGCGTTGAGGATATCGAAGACGTAAATCTCGCGCACCAGCACCATCACCACGATCGCCAGCGGCAGCGCCAGCAACACGCCCATAAACCCGAACAACGCCGCGCCGATGATCTGCGCGATCAGGATGCTGGCCGCCGGGATCGATATCTGGCGCGCCATGATGCGCGGCATGATCACGTTGCTCTGGATCTGCTGCGTGACCAGGTAGGCCAGGATCGTGAACGGCACCAGCACCGGGTCCTCAGCCAGCGCGATGATCACGGCGGGGATCACGGCGATGATCGAGCCGAAATTGGGCACGAACTCCATCAGCCCGCTCAGCACGCCGAGCGCGGGTGCGTTTGGCAGGCCCAGGATCATGCCGGTGACGAGCGTGATCAGGACGCCGCTGATGGTCATCGAGATCAACTGCCCGACGAACCAGCGCCGCAGCAACACGCCCAACGTCTCGAAAATCTCCAGCGCGCGCGGGCGATAGCTGCGCGGGACCAGCGTCAGCAGCCCTTCGAGGTAGTTCACCGGGTCGGCGATGAAGAAGACCGCGATGAACAGCAGGAACACGATGTTCGTGATGACGCCGCCGATGCCGCCCAGGAACGGGAAAATGCTACGCGACAGGTTGCCCACCTGCTCGATCAGGAAGTCGGAGATGTCGCCTTCGGTGATGTGGTCCCAGTCGATCGCAGGCAGCCAGTCATGGTCGGTTTGCAGGTCATCGTAGCGCGATCGTGCGTCGTCAATGAAGCCCGGCAGCGCATCGGCCAGCTCACCGACCTGCAAGGCGATCGTCGGGACCACCAGCAGCACCAACAGCCCCAGCAGCGTGAGCGTGGTCACCATCGTGACCGCAATGCTCAGGCCGCGTTGGAGGCCGATACGCGTGAGCCACGTGACCGGGATTTGCAGTACGATGGCGATGATGATCGCCAGGAACGTCATCAGCGCGATATCACGCAGTTCCCACAGCGCCAGGAACAGCGTGCCCAGCAGCAGCGCGACCAGGATACGCAGCGTCCATTGTCCGAGCGACAGGTGCGGTGAGGCGGCTTGCATGGTGGTGCGGTCTCCTTTTGCCGGCACGAGGATGGACAGGGCGCGCTAGATGGCGATCTTGTCCATCACCAGCAGCAAGAAAAAGCCGCCCAGCGTCGTAAGCAGGAAGCACCCGATCGAGACGAACATCCGCTCAACTGCCGTCATGCCGAACAGGGTGTCGCTCTGCACGTCGGTAGCGAGCAGTTCTTCGTAGCGTTCCTGAATCTCTTGTTCTTCGAGCGCTTTCTGGCGCAGTTCTTCCAGATCACCGGCCATGTGATTACCTCCCGGATGCAGCCTGTGTCGGTATGTGGGTGCTGATTCTATCGCTTAGCATACTTTGGACTCATAGAGTGCGCAATAGCGGCGTCAGCCCTCGCTCACCTGCAAGACGAGCTTGCCGAAGTGGTCGCCGGATTCCATTGCGCGGTGCGCGTCCTGGACCTGTTCCAGCGGGTAGGTCCGGTCGATGACGGCACGCAGCGCCCCTTTGAAGAGCAGGCGCATCACGGCGACGTAATCCTCGTGCGGCCCCATCGTGCTGCCGATCAGCGACAGGTGCTTGCCGAACATGTAGCGGTTGTCGAGCGTGACTTCCGGGCCGCTGGTGTTGCCGACGGTCAGGATCCGGCCCCCGCGTGCCGCCGCGCGCAGGCTGTGCGGGAAGGTCGCCGCGCCGACGTTGTCCACCACCACGTCCACGCCGCGTTTGGCAGTGAGCTGGTAGATCGCGCGCGACCAGCCGCCCTCGACATCGCGGCGCACGCCAGCATCCGCGCCGAGCGCTTTAGCCTTTTCGAGCTTTTCATCCGTGCTGCCGACCACGTAAACCGTGCAACCGGCGAGCTTGGCGATCTGGATGCTGGCGGTGTTCACGCCGCCGCCCGCGCCGACGACCAGCACGCTCTCGCCGGCCCGCAGCCTGCCGCGTGTGATCAGGCTGTGCCACGCGGTGACGAACACCAGCGAGGCGGCTGCCGCTTCGGCGTGCGAGACGTGATCGGGCAGGTGTAGCAGGTTCCGCGCGGGGACGCAGATGAATTCGGCGTTGGTGCCGCTGGTGTGCTCGCCGAGCAGTTGGAAGCGCGGCAGCTTCTTGTCCGGCATCTCGCGCACCGGTTGCCCGCCCCATTCGATCGTGGGATCGAGCGCCACGCGGTCGCCCACGCGCCACCCGCTGACACCGTCACCCAGCGCGTCGATCACGCCGGAGGCGTCCGCGCCGGGGATGTGCGGGTAGTCGAGCTTGATGTCGGGCCAGCCGTTGCGCACCCAGATATCGAGGTAGTTCAGCGCCGCCGCGACGACGCGCACGCGCACCTCGCCGGGGCCGGGATCGGGAACGGGGTGGTCGGTCACGAGTTCGAGCGTTTCGGCGGGACCGTGCTCGCGGAGTAAGACTGCGCGCATAAGGATGCTCCTTTCGGTGCTTGCGTTCGGTTGTGGTGCTAATGCTTTGCCGGTGGTTCCTGGTTGTCCGTGTTCAGGTGCGGCAGCACGACAAAGGTGCCGACGCCGTGCCCGACGAGCCGGTCGTCCTCGTCGTAGAGATGCGCTTCCGCGATGTCCAGCCGCTTGCCGGATTGGATCATGCGGCCCACCGCGCGTAAGGCCTTGCGGTACACCGGCTTGAGCAGGTGCACGCTGATCTCCGACGTGGCGACCCATACCGATTCCGCGTGCGAGGCCGCCGACGTGAACCACGCCGCCGTGTCGAGCAGCGTCATGTAGACCCCGCCGTGCACGCCTTCCAACCCGTGATCCAGGCCGGGGTTGTAGGGCAGGGTGATGATCGCCTGCCGGTCATCGTTGAAGGACAGCGTCATGCCGAAGGTGCGCGCCAGCCGCGCGTTCTGGTTGAACATGACCAGCAGTTCGTTGAGACGGTCTTGGGTGGTCACTGGCTCAGTTCTCCGGTACTGCTCCTGCATCCGTGGCCGTCGCCAGGAACAGCAGGTCGCGCTGGACGACCATCTCGGACCACGACAGCACATCCGTGTTCACGCGATCGGCATTGGCTGGCGTGAGCGGTGGATCGTCGACGCGCATAACGACCAGCACCACCGGAATCCCGCCCACGTCGGCTACGCCGCTGCGGTCAAGCGCCCAGTGGTCAGCGAACGAACGCTCTGACATCAGGCTCTGGTAATCCGGCATTTTGGACTCCAGCAGGCTGATCGCGCGCGCGGTATCTGCGCCCGGCGGGAACGCCAGCGCCAGCGTGAGGTACGACGCGTCGTCGGCGTGGAAGGTGGCGAACGCGACCGCGCTGAACGGCGGCAGCAGGTTGGCGGGATCGTCCAGGCCGTACTGCTCGCGCAGCGCCTGCAACATGGCGGGCGTCGCTCGCCCGAGGACCAACACCGCCGGGTCACCGGCATATTCCAGTCCGTGCTGGATGATCACGCCGACCAGGTCGCCGGCCCCCTCGAGCAGCGGGTCGTGCAGCGCGGCGGCGAGCGCGGCATACGCCGGATCGTCAAGCAGCGCGGGGGCATCCCCGGCGGCGGCAGCGAGTGCCTGCTCGATGGTGGCGCTGGCGCGGGCGATGATCATCTGCTGCCCGTTGAGCGCGATCCGGTTGCGCTGGCCCAACGCGCCCACCTGGGGCATGCCTTCAGGGGCGTCGGGACCCAGCGCCAGTTCGTAATCGTCCAGGATGCTGTAGAGCGTCCAGCCGGGGGCGATATCCGAGGCCGTGTAGCCGGACTCGACCAACTGCGCGGCGATAGCATCGGGATCGGCGTTGTGCTGGAGTACGGTGAGCGTTTCCGGCGGGTGGCCCGCGGCCAGGGCGCGGTCGACCTGGAAGAAGTCGAACCCGTAGAAGGCACGCTCTTCGCTCACCAGCAGATATTGAAGTCCCAGCGCTTCGGGCGGCATGGTCTGCCGGGGCATGATCGCCATCCAGTAGGCGCGCGGGATGCGCGGAAACAGGTCGAATATGGCCCGGTTCGGCGGGCGCGGGACGCCCCAACTGGCGTGCCAACCGGCGATATCGCCGTAGGTCAGCCAGGCCCGGCTGTTCGGCGTGTCCGGTGCGTACATCAGCAGGTCTTCGAGGCGGTCAGGCGCGGGGTCTTGCGCCTGCGTGACCGGGGTCACGCTCGCGATCAACGTCACGAGCACGATCAGCGGGATAGCAAAACGCGCAGTCATGAGGTCATATCCCCTTTTGCTCCGTGTATGATAGACCGATCTTGGCCCGATCGCGTGTTTTGGGCAACTCGCGTTCTGCCCGGTGATGCTTCGATGGCTCAGTCACTCAGCGCCGGGACGATGCGCTCTTCCACCAGGTTGAACTGGCACAACATGCGGTTGTCGCGGAACGAGTCCGGCGCAGCGCGGAGATCGCCCGTCATCACGACGACCATGTCGAGCGCGGGGATCACGTAGACGAACTGCCCGCCGAAACCAACCGCGATCGCGCTGGGGTGCCCGCCCTGGCCGCGCAGCCACCACAGGAGACCGTAGCTCAGGTCGCTGCAGTCGTCCGGCTGGCGTTCCAGGTCGATCTGGGCGGTGTGGGATTGCGTGACCCAGTCCGCCGGGATCACCTGTCTGCCGTCCCACTGCCCGCGATTCAGGTACAGGTAGCCGAACTTCGCCATCCCGCGCGGGGTGAGCTTCAGCTCCGTGCCGCCGATGGTGACGCCCTGCGGGTCGCTGGCCCATGCGCGCTGTGGGATGCCCAGCGGGCCGAACAGGTACAGGTCCGCGAAGTCGAGCAGCGTCATGCCGGTGGCCTGTTGCAGCGCCGCCGCCAGCAGTTGCGTATCGCCGGTGCTGTAATTGAACCGCGTGCCGGGTTCGGCGGCGAGATCGTGATCCAGCACGTAGTCGAGCCAGTTCGGGCTGGCGGTCATCTCGACCACGCTTGCCCCGTATTCGGCCCAGTCCAGCCCGGAGCGCATCGTCAGCAGGTCACGGATCGTGATCTCGCGCTTGCGGCGGTCGCTGACGGTGCTGAGGGCTTCCGGCAGCAGGAAGCCGATCGGCTCGTCGATGCCGGCCAGGTCGCCGGTGTCCAACGCGACCCCGGTCAGCGCGGACGTGACCGACTTGGTCACGGACTTGACGGCGTGCAACTGGTCCGGCCCGGCGGTGTCGCCATACCACTCGTAGACCAGGTCGCCGCCGCGCACCACGAGCAGGCTGTCCATGTGCGGGGTGTCCTCGCGCAGGGTGTCGCGCGCGGCATCCAGCCCGCCGGGGTCGAGGCCGTGCGCGGCGGGTTCGGCGGTGTGCCAGCCATCCGTCGGCCAGTAATCGCGGTTGGGAGTCGTCATTAGGTATGTTTGTCCTTCCTGGGATGGTTGTTGCCCATTGGTTGCCGGTGGCGGTTGGCATGCGTGCGGCTTGCGCCGAACGGGCCCTGCATGCACGCCAGGCACGACCGGCCGCTGCACAAGACCATACCGCAGATCGCGCGTGCTGCCTACCTGCTTATGGCGCGATCCTTCATGCCCGCGTCGCGACCAGCACCAGCCGGGGCGCGCCGGTCACAAACGGGACGATGCTCATCCAGGTGTAGCCGGTGCAGCCGGTGAAGCCCGCCGCTTCCAGCAGCGCGACGAGTTCACGATAGCTGTAGACACGGATCGTCAGCGTCGTGCGCTCGACCTGCGCCCCGTCGATCACCTGCCAGTGGCGCGTCATGCTGCCGGTGAGGTGGTCGTACGTGCGCTCTTCGAGCACGATCAGCCCGCCGTCCAGTTCGGTCCACACGCGGCGGGCCAGGTGCGGCAGCAGGCTTTCGAGCACGTGCGTGTCGAGCAGCAGGCGCGCTCCCGGCTTGAGCGTTCGCGCCAGCGCCGCCGCAAACGCGCGATTACCAGCGTCATCGAAATAACCAAAACTCTCCCACAGGCAGTAAGCGCCGTCGAAGTGGTTTTCCCAGGGCAGGTCGCGCATGTCGCCCGCCTGCAACGCGACCGCGCCGGACAGCCCGCGCGCGGCGGCGTCGCGTTGCGCGTGCTGGATCGCGGCCTCGGACAGGTCAACGCCCGTGACGCGATGGCCCCGCGCCGCCAGTTCGAGCGCGATCCGCCCGTTGCCGCACGGCACGTCGAGCAGGTGGGCGCGCGCGTCGGGGTACTCCAGGGCGTC
Source organism: uncultured Anaerolineaceae bacterium (assembly GCA_964425755.1). Lineage (GTDB taxonomy): Bacteria > Chloroflexota > Anaerolineae > Aggregatilineales > Aggregatilineaceae > CAYRNY01. Next base: position 51,200 of record CAYRNY010000017.1, read on the forward strand.
GTAGCCGAGCATGGACTCGACGTAGTCCGCTTCGCGGCGGGACTGGCGCGCGGATTTTGCGGCCCACAGGGCGCGTTGCATCAGCGTTGGTTCGGGGGGCATGGCAGGCACTCCTTGACTCCGGTCGGGGTGGGTGCGGACGATGGGCCTTAGCATACCATCACCGCGCGGGCAGGGGCCAGCCACCCGCCCGATCCCGGTTGTGACTATGAAAAACGTAAACCTTGTTTGGTAAATTTGTCCTACTGACGGTATGGTGACGGTTCATTTCGGGTTACAATAAAAGTACGTTTGGGGGAGCGAGTAGCTGGAAGTTAGCGAGGTGGGAGCATGGCATCACGACGTGCGGACCCGATCCGCCTGATCGCGCTGCGGCTGCGCCAGGACGAACTGCGCAACCTGACGGCGCGACCGGGCGTCAATGAGGCGTTTCGTGTCACGATCCAGTATCATGACGGGCGGCATCCGAACCAGGTCGCCACGTTGACGCGCGGCCACGGCAGCACCTGCATGTTAAAGGTCGTCTACGACAGGCCGGGCAAGAACGTATACTTCGACTACACCATCGAGGCCGAGCGTTACAAGCGCCTGCTGAGCGCGCTACGGCGGCTGAAGTTTGACGACCTGGACGACCAGCCAGACGTGCCGTTTTTCGGCGTTGACCTGTGGCTGGTCGAGCGGGCGTCCGGCAGTTTTTACCACGACGTGGTGCTGTCACCGGGCAGCGCGCGCGGGTTCTACCGCGAGCTGATACTGGCGCTGCGCGAGCACCTGAAAGAGGCGCTGCGCGCGATCGGTGGGTGAGCGATCACGCCTGCATCCCCTGGCCGGTCCATCCCCCACAGCCCACCCTTCGCGGCCCTTACTGCCGCGCGATCGCGGCGCGTGCGGCGTGCTCCACCTGGACCTTATACGTCACCGGTTCCTGTGCCTAACCGCTGTGCCGCCGGTACGCACGTCGCGCGTGGCAGGCGTTTGCAGAACGGGCACAAGACCCGCATAATCGGCACAGCGTGCAGTTGACCGGTATTTATGCGCGTTGCACGCGGTGAGCCGAACCTTGGATGTTGTAGAGGATGGCACGAGGATGCCAGGACACATTGAGACGGAAGTCAAGCTACACGTGCCGGACCTGGGCGCGGTCGCGGCGCGCATTACGGCGGCGGGCGGGACGCTTGCCGCCCCGCGCGTGTTCGAGCGCAACCTGCGCTACGACGGCCCGGAGCAGCATCTCACGCGGGGCGGGATCGTGCTGCGGCTGCGCCAGGATGACCGCGTGCGCCTGACCTACAAAGGCCCCGGTGTGCAGGACGGTGACGCGCTCTCGCGCCTGGAGACCGAGGTCACGCTCGATGATTTCGCGGGGATGGACCTGATCCTGCGCAAGCTGGGTTACGCCCCCTACGTGACCTACGAGAAGTACCGCACGACGTACACGCTTAGCGAGGCCGAGATCGTGCTGGACGAGATGCCCTACGGTAACTTCGTCGAGATCGAAGCGCCCGCCGCTGTGATCCGCGAGCTGATCGCGCGGCTGGGCCTGGCGGACCGGCCCCGGCTGGCGACGAGTTACCTTGAGCTGTTCGCGCACGTCAAGCAGGCGCTGGGGCTGGACGTGCGGGACCTGACGTTTGCGGATTTCGCAGGTGTCAGCGTGCCGCCGCATGTGTTCGAGGCGTTTGACTGATCGCGGCTGCCGCAGGCGGTAACAGGCCGCCAACCACTAACAGCCAACGTCCAACAACTGGTATACTCGTGCATGCAGACGTTCAGGACGTTACGCGCTAAGCAGGAGAGTGAGCGATGCTGTACGGAGGAATCGAGGGCGGCGGGACCAAGTGGGTGTGCGCCGTCGCAGACGAGCAGGGTACGATCATCGCGCGCGAACGTTTCGCGACCGGTGAACCGGAGGCGACCGTCGCGCAGGCGGTGGGTGTCTTCAAGGCGTTTGAAGACCGGCGCGGCGAAAAACTCGCCGCGATCGGGATCGCGTCCTTCGGCCCGGTGGACCTGAACCGGGATTCGCCGTATTACGGTTACATCACCGAGACGCCCAAACCCGGCTGGACCTACGCGAACGTGGTCGGGCCGGTGCGGTCGGCGTTCCCCGGCGTGCCGGTGGGCTTCGACACGGATGTGAACGGCGCGGCGCTGGGCGAGCAGCGCTGGGGCGCGGCGCGGGACTGGGATACGTTCGTGTATGTCACGGTTGGCACGGGCATCGGCGGCGGCGGCATGGTCAGCGGCACGCTGCTGCACGGGTTGGTCCACCCGGAAATGGGGCACATCCTGCTGCCGATGCGCGACGACGACCCGCTGGATCGCGGCGTGTGCCCGTTTCATCCCAACTGCCTGGAAGGGCTGGCCTGCGGCCCCGCGATCCAGGAACGCTGGGGCCAGCCGGGGCAGGACCTGCCGCCGGATCACCCGGCGTGGGACCTGGAAGCGTATTACCTGGCGCACGCCTGCGAAGCGATCACCGCGATCCTCTCGCCGCAGGGTATTATCCTCGGCGGCAGCGTGATGCACCAGCAGCAGTTGTTCCCGTTGATCCGTGAAAAGACCGGCGCGCTGCTCAACGACTACCTGAAACACGCGCGCCTGCTGGGGGACATGGCGGATTACATCGTGCCGCCGGGCCTGGGCGATGACGCGGGCGTGATGGGCGCGATCGCGCTGGCGATGCAGGCCCAGGAGCAGGGGGACAGCGCATGAGTTTGACGTTCAGCGAATACCAGCGCCGCGCGGGCGATACGGCGAAGTATCCCGGCGCAGGGAACAACCCGATCTATCCCACGCTTGGGCTGGCGGGTGAAGCGGGCGAGGTCGCGGAGAAGGTCAAGAAGGTGCTGCGTGACAACGGTGGCACGTTTGACGCGCAAGCCGTCGCCGCGATCGAGAAGGAGCTGGGCGACGTGTTGTGGTACGTCGCGCGGCTGGCGGCGGAACTCGGCCTCGATATGGAGCAGATCGCCGCCGGGAACTTGGCTAAGCTGGCCTCGCGCAAGGATCGCGGCAGGCTCTCCGGCAGCGGGGACGAGCGCTGATGGCGCGCCGGGATGACGCGCCGGAGCGTGACCCGCGCGAGCGCGCCGTGATGATCGGGATTCTCGTCGGTGTGGTGCTGTCCACCGGCGTGAACCTGCTGACGCGCGCGGCGTTGGGGCTGCCGTATGTCGGGCTGTTCGGTACGTATTTCCTGGCCGCGTTTGGGGGTGTTTTCGCGTGGCGCATGGTCTTACTGCGGGATATCGCGCCGCTTGGCACGGCGGACCGCGACGTCGGGCTGTGGTGCGCGCTGGTGGCGTTGGTCGCGGGGTTCGCGTACACGCTCGCCGTCGGGCTGCTGGGGCTGGCGCTGGGCGATGGCCCGATGGCGAACACGCTGGTGCTGCCGCTGATCGTGATCGCGTTCATCATGCTGCGGCGCTGGCTGCGCGAGCGTCACCCGCGCCAGGATCGGGATAGGTAGACCAACGGGGCGAGCGATGAGCCAGGTGATCACGATCCGGGATTCGGCGGAACTGCTGCGCGGCTGTTTGGTTTGCGGCGCGTACCATTGGGACTGTACCGTAGACGGGTGCAAACCGCGCGGCGGCAACCGTGACGGGGACGTGCTGCATTGCAAGGTGTGTAACACGGCCTACATCGTGCAACGTGACCGGCGCCGGGCGTAAGGGCGCGCAGCGGCGCGGCTTGAGGAAGGACGACATGACACGGATTCTGGTAGCTCATGCATCGCTGGCGGGTTCGACGGCGGAGGTCGCCGAGCATATTGTGCGGACGGTCAGCACGGATGGCGTAGCAGCCGAAAGCCACCCGGCCAGTGAGATCACGACGCTGGAAGGCTACGACGCGGTGATCGTGGCCGCGCCGATGATCATCGGCTGGCACCGCGCGGCGCAACTGTTCCTGGCGCAGCTCGCGGAGCAGCTTGCCGCGCTGCCGGTCGCGTACTGCATCATGTGTTACACGCTCACCGATACCGGCGCGGAAACGGTGCAGGGCGTGCCGGTCACCGTCGATCCGCAGTTGCAGCAGCCGCCCCAAGTACCGGGCAGGCTGTCCTTCAAAGAGCGCCAGACCACCGCCAGCGCGTATTTGCAGAGCGCCTTCAAGCGCGCGCCACAGGTCAAGCCGGTGGCGGCGGGGTTCTTTAAAGGCGTGGTGGACTACAGCAAGCTGAGCCTGTTCTCGATGCTGTTCCTGCGGCTGGTGATCCGCGCGGAGTCTGGCGATTACCGGGACTGGGATGCGATCACGGCCTGGGCCGAGGATGTGCGCGGCAAGCTGGTGGCGGCGCGGTGACGCGGTCCCGGCCCGTGTGCGAGGATGCTCGCGACAGTAATTATGCTTACACGCGACGCGCGAGTTTACTGTACTGAAGCGAAAGGACATGACAACGATGCAACGCTGGTTTTTCGTGATGGCACTGATCGCGGTCTTGCTGGCGGGCGTGGTCCCGGCGGCAGCACAGGGGCCGGAAGCGGACCTGTGCATGCAGAAGGGCGGCACGTGGGATGCTGAGCAGGGCGCGTGCATCGTCGCGGCGCAGATCGAGATCAGCGTCGCCTATCCGCTGGACCTCATCGGGCTGCCGTATGCGGAGCAGGCGATCGACGACTTTTTGGCCGAGATGCGCGTGCAGTTCCTGGGCGGGCTGGTGGAGTATGGCCTGTACCCGTCGCCGGGTCCGCTGGTGCAGGAACTGGACTATGAGCTGTTCGAGCACGGCGACCGTTACATCAGCCTGCTGTACACGATCTACGAGTACACGGGCGGGGCGCACGGCAACACGGTGTTTCACACCTTCATTTTTGACCACTTCGAACAACGCGCCCTGGACCTGGAAAACCTGTTCGCCGATACCACCGCCGCGCTGGAGGTGATCGCGCCGCTGGTGCAGGCTGACCTGCACGCGCAGATGGGCGAGATGGCGGACGCGGCCTGGATCGCGGCTGGGGCCGGGCCAGACCCCGAAAACTACCGCAACGTCGTGCTGACGCCGGATGCGCTGGTGTTTTACTTCCCGCCGTACCAGGTCGCCGCGTATGCTGCCGGGCCGTTCACGGTCGCGCTGCCGCTGGCGGATGTCGCGGGGCTGCTGGCGATCTCGCTGGCGGAGTAGCGCAGCGTCGCAGTGCCCCAATGTAGATCGCGCCCGCCGGGGATAGGCTCTCGCGGCGGGCGTTATGCGTCAGGTGTGCGCCTGTACATAATCCAGGGCGTCATCGAGGCTGTCAAACACCCGCGCGTCGATGTTGCCGAATGTCTCGTGCGACAGCCCGGCTGCAACCGACCCGGCCACTGGATCGGGCGTGACGAAGATCACGCCGCGTGTCATCGGGTGGCGAAACGTGCCGCGCGTGTTCACGCTGGTGCGGTTGACGCCCTCAAGAATCAGGTTCATGTCTATCGGCGTGCCGGACAGGTCGATGATGTAGTAAACCGGCTCGTCGGTGGTTTCGAGAAACTGCGAGACCTGCGCATAGGATTTTGGAAAGTCCCGCGCGATGTCGTAGTCCTCAAGCAATTTCAAGATCAGAACCGGCTGGTCGGGCAGTTTCGTTACGTTATAAGACATTCCGAGCAGTCTCCTCACCAAAGCGAATAAAACGTAATCGGCCTTTAACAATGCTTACACTTGCCGCTGAGCTTACCAGCCATTTATAAAGAATTGCAAGAGCATTAACGTAAAGTTTAGTCAATATACGGTAAGAAATGCGGTAGAAATCAAGCATAAACCCGGCACCACAACAGGGGCGCGGATTGCGTGCCGCGTGAGTCGTGATGCGTAACGCCGCTTTGCGTGAGTGTTATAACTGATGACGGTTTCCGCCGCACGGTAGAGTCGCGTGCTGCAAACTGGCGACCAAACACCAACACCCATGACTGACAACCAACAGGGACTGAACCTATGACCAATAAGCTGCAGGATGCCAAACACCGCTGGGAGCAGACCACGCTCAAACGGACACTGGAGCGCTTCCCGGAGCGCAAGGAGTCATTCACCACGTCGTCGGATATCGAGCTGGCGCGTGTCTACGTGCCGCCGGACGACGCGGGCGAGGCCGAGCAGACGCGTTACCTGGAGCAGCTCGGTTTCCCCGGCGCGTATCCGTACACGCGCGGCGTGCAGCCGACGATGTATCGCGGGCGTTTCTGGACCATGCGCCAGTACGCCGGCTACGCGACCGCCGAAGAGACCAATGCACGGTTTCGTTATCTGCTTGACGCGGGGCAGACCGGGCTGAGCGTGGCGTTCGACCTGCCGACGCAGATCGGCTACGACTCCGACCACCCGATGGCGCTGGGCGAGGTCGGCAAAGTGGGCGTGAGCATCCCGACCGTGCACGACATGGCGCGGCTGTTCGAGGGCATCCCGCTGGACAAGGTCAGCACGAGCATGACGATCAACGCGCCCGCCGCGATCCTGCTGGCGATGTATATCGCGGTCGGCAAGCGGCAGGGCGTCGAGCCGAAGCAGTTGCGCGGCACGGTGCAGAACGACATCCTCAAGGAGTACATCGCGCGCGGCACGTATATATTCCCACCCCAGCCGTCGATGCGCCTGATCACGGACCTGTTTGATTACTGCGCGCGCGAGGTGCCGCAGTGGAACACGATCAGCATCAGCGGCTACCACATCCGCGAGGCGGGCAGCACCGCCGTGCAGGAAGTCGCGTTCACGCTGGCGAACGGGATCGCGTATGTGCAGGCGGCGCTGGATGCAGGGCTGGACGTGGATTCGTTCGCGCCGCGCCTGTCGTTCTTCTTCAACGCGCACAACAACTTTCTGGAAGAGGTCGCCAAGTTCCGCGCCGCGCGGCGGCTGTGGGCGCGCATCATGAAGGAGCGCTTCGGCGCGCAGAACCCCAAGAGCCACGCGCTGAAGTTCCACACGCAGACCGGCGGCAGCACGCTCACGGCGCAGCAGCCGGAAAACAACGTCGTGCGCGTGACGCTGCAGGCGTTGGCGGCGGTGCTGGGCGGGACGCAGTCACTGCACACCAACAGCATGGACGAAGCGCTCGCGCTGCCGACCGAGAACGCGGTGCAGGTGGCGCTGCGCACGCAGCAGATCATCGCGCACGAGTCCGGCGTGGCGGATTCCGTCGATCCGCTGGCGGGCAGCTACCTGATCGAGACGCTGACGGACGCGATCGAGGCGCAGGCGTGCGAGTACATCGAGCGCATCGACGCGCTGGGCGGCGCGCTGGCGGCGATCGAGCAAGGGGTTGTGCAGAGTGAGATCAACGACGCGGCGTATGCCTACCAGCGCGCGGTCGAAGCCGGCGACCAGGTCGTGGTCGGCGTCAACGCGTTCGCCACCGACAACGGCGAAGCCGCCCCGCGCGAGATTCTGCGCGTCGACCCGGCGATCGAGGCGGGGCAGCGGCAGAAGCTGGCCGCGCTGCGGTCCGAGCGCGACAACGCGAAGGTATCCGAGTTGCTGGGGCAGCTTGCCGCCGCCGCGCAAGGCGACGACAACCTGATGCCGCTGTTCATCATGTGCGTGGAGCATGACGCCACGCTGGGCGAGATCTGCGGCGTGCTGCGCGACGTGTTCGGGGAGTACCGCCCCAACGTGACGATCTAGTCCTCAGGCACCAGTTATTGGTTGTCAATTCAGGGCAGCGGAACCGGCTTGCGTCCCGTGCCCTGAATGTCTTTTTGCGGAGACTACCTTGCTTGCAAAACTTTGTTATATTCAATATAATAAAAACATAAATATCGTAAACTTGACAAGGAGAGTCCCATGTACGGCACGATTGCACGCATGAAAGTCAAACCCGGCATGATGGACGAGATGATGGCTTGGGGCCGCGAACGCGAGCGCCCCGATGAGGGGGGCATCTTGCTCGTGTTCCGGTCCGACGACGATCCCAACGAGTTGTTCATGGTCGTGACGACTGATAGCCGCGAAGCGTATCGCGCGCGGGCCGAATCTCCCGAACAGCACGCGTTGTTCCTCGAGATGATGCAGTTCCTGGCCGCCGAACCCGAATGGCACGATGGCGAGGTCGTCCAGGCCGAATTTTAGCACCGAGCTTTTATGGTCCATTGGACCAATGAGAGCCTACCGACCACATGCCATGCAGGCGCATTGCAGTATGCCCCTCAACATCCACAGGATTGCCAGCGGACCCGGTTCCTGTGGTTGTTTTTTGGCCCGCACGGTGCCAACGCTGAAAACCCGCTAATGTCACGAGCTGCAACCTGTCTTTAACCCCGTCCGTAGCCGCCCAGATTGCTTTCAACGCCCCTCACAGCCCGGTCAATTTGCATTTCTGCCGATAATATTTTCTAATAATATGAGCATAAATATTGTACATTTACACAAGGAGGCCCTATGTACGGCACCATCGCGCGCATGAAAGTCAAACCCGGTATGATGGACAAGATGATCGCCTGGGGCAAGAACCAGGACCCGCCCGGCGGCGGCATCACAATCGCGTTGCGTTCTGATGACGATCCGAACGAGCTGTTTCTGGTGGCGCTCGCACCTGACGAGGAAAGCTACCGGACACGCGCCGCATCGCCAGAGCAACACGAACGCTATCTTGAGATGATCGAATACCTGGAAACCGAGCCGGAATGGAATGATGGCGTAGTCGTCCAGGCCGATCTGTAGCGCATCACGTCTTTTTCATTCCAATCGCAGGGGCTGCCGGTCCGGGCAGTGCCCTGCGGGTTCTTTGGCCCGCACCTGTCCCCACGTTATAATGCTTCAAATGTCACGACAAGCTACCTACCTGGAGCGCCGGCCCTGGCTGCTGTGGGCGTTGAGCCTGGTCATCGCCGCGATCGGCGCGATCAACGTGCTGCTGGCCTGGGACCACGTCGCGCGGGCCGGACATTACCGCGATCTGGGCGTGAGCTACCCGCCGCTGCTGCGCGCGGGGTTCGCGCTGCTGTGGGGCGTGCTGTTCGTCGTGTTCGGCGTGGGGTTGGCGCGGCGGCGGTGCTGGGCGCGGCGCTGGATTCTGGTGCTGGCGAGTAACTATGGCGCGTTTGGCGTGTTATGGATGATCGTATTCGCCGCGTCGGATTTTGCGCGTGGCCGGATCGTGTTCCAGGCGGCGCTGACGGCGGGGTTGATCGCGTTGCTGGCGTGGCTGTTGCGGTGGCGCAGGATACGCTGTCGCTTTCCCGGCGCGGGTGATGCTCATCCCCGTTGATCTGGCATGCCCTGCCGTTTCGTTACTCTTTGTTCGCTACGTCCCGATTGTCCCGGAGATAGTTCATCATGGCCCAAGGCAACCCGAAGATCGACCAACTGAACCAGATGCGTCTCAAGAGCGCCGCCGGGGGCGGCCCCGCGCGCGTGGAAAAGCAGCACAAGGCCGGGAAACTGACCGCCCGTGAACGGCTCGACTTGCTGCTGGACCCCGGCAGTTTCCGCGAGATGGACGCGTTTGTCGTGCACCGCGAGCGTAACTTCGGCATGGATGCGGAAGACAAGCAGTTCCTCGGTGACAGCGTGATCACCGGCTGGGGCACGATCAACGGGCGGCTGGTCTATGTATACTCGCAGGATTTCACCGTGATGGGCGGCTCCTTGAGCGAGGTCCACGCGCAGAAGATCTGCAAGATCATGGACCTGGCGATGAAGAACGGCGCGCCAATCATCGGGCTGAATGACTCCGGCGGCGCGCGGATTCAGGAGGGCGTGGTCAGCCTGGGCGGGTACGCGGATATCTTTTACCGTAACGTGATGGCGAGCGGCGTGGTGCCGCAGCTCAGCGTGATCATGGGGCCGTGCGCGGGCGGGGCGGTCTACAGCCCGGCGCTGACGGATTTCGTGTTCATGGTCAAGGACACGTCGTACATGTTCGTGACCGGGCCGAACGTGGTGCGCGCGGTCACGCACGAGGACGTGACGTTCGAGGAACTGGGCGGCGCGATGACGCATAACACGCTCAGCGGCGTGAGCCATGTGGCGGCCAACAGCGAAGAGGACTCGCTCTTTTTGGTGCGCGAGATTCTCGGCTACATGCCGCAGAACAACATGGAAGACCCGCCCTTCGAACCGAGCAAAGATGACCCGCTGCGCACGGAAGACGAGCTCAACACGCTGGTGCCGGACGACCCCAGCAAGCCGTACGACATCAAAGCGGCGATCAAGCTGATCGTGGACGAGGGGCGTTTTTTCGAGATTCACGAGCATTACGCGCAGAACATCGTGGTCGGGTTTGCGCGGCTTGGCGGGTACAGCGTGGGCATCGTCGCCAACCAGCCGATGGTGCTGGCGGGTGTGCTGGACATCAAAGCCAGCGAGAAGGCCGCGCGTTTCATCCGCTTCTGCGATGCGTTTAACATCCCGGTCATCACCTTCGAGGACGTGCCGGGCTTTATGCCGGGCACGGACCAGGAACACGGCGGCATCATCCGCAGCGGGGCGAAACTGCTGTATGCCTACGCCGAGGCGACAGTCCCCCGGATCACGGTCGTCACGCGCAAGGCTTACGGCGGCGCGTACTGCGTGATGAACTCCAAGCACCTCAAGAGCGATCTCAACTTCGCCTGGCCCAGCGGGGAGCTGGCCGTGATGGGGCCGGATGGCGCGGTGAACATCATCTTCCGCCGCGAGCTGGAAACCGCCGACGATCCCGACGCACGCAAGGCCGAACTGGTGCAGGAATACCGCGAGCGTTTCGCGAATCCCTATGTGGCCGCGTCGCACGGCTTCATCGATGATGTGATCGTGCCGTCGGAGACGCGCCCGCGCCTGATCAACGCGCTGGGGATGCTGCAAAACAAACGCGACGCGAACCCGCCCAAGAAGCACGGGAATATCCCGTTGTAGGAGGTGACCGATGGGCGTACAAGCGCAGCGCGTGACACTGGCGGAGTTCGAACGATTGGCGCTGCTGCCGGAAAACGTCGACCGGCGGCTAGCGTACGTTGGGGGGGAGATCGTCGAGGGGGTATCGAACAACTACGCGTCGATGGTCGCGGCGCGCATTGTGGCGCGGCTGGTGCTATACGTCGATGGGCAGGGCGCAGGCTACGTGACCGGGGCCGATGGCGGTTATAGTGTGGGGCAGGATCGCTACATCCCTGACGCGGCGTTTATCAGTAAAAAAAAACAACCGGACCCGCCACACCATACGTGGAATCCGCACCCGCCGCACCTGGCGGTCGAAGTGCTTTCGCCAACGGATGAGCCTGAGGTGCTGCGACTGAAGATCGCGAACTATCTCAGCGCGGGCAGCATTGTGTGGGTGGTCAATCCTGACAAGCGGCAGGTCGAACTGTATACACCGGGACTCGCCCCGCAGCGAGTCGGCAGTGACGGTGTGCTCAGCGGGGGGGATGCGCTGCCGGGATTCACGCTGCCGGTGGCGGCGATATTTCCAGAGGAACAAGACTGAGAGGTGACTCTTGGTAGGTGAGCAGCGACAACGGGAGCGCATCCCTGCGAGCAGAACGGTTCCAATCGGGTACACGCCGGGCTGGTTTGTGCTCGGCGGGCTGCTGATCGGGGCGCTAGCGGGCACGCTGGCCGAGCCGCTGGGCGCGGTGCCGGTCGGGATGGCGGTGGGGCTGGCGGCGGGTGTCGGGATCGACTCGCTGCTGAACCACCGCATCAACGGGCCGTTTGAAGACCCGGTACGGTCCGATCGTGGCCCCGATCGCGTTGCGTGAATCGCGATCAGGGCAGAAGGGGGTGCGAACGTGAACGACGACAAGCGCACAGGCGTAACGCCGCGGCGCTGGCTGGTGGTCCAGGCGCACGCGGTGCTTGAGTCGGTGGCGACGAGCAATTACGCGTGTTACGGTCGCCAGGGCGTGCCGCGTTACCCGGTGCCGCGCACCGCGCAACAGCAGCCCGCAGAACCGGTCCTGTGCGTGGAACTGCACATCAGCGCGCCGGATGGATCGTCACGGCTGGCGCTGGTTGACCTGGAGCTGGCGCGGTACGAGCAAACCGATCGCTACGTGGTGTGGCAGACCTACGACGCAGGCCGGCGGTTGCAGGTGATCTGGACGTGGGACTTTTACCGCATCCTGAGTCACGTCGCGCTGCGCTTCGGGCTGCCGGACGGGGGACAGGCGTCGGATGCGCTGTGGCAGTCCGTGCTGGATACCGCACGCGCGATCGACACGGGTGATACGATCGCGCTGCGGGTGCAGTCTCGCTGTGGCAGCATCGACCAACGCCACACGATCACCGAACGCCCGCATGAATGGGCGCCGGCCAGCCAACCGGCGGAACACGAGGACAGTCATGAAACGTGAGCCGCCGTTTCGACGCTCGCCTTGATCGCGCACTGGATCAAGGAAAGCGGGCCGCAATGACCGGTTGAGTGACCCGGCTGGCGTATATGGCGCGTGGTGATCGCCGGGCCGGAACGCAGCGGCTATCGAAAACCGCCAGACCGTCATCACAGCCCTGCAACAGCAGGGCGACGCACGAGGAACCGAGGAAACCATGGTCGACACAACACTGATACGCAAACTTATGATCGTCAATCGCGGCGAGATCGCCGTGCGCGTGATCCGGGCCGCGCGCGAACTGGGCGGCATCCAGACCGTCGCGGTGTACTCGAACGCGGACCGCGAAGCGCTGCACGTGCGTTACGCCGACGAGGCGTACAACATCGGCGCGCCGGCCCCGCGCGAAAGCTACCTCAACATCGAGAAGCTGATCGACGTGGCGAAACGGTCCGGCGCGGACGCGGTGCACCCCGGGTATGGCTTTCTCAGCGAGCGCGCGGAGTTCGCGCAGGCGGTGATTGACGCGGGGCTGATCTGGGTTGGCCCGTCGCCGGACGCGATCGCCAGGATGGGCGACAAGCTCGCCGCACGCGAGATCATGCACAAGGCAGGCGTGCCGGTCGTGCCGGGCACCGAGCCGGGTCTGAACGACGGCGCGCTGCGCTACACCGCCTCGAAGATCGGGTTTCCGCTGATGGTGAAGGCGGCAGCCGGGGGCGGCGGCAAGGGCATGCGCACCGTGCGCGACCCGGACCAGCTCGACGCGGCGCTGGCCTCGGCGCACCGTGAGGCTGAGGCCGCGTTCGGTGATGGCACGGTGTACCTCGAGAAGCTGATCGAGGGCGCGCATCACATCGAATTCCAGATTCTGGCGGACATGCACGGCAACACGATCCACCTGGGCGAGCGCGAGTGCAGCATCCAGCGCCGCCACCAGAAGCTGTTCGAGGAAGCGCCAAGCCCGTTCATGGACCCTGACCTGCGCGAGCGCATGGGTGCGGCGGCGGTCGCGGCGGCGCAAGCGGTGAACTATGTCAACGCGGGCACGGTCGAATTCCTGGTCGACGCGGAGAAGAACTTCTACTTCCTGGAGATGAACACGCGCCTGCAGGTCGAGCACCCGGTCACCGAGCAGGTGACGGGCGTGGACCTGGTCAAAGAGCAGATTCGCATCGCGCGCGGTCGGCGCATGGGCCCGGTGGACGGCGTGACGATCAAGGGGCACGCGGTCGAGTGCCGCATCAACGCCGAGGACCCGTACAACAACTTCCTGCCCTCGGTCGGCAAGGTGACGGTACACGTCGCGCCGACCGGTCCCGGCATCCGCCTGGACAGCGGCATCTACGCGGGGTACGAGGTCACGCCGTATTACGACTCGATGCTGGCGAAGCTGATCGCGTTCGGCGAGACGCGCGGCGAGGCGCTGCTGCGGGCGCGGCGCGCGCTCAGCGAGTACAAGATCATGGGCTTGAAGACGAACCTGCCGTTCCACCAGATGCTGGTTGACAACACGCGCTTCCAGGCCGGGCGCTACGACACGTCGTTCGTTGAGCGCCACGTACACATGGAACAGGACGCGGCGGGCGATCCCGGCGAGCTGGCCGAGGTCGCGGCGATCATCGCCACGCTGGTCGAGCACCAGGCGCGGCAGCAGGCGCTGCAGTTCGCCAAAGCGCCCGCCCAGCAACAGTCGGAATGGAAGTGGATGTACCGGCGGCGGTAGGGGCGAAAGGGCGCGACCGGCATGGTATTAGACCAGATACGGCACGCGATCCGGGATCGCGCAGGCGATCATGAGGAGTGAGCAGGTTTTGCAACGTCAGACAGTCGGTATCGTCGGCTTCGGTAATTTCGGGCAGTTCTGGGCGCGCGTGCTCAGCGCGGACCACGCGATCCTGGTGACGGACCGGCGCGACGTGACGGAACAGGCGGCGGCGATCGGGGCGCGGGCGGTGAACCTGGCCGACCTGTGCCGCGCGGCGCAGGTGATCTTCCTGTGCGTGCCGATCAACCAGGTCGAAGCTACGGTGCAGGAAGTCGCGCCGTTGGTGCAGCCGGGCACGCTGGTGATGGACACCTGCTCGGTGAAGGTTCACCCGGCGCAGGTGTTCGAGCGGTATCTCGCGGACCGCGCGGGTGTCGAAACCGTGCTGACGCACCCTATGTTCGGGCCGGACAGCGGCGCTAACGGGATCGCCGGGCTGCCGATCATGCTGGCCCCGCTGAATGTCGCGCCGGGGCGCTTCAACACGTGGAAGGATTATTTCGCCGGGTTGGGGCTGCGCATCGTCGAGATGTCGCCGGAGGAGCACGACCGGCTCAGCGCCAACAGCCAGGGCATCACGCACTACATCGGGCGCGTGCTGGACTCGATGGACCTGACCGAGACGCCGATCGACACGACCGGCTACAAGAAGCTGCTGTCGGTGATCGAGCAGACGTGCAACGACACCTGGGAGCTGTTCCACGACCTGCAGAACTACAACCCGTACACCCAGGAGATGCGGCTGCGGCTGGAGGGCGCGCTCGACCGGGTATACAGCGCGCTGCTGCCGGAGCAGGTCGCGGCGGGCGAGCTGGTGGTCGGCATCCAGGGCGGCAAGGGGAGCTTTAACGAAGAGGCGTGCCATCACTATTGTGCCACGCACGCGATCGACGCCTACCGCATCGAATACCTGTACACGTCCGAGAACGTGCTGGCGGCGCTGCATCGCGGCGAGGTCGACCGGGGCGTGTTCGCGATCCAGAACGCGCAGGGCGGCGTGGTGATGGAGACGATCCACGCGCTGAGCCAGTACGCGTGCGAGATTATCGAAATATTTGAGATCGTGGTCAACCACTGCATCCTGCACCACCCGGAAACGCCGTTCGAGGCGGTGGACACGCTGATCTCGCATCCCCAGGCGCTGGCCCAATGCCGCGAAACGCTCGCGGCGCGTTACCCGCACCTGCGCCTGATCAGCGGCGAGGGGGACCTGATCGACCAGGCGTACTGTGCCCAGCGCATCGCGGAGGGCGCGATCCCGCCCACGACGGCGGTGCTGGCGTCGCAGATCTGCAGCGCGCTGTACGGGCTGCGGGTGCACGACGTGGGGCTGCAAGACCTGGGCGCGAACAACCTGACCACGTTTGTGTGGGTCAAGCGGCGGCATTATTTCCGGTAGCATGCTGTGTCGCTAAGGTTTAGAATGGGCTGCGCAGCCGGATAACACGGATTGCCGCGCGCCGATCGTTCAGGAACTTGTGCGAGGTAGAAAACAACCCAACATGAGCCACACGCATGTGCAAGCGCCGCAAGGCTTCAAGCTGAGCAGGCTGCTGAACCTGAATCTGCTGCTTGTCTTCGGCGTGGCCGCTGTGATCCTGCGCCTGACGGGCGGCGACGACGTGGCGATCTTTGCCACGTCCGCGCTGGCGATCATCCCGCTGGCGGGGCTGATGGGCCAGTCGACCGAGGCGATCGCAGTGCGCACCGGGCCGCAGGTCGGCGGGCTGCTGAACGCCACGCTCGGCAACGCGGCGGAGCTGATCATCACGATCTTCGCGCTGCGTGCAGGGCTGGTCGAGCTGGTGCGCGCGTCGATCATCGGCTCGGTGCTGGGTAACCTGCTGCTGGTGATGGGGCTGGCGATCTTCCTGGGCGGGCTGAAGAACGGCATCCAGCGCTTTGACCGGCGCGACGCGGCGATGAACGCCACGCTGTTGATCCTGGCGTTCATGGCGCTGGCGATCCCGTCCCTGTTTGACGCGACGTTTGTCGAGAACCGGGAGTTCGAGTCCGAACTGCTGCTGAGCGAGGGCATCGCGGTGATCCTGATCGTGCTGTACGGCGCGAACGTGGCATACTCGCTGCTCGCGGATCGTGGTTCCAGCACGCTTGACGTGCACGCGCACGAGCCGGCGTGGTCGACCGGTCTCGCCGCCGGCGTGCTGGCCGCCGCGACGGTCGGCATCGTGTTCATGTCGGAGTTCCTGGTCGGCACGGTCGAGCCGGTGGTCGAGCAGTTGGGCTGGAGCGAGCTGTTTGTCGGCGTGATCATCGTGCCGATCATCGGCAACGTGGCCGAACACCTCGTCGCGGTGCAGATGGCGATCAAGAACCGGATGGAGTTGGGCATGACGATCGCGCTGGGGTCGTCGCTGCAGATCGCGTTGTTCGTCGCGCCGGTGCTGGTGTTCGTCAGCCTGCTGTTCGAGAACAAACTGATCCTGGCGTTTTCGCTGCCGGAAGTGATCGCGCTGGCGGCGGCGAGTTACGTCGGGGCGCTGGTGGCGCAAGACGGCGAGTCGAACTGGTACGAGGGATTGATGTTGCTCGGCGTATATGTGATCATCGCGCTGGCGTTCTTCCTGCTACCGGAGGATGGGGCGCAGGGCATGCATGCGCTGTTACCGCGCTGAGCGCAGGCTGCCGGTTGGAGAGGGCGCGGTGGTCCGCCGTGAACTGGCAATTCGACCGCGCGATCACGGATAATCTAGTGACGGGGGTGCATCCATTGTGCCGCCGCATAATGAGGGTAACCGAATAAGGAGAAGCGAATGTTTATTGCACGCCAATTGTCTCTTGCAGCCGTGATCGTGCTGGTGGTGGCGCTGGCTGCCGCGCCGGTGAGCGCGGCTTCGACCGTTCCCACACCGGCACGTCCGGTGCAGGAAGGGCCGCAGACGCCCGGCGAACTGTGCGCGGCAGCGACGGAAGACGGCATCAGCGAGCCGGAAACGCGCGAATTTGACGCGGCTGGGGACGTGCTGCAGGACGGTGTCGATTACTGGGCTGTGCTGTGTACTGAGGCGGGCGCGGTCTATCTGGACCTGTATGAAGACGACTCGCCGGTGACGGTGAACAACTTCGTGTTTTTGGCGCAGCAGGGCTATTACAACAACACCACGTTCCACCGCGTGCTGCCCGGCTTTATGGCGCAGGGCGGCGACCCGACGGGCACGGGGTCGGGCGGTCCGGGCTACCAGTTTGAGGACGAGACCGATAACGGGCTGGTGTTTGACGAGATCGGGCTGCTGGCAATGGCGAACGCCGGGGCGGACACCAACGGCTCGCAGTTCTTCATTAACTATGTGCCGACCCCGCACCTCGACGGGGCACACACGATCTTCGGTTCAGTTTACGCGGGGATGGAGGCGGTTGAACGGCTGACGCCGCGCGATCCGCAGGCGATCCCGGACTATGACGGCGCGCGCCTGGACACCGTGCTGATCGTGGAAGACCCCACGGCGGTCGTGGCCGAGGCGGACTCGGCGCCTTCGGCGGCGCACTTCCAGTACTTGCTGGATGAGAACATCGCGGAGCAGATCGCGGTGTTTGAACCGGTGGAGACCGATTTCCCGCGCGACCTGGAAGCGCAAGTCGCCGCGCTGGCGGCGATCGGCGGCGAGGAACTGGGCGCGTTCATGCGCGACTTCCTGACGGCGCAGGGTTTCGCCGGTGTGGCGAGCATCAGCATGCCGGTGGACGAGTGCCCGGAGAACCTGGCGGATAACCCGGTGTGGGCGCTCGGTCTGGGCGTGGCGGATTACAGCACCGCGCAAGGTGCGGAGACGGCGGTCTTTGACGAGGAACACGCCGACGCGCTGGTTGAGGGCGGTGTCTATGGCGCGTGGTCCAACGGGGCGATGATCCCGGGCCGCATCTACGTGCGCGAAGACGATGAAGCGCACCTCTGCGGCGATACGGGCGTGTACTACCGGCTGGAGTTCCCTTACGGGCGTTACGTGCTGCTGACCGAGCTGGTGCTCGACAGCACGTATGTCAACGAGGGAGCCGAGGCGACGCCGGAGCAGTTCCTGGCCTATGTCACGCAGGAGATCCTGTTCAACACGATTGGCGGCCCGCTGGAACGCGGTAACGCGCTGCTTGATGTGGCCGGTGATGGCGCGGACGGGGCCGAGTAGGTACGAGACCGGTCGTGTAGCCGGGATAGCGCGAGGGTGCCGCCACGCATCCTCGCGCGTGGTGATCGAAACACCTTAAGGACGCAGACATGAAATACCAGACGATTGTCAACGGCAAAACGTTCGACGTGGAGATCAATGAGGACGGGCGCATCCTGGTGAACGGCGACGAGCGCGCGATCGACTTCCGCGAGCTGCGCACCGGCGAGCTGTACTCGATGCTGCTGGATCATCGCAGTTATGAAGCCGTGGTCGAGGAGCGCGAAGATCGCTACCACATTTTGATCGCCGGGGAAATGTACGAGGCGAAGGTCACCGACGAGCGCAGCCGCCGCCTGGAGAGCGCGTTCATGGCGTTTGGCGACGCGGGCAGCGAGGTGCAGATCCGTGCGCCGATGCCGGGGATGATCGTGCGCGTCGTGGTGGCGGAAGGCGACGCGGTGGAGCAGGGCGACACGGTCGTGATCCTCGAGTCGATGAAGATGGAGAACGAGCTTAAATCCCCGCGTGCCGGAAAGGTGCACCACGTCAGCGTGGCGGCGGGGGATAGCGTGGAGCATAACCGCGTGCTCGTCACGATCGCGTAAGCCAAACGTGGGACAACAGGTTCCGGTGGCGGGGCGAAACCGCTGCCGGATACGGTATAATAGCGTTTCCCTGCCGGGTCATCGTGCGTGGCAGGGGGTAGCACGATGGTTGCTGCCGGTTGTCAGCGGGTCAAGACAACCGGTTTTGTTGTGAGGTGACGCGGTGGCGAGGCGTGTGCCCGGTTGGGCCTGGCGAGCACTCGATGTGATATGGCTGGTCGCGCTGGCGTTGTATGCGCTGGCGGGATACCGCAACGTGCCGTTTCATGGCGACGAATCCACGATCATTTTCATGAGCCGGGACTACCATTACCTGTTCCAGGCCGGTGAGCTGGGGCAGGTGCTGTATTCCGACACGCCGGACGACCCGTCCGCGCAGCACTTGCGGATCGTGAACGGGTCCGTGAGCAAGCTGGCGATCGGGCTGGCGTGGGACCTGGCGGGTTTCTCGGTGGATGATCTTAACCAGCAGTGGGATTGGAGCGCGCCCTGGGAGTGGAACATCAGCGACAGGCATATGCCGCGTGACGACCTGCTGTACGCGGCGCGGCTGTCGTCGGCGCTGATGCTGGCGGCGAGCGCGTGGGTGCTGTTTGCGGTCGCGTGGGCCGCGGGCGGCGGGCGCGCGGCGGCGTATGCGGCGAGCCTGCTGTACGTCATGACGCCGGCGGTGCGCATCAACGGCCAGCGAGCGATGTTTGAGGGCGCGATGCTGTTGAGCACGGCGTTAGTGGTGCTGGCGGGGATGGTGCTACTGCATGCGCGATTGCGCGGGCGCGCGCGGTGGGGGCATTACGCGGTGTTGGGGTTGGCGGCGGGGCTGGCGGTCAGCAGCAAGCACAGCGCGGTGATCGCGGTGGGGATCGTGTTTGCCGGGCTGGTCGTGCGTCTGCGTATGCGCCCGGTGCTCGATGTGCGCGTGCCGCACGTGGTTCGGCTGGCCGGTGCTGCGGTGCTGGCCGGGATCGTGTTCCTGTTGTTGAACCCGGTGTGGTGGTCGGACCCGCTGGGTATGCCGGGGCGCGTGTGGAATGAGCGGCAGGATTTGCTCCGCGCGCAGCAGGAAGGCTACGGCACGTATGATGGTCTTGGTGACCAGCTCGCGGGCCTGATCCGGCGCGCGGTGGATGGTGAGCCGCAGTATTACGAGCTCCCGGTCTGGCGCGGCTGGCTGCAGGACTGGATCGCGGCGTATGAGGCGCACACCTGGACCGGCATCGACGGTGGCGTGATCGGGGCGTTCCTGCGCACGGTCGGGCTGGTGGTCGGGACGGCGGTGCTGCTCAGTCGCGCAGCGGCCCCGGCGCGTGACCCGGTGGCCGGGCTGGCGCTGGCGTGGTTCTGGGGTACGGCGCTGGTGCTGCTGGCGTTCACGCCGTTTGACTGGCAGCGCTATTGCCTGCCGTTGCAGCCCGCGCTGGCGGTGGTGATCGGCGCGGGGATCGGCTGGATCGCGGGTCGGGTGACGTGGGTCACCAGCGACGCATAACGAAGGCACTGGAGACGTATGCCGGATTGGTTGGAACCGACGATTGTGTTGCTGCCGTACGTGGCGTGGATGTTTCTCGGTGTGGGGATTCCCTGGGCGTTGGCGGTGCTGCCGCGCCACCTGTGGCGCGAGCGCGTGGTGGTGCTGGCGGTGGGGATGGCGTTGGGGCCGGTGTTGCATACGGCGTGGCTGTTCGTGCTCGGCACGTGGTTCCGGATCGCGCTGGCGAGCACGTTGGTGGGCAGTGGGGCGCTGGCCGCGCTAGGCGCGGCGCTGGCTGCGCGGCGCTGGATTGTCGCCCGGCGGGACGCGCGTCCCGCGCAGCCAGCAGGGGCAGCGATGCTGCCCCCAGCGCCCCACCCCCGGCCCCGCGCCGCGATCGCGATCGTGGCCGGGATCGCGCTGCTGGTGCTGCTGAACGTGGTGATCACCGCGTACTGGCCGTTCATCGCCTACGATACGCAGTGGGTTTACGGGTATAACGCGCGCATCTTCGTGCTGGAGGGGCGCATCCCCGCCGACACGGGCTATTACCCGCAGCTCGTGCCGCTGAGCTACACCACGCTGCAGCAGGCGTGGGGCGCGCTCGGCCACGACGGGCTGTTTGGCGCGCCGGTCGACGATCACGCGGCGCGAGTGATCGTGCCCTGGTTCAATCTCGCGTCGATCCTGATGGCGTATGTGCTGGGCCTGCTGGTATGGCGCAAGCGGCGTGTCGCGCTGCTCACGGCGGCGGTGTGGGCGTTCTACCCGCACATGAACGCCTGGGCCGGGGCCGGGGACCTGGAGATCACGCTGACGCTGTACGTGACCGGGGCAGCGGCGTTTTTCATCGCGGCGTGGCAGGCTGCCGGGGACCGCGCCGCGTCCACACCGCTCGCTGTCGTGAGCGGGCTATTGCTGGGCGGCGCGTTGTGGACCAAGCCGACAGGCGGCGCGCTGGCACTCGGTATGATGCTGGCCGTTTTTGGAGCACTGGCCTTGCAGCGGATGGCGCCGCGTGCGTGGTGGCCGTATCTGCGTGTCGCACTGGTCGCGGGCGCGGCCAGCGCCCCGATCGGTGGCATGTGGTACCTGCGCAACCTGCTGCTCGGCCATCCGGCGGTCGTGTTCCCGGCGGATTACTGGCATGATTTCGCCCAACGATCCGGCCAGGAACTCGGCTGGCCGCTGCTGCTGGCGGCGCTGGTGGCGGGCGGGTTGGTTGTCCGGGCGCGTGACGTTGCACAGACGCTGCCGGGATCGCCGCGCGTGCGCCTGGGGCTGGCACGGAGCCTGTCCGTGCTCGGAGTCGCGCTGCTGCTGGCCGGGGCGCTGCCGTCTGCGCTGGCGAATGTCGAGACGCGGTTTGATGCCTGGCTGTGGTTGCGCGGCGACGTCTCAGCCGGTGCGCGTATGGGATGGGGCGTGTGGGCGCTGATCCTCGCCGGGGCCGGGCTGCTGGCGTGGTCTGCACGCGGGATGTGGCGGCAGCTCCCGGCCCGCCAGCGCGAAACGCTGCTGC
Organism: uncultured Anaerolineaceae bacterium; assembly: GCA_964425755.1. GTDB lineage: Bacteria > Chloroflexota > Anaerolineae > Aggregatilineales > Aggregatilineaceae > CAYRNY01. The sequence goes on from CAYRNY010000017.1 coordinate 72,912, forward strand.
TGATCTGGGCGCTGATGCTGCCCTACGCGGTGGTGTGGTTCCTCGATTTTTCGTACCATTACCGGCTGAGCTTTGCGATCGTGCCCCTGGCGGCGGTGCAGGTCGCGGTGTTGATCGACGGCTGGCTGTGGGATTGGCTCGCGGCGCGGCGCGTGGGGCAGGTGGCGGGCATGGTACTGCTCGCTGGCGTGATCGCGTTGGCCGGGGCTGCGGGCGTGGAGCATACCGCCAGCGCGTGGCTGGATGGCGGCCTGCCCGACGATCGCGCGAAGTACGATGCGGGCAACCCGGCGCTGATGGTGGTGGTGCGCGCGCTTGAGCAGCACGCCGCCGAGCATGGCGGGTCGGGGCCGGGTGGCACGCCGGTGGTGGCGATCCCCGGCGAGGACCGCCTGCCGTTCTTTTTCCCGACCTGGGATATCCGCAACAGCCGCGAACCCGGCGATCTGCCCACGCACCTGGAGGACCTGGCCGGGGTGGATGTGTTCGTCAATAACTCGGTGGCGGTGTTTTTGCTCCAGCAAGCGGGCAAATGGCCTAACTCATTGCAGGCCGATGCCGAGGTCGGCGCGTTATATCACACGCTCGACGTGCGCGACGCGCAGGGCGATCCCTGGCCGACGGTGCTCGAACCGATCCCGCTGGGTCCCGGCGGTGCCTTGCCGGTGGACGACGGGAATTTCCGCTACACGGCATTCACGATCCACCCGCAGGCGCGCCGCGCCCCGATGCAGCCCAACGCTCCGGCAGAAGGGCGCGTGTTGATCGGGGACGTCGCGCAATACGTCGGGCACGATATGGGCAACCTGAACTGGCAGCGCGGGGCACGCGTCGTGCTTACGCTGTACTGGCGGCCCACCGCTGCCGCGCCGCCCGCACGGGATTACAGCATCTACATTCACCTGCTTGACCCGCAGGGCAACCTGATCGCGCAGTGGGACGGTCCCCCGCTGCAGAGCGCGTACCCGACCCGCTTCTGGCGGCCCGGCGAGTCGCTGCTGGACTACCGCAAGCTGACGATCCCCGACGACATCCCGACCGGCCCGGCACACGTGCGTATCGGGATTTACGACCCGATCAGCGGCGAGCGGTTACCCGTGACGGTGGACGGCGAGCCGGCGGGCGACGGCGTGACGATCGAGACGCGCATCCAGGTGCAGTAACTGCACGTTGTCTGACGTGCAAGGGGGACGATAATGTTTCTCTTCAATATCGTTGAGGCGCTCGTAATGCTCGCCGGGCTGTGCTTCGCGCTGCCCTGGGCGCTGGTGGCGCTGCGCGGCGGGGATCGCACGCTGCTGTTGGTGGCCTTGACCACGCTGGCGCTGAGCCTGGGCGGGCTGACGTTGTGGCTGCTGGTGCTGGCGCTGGCCGGGGCGCTGACTCCCGGCGCGGCGGTCGGCGGGCTGGCGCTGCTATCCGGCGCGGGATTCGTGGTTGCTGCGCGGCAGCGCGCGCTGTATCTGCCGCCGTTGGAGCTGCGACCGCGCTCGCACCCGGTGGTGGCGGGGATGCTGGTCGTCGTGCTGGTGATGGCGGTGTTGATCGCGTTCAACGCGGTGTACTGGCCGTTCAGCGACGCCGACGCCGTCGCGATCTACGCCGACCACAGCCGCGCGATCTTCGAAGCGCGCGCCATGCCGGAAGGCGAAGGGCTGTACGAATCCTACCCCATGCTGCTGCCGCTGGGCTACGTCTACGGCTACTTGCTGGCCGGGCACATCAACGAATACCTGGCGGGGATCGTCGTCGCCGCGCTGGGCGCGGGGACGCTGGGCGCGGCCTTCGCGCTGGGCCGCACGCTGTATGACGCGGCGACCGGCGCGCTCGCGGCGCTGCTGCTGGCGCTGACGCCGAGTTTCACGCGTTGGGGGTCGAGCGGTTATACCGACATCCCGGCGGCGTTTTTCGTGACGCTGGCGCTGGTCTTCGCGGCGCGGCTGGCGCGATCTGCCGAAGCGCGTCACGCGCTGCTGCTGGGCATCATGGCCGGGCTGGCGGCGTGGACCAAGAACAGCGCGCTGCCCGTCGCCGGATCGCTCGTGTTGTGGCCGCTGGGATTGTGGTGGGCCGGGCGCGTGACGTGGCGGACGGTGGGGATCGCGGTGGTGGGGCTGGCGCTGACCGCCGGTCCCTGGTACCTGCGCAACGTACTGCTGTGGGGGCACATCGTCGCGCCGACCGTGTGGAGCGATCTCGCCCGCCACACGCTGCGCCAGCTTGTGCCGTTCGTGACGTATCCCCAACTGTTTTTCCTGCCGGGGATCGTCTATACGCTGGGCCTCGCGTGGGGGGTGGTCGCGGCGTGGCGCGGGCCAGGGCCGGACCGTGACGCCGCGCGGCTGCTGCTGCTGGCGATCGTGCCGTTTGCGGCGGTGTGGTGGTGGATGGCCTCGTATGATACGCGCTTCCTGCTCGTGGTGCTGCCGGGGGTCGCGGTGCTGGGCGCGCGGATGCTGGCCGCGATGTGGTCCGCCCTGGTCGCGCGTTATCCCCGTGCAGCCCGTCCGGGCCGCGTGCCGCTGATCGTCCTGCTGGCCGCGATCGTCGCCCTGTCATTGCCCGCCGCACGCAAAGCTGTGACGTACAAGGGCGATCTCCTGCGCGACCCGCTGATGGACGATCAGACGCGCCACCGGATCGCGCTGGGGCCGGTCTACGATGTCGCGCGTTACCTGGACGCGCTGCCGGCGGCGGGGCGGCTCTTGACCGACAACCACTTCCTGCCCTTCCACGCGGCGCAAGAGAGCCGCCTGGAGGTGATCGTCGGCGGGCTGCCGCGCCGTGACGCGCTGGCACGCTACGATTACCTGGTGTTTGCAGGACGCCTACCGGATGCCGTGCAGCCGCAGGACATCACCCTGCTGGCCGAGATCGACGGGTTCCGCGTGTACGAGGTGATATACCGCTAATCGCCGGGTGTGTGCAGCGAGGCCCGGTACCCTGTGCTGAACTGGACGCGCGATCCCGCGCAGCGAAAAAAAAGACCACCGCGCGGTGCTGTCCGGCAGTGGTCTTGCGTCTATAACGCGGGATGATGAATGACGGTTAGCCTTTGTCGGATTGCGGCCCGGGGTTATCCTGCGCGGGATCGAACACGGTTTCGCGCTGGTCGCCGGGGCTGTGGTCGCGCTGCCGTTCGGTGGCATGGGTGGATGGCGGTATCACCGCGTAGGCGTCGCGGTCGGTGCCGGTGCGGCGCTTGCGCGCGCCGTCCGTGCCGTCCCGCGCGGCGTCGAATGCAGGCAGGGCAACGGGAATCAGGTCCTGCGTTTGCCTGCATGCATCACGCGCGGTTTGCACACGGGGCATATCACCATCCGGGATCGGATCGCCTGGTGCCTCCCCTGATTTGACATTCGGATCGACCTGCTCCCCAGGGCCGGGCAGGTCCGAATGGTCCACCATGAGATCATTACTCCTCGAATAACCCGCTGCTCTTTGGACATTGTGACGTGTTTCGGTGGAAATTTCAACAGGGCTGCACAATTTTTAGACAATTTTTGTACTTTGCCGCCTTGACGTTTGCTGGATATTTACCCGGCCCTTTTTTTGCGCCCGATCTGGACCGGGATCGGGGCGCGGATGTGGCGCTGTATCGCCGCCGCCCACTCGCCGGCGCGGCGCACGACGTACCCCGTCACGGCGTGGGCGTCATCCGCGCCGGTGGTGTGCTCGATGCGCAGCAGGCCCTCAGCATCCGGCAGGCGGTCGCGCCAGGTGCCCTGCCGCAGCACGTCGATGCGTGCGATCGTTTCCAGCGCGATCGCGTCCTGCCAGTTGAAGATCACGCGGTCCGGCGCAAGGTACAGGTCGCCCTCGCGCACCGGGTCCCAGTCACCGTAGATATCCTGCTGCATCTGCGTCGCGGGCATCGGGCCGAAGTCGTCCCGCGCGGTGCCGGAGTCGTACACCGGCAGGCCGGTGTGCCGGTGCAGCGCCATAGCGATGGCCTGCGGATCGTCGGTCACGATCGTGGCGACGCGCCAACCGCCCGGCCCGGTATAATGCACGTGCAGCGCGCGGCGGTCGGTTACCCGCGCGCCGGCCTGGACCGGCACGATGCACAGCCCGACGCGCGCGATGCTGCTCGGCGGCAGTTCGATATCGGCGTGGTGGTCGCGGTGGCCCTCGATCACCAGCCGGTCATCGACGATGCCCAGCGCGCCGAACTGCAGGCGGTAGCTGTGCTGTGGCAGCGGCCCGGCGTTTGACGTGCCCACCGGCCCGAAGCGCACGCGTCGCCCGGCGCGCATCCAGGCGGTGCGCGTGTTGCGGACGTGCGCGCGCTGCGCCCGCCGCTGCAACCACAGGCGGCTGAGCAGTGTCGCGGCGCTCACGCCGGTGAGCGCACCCAGGCCGATCAGGGGTTCGATCATGTGCTGCCTCGCGTGTGTCAGGGTCGCCGGTTCGCGGAGCGCGTGTGTGGCGCGATCCGTGCTGCGATCTTACCGGGTTTGGCGTGCTTCGCTAGCGGTTGCCACAACGCGCCCCCGGTCCGGGCAGCCGTGCATGGCGTAGGGAGCCGGTAGGGGCTGCATCACCTGCCCGTATGGCGGCGGTGGTTTCAATATGCCGCTTCTATGGCTTAATGGTATGGCACACAACGAAAACAACAGGGAGGGAATACCGATGTTCAACCGTTTGATGGTCATCATTGTGTTATCAGCCACGTTGATCATAGGACCGGGGCAGGTCCTGGCCCAGGCTGACGCGCAGGGCGGCTGCACCATCCGCACCGACTGGCCCGCGTATACCGTCCAGCGCGGGGACACGCTCTACAGCATCGCCCGCCGCGCGGGGATCACAGTCGCGGAACTCATGGCGGGTAACTGCCTGACGAGCAACCTGATCATCGCCGGGGCGACGCTACGCGTGCCGGGTGCGGACAGTTCGCCCGGTACCGGCCCGATGATCGACATTCAGCAGCCGGCAAGCGGCAGCACCTTGACAGCGAGCCAGCCGTTCACGGTCAGCGGGACAGCACGCGCGTTGTTCGAGGGCGCGCTGGTGGTGCAGGTGCTCAATAGCGGCGGTGGCGTCCTGTCCGAGCAGCCGGTCACGGCGGGCGGAGATGTAGGCGTCGGCGGGACCGGCCCCTGGAGCGCGAGCTTCACCGTCACGGTGCCTGCCGGGGCATCCGCGACGATCTACGCGTATGCTACCAGCGCCCGCGATGGTAGCGTGATCGCGTCGGACCAGGTCAGCGTGACGTTCGGCACGACGCCGGGCTGCACGGTGCGCACGGATTGGCCGGTGCATGTCGTCCAGCGCGGTGAGAACCTGTTCCGCATCGGCCTGCGCTATAATGTGACCTACACAACCCTGATGCACGCCAACTGCCTTAGCGACCCGGGCAGAATCTTCGCCGGGCAGCGGCTGCACGTACCCGCGAACTAGGATCACGCCACTGCACGACGGACGGGCACACGCGTAAAGGAGCCGTTATGCCGCGCAACCTGCTTTATGCCACACTGAACCCCGGCAAACAGATGGAACTGCGTTCGATGCTCGAACCAGAGGGGATCAAGCTGCTCAGCCCGGCGGATGTCGGGCTGGCGCTTGACGTGCCGGAAAACGGGCGCACGCTGGAAGCCAACGCCAGCGCCAAGGCGCGCGCGTACATGGATGCGCTCGACGCGCGCTACGTGGTGCTGGGCGACGACACCGGGCTGGAGATCGACGCGCTGGGCGGCGAGCCGGGGATTCACGTCCGGCGCTGGGATGGCTCGGCGCGCATGACCGACGAGGCGATCATCGACTACTGCCTGGAACGGATGCGCGGCATCCCGCTGGGGGAACGCGGCGCGCAGTTCCGCACGGCGTTCGCAGCCGGCGTGCCGGGCGGCGAGATCGCGCTGTTCGAGGGCACGCTGCGCGGCGTGATCCTCGAGGAAGCGGCCCCACTGCGGATCGAAGGGTTCCCGTTCGAGTCGTTGTTCTACGTGCCGTCGTGGGATATGCTGCTGGGCGAGGCGATGCTGCTGCTTGCGGCGCAGCGCCACCCCTACGTGACGCACCGCGTGCGGGCGCTGCGCGCCGCGCTGCCGCACCTGCGCGCCCTGCTGGATGGCGATCCGCAGCGCTGAGGCGGTCTATTATGTCTCCTGCCGTGCCAGGTACGCTTTGAACAGTCCGGGCCAGGTTTCTTGAGACGGGACAAGCGGCGGCAGATCGTCCAGCGCGGCCCAGAACAACGTGAAGGTGTGCCCGTCAGTGTACACGGTCCAGCGGTCGGGGGTGTCGCCCGCGTGCTCCAGGTGGAAGAAGTGTCGCCGGAATCCGTCCGCGAAGACGTGATCCGGCACCCAGGCCGTGATCTCAAACGTGGTATATTGCACGTTAAACAGGTGGTCGGCTTCGCTGTACGTGATCTGCGTGTAGCCGTCCGCGTGGCGCAGCGTCTTGACCCACAGGCCGCGCGGCAGCGTGACCCAGTCCCAGCTTGAGGAATCCGGGCGCGCGTAGGCGGGGGTTGCCTGCGCGATGATGCGCATGCCTTCCGGCGGCGTACCGGTGCGCGTGGCGACCTGCGCGCGCAGCTTGAAATCCGCGAGTCCGGTTTCCTCACGTGCTTCACGCAGCGCGGCGGCGACCGGCGTTTCGCCGGGTTCCATTGTCCCGGCGGGGATCTCGTTCCCGGCATAAGGATGCTCAAACAGCAACAGGTCGCGCGTGCTCTCACGGGTACGGGTGATGAACGTGGTCACTTTGCCGATGAACACTGACATGACGGCACTCCAGCATGCGGGTTACGCCAGGATGTAATACGCGCGGCTGGATGATCCGATCCGGCGCAGGTGGCCGGATGCAACCAGCGCGGCGAGATCGGCCTGCAGTTGGCCGGGCGCTGTGGCCGGGCACTGCACGCGGATTTCGTGCAGCGTCACGCTGCCGCGCGTGCGTGCGTAGTTCAGGATCGTGCGCTGGCGCTCGGTAAGCTGCGCGTCACCGGAAGTAGCACCGGCGGGCGCGGCGTCCTGCCCGGCGCGCGCGCGGAACAGCCGCAGCGTGACGTGGTACGGCCCGCTTTCGATGGCCGGGGCGCGGTGGCCGTGCTGGTCCAACTGCATGATCATGCCCAGGATGCCGGGCGCGGAACCCGTCCCCAGGCCCCACTGCGCCAGCGCCCAGTGCAGGCGCGGATTGCGCCGGTAGCGCGCGCCGAGCATCTGCTGGGTGCCGCTCAAATAGCCCGGTAGCCCGCCGGGGCTGGTGATCTCCAGGCGGTCGGGGTGCAGCGTGACGGTCAGGCGCTCGCCGTGCAGCCGGTAATCACGGTGGCGCAGCGCGTTGAACAGCGCCTCACGCAGCACGGCGGGGGGATAGTCCGGGCGGTCGCCGCCGCGCATATGCGCGTGCAGCGTGTCCCAAAGCTGCGCGAACTGCTGCGCCAGCGGCCCGTCGATGCGCTCGTCCAGCACGCGCTGCCCGCCGACGACGCGCACGAAACGCGCGCCCGCGTCCGGCAACCAGCGCGCCGGGTCGCGCCCGAAGAGCAGCAGCCCCGCAACCGTGACACCTGCCTGCTCGGTGAACGCGCCGAGTTCGTGCAGCGCCGCGTCGGTGGACTGTGCCGCCTGGCCGGGATCGCGCTGCCGCGCCGCGAGGAAATCCGCAAGCTGGCCCGGATCGAGAGCGCCGGGAGTCGCGCCCGGCACGCATTCAGTCTCAAATTCCCCGGTGCGCCGCGCGCTGAGCAGGCGGCGAATCTCCTCGCCGTTCAGGTCGCGCGTGCGCGGCCCCACCCGCACCACCACGCGCCCATCGTCCAGCGCGTGCACGCGATCGCTGCGCTCGACCGCGCAGGCCGTCCCTGGCTTGGCCGGGTCGGGGGGCTGCGGATCGGGACACAGCGGACCGAACCGGATCGCCGGTTTGCAGCGCTCCGCCGCCGCCGCGAGCGTGCGCGCCAGTGCGCCCGGTGCGGCGGACGCCGGAAACACGATCCAGCCGCCGTTGGTGTTCGCCAGCGCGACTGCCGCCTCGGCGATCGTTTGCGGTTCGCTGTCCGGCAGGATCAGCCGGTCCGTGCCGGGGGCCAGTGGGTGTGGGTGGTGAGTCATGCCCCCAAGTGTACGCCAGAGGGCGGTGATCGTCTAGGGCAGCAGGAAAATTTTAAGCTTGGGGCGGCGGCCCTCACCAGGCGCGGATCACCGTGCAGCGGATGTCAGGTCGGTGTGTTGCCGCTCGCATCTTTGGAGCTGTCGTCGTCTGGCTTGCTATCAGCATCCGGTTTGGGTTCGGCGGCGTCTTCCGTGCCGCTTGGGGCGGGGGACTCTGCGTCCGCGAGGTTGCCTGTCGGGCCGGGCGGCTTGGCGCTCGCGTCGTTGGTTTGCGGCACGTTGCCGGTCGGCGGTTTGGGCGGTTCGGCGGCTTGAGGCGTTTTGTCGGCGGCTGGTGCGGGTGGCTTTGCGCTCGCGTCAATTGCCTGGTTCGGCTTGTCGACGGGTGGCGCGGCTGGTTTGGCAGCGGCTTGATCCGCTTCAGTCGCCTTGTCAGCGGGTGAGTCTGCTTCACCGCCGGAAGGCTGCGCCACACGCGCGCGCGCCTCGTCGGTCAGCGGCCCGACCAGGATCTCGAGCTGGGCAAGGTTGATGCGGTCGCCGATCTGCAGCGTGACGGGCTGGTACGGGCGCACCTTCAACCCGTTGACCCACGTGCCGTTTGAGCTGCCCAGATCGAGCAGCAGGCACTGCCCGCCCTTGATCTCGATCTGCGCGTGGCGGCGGGACACGCCCAACCGGTAGGCGCTGTAACGCGATAGGTCGACCAGGAACGCCGGGTCCTTTTGGGCGTCGGTCTGGCGGCCCAGGACCACGCCGGTGCCGCTTTCGAGCAGCACTGGCAGCGGGTCGTTGCGCACCCACAGCGCGATCCCGGCGCTGGCAGGCGGTTGTTCGGTTTCTGGTTTGGGTTCTGCGGTGGGGCGCGGTTCGGGCCGTGTTTCAGGACGCGCGGGCCAGCGTTCGGATACCGGGTAGGTCGTGGGTCTGAGCGGCGTGCCACAGCGAACGCAGATCAACGCGCTGGTCTCGTTTTCATGCGCGCATTTAGGGCAAGTTCTTTTGGGGGTTTCCTCAGCCATATGGAGCTGCCTCTCCGTGTTCGAACGCACTTTCCCGGTCGCGTGCCAGATGCACCGCCCGACATTGGTTTACTATACCAGCTATCGTGGCCCGGTGTAAATCGGCACCCGTCGATTTTACGATTGTTTACGTTGCGGTAACAGGCGGCTTGAGGTGGCCGCTAGAATTCCGCATCGAAACCGGCATCAAAATCCGCGTCCGGATCGTCGCCGTCGCCGTCGTACAGGTCGTCGATCAGTTCGTCGCCGGTGTCAACGGTGATCGCATCCAGCGCGCCGGGCATGCTGCCGTCGCCCGCGATGGCCTCGACCCTGGCCCCGGTGGTTTTCTCGCTGACGATCGCCATGCCGACCAGCACGTCGTCACCGGGCAGGTCCATCAGCTTGACGCCGCTGGTCACGCGCCCGTACACGTTGATCGTGCCGACCTCGGTCCGCAGCGCCATGCCGCCGCCCGTGATCAGCGTCAGGTCGTCTTCCGGCTTGACGACCGCAGCGCCGATGATGCGCCCGGTCTTTTCCCGGTCGCGCGACAGGGTGCGGATGCCGTAACCATAGCGGTGCTGGACCTTGTACTCGGTCAGCGGCGTGCGCTTGCCGTAACCGTATTCGGTGACGACGAGCAGGTCGTCGCGCGGGTCGGTGATCACGTCCATGCCGGCCAGTTCGTCGCCGCCCTGGAAGCGGATCGCGCTCACGCCACCTGCCGGACGCCCCATCACGCGCACGTCGCGCTCGTTGAAGCGAATGCTCATGCCGCCGCGCGTGACGAGGATCAAGTCCTGGTCGCCGGTGGTATGGCGCACCCAGCCGAGGTAATCGTCGTCGTCCAGGCCCATCGCGATCAGGCCGCTGCTGCGCACGGATGCGAACGCGCTGACGGGCACGCGCTTGATGCGCCCCTTGCGCGTGCACAGCACGAAATAGCCTTCGGTGTCCTCAAAGGTCTTGACCGCCGCGATCGTGGAGACGTACTCTTCCGGCTGCAGGGCCAGGAATGCGTTGATCAGCGTGCCTTTGGCGTTGCGGCCCGCTTCAGGGATCATGTACGCGCGCTCGCTGTAGACCTTGCCCTGGTCGGTGAAGAACAGCACGTGGTCGAGCGAGTTGGCCGCGTACAGGAACTCGACCGAGTCCTCTTCGCGCGTGGTCATGCCGGTGACGCCCTTGCCGCCGCGTCGCTGCGAGCGGTACGCCGCCGCCGGGACGCGCTTGATGTAGCCGCGCTCGGTCAGGCTGATCAGCACTTCCTCTTCGCGCACCAGGTCGCTTTCCGCGAACTCGGTCGCCATATCCAGCGCGAGCTCGGTACGGCGCTCGTCGCCGTATGTCTCGGACAGTTCGTTGATGTCGTCGCGGATCAGGGCCAGGATCTTACGCGGGTGGCTGAGCAGGTCTTCCAGGTAGGTGATGTAGTCGCGAATCTGCTTGTATTCGTCCTCGATCTTCTGGCGCTCCAGCGCGGCGAGGCGGCGGAGCTGCATGTCGAGGATCGCGTTGGCCTGCGCTTCGCTGAGCGCGAAGCGTTCCATCAGGCCCGTGCGCGCGGCGTCGGTATCGTCCGCGTCGCGGATCGTCTGGATCACGTCGTCGATATCTGCCAGCGCTCTCAGCAGCCCTTCGAGGATGTGGGCGCGGGCGCGGGCCTTGTCGAGTTCGTACTCGCTGCGACGGCGGATCACCGTGCGGCGGTGCCGGATGTACAGGTGCAGCGCGCGGCGCAGGCTGAGCAGGCGCGGTTCGTTATCGACCAGCGCGAGCATCTGCACGCCGAACGTGCTCTGCAGGTGCGTGAACTTGAACAACCGGTTCAGCACCGTGCGCGGCTGGGCGTACTTCTTCAACTCGACCACGATACGCAGCCCTTCGCGGTCGGATTCGTCGCGCAGGTCGCTGATCATGTCCAGCCGCCCGTCACGCACCAGGTCCGCGATGCGTTCCAGGATCAGCGACTTGTTGACCTGGTAGGGGATTTCAGTCACCACGATGCGGAAACGGTCGTCGCCCGCCTCTTCGACCTCAGTCCGCGCGCGCATCACGATGCGGCCTTTGCCGGTGGCGTAGGCTTCTTTGAGTTCCGCGCCGCCGACGATCAGCGCCCCGGTGGGGAAGTCCGGCCCTTTGACGAACTGCATCAGGTCGTCGACGGTGATGTCGGTGACGATATCGTCCGGGTCGCCATCGTAGTCAATCATGCGGTCGATCATGTAGGTGATCGCGGCAGCCAGTTCGTTGAGGTTGTGCGGCGGGATATTGGTCGCCATGCCGACCGCGATCCCGCTGGTGCCGTTAAGCAGCAGGTTTGGCAGCTTGGCGGGCAGCGCGAGCGGTTCTTCGAGGCTTTCGTCGAAGTTCGGCACGAAGTCCACCGTGTTCATGTTGATGTCTTCGAGCATCTCTTCGGCGATTTTCGCCATGCGCGCCTCGGTGTAGCGCATCGCAGCCTGGCTGTCGCCGTCGATGCTGCCGAAGTTGCCCTGCCCGTCGACCAGCGGGTAGCGCATGGAGAACGTTTGGGCCATGCGTACCATCGCGTCGTACACGGCTTGGTCGCCGTGCGGGTGGTACTTCCCCAACACCTCGCCGACAATACGCGCGGATTTCTTATACGACGAGTTGGAGCGAATGCCCATGTCGTACATGGCGTAGAGGATGCGGCGGTGTACCGGTTTGAGTCCGTCGCGGGCGTCGGGCAGCGCGCGCGCGACGATCACGCTCATCGCGTAGTCGAGATACGAATCGCGCATCTCGTCGTCAATGTTGATCTGTCGGATGGTCCCGATATCGCTGTCCATGAGGGATTTCCTGCTCTGTTGTGTATACGGGCCGGCGGTTGTGAATCAGCCGAGCGACCAAAAACGCGGGTCGCTCGGTGAGTCGCAATAGCCGCGTAGCGCTGATTGTTAAGGCAATTGTACAGGGGCATTTTCGTGCACCGTCACGGTCGTTTTTGCCCCGTTTTCACGCGACTTGCCGCGCGATTATTCTATGTAAAATTATACCGTAAGGGCGCGGTTTAAGCGAATTTTGGCCCCCTTCTGGCAGGCGTGATTACACCAGAAGTTTAACGCGGCCCGGCGCGGTCCCGCCTTTTGCACGGGCCGTGTATAATCGTCCTGCCGGTGGGCGGAAAAAACAGGACGGCGGACACACGAGGTGCACGGATGGCAGCAGCAGATCGGCAGGCAGCGGACGCGCCGCCGCCACGCTGGTTATGGCGGGCAGCGCTGGGGGGTGTGGCGCTGGTGATCGCGTTGGTGGCGCTCGCGGCGGTCGCGCTGGGGCGTGGGGCCGCCGACCCGCCGGTCGCCGGGCCGGTGACGTGGTCGGACCGTGCATTTGCCTGGGCGGGGGCATCGCGGGCGACGCTCGCGCCGGGGGCGGCGCATTGGTGGGCCGCGCCCGAACCGCTCCCGCTGCGTGGCGGGGATGCGGCGTTCACGCTGGCAGTGCGCGCGCGGCTGGATGCCGCCGCCGATCCGCTGGCCGCGTGGGGCGTGTGGATCGCGGCGGCGGACGGAACGCGCACGGTCTACGCGATCAGCGCGGGTGGTTACTGGACGATCCGCACCTGTTCGCCGGGAAGCATGCCCCAGGTGATCGAGGACTGTCCCGCCGCTCACCCGGATTGGCGCTGGCGGTCTTTCCCGCGCATTGACCCGCCCGGCACGGCGAACACGGTCACGGTGCATTATACGCCCGCGGGCGGCACGGCCCGGCTGCGCGTGAACGAGGAACGGCTGGGCGCGCCCGCGTTCATGCCGGGGGACGCGTGGGGCGTCTGGGTGCAGGGCGGGGCGGAGCCGGCGACGCTCACCTGGGAATACGCGACGCTTGCCGCCCCACGTTGAGGCGGCTGCACGCGTGTTCTTCACAAATTCTTTAGCTTTCGTTCGGTGTTACTGTCGTATACTCTAAACAGTTTAACCGGGTGTTCGCGGCATCTATTGGGGTGGCTGGGAAACACAATTTGAGAGTGCGTTATTATGACCTCAATCGTGGTCATTGATGATGATCGGTTGATGCGGGAACGTGTGATCTCCACGCTTGAGATCAAGGGATACCGGGCGGTAGGCGCGGCGGACGGTGAGGCAGGGGTAATGCTGATCCGGGATTACGTGCCGGACCTGGTGCTGTGTGATGTGAATATGCCGTGCATGGACGGCTACAGCGTCCTGCAGTACGTGCGCTACGACGCGGGCATGGCGGATATCCCGTTCATTTTCCTCACCGCGCGGGACAAGCGCGACGACATGCGGCGCGGCATGTCGCTGGGCGCGGACGATTACCTGCCCAAGCCGTTCACCACCGACGAACTGCTCGCCGCCGTGCAGGCGCAGCTCGACAAACGCGAGGCGCTCAAACAGAAATACGAGCAGACGATCCACCTCCTGCGCAAGAACATCATCTACGCGCTGCCGCACGAACTGCGGACGCCGCTATCCGGCAGCCTGGGATATGCGGAATTGCTGCGCATGGACGCCGACTCGCTGGGGCCGGACGAGGTGCGCGACCTGGCGACGCGCATCGTCAACCACAACCGGCGGTTGCACCGCGTCCTGGAGAACTTCCTGATCTACGCGCAGATCGAAGTGCTGGCGGCGGACCCGGAGCGCCTGCAACAGCTACGCAATTTCATCACGCCGCAGGCGGGCACGGTGGTCGCGGCGCGCGCGATGGAGATCGCGCAGATGTACGAGCGCGAGAATGACCTGGTGCTGGAAACAGACGACGTCGCCCTGTTAATCGCGGACGATAACCTGGACAAGATCGCGCTGGAACTGGTCGACAACGCGTTCAAATTCTCGCCGCCGGGCAGCCCGGTGGCGGTGCGCACGGCGCGGGATGACGATGTTTTCATCATCGTGGTGCGTGACCGGGGGCGCGGGATGGCGTCTGAGCAGATCGCGTCAATCGGGGCGTACATGCAGTTTGACCGCGTGCTGTACGAGCAGCAGGGGTTGGGGATGGGCCTGATCATCGCCAAGCGACTGATTGAACTGCACGACGGACAGCTTGCGATTCACAGCGAGCCGCAGCACGGCACCGAAGTACGGGTGAGCATCCCGCTGTATCCGTGAGCATCACCACGCCGCCATCCCAACCACGACGGGACGCGCCGCAGGCCGGGCGCATCCCGTTTTCGTTGGCGATTGTGTCGCGCGGCGCGCCTATTCCGCGCCGTCTTCTTCGGCTTCCGGCTGGCGCTGCCCAAGCTGGTCGTCCAGGAACAGCAGCGCCTGCGGCGCATCCCCGGCCAGGCGTAGTTTCTGTACGACGGCATCGGCGGACGCCTCTTCCTCGACCTGCTCGTCGACGAACCACTGCAGGAAGCTGTCGGCAGCGTGATCGCGCTCTTCGTGGGCCAGGTCGACCAGCGCGTTGATCAGCGCGGTGACTTTCTGCTCGTGCTCCAGCGCTGCTTCAAAGGCGGCCAGCGGCGAGTCCCACGTGTTCGGCACGCCCTGAATCGGGTGGAGCATCACGCGGCCCCGGCGCTCGTTGATGAAATCGAAGAATTTCATCGCGTGGCCGAGTTCTTCCTCGGCTTGCAGGCGCATCCAGTGCGCCATCCCGGTGAAGTTCTGGTCCTCAAAATAGGCGACCATCGCCAGGTACAGGTAGGCCGAGTGCAGTTCCGCGTTGATCTGGTCGTTCATCGCCGCTTGCATTTTTTCGCTGAGCATGTTAGCAATCCTCCGGTGATAGAGTGGGATTCAGGCTGCATATGCCCGTGCAGCACACGCTAGATAGGGGCACGGGCGTGTTAGAAAACGGGATTACTTTCCAGATTGTAGGCGTTCGGGCAGCGCAACAGCAAGCGCTGCGGCGTAAGAACTGCGTCGGAATCCGCGCGGCGGTGCAACCGGCACCGTGCGTGCTGCGTAGTACGTGATAAATAACCAACGATATCGATGATGGGCAACTGCGAAGGAAAACGACGATGACGGAGAACAGGGAGTCGAACGGCCCGCGCAAGACCAAGCGAAAACGCGCCAGTGGCGGGCGTGTGCCGGGCCTCGACCTGCGCGAGTTGATCCAGGAGCGCAACTGGGCCGCCCTGGCGGGGCTGGGACTGATCGGGCTGGCGTTATTGATGATCGTTCAGCGTTCCCTGGGGCTGAGCTTTAACCTGTGGTCGCTGCTGCTGCTGGGCATCGGCGGCTGGATCGTTTACGACACGCTGCAGATTTTCCGGCAGCAGGGCCGTACCTGGACCGCGCACACCCGCAACCGTATGCTGGCGGGCGGGCTGGTCGTGCTGATCGCGTTGATGGGGATGCTGGCGATCAACTGGTGGGGCCTGCTGTTGCTCGTTGTCGGCGGCTGGCTGGGCTTCGATACGTTTCAGAAGGTCGAAGCGCGCGGCGGCGTGTGGACGCAGACCCTGCGCAACCGCATGCTGGCGGGCGTTGTGATCGGCGGCCTGGGGGCGCTGGCCTTTTTCAGTCTGGGAAGCGCATGGTCCGTGATCCTGATCGTGATCGGCGGATTCATGTTATGCCGGCATTTTGGCAAGTGCTGAGCCGTGCTTCCACCCTACTCAGGCGGGCGCTCTCCCTACCGGGCGCCCGCTTTTTTGTGCGCGTGCCGTCCGGCCCGCCGCTGACAGATGTTACGGTGTATGCATGTAAGTACTCACTTGCAGACAACCTGCTGCCGTGCGATCATGTTGCGTGCAAGTGGTTGCTTACCTTTCTGGTGCAGGGCGAGGTGAGATGAACGATGACGACTTCCAGTGAGGCGGACAGCACGCGCCAGCGCATCATCGACGCGGCGTTTGAGCTGTTCGCCACGCAGGGCTACGCGCGCACCACGACGCGCGCGATCGCGGCGGCGGCGGATGTGAACGAGGTGACGCTGTTCCGGCACTTCGGCAGCAAGAAGACGCTCTTTGCCGCGTGCGTGGAGAACTTCAACGCGAACGGTTTCGCGGAGACCTTTGAAGATCACCTGACGGGCGACTATGCGGCGGATATCCGCTGCATGGCGCGGTTGCAGCAGCAGGCGATAGCGCAGAATTACAGTATGCTGCGCCTGATGTTGTGCGAGACGGGCGAATTTGACGCGCTGCAAGCGGCGACGCGCGCGGGCGGGCAGCGCAATCACGAACGGATCGCGGCGTATTTCCGGCGGCAGGTCGCGGCGGGCGTCGTGCGCCCCGATCTCGATCCGGATGCGCTGGCGCACGCCTGCAGCAGCCTGTTTTCGACCGCCGAGTTTTACCGGCAGGCGCTCCGGACGGATTTTGTGCCGGGTATGGCGCCGGACGAGTTGCTCGACCAGTTGGCGAGCGTGTTTGTCGAGGGGACGATCCGGCGGGCGTGATTCCCGCCAGCACACGGATATGAGGAATTCGAACATGAACACAACACTCAGAAGGGGGCTGACGCTCATGGGGATCGTGCTGTTGCTGTTTATCGCGCTGATCGCGCTGCTGTGGGCCGGGTTCCAGGTGAAGCCGCGCCCCTTCGACGATTATCCTGAGCGCGCGCCGGCGCTGGAAACGGTCCCGATCCCGGGCGATCTGCCGGCACCCGTCGCGCGGTTCTACGACGTGATCACGGATGGCGCGGGCGAGGTGCCGGTGATCACCAGCGCCGTGATGACCGGGCGCGCGGATATGCGGATCGCGGTGCTGGACTTCAAGGCGCGTTTCCGCTTCACCCACGAGGCGGGGCAGAGTTACCGGCATTACATCGAGGGCACAAGCTGGGGCGTGCCGCTGTTGAAGGTCAACGAGCGTTACCTGGATGGCGTCGGGCGCATGGAACTGCCGTTCGGCACCGTCGAGGACGATCCGCAGGTGAACCAGGGCGCGAACCTGGGGCTGTGGGCCGAGTCGATGTGGTACCCGGCGATCTATCTCACCGATCCGCGCGTGCGGTGGGAGCCGGTGGACGACACGACCGCGCACCTGGTCGTGCCGTTCGAGGACGGCGAGGAGACGTTCACGGTCCATTTCAACGCGGACACCGGATTGATCGATCACATGGTCACGCTGCGCTACAAGGGCGCGGACTCCGACGTGAAAACGGAGTGGCGGCTTGAGCCGCGCGGCGGGTGGCGCACGGTTCACGGCATGCTGGTGCCGGTATCCGGCGCGGCGATCTGGGGCGATGAAGACGGTCCCTGGGCTGTGTTTACGATGGAAGACGTAGTGTACAATGTGGACGTAAGCGGCTACATCCGGCAGCGCGGGCTGTAGACGAGCATACGCTGCCGGGGGCATCATACGGCGGCCCTGGCCAAGCCTTAGGGGGGAAACGATGACGATCCAACAAATCGTGCGCTATGCAGGCACGGCGATCCTGCTGCTGCATGGGTTGATCCACATCATCGGGGTATTGATGTATTGGAAGATCGCAGAACTGGAGGACTTCGGCGGGTACAAGACGGCATTACTCGGCGGGCGCCTTGAGGTAGGCGACGCGGGGATGCGCGTCTTCGGGGCGCTGTGGGGCGTGGCGATGATCGGCTTTGTGATCGCCGCGTATGGCGTGGCGCGCCAGCGTGACTGGTGGCTGGAGCTGGCGGTGGCGGTGACGCTGTTCTCGCTGGTCCTGACGGTGCTGGACTGGAACCCGAAGAGCGCCGGGCCGGTGATCAACCTCTTGATCCTGGACGTGCTGATCGTGGTGACTGTGGTCGCCATGCTGTGACGGCCCGTCGGCGAAGTGCCGCCCGGTGGGTTGCTCGGCGGGGCTCAGCCGGGCCAGCGCAAGACGAGCACCGCGACCAGCAGCGCAAGGTTGATCAGGATCGCGAACGTGCCTTGATCGTCCAGGTGCCGCGTGGTGCCATCCCAGAACAGCACAAAAACGACGACCGACAGGATGCTCGCAGCCACAACCACCGCGCGCCACCAGCTTTGACCGGCGAGCAACCCCACGCCGCCCACCACGAAACCGATCGCGACCACTCCGCAGGCGACACTCGCCAGCGAGCGTGTTGTTTGACCGCCCAGAAGCGCCGAAAAAGCCCACGCATCATCCGGCCAGACCATGCCGGGCTGAAGCTCGAAGAGGCGCTGGCTCTGCCCGAGGTACAGCAGGTGAACCAGGCCATGCAGGATGATGACGATACTCATGATGATAGTCATCACACAACTCCTTATTCTGCGCAGCGTGACTGTAGCATCCACTGCGCCGGACGCTGGATCGGCTTGTGCCTGCCGGTTGGTGTTCGGTGGCAGCCTGTTGGGGGGCCGTGCGGGCAGTCGCCCATGCCCCAATTGTACACCTGGCGTGCTTTCCTGGCCCGGGTTGTGTTTTTCACTCATTTGCATGTAAGATTGCGTTAAAGGGGAAGTGCTTTTTTTAACTGTCGCCGGGCTGCGGATGCTCTGGAAAAGCACGCAGCATGACGCGATCACGTCGGGTAAGATACGGGGCAATCTTATGGACGGAGTTGATCGCCATAGCGGCGCGGATGCCGAACTGGCGGCGCTGCGCCAGCGCGTGCGGAACCTGGAGCAGGCGCTACACGAACACCGGGCCCTGGCGCGCGCATTGATGGCTGCGCCGGGGGATGTGGCGCTGATCACCGATCCCGACGGCGTGTTGCTGGACTGTAACGTTGCGGCGGCGCGGCAACTGGGGGACGCGCGTGCCGACCTGGTCGGGCGCTCCATCTGGGAGCGCCTGCCGCCGGTGGTGGCTGAACGGCGCCAGCAGCAAATGCACGAGGCCGTGCGCACGGGCCGACCGGTGCACTTTGAAGACCCGGATGGCGGGTCGTGGTTTGACACCTTCATATACCCCGTGCCGGACGAGTCCGGCAGCGTGGTGCGGGTCGTGATCCTGGCGCGGGACATCACCGAGCGCAAGCAGAACGAGCACCGGCTGCGCGCCAGCGAAGAGCGCAACCGCAAGATGCTAGACGCGATCCCGGACCTGATCTTGGACATGTCCGGCGATGGTGTCTACCTGGATATCAAGGAATCCGATCAAGTGCCGCTGTCGCACCCGCGCAGCGAGCTGATCGGGCGCAACGTGCGCGATGTGCTGCCGCCCGCTGCCGTCGAAGAGGCGCTGGAGCGATTGCGCTCGGCGCTGGAAACCGGTACGGTCCAGACGCGCGAATATGTCCTGCCGATCAATGGCGTGGATCACGAATTTGAGGTGCGGTCGGTCCCGCTGGGGCCGGACGAGGTCTTTTCGATCGTGCGCGATATCACCGAGCGCCGGCGAGCCGAACAGCGCACGTTGGAACTGGCATTGGAGCGCGAGCGGGTACAGGTGCTCACCAGCTTCATTTCCGACGCGTCGCACGAGTTCCGCACGCCGCTGTCGATCATCGGGCTGAAAGCCTACCTGCTGCATAATGACATCTACTCTCGCAAGCGCGATGCATACCTGGCCGACATCACCCACCAGATCGAGTTGCTGACCGAGTTGCTCGATTCGCTGCTGGTGATGACACGCCTTGACAGCCACGAACCGTTCGCGATCAGGCCGGTTGACGTGGGGCTGCTGGTGCGCGGGCTGCTGGAGCCTGTGGGTGACAGTGCGCGCGAGGCCGGGCTTACACTCACGACGCATTACGCGGACCAACTGCCGCTGGTACAAGGGGATGGACCGCGCTTGCAGCAGGCGCTCACCCACATTCTGCACAACGCCGTGCGCTACACGCCCGCCGGGGGCGCGATCATGGTGCGGGTCGCGCCGGTCCCTGGGCGTGACGGGCACATCGCCGTCACGGTGAGCGACACCGGCAGCGGCATCGAGGCGCACCAACTGCCGCATATCTTCGACCGCTTCTTTCGGGGCGATATGGCACGCTCGACGCGCGGGTTCGGGCTGGGGCTGTCCATCGCCAGGGCGATCATCGAGCGGCACGGCGGGTGCATCGAGGTGCAGAGCACGGTCGGCCAGGGCAGCACGTTTTGCGTGATGCTGCCGGTCAACGGGCCGGCGGCACAACGCGTGCTATAAAACCGGTGTGTTTGTGGGATGTTTGCGCGTGCCTGGTACGCCGCTGGCACGCGGGGCGGGTTGCTTGTGCTGGCTGCGCACTGGTGGTAAACTGCGAAGCAGATACGCAGGGAGCACCAGCCCCCCAGGAGAGAAGATTTATGCGGACTCATGGTCGTCTCGCGGTGTGGATCGCGGTGATTGCGCTGTTGGCGCTCGGGTTGACCGGCTGTTTCCGGTCGGTGGGCGAGGACCTGGAACCGACGCCGAGATCCGGACTGGCCCCCCAGGATATACAGCCCGGCGGCACCGCGACTCCCCAAACCGGGCCGGCAGGCGATGCTACAGCCGAGGATATGGTTCCCACCGCGGAACAGATGACGCAGCCGCCATCACCGATTGGCGTGCCTAGCCTGACCCCGTTCCCGACCATTGCGCCACAGACGCGGACCCCGCTGCCCACAGCGGAAGACGGTCAGGGCGGCCCGCTGGTCGCGCCACCGACGGCCACGCCGACACAGCAACCTCAGCCAACCAATACACCGCAGCCGACGAACACGCCGCAACCGACAAGCACGCCACAACCGACCTACACGCCGCAACCGACGAATACACCACGACCGACTAATACCGCGATCCCGACCGCGATCGGGCCGACGCGCACCTTTACGCCGGTCCCGTTTGCGACCTTCCCGCCCAGCCCGACCTACACGCCGTATGCAGCGGCGGCATTTTCGGGCGTGCAGAGCGTCGCGCCGCTGCCGCAGCCTACGGCCACGCAGGTGTTCGTCGTGCCGACCGCCAGCCCCACGCCCGCCGAGGCGGTTCCGCTGGCGGAACGCCCGCCGGACGCGGTCGATGCGACGCCGTTTGGGGGTGAGCCGGCAGCCACGCCGGTGCCGCCGGACGGCCCGCAGGGTGGCGGGACGCCGCCGCTGACCGAGGACATGGCGGGGGCGACCGAGGTGGCGATGGTACAGTCCACGCCGTTGAGTGCCGGCCAGATGACCGCGACGATGATCGTTTATGAGGCGACCGCGACATCCGCCGCGCTGACGGGCACGCCGCTGCCAACGCTAACCCCGCCGGGGGCGGTGGACGGGCAGGGTGGGCCGCTCGAGACAGAACCGGTCCAGCCGTTCGCTGCAGGGCAGTTCCCGCCTAACGCGACGGTGATCACGGCGACTCCGTACGGGCAGGGCGGCATCTGTGACCAGCACCTGATCCAGTTGGGCGAGACGCTGTCCAGCATCGCGCGGCAGTACGGCGTCACGGCGGAGCAGATTCAGCAAGCGAACCCCGGGGATATCCCGACGGTGGACGACATCCGGGCCGGGGTGACGATCGATATTCCGTGCCCCACGCCGATCACGCCGACGCCCCAGCCGGTGCCGGTCGTGACAGGCTCACCGGACGGCCAGGGCGGGCCGATCACGTCCGGCTCAAGCGCGACCACGACGACCGCCCCGCGCGTGCACGTCGTCGTGCCGGGGGATACGCTGTTCAGCATCGCGCGGCAGTACGGCGTCGATGTGATGGCCCTGCTGCGGGCCAACGGTTTCACCACGCAGACGATGAACTACATCGTCGAGGGGCAGGAGATCATCATCCCAGGGCAGACGGTGACCGTGACGCCCGCGCCACAACAGGCACAGCAGCAGGCGGAATTCACGCCGACGCTGACACCGTATATTGTTATCGTGACGCCTGCGGGGCAATAGCGACGCTTGCAGGGCGTCCGGCTGAGGAGCGGCTCGCGTAGGTGAGGCGCTCCTTGTTTTTTGGCGCGTGCGTGGGATACTATGGTCCACGTTTTGAACGCCCGCCGCCAGAGGCGGATCGAGGGAGCCAGCATGAGAACCGACCTTGACGAAAAAATCCTTTCATCCGAGCCGATCTACCAGGGCAAGCTGGTCGACCTGCACCGCGTGACCGTCGAGTTGCCGGACGGGTCGCAGGCGTGGCGCGAGGTGATCCGGCATCCCGGCGCGGTGGCGGTCGTCCCGTTGCTGGACGGCGACCGCGTGGTGCTGGTGCGGCAGTTCCGCACGGCAGCGCGCGCGGTCACGCTGGAGATTCCGGCGGGCACGCTCGAACCGGGCGAAGACCCGGCGCGCGCCGCGCAGCGCGAGTTGCAAGAGGAGATCGGCTACCGGCCCGGCGAACTGGAGCGCCTGGTCGGTGAATACACCGCGCCGGGGTACACCGACGAACTGATCCACATCTACCTGGCGACCGGCCTCACGCCGTCACGGCTGGATGGCGACGTGGACGAGTTCATCGACACGCTGACGCTGCCGCTTGATGCGGCGCTGGATATGGTCGCGCGCGGCGAAATTACGGATGGCAAAACGTTGATCGGGCTGCTGTGGGTCGCGCGGCGGCTGGGGCGCTGAGCGCGCGGCGGATGCGACGAATCGCGCGGATGCGCGTACATGATGGTAGGGGGACGCTGGCGCAGCGCACATTTTTCCCACTGAGCACATCACACAGTGATCAGGCGCACCTGCAACCGGTGGTTTTGGCGCGGGCCGGGTGCTGTTGGGGCGCGGAGGATAAGGCATGAACGGCGAATCACTGATCGGGCAAACGATAGGCAACTATCGCATCATCAGCCGCCTGGGGCGCGGCGGCATGGCGACCGTCTACCGCGCGCGGCAGGTGACGATGGGGCGCGACGTGGCGATTAAAGTCATGCGCGCCGATCTCGCGGAGGACCCGCAGTACGAAGCGCGGTTCGAGCGCGAGGCGCAGGTGATCGCCAATTTACAGCATCCGCGCGTGCTGCCGGTGCATGAATTTGGGCACGAAGGCGACATCTTCTACCTGGTGATGCGCGTGATCGAAGGTGAGTCGCTGTACCAACGCCTGCTGCGCGGCAAGTTGTCACTCGACCGGGCAGCGCGCTACGTCAACCAGATCGCGGAGGCGCTCGACTACGCGCACAGCCAGGGCGTGATCCACCGCGATCTGAAGCCCAACAACGTGCTGATCGACGATCTCGACAACGTGTACCTGATGGATTTCGGGCTGGCGAAGATGCTCGCCGCCACGCACAGCCTGACACAGACCGGCACCGTGATCGGCACGCCGCAGTACATGGCCCCGGAGCAGTGGCGCGGCGAGCCGGTCGACGCGCGCACGGACGTATATTCGCTCGGCGTGATCCTGTACGAGATGGTGGTCGGTCGCCCGCCGTTCGAGTCCGACACGCCGTTCACGCTGATGTACAAACACGTCAACGATCCGCCGCCGCCTCCGCGTGAGCGACTGCCGGATCTGCCGCAAGCGGTCGAGGCGGTGATCCTGCAGGCGCTGGCGAAAGACCCTGCCGAACGGTTCGCGTCGGCTGGGGCCCTGGCGCGTGCCCTGACCGCGAGTCTGCGTGTGGCGGACGTGCCCGGCGCGGCGGCGTTGGTCCCGCCGCCGGAAGTCAAGCTGCCCGACCCGGAAACGGCGCAGGAAGCGCCGCTGCACGGTGAGGGTAGCGTGCCGGTCGAGGCGCTTTCGCCCGAGGAGCAAGCGGACAGCCCCCCTGCCGGACTCCCTGATTCCGCTGCGGATGACGCCGCGTCTGTGCCTGAGCCGGATGTCGCGGCGCATGCTGGCGGGGAAGACGAGGCGGTCCCGCAGCCGGAGCACATCGCGCCGCCGCCCCCGCCGATCCCGGTCGCGCCGAAGGGCCGGACGCCACCCGGTGCCGGGTCCGGCGTGCCGGATGCACGGGGACGCAAGTCGCGCCAGGAGTGGGACGGGCCGCCGTCGCACCGCGATGAGCCGAAAACCCCGGCCTCTGCCGTGCGCCGCGCGATCGACGTGGTCGATCACGGCCTGGAGTCGATGCTGGAAAAAGCGGCACTGGCCGCGCCGCCGCTGAGCGGTCCGGCCTCGCGCACCGACCTGAAACCGGCACGGGGCGTGCAGTACTCGCCGCAGGGCGTGCCGGCCAACGCGCCCGCGCAGCGCATGATGCAGGGGTTGCTGGTCCCCGGTGAGGAACTCATGGGGGTGCTGGACGTGCGCGGCACGGACCAGTGGGGCTTGTGGAAGACCGCGGTCGTCGGGGGGTTGTTCCTGAACATTCTCGGCGGCATCCTCAATGCGGGCCTGCTCAATATGCTTGGCTGGGTGGCGTGGGTCTTCCTGGCGGTGCAGATATTCCGCACGTGGCGCGGCGACATTGGGCGCTATTACCTCGGCTTCACCTCGGACCGCGTGATCGTGCTGCCGCGTGACGCGGAGAGCCAGCCGCTGTACGGCGACGCGTTCGCGGCGGGCTGGGCGTACATCGACCGGCTGCGGCTGACCGACCGTTACGTGCTGCTGGACATGCCCGACGGTTCCGGCGAGACGATGAAATTCGGTGCGCTGCTGTTGGCGGAGGGCGAGGGTGGCCTGGGCGAGCAGCAGCGCTGGCTAACCTACAGCCCCATCGGCGGCCTGATCGCGGACAAGGGCTTCGACGCGGACGATATCGAATGAGCGATTCGCGCCCGGTGGGCATCCTGGACTCGGGCGTGGGCGGTCTTTCCGTGCTGCGCGAGGTGCGCCGCCAACTGCCCGGCGAGGACGTGATCTTCATCGCGGACCAGGCGCACGTCCCTTACGGCCCGCGTCCGATCGAAGACGTGCGCGCGTTCACCGTCGGCGTGACGCGCTTTTTGCTGGCGCGTGGCGTCAAGCTGGTGGTCGTGGCGTGCAACACGGCCAGCGCCGCCGCGCTCTATTCCCTGCGCGCGATGTTCCCGGCGGTCCCCTTCGTCGGCATGGAGCCTGCCGTCAAACCGGCGGCGCGCGATACCCGGACCGGCGTGATCGGCGTGATCGCGACCGAGACCACGTTCCAGGGCCAGTTGTTCGCCAGCGTGGTCGGGCGGTTCGCGCAGGACGTGCGCGTCGAGACACAGGCGTGCCCGGAGTTCGTGCTGCTGGCGGAGCGCGGCGAGGTCGCTACACCCGCCGCCTACGCCGCGATCCGGCGCCGCCTGGCCCCGCTGCTGGACGCCGGGATCGACCAGCTCGTGTTGGGCTGCACGCATTTCCCGTTTCTGGCGGACGCGATCCGGTCTGTGATCGGCCCCGGCGTGACGTTGGTGGACCCGTCCCCGGCGGTGGCCCGGCAGGCGGGGCGGGTACTGCGCGCGCGCGAGGCGTCGAACGGGACCGGCGCGCCCGGCACGGTGACGTATTACACGTCCGGCGACGTGGCCGCGTTCCGGCGCACGCTGGGAGCGCTGCTCGGCGCGGCGGTCGCAGCAGACGCCGACGTGCGCGCGGCCCGCTGGACCGCGTCCGGCGAGCTGGTGGCGGGGACGTAACGCGGCGCGACATTTTGCCCCCCCTGCGCTGTGTGTTTCTGCTGTAGCAGCCCGGAATCGCGCGATCGGCAATCACGCCCTTGACCCCTCCTGAATATTCGATATACTTCTAATTTAGATACACATCGAATTATCAATGTGTCGAATATTGAGGGGAGGTGGCACGATGCCACAAAGTGACACCACGCAGGGCAACGGCGCCGGATCGCGCTTCCGCGAGGCGGACCTGGCGGTGTTGTTGAAGTTCTTCAAGGCGCTGGCGGACGAGACGCGCTTGCAGATCATCGGCTTGCTGAGCGCGGGCGAATACCGCGTCAGCGACCTTGCTGCCGAGCTTGACCTCACGGAGCCGACTGTCTCGCACCACATCAGCAAACTGCGCGAGGTCGGGTTGCTGAACCTGCGCACCGAGGGCACGAACCGTCATTACCGGCTCAACAGCGAGACGTTCAGGCGACTGAACCGCTTTGTCACGGAGCTGGAAAGCGGCGAGTTCGAGCGGCAGCGCCGGGCGTACGAAGCGGCGAAACGCGAGATGGCCTGGATCGATGCGCTTGACCTGGACCTGGACGAGGCCGAGCGTAAAGTTCTGCGGGATTACTTTGTCGGGCGACGCCTGAAGCAAATCCCGACCAAGTACACCAAGCTGCTCGTGATCCTGCGCTACCTGGCAAGCCTGTTTGAGCCGGGGCGCACGTATACCGAAGTGGAGGTAAACGCCATGCTGCGCCCGGTGCACGAAGACGTTGCCCGGCTGCGGCGCGAGCTGGTCGAGCAGGGTTTCCTGGCACGTGAAGGCGGTGGCGGGGCGTACTGGCGTGTGGAGGAGTCCGCGTGAGGGTGCGCACTCAAGCGCCCCTGAAACATGAGCCGCCGGGTGGGTGAACCGTCCGGCGGCTTTAGCGTGTCATTCTCCGAGCTGGTAGAGTGCCCAGCGTGCGGTTTCCCCGACGTCGGGATCGTTTACCAGGCGTTGGATCGGCGCGATAGCCCGCCGGTCCCCGATGCTCACCAGCGCGGCGATGATGCGACGCCTGACGTGTGGGGTGGCGTTGGGCAGCGCGTCGATCAGCGCCTTCACGCCGCGTGGATCGCCGAAATGGCCGATCGCGTCGACGATCTTCACCAGCGTGAGATCGTCGCATCCGTCGCACTGCAACGCGTTGAGCGCCCGGATCAGGGGCGTGACGACGCGCGCGTCGCCGACATCGGCCAGCAGCGCAGCGGCGCGTCGCTGGACCTGTGGTTCGCCGGTCAGCAGCGCGTCGATCAGCGGCTCGATCGCCAGCACGCCGAGTTCGTGTAAGGTGATCTGGGCACGGCGACGAACCTCGTCGTCTTCTGCGCCCAGGTCTGCGATGAGTTCGTTGATCGGTACGTCATTAACAACCATGTTTACAAAATGCCTCCTGCACGGCGATCTAACGCTCGGATCGCCGCGTCTAATTCGTGTAATGCGTGGATGACCGCATCAGCCCGGATCGGTACGCCGCGCGGGGGAGGGTCGCCCGCCGGGTTGTACCATACGGCGTTCAGGCTGGCGTGCTTGGCCCCTACGATATCGGTGCGGAAGTTATCCCCCACCATCACCGCGTGGTGTGGCACGCAGTCAAACACGGCTAGGGCTGCTTCGAAAAATGCCGGGTCCGGTTTGCTGACGTGCAGCTCGCGCGCCGTCAGTACGGCGCTGAAGTATCCGTCCAGCCCCACGCGTGCCAGCGCCGCGCGTACCCGCTGCGCACCGGACGCGGCGGCGTTGGTCGCCAGCGCCAGGTGGTAGTCGGGGTGCAGCGCGGCCAGCGCCTGCGCGATGCCGGGCATCGCTTCCACGTGCGGCCAGTCGGCCATCGGGCCGGCGTATTGGGGGAAATCCCGCATCACGGTATCGCCCCAGTCAAAGATCACGAGTTCAAGCATTATCGTTTCACGACCATCTCAATGGTATTTCTGTACGCCGCGCAACCCATAGGGGGTGCGCCGGGGGTGTAGCGCGTACACCCCCGGTGTCTGGCGTCCTCTGTTGTTTCAGCCGCGTGCCGTATCAGGTGCAATCTCAGGCTGCGCGGCTGGTCTGCAATTTGTATTCTGGCGCAGTCTCGCCTATTTGCTGATCGGCTGCGGCCCGTCAAAGATGATCGGCGCGGACGCGCGTTCCGCGATCAGGGCGTCCTGCTCTTCGGCGGTCATCGGCGTGTAATTCTCGGCAGCCCTCAACATGTCCGGCAGCAGGCGCACGTCGCCGGGACTGGCAAGGCAGCTAACCCCCGGCTGGCTGAGCGCGAAGCGCACACCGTGTTCCAGTTCTTTGTAATCGACAAACGGCTCGTACCAGGAATTGAACGTTTTCTCCCTGTCGCCCCAGGGCTGTTTGGCCGCGTGTTTGATCACCTGCACGCCGACATCACGTTCCTGGCAGGCGGCCAGCAGGCGCTCTGTCGCCGCGCGGTAATCCGTATCGGCATACAGGCGCGGGTTGATCGGGACCATCACGGTATCCAGGTCCATACGCGCGACGGCTTCCAGCGCGATTTTCGGCGCGTGCATGCCGTGTGACGTGATGCCCAGGTAGCGCACCAGGCCCTCATTTCTGGCCCGCTGAAACGTTTCAAACGCGCCGCCGCCACCGGTGATCGCGTCCAGCTCGTCCATTGTCGTGACGGCGTGGAACTGGTACAGGTCGATCACAGCAGTGCGCAGCAGCTTGAGCGAGTTTTGCAGGTCGCCCCAGGCGGCGTCGCGTGCGCGTTCCAGGGTTTTGCAGCCCAGGAAGAATTGATCGCGGCGCGATTCAAGCCACGGCCCGACGACCGACTGCGCGTTCCCGTACTGCGGGGCCACGTCGATGTGGTTCACGCCGTGTGCCGCCACCAGGTCGAGCGCGTTATTCGCGCCTTCCTGGTCGATGTTCCAGAACGCCGCCGTACCCATGATGATGATCGAACTGTCGTGCCCGGTACGGCCTAAGCGTCGTTTCAACATAGTGTTAGCTCCCATCTCAAATTCTAACTCATCCATGTTAATAGATCGTCAAAATCTTGTAAATTGTTCTTGAACCACGCGCAATAGTATGTCCGCTACCGTTTCTCATAGCATAGCACTATTGGCGCGAAGTTAAAAACGCCGTTCGCCTACGCTGGGCGCTGCACCGCAATGCGTTTGCAGCGGCTGGTGCCAATCAAACGCCCCTGCCGGGACGGGAAGGGGCGCTGGCTTCGTGCGTGTGGTCCTGCGGCGGCGTTACGCTTTGGCTGTTTGCGGCTCCAGCGACGCATCTTCCGGGATCAGGTCGAGATTGTGCCCCACCTTCTCCAGCGCCTTGAGCGCCCTGTCGAGGTGCTCTGTGTTGTGCGTCGCCATGTAGCTTGTGCGCAGCAGGCTGCTGTTGGGCGGCACGCCGGGCGACACGACCGGGTTGGTGTAGACTCCCTCTTCGATCAGCGCGTGCCAGGCCAGGACGGTCCGGTAATCGTCGCGGACGTAGATCGGGATCACCGGGGTGTTGCTGTTGCCGGTGTCGTAACCGAGCCGTTTGAGGCCCGCACGCATGTATTCGGCGTTGTCCCACAGCCGCTGGACGTGTTGCGGCTCGTTTTCGATGATGTCCAGCGCGGCGAGCGCGGCGGCGGCGTTGTGCGCGGGCAGGCTGGCACTGAAGGCGAACGAGCGCGCGAAGTGCTGGATGTAGTGGATCACGTCCGCGTCTCCCGCGATGAACCCGCCGATCGAGGCCAGCGATTTGCTGAACGTGCCCATGATCAGGTCGACTTCATCGGTCAGGCCGAAGTGCGCCGCCGTGCCGCGACCGTCCGCCAGCACGCCGATGCTGTGCGCGTCGTCGACCATGATCCGCGCGCCGTGTCGCTTGGCGATCGCGACCAGTTCGGGCAGCGGGGCGATGTCGCCGCCCATGCTGTAGATGCCGTCGACGATCACCAGCTTGCCGGAATCCTTGGGCAGCTTGCTGAGCACGGCTTCCAGGCTGTCCGGGTCGTTGTGCGAGAAGCGCTTCATCTCGGCCTGGGCCATGCCGCGCGCCATGAAGCAGCCGTCCACGATGCTCGCGTGGTCGTCCTTGTCCAGGATCGCGTAGTCGCCGCGCCCGACCAGCGCCGAGATCGTGCCGACGTTGGTCTGGTAGCCGGTGGAGAACACGATCGCCGCTTCTTTGCCGACGAAGTTCGCGAGCCGCTGGTCCAGTGTCAGGTGAAACTGTAACGTGCCGTTCAGGAAGCGGCTGCCGGTGCAGCTTGTGCCGAATTGCTCCAGCGCTTCGCGGGCGGCCTGCTTGACGCGCGGGTCGGTGGTGAGTCCGAGGTAATTGTTCGAGCCGATCATCACCACTTCTTTGCCGCGAAATGTCGCGGTGGTCGCGTCGGAGTCTTCCAGCGGCTGGAAGAAGGGGTACAGGCCCATCGCCATCGCTTCTTTGGCGCGGGTGAATTTCTGCGTCTTTTCAAAGAGATCTTTCATGATGGTCGGTGTTCCTTCTCTGGTTTGCCAACCGTGCCAGGCCCGGCGCGTGCTGTGTAAGTGGTTGCATGGCCGGCACGCGGTCAACGTGTGCAACCGATCGGTCGTGATACAACGCTGCGGCACGCTCATCGTGTGTGCAGGGCGTGCCAGCCTGTAGATTGTTCACAGTAGCCCTATTGTAACGGAGTGTAGGGAACTTGGCGATATCCGGTATTCGTCAGTTTTACTGAGCGGGGCAGGGGGCGAGCGCGTGAAACAGGCGGCTTCCCGGCGTGCGGGGCCGCGCCGAGGCGCGGCCGCTTTTGGCTGATGCTACCACTCGAAATCGTCCGCGCCGGTGTCGCCGTCGCGCTCAACGTCCAGATCGTCCTCGTAGGCCGCATCGTCCGGCTGGTGGTCGAACGTCTCCACCCAGTCATCGGGCGCGGGCGTGCCGCTTGTTTCGGGTTGTTCGTCCCACTGTTCTTCGGGCGCGTCAGGGATCGCGTCGCGCAGGTGCGGGCGGCGGCGTGCCGGGCGGCGCATGTGCGTCGGCATCTCGACGAAGTCGCCTGACGGCATATCCGCGGTGAAATCCTCGCCCGCTGCGGCGGCACGGGCTTCGCGTTCCTCACGCCGGCCAGGGAACCACACATCCTCGAGCCAGCCGGTCAGATCGCTGATGATGTCGGGCGTCAGGCGGGCGGCGGCTTCCATACCCTGCGGCGAAAACGCGTACACGCGCCCGTAATACTCGCGCACGACGAAGATCAGGTGCGGTTTTTCCCAGCGGTCGCGCGTCCACAGGAACGTGATCCCGTTGGGGCGGCGCATCAGGTCCAGCCACCGCTGGCGCTCGCCGGTTTCCAGCGGCGAGAGGTGGAAGCGCAGCGCCAGCGCGCTAAACAGTGTGAACGTCAGGTCGAGTGTGGCGGCGTCGTCCACGTACGCGTCAACGCTGACGGTCGCCGAAGCGTCGTTGCTGGACAGGATCGCGGTCGCGCGGCGTTTGACCGGCTGCCCCCGCGCGGGGAAGAACTTGCTGCTGGAGAGCAGCGGCGCGTTGGCGAACCGGCGCGCCAGGTCGGTATCGAGATCGATCTCGCCGGAGAAGAACTCCTGCAGCGTGACCGGCGCGCTGATCTGGATGTTGCGCTGGTGGCCGGACTCGCGGAGTTCCAGCCCTAGCCGCTTGCGGTCCTCGTTGGTGATGCGGCGCGTGAACTCGCGCGTCATGCGGATCAACTCGTCGACGGGGATCTCGTCGAAATCGGCGGGGCGGTTGATGTGCGATGGCCTGCGCTGCTGTTCGTCGGACATGCGGATCACTGTGCTCCTGGGTATGCGTTCCAGGCCCATTATACGGCGCGGTGGATGAAAATCCAACCGGTGGAATGGCGGGGCGTGCGTGGCGATACAACATTCATATTTGTCAGAGATATGTATGAAGCGCTGTAAATCGAAATTGTATGAAGAACGTAAATAGATTTAGCTTCGAAATATCCTATAATGTAAGCATCACATGATTGTCAGACCCATTTATCTTGAGGCTCACATGTGGACTCATCTTAATCAATCACGTAGTAATGCGCTTAATGGTTCGGCCATTGAGCGCGGACAGGGCCTGGCCGAATACGCGATGGTGCTGGTACTGGTCGGCATCGTCGTGATCGTGATCCTGGCGCTGTTCGGAGAGACGGTGCGCGGGCAGTACTGCGAGATCGTGTACTCAGTGGACCCGAACGCCGACATCGACGTGTGCAACACCGTGGACGTGCAGTGTAATATCGTGTCGTCTAACCCCTTCATGCTGCGCGCGCAGGTGAGCGGGGATGTGACCGTCGATCGCGTGCGGTTCTATGCCGACGGCAAGTTCGTCAACGAGGAATACCGCGACTGGTATTGCCTGCAAGGGGGTGATGGTCCCTGCCAGGCGTACACAGTTTCCGGCAAGCACACGTTTACGGCGGTCGTGTACACTGACGAAGGCGAAACCGGGCAGTGCTCGATCGAAGCGACCGTGCCGTGAGCGCCAGCGCCCGCTGAGCGTCGCAGCCTGGGGCCGGCCAGTGCGGTTGTTGCCCCCTCTTATAACACGCGCTGCCGTGCCCGGTGCGCAGCATGGCGCGTGCCGTGCTCCGCAAGACCGGATCAAGGGGTCAGGCTCACCGTTTGCAACGATATCGCCGCGTCGCCCACCGTGATCGACACGATGTAGTAGCCGTCGTCGTTCGGGCGCAGGGCGGCGTACTGCTCATCTACTATTTCCTGCAGGACATCTTCAATCGCGTCCAGGTGTGCCCCGGCGAGTTCGCCCTCATACGGGGTGTCGTCCTGCGTGTAAAACGCCTCGGTGACCGCCAGGACCGGCTGCCCTTGGATCTGCAGCAGGTTGGCGCGCACGGTGACCGCTGTCTCGGTCCGCGCGCCGCCGGATGTGTCGATCACCACGCCCTCGATCACGACCTGCCCGCTGTCAAAGCGCACGGTCGGGGCGGCAACCAGACTTTGCCCGACCGCGTCGCCCAGGGCGCGCGCGATGCTGCTGTTGAGCGCCTCGACCGGGATGTTCAGCGTCGGGTTGGGGCCAGCTTCTGCGATGGGGGTGGCCTGTCCCGTCGTGGTGGTCAAGGTCGAACCGTCGCCTGGCTGGGGCGTGGACGGGTTGCCGGTCGTGCCCGGTTGCGTGGTGGGGGCGGTGGGCGTGGCCTCAGGTGTGGGCGTGGGCGGCGGGGGTTGCGTGTTGGTTGGCACTGGCGTCCAGGTGGGGATCAGCGCGATCGGTGTGCGCCCGGGGGTGCTGGTCGCTGTGGGGACAGCAGACGATCCGTCGTCACCGCCGCACGCGCTGAGCAGCACGCTCAGCACGCCTGTCGCGACAACCGCCACAAACCCCTGTGATAAACGCTGCATGGTTGTCAATCTCCTGCAGAAATCGCTGCGCGTCCTATGGCTGCACGCGGCGCGGATACGCGGCGCAGCAGGCCGGTTTCATGTGCGCCTGACGCGAATAAGTCTACAGGGACGTCGCGCGGCGGACAACAGTACGCCGGTACAGGGCGCGACCGCGCCGATTGCCGGGCGCTGGGACGCTCCCGGCTGTGCACCGGTCGGGCCGCGAACCGGCCCTTAAATCGCAGGCGGCTTACCTGGGTTGAGGGGCTGTGTGGGCGTTGCTCACGGGCAATCCGCGCCGCCGGTGATGCGACTCGGGTCGAGGTCCGGGGGCACGCGCACCCATCCCGTGACAGGGCCATCCGCCTGATGCACGCGCACGCGCAGCCATGTGATCGGCGCGCCGGTGACTTCAAACGTGATCTGGCTGGATACCTGCGCCAGCAGTGGGACGGCGTCGAGCAGCACGCGCCCATCCGGGACGGGGACGGCGCGCAGTGGCAGCGGTTCCGGCGGCAGGCGCATGATGTAGCAGCCCGCTTCGACGTAGGCCGCGACCGTCGCTTCGACGTCAGGTGTCGTTGTGACGGTGGGCTGCGGCGTGGGGGTCCACGCTGTGGCGGTGGCGGTGAGCGCGGCGGCGAACGCGGATTCCAGCGTGGCGGCGGCGTTGGGCGTGCTCGACGGGGTGAGCGTGGCGGTCGGGGTCAATGTGTGCGTCGCGGTGGGTGTGTGCGTCATGGTGGGCGTGGGGGTCCACGCGGTGGCGGTGGCGGTGAGCGCGGCGGCGAATGCGGATTCCAGCGTGGCGACGGCGTTGGGCGTGCTCGACGGGGTGAGCGTGGCGGTCGGGGTCAATGTGTGCGTCGCGGTGGGTGTGTGCGTCATGGTGGGCGTGGGGGTCCACGCGGTGGCGGTGGCGGTGAGCGCGGCGGCGAATGCGGATTCCAGCGTGGCGACGGCGTTGGGCGTGCTCGACGGGGTGAGCGTGGCGGTCGGGGTCAATGTGTGCGTCGCGGTGGGTGTGTGCGTCATGGTGGGCGTGGGGGTCCACGCGGTGGCGGTCGCGGTCAGGCCCCCGGCAAACGCGACGTCGATCGTCTCGGTCAGGTTGGGCGTGTGGGACGGCGTGAAGGTCGCGGTCGGGGTTGGGGTCTGGGTCCAGGCGTCCGCTGTGCCGGTGGCAAATGCGATCGCCAGCTCCGTGAGGCGCACGCGGGTGCTCAGCGCGTTGACCTGGGTCGCGTTCAGCGCGGCGGCAGTCGCGGCGCTTTGCGTCTCTTGGACCAGGTTTTGCGGCAGCGGGGTACGCGTGGCGGTGGCGCGCGCGCGTTGGTAGGCTTCGATGCCGCCCATGCCGAGCGCGGCCCCGACCAGCAGCGCGACGATCGCCGCCACGACCAGCAGCGGCACCAGCCTGCGCGACGGGTTCCCCGGCGTGGCAAGCGCGAGTTGTTTCGGCGCGATGGTCACCGGGGCGCTCCACTCGCTCGCGGTGCGCTTGTCGTCCGGGTGGCGCAGCGCCCGCACGCGGTAAACGGCGGGCTGGTCGGCGGTGCGGATCGCGGTGTCACGCGTGAACACGTCCTGGCCCTGGTGGTCTTCATCCTCACCCTGGGCCGTGACGCGCACGGCGTACTGCTGCGCACCGGGGACCGCGTCCCATTCCAGGCGCGCATGCGTCACGCTGGTGAAGCGCGGCGTCGCCAGCCGGGCCGGGGCGCGGCGTGGCTGGCTCCAGCGCGACGGGTTCTGCGGCGCGTAGAGCACGTTGATCGCGCGCACGCGGTAATAGCGGTTCGGCTCAGTCGAGGGCGGCAGGTAGACCTCCGCGATCTCGCCGCGATAGATCACCTCGCTCTCGTGCGGCTCGAAGTCCGATGCCGGCGCGGTCTGGACCTCGTAACCCGTCGCCTGCTCGATCGGCGTCCAGTGCAGCACGTAGCCGCCGTCCTTGTCCCACTCCACCGGCTGCAGGATCGGCGCGGCCAGCACGACCGGGGTCGGGCGCACGGGGTCGCTGGGCGTGCCGGGCACGCCCTGGTTGAGCGGGATCACGCGGTAATAGCGCGGCCCGGCGGTTGGCGGCGAGAAGCGATATTGCGTCTGCCGCCCATCGGTCAGCTCGGCCAGCAGGTCGGCGGACTCGAAGTCCGGCGTTTCGGACTCCTGAATCCGGTACGCGGTGGCGTTGGGCGACGGCTTCCAGAACAGCAGGCACAGTTCGGGCGAGACCCAGCGATAGTTGAGGATCACGCGGTTCGGCTCGGAGAGCACGGGGTTCAGGCGCAGGTCAAACAGCGCCAGGTCGTGCTCGGATTCGGCGGCCCAATCCGTGAGCGCCTGCTGCAGGTCCGGCGCGGCCATGTCCGGCAGGTCGTCGCGCAGCGGTTCGGCCCCTGGCGCGAGCACGATGACGCGGTCCAGCCCGAACAGGCTGCCGCGATAGGCGTGCAGGTCCTGCCCGTCCGCGTCCGGGGTGTAGCCGGGCGTCCAGCCTTCATATTCGGCGATCGCGATATCGAGCGTGAGATCGTTGTTGGAGCGGTCCAGCAAGCGGATGCCGCTCATGCCCAGCCACGCGAGGTAAATCCGCCCGCCGGGCAGATTACGTTCCAGCCGCCCGCAGATGAACCCGGTTCGCCCCTCGACGGGCGGCACATCGTCCCATTGCTCCGGGTCGCCAAACCACGCGTCCAGGTCGCGCGGCCAGTCGTCGTTGAGGGATTCGCGCGTCCAGAGGTAGGTCACAATGCGGTCCGCGAGAAAAGCCGCGGCAGGCCCGCCAGCCATGACGAAAACCAACCGGTCGGCGTCCTGCGTGATGCGCAGCGCGGCAGGGATCGGGGTGCCGGTTTCGGGCGCGTCGGCGTGCTGGTAACCCCACCGCCAGCGCCCGTGCGCGCTGCGGCCCTGGTCGAGTGCGGTCGTCTCAGGTCCTAATGCGATACGGTGAACAGATGTCATAATCGTTTTGCTCGTGTTCGGATCGGCGCTATGGCTGGGATGCGCGCAGCACTGCGCGCAAAATCACAGCGTTTAGTGTATGTCGCCCGGTCAAATAGGGCAAGTTTTCGGGGGGCGGCAGGCAGGGTGATTGCATCAAACCGGGGGGGGTGGTGAAATTCATGCTTGACATTGACGTTACGTCAACCTGTACCATCGGGCCAGGTTGTGTTTGAGGAGGCGCATGATGATGCAGACGACCAGTTACACGGTAAAGCAGGTGGCTGAACTGTCCGGCGTGAGTAGGCGCACGCTGCGCTACTACGACCAGATCGGGCTGCTGAAACCGGCCCGCACCGGTGCGAACGGGTACCGCTACTATGACGACGCGTCGATCCTGCGGTTGCAGCAGATCCTGTTCTACCGCGAACTGGGGTTCAAGCTCAAGACGATCAAGGCGCTGCTGGATCGTCCAGACTTCGATCATCTGCGCGCGCTCGAACAGCATCGCAGCGAGCTGCAACAGCGTGTTGGGCGGTTGCAGCACCTGATCGCGACCGTCGACAAGACGATCCAATACCTGAAGGGAGAACGTGAGATGAGTAACGACGAACTGTTTGAGCCATTCAGCGAGGAAAAGCAAGCGCAATACGAGCAGGAAGCGCGCGAGTTGTGGGGCGACGCGCGGGTCGACGCCTCAAACAAGCTGTGGAGCAGCTACGGCGACGAGCAAAAAGCCGCGATCCAGGCCGAACGCGACGCGATCTTTGGTGCGTTCCGCGACCACATGGACGAGGGGCATACCAGCCCGGCGGTGCAGGCGCTGATTCCCCGGCTCCAGCAGCACATCGGCAACTTCTACGACTGCCCGCTGGCGTGCCTGCGCGGGTTGGGCCGGATGTACATCGAGCATCCCGACTTTCGCGCGACGTTCGAGCGCATCCGTCCGGGGCTGGCTGAGTTCATCCAGCAGGCGATCGAGCACTACATCGAGCAACGATCCGCATAACGAAACCGGCCCCTTGCGCTCCACGTGCGGGCCAGGGGGCCGCACCGCATCACCGCGCCGGCAGCCGCACCACGCGGAAGCCCACCCCATCGTAACCGTATTCCGGCAGGTCGAGATCGCGCGTGGTAGCGCAGATATCCGGCGCGCAAGACCACGAACCACCGCGCATCACGCGCTCGGCGTCGCTGCGCAGGTCGCAGTCGTCGGGATCGTGGAACGCGTTGAGGCACCATTCCCAGACGTTACCGATCAGGTCCTCGACGCCATACGGTGACGTGCCCGCCGGGTACAGCCCGACGGCGGTCGTGCATTCCAGGAAGTACGGCCCGGCGCGGTGCGCGGTTTCGTTGAGGTTGGCGCGGTCGCTGGCGAACGTGTCGCCCCAGGGGTAGCGCCGCCCGTCAGGGCCGCGTGCGGCTCTTTCCCACTGCTGTTCGGTCGGCAGCCGGATCGTCGTGCCGGTGCGCGCGCTGAGCCAGCGCGCAAACGCGACGGCGGCACACCACGACACGCGCTCGGCGGGGTGGTTGGCGTAGGCGTGCGCGGACCGCTCCGGCACGTAGTCGCGCGCGAGCAGGTCGTCCCACCAGCAGCGCTTGCGGAACCCGTCCGGGGCGTCGATGAACGCGGCGAACTGGGCCACGGTGACCGGGTAACGCGCGATATCAAACGCGTCCAGTGTTACCAACTCACCGTTACCACAGACGAACGATCCTGCCGGGATGTGTATCCACGCGATATCGGGCAGGCCGTCGCCGCGTGCGCCTACGCCGGGCCGGGGATCGCCTGTGGTAGCGAGTGCGCGCCCGGCGGCGGCGCGTTCCGGGGGTCGGAGCGCGGGATCGGTCAGGGTGGCGAGCAGGTGTTGGGCCTGTTGCGCGGTTCGGAGCATCATAAGGCTACCTCAAAAATGTATTGTCGCGTGGCGGCGGCGCGTCCGTCTCTGGCTGGGGCCGGGCGCGGGCCGTCCTGCACATGTGTTTAATAATTGGCGCGGCGGGGGATGGTGCGGGAACGGTGGGCGCGCATGGTGCCCATTGTATACCCGGCCAATGCTCAGATCAATTCGGCGGTGGCAGAAGGGTCGCGGGTGGGGTTGCGCCTATTTACCGGCTGCGCTACAGTCCTCGTTGTTTGCGATCTTATCCGGTACTCGATATGAGGATCAAGGGTTATGACGATTCGTTTTGGAACTGATGGGTGGCGCGCGGTGATCGCGGACACGTTCACGTTTTCGAACCTGCGGTTGGTGGCGCAGGCTGTAGCGGATTACGTGAACGCGGAACTGGCGGAGAACGGCAGCGCAAAGCCGCCTGAAGTCGTGATCGGATTCGATACCCGTTTTCTGTCGGATCGCTTCGCGGCGGAAACGGCGCGCGTGCTGGCGGCGAACGGGATCGTGACGTGGCTGGCCCGCACGGACGCGCCCACGCCCGCGATCAGCTACAACATCGTGCACAAACAGGCGGTGGCGGGCGTGGTGATCACCGCGTCGCACAACCCGCCGCGTTACAGCGGGTTCAAGCTCAAGTCGCGTTACGGCGGTTCCGCGTTGGCGGAGCAGTGCATTGAAGTCGAACGGCTACTGGACGAGGCCCAGCGGCAGGCGCGCGGCCCGAACCTGATGGACTACGAGCGCGCGATTGAAGAGGGACTGATCAACCGCTTCAACCCGACCAACACCTATTACGAGCATCTCGAAACGCTGATCGACATCGACAAGATCTCAGCAGGCGAGCTGAACATCGTGGCCGACCCGATGTACGGGTCCGGGCGCACAGCGATCCGCGCGATCCTGTCGCGCTCGCGCTGCAAGGTGCACGAGATTCGCGGTGAGATGAACCCCGGCTTCGGCGGCATCCACCCGGAGCCGATCCGTAAGTACCTGGACATGATGGCGGCGACGATCAGCAACGTGCACGCGGACGTGGGGATCGCCACCGACGGCGACGCGGACCGCATCGGCGCGATGGACGGGCACGGCAACTTCATCGACCCGCACACGATCATGTCGCTGGCGCTGCGCTACCTGGCCGATAAGCGCGGCTGGACCGGGGACGTGGTGAAGACGGTCAGCACGACGATGATGATCAACCGCATCGCGGCGCAGCACGGGCTGACGGTGCACGAGACGCCGGTGGGCTTCAATTACATCGCGGACCACATGCTCAACGGCGATGTGCTGATCGGCGGCGAGGAATCCGGCGGCATCAGCATCAAGGGGCATATCCCCGAGGGGGACGGGATTCTGATGGGCTTGCTGCTGCTGGAGATCATCGCGGATGCGGGCGTGCCGCTGGTGGAGATCGTCGCGGACCTGCAGCAGCAGTACGGGCCGACGTGCTACCAGCGCACGGATTTCGTGCTCAAGAAGCCGGTGCCGAAAAAGGAAATGGTCGCGCGGCTGGAAGCGCAAGCGCCCGCGTCGATGGCGGGGCAGTCGGTGCGCGAGGTTCATACATTTGATGGGATCAAGTTTGTGCTGGCAGATGATAGCTGGCTGCTGATCCGGCCCAGCGGGACCGAGCCGGTGCTGCGCGTCTATGCCGAAGCGCCGGACGCCGCGATGGTCAAGGCGCTGCTCGACGCCGGGCGCGCGCTCACGGGGATCGACAAGGCGTAAGCGGCGTTTGCCCACGCCGAAAAACTACCGGGCGCGCCACGTCGCACGCCCGGTGTGTTTTATTACCGGTGGGGGATTTCAGATGAAACGCCGGGGCGCGTTACACAATACGCCCGGAGAAGACCGCCAGTGTAAGCAATTGCAGCAATACCAACACCACGAGAGCCAGCCGCGCCGGGAAATGGCCTGAACGAGACATGGTTGTTTTCCCTTCGTCTATACCTGTTAGCCAGATTATAAACAGAACGCTTGAAAATGAAAAATGTAAAAGTGCCTGTGAGCGGGACGGCGACGAACAAGCGTAGGAGACGTGCCGGATCGCTGCGACCTCACGGCTCACCCTGGCGATCGGGCGGCGCGGGCCGATCGTCGTCTTCCGCGAAGGGGTCGTCGCTGAACCGGTCGGCGTTGATCAGGTTGCCGTGATCGCTGGAGCGGCTGTGCAGCGACAGGCGCAGCCAGGACGGGGGCTGCTCGGCGGCGTCCGGCTGGTGGCTGGTGTCTTCGGGAGCGCGGGCTTCGTCCAGGGCATGGCGGGCGGCGGTGGTGTCGATGCGTGCGAGCGCGTTCTCGGCGGCGGCGCGGACAGCCTTTTCCGGCGCGCCATGCAGCAGCGCGACCAGGTGCGGCACGGCGGTTTCGGCACGGATGCGGCCCAGGGATTCTGCCGCCGCGCGGCGCAGCGCGACGCTGTCGCTGGCGAGCAGGTCCGTCAGCGCGGGGATCGCGTCGTCGCTGCCGATCTGGGCCAGCGCTTCGACTGCGGCCAGTTGGAGCTGGTAATCGTTATAGCGCAGCGCGTCGACCAGTGCCGCGACCGCGCGCGGGTCCCCCAGGCGGCCCAATACCTGCGCCGCCGCGAGCCGGATCGTGGGTTCCGGACGTTCGATGACGCGGCACAACGCGGGCACGGCATCCCGCACGTCGAGCCGTCCCAGCGTTTCGATCGCCGCCGCGACAGTCTGTACGTCGCGGTCGTCCAGGCAGTCGATCAGCGTCGGGATCGCGCGCGGGTCGCC
Source organism: uncultured Anaerolineaceae bacterium (assembly GCA_964425755.1). GTDB lineage: Bacteria > Chloroflexota > Anaerolineae > Aggregatilineales > Aggregatilineaceae > CAYRNY01. Next base: position 113,178 of record CAYRNY010000017.1, read on the forward strand.
CAACCGTCCGAGTGCGTGGACCAGCAGCCGCCGCAAGTGCGGGTCCGCGTTTGGCAGCGCCTCGACCAGGGCCGGCACCACCTCGCGGCTGCCGATCTCGCCCAGGACATGGGCGGCGACGAGACGCAGGCTGCTTTGATCGCGCAACAGGGCGTCCTTCAGCGCCGGGATCGCCGCCGGTCCGATCAGGGTCAGCATGCGGGTGGCCGTTTGCTGTATCGCCTCGTCGCCGCGCAGCAGCGCCATCAGGCCGGGCACGGCGCTGCCGTCCATGTGGCGGATCGCATCCGTGATCGCTTCCTGTATTGCTGCATCGCCGCGATTGTAGAGCGCGACCAGGTCCGGCACGGCAGCGGGATCGCGCACCCAGCGCAGCGCGTCGATTACGTCTGCGAGCAGCAGGTCGAACGGCTGGTCGCGGGGATCGGAGAAGTCGAACGGGTCCAGCGCGTCCAGGCGGGGGTGCAGCGCGAGCGGTTCCAGCAGCACGGGGATCACCGGCACGCCTGCGCCCCAGGCACACGCCCATTCATAGGTGACGAATTCGGAGCGGCGGGCCGCGTGGGACATCACGGCGACCAGCGCGAACGCGTCGCGGATCGCCGGGTCGACCGCCGCGCGCCAATCCTGCCCGGCGTGGAACGGATCGTCCATCCACACATCCAGCCCGGCGGCGCTCAGCTCACCGCGTAGTCTGCGCGCGAAGTCGCCGTCCTGCCACGTGTACGAGATGAAAACATGTGCCATTTTTCGCGTCTAACTCCGTATAACAAAGTAAGCCGCCGAGCGCGTAAATCAGAGGCTTTCCCCCCTGCCCTAAAACTCTGAGTGGCGCCACGTGCCCGGCGGCGGCTTTTACTGCGCGGTCGCGACATTACCCCGGTCCGGTTCACCAATCATAACGCAGAAGCGACGGTTATTCATCCCGCGCGCGGTCCACTGGCGCGTGGTCGTCATTCGCCGGGCACTAAGAGCACCCGGCTATGCACCGATCGGGCCGCGAACCGGCCCTTCAACCCCGGTTGTCTTCTGCTCAAGCTCAATCTTCGCGCCAGCGACTGCGCATTCTCGGCAAGCAGCGCGGAGACCACGCAGCTTGATTTGCCCGGTTGCGCGTGGACTCAATTGCACGGGCGGTCCGTCTGTGCGTGCTGCCTCTGAAGCCCGATTCCGGCTTAATTGTCATAGGTTATGTACTATGCGCGCAGAACGTATGTTCGTATAATGGTGTCCGTAAGCCGGTGATCAGTGACGACAGGAGGATCGATGGCACGACGCACACGGCAGCCACCGCAGGCTGCGCAGCGCGCGACCACGCGCGTCAAGGCGCTGGACAGTGACGGGCGGATCGGCGGGTACCTGGTCGTGTGGGGCGACCCGGATCGGCGCGATCTGCAGGGCGAATACTTCACGCCGGAGACCGATCTCGGCCTGGACTGGTTCCCGCGCCGCCCCGTGCTCTACCACCACGGGCTGGACGAGGACCTGGGGCCGGTGATGATCGGGCAGATCAAGGCGTTGCAGCCGGACGCCACCGGCGTGTGGGTCGAGGCGCAGCTTGACCGGCGCAATCGCTGGGCGCGCGCGGTGCTGGACCTGGTGCGGCGTGGCGTCCTGGGCTGGAGCAGCGGCAGCTTGCCGCACCTGGTCGAGGTGGCGGCGGACGGGCACATCCGGCGCTGGCCGGTGGTCGAGGGCAGCCTGACGCCCACGCCCGCCGAGCCGCGTTACACCGACGCGGTCGCCGTCAAGGCGGCGTTCGAGGCGCTGGGCCTGCCGACCGGCGTCCTGACCCCGCCGGCGCGCGGCGATCGTGATGCACATCCAACACAGGCGGATATGGGGGAAGGTGATACCATGACGGACGGGACGGAACGGACACAGCAGGGCGCGATCAAACGGCTGCCGATCGCGCAGGAGACACGCACGCCGCAGGTCACGGTGAGCAGCAAGTACGCTGACCTGGACGCGGTGGATATGGCGTTCATGCACACGTGGCTCAGCCGCACCGGGCACTGGACGCCCACCAGCGCGTTCATGCGCGAGCTGGCGCACAAAGCCTACCGGGCGGTCGAGCAGGGCGCGCTCGATCAGGGGGCGGTGCGCGCGCTGCCGGTCAAGGCCGACGAGCTGATGCACACGGATAACACGGGCTACGGCTCGGAGTGGGTGCCGGATATCTGGTCCACCGAACTATGGCGCAAGGCGCGCGCGGAGAACGTGGTCCTGCCGTTGTTCCGCGTGCTGGAGATGCCCTCGAACCCGTTTGAGCTGCCGATCTCCGGCACCGATCCGACGGTGTACTACGTGCCGGAAACACAGGACGAGGACGAGCTCACGCTGGGCAGCGCCAACCCGATCCCCGACAGCCAGATCGGGAGCGGCAAGGTCACGCTGGCGGCGAAGAAGCTCGCGCTGCGCGTCGGGTTTTCGGCGGAACTGGCGGAAGATGCCGCGCTGCCGTTGATCCCGCTGTACCGCGAGCAGGCCCTACGCGTGATGGCCGAGGCGATCGACCACGTGCTGCTGAACGGCGACACCGAAACCGGCGCGACCGGCAACATCAACAGCGACGACGCCGCGCCGCCCACGACCGCGAAATATCTCGCGTTCGACGGCATCCGCAAGCTGCCGCTGGTGACGAACACGGCCAACGCGCACGACGCCGCCGGCGCGCCCAGCGTGGCGCTGATGCGGACCACGCGCTTCCTGATGCCGCCGCGCTACGCCCTCAAGCCGAATCAATGCGCGTGGATCGTCGATAGCCGACAGAACACATGCACAGTTGCAAAGGTTCAACCTAATTGCGCTTGCTTCGCGAGACATCATTTTGACGCAAACTGAATTTGATCACGATCAAAGTCTCAAGCTAACGCAAATCCTGCAGAAGTGGATATGCACAGATAAGTAGATGGATACCTATGGGGAGAGAAGAAATGCCTGAAGAAAAGCAGGAACGTTTGGCAGAAATTTCAAGGCGCGTAAGAACCTACAAGCGTGCCAAGGACGAGGGATGCTTCTTTTCATGGATGGATGTCACAGATGATGTGGCATTCTTATGGGATCTTTTGGTTGAACACGAAATAATCCAGAGAGATCATGGTTCTATTCATTCCAGCGTATTTCGTGGACGGATACAAAATGTATGCAAAGCCTCAAATCAACACCGCTAGACGGAAAGGCTGGGGATTTCTTCAGCAGCAAACGCGTCGGGCTATGCGGACCAGTGCTTTCCGAAAAGGTATGCTCAGTGGGAGAGATTCAGTCTGATTTAGGTCAGGATGCTTCCTCTGAATCTCGCGTTCAATAACTTGCATACAGATGGGCCCCATAGGGGCCTTTTTGACAGCTCCGTATTTGAGCAACTGGCGTATGCCGCGCGCCACATGATCCTAGAGAATTACGTCGGAATGCTACTTCCAGACAATCCTGTTTCCAACATCACACCGACCAAATGCGAACGTAATGAAGAGATTCGTCTACGGCACCAACAAGGTGAAACGTTGGTAAGCATTGCAGAACTATTGGGGATTTCAGAAAATCGGGTTTGGCAAATCGTGCATGGGCGGCGGAAGTGAGCAATACAGGGCTGTTCCGCCTCAAGAGAACTAAATCTCCACGGATTAATTTTGATGGATATGCGTTCGAATCGCTGATCACCTGGTGCCGAGAAGGCGGAACGCATCGCGGAAATCCGCGCCTGATATAAGCAACGTCGGACAGTTGTTGAGTTGACTGCGCAGTTGAATATTCGCCAGGAGCGCGTGTCCAAGTCTATCTGCGAAGAACGACGGTGACTACACTGATCACAGTCTTCCTGCGAGAACTAGAAGTGCCAACAAGTTATATCAGGTCTTCTAACATAAATTGCTCATTCTGGATGATCAACTCATCGTCAAGGTACAAATCGGTATTCCGGCAACAGATGTCAAAGTGAGCCTCTGAGACGTTTTGGCCACCCAGTCCTGAATACGGCGCCGGGGCTTGGAAAATATTGCGACCAATTGCAACCAATACAGTTCCGTATAGTGACTCCGAATCCATGCCCACATGTCCCCAATCGGCGCGATCATCGATTCCCCAACCTGCGTGTGCAAACCGGAAAGCACCCTCATCGCCCGCGCGTTCCAGGTGTGCTTGCAACAGGTAGGCGTCAGAGCCCCCATCGATCTTGACAATCTTGCCGCACTCGATTGTCAATTCCACGCGGGATGTCGCATGCCGCCACATGCCGAGCAACACGTCACCGGGCTCGACGACATATTTGCCTTCGGCGCTATCTTCAAGTGGCGCACATGTCACCAATCCGGAAGGCCAATGGTCCCAGCGACCGGGTTCGTCAGCGATTCCGCACTGATACATGGCCTCGCGCCCATCCTTACGCAGTAGATAATCTGAACCACTCTTTGATACAACATGGATTTCCTTTGCTTCCTGCAGCCGTTGGGCGCCAGCCAATCCGCGGCGCCGGATGTCCTCGTTGGGCAGCATACGCAATAATACCTCTAGTGGCTCCTGGACCATTAGCACACGCGCACCGGCTTCAAGCGCCAGATTGTGGGTATGGGTATACATCCAAGAACCGATTCCGCGCGGCAGCATGCTCATGCCTAGGATCAAATCGGCATTCTGCCACGCAGCCTGCACAAGGGCATCCTCGAATTTCTGATCCCCTTGTGACGTCAAAATATATGCGTTGGCCCCCAGGCTGCGCGCTGCAGCGAACGCTGCCGGAGGATACTGTGGATGTGGAAAACGAGGGTCGGTGAAGATTAGGACCGTTTCCCCTTCCATGACTTTGCAGAGCCGCAACTCTTTTTGAAATGCGGCCACCAGATCGGCACTGGCTAATGCGTCATTCATTGGGACATCTCCTCAAAATATCTGTAAGTTTGCTGTAGTTACACACCTGCGGATCCTTCGATCTGCCATCCGGTCGCGGCCAGCTCTTCCGCCCTCCAGCAGCGTGCCCAGTGGTTTGGTTGCACTTGGCGTAGGGTCTGTGGTTCTTCAGCACAATGTTGTTGTGCGAAAGGACAGCGCCCGTATAGTTTGCAGCCGATGAAATCCGCTTGGCGTTGGACCGCCTCGCCGCTCAACGTTCCACGGCGTTCCATCTGTCGGCGATCGGCGCGCCCTATCAGGGTCGCCGCGAGCAGTGCACGCGTGTAAGGATGATGGGGTGTATCAAACACGGCGTCTTTGGGACCAGTTTCGACCACCTGGCCCAGATACATCACATAGACGCGATCAGCGACGTAGCGCACGACACGCAGATCATGAGAGACAAACACAAAACTGGTGTTGCTCTCTTGTTGTATCTGCTGCAAGAGGTTGATGATCTGCCCCTGGATCGACATGTCTAGGGCTGCCGTAGGTTCATCGAGGAACACGAACGCTGGCTCCGGAGCCAGCGCGCGCGCGAGTGCGACGCGCTGCAACTGTCCCCCACTCATCTCATATGGGTATAGTGCCACAAATCGTTCGTCGAGATGCACCTGTTCGAGCAGTTCGATTACACGCTGGTGTTTATCCGTTTCACTCATATCCTCCATCAGGCGCAATACATCGAGCAACGTCTGCCCGATGGTCATCATAGGGTTGAACGACGTGGCAGGGTTCTGGAAAACCATCTGCAATTTCTTCCTCAATGGCCGGAACTCACGTTCGTTCAGCTCTTGAATTTCCTGATTCTCAAACAGCATCGTGCCGGAGTCGAGTTCATGGAGATGCAGGATCGCGCGCCCGATGGTTGATTTGCCCGATCCGCTTTCGCCCACCAGGCCAACCGTTTCGCCGCGTTGCACTGAAAGTGTGACGTTGTCGACCGCAGTCATGCGTACCTGTCGCAAGCTCCGGCGTCGTATCTTGAAAGTCTTGACTGCATCTCTCACTTCGAGTAATTCGTTCATTACACATCTTCCGCGAAGTGACAAGCTGAGTAGTGTCCGGGTTCAATTTCAATCATGGGTGGCGGAACATGATGGCAAATATCCTCGACGCGCGGACAACGTGAGGCAAAGCCACAACCGGACCACTGCTCGCGCAGATCTGGCACACGTCCTGGGATGGTAGGCATGTGCTCGCTTTCCATATCAGTGAAGCAAGCCAGCAACAACACGGTGTAAGGGTTTGCCGGATTGTTCAGCACCTGATCCACAGTCCCGACCTCCATCACCACGCCAGCATACATGACAACCACATGATCACATACTGCAGACACAAGCGCCATGTCATGAGAGATCAACACAAGCGTTGCTTCGAGTTGTTCTACGACATCTTGTATCAAATCGAGCACCTGCACCTGGATTGTCACATCGAGACCGCTGGTTGGTTCGTCCGCGATCAGCAGTTCTGGACTGGAAACCAACGCCATGGCGACCATCGCGCGTTGCGCCATACCTCCACTATACTCAAAGGGAAAGTTCCGCGCGCGGTCTTCCGGTTCAGGGATGCCCATAGCGTCCAGAACTTCAACCGCCTTGCGCCAAGCTTCCTTTTTGTTGCTGCGGGAATGGTGCCGGTAGACGTTGGCAATCTGCTGCCCAACCGTGAACAAGGGATTAAGAGATGCGGACGCGTTTTGAAAGATCATGCAAATCTGCGAACCACGTATGCGACGCATCTCTCGTTCATCCAGTTCCAGTAAATCGGTGCCGTTATAGATAATCTCGCCATCGGTGATGCGCGCAGTACGACCAAGCAAGCGCAACGTGCTCAGCGCGGTCACGGATTTACCTGACCCACTTTCGCCGACAACTGCAGTTCGCGAACCCCGCAGGATCTGCAAATTTACCCCGCGTAGGGCGTATACTGTGTCTTGTCCGACAGAAAACTCAAGTCGGAGATCGCGAATGTCGAGTAGTGTCATGCGCGCCGTACCACCAATGCTTTTAGTAAATCGCTGATGTTGTTCAAGACCCATACCGAAAAGAACAAGGCCAGCCCGGGGAAAACCGACGGCCACCAGATCCCAAAAACTACATAGTTTGCCCCGAGCTGGATCATCGATCCCCACTCTGGTGTAGGAATCTCTACGCCCAGTCCAATGAAGCTCAACCCGGCGATCATCTGGACGGCATAGGCAGCACTCAACGGTAATTGTGAAAAGACGGGCACGAGTGCGTTTGGGATGACGTGGCGAAACACAATTGTATTGGGCTTATTTCCCGCAACCTTGGCCGCATGAACGAAATCAGCTTCCCGCAGCGGGACAACAACGCTGCGAACCATCTTGCTGTAGACCGGGATATTGTAGAACGCGATAATTAGCACCACATTGGTCAGGGTGTTGCCCGCTGCCGCCAACACCGCCATCCCGAACAGAATCTGCGGAAAGCCTTGAAAAACCTCGGTGATCCGCGTGATTACATTGTCTAACCACCCACCGTAATAACCCGACAAAGCCCCTAGCGGAACGCCGATCACTACACCGATCACGACCGAACTCAACGCCAATGCAAAATCTGTTCGGATGGCGAAAATTGTCCGCGAAAAGATGTCCATTCCATCGCGATCGGTGCCGAACCAGTGTTCCATCGAGGGTTCTTGTAAGGTGTTCTTTGGGTGCGGCTGCTCAGGATTCGCCAGGGGTAATAAAGGCGCTAACATACCCAACAGGATGAATACACCAAGCAAGCCGAAATTAAGGTATACGCGCCATGCGCCGTGTGTCTCGACCAGCCGGCGAAATATCGATGGGCGTCTAATGGTTGTAGGTCTGGTTCGGGCCGGTGCAGTCATGGTCAGTTCTACTCAGAAACCCTTATGCGCGGGTCAATTAACGCAGCGATGATATCCGCTAGCAGATACACAAACAGGTAAAACCCAGCGCTCAGCAGCACGACGCCCATGATCGGTTCGTAGTCTGAATGGTTCATCGCGTCGACAGCATATAGCCCCAGTCCGGGCCAAGTAAAGATTACCTCTACCAACACCGTACCGCTCAGCAGGTAACCATACGTCATGGCAATCATCGTGATAACTGGCGCGAGCATATTTTTTAAGGTATAGCGCCAGATGATGCTATTGGGTAGGCCGAATGCGCGCGCAGCCCGAATGTAATCGCTTTCCATGATCTCTTCGGTTTTGTTGCGCGTAATTTGGAGCGTGCTGGGGCTTGTTGTTATAGCCAGAGTCAGCGCGGGTAGCACAAGATGTTTTGACGCTGAGACAAATGCGTTCCAGTCGCCGTCCAGGGCCGAATCAATGGTGAGCCAGCCGGTCACGTATGGCACGCCCCGGAACTCACGATCAATACGGCCGAGCGGTGAAGGCAGCCAATGCAATTCAGCGAAGAATACATAGATTAGAAGTAGTCCGAGCCAGAAGCTCGGCATGGATACTCCTGCGCGTGCTACCATGCTCGCGAAGCGCGCGAAGGGACCATCTTTCTGGGCTCCCGCCAAGATTCCCGCAGGAACAGCCCAGATTACCCCAAACAACAGCGCAAATGTAGAAAGTTCCAGAGTGGCGGGAAGTCGCGAGCGCACATCCTCCATGACCGGGTTGTACGAATAGCGCGATACGCCCAGATCACCCTGCAGTAGATTCGCCAGATAGTTCGCGTACTGTACATAGATTGGTTCATCCAGCCCCAAATCAGCGCGCATGTTGTCGAGCATCTCTTGTGTGTGCCGGGGGCCGACAAGCAGATAAACTGGATTGCCGATAAACCGCGTCACCGAAAATGTGATCATCGAAACCAAAAGCAGGGATATGATGAGAATTCCCAGCCGCTTGAGCACATACCAACCCCAGGCTTGCAATGATTTGAGCATGATTGGCTTCTGTTATGGTTCCTGATATCAATGGCTCGGCTAAACAGGGTTGTCCTCTCCGGTGATTCTATCTCCCGGAGAGGACTCGTGCTGAACATTGTCTTATTCTTCGCGATAGAGTGGGTAATACCACAGGAGATTGTCTGGCAACTGGACGTAGCCCTTGATATCGTCGCGCATCGCAATCTCGAAGGGCATTTCAGCCACATACATGGCGGGGGCGTCATCAATCAAGATGCGCTGGTATTCCGCGGCCAGTTCGGCTTTACGCTCGGGATCGAGCGTGGCGGAGAGTTCCTCGATCACGGCATCCAGTTCGGCATTGCTGTACCCCATCCAGTTCGCGACGCCTTCAGTGTGGAAGAATAGCTGGCCCGTATAGCCGGGATCATCCACATACCATAGCAGATCGCGCATCCATGCCTGGTGCTCCAGCGTGCCTAATTGCTCGGCAAATACGGCTGATGCCTGTCGGTTGATCGTCATATCGACGCCGATTTGCGCGAAGGCATCCTTCAGGATAATCGCGATCTGTTCCTGGACTGCGGCACCCTGAGAGATATCGAGCGTGAACTCGAAACCATCGGGATAGCCTGCTTCTTCGAGCAAGGCGCGTGCCTGGTCCAGGTCGTAGCTGTAGGGCCACAAGCTGCTGTCATGGTACTGTCCCTGTACAGGGATCGGCCCCGCAGACACGAGGCCGTTGCCTCGAAAGACACCCTCGATGATATCCTCATAAGGCACCGCGTAGCTCAATGCCTGCCGCACCAGTTTGTTATCAAACGGTTCCTCATTGACATTGAAGCCGAGGATCATCTGGTTGCGTGTGGGGATGGAGAGGACGTTAACACCTGGCGCGCCGCGTAGCAGGTTCAGTTCGTCGGCGCTCAAGTCTACGGCGATATCAACTTCGCCTTGTTGCAACAACAGCGCCCGGTCAGCTGAGGAGGGCACAATCCGCAGGATCACTTGATCGAAATAAGCTTTGCCATCCCAGTAATCCGGGTTAGCGCGCAAGACCATCTCTACGCCTGCTTCCCAGCTTTCGACATAAAACTCGCCAGAGCCAATGTCGTTTTTGGCAAGCCAGCGCGTGGCCCAGGGATCGTCGTCCTCAGCGTGAGCTTCTGCTTCTTGTGCGTCCATTGGGGCCTGTGATTGATCGCGAAACAGATAGAAGAACCATGGACTAGGAGCCGAAAAATGGACGGTGACCTCATAGTCACCGGTTTTTTCGGCGCGGTCAATGTTGGCCGTTTCTACATTCCAAAGTGTGCCCGACTCAGTGCCATAAGCACGTTCGAACCAGTACATGAAGTCATCAGCAGTGACCTCACGCCCGGTCTTCGGAAACACGGCCCCCTCACGAATCTTCAATACAATCGACGTCTGATCCTCGGACCATACCCAGGACTCGACCGCTGCGCCCTCGATGGTGCTGATATCGGTTAGGCTATAGCCTTCGCCGGTGTCATACCAGGCATAACGGAAGAATTGATCGTACACGTTGTAGTTGACTTCGTTCGAACGTTGGAAGCGAGAGAATGGCGGATCCAATGTTTCGATGTCACCTGAGATTGCGATCGTCAATACGTTTTCACCGTCTTGCGCCTGTGCCATACCAGGGAATGCAGCGATCAGTACGATGAGCACAACGAAGATCGGCACACCGAAGTGCATAATTTTGCGGTTCATCATAATCCTTACTCCAAAGGTCTAATTGAGATGCGATGCGGAATGATCAATTTTTGCGCCAACCTCCTTTTCTCAATGCACCACAGGACTCGCGCACGATGAGTTTTGTGTTCAGCATCACTGTACGCGGTGGACGATCCCCATCGGCAATCCGTGCCAATAGCAGCTCCGCAGCTTTTTTGCCGATGTCAAATGTGGGCTGTGCGACAGTCGTTAGTGGGGGATTCAGTGAAACCGCCCACGACACATCATCAAAACCAATTACTGCGATTTCATCCGGAATCTTGCGCCCGATCTGGTGAATTGCATTGAGTGCGCCAATCGTCATGACATTGTTCGCCACAAAAAGCGCCGTTGGAGGATCAGGCGACGTGATGAGTTCTTGTGCCAGTGTGTAGCCACTGCGTTGTTTGTAGTCACCAAATCGAGTCAAGTCCGATCGAACTGCTAACTTAGCATCACTCATGGCCTGCAAATACCCTGCATAGCGTTCACGTCCAGAGGTAAGGTGTAGCGGACCGCTGATCACACCGATTTGTCGGTGACCAAGCTCAATTAGGTGTTGCACCGCTGACAGTGACCCCTTGAAATTGTCAATCAATACGGTGTCAATTTGACTATCCATCATCTGCCGGTCTACGACAACCACTGGCAGACCGTTTGTGCCGACTTCGCTAATTGCGGGCGATTCTTCTCGTGTCGGTGCTATCAGAATGCCAGCCACACCTTCAAGCTGCATCATGCGGATGATTTCGCTTTCGCGATCTTGATCGCCATTTGTGTTGCTGATTAAGACGCTCATCCCATCTGCGGAAAGAATGTGTTCAAATCCCCGTAGCACGTCGATATAAAAGGGGTTTGCAATGTCGGAGAGGATTACACCAACCAATCGACTCTTGGTCGCGCGCAGGCGCTGGGCGACACGACTTGGTTTGTAGCCCAATTCATCTATTGCATTAAGCACACGAAGACGCAATTCATCAGCGACGTATGGCTGATCATTTAATACCCGCGAAACGGTTGATACAGAAACCTCCGCGCGACGGGCGACGTCTTTGATTGTGGGCATGAGCTTTGATGCCTCAAAATGATGAGAATTTTTTATGAAAACGATATTCCATTATTTTAGGGAAAAATACTGAAATCGTTATCATAATCTAACCTCAGTTCAAAGAGTTTGTCAAACAAATCACCGTTCTGTTCAGGGCAATCGCGTTCTAAAGGGAGTATCCTTGGAAAGACAGGAGGATACTCAAATGCCAAGTACACTAACCAACCACTTCAACGACTTGACGGATCCACGGCGTGACCAGGGCAAACGGCATCAACTACTCGACATCATTACGATAGCCATCTGCGCCGTTGTGTGTGGGGCAGACAATTGGGTGGAAGTCGAACGGTAGGGACACGCCAAATATGACTGGCTCAAAACATTTCTGGCGCTGCCGCAGGGCATACCCTCGCATGATACGTTTGGCGATGTATTTGAGCGGTTGAATCCGGACGAATTTCAAGCAGGTTTTGTCAGTTGGGTGCAAAGTATTGTGCAGCGCTTACCCCACGAGGTCGTAGCGCTCGACGGCAAAGTGTTACGCGGCTCGAAAGATGGCGTTTTGGGAAAACAGGCCATTGATATGGTCAGCGCCTGGGCCTGCGAAGCGGGTCTCGTCTTCGGGCAAGTGAAAACCGATGAGCATTCCAACGAGATCAGCGCTATGCCAACCCTGTTGGAAACATTGGTTTTGACGGACTGCATTGTGACCATTGATGCGATGGGATGTCAGACTGAAATTGCGGAGCAGATTGTAGACCAGGGCGGCGTTTATATTTTGCGGGTCAAAGGCAATCAAGGACAATTGCATGATGACCTCCAAGATCTCTTTGTAGGCTGCGAGGAAGTGGGCTTTGTCGATGTACCGCATGACTATCACCGGACCATCAATAAGGGGCACGGACGGATCGAAATCCGTGAATGTTGGACACTCACGGATGAGCGTTATCTCGCCTATCTGCCGCAGCGTGAGGTGTGGCGTGACTTATGTACAGTTGTGAAAGTGCGCCGCGAGCGGCGCAGCGGTGACCAAACCCAAGTCGAGGCCGGGTACTACATTTCCTGCTGGGATGGGTCTGCCGCTCAGCATCTCGAGGCCATTCGTCACCACTGGCATATTGAGAATAGCTTGCATTGGGTATTAGAAATTGCCTTTCGCGAAGATGCAGCTCGCATTCGGACTGGTTATGGAGCCGAAAATTTCGCTGTGCTGCGTCGTATCGCTTTGAATCTGCTCAAACGCGAGACATCGGTCAAAGTCGGTATTAAAGCTAAACGCTTACAAGCCGGATGGGATAATCGCTATCTGCTGCGCGTTTTACAGACCTAGAACGCGATTGCCCTGCCGTTCTGTTGTTGACATAAAGGTTCGGATATACTAACATTATTGGTACGGACATTATGTTGAATCACGATTCCTTACCACGGTTTCCGGGTGATATTAGTGCCATTGGCTTGATAGGAAGACTGCGTGGACGAGCAACAGCAGAAAATCCAAAGCAATTCACCGGTGCCTCTTTACAAGCAGTTGGAGCAAATTATCCTCAAACAACTCCAGGACATGGCACCTGGTGATATGTTGCCCCCTGAGCGCGAGCTACAAGAAGCGTACGACGTAAGCAGAGCGACTGTGCGCGCAACTTTGAAGGAGATTGAACGTCAAGGACGGATCGAGCGCATTCGTGGGGTGGGGACAGTAGTCAAACATCCCAAAATTCAACCTGAGATCATGAAACTTACCAGCTTCTCAGAGGATATACGTGCTCGAGGTATGGTCCCGGGATCACAGACTCTCAAAGTCGCGATCGTGATTCCGGAGGGGAAAATCCTTGCAGCCCTGAAGCTACCACCGGAAACTCAACTGCTTTATGTCAAGCGGCTCCGGTTGGCTAACGGTGAACCGGTTGGGATCCATGAACTGTACATTCCGCCAGAGATCGAAATCTCGCTCAATGAACTGAAAGAGGTTTCGTCGTACTACGATTTACTCAGGGAGCGCCACAATATCGAACCACGGCACGCAGTTGAGCGGCTCACGGCAAAGAATGCAGATAGCTCGGAAGCTAGATTATTGGCTACGGAAGTTGGCAGTGCGCTATTAACCATCGAACGCGTTACCTTCACGGAGACAGAAAGACCCGTTGAGTTCGTTAGTCTTGTGTATCGCGCGGATCGGTACGAGTACCAGGTTGCGCTATTTCGGGAGTGAAGCGTGAATGGGTTCTGGCCACAATAGTCTGCAGAAGTTGTTTGGAGTATCTAAGCCAATCATTGGGATGGTTCACTCCCAACCATTGCCAGGTTCACCGCGTTTCAAGCACTATGTGCTAAAGGATGTGTACGAATTTGGCGTTCAGGAAGCGTTACGGCTTAAAGAAGGTGGCATTGATGGTTTGCTACTCGAGAATGCTGGCGACATTCCCTTCTCCAAACCGGACGACATTGGGTTCGAAACGGTTGCCACGATGGCTGTCCTTGGAAAACTTATCCATGAAGCTACAGAGCTGCCGTTAGGCATTATTACCGTTGCAAACGCCGCCTTGCCCTCGATTGCCATTGCACAAGCGTGTGGAGCGCAGTTTGTCCGCATTAACCAATGGGTGAACGCCTATGTAGCTAATGAAGGTTTTGTGGAAGGTCAAGCAGGGCGTGCGCTACGTTATCGTTCGTGGATTGGCGCCGATGACGTAATGATCTTCGCTGATGTGCATGTAAAACATGGCAGCCATGCGATTGTGGCTGATCGACCACTGGCTGAACTGGCGCGTGATGCGGAGTTTTTTGATGCCGATGTATTAATCGCAACCGGTTATCGTACAGGCGATGCTACAGAAGTCCCCGAGGTGCAAGGGATCCGGCAGCATGTGTCGCTGCCCGTGATCATAGGAAGCGGACTCAACACAGAAAACTGTCATGAACTGCTCACTGTTGCCGACGGGGCGATCATTGGTAGTTCGATTAAGGCAGATGGAAAAATGCATAGCCCGGTTTCTGAAGAAAAGGTAAAGACGTTAATGTCTGCCGTTCAGTCTTTGCGAGATGCGTCGGATGACGGAGCTAATGTATGAGAGGAGTGCTGATGAACCGATAGTCCATATAAAAAGATAGGATATCCCAAAAGTGGAGTTCTTGGAGGATTTCATAATGAGAATCAAGACCACCATGAGTCGAGTTTTCCTGTTGATCACAATGATTTCGTTGGTTGCTGTTCCTTTTGCCTCAGCGCAGGAAGCGGAGGATATTGATTGGCGTCAATTTGAGGGCGCCGAACTTACAGCCTTGTTGGTGTCTCACCCGTTTGTAGATTCGTTGGAACCGTTACTGCCGGAGTTTGAAGAGCTCACGGGAATCACGGTTGAAACTGAAGTGTTGGCCGAGCAACCAGCATTTGAGAAGCTGCTCGCTGATTTGTCGTCTGGTGCTGGTGTGTATGATGTCTTCATGACTTCGCCTTTGAACAATTGGCAATACGCAACTGCGAACTGGGTCGAACCACTTGATGACTACATTGCCGATCCGGAGCTGACGTCAGTAGCCTACGATGTTGATGACTTTGCGCCTGGCATATGGGCGGCCAATCGCTGGAACCGTGAGATCATGTCCGGTTTGGGTGAAGGCCCCGTTTGGGCCGTGCCGATCAATTTTGAAAGTTATTTGCTTGCCTACCGTCCCAGCATCTTTGAAGAAAAAGGGCTTGACGTTCCCGTGACCTACGAAGAGTTGCTGGAAGTCGCACCGCAGCTACACTCCCCTGAAGAGAATATCTACGGTGTAATTACCCGTTTTGACAAGTACTGGGACCTTCCGTTCTTGACCTTTGGCACTATGCTGGCGTCATACGGCGTTGAGATGATCGACGAGGAGGGTAACCTTGGCGTCTGTTCGCCTGAAAGCATTGCTGCGACAGAGGACTTCATAACCCTTATCCGCGAAGCTTCCCCTGAAGGTGCGGGAGCGTTCACTTGGTATGAAGCGTTGCAAGGTTTTGCATCGGGCCAATATGCGCTTTCAGTCAATGAGGCCGATCTGTTCGCGCCAGTGTACGAAGATCCCGATCAGTCTGAGATCGCTGATGATGTAGGTTATGCGCCAACTCCGCTTGGGCCGACCGGTGAACGAAAAGCTGGTGCCTGGATCTGGTCCATGTCGATGAATGCCGCTTCCAGCAACAAAGGCGCTGCTTGGTTGTTCTTGCAGTGGCTTACCTCAAAAGAGACGATGATCAAGACCCATCTCGGCGGGAACATGAACCCTGTGCGACAGTCTGCCTGGGAAGATCCCGAAGTGGCTACCATGGTTGAGGCTTGGGGTGAGTATCCCGGTCAGTATATTGAAACCGTTCAGGTGATGTCGGAGGTAGCAGGTATTCGTTTTCCGCCTCATCCCGAACTCACGCGAATGCTCGATCGCTGGGCGGAAGCAATTCAGCAATCGTACTTCGACGGTGGCAATGTAGAAGAAAATCTGTGCAATGCTGAAGAAGATATTGCCGCCATGCTGGGTTAAGCGTTGTTGAACTACTTCTAGTAGAGGAGTTTCGGCTCCTCTACTTTGTTTTTATTCCTGGAGAACACGCCATGAGCGACATCTCGCTTGCGCAGCAATCTGAAGCCCACAATAAACCCACCTGGTGGCGCCGTGCCTGGCGCAATGACACAGTGCATTATTACTTGATGTTCCTTCCCGCTCTACTGCTTCTGATCGGCGTGTTATATCCGTTTGGATTGGGTATCTATACCAGTCTGACAAATGAGAAGCTCTATCTTCCTACCGTGGAATATGTTGGTCTCGACAACTATGAACATTGGCTTTCTAATCGCGTGTTTCGTGAAAGTCTCAAGAATACAGGGCTTTACGTTTCAGCTGTGCTGGGTCTGCAGATTCCGCTAGGGATCGTGGTAGCGCTGATCTTAGATGTCGCTACACCGTTGCGGTCACTGTTTCGTAGTGTACTTGTACTGCCTCTACTCATTCCGCCTATTGTGGCAGGGCTGATGTGGAAAACGATGATGAATCCCTCAAGCGGCGTCCTGAACTGGGCGCTGCAATCATTGCATCTTCCCGCGCAGCCGTGGCTAAGTGATCCGGACACCGCTCTTCTTTCGGTCGTACTTATCGACACCTGGATCTATATGCCGTTTGCCGCGCTGATTCTATTAGCCGGATTACAGTCGATTCCAAATGAGTTAATCGAGGCCGTGAAAGTTGATGGCGCCTCAAACTGGGCGATATTCCGCTTCATCCAGTTTCCGTGGCTCACACCGTACATCTTACTTGTGATGCTTTTCCGTGCAGCGGATGCCATAAAAACGTTCGAGATCATCTATCCAACCACGCGAGGTGGCCCGCTCAATGCGACGCGTGTGTTACATGTCTTGGCGTATGAAGAAGCATTTCGTTGGTCCAACATCGGGCGTGCAATGACGGTCGTGTTTATTCTTTGGCTGATTTCGTACGTTGTAAGCACAGCACTTTTCAGCATATGGCAAAGACGGACGGAGGCAATTCAAGGTGGTATCTGATCTGATAATCAACCGTCGTCGTGCTGCTCGACTCATCATGATTCTGGTCGGTTATACGGCATTCACCGTATTTGTCGTGTTTCCTATCCTCTGGATTTTTTTGATGTCGATCAAGGAGTTTAGAGACATCATCGCCTATCCACCAAGATTTGTGTTTACTCCGACGCTAGAAAATTACTCTTCCATTCTATTTGGCTCTGAAGGCCCTGGCTTAACCACTGGCGTTTCAGATTACACCCGCTTTCTATTCAATTCGGTCATCATATCTGGTGGCGCGCTTCTGCTGTCGCTACTGGTTGGCGTACCGGCGGCCTATACATTAGCGCGTTCGAATTTGAAAGGGCGCAATCAGATCGCGTTCACATTCCTTTCATTTCGCTTTGCGCCAGAACTCGCGATCATTTTACCGCTCTTTATCATCTATCGCGACCTTGGACTCTATGACACCTATGTCGGCCTCATCCTAGTTCATCAATTGATCACGCTCCCGATCATCATTTGGATTATGATCGGCTTCTTCAAAGAAATTCCCCGTGAGCTTGAAGAGGCTGCCAAGGTGGATGGCGCGAATCTTTGGCAGGTTTTATTGCGGATAGCTTTACCTGTCGTGCGGCCCGGCTTAGCCAGTGCCCTGATCGTTGCCTTCATCTTCAGTTGGAACAATTTGATCTTTGGGTTAGTTCTCGCTGGTGGCGATACCCAACCGGTTACGATGGGAATTTTGCAGACCATGAATTTCGATCAGATCAAGTGGGGGTGGATGGCTGCAGCTGCGATGATCGCCTCCGTCCCGGGCATGATTATGGCAACATATTTCCAGCGACATCTCGTCCGCGGTTTGACAATGGGGGCTCTGAAGTGACCAAGGAGCTAGATCTTTTTTCAATCGGCTCGTGGACGATCTTTGATCATATCTTCCGGATGTCGCGTTACCCGGGGCCAGGGGATACCGTGACGCTCGATATGCCGATCGAACAGCTTGATCGTACGTATTTTGGTGATTGCAGCGCGAATGTCGCTGCCGTTGTGGCCAAGCTCGGCCTGGACGTTGGTCTGGGGATGGTAGTCGGTGAAGATTTCGTGGAATCCGGATATCAGCAGCATCTGGAAGATCTTGGGGTTGATTTGTCGGGAACAGAGATAGTACCCGGTGCGGAGTCAGGACATAGCTACCTGTACTCCGATGAAAATGGTGACGGATTCTGCTTGTCACACCTTGGTGTGGCGCAGGATCAAACGACGTGGTCTGTCCCTGAGGACTCCATTCGAACAGCACGTGCCGTTGTTATTAGTGAGAAGTTCAGCTCTTACACGCTCGCGGCGATCCGCCTGAGCAAGGCCACTGGCGCGATAACGGCGATCAACGGCATGGTCGGTAGCGCAGGAAATGATGCCAAGAAGTTTCTGCGACATGCGGACATCCTATTCATTGCCGAGAGTGAACTCGCTGTTCTCCTGTCCGCGTTGGATCTGAAACAACCACAGGACTTGCACCGGCAGGGACCAAGCCTGATCTATGTCACCCTTGGCGCTCGAGGCAGTTGCGTCTTCCAGGGGGGAAAAAGCGAAGACATTGGTCTTGTAACTGTGGCGCAGGTCGTCGACGCGACAGGGGCTGGCGACGCCTATGCAGGGGGAACTATGGCCGCGCTCCTGAATGGTTGGCAGCCTGTGGCGGCTGGTGGTTTTGGCGCTGCCGTAGCAAGCTTTGTGGTCGAGAAGTGGGGGTGTCAGACCAATCTACCAGACTGGACTGCAGCCTTTAAGCGTTTCCAGCAAGCGAATGCAAAGGAAAGTACATGATGAAGGTGATTGACACTCATATGCATTACGGCACTGATCCGCACGTCGCAGCGCATACATGTGTGCCATACTTATTGCCTGGTGATCCTGATAGCGTGATCCGGTTGCTAGATGAGCAAAATGCCTCACATGGAGTCTTGTTTCCCCATGACCGGGTGATGACTCCACCGTGGGATGCCGATTATGACAAAGCAAATATGCAAGTTGGTGAAGTCGTCAAGCGGTATCCGGATCGTGTCATCGGCCTAGCGCGGATTAACCCAACGTTTGGCGCCGAACATACGCAGAATCTGATCGACAAATACGTGAACGAATGGAATTGTCGCGGGATCAAACTCGTGGCTGGTTACGATTACTACCGCCCAAACAGTATGGATGTGATGGGGCCATTGCTTGACAAAGCGGTTGAGTATGAGTTGACAATTTTGTTTCATTCAGGGGATGCACCGCGCGATTTGCCCTTGCTCCAGGCTAAAGCAGCAGAAGCTTACCCGGATGTAACATTTGTCTTGGCGCATATCGGGATGCACTTATTTCTATGGGAAGCGATCATTGCATGTCAAGAGAATGACAATATCTACGTGGACATGTCCCAGGCATTCCCGTTTGACATCAAAACATTCATTCGAGAAGTCGGTGTGGAGCGCTTAACGTACGGTTCAGACGTTCCATATCAATCCCCGAGAGTAGAGCAAGAGAAGTTGCGGGTGATTGATCTTTCGGAACAAGAGCTCGAGAAAGTGTTTCGTCTTAATGCCAAAAAGATCTGGCGGATAAATGCCTGAGTTGTGATTGTCTTCCGACTCAGACAGTCAGCACAAGACCGTGGGAAGCTCGGTGCATGCCGCGAAGTTCATTAAATTTGACCGTGTGAAACGATTTGCTGCTTGAATTTCAGTACCTAAATTTCGCCCAAATTAAGTGACAAATTGTCACGGGCCAAGAACGGCGCAAGGCCAGAAGCGAAAGAGTGAGCAAGCGGATGTTTGGTACACAGCACAATCTGGAGCAAGCGACCTTGTGCATCCAACTCCAAACGACCAGGGATGTGAAAAGCATCACGTACCATACGCAACGCACCGAACGTGCGCAGCTTATTGGGAGCTTCGGCGAACAAGTCATGCGTCCACGAAATGAGGTTGTAGGCCAACTGAGCCAACAAGACCAACATTTTTTGAGCGGCGAAGTTGCGTTTGTTGCGCTTGCTCACCCCCAAGCCTTGTTTGCTGCCTTTGATCATGGTTTCCGCACCACCACTACGCAAGTCATAGGCAGCGAGAGCGGCCAACAAGACCTGCTCAGGCGAGGGATGCGAGCGAAACGGGCGTCGTCCCAGCCAAAAGAGGGCTTGATCGGGCAAGGTGAAGACCAACACATGATAGCTCCATTCACCAGTCCGCTTGCGTTTGCGGATCGCCAGTTGTCGGGTCGATTTGATGTAGGGATGCGGCGCTTCAACCCACCCCACTTCCCGCCCCTCGACTTTGGGGTCGGGATACCACACGGTGACCGAACGAGCCAGTTTAGCCGACCGCCGGTAGTGTTTGACTTTGACCAGAATATGATAACCACGCGCCAGCATCCAGTTGATATCGTCGTCGCGTCCCCCGCCCGCATCGACGCGCAGGATCGTCTGGTGACGCCGCTCAGCCGACAAATCCAACACGTTTTCGGTGGCGATGACCAGTTCCTGCAAACTGCGGTCGAGTTGCCGTTTCCCGTCGTACAACCGATCCACGACGATCTCATCACACAGGGTAGCCACCACGCGCCCCAATTGACGACCTCGCCGATTTTTCTGACCGGCAAAATAGCCTTTGGTCACGCCTTCACCCTGTCGTCCGGCAGGCATCCCGGTCATATCCACATCCAACACCTGATAGCCCTCGGCGTCGTCATGGTGATAGCCTTGGCTGTGTGTTTGGTAGACTGTTTGCAGGGCTGCTCGCATTTGCTCAATCATGCCGAGGTCATGGTCGTTACCGGCACCAGTTTTCGCGCTCAAGGACGTCAGCAGCTTGCACAGGAGGTGTTTATCGCTCAACAACCTGTCAGTTCGTGAGGTGGACATTTGAGTAGTGAGTTCGGTGTTCTGAGGTGGACCACTTTGGCCCGTAAACGCTAGCAGACTCGTCCGTTATTTGACAGATCGCCTTCATTTCGACCCCTTCACCCCGCCACTGCACGACGAGGTCCCGATACGGCTCGACGGATGACACATTCTGCGGCGGTGGTGTTCCCGGTAAGGTTGCCTCCAATTGTTGATGGAGCTCTTCCACTGGGGGCAGCGCCCCTTCCAGTAAGCCTTGTTCCTCGGCCCACTGGCGATACTTCTTCACCGTTTCGCGATGGATACCCAGCGCGCGGTGAATCGCCCGGTCACTCTGACCAGTGCGAATATGTCTCAGGATTTCTCGTATGTCCACTGTGTTTTTTCTCCTGTTGGCCATGCTGCCTCCCGGGATGATTGCTCATTACCCGGAAGGGTACTTGCTGCGCAGGAGATTAGCGATCTGGTTGGTCTATCTTGGGTGCCCCTGGCTGCTGCCTGGTCCACTTTGGGTGACAATACCGCCCGCTGGTACATTTTGGGCGGCTACGCCCGGTCCACTTTGGCCGACGCTGCCTGGTACATTATCGCCCGGCTAGTGACACCGGCGTTCGGATACCGCCTTGGATGCGCTCAGGCGGGTGCTGGATACGGCAC
>CAYRNY010000018.1:0-111560 GCA_964425755.1 uncultured Anaerolineaceae bacterium
ATCCGCGAAGGTGGCCTGACCGTCGGCGCTGGCGTCATCACCGACATCATCGAGTAAGCACTGTCAGGGGTTGGGCGAAGCCCTCGGTTGGCCCAACCCCTTCTTCTGACTTAGCGGGGGCTGGGTGAGCAATGGCGAAGAAAAAAGATGTTCGGCTGGTGATTCACTTCGAATGTACCGAGTGCAGAGAACGGAATTACACCAGCATGAAAAACCGTCGCAACGACCCGCAACGCCTGGAACTGAACAAGTATTGCCCGCGTTGCCGGAAGCATACTAAACACCGTGAAACCAAGTAAAAAGGGTGGACCGGTGCTGAATGGGGTGTTATAATATACCCCACGATATAGGGGTGTAGCTCAATTTGGCAGAGCAACGGTCTCCAAAACCGTAGGCTGTGGGTTCGAGTCCTACCACCCCTGCCTTGATGACTCGCTCATTTCATCAGACACCGTCCGTTGGACGGTGTCTTGGATATAGGCGATAGCTGATTGCCGAGGAGTAGAGAGTGGCCCGTACACGTACACGCACAGATAATCACGACAATAACGAAGAAAAAAAGGCGGTGGTCTCCGATCGCCGGCGACGTACGCGCAGTGAGACAGATGACAACGCCGCGACCGAAAACAGCATAAGCACCCGCAAAGACCGCCCCACACCAAGTGCGCGCCAGGCGCGTCGCGGTGGCGCACCGACTGGCTTGTTGGATCGCATCCCGGTTGTGCGTGGCATTGTGGGCTATCTCCGCGGTGTGGCTTCCGAAATGCAAAAGGTCACCTGGCCTTCGCGTGAAGAAGCTACGCGCCTGACGGGAGTTGTGCTTGGAGTCACCATCGCATTCGCGATCGTGCTGGGCCTGCTTGATACCTTCTTTGGTTGGTGGTTCCAGCAGGCGTTCAGCCCGGACTCGGAAACGATCTTCCTGGGGATAGCGGCAGCGGTATTCGTGCTGGCCGGCGGCGGTTTCTTCGCGCTGCGTAACCGCATCTAGGGCCTGACACCTGGCAGTGGGCGTCGTCATTGACATAACCAGGCGCGACTGGCGATAATAAACCTACGTCCAGGGCGATTATGAGTAAGGCAGGTAGTGGTGATGTTTGAAGAGGAACACAACAACGAGGACGTAGATTTCGACCCGGAACCCGTCTATCTCGATAATGACGAGGCCGATCAAAAACAGAATATACTGCCCAGTGAGCGCAGCGCAGAAACGGATAACATCGCAGCGATCATCAGCGAAGGTGTGGCCGAAGAAGGCGACGCGGACAACAAGGAATGGTTTGTGGTTCACTGCTATTCCGGGCAGGAAAACAAAGTCCGGCATGCCATCGAACAGCGCATCGAAACGATGGGGATGCAAGACAAGATTTTTGACGTGGTGGTTCCAACTGAAGAAGAGATCGAGGTTCGCGAAGGCAAGCGCCGGACGATTGAACGCCGGGTCTTCCCAGGGTACATCCTGGTCCAGATGATCATGGACGAAGACTCCTGGTACGTGGTGCGCAACACGCCGGGCGTGACCGGGTTTGTCGGCATGGGCAACGAACCCACTCCGCTCCGTCCAGAAGAAGTCTCGCAGATTATGCGCCGTATGGAAGCGGAAGCGCCGAAAATCAAAGTTACATTCCGCCCCGGCCAAAAAGTGCGCATTATCGACGGACCTTTCAATGACTTCATCGGCACCGTCGGCGACATCGATATGGAAAAAGCGAAAGTCCGCGTGATGGTGTCATTCTTCGGGCGCGAAACCCCGGTCGAACTGGATTTCCTCCAGGTTGAAAAGGCGTAGCGCCCTTGATCAGACCGCGATAACCGGTCTGGCGTATCGTATCGTTGTAGACCCCCCTGCACGGGGGTGATCTATGTATCCAGGCAATAAGGAAATCGAAAGTCATGGCCAAGAAACTAAAAGCAGTCGTCAAGCTTCAGATCCCGGCAGGTAAAGCTAACCCCGCGCCGCCTATCGGTCCCGCGCTGGCGCAGCACGGCATCAACCTGATGGGGTTCTGCAAGGAATACAACGCCCGCACGAGCAACCGCATCGGCGAGATCATCCCGGCGGAAATTTCGATCTTCTCCGACGGGTCGTTTAAGTTCACGCTGAAAAGCCCGCCAACCGCCTTCCTGATCCGCCGCGCAGCAGGGCTGGAAAAAGGCTCCGGCGAACCGAACCGCGACAAGGTCGGCAAATTGACGCGCGACCAGGTGCGCGAGATCGCCGAGATCAAGATGAAGGACCTGAACGCGATTGACATCGAGGGCGCGATGCGGCAGATTGAAGGCACCGCGCGCAGCATGGGCGTAATCATCGAAGGTTAATATCGTCCCTGTGGGAGGGCGGCGCCGTTCGCCCACTACGACCACCAAGGAGTCTTACAAATATGGCACACGGAAAGAAATATCTCGCAGCCGCTGAGAAGCTGGACCGTAACAGGCTCTATACCCCGGAAGAGGCAGTCAGCCTGGTGAAGGAGATCGCGCCGGCGAAGTTCGACGAAACCGTCGAGCTACACCTGCGCCTGGGCATCGACCCGCGCCACAGCGACCAGCAGATTCGCACCACAGTGATCCTGCCGCACGGGCTGGGCAAAACCGTCCGTATCCTGGTCTTCGCTGAAGGCGAAGACGCCCGCATCGCCGAAGAAGCCGGAGCGGATATCGTCGCCGATGACGAGGTGATCGCCCGGATCGCCAATGAGGGCTGGACCGAGTTTGACGTCGCGCTTGCCGTCCCGGAGATGATGCGCAAGATCGGACGCCTGGGGCGCGTGCTGGGGCGAAAGGGTTTGATGCCGAATCCAAAGGCCGGGACCCTGGTCCAACCGGAAGACATTCCGCGCGCGATTGAGGAAGCCAAAGCCGGTCGTATCGAGTTCCGCAATGACAAGACCGCGAACGTGCACGTTCCGATCGGTAAAGTGAGCTTCACAGAAGAGCAACTGCTGGGCAACATGGGCGCGATCATGGACACCGTCCGCCGCAACCGCCCGGCAGCGGCAAAGGGATCATTCGTCCGCCGCGTCGTGCTCACCAGCACAATGGGGCCGGGCATCCGCGTGGACCCGAACATCGCGCTCGCCATGGGAAGCTAAGTTCTTGGCCGTAACACAGCAGTGCAAACCAACCGGGAAGCGTGCGCTTCCCGGTTTTTTGCGTGGTAGCAATGTCCATAGCCGCGCGCCTGATCTTCCCTGTGTCAGGGGCCGCCAAGCTGACCGGCAGCCACCGTCGGCACGGTAACCGCTACGGGGAATAAATCCTGCGCTGCGATCTGGCACAAACGCGCGCCGCCTGATTGCAACCACCCGTCCAGCGCCTCGCTGCTGCTGGCACCGCTGACCACATCCTGCCACAAACGCGTCGCCCAATCGTGGTAATGCTGCGTTTCGTTGGGCCAGTTTGCGTAGTTGGTTTGTGTCACGGATGCTCCCCCATTGTAACAGGCCGCTGCCATCCCAAGCTGACCATCCGCAAACACGTTCAAGCACTCTTTGAAAATCGTCATGCCGTGCCGCACGTTGGTATCCGGATCGAGCATGTTCTCGCCATTGTCGAAATAGTACGGCATCACCTGCATCAAGCCCACCGCCCCAGCCCAGGACAACACTTCCGGACTGCCGCATGATTCGATCTGGATCACGATCGCGATCACGTTGGGGTTAATCTGGTACAACTGCGCCCACCGGCGAATCTCATCCTGCCAATGCATGACCTCCGGCGTGAAAAAGCGTGCCAGCGGAGCATCGGGGTCGTTTATCGCCTGCGAAGCCACGCGACCGGCGTCACCGCCTCCAAACAACGACAGATCGGCAGCCACAACCGCGAATACCAGCACCGCAATACCTACCACCAGCAACCCGCGCAATCTGCGCCATTGGCGGCGCGCATCCGGTGGCACCTGTGCCTTCTCGGACGCGCTCCGTCGCTTTTGCGCAGTTGACGATTTCTTGCGTGAGGATTTCTTGCCGGCCATAAACCTGCCCCACTTAACGAAGTCGCCTATGGCGTCACGAGCTGCAGTGGCAGCGGCACGAAGACCAGCACAAGGATCACCAGCGCCAGGTACGCCACCCGCCGACGACGGCGATCCAGGATCGTCACAGCATCCAACGGGGACGCGTAAAAGCGCCCGAACAACAACAACAGCATGGTCGGCAGCCACCAGACAGTGCTCATCAGCGAGAGCGCGACAAAGATCGCCACCAGAGGCCAATATAATCGCTGCACCCGGTCGCCGAGCAAGGTCGAGACGATATGGCCCCCGTCCAACTGACCTGCCGGGATCAGATTCAGGCCGGTGAGCAGCAGTCCGCTCCACCCTGCCCAGGCCACCTGGTTCACAAATACGTCTTTGTCGTCGTCCGGCAGAAATTCGCCAAACACCACGTACTTCGCCACAACATACAAAATCGAATTCCCCTCGACCATGTACTCCTCGTTTTGTGGCAACGGCTCGATATCCGACGTCAGCAAGCCAATGAACAACACCGGGATCGCCACCACCAACCCCGCCAGGGGGCCTGCCACGCCGACATCAAACATCACTTTGCGGTTCGGCATCGGCTCGCGGAACAGAATAAACGCGCCTAACGTGCCGAACACATGCAGCGGGAACGGGATGAAATACGGCAGCGACACGTTCATGCGATGCCAGCGCGCCGCGATGAAGTGCCCCATCTCGTGCGTGCCCAGGATCAGCATCATGCAAAGGGCAAACGGCCAGCCATCCAGCAAGAACAGGTCATCTTGACCTCCCGCTTCTTGCATCGCGCCGACCAGCAGCAAGCTCAACAGCGTGAGCGCAAACAGCAGCACATGCGGCCACAACGGGCGCGGTGGCGGGTCAATGCGCCCCTTGATCGCGACGACCACATGATTGCCCTCATCGTCGGTTCGTAACGCTACGTGAAAATCGAGCGCTTTAAATCGCTCATCAAGTTGGGCGTATGCCTGTTCGCTGTCGATCCGCAGCTTACCCGTGTACTGCATTGTGGCCGGCGGCGAGGGGTTGTAATCCACCTTGTAGATATCCAGCACCATCCCGACCAACGTCTCGATCTCGTGTCGTGCGTCATCGGGCGCAACCTGTTGTTCAGGTGAAGTTTCCTCTTCGGTAACCGTGTCATGTGATAAAAGACCCGAAGGCTCATTTAGCATACGCGTGTACTATCCAATCCTTGTCTGCCATACCTAAGCTGTTCCATCTCCAATTTCAGAAAACGGTAGAATCTCCCAATCACCAGTCAGCGCGTCCAGCGCAATAATGCCGCCATCTCGCATACGAAGATATAGCGTCGCGACGCTCAAATCACCGGCATCCGCCTGGAACATCCCTTCGAACGCAACTTCCGGCGAGATGGCCCACCCCAGGCGATCCCGCACGCGCTGGTTGGTGCGCCACACCAAGCCAAAACCGCGCACCGGCTGCTGCATTCCGGATGGCGGCACGATCGAATCGTCGCGTTCCGGGTCGCCCTCCTCGAAATCATCCGGGTACATTGCCCAGGCTGGCGACGCGCCATCCTCAAAGATCACGTAAATACGATCCTGCGCCTCGACCCAGATCATGCGCCCGCGCTCAAATGTTTGTTCGGCCTGCATGGTAACCTGTGGCGATGCAGCAGGGCACGCCTCCGGAGCCGGATCAAAGAACCAGTTCTCGGGACAGCTCAAAGGGATCAACAGCGGCTGTTCGACCGTGCCGCCTCCGGCATCGGCCTCCAACAGGAAGCGGGCCACGTCGCGATCCTGGGCGCGCGTGCCGACCGTCAACTGTCCCGATCCGTTCACATCCCAGCGCCAGATGCGCTCGCCGGCTTCGTCCACACGATAGACGCGAGCGACACTTGCGCCACGCACACTCCAAAACAGGGTTACATTATCGCCCGGTTTGACCGTCGCGCTGTTGGTCGTGAAATACTCGATCGACACGCCGGCGCGCGTTGGTGCGCGCGTTGCCGTTTCCGTCGCAGGGGCGGGCGACTGCGTTGGGGCTACCGGATTCGTTGGCGACGGTCCTGGCGTGCGGGTAGTGGGGGGATGCGTCGGGACAGGCGTCGCGGTTACAGCCAACGCCGATCCGGTCCCCACCGTAACGGTCGGTGTAGGGATATCGGTCGGTGTGGAAGCAGGAGCAAACGTCATGATTGCAGGCTGTGTGTTGCCACCGCAGCCGCTCAATGCAACGACCAGCGCGAACAAGCCGATCAGCCCACTATACTGCCTGCGCATTCGCACAACTACACTCCCTTAGCTCCTGGCGTGCGCGCTGCGTCCAACTTGCCCGGCGTAGGGTGCGCCCCTACGCCATAAGACACGTTGTAATGTGGTTCACGCGCCGATGCGGTCATCGCTTCATCCCCCAGTGCAATAATCGCGCCTATTTTAACACATCCCCGCTTGCAAACCGCCCGCCGTCACACCGTTTTGACACGGTAGCTCAAATAACGTTTCGGCGCAGGTTTCAGACTCTCGCGCACGCCGTCAATCACAACCTGACGGGCGTTCTCATCATGCTGAAAATCCATATTGTCGGTCATGATCACCAGCACGGGGCAACTCGCCCACCGCTCGATCCACTCATCGTAGAGCACGTTCAGGCGCGCCAGGTAATCGCGCGAAATGTGCCGCTCGAAATCGCGCCCACGCTGCCGGATGCGCGATTGCAGCGCTTCGACATCGGCTTTCAGATACACCAGCAAATCCGGCGGCGGCAGAAACGCCCGTATCCCTTCATACAGGTCGTGATAAGCCGTGTAATCGCGCTCGGCCATCTGGCCTTGCTCAAACAGGTTGCGCGCGAAGATCTCCGCGTCCTCATAGACACTGCGATCCTGCACCACCGAGCCTGGATGGTCGACAAGCTGGCGGTGATGCTGCAAGCGCCGCGAGAGGAAAAATACCTGGGAGTGAAAGCTCCAACGGCGCATATCCGCGTAGAAATCGGCCAGATACGGGTTTTCATCCACGGCTTCAAAAAAAGGCTTCCAGTCGAACGCGCTCGCCAGAATCTGTGTCAGGGTCGATTTTCCCACACCGATATTCCCGGCGATCGCCACAAAGTGTTTTTCATGCGGCACAGGCTGAATCATGATGCATCACCTTCGCTATCAGATTTCAAACCATCCCACGCACGCCCGCTATGCGCGCGCATCTTCTCCAGGTAAGCTTCTTCCAGGTCGATATCGACGTAATTCGCCAGCTTGATCACGGAGGCCAGCACGTCGGCAAGCTGCTCGCGAACGGAGGACGTGGCTGCACCGGTTGCAGCGTCGGGCTGTCCCAGCCAACGCTGCACAAAAGCCCGCGCCAACTCCCCCACCTCTTCCTGCAGCAGCAGCATGTTGAGGTAGGGATCGGTGGGAAACTGGTTGTCCTGGTCCAATCGACGGTGAAACTGCTGGTAGTCACTCAGGCGGGGCGCGGACTTGTCCAGCGCGGTACCGCGCTGCACGGTGGGCGCGGCAACTTGCGTCTCGGCGGTCCCCATGCCCGGCAGCGCACGCTGCAATGGTCCTTCACCCAGCGCGGCGCGAATCCGCCTGAATACGTTCCGCCGGTCTTCTTCATGTTGGACGAAATCGATATCGTCCGTGTCAATCGCCAGCACCGGCGCGGCGTCGTACGCCGTGAAGAAGTTTTCGTAGGCAATGCGCAAGCTGTTGATATAGTTGGGGTCCATGTTGCGCTCGTAGGGACGGTCGCGGGCGGTGATGCGGTTCATCAGCGTGTCGGTACTGGCTTTGAGATACACGACCATATCCGGCGTACGCACATTCTCCGCCAGCGCTTCCTGCACGCTGTAGTATGTTTCCAGCTCGTCCCCGGTCAGGTTGACCTGCGCGAACAGGCGATCCTTTTCAAACATATAGTCACTGATCAGTGGCGGCGCCAGCCGGGCAAGCTGGCGCTGCTGGTGATAGCGGCTGAGCAAAAAAAATATCTGCGTCTGGAAGGCGTACCGCGCCCGGTCCGCGTAGAAGTTCGTCAGGAACGGGTTCTCTTCAAAGACCTCCAGCACCAGCCGCGCGCCGGTTTCCTTCTGAAACATGCGTGCCAGCGTCGTTTTCCCAACGCCAATCACACCCTCAAAGACGATATAGTGCGCTTGTAGTGGGTTCATCGATCCAATCCATCTGTACAGAAGTCCATAACAACACGACCAACCTTGCACGCGTAACGCGAACACCGGCTGCTCGTGCACCTCAACCATATTGTGACCGATCGGAATAGCAGTTGTCCCCAGTTACGACCAGTATAAGCCCCGTCCGAGGATAATCCAAATTCAAAACGTGCCCGGGCACGCGGGCAAAACGACAACGGCTCCACCGCACGGCACCGGAGTGGTGTCACTTCGCAGGAGCGCATATAATCAAGCCGTGTTGCAGTAGCATGCACCCCCAAGAGAGGCCGTGTTATGCCGCAGATGAAAATCGCGTGCCATGCCTGGGCGTACAACAACCTCCCCCTGGAAGAGGCCATCGGCACGATCGCCCGCCTGGGCTTTCGTTATATCGATCTGGGATCGGGACCGCATCTGGACGTCGGACGCGCTGCCGCTTTTCCACGGGCGGAAGCCGATCGCATCCTGGGCCTGCTGGACGAATTCGACCTGGCGATCACCGACCTCTACTTGATGATGCCACACACCAACGCCCCGGACCCGGCCAGACGCGAAGCGCACCTGACACTATTCGAACGCCTCGTGCCGTTTGCGGAAGCGCTCGGCACCCCCGGCATCACGATATCGCCCGGCATCATCCAGCCTGACGGCCTGGAGCACAGCCTCGCGCGCGCGGTTCCAGCATTGTTACGCATGCTCCAGGCGGCAGAAAACACCGATCTGCGCATCTCTTTTGAACCGCACATGGACTCGGTAGCCCAACGTCCAGAACAGGCGCTGCTGCTGCTCGACGCGGTGCCCGGATTGAGCGTCACGCTGGACTACGCGCATTTTGTCACGCAAGGTATTGTGCGGCGCGAGATCGAGCCGCTGATGGAGCACATTGCGCACGTGCAGATGCGGCAGGCACGCCGCAACGCGCTGCAAACCACACACGACCAGGGCACGATCGACATATCCCAGCTTGTTGAAGACCTGCACAATGCGGGCTATCGTGGCGCGCTGACCGTCGAATACATGACCACATTCGGCTGGCACGGGATGCAGCAGATCAGCATCAGCCGCGA
This sequence comes from uncultured Anaerolineaceae bacterium, assembly GCA_964425755.1. GTDB lineage: Bacteria > Chloroflexota > Anaerolineae > Aggregatilineales > Aggregatilineaceae > CAYRNY01. Next base: position 9,190 of record CAYRNY010000018.1, read on the forward strand.
GACCGTACGCACGCGTGATGCCCTGATCGCCGCCCGCAAACACATCGCCAGCCACCAAACCCCGCACTGATCCCTGACACCAATTGCATAGCGCACACGACGCGCCTGTGAGACCGATCACAGCGCGTTTTGCGTTGCCTGGCAGACCCCACAACACCCCATCACACGCTGGCCGGTTCGTGTCCGATTCGTGTCCGCGTGCTATCGCCCGGCATCCCCTCACCCTGGCAAACTGAAAACAACCTGACGCGCGCGTCATCTTTCAATCTCTGGCGAGCACCGACAGCCCTGATCAAGCCGCCACCTCGCCCTAGTGCTAGCCGAGGAGCATTGCGAAGATCAAGCGCACACTCGTGAGTCTCGTACTGGTCGTTGTGTTCACGCTTTCCGCGACGGCTTTCGCGGTCCTGCCCGCCCAGCAAACCAATCCGGCCCCCGCTGGCGGCACAGCCCTTGCCGCGTTGGCCGATTTCGGTGCGCCGTTTGTGCCGGCCAACGATGAATGTCCCGGCACCGGGGATACCGGCTGCGGCGGGTAAAGCAGCCGATCCGGCGGGGGAAGATGCACAGGGGCGAGCCAGCGTGCTCGCCCCGCTACTTTCTGGCATTGAGAATACCCGCGATGTTTACACCACAGCGCCACCTTGCATTTGCGCGAGATGGCGCTGCACGGTTTCAAGCTCCCGGTCGACTTTTTCCACGATCCGCCGGCGCTGATCGGGCTGACTCAAGCGCGCGATGGCTTCGGCGCGCGTTTCGAGCAGACGCTCCTTTGCACGCGGCCAATCCCCCTGGGCCGCTGAAATCATCGCGCGTGAAAAATGCGCCAGCATGTAGTCGTAGGCATCATGCGCCGCGTCATACTGCGCCAGCACGTCGCTGAGATGCCGTTCAGCCGCCTGCCAGTGCCCCATATGACGCCGCGCCAACCCGACCACATGCTGGGCGGTGGCGCAACCCAGCCGGTCGTCTAACCGCCAGTGCAGCCACCAGGCTTGCAGACCATAACGCCGCGCTTGCTCGAAATTATCCTGGTGGTAGTGCTGAACCGCGTGTGAATACAACACCTTGGCGCGCAGCCACGGGTTGAAGTCCTGATGTTGCGCCAGGATGTCGTCGAGATAGGCCAGCAAACGCTGCCGGTAAACCCGCGTGCCGGTCTGGTCAATGCTGAGCGCATCGAGCAACGTTGTGAGCAATTGAGCGACCAGGCCCCAGTCCTCCGGTTCCAACAGGTAGTGATGCAGCGCCAACTGACCGTACATGAATGCACGCTTCCCGTCGCGCTTGGTACAAAGAAAAAACCGCGCCAACGCGTGATAGATGTGGGCCCGGTAATACGACGACGCCAGCTCGCGCGCCTCGACAAGCAGCTCACCGGTTTCGTCGAGCATCTGATCGCCGGTCATTTCCGGGTCGGTCGCCACGCTGTTGAAACGCGAGATCGCCAGCAGCAACCGGCGAGAGTTGTTCGAAAGCGCGGCGATCTCATCCTCACCCTCACTGAGTTTCTCCGCGCTCCACTCAAACGCATGCAGTGCCTTTCCGTACTTCTGCTTCAGTGAATGGTAGATTCCCCATCGTTCGATCACTTCGCTGAGCAGTTCGGGGTCTTTGAGATCGCGGGCGCGCGAATAGGCAAGGTTGATCACGGCCCCCCACTCGTCAAACCGGTAGGCGGCCATCCAGTGCCACGCGCGAATACGTAATATCGTGCGGATGGCCCGGGCTTGGTGCGGTCCTTTGACCGAGATTGCAGCACGCAGGCGATCCAGCAGGCGGTCCAGCCGCGCGGCAAACACGTCTGGATCGTCCTGGTGCAGCAAGATGAACGCGACCTCGTCATCCAGCGCCCGCTGCGCCGCCTGCGCGAGGTCCGCAGGTGACGGGATCGCCGGATCGTCCGGGTCGACGTTGGTTTCGTCCTTCGTGGGCCCACCGATCAGATTACCCGTATCACCCTGATTGCCGCCGCGCCCAGAACCCCCCGATCTGTCTCCAAACCTCCCGGTACCACCGGTAAAGCTGATCGCTCCCTGTAAATTGTGATCGTCTGCCATGGCATCTTCATCCCCATAAGCGCGTGGCTTCCCATACCGCCTACAACTATAACACAACTAGAGCTATGAGCATGCAGTCACAAGCGCGGAGTGGACGGGAATGCAGACTTATTCCAGCACGCCTGACGTGGGACGTTCTTCCGGCGGAATCCAGGTGCCGACACGGAAGTGAACCGGGTCGGTCATGACCGTGCTGCCATCCGCCAGCGAGACCTCAGCAACCAGGTCGTGTTCACCCGGCGTCAAAGCCCACCAGTAAACGAATGGCGGCTCGGTCACCGTCGCCAGCCGCTGATCATCGAGCCAGTACGCGACCTGCTCGGTGTGCGTCGGGACCGCGACCGCCAGCCGGATACGTTGCTCAGATTCCGGCAGCAAAGGGGTCAAGCGGAACACAGTGTACGGATCGGGCGACAGCAACCGGGCCGGGACGTTCTCTCCCCCGGCGATCCGCGCGCCAAGAGGCGGTTGCGGAATACCTTTACGACGCGCCCAGTCTTCGGCTTCCGGCGGCAGGACAAGGTATACGCGGGCCTCGCGATGCTCCGGGGGGGTGTATTCATCTGCCAGCAAACCGGTGCGTGTGTCAATCACAAACTGCTGGTAAAACGTATCCGGCTCAGTGGGGACGGTGCCTTCAATGAACCACTCCCAGACCGTCTTCGGGCAGTGTTCGGTCGGCAGCTTGCCGGATATCGCGCAGACTTCGGCACGCACGACGCCATCTGGCACATCAAACGCCAGCTTCGGCTGGCCCAACAACACGCGCCGCATAAACTCATTCCAGATCGGCCCCGCGCCACTGATCCCGCTGACCTCGATCATCGGGGCATTGTCAGCGTTACCCACCCACACGCCGGTGACCAGATTCGGTGTATAACCCACCGTCCAGTTATCGCGGAAATCCGTCGTCGTGCCGGTTTTAGCCGCTGCCGGGCGCCCGATATTCAACGCGCTGCCGGGGCCAAACGACGGGATTCGCGCCTCGTTGTCGCTGAGGATGTCAGTGATCAGAAACGCAACGCGCGGATCGATCACCGGGCGTTCATGGTCCGGCGGAGACCACTCGTAGAGCACGTTCCCTTCGCGGTCGCGCACCTCCAGAATGTACGCCGGGTCGACGCGATAACCACCATTTGCCAGCGCGCCGTAAGCCGCGGTCAGTTCCAGCAAGCGCACCTCGCCACCGCCCAACGTCAGCGAGAGATCGAAGCGACTCGTATCGGTCAGCGTGGTGATACCCAGCCGCGTCACCAGCCGGACCAACGCGTCCAGCCCGATGTGGTCCAGGGCCACAACCGCCGGGACGTTATAGGACGAGGCCAGCGCCTCGCGGATCAGCACCGGGCCGTGCTCCACGTGCCCGAAGTTTGACGGTGTGTAGCTTTCCAGGCGGCGTGTGACAAACGGTGTGCTGACATCGAGGATCATTGTCGCCGGCGTCCAGGGGTCCGGACTGGTCGGATCGAATGCTGCCGCATACGTAAACGGTTTGAGCGCCGATCCCGGCTGGCGCGGCGCAAGGGCTGCATTGACCGCCCCGTGAATGCGCTCGTTGAAGTAATCCGGGCTGCCCAACATCGCCAGGATGTGCCCGGTATGGGGGTCCAGCGCAACAAGCGCCGCGTTGTGCGCGTTATGCGGCGGTTCGCCTGGCGGCGGATCGTTTAACCATGCCAGGTGACGCCGGGCCGCCTCACGCGCGGCGTTCTGCCAGCTCAAGTCGAGCGTGGTCGTGACCTCCAGCCCGCCCTGGTACAACGCTGCGGGGTATTCGCGCTGAAGCTGCGTCCAGACGGCAGCGACAAAATGCGGCGCTTCGATCGCAAACCGCGCTGCGGCATAATTAAGGGCTTCGGCATGCGCGCGATCCGCGTCAGCCAGGCTGATGTAACCGTGCTTGACCATCAGGTCGAGCACGACGCGCTGGCGATCCTTGGCTGCCTGGGGGTTAACCAGCGGGTCGTACTGTGCCGGAGCCTGTGACAGCCCCGCGAGCATCGCACATTCAGCCAGCGTGAGATCAGCCGCGTGTTTGCCAAAATAGACTCGCGCCGCCGCCTCGACGCCATACGCCAGATTGCCGTAATACGTCTGGTTGAGGTACAGCGACAGAATCGCGTCGCGCGAGTAGCTGCGGGTCAGTTGCAGCGCGAGCACGCTCTCACGTAGTTTGCGCCGAAGCGTGCGCTCAGCCCGTTGATCGGGATCGAGCAACAGGTTCCGCGCGACCTGCTGTGTGATCGTGCTGCCCCCGGCGATCACTTCTCCCCCTTTGACGTTGATCCACAGCGCGCGCATCACACCCTGGACATCCACGCCGGGGTGGCGGTAAAAGTTCGCGTCTTCCGTCGCCAGCGTCGCGTCGATCATGCAGTCCGGCAGATCGTCCAGCGCGACCACCGTGTTCATGCCGGTGTCCGGGTCCGCGATCTGGTACAGCAGCCGCCCGCTGCGGTCATAGATGCGCGTGCTGGGCAGCGCCATGCCCGTTTCCAGCGCGTCGAGGTCCGGCAAATCAGCAACAATCCACCAATAAAAGCACACGCCGCCCAGCAACACCAGCACGATTACTACTGCCAGCGCGCGCTGCCAGCGCGGTAACCGGCTCCATTTTAGCCAATGGCGTCGTAACATATCTTGTTCTACCGTACGTGTTCAATACCCAGATGATAAGCCAATATGCTCCATTATAGAGGATACGCTGCCTGCGCGGGGGGACAACCCGCCCACGCTCACCCAACGCGCGCTCTGTGGACGCTGCACGCATTCGGCACCTACATACTGCGTTCGCCATCATGATCGTCACGGCCTTCGGCGGCATGATCGGTGTCAGCAGCATCAGCTGCGTCGTCATCCTCGCCAGCAGGACCGATGATGTCCAGGTCACCGTGCGCCGGATCGTATTCCACGCGCCAGCCGAGCATGTCGTCCGCTTGCCCGATCCGGAAATCTGCCACGACCGCCTGCCACACGTCGCGATCCAGTTCAACGCCGCGCAGCCCCATTGGCGTTTCGACGATCAACATCATTCCCCCGCCCGCACGCTGCACGCGCACGATCGTTCCCTCGTAGCGCATCTCTCACCCTCCATAACTCATTGCAGCCGGCACACACACTCCAGGCGGCGATCATAACCCTCGCCGGGTGGGCCTGCAACACGCCAGAACGACCGCTGTAACCCCGCGTGTTACGCGTGATTGACCATCGCCACAGCCCCGGCGAGCATGGTATAGTTACACCATCTGGGATTATCCGGCACACGGCAACGAAAGGTAACATGCAGGTGAAACGATTGGCCCACTTCAGCCGCGAACTGCTCGGCCTGGAACTGAGCCCGGACGTTCAACGCGCCTTCAGCGTCTATGCAGACCAACTGCTGGAGTGGAACGAGCAGATCAACCTGACCGCGATCACCGATCCAGAAGCGATCGAGATGCGCCATTTTCTCGATTCGCTGTCAGTGGCGCGGATCATCACGTTCACCCCCGGCCAGCGCGTGATCGATGTTGGCACGGGCGCGGGATTTCCCGGCTTGCCGCTGCGCATGGTGTTCCCATTCATTGACTTGACATTGATGGAAGCCACTACAAAAAAGACACTGTTCCTTGCCCATATCGTCAAAGAACTCAAACTGGACAACGTGCGGATCATGGATGCCCGCGCCGAGGAAGCCGGCCAGGATACCGCCAGCCGCGAGCAATTCGACGTGGTGCTGGCGCGTGCGGTCGCGCATATGCCGGTGCTGGTGGAATACATGTTACCGCTGTGCAAGGTAGGCGGTCACTGCGTCGCACTGAAGGGCGAGCACGCCGTCGCCGAGGTCCAGCAGACGGAAAATGCGCTGCGCATCCTGGGGGGACGCGTCAAAAAAGTGCTGCCGGTCGAACTGCCACAGGTTGCGGAGACACACCACCTGGTACTGATGGAAAAGACCGCCGCCACCCCGCCGAAATATCCGCGCCGTCCCGGCGTCCCTTCAAAACGACCGTTGTGATGACGCTCATTCGCTGTCCTGTGACGTCGCGACGATCTGGCCCTCGCGGATGTGCCAGCGTGTTGCCCGGGTTAAAAATGCTTCGGTGAATATCTCCGGCTCGGTGGTCGTCAGCAGCGCCTGCGACACATCTTTGATCTGGTCCAGAAGGTAAGCGCGGCGCGCGGCGTCGAGTTCAGCGATCACCTCGTCGAGCAGCAACACCGGCCATTCGCCAATCGTGTCGCGCATCCAGGCTAGCTCGGCCAGCTTGAGCGCCATCACCGCCGTGCGAGCCTGCCCGCGCGACCCGTACAACCCCAGGTCGCGCCCGTTCACGAGCAGGCGAAGCTCGTCACGCTGCGGCCCGCTGAGCGTCATGCCACGCGCGATCTCGTCGGTGCGCATCGCGTCCAGGCGCTCGGTGTACTGCTGCGCGATCGCGCTGTCGGCGATCTGCCGGTTCAGGTCGAGTCCCGGCACATCAAATGATAACTGTCCCGAATTGTTCGGCGTGGCGGCAAAGCCCGGTTGGTAACTCAGCTCAAGGTCCTCAGCCCCGCCCGAAAGCTCGTAATGTATGCGGCGCGCTTTCACTTCGAGTTCGCGCAGCAACCGCTGCCGCCCCGCGATCACAATTGCGCCTGTTGCAGTCAGTTGCTCGTCCCAATAGGCTAGTTGATCCAGGTGGGCCTCACGCTCAGCGATCATCTTCAATAACGCGTTGCGCTGGCTCAGCACCTTCTCAAACGTGCTCAATGCCTCGCAGTATGCCGGGTCGGTCTGGCACAGCGTCACGTCCATGTAGCGGCGGCGACCTGCCGGCGGCCCTTCGATGAGCGCGAGGTCTTGCGGCAGGAACATCACGACATTGACCTGCCCGACCAGGTCCATCACGCGCTTGTTGACCCCGTTGATGCGGATCGTTTTGCCCAGACGCGTGCCATTAATGCCGTTCTGATCCTGTGAGAGGGTGATCTCGATGCGGTTCAACATCCGGTTCTCGCTAAGCACCTCGGCTTCGATCCGCGCATAAGACAGCAGATCGCGCTCCACGTGCCAGTTGATCAACTGGCGGTCGGATGTCGTATAGGGTGAACGCGCGGTCGCCAGGTAATAAATCGCCTCAAGCAAGCTGGTTTTGCCCTGCGCGTTTGCACCATGCAGCAAGATCGGCCCGCCTGGTGGCGAGATATCCAGCCGGGCGTAATTGCGAAAGTTCTGTAACGACAGATGCTCTATGCGCATAAACAGGTATACCGAAATCCCGCTAGGTGATCCAACACGCCCTAGTATACCGCCCCATGACCGCCAATCCCACCCCGATCAGACATCAAGCAGCACCGGCACGCGCAGCCGGAACGCAGTATACAGCGCAAGAAAGAACGCGATCAGTGCGCGGATAGTCTCGTCGCCGCCTTCATGCGCCAGCAGAAACGGCACCTGCTCCGCGACCCAGGCATCCGAAGGTGGGTCGGCAAGCCGCATCATCACGTCCGCGTCAAGGTCCTGCGAGATCGCGCCAAAGAACTGCAACAGCAGCGTGCCATGTGCGGGCTGGATCGGACCGGAAAGAAACAGCATCTCAAAGACCTGGTCGCCGTTGATGCGTAAAGCCTCGAGATCGCGCTCCAGCGGCTCCGGTGATTCCAGAAATACACCGCTCTGCATCCGCAGCGGGTGCGCGGCCTCACCTTTATATCCCATGTCACGGATCGCGCGCTGCAGCAGCATGTACGGCAGCGGATGGTCGCTGTTTGCCAGCCGATCCAACAGCCAGCGTTCCGCGGCAGTGGAGATCGGGTAATTGATCGCGCCGATGCAGCCAAAAGGTGCCTGCGCTGCGTTGGCGGGGCATCCTTCGCAGTACGGCTCCCAGGGAACGAGTTCTTCCGCCGCATCCAGCATATCCTGCACCACGACAATTTCGGTTTCCTCGGTCCCGTCCGGCGTGCGGCGCACCATCTCAAAGCCCATCTGCGACGGCGGGCGCATATCGCCCTCGTCACGGTAAAGTTGGATCACCGCCTGGGCGCGGTCACGCCCCTTCAAGCGCCCCATCAGACCCGCCACACTGAGCGCACGTTTTGGCGCGCAATCATAATCGATGATGTAGTCGATCCCCATACACCATATCCTTCCGACAGAAGCGCCCCGCATCAACACGCGATGCGGGGCGGAGTCTCTCGTCTAGCAAATGCAAAACAGCGTCGATGAGCTACCGGATCGGCAGATCGGATACCCTGCCCTCGATCAACGTTACGACCGGTGAGTAAATCCATCCTTGCACGCCCTGGTAGGTCACCAGGTACCACGCGCCGGAGGTGTTGCGCCCTTCGATCACCAGCTCGGTCCCCGCGGGGATCTCGCCGATATCGGTACCCCTGACGCTCGCGGCATCGCGCAGCGTGAGGTTGGCGGTCACACGACCGCGCACCGTGACAGGTTCGCCCTGCTCGTTCTGCGGCACGACGATCGAGCCAGGCGGCGGCGCGGGCACGATCTCAGAACTCACCACGAGATCGCGCACGAAGCCATCAAGCAGATTCACGTATAGCGCCGACACCCAACCGCGCACGCCCTGGTAATTGACCAGGTACCACGCGCCGTTGCCATTATGCGCTTCGACGTCGAACGTCGCTCGCTGCGGGATCGAGCCGATCACTTTCGACGCGTACGCGCTCGGCCCGTCGCGCAGGTTAAGCGTATCGGTCGCCTGCCCGGTCAGGATCACGCGCGATGATGACGCCGGATCGGGCGGCGCGGCGGGCGGCGCAATCGCGATATCGATGCGCGGGATGTCGTCCACAAAATCAGGCTGGCCGCCGCCGGTCGTATCGATGTTATGTTTTGGATCAACCGCGTACAGGTAAACCCATTCGTTGCTGACCCATCCTTCCCGGCCATCACCGAGATCGATCAACAGCCAGGACAGATCACCAACGCCGCCCAATACCCGATAGTCGTCCGGGTAAAAGACCTGCGCCATCACCGGGTTGCCGCGCCCGGGGCCAGTGCGCACATTGACGTTATCTGCCGTCACAGCCGCCCAGACTTTTGCAAGCGGCTCTGGCGTTGGGGCTGCCGGTTGCGTGCCTGTTCCGTCGCCCGTGCCATCAACGTAAAACCACTCGACCTTGATCCCGGCATTGCCTGTCGCCTCGTAATACTCAACGGTGAGGTCGTGGTTTCCGGCAGTCAGCGCGTAAACATCCGCTTCGTAGGTCCGGTATCCCTCGGGGTTGCCGTGCCATTCATCGATGATCCGTGTCACGTCGATCGTCATGCGCACACCATCATCCGCGCCCACGACGAACCGCCAGCGTCCCGCCTGCGGGAAGTTGAATGTCGTGGTCCAGCGCGCGCTGAAGTTGTCCGCGTTCACTCCGGCACCGGGCGATCCATCGGCCCAGTTGAAGTTAATCGCGTTATCCGTGCGGGTGAGCACCGGTGAGCCGGACAGGTCGGTATTGTTGTAAAACTCGGCATTCCAGTTCGAGCCGGTGTAGCGCGTCGAAGCGGTGCCGCCGGACGAACCGCCGTAGAACCACTCAACCGTGACCTGCGCGTTACCGGTGGCCTCGTAGTATTCGACCTTCAGTTCGTGAGCACCAGCCGTGAGCTGATCAACCGTCACCTCGTAGACGCGGTACCCTTCCGGGTTGCCGTGCCACTCGTCAACAATCGGCGTCACATCGATCCACATGCGCACGCCATCATCCGCCCCGACGCGGAAGGTCCAGGACCCTGCTTGTGGGAAGTTGACCGTTTTGGTCCAGCGCGCGCTGAAGTCGTCCGCGTTCACTGCACCACCGGGCGAACCTGTGCCCCAGTTAAAATTGATCTGATCGTCGATCCGCTGAAGAACCGGGCTGCCAGAAAGGGACGTGTTGTTATAGTAGGAGGCGTTCCACTGCGTTCCGGGATTTGCCTCGGCCACCATGACCGGTGCCGGCGTTAGCGTTGCAGTCCCTAACACTAATGCCAGTGTCATGACGGCGATCAAACCACTGATGGTTAGTTGTCGCATTTGTTTTTTCCCTACGTGTCTCGCATGTCAAATACGGTGAATAAAGTGTCGCACGTTCTAGCTTAGGGCACCGCCCAACATCTGAAGTGACTGTGAAGTGCCTGAAGCCAAGAGCCGGCACCCATGCGATGATGCAAGTAGCCCTCGAAATTATAGAAACTGCCTCTGCATCTCGCAAACTCTGGTTACCTGACGGCAATCTGACGCGTGGATGACACAACGTCCAAGCGACCGTTCTCAAGTGTGGGCAGCTTTTTCCAGCACATGCAGCGTCTGCTCGGCAGCGCGCTGCCAGGTGAACTGGCCGGTACGCGCATACCCTTTGGCGATCAGATCGGCCCGCAGCACGTCGTCCGTTATGATGCGCTCAATTGCCGCCGCGATCGCGCCCACATCACGCGAATTGACGAGCAGCGCTGCCTCGCCCGCGACTTCCGGCATCGACGACGTGTTACTGGTGATGACCGGCGTCCCGCAGCGCATCGCTTCGAGAATGGGAAAGCCAAACCCTTCGTGCAGCGATGGAAACACCAGGGCCAGCGCGCCACTGTAGAGCGCGGGCACATCCGCATCGTCGATGTACCCCGGCAGAATCACACCCTCGACGCCTGCCGTCCATTGTGGATCGTACAGCCATCCCTGTTGACCTGCCAACACCAGCGCCACATCCTCTTGAGGATTCCTATCGCGCCATCGAGCGTAAGCCTGCACAATACGGGCGATATTTTTGCGTGGTTGGAGCGTGCCAACAAACAGCAAATAACGCTCCGGCAACCCGTAACGCGCGCGCATCGCGTCCAGCACCGCCCGGTCCGTTACCGGGGCCAGTTCCTCGTCCACACCGGGGTAAACGACCTCGATCTTGTTTTCGGATACCTGGTAGTGCGCGGCGATATCATGTCCCGTAGCCAACGAATCCGCGATCACGCGCGTGGCGCGGCGCACACTGTAACGCGTGCTCCATTCGAGGTAATACCGTGCAAGCACCGGGTGCGCTTCGGGAAAGTACTTGTATCCCAGGTCGTGAATCGTCACCACCGCCGGCCCGGGAAACCAGAACGGCAGCGTGTGCGCCGGGACAAACGTAACATCAGGCCGCGAGCGCCACAGCGCCAACGCGAACCGCGTATGCGTCCAGACGCGCGGCGCGCGGATCACCCGCTGCGTGACGCGAGGATGCTCGCAGAACAAATCCGCCGGGGGACGATCGCGGAAATACAACACATAGCGATGCGGCACATCCAGCGCCAGCAGCGCGCGGATCAGCTTCAACGCGTAGTTTTCGGTCCCGGTACGCTGCGCGATGGACGTGCGACTGGCATCAATTGCAACCGTGAGCGCCGTCATGTGTTTTCTCTCTACCTTACCTATTCTGTGCGACGCCGAACCGCCAAGGGTAACAACCCGACCCCTGCTACCGAGATGAGCAGCGGCCAATAACCGGCCACCTCCTGCAACGCATCGCTGCCAATCCGGTCGCTGCTGACGACATACGCCGTCGTACCCGCTACAAACGCGATCACGCTGAGCAACAACAACCGCGTGTCGTGTGTGCGTTCGATCAAATACGTGAACACCAGCGCCAGCCCGGCGGACCACAACCCGAGCGGCCACCATGTCTCCAGGGCGGGATTCTCATCCACGCCGTAGAGCAGCGCAACGACCAGCGCCGCCGTCGCAAGCACCCACAAACCGGCGAACAGCAACCCGCGCTCGCGCCGACCCGACAACAGCGCGTGGAAGACGCCCGCGAAGCCGATCACCAGCACACTGATGCCAGCCAACGTATCGTTCGCGAGATCGGGCACCCCGCTGACATCCTGCTCGCGGGCCAGCAAATACACCCCTACCCCCAGCAACAGCAGCGCCAACGGCAACATCCCAAGCTGATTCTGCACCATGCGGCGAAAGCGACGCGCGCGGGGTTGGCGCAAGCGGCCCGCTTCGCCGGCCAGCTCCAGCATGCCGTTGTCAACATCATCCTCAGCCGCACGCTCCGCCGCTGCATATTCGGCAGCCGGATCATACGGGGCGCGATCGTCCCCCTCTGTAAAATCCGCCTCCTCTTCAGCCTGCAGTTCGGCAGCATCGGGGCTTACGGGGGATTGAATGCCTGCATCCTCGTCCGCTTCATCGCCTTCCGATTCTTCGCCGGCGTAGGCGGCCAGCGCTTCAAGCTCGCTCTCGAACACATCGCTCGACAGCAAGGGATAATCCTCATCATCCGGCACTTCCGGTGACAGGTCGCCCATTCCCAAGACCTCGTCAAGCCCTGCATCTTCAGCGGACTGTTCCGGTTCGTCGTCGGTCCACAAATCGCGCTCATCACTCATTGGCATAGCCCTCCACACGCCTAATTGTAGCGGCACACGGGTGGAAGGCAACTCGCGCAGTCGTCAGAACTCGCAAAAAACAACGCGCACGCGGTACAATGCGATACATTCACATACAGGACGTACGCGCACCGCAGGAAACAAACCGGACCATGACGACAACTCCCCTACCGCCCCACGTGCAGATTCTGGGCGTGCCGATCCATGCCGAAACGTTTGACAGCCTGCTTGACACCATCGCTGCCTGGATCGCGCATGGCGACCGCACTTACCAGATCTGCACCGCCAGCCCGGAATTTGTGATGATCGCGCAGAATGACGCCGCGTTTATGCGCGTCCTGCAGCAAGCCGATCGCTGTGTAGCAGACGGCATCGGGCTGTTGTTCGCGGCGCGTTTCCTGGGTCGTCCGCTGCCGGAACGCGTCACGGGTTCCGATGGCGTGCCGCTGATCGCAGCGCGCGCCGCGCGTGAAGGCTGGCGGCTGTTCCTGCTAGGTGCGGCACCGGGCATCGCAGATGAAGCCGCACGGCGTCTGACCGAGCAACATCCAGCGCTACGAATTGCGGGAACGTATGCGGGGAGTCCCGCGCCAGAAGAAGAGGCCGGTATCATCGAGCGCGTCAACGCCAGCGCAGCAGACATCTTGTTCGTGGCTTACGGCGCGCCGCGTCAAGACGCGTGGATCGCGCGCAACCGCGACCGGCTGAACGTGCGCGTGGCGATGGGCGTGGGCGGCACGTTTGATTTCATCGCCGGGACAGTCCCGCGTGCCCCCCGCTGGATGCAGAAACTGGCGTTGGAATGGCTGTTTCGCTTGATCCGGCAGCCCTGGCGCTGGCGGCGCATGCTGCGGCTGCCGCGTTTTGTGTGGGCTGTGCTGCGACACCGTGACCGCCCGCTTCATCCGCAACGGCACGCGCACGCGGGCACGGACGGAAACCGCTAAGGAGTGCAAGAGTGTGACCATCTACATTGACGTATCAGCCGCGATCAACAATCGGGCCGGGTTGGGGCGGTATACGCGGTCATTAACCAATGCGCTGGTACACGAAATGAACACCCCACCAACGCTATTCTACAACCACACTGCCAGCGCGCGCATGGTCGCCGAATGGTCTGACGTGCCACAGCGAACGCTCAGGCTGGGCTATAAACCCTGGCGCATGGCGGTGTGGTTCGGTCAGTTGCTGCGGCTATCCTACAAACGCCTGACGCCGGGTGCCACACTGTTCCACGCCACAGAACACCTGTTGATCCCGTTGCGCGACGTGCCCACCGTGCTGACGGTGCATGACCTGATCTTCAAGCTGTTCCCGCAGCACCACAAGCGCCTGAATTACTGGTTCCTGAACGCCGCAATGCCGCTGTTCGTGCAACGCGCGGACGCGATCATCGCGATCTCGCAGGCGACGAAAAATGACCTGATGCGCCACTACCGCACGCCGGACCACAAAATCACGGTGGTACACGAAGCTGCCGCGCCGCATTTCCGCGTTGTGCCGGATGACGAGGTAGCAAGGGTGCGCGCCAAATATAACCTGCCGGACCGCTATCTGCTGACGGTGGGGACTATCGAGCCGCGTAAGAATTTGTCCCGGCTGGCGGAATGCCTGGCACGGCTGCGCCGGGACGACCGCAGCCTGCACCTGGTCGTCGTGGGCGCTAAAGGCTGGCTGTATGTGGAGTTCTTCAAGCGGATCGAGACGCTGGCGCTACAGGACGCCGTGCATTTCCCCGGCTACGTGCCGGACGCCGATTTGCCCGCCGTCTTTCGCGGCGCGACGCTGTACGTCATGGCCTCGGTGTACGAGGGCGCGGGGCTGCCGGTGCTCGAAGCGATGGCCTGCGGCGCGCCCGTCGTCAGCAGCCGCGAATCGAGCATGCCCGAACTCGGCGCGGATGTGCCGCGTTACTTCAACCCTTACGACGTCGATCACATGACCGATGTGATCCGCAACGTGCTGGCGGATGACGCATTGCGGGCCGAGATGTCGGTCGCAGGCCCCGAACGCGCGACTCATTTTTCATGGGAACGCGCCGCCAAAGAAACGCTCGCGGTCTACCGCCGCACCATGCAGCATAAATGAGAAGGAGCGATGCAATCGATGCGCGTTTACGACGTCATGACGCCCAACCCCGTCACCATTTCACAGCACGACTCGCTGAAAACAGCCCGCGCGCGAATGATAGCGCAGAACTGCCGCCGCCTGCCGGTGCTGGATGATGACGGGCTGCTTTGCGGCATCATCACCGACCGTGACCTGCGGCTGGTCGTGAACTCGCCGTTGATCATGCGCGAGCGGTGGCAAGATGAAATGCTACTGGAACATACCGAAGTCGGTGCCTGCATGACGCCCGACCCGATCTACACCGAAACAGATACCCCACTTGACGAAGCGATCACACTGCTGCTGGAACACAAGATCAGCGGGTTGCCGGTACTGGAGAACGGGCAACTGGTCGGAATTCTCACCGTCACCGATCTGCTGCGCGCGCTGCAAAGAACACTGCGCTAACGCGACGTGCCACATGGCCCGTCCGTTTACGGCAATCGCAGCCTGTCAAGCCAACTGGGACGGTGTCACATCTCCTAAGGCCGTTTCCGGCGGCGTTGTGGGCAGTGAGAAACAAAAGGCAGCACCCCCCAATGACGCATCCTCAACCCAGATCATCCCGTCATGCGCCTCAACGACCATTTTGCAGAACGCTAACCCCAATCCTGTACCGCTGTATCCACGCGGCGCGCGTTTGCCGAGCTGCATGAATTTGTCAAAGATGCGGTTGCGCGCCTCTGGCGGCACCCCGGGACCGGTATCCTCAACACACGTGATCACGGCATCCGCGCGGGTATCATGCCACGCGGCGAGCCGCACGCGTCCCCCTTGTGGCGTGTGTCGTACCGCATTATCCAGCAGGTTCACTATCACGCGCCGGATCTTTTCGGCGTCAACCCACACCGCGGGCAAATCACCCGGAACGTCAATCGCCAGCGCGATCCCTGCCGCGCGCGCCTGGCTCGTCACCGAGGTGACAGCGTAATCTACACAGTCATCCAGCGAAAAGCTTTCGCGATCCAGAACCAGGTTGTTCTCTTCCAGGCGGGCTACATCCAGAATCGACTGCACCAGGTTGACCATATAGTTGGCGCTGCTGCGTGCAATGTTCACCACGTCCAGCAGCACGCCGGTGTCCAGGTCGCCCCCGGCGATCAGATCGTGGAGCATCATCAGGCTGCTGGTGATCGACGTGATCGGGTTGCGCAGATCGTGGACGATCATGCTGCTCAATTCCTGGCGCATCCGTTCGAGTTCGCGCATGGCGGTGTTGTCGCGCCAGACGATCAACCACCCGATCACCTGCCCATTGCGATCCAGCACGGGCATGCCGGTTTCGTCAATAAACCGCACAGTGTCACCGCTGTGCTGTGTGAACTGGCGCCGGTGTGGCTCCAACGGCTGGGCAGCAATGCCCCAGATATACTCGCGCAAGCTGGCCGTGCTCAACCCCGTATATTGCTCGAAACGCTCCCCTCCCACGTCGCGCAGCCAGGAAAACACACTACGGCCCAGGTAGGACGACAGATCGCGATCCAGCAACGCTTCGGCTGCCGGATTAAAGCGCAGCAGCCGGCCCGACGCGTCCAGCAAAATCATCGCTGCATCTACCGAGTCGAACATTACCTGCAGTTGGTCGCGCTCACGGCGGATATCCCGGCACAGTTGCTTCCCGGCCAGCGCCAGCCCTGCCTGAAACGCGACCATCTCCATCAACCGCTGCTCGCGCCGAGACAATTCGGAGTCCTGTGCCACAGCCAATACCAGCAGCCCGATGACGTGTCCCTGCCGGGCCAGCGGGAGCGTCACAAGCTGCGCGCCAGCGTCCAACACCCTCACTTCCGGGATGTCGTCGCAGTGATCATGCCAAAGAGGGCGTAGCTCATCCGTATAGCGTTCAAGGTAGTCGTACGCACCATCCCGCGCGCCAACCGGAGCATGTGCAAGAAGCTCAAACCGTTGGGGGCCGTCCTGCCAGGCACACAAAAACGCCATACGCAAGGAAAACAGGTCAAGGAAAGCCTGCACAATGGCCTGCTGTGTACGCGCCAGGTTCTGCTGGGCGTGAAACATCTGCGCTGCCGCCAACATCACCGGCAGATCGTCTTTGGCTGCCGGTGATGCATCCACGTATTTAGCGGACCAGAGCCGCCATGCCTGCACGGATTCTTTGAACAGATCGCCACTCCTTGCAGCGTAATGACGCCAAGCCAACCCGAAGGCGGTTCACCAACCGGGTAATGAATACCAGAATACCATTGGCAAACAGCCCGCCATCGGCTCTACTTGCAGGCAAGCGGTTGCACAGCACGCAAAGCCGCTGCCACAACGTCCTGGCCGCATGCCAGCGCCGACGCATGCATACGCAAACACGCCAAGCACTGTCGCTCAGTCATGCATGGGCGTCAAGCTGTCAGCCGCATCCGGTAAGCTTCATGTTCGGATAATTAAGACTAAACGTTTATATCTTGACTCTTGTGAACTAAGGATGCAAATACTATAGTTAAGGTGTAGTATCGAATGCTCTGTAACTGGGAATGAACGCCAGCATCCTTAACCAACCATTGCTGAAGCACCCTGCACAAGGCCGTTGACGCATAGCGTGCCCGCGGCAGGATCAACCGGCCAGACACTGCCTGCCGGACCAACAAGACACCTGGCATTAATCTTTTGTCAACACTTTAACACACAATAAAAACAGCCACAACACATCAAAAGGATGGGTATCAGAATGACACACTGGCCCGAATTTTACACCCCGGAACGTGTCGGCACATTGTATCAGCCGGACATTTCCGCCGCCGTCCTGGCCGGGCAAACGACCCAGCTCGCGCCCGTCGATGACGATAGTCTGCGTGTGATCTTGCTGCTGGTCGACCCGCAAGTGGACTTCATCCACGAAGACGGCGCGCTAAGCGTGCCCGGCGCCATCGACGACACCCGCCGCACGATCGAATGGATCTTCGATCACACCGCTGAACTGACAACGATCGCGGCATCGCTGGACAGCCATCTGCCACTCCAGATTTTTTACCCGACCTGGTGGGTCAACCCACAGGGGAAGCACCCGCAGCCGTACACGGCAATCACCAGCCACGACGTTGATCAGAATCGCTGGCAGCCGGTCTTTGAGCCGGAATGGTCGCGCGAGTACGTCCACAAGCTGGAACAACAAGCCAAGAAAGCGCTGATGATCTGGCCGTATCACACGATGGTCGGCACGCCGGGCCACAACATCACCCCCGCGCTGTACGAAGCGATCGCCTATCACAGCGCAGCACGGGAGAGGCGCCCTGACTTTCTACAGAAGGGCATGATCCCAAAAACGGAACACTATTCGCTGCTGGAACCGGAAGTGAAAGTGCCGGACCATCCGCAAGGTGACCTGAATCAGGACTTCCTCGCCATATTGGTGAGCTATGACCTGATCTACGTCGCCGGGCAGGCGAAAAGTCATTGCGTGCTGGAAACGATCACCTCCGTGATGCGCTACTTCGAAGACCAGCCCGACCAGATCGCGAAATGGCGCTTGCTCACCGACTGTATGTCCTCGGTCGTGCATCCCGACATCGACTTCGAACACATCGCCAATGAAACCTTCGCCAACTATGCCGAAGCGGGATTAACGCTGGTCACATCGCGCGATCCGATTGAGTAACGCTGGCGGCATTGCTTCCGCACCGCGCGAGTCGAGGCGACACGCCCGCCGCCCCGGCTCGCTGTTACACACAAACCGCAAAACGCTGCAGGGTTATGCGTGCAGTTTTTCCACTACCACCAGATGCGACAACCCGAAAACGCGAAACGGCGTGCGCTCTAGCAGGTACAACGTATCACGTATCCAGCGGCCCAGAACCGGGCGACGCTGGATGATATTGTCATAACCGCCGAAAATGCGCGTGTGATGCACAATCGTGACCGGAAGCTCCGCGAACAAACGTTGCACCTGCCGCGCAGTGTAGGTCCGCACATGCGGCGCGAGCTTATTCCGCCAGCGATCCGGCAGGTAGTTGATCAGCGGGGTGTTGCCAAAGTGATACTCGCCTTTCCAGTAGTGCCCATGCTGCTCTACCGGGTACCAGCGATTGGGGCAGAACAGCACCAACCGCCCGCCGGGTTTGAGCACGCGCACCATCTCGGCAACGGCCCGGTAATCGTCTGCCACGTGCTCGATCACCTCGTTTGAGATGATCGTATCAAACACGTTCGCGCGATACGGCAAGTGTTCCGCCGCGGCAACCAGGGCATGTGGTGTGTCGATCTGCGCCGTTTTGATGCGCTCCAACTCGATATCAAACGCCTCGACGCGCAACGAATAGCGGCGGCGAATCTGGCTGCTGTACATACCGATGCCACAGCCAGCTTCGAGCACCAGTGCCCCGCGCAGATCCGCCCAGTGGCCGATCATGCGCAGCCGGCGTTCCTGTCCGTCGCGCCAGACGTAACTCGGCTCGCCACGCACTGCCGCCAGCATGGATGGCGTGTGAATACTCATGCGGATTCATCCTCGCGCACACGCGCCATCATGTAAGCGTCAACGTAGCGCCCCGCGCGGTAGCTATACATGTGCAACGTGCCCTCGATGGCAAACCCGAATTTCCGGTAAAGCGCCAGGCCCGCCTCGTTGTCCGTATGCACTTCCAACGATATCCGGCTGATGTTCATCCAGTTTTCGGCCAGTTCGACCGCCGCCGCCATCAGGGCCGACCCAACGCCGCGACCCTGGTAGTCTTCATGTACCATCATACCCAGGCTCGCCGAATGCACGCGCCTGTCCGTACCAAGATGCAAACCCAGCACCCCAACTACCCGCTCGTCGATCACGGCGGCCAGCATGTGCAGATCATCCGGCGGATTCTCCAGCCGGTCGCGCGTCACATCGCGTGACAGATACGGCAGTTGCAGCGTATCGGTGTAGACACTCTCACCGCGAACGATGTCCGCGCAATCTTCCCAGTCGCTCGCTTCGATCCCGCGCACGGTCACATCGCCCGGTTTTGATTTCTTCACGCTTTTCGGTCGCACGCTTTCAGGGGCCGGTGCATGGTCTTCAGCACCAGACTCTGCTTGCGTCCGCGCCCGGCCCTCCTCAGCATGCACCCGCGCCATCAGGCACGCATCTGCATACGCCCCCTGACGGAAAGCGTAACGGCGCAGCGTCGCCTCACAGGTGAACCCGTGCCCTTCCAGCAACGTGAGCGTGTGCGAATCATCGGTATAGGCAGTGGTCTGGATGCGCTTGAGCGCGAGCCAATCGTCAGCAAACCCGACAATACGCGCAAAAAACGCGGTTGCGACATCCGTACCGTGATAATCGGGCGAAATAACGAACTTCAGTTCACCGGCGTGCCGGGTGCGCCGGCGGCGAACCTGATATTGCGCCATCCCCACAAAGCGACTCCGTCCGCTGGGCAGCGCGATCTCGCCAACCAGACGGTAAAGACCCGGCTCAGTGCCCGCATAACGCTCGCGAAAGGCATCATCCGCGATGTACGGCAGTTCGTCAGTAAAGGGAACAACAGACTCGCGGTTCAATAACGCATATAACGCATCCCAATCATCATTGCGCTGCCCGCGTAAGGTCACAATAGGGGCATCACTCACCAGTGTCCCTCCTGCTATGGTACGATTGCTTCGCATGCTAACTCGTGTTCCACCTAGCTTACCCCGCCACTCTAACGCCGCCAACTCCGTCCCAACCGTGGAATTGCCGGAGCGGGCAGGCATGGCTATAATGTCGGCTCACAGAGCATCCAAGGAGATTGGACATTCCGTTGAACATCAAACTATCCGTAATCATCCCCTGTTATAACGAAAAGAACACTATCGCAGAAATCATCACGCGTGTGCGTGACGTCGGGCTGGCGCATGAGATCATCGTCGTGGATGACGGCTCCACCGACGGGACACGCGCAATCCTTGAAGGCGTCCCCAAGGGCGACGACTTGCGCGTGATACTCCACGATCACAACCAGGGCAAAGGGGCCGCCGTGCGCACCGGTTTCAAGAACGCGACCGGTGACGTGTTCTTGATCCAGGACGCGGACCTCGAATACGACCCGCGCGAGTATCCCGTGCTGCTGCGACCGATTGAAGAAGGGATTTCAAACGTCGTTTACGGATCGCGCTTCCTGGGCGGGCCGCGTAAGGCCATGTTCTTCTGGAACATGGTCGCCAATCGCACGTTGACGCTGGTCACGAATATGCTGTACAACGCGATCCTGAGCGACATGGAAACGTGCTACAAGGTCTTCCGGGCCGAAGTGATTCGCGATATGCCGCTGCGTTCCAGGCGTTTTGATTTTGAGCCGGAAGTGACGGCCAAGGTCCTGAAGCGCGGGTACCGTATTTATGAAGTCCCGATCTCCTACAACGGGCGCGAATGGGACGAGGGCAAGAAGATCTCCTGGCGTGACGGCGTGATCGCGCTGTGGACGCTGCTCTACTACCGCTTCACGGATTGAGCCAGCCTGGTCACCACATGCCGCACAGCGCGCAATCACCGGCATACGGACACCGGACAGCGCCAACAGCCGGGGCGATCTTCGTCCCGGTTTTTGTCGTTCTGCTGGGTTTGCTGCTACGCATGGCGATGCTGGGGATAGAGGCGCGCTTTCATCCCGATGAAGCGTTGTTCGCCGCACAGTCCCGCTTGATCGTCGCACAAGGGGACTGGTTGCTACGCACCACCGACCTCGACAAGCCGCCGCTCACGTTTTACGTCACCGCGCTGTCATTCAGCGGTTTGCCGGTTTCAGAATTCGCGGCGCGATTGCCGAACGTGTTATTCAGCGGCATGAGCGTCGCCCTGCTCTATACACTGGCGCGCGTGTTATACCACAACCGGACCACCGCGACAGTCGCCGCGCTGCTATTCGCGCTCAGCCCGTATGATCTGGCGTTCGCCGCAACGGTGTTCACCGATGTGCAGGCGACATTCTGGGTGCTGGCAGCCGGTACGCTTGCCGCGCGGGACAACTGGCGCGGCGCGGGGCTGGCAGCGGCGCTGATGTTTGCGGCGAAATCCACCGCGCTGCTATTCCTGCCGTTGATCCTGGCGCTCGGCATTACCCGGACTGCCAGCCCTGACTGGCGCCCACGTGACCTGCTGCAACGCTTACGCGCGTTCGCCTGGCCGCTGCTGGCCGGCATCGCGCTGCTGCTGGCGTGGGACCTGGCACGTGCCCCGCGTAGTTTTTTCGCTCTTGGGTTTGAGCGTAACGACCCGGGCCGCCTGATCCGGACCGCTGAGCTGTGGCCCCGCGCCAGACAATGGGTGCACTGGTTAGGCTTTGCAACGGGGTCACAAGCCCTCAATGGCATCTTGCTGATCGGCATTCCCGCGATGCTGCTGCTCCGGCTGCGCGAGCGCTCACGCGCGACGATCGCCGACTGGCTGATCGCGGGTTACGCGATCGCGTTCCTGGGGTGGTACTGGCTGGTCGCGTTTAACACCTATGATCGCTACGTACACACACTGATACCGTTTATACTGCTGCTGGCCGCACGGTTACTTACCGGCGCGTGGCACATAGCGGGCGCGCGCATGCTGACGTTGCTCGCGCTGCTGGCGCTCGTGACCGGCAGCATGGCGCCCGCCGTGATCACAACACTGCACGGTGATGCGCCACTGGGCGGCGACCAGGGACGCCACGCCGGGATTGACGCGCTGGCCGGGTTTCTCAATGCTGAGCTTGCCGGCGAGACGATCTACGAACACCAATTGGGCTGGGAACTCGCGTTTTACCTCGGCCCGGCACCACGCGTGACGCTACACTATGTGCCACTGCCAGACGCGCTCGCAGACAATATGCGTGCGGCCACTGCCCCGCGTTATTTCGCCGCCGCCTCGCCACCCCAGGCAGCTCCCTGGCTGGCGGCGCTGGAACGCGCTGGAATAGTTGTCGCGCCAGTCTATCATGACAGAATAAACGGGTTCGTTGTTTACGGCCTGCTACCACCATGAACGCAATTACTAGGCACCGTGCGCCCTGTCTCGTTATATTCTGGTAGAACTTGCGCTGTTGATTCCATCGTATAAATGTCTGCCCGTTCCCGCGATGTCAGAAAAACCGCGCGCCGGAGTCTTACTGCCTGACGCAGGGAACGGTTTCATCTCTACCGGGGCACTACTGCCCGTGAGAGCTGCGTACGTCCGCTGCTGGAAAACACATTCTCCTATGTGAAGGAGCGATCATGAACACACCTGATGTATCCGCCACCAAGACAACGGTTGTCATCTTCGGGGCATCCGGCGACCTGACGTCGCGCAAGTTGATTCCCGCACTGTTCAATCTGTGTCGCAAAGAACGCTTGACCGGCAAATTGAATATTATCGGCATGTCGCGCACCGAGTATTCGCACGACGATTTTCGTAACGATTTGCGCCGCGACCTGGATGATTTCATGGAAACCGCATTCGATGAGAAGGAATGGAACGCGTTCGCGGAACACATCTACTACGTCCCCGGCGACTCGACCGAAGAGCAGGCCTACCGGGATTTGCAGGACTTCCTCGCAACAATCGAAGACGAACGCGCCAACCGGTTGTACTACCTCTCCGTCGCTCCTTTCTTGTACATGCCGATCGTCGAACATCTCGGCAGCATGGGCCTGGCCGAAGAGAACGGGGGCTGGCGGCGGATCGTGGTCGAAAAACCGTTTGGTCACGACCTGTCATCGGCCCATGAACTGAACCTCGCGCTGCACAACGTCTTCGCCGAAGACCAGATCTACCGCATCGATCACTACCTGGGCAAAGAGACCGCACAGAACATCCTGTTCATGCGTTTCGCCAACACGATCTTTGAGCCGATCTGGAATCGTAACTACGTAGACCACGTCCAGATCACGGTTGCGGAAAAGGTAGATGTCAGCCGGCGCGAGCGGTTTTATGACAAAGCCGGGGTGCTGCGGGATATGTTCCAAAACCACCTGCTGCAATTGCTCGCGCTGGTGGCGATGGAACCCCCAGCCTCATTCAATGCCGACGCGTTGCGCAATGAAAAAGTGAAGGTCCTGAGCGCAATCCGACCGATCGCGCTGGAAGATACCGTCCGCGCACAGTATGAAGGCTACCGTGACTCGGAAGGCGTGCCAGCTGGCTCTACCACCGCGACCTATGCTGCGCTGAAATTGAACATCGACAACTGGCGCTGGCAGGGTGTGCCGTTCTATCTGCGCTCCGGCAAGGCGCTGGCGCGCAAAGTGAGCGAGGTCATGGTGGAGTTCAAGTGCCCGCCCCACATGATGTTTCAACGCGAATCGGACGAGAGCTTCACACCGAACGTGCTGTCGCTGTGCATCCAGCCGGACGAGGGGATACACTTCAAGTTCGAGGCCAAAGTCCCCGGTTCGCACCAGGAAACAAGCTCGGTCGACATGGAATTTCACTACCGTTCCTCGTTCGGTGATGAGCCGCTGCCGGACGCATACGAGCGCCTGCTGCTCGATGCGTTAAACGGCGACGCCTCGTTGTTCACACGCAGCGACGAGATCGAAACGGCATGGCGGCTGATCGACCCCGTACTGCGCGGATGGGAAGAATCGGACGCGGTGCCGCTGATGACATACCGCCCAGGCAGTATGGGACCGGCAGTAGCCGAGGACTTTATCGCCCGCGACAGGCGCATGTGGCGCGAAGAGTGCAAACACGAGGACGACCCAGCATGACCGCCGGTAAGGTACAAAGCTTTCCCGACATTGACGCATTGAGCCAGGCTGCTGCCGAGCACATCGTTACCGCTGCCGCCGCTGCGATCGCGGCACACGGGCGTTTCAGCATCGGGTTATCGGGCGGCTCAACCCCCAGGCCATTGTTCGAGCGGTTGGCGCGCGAACCCTTTTCCGGCCAGATCGACTGGGAAAACGTACACGTTTTCTGGGGGGATGAACGCTGCGTGCCACCCGATCACGCCGACAGCAATTTCCGCATGGCCCGCGAAACCCTGCTCGATCACGTCCCGCTGCCGGACGACAACGTCCACCGCATCAAAGGCGAGCGCGATCCGGCCCAGGCGGCTGAAGAGTACGAGCACACCCTGCGCATGTTTTTCTCCGGCGCCGCGTGGCCGCGCTTTGACCTGCTGCTGCAGGGCCTGGGCGACGACGGGCACACCGCGTCGCTATTTCCGGGCACCGCTGCGCTGCATGACCAGTCACACTGGGTCGCGGCGAACTACGTGCCGAAGTTTGATGCATGGCGCATCACGCTGACCGCCCCGGCGATCAACGCGGCGAGCGAGATCATGTTCCTCGTGGCGGGGGCAAACAAAGCTGCCGCGCTGCGGGCGGTTCTGCATGGTCCGCACCAACCCGATACCTATCCCGCACAGCTTATCCAACCCGTTGGCGGCACGCTGATCTGGTTGGTCGATGAGGCTGCGGCGGCGCATCTCTGATGCCGCGCTCGAAGCAGTGCTGGCGCGACAACCATGCAGGGCCATCGCATACTGGCGGTGGCTCTGTTTTCGGTCTGTGGCGCGGCTCCTGCCCGGGGCCCAGGATGTCACTTTACCCCCACACCTGAACAGGTTACAATAACTTCGAACAGATGATTTATTACACGCGGGGACATAATCTTATCATTCAGGAGTCAAGGTGAATGAATATTAGGCAACGCGAGGAAAACGGCATTGTGGTTTACACGCTCGATGGCCGCGTGGATAGCGAAGGTGCGGTTCAACTAGACGCGGCCTTAAACGCCAGCATTGACGCTGGCAAGCACAAGATCGCGTTAGACATGTCCCAGGTGCAGTATATCAACAGCGCCGCACTGCGCACGCTGGCCGAAGTCATCACCCACACCAGGGAACATAACGGCGACCTGAAACTGATCGCGCTCCAGCCCAAAGTCAAGCGCGTGCTCCAGATCGTTGGATTCGATAAGTTTTCGTCGATCTACGACACACTGGACGCAGCGATCGCGGATTTCTGAGCGCATGCATGGCAGGCGGCCAGCGGCACAACGAGCGCCCGGACCACAATTGCCCGCAGCAACCACGGCTGGCATTACGCAACATCCAGCGGTGCCTGTCGGGCAATTCGTGGAGTAATGCCAGCGCTAGTCCTCCAACAAGGGGCTGCCAAAGGCGACGATCAACAGGCGTTAAAAAAGCTTTAATAACCTTTAAAACAAACGCACCGCCAGGCAGAGTCAAACGCGCTATGATCAACGCGCTCAGACTCAAGTAAGGGGCCAACAGCCACATGAAAACAATTCTGCTGGTCGAAGACGACGATACCCTTCGCAAAACGCTGGCGTACAATCTGTCGCAAGAGAATTACAAAGTCATCCAGACAGGCGACGGGTCAGAAGCGCTGAATCTCGCGCGCGAAAAGAGCCCTGACTTGATCGTGCTGGATGTGATGCTCCCTACTCTGGACGGGCTGTCCGTCTGCCGCATCATCCGCAATGAATCCGACGTGCCGATCGTTATGCTCACGGCACGCGGAAGCGAAGTAGATCGCATCGTCGGCCTGGAGATCGGTGCAGATGATTACATCGTCAAACCCTTCAGCCTGGGCGAGTTCCTGGCCCGCGTGCGGGCCGTGTTACGTCGCGCCCCATCATCCCGGACGGTGATCGATCGCCTGGAATCCGGCGACCTTGTGCTGGACCTGATCGCGCGCCGCGCTACACGTGGCGGGGAAGAACTGCGCATGACGCACAAAGAATTCGACCTGCTGGCAACGCTCATGCGCAACAAGGGCGCGGTCCTGTCACGCGATCTGCTACTGGAGCGTGTTTGGGGCTATGATTACAGTGGGCAAACCAAAACTGTGGACGTGCATGTCCGCTGGCTGCGCGAAAAGATAGAAGACGAGCCATCACAACCGCAGCGCATCGTCACCGTGCGCGGCGTGGGGTATCGTTTTGAAGGCTAGAATACGCATTCGATGATCGCTGCATGGATTATTGCCGGGATCGCACTGCTCGTGGTGGGTATCCTGGGCGGGCTTCTACTCGGTGCTCGCGCGCGCATCCGCGCCCTGGAGCTTGAACACCAAACACGCTTAAACGGCTGCGCAGACCGGCAAACACGCACCGAGACATTACGCGACGGGATACTGGCTGCCGTTGATGACGCTTTGCTGGTGCTGGATGCAGACCAAAGAATCCTGTTTGCCAACCCCGCCGCCGAAACCATGCTCGGCCACGACCTGGCCGGCAAAACGCTGGTCGCAACCCTGCGGCACCCTGAACTCGAAGCCCTGATTAGCGACGCGCAGATATTGAATGGCGACAGCGTCGAGCGCCGGATCGAGATGGAACGCCACGTATTACGCGCACGGGCGCTCGCGATTGAGGACGGCGGCCACCGCTTCGAAATATTGACGCTGCGTGACGTGACCGAACTGCAACAACTCGAGCGCGCCCGCCGCGAGATGGTAGCGAACGTCACGCACGAACTGAGCCACCCCATCACCGCGATCGGGCTGCTGGCGGACACGCTGTTGAATGTCGCCACCAAAGAAAAACCCAAACGCATCCGCAAAATGGCAACGGACATCCGCCGCGAAGCTGATACGCTCACCCAACTCGTGCAAGAGATGCGCGACCTTTCGCTGATCGAGTCCGGGCAGATGCCGATCCGCCTGACGCCGGTCAAACTCGCCCCGATCATCGAAGCCACCGTCGAACAATTGCACTCGCTGGCGGACAACAAAGACCAAACCATCACCGTCGAGCTGCCCGAAGATTTCGATGTGCTTGCCGACGAGGTGCAAATGCAGCGCGCGCTGAAGAACATCCTGCACAACGCGATCAAGTTCTCCCCGGAAAGTGGCCGGATCCACATTTCCGCCCGGCAAAGCGAGGGCGAAGCGATCGTGATGATCAGGGACAGCGGGCCAGGAATCCCGGATACGGACATATCGCGCATCTTCGAGCGCTTCTTCCAGGTGGATCGCGCCAGGCGTGACGGAACCGGCCTTGGCCTGGCGATCGTGCGGCACATCGTGCGGGCACACGGCGGGCGCGTGTGGGCCGAAAGCACCGAAGGCGAAGGCGCGACCTTCTTCATCACGCTGGCCCTGGCAAATGAAACGCTCGAACAACAACCCCCCGGAACATGAAATAACCCGGCGATGGCATTTCAAGCGCTTTCGCCGGGCCAGGTGGCTGGACGTTCACGAACAGCCAGATTGTGCCGCCGGGACTCAGTCCAGGAAACGATCCATATTGTTGATCAGGTGTGTGGCGAACTCGCTGGTCTTGACGGTCGTCGCGCCCTCCATCTGCCGCGCAAAATCATAGGTCACGGTCTTCCGCCGAATGGTCTCGGTGTAGGCTTTTTCGACCAGCGCTGCCGCTTCCCACCAGCCCAGGAACTCCAACATCATCACGCCGCTGAACATGAGTGAACCGGGATTGACCTTGTCCATATCCGTGTACTTCGGCGCGGTGCCGTGCGTGGCCTCGAACAACATCACGCTGTCACCGATATTCGCACCGGGCGCGATCCCTACCCCGCCGACCTGCGCGGCCAGCGCGTCGGAGAGATAATCGCCGTTCAGGTTCGGGGCGATGATGACATCAAACTCCGCCGGGCGCAGCAGCATATGCTGGAAGATGATGTCCGCGATGCGGTCTTTGATCACGATCTTGCCCTCAGGCTGCTTACCGTCGTACTTGTCCCACAGTTCATCCTCGGTGATGGTTTGATCACCAAACTCTTCAGCGGCGACCTCATAACACCACTTGCGGAACGCGCCCTCGGTGAATTTCTGGATATTGCCCTTGTGCATCACGGTGATACTCTTACGGCCCCGGTCGAGCGCATACTTGATCGCCGCGCGCATCAGACGCTTGGTCCCGAACGCGCTGATCGGCTTAACGCCCAGGCCGGCCCCGTCGAAAAACTCCTCGCCCATCTCCTCGCGCAGGAACTTTGCCACCCTCTTATTTTCCGGCGTGCCCGACTCATATTCGATCCCTGCGTACACATCCTCGGTATTCTCGCGGTAAATTACCATATCAACCAGATCGGGACGACGCATCGGCGACGGCACGCCCTCGTACCATTTCACCGGGCGCACGCAGGAATACAGGTCGAGCACCTGGCGCAGCGTCACATTCAAACTGCGGAAACCACCCCCGACCGGCGTCGTCAGCGGTCCTTTGATCCCGACCAGGAACTCGCGCAGCGCGTCGAACGTTTCCTCTGGCATATAGTCCCCGTCGTAAATCTCAGCCGCCTTCTCACCGGAATAAATCTCCATCCAGGCGATCTTGCGCTTGCCGCCGTAGGCTTTCGCCACCGCCGCATCCCAGATTCGCTTGGACGCGGTCATGATATCGCGCCCAATACCGTCCCCCTCAATAAAGGCAATAATCGGGTTGTCAGGGATGCAATGTTCCCCATCCAGGCAGGTGATCTTCTCGCCTTCGTCGGGGACCACAATGTGCTTATATGTCATGTTCTCTTAGCTCCTTAAGATGTAGAACAATGTCCAAAACCACACAGCCCGGATGGGAAAGCCGGGCCGTGGTGAATCACTGCTTACGTTTTCCACTTGACAGTGCAGCCAACCGCTTCCGTCACCGGCACCGGGACCGGATCCCCCGCCAGCACAGCATCCAGCGCGTGCCGCAGATATGGCTGTTTGACGGCTTCCGCGCGCTCATAGTTATCATCGATCGCGCCGCGATAGCGTAGCACACCATCGCCATCCAGCAAAAACACGTGCGGGGTGCGCGTCGCGCCATAGGCCCGCGCCACTTCCTGGCTTTCGTCGCGCAGGTAGAGGAAGTTGAAACCGCGTTCTTCCGCACGCTGCTGCATGTGTTCAAAATCGTCTTCGGGATACTTCTCAGCATCATTCGGGTTGATCGCGACCAACACGACGTCCTTATCGCGGTAATCCCACTGGATCGCGATCATGCGGTCTTCCCACGCCTGCACATAGGGACAGTGGTTGCAGCTAAAGATGACCACAACCACCTGGTGCTCTTCCAGCAACTCAGACAACGTGTACGTGTCACCATCGACATCCGGCAGGGAGAAATCTGGCCCGCGCTGTCCAATTTCCAACATTTGTATCAGCCTCCTTCACTGGTTGACCGATCAGGCGTCAGCCCGTGCTTTGATAATAGCATGTTTGATCATCGACCGAGGGGGCAACGGCGACGGGCGCCCTTCCTCGGTATGATACAGGCGGCAGGTTAAGCGTGCAGGTAGTTCAGCCGCGTGGGGATCGATGTCGGTGTTGTTGACGCGGATCGTAGGCGACCCGCGAAACTGCCAGCGCTTGGCTTCCTCATCGGTCCGCACCTCGATCCGCTCGACCTCGGCGTCAACGCCTAGCTCGTCGAGAACTTGCTGCAAACGCTGCCACGCTTCGGGGTGTGACGGGCACTCTTCCCACCATAGAAATTGGATTCGCATAGCTCGACCTCGCTTAGTTTAGATGCACGATGATCCCGTAAAGATGCAGAAACGTAAAGTCTTCAGCGGGATCTGTTAGCCAGAAGACTCTCGGCAGGCGGTTTCTGATTGCCACCGCCCGATACACATTTGATGCAATAGCATGACCAACTACCTAGTGCCTTAAACCTGATTTTCATTTAACATGAAAGAAAGAATTAACAAAGCATTGTAAAAGAGTAGTGACATATATGTTTCTACAGCGAACCGGTACGATGAAATCAGCATTGGCGGCACCGGATTTGTCTTGATCGGGGTTCCTATATCAAGATATAGGGTAACTAGGCATCGGGAGCAACTGTTTCTAAGACATGGGTTTGTGGGCTATGACAAGAGCACTTGCCGTGTATCACATCGTGCTTTGGGCCGGCCTTTATACGATGGTGATTGATGGTCTAGGATGGATCGCCTTCGCCGCTTACACCATCGTGTTGCCGCTTGGTGCGCTGGCAATCTGGTTTATCTTTCGCCGCCGGTTACCCGCACTAAAGGCGAATATCCATCCGGGCGCGTTGCGCCACGCACTGACGGGAAGCATGCTGGCCGCCACGGTTCCCGCAGCGATCTTCGGGCTGCTGCTGGTACTCAACTGGGTGACGGATGTGCAGCACGACACCAGCGTATCCGGCGTCATCACCGCGATCCTGATCCCGCAGGTTTTCGTCGCGACTGCGGAGGAATTCGCGTTTCGCGGCGTCACACAACCTGCATTGACGGCTCGCTTTGGCCCTGCAGCCGGGCTAGGTGTGACTGCGCTGCTGTTTGGCGTGTTTCACATCCCAAACGTATTGTACCAGAACGTCCCCGCCGCGCTGATCCCGCTGGCGATCGGCACACTGACGTTGATGGGCTGGGTCTTCGGACAGGCATACCGTCGCACCGGGCAGCGTCTGGTGTTGCCGATCGCGTTGCACTATGGTTGGAATATCGCCAGCTTTGGGGTAGAAGACATGCTGTATTATGATACTGCCGGACCGCGTTGGATTGCAGGTTCTCCCGCATGGTTCCCGGAATCGGGCCTTCTGGGGACATTGGGGCTTGCCTTACTCGGTCTTGCTATCATGCGCTTGCTCCCCGCCGAAGGCTCGCATCGGGGCAACACCCAGGTAACCAGCAGTCCCTAGCATTTCGTGATCGGACCTCAGGTGATGAACCGTCTTATGCTCGCGGAACCCATGCGCACCATGCTTGACGCCATACCGGATGCCGTATTTATCGTGCATCCTGAAACACTGCAAATCGTGCACGCAAACCACTTCGCCGAGCAGATCACGGGGCTTGCCGCGGACGAACTGCAACAACGTGGCCTGCCCGATCTACACCCCGAGCAAGCACGAGCCGATACCATGGAGAAGCTCGCGCACCTGCATGACAATGAAACCGCCTCGATCGAGTATAAAGCGATATTGACCCCGTCACAGGCCCCAGGGCGCACCGTAGCGGTCAGAATCTCGCGCACTACTCTTGACGGGCAAGCCTGGCTGTTCGCGGTCGCTCGCGACATCAATGAGCTTTGCGACGTTGAACAGCAATTGCAGGAAAACACGATCCTGTACCATTCACTGATCGCGGGCCTGTCGGACCTGATGTTCCGCATCACAGAAGACGGCATCTACCGGGATTTTCATATCCCTGAAACGAGCAACCTCGAAAGCCCACCGCCCGACGCCATCATCGGGAAGCATGTCCGCGAGGTCGTGCCCGAACACGTCACGCAAGCGGTGATGCCCGTTATCCAGCACGTGATACAGACACGCACCATCGGGACCGTGGAATACTCGATCGAAGAACACGACGGGCTGCGCCATTATGAAGCACGCTTCGTGCCCAGCATCGCCAACGAGATCATCGCCGTGGTGCGCGACATTACGCAGCGCAAACGCGAAACCGATATCCTGCGCGACAACGAGAAGATGGCACGCGCTTTGATCAACGCATCTGGCGACTCGGCAGTCTTGATCGACCGCGATTGGACCATCTTAGCGATCAACGATATCGCCGCCGAACGCCTCGGGCACACCCCCGAAGACATGCTGAACAACTGCTTGCTCGATTACTTTCCGCCAGAAACGGCCAAAGCGCGCGAAGCGAGAGTCCAGACGTTGCTGGCGACCAAGCAGCCGATCAGGTTTAGCGACACACGACAAGACCGCATCTTTTATAACCGGGTCAGCCCCATCCTGGACAAGAATGGCGACGTTGCCCGGATTGCGATATTTGCGCGTGACATCACCAAGCAACGGCAGGACGAAGCGGAGCTCAAACATCAAAGCATGCTCTTCAAGGCTGTAGCCGAAGCAACGCGGTGCTTGCTCGCACCTGGGCATTACAAACAGACGATGCTTGAGGCGATGGCGATTCTCGGCCAGACCGCGAAGGTCGATCGCATGGTCGTGTTTGAAAACCGGCCCCACCCCGAAACAGGCGTGCCGATCCTGGACGAATGTTGTTTGTGGGAAAATGACACCCTGCCCGACCATGCTAGAGCAACGTTACCGACCGCCGATAGGCGCGCACATGACAGCTTCCAGCACTGGTCTGCGCACCTGAAGGCAGGGGACAGCGTCGGTGGCCCTGTGAGCCAACTATCAGAAACCGAACGCAGCCTGCTGCGGGTACCCGACGGACAACTGTCCGTTCTTGCCGTGCCGATTTTCGTGAACCGCATTTTTTGGGGCTTTATCCGCCTGGATGACTGCCAGCGCGAACGGCAGTGGACCGACGCCGAGATCAACGCAGTTCGGACGATGGCAGCCAGCCTGGGCAGCGCGATCGCACGCATGCAGATCGAAAGCGATCTGCGCGACGAAACACGCTTCATCGACACCGTGCGCCGCATCGGGAACAGCCTGACGCTGACGCGCAACCCGGAAGATGTGTTGGGACAACTGTTGGTTCAGATTCGTTCTGTGATCCCCTACCAGACCGCTAATGCGCTATTGCTGGATGGCGAGACAGCGCATATTGTCGCGTCGCACAGGCACGAGCAAATTGACGACACCACAGACAAGCAGCCTTGCGCGTGCGTCAACATTCATGAACTGCCCTACCTGCAGCTCATGCAGGTGACGCACGACCCGTATGCCAGCCCGGATGTCAGCGTCGATCCCAACTGGAAGGCCGCCCCAGAAACCTCGTGGGTCAAATCCTGGCTGGGCGCGCCGATCGTCTTTAACGGCGAGGTACAGGGTTTCCTCGCGCTAAATTCGGCGGAAAAAGGCTTTTACACGTACGATTACGCCTCGAAGATCAAGTACTTTGCGCAGCAGGCCGCGATCGCGCTCAAGAATGCGCGTTATGTAGCGGAGATTGAGGATTTGGAGCGTGTCAAATCGGAGATCATCCACATCGCCTCGCATGACCTGCGCACTCCCCTGACGCGTATTCGCGAAGCGGCACAGCAGATGCGCGACGCTGCGGATACGCCGTTCACGCCCAAACAGCGCCGCGCGCTGGAGATTATGCTGGGTGCGGCCCGCGATATGGACCACATCATCTCAAACATCTTATCGCTGGAGCGGATCGAAGCGCAGCGGCGTGAGGCACAACCGATCTACTGGCAGAAGCTGATCGACAAAGCGATCGCCGGCGCGCAAGAAGAGCTGAGCATCCATAACCACGCGCTGACCGTTGACTGTATGCCCGATTTACCAGTCACGCGTGGCAACCCCTTCAAACTGGAACGCGCGATCTACAACCTGCTGCATAACGCGATCAAATACACGCCTCCTGGCGGGAATATTCATATCCGGGCGGAACTCCGCCCCTATGGCACACAGAACACTATCGCGATCGAGGTGGAAGACAACGGCATTGGCATCCCGCCGGAGAAGCAGAACGGCCTTTTCCAGCCGTTCTATCGTGTGCAGCAACGCAGTGCAGAACATATCCCCGGCACCGGTCTGGGCCTGTCCATGACCAAAGCCGTGATCGAAGAACATAACGGGAACGTCTACTTCGATAGCGTACCCGGACAGGGAAGCCTGTTTGGTTTTTGGGTGCCGATTTAGCACAAGCTGGCGCTTGCAGAAGGCATGAACCGCCTTGACGCTCAGGCCGGGCGCGTATCCTCGTCCCGCGCCGCGAGCAGGACATCCATCGTGTCGACCGCGTGCCGCAAATGCGGAATCACGATCGAGCCGCCGACGATCAGCGCCACGTTGAACGCTTCGAGCAGCTCCTCTTCGCTCACGTCAAGCTGCACGCATTGGATCAGGTGATAATCGATGCAGTCATTACAGCGCAGTACCATCGAGGCGACCAGGCCCATCATCTCTTTTGTGCGGGCATCCAACGCCCCGTCCCGGTATGCGGCCTCGTCCAGGTTGAAAAAACGTTTGATCCCCAGGTGCCCGGCTTCGAGAATGCGCGTGTTCTGGCGCTGGCGTTCTGCACGGAACCGGTTTAATCGCTGGCGAATATCATCGGTCATCATAGCAGCCTCCTAACCTCCGGCAATGTAAGGAAAAATCGCAACACGATCCCCATCATGCAACACAGCATCCGGCTCGGCATGAGTCTGGTTGACGGCGAAATGCCACGACGCCTGGTGCCCCGCCAGCGCCGGATAGTCGCGCAACAACCGGGCGACCAGGTCCTCCAGACGCGCACCATCAGGCAGTGTGACGTCGTGCTGGTGCGTGCCGGTTGATTCGCGCAAACTGGCGAAGAAGCGTACCGTTACCTGCATGCGTGATCACTCCTCTGACGATGCCTGCTGATGCCCGGCGCGTGCAACCTTAGCCTTTAGCTGCCCGCAGCCCGCCTGGATATCGATCCCGCGCCGCACGCGCACCGTGCTGCCAACACGATACTGCCGCAACACAGCCTGGAACGCCGCCACACGGACGGGATCGGACGGCTGGCCGCTGTAGCCTTCGGTCGGATTCAACGGGATCAGGTTAACGTGGCATTTCAAATCCCGCAGCAGCCGGCCCAGCTTTTCGGCCTGCTCAATCGTATCGTTTTCGCCTGCAATGAGCGCCCATTCGAACGTGATGCGCCGCCCCGTCTGCGCGACGTAGTCCCGCGCCGCTGCCATCAACTCGGACAGCGGCCAACGCTTGTTGACTGGCAGCAATTGGTCGCGCTCCTGGTCCGTCGCGGCGTGAAGGCTGATCGCCAGCCCGACCTGCAACCCTTCTTCGGCAAAGCGGCGAATCTGTGGCACAAGGCCGACCGTACTCAACGTGATGTGGCGCTGCCCGATATTCAGCCCGGACTCGTCGTTCAGTCGCCGGATCGCCTCCAGCGTCGCATCGTAGTTATGCAGCGGCTCGCCCATGCCCATCAACACGACATTGCTCAGGCGTTCGCCGTTCGCTTCCAGTTCGCGGGCAAAGACAAGCACCTGTTCAACGATCTCACCCGTGGTCAGGTGGCGCGCAAAGCCCATCTGCCCGGTCGCACAGAACACGCAGCCCATCGCGCAGCCCGCCTGGGTGCTGATGCAGGCTGTGCGGCGGTCATCATCATACGTCATCAGGACGCTTTCGATAACCTGACCGTCCGCCAGCCGCCACAGCCGCTTGACCGTCTGCCCGTCACTGGAGTGCAGTTCCGTCACCGGCTGTAACGTGGTGAGCGTAAACTCTGCGTCCAGGCGCGCGCGCAGCGTCTTCGGCAGGTTGGTCATGGCGTCAAACGTGGTGACCTTGTGCTGGTACAGCCATTCCCAGACCTGCCGCACGCGGTAAGCAGCCACGTCCCACACGCTTAACAATGCCGCCAGTTCGTTGAACGAATAATCGTAGATCGGTTTCTTCTGCACAGGTACTCCTCAAACACTCGCTTTCCGTTCAGTTCCGCATGACGCTAACGGCCGTATGGCGTCGGGGACGGAAACATGAGTGGCGTCGGGGTTGGGATCAACGTCGGCACAATCGGGGACGCGCCCAGCCACACGCGCCAACGGCGCTCGATCTCTTCCACTGGCAACCCTGTGACCGCCTCAAGCGCTTGATTGCGGTAAATGCCGCGGTCCAGCAGTTCGATCAGCTCGCGGTGGGCGTCCAACCCGTACGTTTCGGTCAGCCATTTAAAGAACGTGTAGCCGATATCGTAGCCGCGCCGCGCGTTGCGCCCGCTGACCCCTGGCCCGGTCCCTTGCAGCAGTGCCGGTAGCTCGCCTCGCCGGGCCATCGCCCGCACCGTCCCCTCGTAATCGTACTGCTTTTCAAGCTCGAAGAACGTCGCGTTACCTTCGATAAACCACGTTCCGGCAGGCATGATTGTGAATTGCGCCTGGTACAGGTGTGCGACCTCGTGCAGCACCGTGCTATAGGCCAGGTCACGGTAACCGCCAAGCCCCGACACAACCTGTGCCGTACCACCCCAGTCATCTGACGTCAGGCCGATCACCGCGCGATTCATCGCGCCCAGCCGCCACTCGCTCCACGCGGCGCGATCTCCAAACAAGATCGCGCGCGGCTTGTACGGCAGCAGGTCGCCCCACGCAGCACGGTACGTCTCGCGTTGCTCGGCCATCGCCGCCATCGTCAGCTCGTTGACTTCACGCGGCAACCCGGTGCTAAACACGATGATGTCCGCGCTCTCGGTGCGAATCCACGCGCGGCTGGTGTCAGCATATTCGACGTATTGCGGCTCGCTCTGGAACGAGTTTCCCGCCGCATCGCCAACATCCCAGTGATAGCGGATGCCAACCCACGGCGGGATCGACTCGCCGACTCCGACATTCCATACCACCGACAGTTGTCCCGTTACCGGATCGATCGTAATCGGGCGGCTGCGTTGCGTGCCCGGTGCGTGCGACCAGATCACCCGCCCACGCACGACCGGCCCGGCGCTGCTGGTGATCGTCGCGGTGAAGCTGAATCCCTGTGGATAGCGACTTTCAAAGGCCAGGTCGGTCACCGTCCACTCGACTTCGGCGGCGGCCTGCCCCGGCCTTGTCCCGTCGACATCCGTCACCGGCTGAACCGGGGAGAATTCCGCAGCAGCGGTCGCGCCCCCTGCCACCGCACGATACCCCGCGCCCAGGAGTCCGACCGCCAGCCCAAAAGCAACCACTGTCACTGTCAAACGCGCGCCCATACGTCGCTGCATCATTGCTGCTCCACGGTTAATCCTGCCTCACCACGTTCCCACCAGCCGGTTGACCCTGACTTATCGATCTCAGGAACCATCCAGCGCCGCGGCCCATGTGGCATGTAACGCCGCTAGCGTATCAAACACACCGTCCGCCTGAATGGTGTCTTTCGCGGCCTGTTCGTGCGTCGTGATGCCGGTCAACACCAGGGCCGTTTGCAGACTGGCACGCTGCCCGCCGAGAATATCGGTCTCCAGCCGGTCACCAACCATCAGCGTTTGCCCCGCCTGCGCCTGCAGACGCCGCAAAGCAACATCGTACATCGCGGTCTCCGGCTTGCCGATCACCAACGGTTTGACATCCGTTGCCGTCTGGATCGCGGCCAGGATGCTGCCGTTGCCGGGCGCTAACCCTTCCGGGATTGGAAACGTGCGATCGCCGTTCGTGCCGATGAACACCGCGCCGTCACGGATCAACAACGTGGCGACTTTCAGCTTCTCATAGGTGACTTCGACATCCATTCCCACGACGACCAGGCCGGGCTGCTCGGAGTTTTCCCGAAAGCCCTTGCGCGCCAACGCCTGCCTGATCCCGGCCCCACCGATCACATACACCGGCGTGTCAACCGGATACTCGCGGGCGATGTAATCCGCCGTCGCCACCGCCGAGGTGATGATCTGTTCCGGTCGAGCGGAGATACCAATGCCGCCCAGTTTCTCGATATACATCTCAACCGTGCGAGTGCTGTTATTGGTCGCAAACGCATACGCGATATCGTGCTGCTGGCAAAAAGCGAAAAAAGCCTCGCCCCCTGGCAACACCTCGTCACCACGCCACAACACCCCGTCCATATCGAGAATAACCGCCTTTATCGCTTGAAAATCAATCGCCATACCGTCCCCAATACACAGACAAAATCCAGGTTACAACAGGCAGATTATACCATCCGCACGGCGTGCTGGTCAGCCTTATTTGCGATCAACCAGCCGGAAGAGCGCACGGTCGCGCTGCCGAAGCGAGGCTTGGCAGCATCTCGCAGAAGTGGTATCATTCGCAGCACGAAATCGTATATGCCTGGAAACACTCTTATCCAGAGCGGCAGAGGGACCGGCCCCGTGAAGCCGCGGCAACCGCTTCATTCCTGTTCTGTTGGATCACAGCCGGGGGATGAAGAACGGTGCCAATTCCGTCAGGTCATCTGGAAGATGAGAGCGTGCCCACAAACCTCACGCTTGATCCATGAGGTTGACAGTGTGATGACGCCCCCTGTAAGAGTGTTGCAGGGGGTTTTCATGTGCCCCTGGCCGGAGAGTATCCCAGGTCAACTCGTAACGGATAAGGAGCTATCGTGAGCGACAACACCAGTACTACGACATTTATGACGTCTCCTCAGTTGTTCTTCACGTCAGAATCGGTGACCGAAGGACATCCCGACAAAATCTGCGACCAGATTTCAGATGCCGTGTTGGACGCGATCATCAAAGACGATCCGCGTGCACGCGTGGCTTGCGAGACTGCCGTCACAACAGGTTTGATCGTGGTCATGGGGGAGATCACCACCGACACCTATGTTGACATCGCCACGCTCGCGCGGGATGTCGTGCGCGACATCGGGTACACGCGCGGGAAATTCGGCTTCGATGCGGATACGTGCGGCGTGATCGTTTCGATCAAGGAACAGTCTCGCGATATCGCGCAAGGGGTCGACAGCGCCCTGGAGAAACGGTCCGGCGAACTGAACGAGCAGGAACTCAACACCATCGGTGCAGGCGACCAGGGCATGATGATCGGCTTTGCGTGCGACGAAACGCCGGAATACATGCCGTTGCCGATCATGCTGGCGCACAAACTGACGCGGCGGCTGGCGGAAGTGCGCCGCGACGGCACCATGCCCTACCTGCGCCCTGATGGCAAGAGCCAGGTCACGGTCGAATATGCGTACGGTAAACCAAAACGCGTCAGCAACGTGCTGATCTCTACCCAGCACGCGCCGGAAATCAGCAACGAACAGATCCGCGCCGATGTCCTGGAACACGTTATCCGCGCCATCATCCCGGCAGAATTGCTCGATGACGAAACCAAGTATTATGTCAACCCGACCGGGCGCTTCGTGGTCGGCGGGCCGCTGGGTGATGCCGGGTTGACCGGACGCAAGATCATCGTCGATACCTATGGCGGCGTGGCACGGCACGGCGGCGGCGCGTTTTCAGGAAAAGACCCGACGAAGGTCGACCGTTCCGCTGCATATATGTCACGCTACATCGCCAAGAATGTCGTCGCGGCGGGGCTGGCGTCGCGCTTCGAAATTCAGGTGTCATACGCGATCGGCGTGGCGCGCCCGCTGTCGATCTCAATCGAGACATTTGGCACCGGTCGTGTCCCGGACAGCACAATCGTGGAACTGATCGAGAAACATTTCGACCTGCGCCCGGCGGCGATCATCCGCGACCTGGACCTGCTCAAGCCGCAATACCGGCAGGTCGCGGCTTACGGGCATTTCGGGCGTGACGACCTCGATGTCGCCTGGGAAAAGACTGACAAAGCCGACATCCTGCGCAGAGAAGCAGGGCTGTAAACTCCCCGGTCGTAAGCGTACTTGAAGGGCGCGGCGTGCCGCGCCCTTTTTTGACATCCTGCCCCACGCACGAGGTTAGGAGTGTGTTTGACCATCCTTTAAGGCCGGTGTTATGATGAGCGCAGTTTGTCGCGACCCGGTAATGGCCTAGCCCTATACACGCAGTTGTTCCAGGAGGCCCGTCATGCGCCCGATCCGCGTCTGGTGGAACGCATTTAAAACCGTAGCGCTGTTCATTTCATTCACCTTCAACATGGTTTTATTGCTCGTGCTGCTGCTCCTGTTGATGCAGATCTTCCAGATCAAAAACGGCATACTCGAACCCCTGATCGACGGGCTGCACCGTAATTTCGTCGGGATGGATCAAGCGGTGATCGAGCGCACGATCGACGTAAACGACGAGATACCGGTCGCGTTCGACCTGCCGCTGAACCAGCAAACCAACGTCGTGCTGACGGGCGACGTGCCGATCGCGGCAAATGCAACATTCACGCTACCGGGGGGCGGCGGCGTGATCAACGGGCGTGTTGACATCGTGCTGCCACAAGGGTTGGTGCTGCCGATCCAGCTCGATATGATCGTGCCGGTGGATACCGACATCCCGATCAACCTGCCGGTCCTGGTGTCAATTCCACTGAACGAAACCGAACTCCACACGCCGTTCGTCAACCTGCGCAACCTGTTTGAAGCTTACGTCCGGATTCTGGATAATCTCCCCGGCAAGTGGGCCGACGTGCCGGACTTCGTTATCGACGCGGTACAGGGCGAAGGTGTGAACCTTGTCGCGCCCACCGAAGCCAGCATGAATCCCTGGCCGGGACCAGAAGCGTACTCCAACAAAGATGCTTCGCGGACAGGCGAAAACACGGCAGAAGAGATGCCTTCAGGCCCTGATGGATATGGCGTCATGGAAAACGGGCCGCAAGACGATGTCAAAAGTCTCTCTGACAGCACCGAGTCACCTACCGCCACGCCTGACGACCTGGGGATTATCACGCCGCCCACACAATGACCATGCACCACAGCACGTTGGAGAGTATATGAGTGACCGCTACACCGCCGCTTTGTGATTATGAGGGTTCGGGCTACCGAACCGACTTCTGGGAAGGCCAGGGACGCGAATACGAAGACCTGACCGAGCGTATCGCGCTGCGCCGCCTGCTGCCCCCGCGTGGACGTCGCATCGCGCACCTGGGAGCAGGTTTCGGGCGCATGACCAACGAACTCGGCGGCTACGATCAGGTCATCGTGCTTGACTATTCGCGCACCATGCTGCAAGATGCGCAGCAACGGCTCGGCACAGACTCCCGGTACATTTACGTGGCGGCAGATATCTACCATCTGCCATTGATGCCCGGAAGCTGTGACGCGGCGCTGATGGAACGCGTGATCCACCACCTCGCGGACGTGCCGGAGGCCCTGCAACAAATCCGCGCGATCCTGGTGCCCGGCGCACCGTTTGTGTTGGAGTTCGCCAACAAGCGCAATCTCAAGGCCATAGTGCGGTACGCGCTGCGCCGTCAGGACTGGAATCCGTTTGATGAAACCCCTGTTGAATTCGTCAAACTCAACTTCGACTTTCACCCGGATTATATGTTGCGCTGTTTGGAACATGCAGGCTTTGCGACCGAGCGGCGGTTGGCGCTGTCCTACTTCCGGCTGGGACTCTTCAAACGCGTGTTCCCGACATCGCTGCTGGTAGCGCTTGACAGCCTGCTCCAGCATAGCGGCCAGCTTGCGGCCTATTCGCCCAGCGTGTTTACGCTTAACCGGGCGACAGGCGATGCGCCCTCTGCTGCATTGGATGGCCCGTTGTTCAAATGCCTGCACTGCGGTGCGCCGCTGGAGCGTGAGGGGGATCGCATGGTCTGCCCGAACGGTGATGGGCAGTGGGCGATTCGCGATGGGATATATGACTTCAAAGCGCCGCTGGCGTGATGCAAGTACCAGCGGTGTTATTGTTCGAACACCTGCGCTACAATCGCAGGTGCTTTTATCATATTCCACAGTAAACCAAGGATGATAAACGATGTCAGATACTCCCCAGACTCAACACGGACTGTATTTTGAAGAATTCGAAGAGGGCCAGACGCTCGAAACACGGGGGCGCACGATTACCGAGGCGGACATCGTGAGCTTCGCCGGGCTGTCAGGTGACTACAACCCCATGCACACAAACGCTGCATTCGCCGCCGGAACGCAGTTCGGGCAACGAGTAGCGCATGGCCTGTTGGGATTGTCGATCGCCA
Organism: uncultured Anaerolineaceae bacterium; assembly: GCA_964425755.1. Lineage (GTDB taxonomy): Bacteria > Chloroflexota > Anaerolineae > Aggregatilineales > Aggregatilineaceae > CAYRNY01. The sequence goes on from CAYRNY010000018.1 coordinate 50,944, forward strand.
GCGGGCTGTCATACCAGCTGGGTTTTCTGGAAGGCACGGTGATCGCGTTCACGGGGCTGGACTGGAAATTCCGCGAGCCGATATTCATCGGGGACACGATCCGCGCGGTGGTCAAGGTCACCAAGCTGCGCGAGATGAAATCAGCAGGTGGCGGATTCGTCAGCTTTGATATTAGAGTCTTAAATCAAGACGACAAGGTAACACAAAAAGGCGAATGGACGGTGCTGGTCGCCAGCAAACCGGAAGATGCCTAACCCCGGCCCAGCCACGTCCCAACGTCGCATTAACATTTTTACAGGCTCCCGGTGTATAATGCCGATAAGAGAGTCTTCTGGGTAAGTAAAGCAAGAGGTGCGGCATGGCCGAGCAACCGGAAAAGAACCTTACGGCGTCTGATCCCGATCCAGAACCGGAACGCGCGGACCGGCCCGGTGAGACGCCACCGGCACAAAGCCAGCCCCCGTCCGGGGCACAGCAACCAGAACAACCTACCGGTTGGCACGAACCACCCGTGCCGGAAGGTTCATCGCGCCCGGTAGTCGTGGAAGCGTGGTTTGAGCCGGAAGAAACAGATCGCGCTGCCATGCCTGCTCATGCCCCGGCTGAAACGGAAGACCCACCCAAACCGGAAGAACTGCCGGCCAGCACACCTGTCACGCGTGGGGCCTGGTATACACCCCCGGATGCACAACTCGACGCGCTGTTTTTGGGCGCGGACGAAACGATTGCCGAGATGCGCGAGCAAAAACCGCAGGAACAACCATCTGACGGCGAAGAACCGGTCAAACAAGACACGCAACCTCAAGCTGCCGCCGGTACGCAAGCCGTCCCCGTGCAAGCGGAGGAAGGCTGGACCACCCCGGAGCAGGCCGCTGCCGACCTGACCCCAGCCGAACGAGCAATGCTGGAGGAACGCCGCGCGGACGAGACACAACAGGAGGCCGAGGACGATCAAGACGCGGAATCAACACTCGATCCGTCACGTTTTGAAGAGGTCGAGCGCAAAGTACAGGTCCTGCGCGAACGGTACAGACAGGGCTACTTAACACGCGCCCAGCTACAAAATGAACTGCGCAACCTGATGATCCTGGGCGAGGATGGCCGCTGGTGGATGCTCGGACTTGAAACAGACCAGTGGTATTACTACGACGGGCACAACTGGGTCACCGCCACGCCACCCGGTTACGACGAACGTGTCAAGGGTAGCGCTGTGCGCACCGCGACCGGCCTGCAGGAAGTCGTCGCAGCAGATTCAGAGGGCACAACCGAACAGGAACCCCAAGCAGGCACGCTTGACGATTACGAAGACGCACCGCTTCCCAAGCGCGTGCCGCAGGAAGACCTCGGTGCAACCCTAGTATCGCCAAACACCCCGTTCCTGGAACCAACCCGCGCATCCGAAGCGCAGACTTACGCCCATTCGCGCGGTGCCGAAAAACTACCGGAACGCCCGAAGCGAACTGAAGACGCAGAACTCGACGGGCAGACGATCCAGTCGCAAGCGATATTTGCAGGGGACACCATGCCCGGGCAGGCCGTGGTGCGGCGGCCTGAGCAGGCCACGCAGGGACGCGATGGGATCGTGTTGCAGGGAGCGCAAGGCGTTCAGCCTGCTCCCGAGCCGAAACCCCGCCTGGGGGAGTTCCCGCAACCGGATTACAGTGAAGCGCTGGGACCGTCGCGCACCTGGACATTCTACGTCAAGTGGGGCGCGGTCTTCACGGTTGTCGGCGGTATGGCGCTCACGCTGCTCGTGCTGCTGGCAATGATTGGCTACTACCTCTACAAGGTGGACCAATACGCCGAAGCGGTATCCGAGCTGAGTGTGCGTGCCGCCAACTTCGAGAACACGATCATCTACAACGCCCAGGGCGACATGCTGGCCGAGTTTACCAATCCGGAAACAGGGTCGCGCAAGGAAGTACCACTGGAAGAGATTTCTCCCTGGTTGATCCACGCGACGATCGCAACCGAAAATGAGACGTTCTACAGCGACCCCGGGTTCAGCATCCTGGCGATCGTCCGCGCAACGATCCAAAACTTGCAGGCCGGAGATACGATTTCCGGAGCAAGCACGATCACACAGCAGCTTGCGCGTGCACTGGTGCTGGAAACCGAGTTCGCCTCGCAGCGCACTGCCGAGCGTAAGGTCGTCGAGATCATCGTCGCGTCGGAGATCAAGCGCAAATACGACAAGAACGAGATACTTCAGATCTATCTGAACGAGATATTCTTCGGTAACTTCGCCTACGGCATTGAAGCTGCCGCCCAGACATATTTTGACAAATCCGCCAGCGAACTTAACCCGGTCGAGGCAGCGTTCCTCGCGGGACTTCCACAGTCGCCCGCACAATATGACCCGGTGGTGAACCGGGATGCGGCACTCACGCGTATGTACGAAGTGCTGCGGTTGATGGCCGAAGCTAATGACACCGGCTGCATCTACATTCAACACCAGGACATGACGGAATGGGGAGTGCCGGAAGGTGGCGGCCTGTGCATCCGCGCAGAACAGCAGTCTGACGGCAGCGTAGCGTACTTCTACAGGACCCCAAACACCGATTGGACTGATCTGTTTGTCGCGCAGGCGCGGGTAGAAACCACGGTGTTCACAGCACCCGCGACGGAGTTCAAGCACCCACACTTCGTCAACTACGTGTGGCAGCAGCTTGAAAACACCTACGGTCCGCAGGCGATCTACGCTGCCGGTTACCGCGTCTATACGACACTGGACGAATCGATCCAGCAGGCGGCTGAAACTGCGGTGCAGAGCAATCTCCAGCGCGTCAAAAACCTGGGCTATCCCGCGAACAACACCTCGGTCGTGGCGATACGGCCCTCGGACGGCGCTGTGCTGGCGATGGTCGGCAGCGCCGATTATCACAACGAGCAGATCAAAGGTCAGGTTAATGTCGCGTTTACCGCGCAGCAACCCGGCTCCGCGCTAAAACCATTTATCTACCTGACGGCGTTCCGGCCAGACGAACAAGGCGATTACTGGACTCCCGCGACAGTGATCTGGGACGTGGAAACCAACTTCAGCGGCTACGTGCCCACCAACTACGACAACCGGTTTCGCGGGCCGGTTAGCGCGCGTACAGCGCTGGCGACATCGCTGAATGTCCCGGCAGTCAAGACGTTGGATTACGTGGGCTTGCTGCGTTTCACCGAGACGATGACCACGTTAGGGGTAACGTTCCCTGGCGGCAACCCGGTCGAAACCGGCGCTGGGCTGCCGACGGCACTCGGCGCGGCGGACGTGCGTTTATTCAACCTTACGGCAGCTTATGCCACGCTCGCCAACCAGGGCAAGAAGGTTAACCCATACTCGATCGTGTTCATCCAAGACAGCAAAGGCAACCCCGTCTACGAAGCAAGCCCGCCGAACACGTCGCAGACGATCGCGCCGGAGTTTGCGTATCTGATCACGGATATTCTTTCAGACGCCGACGCCCGCGCGCCGGAATTCGGTTACGGTGCCCCGATGCAACTCAGCAACGGGCGTCCGGCTGCCATCAAGACCGGCACCAGCAACGACAGCCGCGACGTATGGACACTCGGCTATACACCGCAACTGGCCGTCGGCGTGTGGGTTGGGACAACGGACAACGAGTCGATGTACAACCCCTCTGGTTACCCGACGTACTACCTGACGGGGTATTACGGCGCAGCGCCACTGTGGAACGAGATCATGGAAGCCGCGCACGCGGGGAAGTCGGTCGAGCCATTCCGCCCACCGACCAACTTGATCCAGGTCGAAATCTGCGAGGATTCCGGTGCACAGGCATCGCCGGAATGTGCGGGGCGGACGCGCGTGGAAACATTCGCCAGCAGCGCACCACCCCCACCACCCCAGCAGAGTATTTTCCGCACCCTGCAGGTCGACGGTTATACCGGGTTGCTGGCTAATGAAACATGCCCTGACTACGTCGAGACGCGAACGTTTCTCGCGCTTGACGATCCCAGCGCGTATAGCTGGATCAACAACACCAACGCAGGGCAGAGCTGGGCCAACCAGCGTGGGCTGAGCCTGCCCGTCGCCCCGCCACCAAACGAGTACTGCGATCCGAACACACCGCGCCCGGTGGTCGAGATCACATATCCGTCGGAAAATGCAACCGTACAGGGCGTAGTGGAGATACGCGGGCGTGTGACTATGCCTGAGTTTAACCGCTTCGAGTTGCGCTATGGCATCGGGCACGAACCGGACAGCTTCAGCCCGCCGCTGTTCGTCCAGCAGGCGGCGCAACCCGATCCCAACGCCCTGCTCGGCCAGTTTGACAGCCAGGTCCTCGAAAACGGCCCGTACACGCTCCAGTTGATCGCGATCGACACCCTGGGGCGCGATGTCACGCGGACGGTTCACATCACCGTGAATAATCCGCAGGCCACACCGGTCCCGACTGCGCTACCGACGCCGTCGCTCGCGCCGACGCTGACGCCGCCCGAACCGGCGAGCACGCCGCAACCGGCGCTGGAGATCCCAACCCAGACGCTGGCCCCGACGCTAACACCGTCGTGGACGCCGACGGCAACACCGGAAGGTGAATAAGTCCGTACTGGCTTGAAAGGACCGACACACGTCGGGCGCGATACCCAGCTACCGGCAGACAGGGCGTTTCCTCACGGTACGCCCTGTTATCGCATCCAGCAGATCCACACCAACGAGGCCCTTCAATGAGTCTGGATTGGAATTCACGCTACCAGCCACAACGCGCACCTAAACGCACGCTACGCCACATGGCCCCAGATGATATTGCTGCTGCCGTGGGGCTGGCCCAGGCCGTCGGGTGGCCGCACGATGAGCGTGATTTCAAGCGTCTGCTGCACTGGTCCCCAGACGGGTGTTTCTGTGTCGAGGAAACCGATCGCGGCGTCATCGGTATCGTCACAACCACGCCTTACGGCAGAGAACTGGCGTGGATCGGTATGTTGATCGTTCAGCCGGATCGCCAGCGCCAGGGCATCGGTGAGCAACTGATGCGTGCAGCATTGGACCACCTGATCGCGCGCGACACACAGCGGATCATGCTCGACGCCAGCGACGCAGGTCGCCCGCTATACGAACGTATGGGGTTTCGCAAGGTGTGCAAAATCGAACGTTGGGAAGGGCGCGCCAGCACGTATCTGGGGCCACGCGCGCGCCGGATGCGCGAGCGCGACCTGGAAGCTGTGCAGGCGCTGGACAGGCAGTTATTCGGTGTTAACCGGCAGCATATCTTGCGGCGGTTGTGGGACGAATTCCCTGATCTGGCGTGGGTTGACGCATCAGGTGAAAACATCGAAGGCTTCCTGATGGGGCGCCGGATGCAACCAACGATCCATCTCGGCCCCTGGATGAGTTGGACTGCGGCGTCCGCCGAACGTTTACTGCGTGTGGCGTTTGAGCAGCTTCAGGGCAAACACATCACATTGAACATCCCCGATCACAACGGGCGCAGCCTGCTGCTGGCGCGCAATCACAACCTGAAGCGCATCCGTTATTGCACGCGCATGATCTACAGTGACGCACGCCCGATCACAGGCGAACCGCTGGCCGAACTGGCGATCACGGCGCTGGCAACCGGTTGATATCAGCCCGGTGCCAGCAAGGATATCATCTCGACCAACAACGGCAAACCGACGATCTCGTGCCAACGCCCCGCCTGAGGTCCCAACACCGTAAAGCAGTCCACCGCCAGTTCGCTAACCATTGCATGGTGCAGATAGTCCGCGTGGATCGAATCCGCCATCGTGATCACCGGGTAGATAAACTCAGGCATATCGGCGGCATCGTCCATGTCACTACGCTGAAATATGCCGCGCCGCATCTGGTCCAGGGAAGGCAAACGCGGGTAATTCAGGGGCAACAGCGCCCCGACGATCTCCGCGACGACAAGCTCCAAGCCGCGCGCCTCAAACGCGTGAATGCGCTCGACGAAACCGCCCAGCGCCACCATTCCGCGCCAGTCCAACGTCACCGGTGAATCGACCAGCGCGACCGGCCACCGCGCGAGTAGCGTCCCCTCTGCCACGCCCCAGGTCAGGTCGATCGCGCCCTCGCCGTCATCGGGCACATCCAGAGCAAACGCGCCACGCTCACCGTCAATTCGCACCGGTTCGGCGTCACCTTTCAGCCACAGCATCGCCTGTGCATAGCCCGGGATCGCCCATGCTGCTCCCTCGGTCACCAGGTGTCCCATCAACTCTGCCATAGTCTACTTCCTCGATGACGATCCTGTCCTGTGACGTGCGGTGTCAGCTAAACCGGTGTACATCGTCCAGCTTGATCACCCCGCGACGCAACGCAATCAACGATGTTTCGGTACGCGTCTTCGCGCCAAGTTTGGTGATCAGTTGCTTGAGCTGCTCGTCGACCAACTGCGGATCGATGCGCAGGTGGTCGGCGATCTCGTCATTGGATAACCCCGCCGCAATGCCGATCAAAATCATACGCTCAAGCTCGCCGTATTCCTCGCCGCCATTGCTGTTCTGCTGCGTGACGAAGCCCTGGGCAACCCGTTCTGCGACGCCATGCCCCAGAACTAAGTGCCCTTTCATCACGTCACGCACGGCCTGGATCAGCGTATGTTCCTCGGTTGTCTTAAGGATATAACCGTGTGCCCCGGCGCGCAGCGCGCGCATGATGTATGAATCCTCCGTCTGGCCAGTCAAAACTAATACGCGAATGCCAGGCCATGTTTCACGAATCTGGGGCAATGCATCCAGCCCACTGAGACCCGGCATTTCCAGGTCCAGCAGCAACACGTCAGGCTGCGTTTCGCCCACCAGCTTCAGCGTTTGCTCGCCGTTGTCCGCCTCACCTACGACCTCGATGCCTTCCGTATCATCGAGGAACATCGCTAACGTCATACGCAAAACCCGGTGATCGTCAGCCAACGCCACGCGGATCGCGCCGGTGCTGGCCTTTGCACCAGTCACGCCTACAGACTCCGCCCGAGTCTCAGACTCCGGCCTGGCCTGCGGCTTTACACCCGCTGAGGGAGACTCAATGGTCTTGCCGGGGACCAATACCTGGTCAGCCTCCGGCGCGAGCGGCGCGAGTGCGTCCGCCATTGCACGCGCCGACTCGAACCGATCCTCAGGCTGCTTTTCCAGCGCTTTGAGGATCACGCGCTCGAGTTCCGGGGGAACACCGCCCACCAGTTCGCTGGGTGGTGTTGGTGCTTTTTTCACTTGCTGCAACAGCAACACGCCGATATCGTCGGAGTCAAACGGCAGCGACCCGGTCAACATCTCGTACAACACGACACCGGTCGAATACAGGTCGGTGTGAAACGTTAATTTCATACCTTGCGCCTGTTCCGGCGAAAGATAAGCTGGCGTGCCGATGATGCGCCCCATCGCGGTGAGACGTTTTGTCGCGCCCGTGATCGCCAGCCCAAAGTCCATAATCTTGACGTCGCCATCCGGTGTAATATGGATATTGGCCGGTTTGATATCGCGGTGAATCAGTTCGCGCTTGTGCGCGTAATCCAGCGCAAGACAGATCGCACGCCCCACCGCCGCCACCACCTCCGGCGGTGAGGGGATGAGATGGTGCAACGCCCGCCCTTCAATGTATTCAACGATCAAATACGGTTGTTTGTCCTCGCCGACGTCGTAGATCGCCATGATGCCAGGATGATTCAGGCGGGCTGCGGCCAGCGCCTCGCGCTGAAAGCGCTTGCGCGTGGTATCATCCACGTACGGCAACAACACCTTCACCGCAACGATACGTTGCAGGCGTGTGTCCATGGCCTTGTAAACGGTGGCAGTTGCTCCCTCACCGATTAATTCCAGTAATTCGTAGCGGTTGCCAAGTTTCTGACCTATCATCTCACTGCCCCACTGTCAAGGTCTGCGAGGATCGCAGGAGAGTGTACAAATGACCGGGCGTATACGCAACTATCCAACCGGCACGTCCTGTTACCGGGCACGCGCGGACCTGACCGTAACTTGCCAGTCCTGGCAGAAGACAGTAGAGTAGCGGCGGCATCATAACAGCGAAGGAGGATCGCCTTGACGATCGACCATTCCACCCCGTCGCGCCGCGCGCGCCATTGGAACCTCGTTGTCCTGGCACTTGTGCTCCTGGCGGGATTGCTCACAGGCTGCGGCGTCGATTCGGGCACCGTCGAGACCGTTGATGACGCGGTCAAGCTTCTACAGGATATCGAACGGAACGGGATATGGAGCATCACCGAAGACGGACTCGACGCGCTCGCCGAACAAAACTCCTACGTGGCAACGTTGCAGGTCGAAGCCACGATGCCGGAAGCCGGATCCGCAACGGCCTTTTCCCATCTAGCGCTCACGGTCACGGTGGATGCCGATGGCAACACGCGTTACACGCTGGAACAGGGCGACCAAAGCACGCGCTACACGCAATATCGCGCGCCCGATCCCGCTGACAATAGCGCACCATCCCCGGCTGGCGTTTATCGTGAAGACAACGGATACTATACATGCGCCGATGCTGTAATCCAGCGCCTGCTCGGGCGTGGCCTGTCCAGTGTGTTTGAAGTTTATGCACTCGACGCGATCGGCGCGCGCACGCTGGCAGTGGTCGAGAAGGATGGCGACAGCACCATCGCCGAACGGGATGCCACGCATTACACAATTGAAACCCGGTTGGACGACGCGCTCGAAATCCTCGAACGCGCGGAAGATCGGGCCCTGCGCGACCAGATCGAAGCAACAGAGGCGGCAACACTCAGCGGATCGCTGGACCTGGATAACGCGACCGGGGCGCTGTTACATCTTGACATAAGTTATGCCAACGCAACCGGCGGCGAGCAACTGGCACTCGTCTTCGACGTGACGCGGTGGGGCGACACGCCTGGCATCACACTTCCTGCCGGTGAGAGCATCACGCTGTGCGATTAGTCGAGTGATCGAGCCAGCACATCACGCCAACCGGTAAAAATCGCATTCGCTGCGCACAACACGCAAGAGGGTAGCTGCCATGATCGACGCCGAACTCGCAATCCTCAGCATCGTGGCCGAAGGTCCCATACACGGCTACGCGATCGAGTCTGTGATCACAGAGCGCGGGCTGCGTGGATGGACCAATATCGGGACGTCATCACTGTTCTACGTGCTGCAAAAACTCGAGCGGCAGGGTCTGCTAACAAGCACCCTCCCGCCACAGCCAGAAGCCGATCAAGCAGGTCGCCAGTACCGCATCACGCCCGCCGGATACGGCGTGCTGCAGACCGCGATCGCCGATCTGCTCAGCACGCCACGCGACTACAGCAACGGCTTTGAGCTGGGACTGGCAAATCTGCATGTGCTGCCACCGGAGCAAATTCGCACCGCCTTCACTGCCTACACACAAGAACTGGAAACGCGCCTGCACCAAATGCGCGTCCGCCGTGACCGTGTGCAGAACTCCCCCGTGCCATTGAATATTACGGCGATATTTGATCGCCATATCGCGTTGCTAGGAACTGAGCTTACATGGCTCACACAGTTCATCGCCGCGTGGGAAGCCCAGGCCCCACCCGACGACAGTCCTTCGCCGCCCGAACCCGCCGACATCCCACGCATGAAACAGGTGATTCTGCCCCACGATAGCGACTCGCCGCACCGGGTCCCCACGCGCAGGCGCCACCCCGGCAGCGGCCATCCCCCATCGCTGAGCGAAGCGGAAACCGACCGGTCACTTTCTACACCGGATGCCGCTACGACCTCACACCACACGGATGATCACGCGCTCGATCGCGCCGAAGACCCCACGCCCAGCGATCACAGGCTGGATGGCACCGGCGACGACACGACCGATCAACCGCCGGATTGACCGTCCTGGACCCAGACGCAGGCATTTAGCATAAAGACAACGGTTAGATATACATAACGTACCATAAACGCCGTTTCCGTGTTACACTAGCCTCGTCAGTATCCAAAAGGGCGCAGATGCGTGTATCGGGCTGTTGCATTCGCGGCATACACAGTCCGAACACCGCACGGGATTCCTTATGGCTTGAACCCGCCAGAGAAACCTTATGACACAGAAAGCCACGATCCTGTACATCGAGGACGATCAGAACAGCCAGAACCTGATCCAGCGCGTGTTGGCACATGCCGGATACAATGTGTTGCTGGCATCACGCGCTCTGGAAGGCATCGACATGGCGCAGCGCCACCAGCCTGACTTGATACTGACCGATATCAATCTGCCCGACCTCAGCGGGCGCGAGATCGCGGTCCGGCTGCGGGCAGACCCACAACTCGCTCAAGTGCCGATCATCGCCGTGACGGCGCAAAGTCACGCCTTTGAACGCGACAAAACATTCGTCGCCGGGGTGACAGGCTACCTGACCAAGCCGGTTAATGTCGAAACGCTTGCCAGGACTGTCGAGGACTACCTGGCCGGACACAAGGATGAGGTTGACGCGACGACGCTAAAAGATGCGCAGCGCGCGTATAACCTGGATCTGGTCAAGCGGCTGGAAGCACATGTGCGCGAGCTGGAAGAACGTAACCGTGCGCTCAAACGGGTGGACCAGCTCAAAGACGATTTCATCCAGCTCACAGCACACGAACTGCGCACACCGCTGACAACGGTGTATGGCTACAGCCGCCTGGTGCAGACATCGCCTGCAATCCAGCAAGTGATGCAGCAAAACCCTGAAGTCAACGCCGCGTTGACTGGACTGCTCGAGTCAATTGAGCGCCTGCATACCGTAGTAGACGAGATCATCATCGTCTCACGCATCGCGTCCGGTCGCGTGGACCTGAAACTCAGCAGCACCGATCTGAAACAACTGCTGGAACAACTGCTGCGGGATTACGACGCGGTCATCAAACAGCGCAGGATTCGCGTGGTGTACAAACTGGATGACTGGGATATCTCACTCGTCGCCGATCGCGACCTGATCGAACTGGCGTTAAGCAACCTGCTGGGAAACGCGATTAAATACACGCCTGACGGCGGCATCGTGCGATTGGACGTTAACTGCCAACCTGACGCCTACGTTCGCATCCAGGTTGAGGACAGCGGGATCGGCATCGACCCGCACGATCAACAAAACATCTTCGATCGCTTTTACACAGCCGGCGACACACAGCTTCATTCGACCAGCAAAACCGCCTTTCGCGGCGGTGGATTGGGGTTAGGGCTGGCGATCTGCCGGGGCATCGTCGAGGCTCACAACGGTAGAATCTGGGTCGAAAGCGACGGCTGCGATCCCGAACGTATGCCCGGTAGCACGTTCAGCATCGAACTGCCGCTAGACGGCTTGCCGGGCACCGACAATGCCTAACCCGCAGGTTATGCGGTTCGTCCCGTTGACGCAGGTATTATCAGAAACACCGGTTTCAGCGCGGCGCAGCGGCCTGCACGCCCCGCCAGCACAACGGTTATTTGCACCCCGGTGCGCAGCCAGTAAAATCATAAGATGCATCCTGGCAACTAGGAGAGATCCGCATGGAAACTCGCACGTGCCCCCACTGCGGACACGACAATCTACCGCGCGCTGTCTTTTGCTTCCAGTGCGGGACAAACCTCGACGATCCGCCCGTCGTTCGGGGTATCCACCGGCAGCGTCGCCACGTCGAAGACGCGATACGCTATATACACGGACGTGAAAACACGATCGAGCCTGACATCGTCAAGCACCTGCGTGAAGCCAAAGCGAAACTGCCCCCACCCATTGAGGGCGCGCCGATCACCTGCCTGCGCTGCGGCACGTTGAACCGGCCCCTGGCAAGTTTCTGCATCGGCTGCGGGGCCTCGCTTTCCGTACCGGATGAGATCGATACACAACACCCCATCCCACGCGCCAGTGCCATTACGGACGTGGGCCGGATACGTGAAAACAACGAAGACCGCGTTGGACTGTGGGCACGGCATGGCATTGTGCTGGCCGTTGTCGCGGACGGAATGGGCGGCGCCGTAGCTGGGGAAGAGGCGAGCCGCCTCGTGATCGAAGCGGTCCAGGCGGATTTTCTAGGGGAAGCACGCGGCAGCGAAACCCTGCGCGACCTGTCCGAGGACGAAATCTCCGACAAACTGCGTTCAGCCGTGCGCCGGGCCAATCGCGCGATTATTGCCCGCACCAATGAACAACCCGAACTGCAAGGCATGGGCACGACCATCACGATGGCCTTCGTACGCGGTAACCGTGTGATCCTGGCCCATGTAGGGGATAGCCGTGCCTATCTGGTCGACGGGCGCGAAAACTGGATCAACCAGATCACAGACGATCACAGCTTTGTCGAGGCACTACTGGCGTCCGGGCACATCACACCGGAGCAGGCCGCCGTTCACCCGATGCGAAATGTGCTATACCGCGCACTCGGCCAGATCGAAGACACAGAAGCCGATCTCTACAGCCGCACCCTGCACGAGGGGGACTGGCTCATCTTATGCTCTGACGGCCTGACACGGCACGTCAATCCGGCAGAGATCGCGGAGATCGCCCACCAAAACACGACGCCTGACGACGTCGCGCAGGAACTTGTCACCCGTGCCAACGAACGCGGTGGCGAAGATAACATCAGCGCGGTGGTGATCAAAATGGAAAGCGCGGAAGAGATCACGCCGGAGACACCACCTGATCCGGCCTACCTGACCGATACACAGGTCGGGCTGTACCAATCGCCGCTGGAAGATGACGACGCACTCGCGGATTATGACACCGCGGAAATCGAGCCGGTTCCCGCAGAAAATGAGAATGATACGGACGACACAGAATCTCCCGAATCACGCCAGGGCACATGAATAATACGAAAGGCAAGCCAACACACTTGCGGCGTGACTAATGTACCAGTGACGCAACCCGCCGCCACATGTTATTTTAATGTTGTGTATCGTTTGTGCGCTAAGCGTATCTAAATCAATAATGGAGGTCTTATTATGCTCTATCTACCGCGCGAAGAAGGTCAAGGGCTTGTTGAGTACGCGCTGATCCTCGTTCTGGTGGCCGTTGTGGTCATCATCATTCTGGCCCTGCTCGGCCCGGCGATCGGCAATATCTTCTCGACCATCGTGGAGAACCTGTAAGGCATCACAGGCAGCCAGTCGGCTGCCGGCCATGCTCAGGTCCGCAAACGCCCACCACACGTGGGCGTTTCTGTGTGATCGCGCTGTGCATGTGTACTTCGCCAGCACGCGCCGTCATGCAGTCTGCGTCGGCCCGCCGGACTGCCCTGCATGATCGCCTTGCGCCCGTTTCAGCGCCGCTTCACGCGTCTGCACATCCTGCACCATACGCACAAACGTGCTGACAAGCTCGTGAATCTCGCCGCTTGAACCGGAGTCCGGCGCGACATCAACGATCTGGTAATTTCCCTGCGCAAGCTGGCGGGTGGCATCCATCACATGCTGCAGATACATCGTCGTGTAACGCACACGCTCGACCAGATTCCGCATCATTGACAGCCCAACAACCGGTCGCTCGCGCAGGAACGCGATGAAGTCATCGCGCTGCAACACCAGCACGTCAAGCGCTTCTGCCGCCGCAACGGCTGTCGACCGGGGCCGGTTGTCCAGCATGGAGAACTCGCCGAACATTTCGTCCAGATAGCGCACGGTGAATTCGTTCCCGTCGGCATCCTGTGTGTAAATGCGTACCTTGCCCTTCAGGATCACATACATCGAATCGCCGGGATCGCCACGCTGGAACAACACCTCGCCCTTAGCGTAGTGCTTGAGCTGCATGACGCCGATGAGCGCTTCCCGGTCCGCAGGGGGAACGCCTTTGAACAGCGCGTAATTCTCCAACCGCTCAGCAATATCCATGTGCCGTCATCCTCGCGACCAACGCCTTAGCGCGTAGGTACCTGCTATGCCGACGAGCCTTTGAGCTGCGACTGAATGCTGCGTTCGCGCTGCCGAAGCTGATCCGCCGCCGCTGAGAATACCTCGCTCACCTTGTCCGGTGTATCAGCGGTGATATCTTCCGGCCCCAGATCGACCGGGTACGCAGTGTCAAGCACGGCTTCGGGAGACCGTGCGGCTGTGGCAGCGTCCGGTTGGTCCGCCGCAGCCGGAGCAAACGCGTCGTATTCGCCCTGTCCAATCTGCGACATGGCCTTCACCGCGACCTCGACGGCGTTGGTTGTATGCCGCGCCTTGTCCGCCAGGTACTGTAACATCGCCAGCACAACCTGTGGACGGCTCTGGATGAACCAGGTAAATTCTTCGCGCTTGAGCATCAATGTGCGCACGTGTCCTACGGCTTGCCCGCGTGCTGAGCGCGGTTGCCCATCAAGCAGCGAGAACTCCCCGACGACCTTCCCGGCATCAAACGTGCGTAACTGCTTCATACCGGTCTCTTCGCGCACGTAAATCGCCACTTCCCCTTTCTCGATCAGGTACATCGCGCTGCCTTCATCGCCTTGCTCGAACAACAGCGCGCCGTCTTCAAACTCCTGCACCTTGATCGCGCGGCTCAGGTTTTCCAGGTTCGCCAACGACACGTTCTTGAACAGGTCGATCTTGCTCAAACGCTCCGCCAGGGCTGATAGCTGTTCCGGCGTGAACGACTCGGCCAGTCCAGACACGCGCATAAACATATCGAACCGGTGAACAAGGGTGGGGTCCAGCGCGCTAAGCTCGTCGTTGATCATGTTTTGCAGGACTTCATCATCTGTGGGAAACACGCGCTGCATGAACAGCACGACGCGCGGGCCGAGCGCGCGGCGAATTCGACTCACCTCGTCTTCGTACTCCCTGATCTCGTCTTCCCACGCCTGGCGCAACCGGTCGCTGACATCGCTTTTCAGGTTGTTGCGCAGAATCCCGATATTGCCCTGCAAGGCCAGCATCCGCCGGATTTGTGCGATATTCTCTTCGCCGAAAATCTCGTGCAACTCGCGAAACACTTGCTCGATGCCTGCCCCGCCTAACCGCTGCACGGCCTTGCGCTCACCGCCGAAGTTGTCGACTTCGCGCCCGAGCGTTTCGGTGAAGCGCTGTTTTTCCTGGTTTAACCCCTGGACGATCTGCCATCCGATCACAATACCGCCACCGAACCCCATCCCCAGCGCAACGAACAGCAGGCTCACGCCTTCCATTCTGCCGGCCAGGTTGTTGTAAACAGCGTGCAGGCCGATCGCCAATACAATGCCGAACAGCGGCGCGCCTATCCACTGAGCGCTGCTGGCTCGGCGCATCCGGCCCAGGCTGATCCCGACCAATCCGCTCGCGGTCGCATGCATCAAGGATGTTGACAGCGTGCGGCTTAACGCCACTCCCAGGACCGCATCACCCGCATTAGGCAGGTAGATGAACAAATTCTCGGACAGGGCGAACCCGATCCCCGCTGCAATGCCATACACAGCGCCATCCACAATGTAACGAAAACGGGGATTGCGAATCAGCACAATCAACACCAGCGCCTTGAGCACCTCTTCGATCACCGGCGCAACGGCCCCGGTCAGCGTGTCGTATGCAAGTCCCTGGGCAAGCAAGGTCTCATTTACGAGCCAGGCCAGCCCAAACGCGCCACCTGCCCCCCATAAAAGGCATATCAGAATCGTGCTGAGCTTGCCCGTGCCAAAGACATCCAGCATCACAAACAGATAGACCGTGAATGCCGGAATCGCCAGGGCAATCCCGTAAGCAACCAGCGTTACCGTATTCATTCGCTACAGCCTCGTGAGATGACCCGTCCAGTGTGGGCGTGTGCCCAACAGCGCCGGGTAACGTTCACAACCGCCCCCATTCTAGCGGATCGCACGCCACACCGCTTGTAATCTTTTGTCAAAATCGCGACCCTTTGCTTCCCAAACCTGCCAGGCAGCCTATGCTCAACGTGCGCCGCCGGGTCGGGTGAGCAGTTGTGCAGACACAATTTGCAGCGGCGGCAAATGTGTAAAACTTTCCTAAGAAAGCACTCAAAAAGATTGACTGTAGTTGACTCAAGTTCTAGAATGATATCGTCATCATCGGACGGATAACTTTAACTCGCACTTAACGTATTTCTCAGCCTGTTGGTGTAGATTCTAGGTAAGAGAAAGTGATTGGCGATGGAATATGTCGACTACTATGACGTGCTCGGCGTAAACCGGAACGCTTCTGAGAAAGAGATCAAAAAAGCGTACCGCAAGCTCGCGCGTCAATATCACCCAGATGTGAACCCCGGCGATCCGAAAGCCGAGGAGAAATTCAAACAGGTAAACGAGGCCTATGAAGTGCTGCGGGACCCTGAAAAACGCCGCAAGTACGATCAGCTTGGCAGCAGCTACAAGCAATGGGAGCGCATGGGGGACCGCCAAGGCGGCTTCGACTGGTCACAGTGGACCACCGGGCAGCAACAACCGGGCGGCGGTTTCCGCTATGAATTCACCGATACGGATTTCGCCTCCGATGACCTGTTCTCGGATTTCTTCCGCAATATCTTCGGCGGGATGGGACGCCAGCAACGCAGCGGCGGACGCCAGTATGGGGGCTTCCAGCGTGCAAGCCAGGCGATGAAAGGCCGCGATCTTGAGGTGGAAGTGCCGATCTCGCTGGAAGATGCCTATCACGGCACGCAACGCGTGATCCAGGTTGGCGACCGCCGCCTGACGGTCAAGATTCCCGCAGGCGCGCGCGACGGCACCCGCGTGCGGTTGAGTCAACAGGGCGAACCGGGGTACGGCGGTGGTTCGGCAGGCGATCTATACGTGATTGTGCGCCTGCAGGAGCACCCGGTCTTCCGGCGCGATGGAGACGATTTGCACATTGACCTGAAAATCCCCGTCTACACGGCAGTGCTGGGCGGCAAAGTCCGCGTGCCTACCCTAGACGGCAGTGTCACCTTGAACATCAAACCCGGCACGCAATCGGGGCAGTCGATCCGGCTGCGTGGCAAGGGCATGCCCAAGCTGCGGCAACGTGATGCACACGGCGATCTGTACGCGCATATCCTGATCACCGTCCCCGAACAGCTCTCGGCAAAAGAGCGCGAGCTATTCGAAAACCTGCGCGATCTGCGCCCTGAGAAGCAATACTAACACGGCAGCCTGCGGTGGGACATGCCCCAACTGACCGAGACTTTGCTATACTAACAGCACTGCACAACACACACTACCACAGGACAAGGACAGGTCCATGAGCTGGAAACACGACGATTACGAACCCTATGATGACGCTGAAGAATTGGATGCGGCATACTCCCCCACCGGTGATGAGCTTTTCACCGAGTTTGTCACATTTTCACCTGTCGATGAGCCGGATGAACCTGAAACTGGTGGCATCACCGGCATCCTGATCGGGTTGGCAATGGGTGCGGTCACGCTCATATTAATCGCTGCACTGGTCGTCACAACGATTGGCCATTTCACATGGTCCAATAGCCGCGATGAGCCGCGCCAGATCACCTACCAAAACCAGGTGGCCTCACCGTCCGAGGCTGATCTGCGCAACGCTAATTATCGTCCCAGCGATTGGACTGCGCCTGTCCCTGCCCAGTGGGTCACCCCAACGGCGATCCCGCCCGACATCATTGCGGAAGCGGACAAAGAACACCTGCTGCTGACGAACATCTACGAGCGCGCGAATCCGTCGGTCGTCAATATCGAAGTGGCCTCCGGCATCCATCGTAACCTTGACATTGTGGATAGCAGCGGCTCCGGCTTCATTCTCGACACGGACGGGCACATCATCACGAACGCGCATGTTGTGCGCGATGCACGGGATATCATGGTCACGTTCTTTGACGGCAGTGTCTCCGAAGCGGAAGTCGTCGGTTATGACGACTACAGCGATCTGGCTGTAATCCAGGTCACGTCGGCCAGTACGCCCCTCTTCCCGGTGACACTGGGCAACAGCAACGAACTACAGGTCGGGCAGCGCGTGATCGCGATCGGCAACCCGTTCGGGCTGGAAGGTAGCATGACCGTCGGCATCGTGAGTGCACTGGGGCGTTCCTTACCTTCAGCCGAATTGATGGACCCCACGTATCAAAGCTACAGCAACCCGTCGATCATCCAGGTTGACGCCGCCGTTAACCCCGGCAACTCCGGCGGGCCGCTGCTGGACTCCTACGGCAGAGTGGTGGGGATCAATACCGCGATCCGCACCGACAGCGGCGTGTTCCAGGGGATCGCGTTCGCCGTGCCGGTTAACACGGTCAAGCGCGTTGCTCCGCAGTTGATCGACAAAGGGTATGCAGAGTATTCCTGGCTAGGCATATCGAGCATGCGTACTGAAGGTGGCTACAGCGTCGCGGCGCTGGCCGAAGAACTCGGCTTTGACGTGCGGCACGGCATCCTGATCAGCGGTGTGGAGCCAGGATCGCCCGCTGCGCGCGCGGGGCTGCGGGCCGGCACAGAAGCCGTTGAAGTACGTGGCATTCCCATCCCGGTGGACTCGGATATCATCGTCGCCATCAACGGCCAAACGGTCCGCGATATCGACGATCTCGTCGCGTATCTGGTCGAGAATACATCACCGGGGGACCGCGTCACACTGACCATTGTACGCGACGACGAAACACTCGATCTGGACGTCACATTAGGCGTGCGCCCGTAGCAAGCGGTCCACCCGCTGAAAACCAACTGCCTGGCACAGCAAGCACGGTTGTACCGCCGGGTGGGTGGCAACCGCTATTGCCGGGATTCGCAGACAGTATTATTCCAGCAGGAGCAGCTTTATGAGCATATCGCGTGACGAACCCTGCTACACAATCGGTATTGTCGCGCGTATGGTTGATCTGCATCCCCAGACCCTGCGCAACTACGAGCAGATGGGGCTAGTCAAACCGCAGCGCAGCGACGGAAACATTCGCCTGTATTCTGAGCGCGAGGTCGAACGCCTGCGCAAAATTAACCGCCTGACGCAGGAACTCGGCATCAACCTGGCAGGAGTCGAGGTCATTTTGCGCATGAGCGACCAGATCGAAGCGCTGCAACTGCAAATCGAACAATTGGAACAGCAGATCGCCCAGGTCGAGTTGCGCGACTGCCAGCAGTAACAACGACCGCACACGGAAGGATGACACCGCATGCACCCGACACACATTTTGCCGCGCCTGACCATCAATACCGATCTGGCGCGTAAAATCCTGGTTCAGTTCATCCGGGATTCGATTCTGAAGGCGGGTTTTGAACGCGGCGTGATTGGGTTAAGCGGCGGGATTGACTCGGCACTGTCCACGTACCTGGCTGCCGAAGCGATCGGGCCGGGAAACCTCCTGGCGCTCCGCATGCCCTACAAAACCTCTTCCCAGGACAGCCTCGATGATGCCCAAATTGTGATCGATGAGCTGGGCCTGCGCAGCGACACCATAGACATCACTCCGATGGTCGATCCGCTGCTGGAACGCCTGGGAGATGTATCCAAGGTGCGCCAGGGGAACATCATGGCGCGGATGCGCATGGTCATCCTCTACGATCAATCCGCCGCATTTGGGGGGCTGGTCATCGGCACGAGCAACAAGACCGAAACACTGCTCGGCTACAGCACCATCTACGGCGACAACGCCGCCGCGATGCAGCCGATATCGGACCTGTACAAACAGCAGGTGCGCCAGCTATCGGAAGCGTTGGGTGTGCCCCGGAACATCTTGAATAAAGCTCCCTCAGCCGACCTGTGGGCCGGGCAAACCGACGAGGACGAACTTGGCTTCACCTACGAGCTGGCGGACCAGTTGCTCTACCTGCTGGTGGACGAGCGCTACACCGTCGACGAGGTAATCGCCGAAGGCTTCGACGGCGATCTGGTCAGGAAGATCTGGCGGCAGGTGCGTCTAAATCACTACAAGCGTACCATGCCCAACGTTGCCAAGCTCAGCCGGCGCAGCATCGGGCATGATTTCCTGTACCTGCGCGACTGGAGCGGCTGAACACAGCCAGTTCCCTAGGACTCATCGCGCAGTTGCGCTGTGTGCCACGCGAGCACATCCTGCAACACTTGCTCCAGGCGGCCCGGTTCGACCTCATAAATCGTCTGGACGCCGCTTTTTCCGGGCAGGCGCGCCAGCGTCTGCGGAACCGTTGCAGGACGCCCCACGCCGTCATACGTTGCCGCATCAAGCACGAACCCGCCCGGCTGTGCCTTGCTCTGCAAGCGGCTGGCGAGGTTAACGGCATCTCCCAGGACCGTGATCTCCTGCCGGTCGTCTGAGCCGATGCGCCCGATCAGGCTGACACCGGTCGCCAGGCCCGCCCGCGTGGGGAATGTGGCGCGGCGGGCAGCGACCTGCTGCGCGTTGAAGCTCCCCACCCGTCTTTGTAGCATCACCACCGCGCGCAGTGCCGCCACCGGATTCTCGAAAAAGGCAAGCATCCCGTCACCCAGGAACTTATCCACGTCTCCGCCAAACTGGTAGACGCTGGTAGCGAGGATATTGAGATATTGGTTCAGGCTCTCCAACAGCAACGCCGGGTCAATCGTTTCGCTCAGCCGGGTGAACCCTTCCACGTCCACCATCATGATCGTGAGCATCTGAATTTCGGCGGTACGGCGACGGTCGGCAAGGATAGGTTCGACCGCCTGCGCCTCTTCCCATGCCCGGTGGGACATGAACTTGCGCACCTGCTGCTGCAACCGTTCCAACTCGCGATTGCGTTCAAGCAAGGTTTGGTAAAGCCCCTGCAACTGCTGGTTGCTCTGCTCCAGGTAACTTACCAGCGCACGCCCGAACACGTTGTACGGCGAATCAAACGCCAGCCGCCCGGATGACGAGCGTGTGATCGGCTCAAAGGGCCGGTTGAGCACTTCGGTCAGGGCACGTCGTGCGGTCCCCACCAGCCGGTCATCAAACGTCACCACGCCTTCGTACAGCCTGCCGCGACCGAACGCCACCTCGCGCGGGCGCTTATGCGGCAGGCGACTTTCGAGCTGGCGGGTCAGCAGAACAGCTCCAAACTCCGGGTGTTCAGCGACGATGAACCATTCCTCAGCCAGCGGTGCATCACGCTCCAGTGGCACAAATGTGATGTTCGGAATCGCCGGCACAGGAGAATCCGGCACCCCCAGCACAATCACGTCGCCACAGATCGACGCCAGCCGCGAAAAACGTTCGATCTGCGGCATGAACGAAGAAAAGCGCTGGAAACCGGCGTAGAATGTCAGTTCCAGGTGATAACGCATGACCACGTCCTCGATGCTGTGGCTGATCGCCAGGAGAGTCTGCACCGAGTTCGTGGACAGGTCGCCCAGGTTGTGATTCAGGACAAGGGGATATAACGACATCGTGCGCAGTGATTGCGGCACCGCAAGACTCCTTTTTTAGACGGCCCACCCATCTTCAGGTGCTGAACGCACCCACGAGCCGGATGCAGGTTTCTGAGTACGCTTCAGGACCGGCACGGGCGGGCGCTGCGCCTGTTGGTGAATCTCGTCCGCGATCAGCCATACGGCATCAGGACGAGCCAGCCGGCGCGCATTGGACGCACGCTGCGCCAGCTTTGCCGGACCCTCGGCCAGCCACGCCG
Organism: uncultured Anaerolineaceae bacterium; assembly: GCA_964425755.1. Lineage (GTDB taxonomy): Bacteria > Chloroflexota > Anaerolineae > Aggregatilineales > Aggregatilineaceae > CAYRNY01. The sequence continues at coordinate 72,295 of CAYRNY010000018.1, forward strand.
TGACCATATCGGCCACCCGCCGCGCTCCCGGTGCATATGCCCCGGCGCGATTGTCGACAACATGTGTGACGTTTCCGTCCTCCTGGCCGGGAACCGCGCCGCTCAACACGATCGGCAGCCCTGCGATGCACGCTTCGCTGATCGTTGTCGGCCCGGCTTTTGTGACCAGAATATCGGCGGCGGCCATCAGTTCCGGCATATTGTTCACGAAGGGATAGATCAACGTCGGCTGGTTCCAGCGCACCGTCTCGAGCTGCTCACGCAGCGCACGGTTGCGCCCGGCGACCACGACTAACTGCAGCGACAGTTTGCGCCGGTTGATCTCGCGGGCAATGCGGTAAACCGGCCCCATCCCATCACCTCCTCCCGTGACCAGCACTGCGGGGAGCGCGGGATGCAGTGCCAGCGCACGCCGCGCCACCGCTTTGCCGGGCAGGTGATCGGCAAAATGCGGGTGCACCGGCATCCCGGTCAGGCGCAGTTGGTCGGGTGACAGGCCGAATTCCAGCCCGCGTTCATACGCGCGCTGTGTCGGCACCAGGCAGCGTTCCACAGCGCGTTCGTACCAAAACCCGTGCGTGGTCACCAGGTCGGTAACGACAGTGACGAAAGGGGGTCGGCGGCGGCTGTAGCGCTGGAAGCCGCGCATCACCGGGCGCGAAAACACGGCGTGAACAGGCACCACGACATCAGCGGGGAATTCCTGCACGAGCCGGCGCATCCCGTCGTGCCACAGCCGGTTGAACAGTGCCATTAGCAAATTGCCCCGCCACCGGTGGTTGGTGAAACGGTAACCAAAACCCCAGGTTGGCCCGGCCCATTTCACCCAGGGCGGATAGATTTCGGGCAGGTAATTGAACGGGAACGGCGTGTAACGCCGGTACACATCCACCAGCGCGTAGGTATACTGGCCCGGATAGCGCTGCTCCAACGCCGCGCGAATCGCATCTGCCGCCGCGCGGTGGCCCGCGCCGGTATCGGACATCAAAAACAACACACGCTTGCGCTGTGTGGCCTGTCCTGTATCTGACTGCATGGAACGTAGCACCGTCAGCTCACCACGTCATCGTCGGGGATCACCCGTTTGATCGCGCGCTCAAATTTCCGCCGAGACAGCATCACCCGGCGCTTACATTTCAGGCAGCGCATCCCGATATCCGCCCCAACACGATAGACACGCCACCGATCGCTACCGCAGGGGTGCACCTTCCGCGTGATGACAATATCGCCCACCCGAACATCTTTTGACATGCTTGCTATATCCTCTACACTAACGTGCAAGCGTATGTGCCTGCTGTGTGCTTGTCAAGGGATCATCACTGGCATCCGGACTCGGCGTTGCCGGTTGCGGCCCGGTTTGATTATAACCATTCACGTACGCGCTGTGAGCGAATCGAGCAACCGCCCCGAAAAATCACTCTACACAGGCGCGCGGTTTTGAGCGAGAATAAGAATCGCCGTAAGCAATCACCTGCCGCCTGATAGCCAATTCAAACATAGCATGGCCCGAAAGCGGGTCGCTTTTTTGTACTCAGCACACAAACCCGGCCGCTTATCACAGTCACCAGAGGGATGAACGTGCCCCACACGCGCACAGACCTTCGCAACATCGCGATCATCGCACACGTCGACCATGGAAAAACGACACTGGTCGATGGCATGTTGAAACAGGCTAAAGTATTCCGCGAGAGCGCCAACACGGGCGAGCGTATTCTGGACAGCAACGCCCTCGAACGCGAGCGCGGGATCACTATTCTATCCAAAAACACAGCGATCACCTGGAACAATATCAAGATCAACATCGTGGATACCCCCGGCCATGCCGACTTTGGCGGCGAGGTCGAACGGGTGCTGAACATGGTCGACGGGGCGCTGCTGTTGGTTGACGCTGTCGAAGGGCCGATGCCGCAAACGCGTTTCGTGCTGCGCAAGGCACTTGAACTCGGCCTGCGCGTGATCGTCGTGATCAACAAGATCGACCGCAACTTCGCCCGCCCGGACGCGGTGCTGAACGACACGTTCGACCTGTTCATCGAACTGGGGGCCAGCGACGAGCAGGCGGACTTCCCGATCGTCTACGCGGTCGGGCTGGACGGCCACGCGGGATACACACCAGACAGCATACAGGACAACCTCGTACCGCTGTTTGAGACGATTACCAGCACGATCCCAGGGCCGCTGGTCGAGCTGGACGCGCCCGCGCAATTGCAGGTCACGACGCTTGAATACGACAACTACAAAGGGCAGATCGGCATCGGGCGGCTGCGCTCCGGGACGCTCAAACGCGGCGCGGATGTCGTGCGCATCACGCCGGATGGCGAGCGAACAACGGGCAAAATCACCTATCTCTTCGCGCATCATAACCTTTCGCGCGAAGAAGTGGCGCAGGTGCAGGCCGGTGACATCATCGCGTTCGGCGGCTTCGACGAGATCCGCATCAGCGACACGATCGCACACCCCAGCATCACGCAGCCGCTGCCCGCGATCCGGATCGAGGAACCGACGGTTCGCATGTCGTTCGGCGTCAACACCTCACCTTTTGCCGGGCGCGAAGGCAAGACCGGTTGGGGCACGTCGCGACGGCTACGCCAGCGCCTGTACGACGAAACGCGTAGCAACGTCGCTCTGCGCGTCGAGGACGGCGACCAGCCCGATCGCTTTACCGTCAGCGGGCGCGGTGAGTTACACCTCGCGATCTTGATCGAAACCATGCGCCGTGAAGGGTACGAATTTGACGTCAGCAAACCGGAAGTAATCTACCAGGCCGATCCTGACACCGGCACGACGCTCGAACCCTACGAGGAAGTTCATATTGAGATCGCCGACGACATGGTCGGCACCGTCGTCGAGTTACTCGGAGCGCGGCGCGGGCAGATGCTGAATATGCACAGCCGCAACGGCACCACATACCTCACCTACCGCGTGCCGACGCGCGGCCTGCTCGGTTTCCGCGCACACTTTTTGCGCGCGACCGCCGGCATGGGGCAAATGAACACCTTGTTTGCCGGCTACGACAAGCTGGTAGGGCCGATCCCTGGGCGGCAGTATGGCAGCCTGGTCGCGTGGGAACGCGGCACGGCGTCGGCTTACGCGCTGACGCACGCGCAGTCACGCGGGACGTTCTTCATCGAACCGGGGGCCGAGGTCTACGAAGGGATGGTGATCGGCGAGCACATCCGGCCCGACGACCTGGCGATCAACGTGACCAAAACCAAACACGTCAGCGCCGTGCATACGCGCTATTATGGCGAAGATGAGCGCTTGAGTCCGCCACGCAACTTGAGCCTGGACGACTGCATCGAGTTTCTGGCCGATGATGAATTGCTTGAGGTCACGCCCCAGAACCTGCGCATCCGCAAACGTATACTGGACAATGAGGAACGCCAAAAAGAGCAGAAGCGCCGCGCGAAATTACACGCGAGCGCTTAGTGCTACCCCCCACGTGCGCCGAGTAAACTTGACAAAGCGCATGAAATACGGTTTAATGTAATCGATTACATCACGCTGCATACTAATCTTTCGAGTGAACAGCATGTCCGCCAAAATGGAAGATGTCGCGCGAATGGCCGGTGTCTCGACTGCGACCGTCTCGCGCGTGCTCAACAACCCCGAACTGGTCAGCGAGCGCACGCGCCAGCGCGTGCTGACCGCGATTGAAACCCTCGATTATCGCGTCAACCTGGCGGCGCGCAACCTCCGCACCAACCAGACCCGCACGATCGCCGTCATGATCCCGACGATCTCTGAACCGGTGATCAACCAGGTGGTTGAAGCGGTCGAGGACATCGCCATCACGGAGCAATACTCGCTGCTGCTGTGCAGCACGCGCGGTGACAGCGCGCGCGAGCAGGCGTATATCCGCCAGCTCACACAGCACACGCTGGCCGATGGCATCCTGTACATCTCACCGCGCGCCGCCCCCGACGTGGTCTATCACCTGCTGGAAGGCAACGCGCCGGTCGTGCTGTGCAACTACAGCCTGCCGGATCACCCGGTGCCGAGCGTGATGTTTGACCATGTGCGCTCGATCTACATGACCACGCGCCACCTGCTAGATCTGGGACACGAACGCATTGCTCTGTTGAACCTTTCCGCGCCACACTACGAACCCGCCCGAATGCGCCGGCGAGGGTTCGAGAAGGCTTTTGCCGATTTTAACCTGGTGCCTGACCCGGCCCTGATCGTCGAGTTGGACCAGCCGACATATGTCACCGAAGACTGGCATAAAGAGGTCAACGCCCTACTCGATCGCCAGCCACCACCAACCGCCATCGTTGCATTTAATGACAAAGTCGCCCTGGAAGTCTATGCCGCGTGTCGCGAGCGCGGGCTGCTCATCCCGCGCGATCTCTCGGTCACCGGCTGCGACGATATCCTATCGGCACGCTACGTCGAGCCACCGCTCACGACGGTGCGTATCCCGGCCTACGAGCAGGGCCGCATCGCGGTGAATATGCTCTTGAAGCTCATTAACGGATTGGACACTGAGGTTCCGGCAACCACGCTGCTTAACGTGGAGCTGGTCGCACGCGAGTCGTGCGCTCCGCCGCGATGAGCCCCACCGCAGTCAGAAAGGGATTTTCTTTTTTATGGCCGACATCCGCGACTTGTTCGATCTGACGGGGAAAACCGCGGTCGTCACGGGGGGCTGCGGCGTGCTGTGCTTTGCGATGGCATCCGGCCTGGCCGCTGCAGGGGCCAATATCGCGCTGCTGGACCGGCGCTATAGGCGGGGTCAAGAGTGCGCCGCTGAAATCGGGGAACGTGCCATCGCCGTATATGGTGACGTGCTCGAACCGGACACACTTCACATCGCGGCGCAACAGGTGCAAGACCATTTTGGACCGGCGAACATCTTGATCAACTGTGCCGGGGGCAACCAAGCCGAAGCAACCACCACGCCGGATCACACATTTTTCGACCTGCCGCCGGAAGCGCTGCAGTGGGTGTTCAACCTGAACTGCCTGGGGACGATCCTGCCGGCGCAGGTTTTCGGGCGACAGATGGTCGAACACGGTGAGGGCGTCGTGCTCAACATATCGTCAATGAACGCCTTCCGCCCGCTGACACGCATCCCGGCCTACAGCGCTGCAAAAGCCGCCGTCGGCAATTTTACCCAGTGGCTCGCGGTGCACATGGCACAGGAATACACCCCGAACATCCGCGTGAACGCCGTCGCGCCGGGCTTCTTCATGACCGAACAAAACCGCTACCTGCTCACCGACGAAAAAACCGGCGCTCTGACGCCGCGCGGACAGCGGATTCTCGACCACACACCTGCCGGGCGTTTCGGCGTGCCGGAAGACCTGCTTGGCACCATGCTGTGGCTGGTATCGCCGGCCTCGGCATTTGTGACCGGCATCGTCGTGCCGGTTGACGGCGGGTTCAGTGCCTATTCAGGAGTGTGACATATGCTCTACGCTGCCGCTTCCGCCAACAGTGGCTACCTGGACGAAACAACGATCCGTGAGACGATCGCGCGTGGCCTGGCCGGTCGCTTTACCGGGGCAAAGGTGCTGGTACTGGTCCCCGATAATACGCGCACGCTCCCGCTGCCGCCGCTTTTCCGCGCCACCATGGACGCGTTGCATGATGCCGCGCAGGTGGACGTGATGGTCGCGCTCGGCACGCACCTGCCACTGAGCGAAGCCACACTGCTGAAATTGATCGGGATAACCGCTGAAGAACGCGCCACCACATTCAAACATATCGGCCTGCTCAACCACGCCTGGGACGATCCCGCCGCACTCGCCACCATCGGCACGATCACACGCGAACAGGTGCAAACATTCGCGGGCGACGCGTGGCATCCCTCGCTGGGCGGTGACGTACCGGTCCGCATCAACCGCGCCGCCCTCGAAGCAGATCACATCCTGATCATCGGCCCGACCTTCCCGCATGAGGTCGTCGGTTTCTCCGGGGGCGCGAAATACCTCTGGCCGGGCATTTCAGGGCCGGAGATGATCAACGTCACGCACTGGCTCGGCGCATTGATCACCGTGCTGGATACGATCGGCATCGAAGACACCCCGATGCGGCGCATGATCCACACCGCCGCCGACGAATACCTGCCCACACCGGTCACACTGATGGCGCTGGTCGTGGATGACGCGAAACTGGCAGGCATGTTCATCGGCCCGCATACAGAAGCGCACCGCGCGTCGGTTCAGCTATCCGCGCAACGCCACATCATCTGGCTGGACCGCCCGTTCCGGCGCGTGCTGTCCCACGCCCCGCCGATGTATGATGAACTGTGGACCGGGGCAAAAGCGATGTACAAGCTCGAGCCGGGCATCGCCGACGGCGGCGAGGTCATCGTCTACGCGCCGCACCTGGACACGATCAGCGATGTGCACGGCCACCACATCCGGCGCGTCGGTTACCACGTGCGCGACTATTTTCTGAAACAGTGGGACCGGTTCAAGGACGTGCCGCTGGGTGTTCTCGCGCACAGCACGCACCTGCGCGGCTCAGGCACATATGAAAAAGGCATCGAAACGGCGCGGATCGAGGTCACACTGGCAAGCCAGATCCCGCAAGAGGTATGCAGCGCGATCAATCTGGGGTACATGGACCCGGCAACGATCGACCCGGCAGACTGGACCGGGCGCGAAGATGAAGGCCTGCTCTACGTGCCAAAGGCCGGCGAATATCTCTACCGTGTGAAACAACACTGACCGGCAACTGTCATCCATGCAACACCACGCAGGGCCGGAACCGCTACAATCTGGACGTAACAACAGTATGCGGCACGCAACGCATTTACCCGCAAGGAAGGGAGCAACACATGAGCACGTATCACATTGGCATGGTTGGGCTGGGTGTAATGGGCGCAAACCTTGCCCGTAATCTGGCGTCAAATGGTTATTCCGTTGCAGGATATGATCTGGACGCCGGCAAACGCGCCGCGTTCGACAAATACGAGCAGCCGCTGATGCAGAGTTTTCCCGATGTTGAAAGCTTCCTTGACGCGCTCGAAGTCCCGCGCCGGATCGTGCTGCTCGTGCCATCAAGCGTGGTCGACGAGGCGATCGAACCGCTGAAGCCACACCTCTCGAAAGGGGACTTATTGGTCGACCTGGGCAACAGCTTTTTTAAGGACACCGAACGACGCAATAAGGAACTTGCGGCAGAGGGTTTCCTGTTCATCGGCAGTGGCGTCTCCGGCGGAGAAAAAGGCGCGCTGCGCGGCCCCTCAATCATGCCCGGCGGACAGCAAGAAGCTTACGCCCTGATCCGCGACGCTTTCGAGGCAATCGCGGCAAAGGTCAACGGTGAGCCATGCGTGACCTACATCGGGCCGCGTGGGGCCGGGCACTATGTCAAGATGGTGCATAACGGGATCGAGTACGGCATCATGCAGTTGCTCGCGGAAGCCTACGATATCCTGCATCGCGGTGCGGGGGTGGACTACCCGACGCTGCATCGCGTGTTCTCCGAGTGGAACGCCGCCGAACTCAACTCTTACCTGGTCGAGATCACGGCAGACATCTTCGGCACAACCGATCCGGACACCGGCAAACCAATCGCGGACATCATCCTGGATGAAGCCAAGCAAAAGGGCACCGGCAAATGGACCAGCCAGAACGCGCTGGACCTGGGCATCCCGACGCACACGATCAACGCAGCAGTCGAGGCGCGTATCATCTCCGCGCTCAAAGAGCAGCGCGTCGCAGCGGAAGCCGTCTTCCCTGGCCCGGACGCTACCTTCGATGGCGACAAAAACGTACTGATCGAACAGGTACGCGGCGCGCTCTACGCGGCGATCCTGACCTCGTACGCGCAAGGCATCACGCTGATGCAAGCGGCCAGCGCGGAATACGACTACAGCCTTGACATGGAAGCGATCGCGCGCATCTGGCGCGGCGGCTGCATCATCCGGGCCGCGTTGTTGGAAGACGTCCGCAAGGTCTACACCGCGACTCCTGACGTGGCGAACCTGCTGCTTGTCGAACCGTTCCGCAGCCAGATCGCGGAGCGGCAGGCGGCCTGGCGTAGCGTTGTGCAAACCGCCGTCGGGCTTGGCATTCCGATCCCTGGTATGGCGGCAGCGCTGGCCTATTTTGACGCGTACCGCACCGGGCGGCTGCCCGCAAACCTGACGCAGGCCCAGCGCGACTACTTCGGCTCGCACACCTACCGCCGCGTTGACAAGGACGGCACTTTCCACACCGAGTGGGAAGCCTGATCGCCGGCACGCCCGATTGGATCACCGTGATTTAATACACTTTCAGGAGGTGCAAAATCCAATGCCCCGAAACGTCATTGTCGCCCAATCCGGCGGGCCGACGCCCGTGATCAACAACTCGCTACGCGGCGTGGTCGAAGGCTGCTTTGAACACCCGGACCTATTCGGCACGGTTTACGGTGGCTGGCACGGCATCGAAGGCGTGCTGAAAGAGGAACTGATCGACCTCTCCGCCCAGCGCCGCGAAGAGATCGCGCTGCTGCGCACGACACCCGCCGCAGGCGGGATCGGCACGTGCCGTTATAAGCTCAAAGCCGGACAACAAGAAGACTTCGACCGTGTGATCGACGTGATGCAGGCGCACGACATCGGGTACTTCTTCTACATCGGCGGCAACGACTCGATGGACACCGCGCACAAGGTCGCCGCGCTGGCCGCGGATCGTGGCCTCGACATCATCGCGGTCGGCGTGCCGAAGACCATCGATAACGACGTCGGCGACACCGCGTTCGAGTTGATCGACCACACGCCCGGCTACGGCAGTGTGGCACGTTACTGGGCCTTGAACATCCAGAACGCCAACCAGGAGAATCGCGGCTCCAGCCCTGCTGACCCGGTGCTGGTGATCCAGGCGATGGGTCGCAAGATCGGGTTCATCCCCGCCGCCGCGCGGCTCGCCGATCCGCACCGCGACATGCCGCTGTTGATCGTGCTGGCGGAGTCCGGGTTGACGCTGCCCGATCTCGCCGATGCAGTCAACGACACGCTCAAAGAACGTGGACGCGCGATAGTCGTGGTCAGCGAAGGTTTTGACATTGGTGAGATCGGCGCGCGCAAAGACTCGTTTGGACACACTGAGTTTGGCGCGAGCGCGGTCCAGGTTGGACAGGCCGTGATCAACTACCTCAACGCGCAAGGCTTGCCGGTGCCGGGATCGGCACGCACAAATGTCGCGGGCACCGACCAGCGCCACTCGATGATCTACGCTTCAACGGTCGACCTGGATGAAGCCTACCTTGTCGGGCGCAAGGCGGTAGATATAGCCGTTAAGGGCGAGAATGGTTTCATGGCGACCACGTTACGCCAACCGGGGCCGATCTACCACGTGCGTTATGACCAGGTCCCCCTGGAAGCGGTCGCCAACTCCGAGCGCAAGTTCCCGGCCCACTGGATCGCGGCGAACAAAGTCGACGTGACCGACGATTTCATACGCTACGCGCAGCCGCTGATCGGCAGCGAATGGCCCGCAATCCCGGTCGTCAATGGCCTGCAACGGTTCGCGCAAATCGACCCGATATTCGCAGATCAGAAGCTGCCCGCCTACATCCCGCAGAATTACCGCTAACAGCACATAACCCGATCGTTTATGAGAGGACAACGGCATGACCGACCCGGCACAACCGTTAAAAGAATTTGAGCCAAAACATGACTTCTTCATCGGCATCGATTCGGATGGCTGCGCCTTTGACACGATGGAGCTGAAGCACAAAGAATGCTTCACGCCGAACACGATCAAATACTGGAACCTGCAACCCGTGTCCAAGTATGCGCGCCAGGCAGCCGAGTTTGTGAACCTGTATTCCAAGTGGCGCGGCATCAACCGCTGGCCAGCGCTGGTCATGGTCTTTGACCTGCTGCGCGAGCGCCCGGAAGTCCAGCGGCGCAAAGTGGCGATCCCGCAAGCGAACTCACTGCGCGCATTCATCGAACAGGACAGACACCCACACAGCGACGCTGGTCTCAAAGCGTTCATGGCCGAGCACCCCGGCGACCCGGAGCTGGAGCAGGCCCTGCGCTGGACCACCGGCGTCAACGCGGCGGTAGCGGAGATGGTGCAGGGCGTTTCGCCCTTCCCTTACGTGCGCGAGAGCCTGGAGGCTATGGTCGACCAAGCAGACATGATCGTCGTCTCCGCGACACCTAACGCCGCGCTACATTCCGAGTGGGGCGAGCACGGCATCGCGCAGTACGTCCGCGTGATCGCTGGGCAGGAAATGGGCAAAAAAGCCAATAGCATCCGGCTGGCGGCATCCGGCAGGTACCCGCCGGATCGCATCCTGATGATCGGGGACGCGCCGGGCGATATGCGCGCTGCCAAAGCCAACAACGCGCTGTTTTACCCGATCAATCCCGGCGATGAGGAGCAATCCTGGGAACGCTTCTATAATGAGGCTATGTCCCGCTTCTTCGAAGGTACGTATGCCGGCGACTACGAAGCAGCGCTGATCGCCGAATTTGAGCGCTACCTGCCGGATACGCCACCCTGGAAACGCTAGGCTAAGGAGCATCACTCATGGCACGTGTAGGATATATCGGGCTGGGCCTGATGGGGTCCGGCATGGCACGCAACCTGATGAAAGCCGGGCATGACCTGGTTGTGCACAACCGCAGCCGCGCGATCGTGGATCAATTCGCCAGCGAAGGCGCGACGCCCGCCACATCCCCGCGCGAGGTCGCGCAGCAGGTAGACTTCGTCTTCACCAACCTGCCCGACTCGCCGGACGTGGAACTTGTGGCGCTCGGCCCGGACGGGATCATCGAGGGCGCGCGCGACGGGCTGATCTTCATCGACAACAGCACCATCAAGCCGGAAACCGCCCGCAAGATCGCGGATAGACTGGCCTCAAAGGGTACGCTGGCGCTCGATGCGCCGGTCAGCGGGGGCGACATCGGCGCGCGCGCCGGGACGCTGAGCATCATGGTCGGTGGGCCGAAAGAAGCGTTTGACCGGGCACTGCCGCTGTTCGAGGCGATGGGCAAGACGATCACCTGGGTCGGCGAAAGCGGCGCGGGCCAGACCGCCAAGGCCGCGAACCAGATCGTCGTCGCGGGCACGATGGTTGCCATGTGCGAGGCGCTGGTCCTGGCGCAAAAGTCAGGCGTGGACCCGCAGCGCGTGGTCGATGCGATCAGCCGGGGGGCGGCCCAATGCTGGGCGCTGGATAACAAACCGCCGAAACTGTTCAAGCGCGACCTCGGGCCGGGCTTCAAAGCCTATATGCAGGCGAAAGACCTCAAGATCGTGGTCGACACAGCACGCACGTACAACGTTTCGATCCCCCTGACCGCCGTCGCGCACCAACTATACGAAGCGATGGTCGGCATGGGCAACGGCGAGCTTGATAACAGCGCCGTGATCACCGTGCTTGAGGCGCTGGCAGACATCACAATCGGCGCAACTGAGGAGTAGCCCTTCCCCAAGCGATCCCCTGACTCACCTTGCTCTTTAGTGGCGCTTCCTCCCGGTGATATGATGTCCGCGGGCGGCCTACAGACAAGGTCGCCCGCTGGTTTTACCTATCCGTTGACCGCAACTCTTGTTACAATCTGTTACGTTGTTCCGCGATCTATTCCCGGAGAGACTGCTGTTGTTTGGATTCACGCTGGAAACCTTGCTGGGCCGCGCGATCGGCCTGGTGATCGGCTTTACGCTGCACGAATGGGCCCACGCCTGGAGCGCCTACCGCCTGGGCGATAACACCGCCTATTACCAGGGCAGGCTCACGCTCGACCCGCGCGCACACATCGAGCCGGTCGGGATCATGCTGGCGCTGCTGGCCGGGTTCGGCTGGGCGAAGCCGGTGCCGGTCAATCCGCGCGCTTTTTACCCGAACGAAAAGCGCGGGCTGGTGATCGTCTCACTGGCAGGACCGGTGATGAACCTGCTGCTCGCTGCGTTATTCGGTGTCGTCGTGCGTTTCATGCTTGGCATTGGGTTGGACGCCTCGTTCGCCTTTCTGTATAACATCGTCGCCACGATCGTGATCTTCAACCTGGCGCTGTTTCTGTTCAACCTGCTGCCGTTCTCGCCGCTGGATGGCTACAAGATCGCGGTCGGCACGCTGCCGCGCGAGTACAGCAACTGGCTGGTGCAGTACGAACGCGAAACCACGCTGGCGTTGATGCTGGTGCTGATGGCGGGAATCATCAACCCGCGCCTGAACATCCTGTGGCTGGTCCTGGGGCCGATTTTGCGGTTTCTGTTCGGCATGTTCACCGGGGTATAGTGATCGTGAGCGCCACATATCGCCTGCAGCAAGGGCTGCGCGCGCTCGGGGCGTGGTTCAGTCCAGTGGACGATGCACTTGCCCGCGAGCATCTCACGCCGCCGTTATACGCGCTTTACCGCACGATGCGCCGCTCGGAGCGGCAGCACAGCCTGCGCGTGCTGCGCGACCTGCGCGACCAGGGCTACAGTGATCCAGACCTGCTTGCAGCGGCGTTGCTGCACGATGTCGGCAAGACACGCGCGCCGTTCTCGATCCCGGAAAAAGTGCTCGTCGTGCTGGTCAAAGCATTCGCGCCCCGTCTCTACCGGCGCTGGGGCAGCGATTCGTCGCGCGGGTGGCGACGACCGTTCGCCGTCAGCACGCAGCATCCCGCATGGGGCGCGACGATAGTTGCGCAAGCCGGGGGCACCCCGCGCACGATCGAGTTGATCCGCCACCATGCCGACCCACTGCCCGGCCCGCCCGCTTCGGACACCGAGCGTCTGTTGCTCGCGTTGCAGCAAGCCGATGAACGCAATTGAACGTCGCGCGGTAGCAGCGCGTAGAATAGGTAAGACTCACGCAGTACAAACGCACAGCTCCGTGCAACACGTTAGCCAGAGATCGCCACAGCGCGCCCAATCCGCGCGGATGAACAAAAGGACAGAAAACTGATGCATGTCAATGTTTCCATTGTGGGGCTGGACCGTCTGAGCGCCTCATTTGCCCTGGCGCTCAAGCGTTATGCCAGCAACCCCAAAGCCGAACACAGTTTCACGATCATCGGCAGTGACCTGCGCGGTCACGTGATGAAAGCTGCGGAAAAGCTCGAAATCGTCGACAACTTCCACCGCAGGCTGCATAAAGCGACCGAAAATGCCGATCTGATTGTGATCAACGCGCCGCCCAGCCAGCTCGAAGACATTTACACGCGGCTGGGACCGGAACTCAAACCGGGCGCGGTCGTGCTGGATATGTCAACGCTCAAACAGCCAGGCATCGAATGGGCGCGGCAGCATTTCCCGCATAACGCCGAGGGCAGCCCGCTGGCCTACATGGTCGGCTTTACACCCATCGTCAACATTGAGGGGTTGTACGTCGCCGATTGGCGCGTTGAAGCAGCCAGCGACGACCTGTTTAAGGAGTCCGCCATCCTGATCGCGCCGGATGCGAAATGCCCCGCCGAAGCGATCGCGCTGGCGGAAGACATCGCGCGGCTTATTGGTGGGACCCCGCGCTTTATCGACCCCGCCGAACATGACGGGCTGGTTGCCGCAACGGAAGAGCTTCCAAACGTGCTGGGGGTGGTGCTGTTCAATGCGCTCCAGCAATCCGAAGGCTGGCCGGAACTGCGGCGTATGGTCAACCCGGCGCTCGCGCTGGCGATCCAGAATCTGCGTTACCAGTCCCCGCAGGACCTGCTGATGCTGTTGACGCACAACCGCAAGAACCTGATCCGCCACCTGGAAACCATGATCGGGGCGCTGGACGAACTGCGCGACATCATGCAAGAAGGCCCGGATGAGGACGGCGAGTTCCTGAAATTGGAAGCTTATTTGCAGCGCGTGGGACAGACGTGGGAGAAGTGGGACACCAAACGGCACAGCGGTAAGTGGGAAGATACACCCCGCACCGAGTCATCGGTAGGCTTATTCGGCGGGTTGGGCGGCATGTTCGGCACGAGATCGCGCCGCGATGATAACGCGGACGAACACTAAACTGCCACGCCAAACAACAGCGCCGCCCAGGTTATCTGAGCGGTGCTGTGTTTTCCCCTGTTGTCAGGCGGGAGTGTATGGGAGTCGAACCCACCGCGGCCCGCGCTGTGCGGCCCGCCACCGGTTTTGAAGACCGGGAAGCCCACCGGGACTCATACACTCCCCTGTTGCTACGTGCCAACTATAGCGTAAGCAAGAGCACTTGACCAGACTCAACAGCCCTTTTCAGGCATGATCCGCGCCCAGTCACCGGGGCCGCGCACGCGCTCATCTTCCACCCGGCGCGTGATGCGCAGCGCATCCAGCCGTTCGAGGAAGTCCAGCGCATAGCGCCGCGTGGTCTGGAAGTGATCGCGCAATACAGCGACCGTCAGCGGGCTTCCACGCTCCAGCGTCTCGCGCGCAAAGGCTACCCACTCGCACAAGATATCAGGACGCAGCACCACATCCTCACTGATCTGCACCAACTCACCGCGTTCCACCAGGCTGATCAACACGTCCTCTCCGGCGCTCTCACGCACTTGCTGCGCGGTAGGCGGTGCATGCGGAGACTGCTCGAACCGGTGCAGCACATCCGCGATCGCGTCTTTTTGCGCCGCCGTATACCGCACGGTATGTCCCGCCATGCAGACGGCACCGTTTGGAGCGTGTGCGATGTGCTCTTGCACGGCTAATGCATCCAGCACCGCCTCGAAAGGCTCCGGTTCCAGGCGCAGCCGGTTACGCAACGCTTCACGCGGCAGGCCCAGACGCAACGGATGCACGGCATGAAATTGCGCCAACACGCGCTCGACCCGCTCTACAACCCACGCCCAGTAGCGCGCATGGACAACCCAACCGGAATCGCCCAGCGCGTATAGATCGCCAGCAGCAAGCGCTTGCTGCTCCTGCTCGTGGTCCAGATCAAGTGCATCACGGCGTACCGGCGCGCGCCGTTCGGCGAGTTCCAGCAACCTCAGCGCCAGCGGATCGCCTTCGAGCAGCGTCTCGAACCGGGCGATGACGTCCGGCCTGTGGCGTTTCCAGCGCCGCCCCGGTGCAGTATCGAGCACCACACCGCCGCCAATCGTTTCGGGAGGGCTGGCCCGGCGGATGATATAGCGGTCGCCTTGCGCGGCGACCACCGGGCGCTCCAACCGGATCTGAATCCAGGCTTCTTCGCCCGGCATGACGCGCTCGCGGTCCAGCACACGGGCCCGCCCCATCACCTCTGCCGCCCCGACAAAAAACTTCACCTCGTCGTTGTGTGCAAGGGGCTGGTGCGCTGCCGGAAGATAGCGCAGCCACGCATCAAGCAGCGTCGTCGGGTGCCACACACCCGGCAAACCGACCACATCCCCGCGCGCGAGATCGGCCTTTTCCACGCCGCGCAGATTCACCGCGACGCGTTGTCCCGACCCGGCGGAAGTGATCTCGCGCTCATGCGCCTGCATGCCACGTATACGCGCGCGCACGCCGGCAGGCTGCACTTCTACTTCCTGGCCCACGTCCAGCGAGCCGTCAAGCAGCGTCCCGGTCACGACCACACCGAAACCGCTGATCGTAAATACGCGGTCCACCGGCAGGCGTGGATTGCCGATATCCGGACGTGTGGGATGCTGTGCGAGCACGCTCTCCAGCGCCGCGACAAAGTGATCAAGGCCCGCGCCGGTGTGCGCCGACACAGGGATCACCGGCTGCCCTTCCAACACGGTCCCCTGCACCACATCCATCACATCGAGTTGGACCAGTTCCAGCCACTCGGGATCGTCCACCAGGTCGATTTTAGTCAGCGCGATCACACCGGTAGGCACGGCCAGCAGGTCAAGGATCGCGAGGTGCTCGCGCGTCTGGGGCATGACCCCCTCGTCCGCTGCGATCACCAACACTGCCGCGTCGATCCCCCCCACCCCGGCGAGCATATTCTCGATGAAGTCCCGGTGTCCCGGCACATCTACGATGCCCACACGCTCCCCGCCCGGCAGGTCCAGCCACGCGAAACCGAGATCGATCGTCATCTCGCGCCGCCGTTCCTCTTCCAGCCGGTCGGGATGAATACCGGTTAATGCCTGCGTCAACGTGGATTTTCCGTGATCGACGTGGCCCGCTGTGCCGATAACATGCATCGCTATAACTCTTTCAGCGCCGCTATCACAATCTCATCCTGTCCTGGTAACACCGTGCGCGGATCGAGTAACAGTCGATCGTCCGCGACGCGCGCGATCACGGGGGGACGGTGCGCGCGTAATTTCGCCGCCGCCGCATTGGGGTGATCGACACGCGGGGCTAGTGCCCACGTCGGCAGCGTTTCGCCGGGCAGGCTGCCACCGCCCACCGTCGATTCTGCCGCAACGATATCGCCCCCGACCGCTGCCTGCCATGCCGCTGCACGCGCACGGATCGCGTCCGGCGACATGCTGATCATGCGCCACACGGGGATCTGCTCCAACGCTTCGCCCTTGCGGTAGTGGTCAAGCGTAGCGTAGAGTCCCGCCAGCGCCAGCTTGTCTGCCCGGATCGCCCGCGCCAGCGGATGCCGCTTGAGCATCGCGACCAGATCAGCGCGCCCGATAATGATCCCCGCCTGCGGGCCGCCAAGTAGCTTGTCGCCACTGAACAACACCAGATCGGCCCCCTCCGCGAGACTCGCCTGGGGCATCGGTTCGCGTGCTAGCCCAAACTGCGCGGTATCAATCAGCGCCCCGCTGCCAAGATCGTCCAGCACGACCAGGCCGTGCTCGTGCGCCAACGCGGTGAGGTCCCCCAACGGAACAGCCGCCGTAAACCCAACGATCCGGTAATTTGAGGCGTGGGCACGCACGATTACGGCGGTGTTCTCGGTGATGGCACCGGCGTAATCGCGCAGGTGGGTACGGTTGGTCGTGCCGACCTCGACCATCAGCGCGCCGCTCTGCGCCATCACATCCGGCACACGGAACGAACCGCCGATCTCGACCAGTTCGCCCCGGCTGATGATCGCCTCACGTCCCCCTGCCAGCGCGGAGAGTGCCAGCAGCACTCCCGAAGCGTTGTTGTTCACAACCATGCCCGCTTCCGCCCTCGTGACCTGGGTCAGCAGGCGCTCGATGTGCCGGTCCCGCTTGCCGCGCGAGCCTGCTTCGAGGTCATATTCAAGGGTGCTGTAAGCGCCGATCGCCTGAATCGCGGCGCATGCTGCGTCCGACAGTGGCGCGCGCCCCAGGTTCGTATGGACGATCACGCCAGAGGCATTGACCACCGGGCGCAACGACGGTTGCGCTTCACGCCCCAGCAGCGCCGCCGCCCGTGCGATGAGTTCCGCCTCATCCGGCACCGGCACAGCACCCTCTAAGGCCGCCAGTCGCGCCTCATCCACAACACGCCGCAACGCATGCACGGTGAGATCATGCCCGTAGCGAGCGATCAAGTCACCGCTGGCGTGCAAGAGCGTGTCAATGCTTGGGAGTTTACGTAACGAAGTCATATCGCGATTATAGCAGCTTGGCAGCAAAACGTCGGGTGATCGATGCGACCACCCGACAGCAGCTTACTCGTCAATTAGTATACTGATACAACGCGACCTGGTATCGGGCAGAAGCCCGGCTTACCCGGCATGTTCGTCGTGATGATCGCCCTGCGGGAACATCGGCAGGTATTTCAGCCCCAGTGTAAGCATCATTAGCGCGTACCCCAGCACCCCGGCAGCGACACCCCACTCGGTCAGCGCCGGAACGTATTTCTGCACGGGGAACAGATTCGCCGCGCCAGGTGACCAATCCATCGGCACGATCAAGCCGGATAGCGTCACGTTCCAGCGATTCGCGATCACGCCGATAACTGCCAGCAGTGCCGCGATCACGATCCAGCTATCCTGGCGGCGTAGGCGGGGCGTCAGCAGGATGATCCCCGGGACCAACGCCCCCAGCACAATCTCAAGCCACCAGAACGACACGCCGTAGGGTGTCACGCTTTCGAGCAAGCGAAGGTCTTGCGCGCGCGAAGGCAGATGGCTGTAGTAGGTCGTCGCCAGGAAATCCCACAACTTCAGATACAGGTAACCCATCGTCATCAGGCCCGCGAACATCGCAACCTGGTTACGCAGCCGCCGTCCGATCTGGCGCTGGCGCACGATGTTCTCGTAGAACACGATCACACCGAGCGTGAACGTGGTTCCGGCGGCCACCGCAGACAGGATAAACATCACCGGCAGCGTGGGCTTGAACCAGATCGGGCGCGCCACCAGGACGCCGTAAGTCGCGCCCAGCGACGACTGGTGCAGCAGCGACAGACCAAGCCCAACCACCGATACCACCGGCGTAAAGCGATGCATCAGATGGGCGATCTGCGGGCCACGCTTGAACCCGATCCGCTGCACCACCAGATCGCTTTCCAGCAACGCGGGAGCCAGCTCGAACACCAGCACTGCCGAATAGAAAACCACACACATTGTGATTTCCCACAGCACCGAGTGCACGTTCCAGAACACCAGCGGATGCCAGAACCGGTCCGGGCGGCCAATATCCATCAACAGCGCCAGCATCGCTGACGTGTACCCGACAAAGCCCACAAACACCGCTATCCGCGCGATTGGCGCAAATGACTTAACGCGGAAGATATACACGACAGTCGAAAGCGAAAACGCCCCCGCACCCAGTGCAATCGCGGAAAGGTCTACCGTGATCCACAACCCCCACGGGACATTGTTGGTCAGGTTTGTCACTTCCAGGCCGTACCAGAGCACCTGGAACCCCGCGATCAACCCGATAATCAGCAGTACGCTGAGAAACAACAACCACAGAGCCAGCACCGGATTCGACTGAGTCTGACGCCGAACGGTAGCGATCATCGTCGTCATATTGCCATCCCTTCCGGTGGTACATAATAAACGTTCGGTTCGGTACCCAGGTCCTCACGCAGGCGGAACGTGGGCAGCTCTTTGATAAGCTGTGCGATCCGGCTTTCGGGATCGTTCAGGTCGCCAAAAACGCGCGCCTCTACCGGGCAGATATTGACGCAGGCCGGCGTCGCCGCGCGGTCCTTGCCGGGAACTAGCCCGTGCGCCAGGCCCCGATCGATGCGGTGGACGCAGAAGGTGCACTTCTCCGCCACCCCACGCGGGCGCTTGGGGACCTCGTGCGAACCCCACTCCGGCGCGTAGCCGCTGTCCTCTTTGCGCTCCTCCCAGTTGAAGGTACGCGCACCGTAAGGACAGGCTACCTGGCAATAACGACAGCCGATGCACTTGTCATAATCCATGATAACGAGTCCATCATCACGTACAAACGTCGCGCCAACGGGACATACTGACACGCACGGCGCGTCCTGGCAGTGCAGGCAGGGGCGTGTCATGTGAAATTTCTCGCCGGTATCCGTCACTTCCGGGAAATATACATTCCAGCGCATATCATCGGGCACGTTGTTCACCGCCTGGCATGCATAGACACAGTACTGGCAACCGATGCACTTGCGCAGATCGATCAACATACCCCATTTGTGCGGGAAGTCGCTGCCGTGGCGCACATGCTCTTCGCGTTGAATTTCAGGAAGTTCGAGCGCGAGTTCTTCCTGGATCAGATTCGCCAGGGTGTCAACTTCGCTCAGCGCGAGCGCCACAGCGACACTACCGCCCGCGGCCACCACCGATGTGATGAACTCCCGACGCGTTAGAAATCTGTCTTCAGCCATGATAGCTTCTACTCTTCTTCTAGCTCATCCAGATCGGAACTGCGACGGCGGAAGCGCGAGACGGCGTAGATCAAGATGCCGCCTATCGCGGCGCCAATAACGAACCCCTGCGCCAACCGCAGCGAAGAAGTATTAGCCCCTTGCGCTTCCAGCGTCCGCACTTCGGATTCGAGTTCTTGGATGCGGATCCGGGCTTCGTGCAGCGGGTGCGCGCTGGTCAAATCCAGTTCTTCTTTGATCTGCTCGCCTTCTTCGACTACTGTGGTCTCGCTGATTTCCTCGTGGCAACTCACGCAGGCCCGCGTTTCTACAAAGGTATCATGGCCGGTGGGGAACAGGTTGCCGGTCTGGTAGTGCGCGAGCAGGTCTTCAAGCTCACCGTGGTGCCAGTGACAGTCCACGCACTGCTGGTCACTGTGCACCAGGTGCACATAGTCATCCCGTGCTGGCTTGACCGATTCGCCATGGCAGTTCAGGCATAACGTGTTCGCATCACTGAAGCGTAGTCCTTGCGGGTGCGGATCGTGGCACGTTGTGCAGCCTAACTGCTGCACGCCATGCGCGCTGTTCTTCCACTCGTTATATGTCGTGGCATGACAACTCGCGCACGCTTCAACGTTGCTATCAATACTCACCGGTTCGGGCGGATGATTGGCCGGCACATCACCATGACAGGCCGCGCAGGTCACGCCTTCATGTTCATATTCACCGGTATACGGCACAAACCCCGTGGTATGGCAAACCAGACATTCATCCGGCTCGCCCTGAGCCTGCCACTGTTCCTGGAAGATCGGATCGGCGAACGCTTGCGCGTGTTTCCCGTCTTGCCAGTCGGCTACGACATTAACATGACACGTCGCGCAATCGTCCGGTGATTGCTGCACGGGCGGATCATCCTGCATAGGATCGCTCGCCTCGACGAGCACGACCCCGATCACACCGAAGATGAGCATGATGAGCACGCGCACAACGGTTCTAGAGATAGACGAGTAAGGCATATGCTATATTCCTTGTGTAAGTAATCGACGCACATCCTCATTTTCGGGCGCGAAGGCAAAATCCCAGAAGATTGCCTGCACTTCGCCTGCCCGAAAGCCCGTGTGCCGGGCCATGTACAGACGTTGGACCAGCGTTAGCCCTTCGATCGGAATCTGAACGGCTAACCCTTCTTTTAGGGCCGGTATCGCCGCAATTTGTGACACAAATCCCGGCGCAATACCCTCTATCACAGCCTGGACAATCGATTCGGTATTGCCCAGCACCAAACACACCTGCAAGACCTCGACGCTCATATCGACGGCGGCCAGCACCTGATTCACGGTGATCGCAGTTCCCGAACTTGATTCGCGCAAGATGATCGGGTATTCAACCAACTGCTCAGGCATAAGGCTATCACAGCGTGCCCAGGGATGCTCTGCAGGCACCAGCAGCACCAGGCGGTCATCGGCAAAGTGCCGGTATTCGACATCACGCTTGGGCACGCGCAGGCTGCTGATCGCCAGTTCGATCTTGCCCTCGACCAGCCGTTCCAGTGCCTGTCCACGCGGGCCGACGTCGCAGACGATGCGCACATCGGGATATTTGCGCATGAAACGCGCAATGATCTTCGGCACAATATACTTTCCTGCCGACGTGCTACACTCCATGATCAACTGCCCGCTGACCGTGCCCCGCTGCCGCGCCACAAACTCTTCGATCTGCTGGGCTTCCTTGAGCAAGTTCCGCACCACCGGGACCAATGCCTCGCCCACCTCATTGAGCTTGATATTGCGCCCGGTGCGGTCAAACAACTGCGTTTTAAGCCGCTGTTCGAGTGACTGGATATGCCCGCTGACAGCCGGCTGAGATATCTGCAGTATCCGACCGGTCTCGGAGAAATTCTCCGTTTCTGCAGCAACCAGGAAGACCCGCAGTTCACTTAGTTCCAGCATGCTGGTCGGTAACCTCGCTCTGCGCCCCAGAGAAAAGCCATACGTGATAACGTATCTGGACGCGATACATCCTTCTTATCAGATTTCGTTATAACGCGAAATAGACGAATATCATAAGAAAAGTGGATAAATGTTATTGCCCCTCATCACGTCTATCAATTAAACTGAGGCTTGAGTTACGTCTCCACATTGAGATATGGAGTCTGTATGAGAGGGCATATAAAACTATCTATGTTGCTCGCCATAGCTGGCGTGCTGCTGATCCTGGCGGCACTGGCTGGCTGTGCGCCCGATACATCCGCGCCGGTACTCAGAGAAGAGGTCGCGCAACGGGAAACCACGGATGACCCGGCGGTAGCAGGGCAAACCGACACTGGCATGACAGGCACAGACCCCGAAAAAACGATCCCACGGGTCGAGTTCACTGACCAGGCCTGCCTGGATTGCCACACTGACAAGGCCCGGCTGCAAGAGCTGGCCGTCGAAGAAGAAGAGGTATCGGAAAGCCTCTCCTCAGGCCCTGGTTGAGGGGGTTCGGTGCCTCCGGTGGAGGCTTGGGAGAAAGTTTTCATTGACGGCGAAGCATACGCCAGTGACGTACACGCATTCATCAACTGCACGGCCTGTCACGGGGGTGAGCCTGTCGATGATATGACAGTGGCTCATGACGGTATGCTAGAGGTGGTTGATCCGGAACAAAGCTGCGCGACGTGCCACCCGAACATCACGCCTTACGCAATGGAAAGCCTGCACTACACGCTGGCAGGTTACGATACGGCGCTCTATCATCGCAGCAGCCCGGAAAACTATCAAGCGCTCGAAAAAATGGAGAGCTATCACTGTGATAGCTGCCATGCAACCTGCAGCGACTGCCACGTCAGCCAGCCGCAGTCGGTCGGTGGCGGTCTGCTCGAAGGGCACACTTTCGTGAAAGAGCCGCCCATGAGCCGCACCTGCACGGCCTGCCACGGCAGCCGCGTCAAGAACGAATACTACGGCTTGAACGAAGGTTATCCCGGCGATGTACACCTGCGGCAGGCGCGCCTGTCGTGCACCGGGTGCCACACCGGCGACCAGATGCACGGAATCGATCCAAATGCTGAAGACGGTTACCTCAATGCCACGCACCGCTATGATGGCTATCGCGAACCAACCTGCGAAAGCTGCCATGAGGATCAAGTCGGCATTGGTTCGGGCATCCTGGAACACGAGATTCATGGCACCGAAATCCTATCGTGCCAGACGTGCCACAGCGTTGCATATACCAACTGCACGAACTGCCATGTGGATCGCACCGAAGATGATATCCCGTATTATTCGGTCGAATCACATTCAATCGGGTTCTACCTCGCCAAGAATCCGCTGCGCAGCGAGCAACGCCCCTACCGTTACGTACCCGTGCGGCATGTGCCGGTTGATGTGAACTCGTTCGATGCATACGGCGAGAACTTGCTGGACAACTTCTTGAGCCGTCCCACGTGGACCTATGCGACGCCGCACAACATCCAGCGCAATACGCCGCAGACCGAAAGCTGCGGAAGCTGCCACAGCAACGACGCGATCTTCCTGACGCCCGACAAGCTCGCACCAGAAGAACGCGCCGGAGCCAACCTGGATATCGTCGTCCAGGAAGCACCGCCCATCCCGCCGAACTCACAGACGATCATCTCACAGGCGGTTGAAAGCGTGCGGGAAAAACAGCAGGCGCAACAAGAAGAAGCGGCAAACTCAGAAAGCACCGATTGATAGTAACGGGCGCAGCAGCTTGTCAACTGGCAGCGCCCTCTCCAACACCACAACGTCCGGGATGACGCACAGCATCACCCCGGGCGTTTCATTTCCAGAAAACAGCACCCGCCACAAAACAAGAAGAAAATCCTGAAAAACGCTGCCAAACATCATAAACATACCTTATGGATTATTGTGCTTTAAATCACAAAATGCTATACTTCGATTGTGGTTGATTGAATTGGACATCAAGCAATTTCGGAGGACATTTACACTATGCGGAGACTTTCGTACCTGGTACTCACCCTGCTGTTGGTGCTGCCGATGGCACTGCCCTTTGGGATCGCGGCTGCACAAGACGACCCGACAGACAATCCGATAGACCCGACCATCGCAGCGCTAGAAGAGTACAACGCCGACCTGCCCGCCGGTTACGGCAACATCTCGGTGACCGACCTGTCCGTGCGCATGATCGAAGAGCCGGACCTGTTCCTGCTGGACGTGCGCACCGCCGAGGAATACGCTGAAGGTCACCTGCCCGGTGCGGTCAACATCGAACTGCGCGAACTCGGTGAGAATCTCGACCTGCTGCCCCCGATGGACGAGCAGTTCGTGGTCTACTGCGGTTCGGGCTTCCGTTCGGCACTTGCCATGACCGCCCTGCAAATCCTGGGCTATGACGTGCTCAACATGACCAGTGGCTTCGCTGCCTGGGAAGAAGAGGCGTTCGCCACCACCACCGACATCTTCGAAGCTGAACCCGGCGAGATGCCCGAGATTGACGAAACCCTGCTGGAAGATGTCGCTGTCGCGCTTGCCGGTATCCCCGACGGCTATGGCGTGGTCAAAGCGGACCAGCTCAACATTGAGTTCATCGAGAACCCGCCCGACCTGCTGATCGACGTGCGTACCCCTGAAGAATGGGCTGAGGGTTACATCGGCGGCGCGGTCCACATGCCGCTGGAAGAACTTATGAGCTATGTTGACGAGCTGCCCGAAGACCTGGACGCCAACATCGTCGTCTACTGCAAGGGTGGTCATCGCGGCAACATGGCAGCCATGATGCTCCGCACGCTGGGCTACACCAACGTGCGCAACCTCGCCGGCGGTTTCCTCGCCTGGGCCGGCGCCGAATACGCGGTCGAAATGCCTGCCGGGTGATCTGTACTGTATTTTCACGGGTTGGCTTACGGCCTGATGTACGGAAGCGCCGGATAACCCACCAACCCGACCATGACGAAACCCCAGCCCCGCGCTGGGGTTTTGGTTGTCCAGCTTTGCGCCCAACGCGGTACAATCAGCGCGTGTGTCATTTTGAATCTTCAGGGAGCCATACCATGCCAAAAATCGTTCGCTATGCCACCCCAGATGGGCCTCGCTACGGCGTGATCGTTGATACGACACTCCATGAATTGGCCGGTGACACACCGTTCGGCCCTGGACCGCTAGCGCCCGGGGCAGCCGTTATGCCGCTGGCACACGCGACGCTGCTGCCACCGGTACAGCCCGGCAAGATCGTGTGCATCGGGCGTAACTATGCCGCCCACGCTGCCGAGCACCAGGCTGCTGTGCCTGACGAACCGATGTTGTTCTTGAAACCGCCCAGCGCCTTGATCGGCCCCGGCGCGGCGATCGAGCTGCCGCAGGGGATCGGGCGCGTGGATCACGAAGCGGAGCTGGCCGTCGTCATCGGCAAACGCACCCGCCGCGTAAACGTCGCGAACGCGCTGGATTACGTATTGGGGTACACCTGCGCAAATGACGTCAGCGCGCGGGACTACCAGCGCAAGGATGGTCAGTGGGGCCGTGCCAAGGGATTCGACACCTTCTGCCCGCTTGGCCCGTCGATCAACACCGAACTTGACCCGTCAGACCTGGCAATCCGCGCGATGGTCAACGGGGAGGTGAAACAGGACGCCCGCACCTCGGACATGGTATTCGACATCCCGGCGTTGATCGCGTTCATCAGCGGCATCATGACGCTAGAACCGGGCGACCTCATCCTGACCGGCACCCCCAGCGGAGTCAGCCCGCTGGCACCCGGCGACACCGTGCGCATCGAGGTTCAGGGGATTGGAACGCTGGAAAACCCGGTGTGCCAGCGCAGTGATTAGGACGTAATGTCCTACCGCCAGCACGCTCGCAGTGCTAATATCAACGTCGATTTGGGTTTTCAGGGACATACTCGGAAAGGAGTGTTGTGTGTTAACACTGGCTGACGAACGCCAACGAAGGCTTGTGCTGGATTCGCTCTTGCTTGGTCTGATCGGGGCCATCGCCGCACAACTATTCACTTTCTTGCTCGAACTTGCCCAGGAACTGTTCCTGCTGGATATCGCGGGATACGCACCGCCCGGTCTGCCCACCGAAGGCGGCACGCTTGTTGAGACGATTGGCTCGCACGGGCTGTGGCTGATCCCGGTCGTTACGACTCTGGGGGGCTTGATCGCGGGCGTTCTGGTCTACACGTTGGCACCGGAAGCCGAAGGACACGGCACGGATTCCGCCGTCAAAGCATTTCACCGGACCGGCGGTCTGATTCGCGGGCGCGTGCCGCTGTTGAAGATGGTCGCCTCGGCGATCACGATCGGGTCGGGTGGCGCAGCGGGCCGTGAAGGTCCAACCGCGCTGATCGCGTCCGGGTTTGGATCGGTGTACGCCACAGTGCGCAAACGGCCCGAAGATGAACGGCGGCTGCTTGTGCTGATCGGTATGGCCGCCGGGTTATCCGCGATCTTCCGCACGCCGATCGGGGCGGCGATCTTCGCGATCGAAGTCTTGTACAGTGACATGGAATTCGAAACCGGCGCGCTGCTCTACACAATGCTGGCTTCTGTGATCGCTTATTCGATCAACGGTGCGATCGTGGGCTGGGAGCCGCTGTTCGACATCCCCAGCAGCCTGGGAGTTAGCGAACCGTTAGAGTACCTCGAATACGCCGTGCTGGGCATCCTGGGCGGTATTGTCGCCGTGCTGCTGCCGGTTGCGTTTTACCGTGCACGTGACCTGTTCGCGCGCCTCCCTGGGCCGCCGCATATCAAGCCGGCCATTGGCGGGCTGCTGGTCGGCGTGATGGCGCTGGGCATCCCTGAAGTGCTGGCCGGTGGTTACGGCTGGATCCAGCAGGCGATGAACGGCAACATGGCAACCGATTTGATGCTGGTATTGATATTCGCCAAGATCATCGCCATGGCGTTTACGGTAGGGTCCGGCGGTTCGGGCGGCGTGTTCGCCCCTAGTTTATTCGTCGGGGCGATGCTTGGCGGCGTTATGGCGGACGTGTTTAACCAGTCTTATGCCGCTTTTGTGCTGGTGGGGATGGCGGCGGTGTTCAGCGGAGCCGGACGCGTGCCCCTTGCTACCCTATTCATGGTCACCGAAATGACGGACGGCTATCACCTGCTCGCGCCTGCCGCACTCGTCGTCACCATCAGTTACCTGATCCAGGTTACGTTCTCGTCCAAGCTGAAATACGACAGCCTGTATGAGGCGCAGATTCCCAACCGCCGCACGCGAGATGTGGACTTGTTGGAAGGCGTCTACGTGCGTGATGTGATGACGCGCGACTTCGACGCCGTGCCGCCAACGATGCCCCTCACGGAGCTGATGCATGAATTCGAGCGCACACACCATCACGGTTTCCCGGTCGTGGACGACCAGGGGCAACTGGTGGGTGTCGTGAGCCTGGGCGACCTGGAACGCGAAATGCTCTCAGGCGATTTCGAGCACAAAACCGTGGCCGACATCGCGACAGTCGAAGGGTTGGCCGTCGGGTACCCAGACGAGACGATCAGCACTGCGCTGTGGCGCATGGGCGCGCGCCGGATCGGTCGCCTGCCGATCATCGCCCGCGACGATCACCGGCGTTTGATCGGCGTCCTGCGACGCCAGGACATCATCGAAGCCTATGAAACAGCGATCGCGAACCGCAAAGAGATCAGCACGCGCCTGAGGGAACTACGCGAGACCCATGAGGGCAAAGTTCAAGTCCTGGAACTCAACATCCCGCGCGATCACTACCTGGCGGGTCACTCGATCAAGGCCATCAGCCAGACTCTACCCGACGAGTGCATCCTGGTATCGATTCGCCGGGGCAACAATGTCATCATCCCACACGGCGACACGCAGCTCAAACCGGGGGACCAGTTGATCGCCCTCGCCAGCCTGAAATGTGAAGCCGCGGTCAAGAACATCTTTCAGCCACGTGGAAACGATGACCCGGGATAGCCAGTACAATAAGCATCCCCGGCGAATCGGACTGTGACTCGCCGGGGATGGTGATTGCCGGTTGCGCTACGGTCGAGCGCAGCGTCTACGGTTCGAAACGCAGCACGGCTCCGTTGTAGTCCACGAGATACAACTCGCCGTCTTCGTCCTCACCAAACGAACTGATCGAGCGCCCCGTCTCCGCCGAGACAACTGCATTCCAGTTGCCCGCCTCATCCTGCGTGGCAGCCCACAGCGTGCCGGAGCACCAATCGCCATAGAAGTAATACCCTTGCAGATCGGGCAACGCCGCACCCCGGTAGACGTAACCACCGGTCACGGAGCAGCGCCCGGCACGGTGATCGTATTCGAGCACCGGCATCACGACGTCTGACGCAGGTTCACCCTGCGAATAGCGGTGCGTGCCCTCATAGATATTCCAGCCGTAGTTCTCACCGCCGGGGCTATCTGCCGGTTGGAAATTGATCTCTTCCCACTGATTCTGGCCTACGTCAGCCAGGTAAAGGTCACCCGTCTCGCGATCGAAACTGAAGCGCCACACATTTCGCAGCCCCCAGGACCAGATCTCCGGGCGAGCACCATCACGCCCCACGAAAGGATTATCGTCAGGGACCGCGTATTCACCTTCCGCACCGACATCCAACCGCAGCAGCGTGCCGAGCAGCGTCGCGGGGTTCTGCCCGTTTGCCTGCGGATCGCCACCCGATCCACCGTCGCCCAGCGACACATACAGGTATCCATCCGGGCCAAATGCCAGGTGCCCGCCGTTGTGGTTGCTGTACGGCTGGGTTACGTAAAGCAGTTGCTCGGCGCTATTGGCATCGGCGCGATTCGGATCGTCAGCCGACACGTGGTAGCGCGCCAACACGCTGTTACCCGCTTGGTCGGTGTAGTTGATGAAGAATACGCCGTTCTCGCTGTAGTCCGGGTGGAACGCCAACCCCAGCAAGCCGCGCTCCGTATACCCGCCGCCTGTTGCCGCCGGGCTGATCAAGCCGGACACATCCAGAAACGGGGTATCCAGCACGGTGCCATCATCGATGATCCGGATCGCCCCACTCTGCTCGACGACAAACAACCGTCCCGATCCATCATCCGCTGACGTCACAAACAACGGACGCGAGAAGCCGCTGGCAACCTCAACCAGGCGGTACGTTGCGGGCTGCATCGCTGCGCTATCCAGCGCTCGATCGTCATCGTCTTGGGTGTAAACCAGAAACGCCACAATTGCCATCACAGGGATCAATACAACAGTGAAAAACGCAGTTCGTCTCATCAACTTATTCCTCAATGTCTACTCCATCGGTTTGACAGCAACCCCATACAAATCTTAATCACATCATGAGCGGCATGGCAACCAGGGCCACAAGGCACGACAGATGCGTCCGTAATTGATAATGATTCTCATCTTGTGTCTTTTTTCACAAGGGAAGTGATTTACGTCACGCCAAACCTAGTCAATTCCCACTGTGGTGTGTTGGTGCGGCTTGTTAACCTAGAAGGTGATCAATCGAACAACCTGTCTCAGTGTTGTTTCCAGCAGCAATAGCGTTTCAACAACCAGCAACGGAGCCTTGGCGGAGTCACAAATGAGCCTATATATACTGTCTAAGGAGAAGTTGCCGGCGTTCGTCAAAGCGCTTCAGGAAAAGTTTCGTGTCGTCGGGCCGGTCGCAACGGATACCGGTTATGCGTTTGACGACATCACGGATCCGCAGCAATTAGCGCTTGACTATACAACAACGGTACTTCCCCCCAAAAAATATTTCCTGCCGCAACGTGAAGTGTTGTTTGAGTTTGAAAACACCACAAACGGGAACGGCAAACGGCGCTACGAAGTGCGCCCCATTTACCAGGACGTTGAACCGACGGTCGTGTTTGGCGTGCATACGTGCGATATGCACGGCATCATGCTGTACGACAAGGTGTTTGCAGAAGGCTTCCGCGACGAGCATTATATGACCCGTCGTGAGCAGATGTACATCATCGGGATCGAATGCCTCAAACCCTGTGATGGCGCATCGTTCTGCAAAGACATGGGAACGCTCAGTCCCCCACCGATCTACGACCTGCACATGACCGACATGGGCGATCACTACCTGGTGGACACCGGCAGCGAACGCGGTGAGCGGCTGCTGACCGAGAACGTCTATGTCAAAATGGCGGAAAAGGAAGACATTCAAGCCCTTGGACAGGTTCAATCGTCCAAGTGGCCGCGTTTCAAGATGCGCCTGAAAGTCAGCAAGGACCAGACACCGTCGTTGCTGTCGCTCGGCTTCCGGGCCAAACTGTGGGACGAGCTCGGCGAGCGCTGCCTTGCGTGCGGATCCTGTACCAATGTCTGCCCGACCTGTTTCTGCTTTGACGTGCAGGATGAAATGGCGCTGGACATGGAACACGGCGAACGCGCGCGGCTGTGGGACTCCTGCCAGTTGCGCGAGTTTGCGCTGGTCGCGGGCGGGCACAACTTCCGCGAGACGAAGGCCGCACGCAACCGCCACCGCGTGATGCGCAAGGGCAAGTACATCAAGCAAGTTCACGGGATCACGGGCTGCACAGGCTGCGGTCGCTGCGAGCGCGCGTGTCTGGTGGATATCACCATCCCCGGCACGCTAAACGCGCTGCATGACGAGATGCACCCGGAACCGGAATCAGGCGTATAGCGAGGAGGAGCATCCCATGTTTGCTGCACCGACAGCCAACCAGACAACCACCACAACACCGCGTGCGTACAACGGGAATTCCTCGATTTACCTGCCGGTTATCGCCACAATTGAGGACATCCAACCCGAAACGCGCCTTGAAAAAATCTTCACCGTGCGCCTGCCTGATGGACAGAATCTGGGTCACATACCCGGCCAATTTGTGATGGTGTCGCTTCCCGGCGTCGGCGAGGTGCCGATCAGCGTGATGTCGTCGCCCAGCCGCACCGACGAAACGTTCAAGTTATGCATCCGCAGAGCGGGCGACGTGACCGGCATCCTGCACACGTTAGAACCCGGTGACCAGGTCGGCATTCGCGGCCCGTTCGGGCGCGGGTTCCCGATGGAACACTTCATCGGCAAAGACATGTTGATCGCCCCGGGCGGCCTGGGGCTGGCCCCGGCGCGTTCGGTGATCGACGAGATCATTGACAACCGCGCGAAATTTGGCCGCCTGCTCATTCTCTACGGCGCGCGCAATCCGTCGGAACTGCTGTTCCAGGATGCGCGAGAGGAATGGGAAGCCAGCGACGACATCGAGCTGATGGTCACAGTGGACCGTCCGGATGAGGACTGGACCGGTCCCGTAGGTGTGATCACAACCCTGTTCCAGCATGTCGATATCAACCCCTACAAAACGATCGCTATCACCATCGGCCCGCCCATCATGTACCGCTTCGTGACAATGGAACTGCTGGGCAAAGGCCTGACTCCCGAACAAATCTGGATGAGCTTCGAACGACGCATGAAATGCGCGGTCGGTAAATGCGGCCACTGCCAGGTGAATCACCGCTATACCTGCCAGGACGGCCCAGCGTGGACGTACGCCGAAGCTCTGGCATTTGAGGAGGCGCTGTAATGGCTGTGACAAAACCGAAAATCGCCTTCTTTGACTTCACAAGCTGCGAAGGCTGCCAGTTAACCGTGATTGACCTGCTGCAAACGCATCTCGGCCTGCTGAACCTGGTCGAGATCGTGCAGTTCCGCGAAGCCATGACCGAGAGAGGCGAAGACTACCAGATCGCGTTCGTCGAAGGGTCCTGCACCCGCAAGAGCGACGAGGCCCGGCTGCGTAAAATCCGCGAACAAGCAGATCTGGTCGTGGCGCTGGGTGCGTGCGCGCACCTGGGCGGCGTCAACGCGATGAAAAACCAATGGTCAATCGACAACGTGCAGCAGTATGTCTACGGTGAAAACGGCAAAGACATGTACGAAAGTTACATGGCTCGCCCAATCGCAGCGGTGATCGATGTCGACGCCACGATCCCCGGCTGCCCGATTGACCGTTACGAATTCCTGCGCATCGTGCAAATGCTCCTCCAGGGGCGCAAGCCCAAACTGCCGGAATTCCCGCTATGCGTGGAATGCAAGTTCAAGGAAAACGGCTGTCTCAACACGATGGGTATCCCCTGCCTGGGCCCCATTACACGTGCCGGGTGTGACGCGATCTGCCCGACCTACGGCGATGGCTGTGAAGGTTGCCGGGGCTGGGCACCCGAAGCGAACTTCGAATACATGCGCGAGATTTTGCGCGGGCATGGCCTGAGCGACAGCGAGATCGACGCGCGTTTCACCATGTTCAACCATTACCAGTTGGCCGAAATGGGCGACGCCGCACCACTCAGCACGCCGATCGCAGTCGACGACTCCCTCCCGACATCCACGTTCGCAGCGCCCAAGGAGGACTGACGGCATGACCGAAAATATCCGCATCAATGTGCACCACGTGACCCGCGTTGAAGGGCACGGCAACATCGTCGTCGATATCCGCGACGGCACAGTGGAAAAATGTGAATTGCAGATCGTTGAAACGCCGCGCTTCTTTGAGGCGATGCTGCGTGGGCGTCCGTACCACCAGGCATCACACATCACCAGCCGCATCTGCGGTATCTGCGCCGTCGGCCATGCGACCGCCAGCCTGCGCGCCACCGAGCGCGCGTTGCAGGTCGAACCCAGCCCGCAAACGGTGCTGCTGCGCAAGCTGGCGTTTCACGGCGAACTGCTCGACAGCCACATCCTGCACGTTTACATGCTCGTCGCGCCGGACTTCCTGGGCGTCGGCAGCGTGATCCCGCTGGCGACCAGCCACCCGGACATCGTAAAACGCGCACTGACGCTGAAGAAATTCTCCGGCGACCTTTGCCAGGCGATTGTCGGACGGCATACACACCCGATCGCGATGACGGTCGGCGGCTTCACTCACTTCCCCAAAACGCACGAACTCGAACAACTGCGCGAGCGCGCAGAAACGCTGCTGGCGGACGTGGATGCAACCGTCGAGTTGTTCGGGTCGCTGCCCTGGCCCGCTTTCGAGCGCGAGACGGAATATGTCGCGCTGGTGCAGCCGGATGAATACGGCTTCATCGACGGTATGATCGCCAGCACGGACGGCTATAAACTGCCGCCGGAAGACTACCGCAAGGTCACAAACGAGCACCTGGCGAGCCACTCGACCGCTAAGCACACCGCATTCAACCGCGACAGTTACATGGTCGGGGCGCTCGCACGCTTCAACCTGAAGCACGAACAGCTCAGCGAACGCGCAAAAGCGGCGGCGGAGCACCTGGGGTTAAAAGCACCGTGCTATCGGCCCTATATGAACAGCGCGGCGCAGGTCGTCGAGATCGTGCAATGCTTTGACGATTTGATCGCCAAGCTTGACACGGCACTCCAGCGCGGGATCGAGCGCGAAGAACCGGCGCCGGTCACGCTCAGCCCCGGCGCGCGCGGCGTCGGCACGTGTGACGTGCCGCGTGGAATCCTGTTCCACGAATACCAGATCGGCGAGGACGGGTTGATCGAAGAGGCAAACTGCGTCATCCCGACCGGGCAGAACCTGGCAAACATCGACCGGGATATGCGGGCGCTGGTCCCGGCCCTGATCACCGAGCCGGAGGACGAGATCCGGCACAAGATGGAAATGCTGGTTCGCGCTTACGACCCGTGCATCTCGTGCTCAACGCATTTCCTGGACGTCGAGTTCGTCGGGAAATAACGCTGACCATTGAACCGGGGGGCGTCTTCGGGCGCGTCCCCGGCGCAATCTGCAGCCGAGGGTAACCGGTATGATGGCAGGCGAGCACGCCGCACACACATACGACACGCTGATCCTGGGCGTGGGCAACCCGCTAATGGGCGATGACGCGGTGGGCGTTTTGATTGCGCAACAACTCCAACAGCGCGACGACCTGCCCGACCACGTCACGGTGATCGACGGCGGCACGGATGGCCTGGGCCTGATCCCCGTCATGGAGCCGTACCGGCGTGTTATCCTGGTCGACGCGATCCCGATGGGGCTGCAGCCCGGTGCGATCCGGCGCTTCACGTGGGACGAAGTCCGGATCAGCCAGCGGGAGCAGACGTTTTCGCTGCACCAAAACGACATGGCACAGGCGCTCAGTTTAGCCGAAGCACTGGGAAACCTGCCATCACAGATTGTGTTTTACGGTATTCAGCCGCAGAATAATAACTGGGATCAACCGCTGAGTCCGGCGGTTGAACGCGCGCTGCCCGCTTTGATTGAGGCCCTGATACACGAAGTCAGGAGTAACGATACGAATGGCAAAGAAGATATTGATCATTGATGATGACCCGGATGTTGTGCTGGCATTACGAATGCCGCTCGAAAGCGCCGGGTACGAGGTAAAAGACGCCCATTCACAGGCGACCGGCCTGGAAGCCATTGACGAATTCAAGCCGGACCTGATCATCCTTGACGTGATGATGGATACGCACACTGCCGGCTTTCAGCTCGCGCTGAGGCTGCACGGCCCGGATGCGAAACCCGAACACAAGCAGATCCCGATCTTGATGGTCACAGCGGTGCACCAGACTACGCCACTGCGCTTCGGCCCGGACGACGACTACCTGCCCGTGGATGGGTTTATCGACAAACCGATCGATCCGAAAGCGCTGGTCAACGAAATCGATCGGCTGCTGAGTAAATAGCCTGAAACCATTGACGGCTGCGGCACGCGCTGCTGCACGGTCACCTGATGCCGAGGTGTGATCGCGCCCATTAACGGCCCCGCACAACGCTGCCATCACCGCGATCTGGCACACCTCGGATTGGCGGCGAAGTTTGTGCGAGGCACTCATGAACCCAACGATGCAATCCCATACGGCAGCCCGAAATGACGCGAGCGGCCTGC
Organism: uncultured Anaerolineaceae bacterium; assembly: GCA_964425755.1. GTDB lineage: Bacteria > Chloroflexota > Anaerolineae > Aggregatilineales > Aggregatilineaceae > CAYRNY01. The sequence goes on from CAYRNY010000018.1 coordinate 106,572, forward strand.
AACCGACATTTGAAGAGCTATGCCAGAACACCCAGTTACTCATCCGGATGCGATGGGTGGCTGGGTTCAGTATTTTGATCAGTGCCGCGGTTGCTTATTGGCTCCTGGATATCGCCCTGAAAATCACGCCGCTGTTGCTGCTCGGTGTGCTTGTGCTGGGATATAACCTGGTCCTGGCGATAATATGCTGCGCGGAGGACAAAAGCCTTGCGCGCGCGCAACGCGTGGCATGGGGGCAAATCTTGCTCGACTGGTTGGCGATGCTGGGGTTGGTCCATTTTACAGGCGGCATCACGAGTCCAGCACTGATCTATTTCGTGATACACGCGGCGCTATCCGGCACGGTCCTGCTGCCCTGGCAAACGCGGGGTTTTTCGGTGCTGGCGATCGCGATTGTCGGCGGAATCGCCTGGTTGGAGAGCGCCGGAGGCTTACCCCATGTCCGGATCGAAGAGTTGGGCTTCGACGAGAACCTGCACCAAAACGAAACCTATATCACAGCCGTTTTGTTCTTCTTTGGCACCACCGTGATAACACTCTCCGAACTGGTGGCGCGTAACGCCCAGCGCATCCGCCAGCGTGAAGAGCGTATTCGCCAGCTATACGAGGCGCGGGAGACATTTGTCCGCGTTGCCACGCACGAACTGCGCGCGCCGCTGGGGGCGTCGCTCTCACTGATGCGCAACATTGAACAGGGCTATGCCGGGGAGCTTACCGACCAACAGCGCGCGATCCTCAGCCGCGTCACCAAGCGCCTCGAGGGGCTGCGCGAACTGATCGACGATCTGCTGACGCTGGCGCGCAGCCGCGAGGCTACCACCGCGCGCGCCCCACTCGAACCGGACAGCGTCCGTAACACGCTCGAGAAACTGCTCGAACGCGAGCGCCCGCACGCCGAACACAAGCAAATTGAACTGCGCTGCACGCTGAGTGAAGAACCGGGATTCGTGCTGGCGGGGAATGTCGGCTTGCAGATCATCTTCGGCAACCTGCTGAACAACGCGATCAAGTACACGCCGCCCAATGGGCACGTCACCGTGGATTACCGTGTCAACCACCACAGGCACACCGTGGAAGTCACGATTGCCGACAGTGGCATCGGCATCCCTGCTGACGATTTGCCGAATATCTTCAACGAATTCTTCCGCGCGCAAAACGTCAAGAACGCGCAAATCGCCGGGACCGGCATCGGGCTGGCGACCGTCAAGACACTGATCGAGCGTTACAAAGGAACGATCACGTTAGATAGCGAAGAAGGCAAGGGCACCCGAATACACGTCTCGCTGCCGCTTGCCTCACATATGCCCCCAACGGGCAATTAACCACCAGAGTTCAAGCATCTTGCCTGGCTATGCGAAGCCAGTTCTCACGCTGACGGCTGGCTTTGCTCGTCAAACGCCAACCGGTCCCCGACTTGCACCCGGTCCAGCACAACGGGCGCGGCTTCAAGCAGGTAACGCGCGGGGTCGGTGGGCGCGTAGTACAACCGCCAGGGTTTTGCCAGCTTCGCATCGACTACACGCCCCTCGTCATCCAGCCAGACCGCCGCGATGGGGAAAAACACAAACAGCATGTGGATTGACGCATCCATCACGCTTGTGCGCCTGTAGACGAACAGCAACCCCTCGTCTTCCGGCAAACTGGCGCGCAGCATCAACCCCTTGAGGTGACACCAGAAACCTTTACACCATTTGGCGTGTGGCAGGATCACCCTACCCGTCTCCGCGTGCCGGATGACGCGCCAATCACTCATTGCGGAATCACCAGCCGTTGCCCGACAAAGATCAGGTTCGGATTCCAGATCCCATTCGCCTGGGCCAGCCGGTCCAATCGCACGTTATACTGCAAACTGATGCGATACAGGTTTTCGCCTGGTTGCACGATATGTATCAGCGGCTGGCTGGGAACCGACGGAACCGGGGTCGCGGCAGGGGGTGGCGAAGATGGCAGACCCGGCACACGCAGCGTCTGGCCCGCATAAATCAGGTTTGGGTTCAATATGTTATTGATCTGGGCCAGCGTCGCAACCGTTGTGTTGAACCGCGCGGCAATCATCGACAATGTGTCGCCGCGCCGGACGATGTAGGTTCCCCCATCCGACGTGGGCGGCCCTCCGGTGCCTGGGGCCTGCGTGGGAGCAGGTGTGAACGTTGGCGGGCGCTCGAAGTCGCGTCTGATCGGCACGATCAGCGTCTGCCCAATACGCAGGAAACCGCTGCTATTTAACCCGTTCACCGCGATGATCGCATCCATTGAGCTGCCAAACCGCCGCGCGATCCCCCAAACGGTATCCCCGGCAACCACCGTATACAACACCGTGTCGTTGAATTCAGGCGGAAGGTCCGGCATTGTCGTATAGGTCGGCGAAGGTGTCATTGGCGGGAGCGTCACGTTAGGCGTAAAGCTCGGTATTGGCGAAGCTGTCACCGGCACGGGCGTGATCGTGCCTTCCTGCGTTGGCACAAACCCCAATGTATTCGTCGGCACCGGTGTCACAGCCGTGCCCAAGACGGTCAGTGAAGCATCATCGAGATAGATGTTGTTCGTGCCTACGAAGCCCTGCGGTGCACTGCGCACAAAGACCGTCACCGCTGTGCTTTGCGCGGTCGCCGTGACGGATAACTCCCGGTATTCATCGTAAAATTCAGCCGGTGTGGACCACTGTATCGCGGGGTTATCGCCGTTCGTGCCCCCGGTCGGATCAATGCCCACCGAGACAAACACTTCATTCGGGTCTTCACTGATGTTCGGGTTGGCAAACGTCGCTGAGGACCACACATACACATGAACGGCAAACCTGAGCTGGGTCCCTGGCGTCACCGGCACACGCTGGTACACACCAGCGGTATGCGTGGCGAAAAAGGTGTTATATTCCTGTGCCGCATTGCCCGACCGCACGCGACTCTGCGGGGCGGGCTTGTATTCCGGGCGCTGATTGATCGACGAGGGGCCGTCGGACTCCAGATGCCAGGGCTGCCAGCCATTGGCGACACGCACCGCCGAATTGCCGCCCACCGTGACATACGGGTCTTCAAACCCCGGGTTTTGCAGTAGATTCCCTGCCTGGTACGCCTGTACCGTCATCTCTGGCACTGGCAAAGCCAGCCCGACCACAGCCACAAATACGATCATGCCCACCAGCAAGCGGGCGGAAAAGGTTATCTTTTGCTGCATAAGGCCCCCTACATACCAGCGTCATGCCGTTGTACCCAATGCCTCTTAGTGTAGCACGAATCACGCATCACGACAGCGCCTCAGCAATCGCGCGAATGTGATCCGGGGTGCTACCGCAACACGCGCCGATGATCTGCGCGCCGAGTCCGCGCACACGCCGCGCATACTCGCCCATATCATCCGGCGTGGCGTCGTAAATGGCGGCATCGCCTACCATGCGCGGCAAACCGGCGTTAGCCTTGGCGACCAGCGTCGTGCCGGCATGTGCCGTGTGCATCTTGTCGATCACCGTTTCGATCTCGTCCGGCCCGTTGCCGCAGTTGCCGCCCAGCGCCAGCACGCCGAACGTGCTCAGCGTGTGGAGCGCCTGCTCCGGCGTGACCCCCATCATAGTCCGGCCTTTGGTATCAAACGTCATCGTCGCAACAAGCGGCATCTCCGGCGCAGCCTGACGCGCACCTTCGACTGCAGCGCGGACTTCTTCGAGATCGGACATGGTCTCGATCCATAACACATCAACCCCGCCGGCCACCAACGCACGCGCCTGCTCCTCGAACGCGGCAACAGCGTCTTCGAACGCCAGTGTGCCCAACGGCTGCAGCACCTGGCCGGTTGGCCCCATCGAACCGCCCACCACGACGGGATGCGCGGCTGAATCAGCTTCGGCACGTGCCAGCTCTGCCGCTGCCCGGTTCAATTCGGACACGCGCTCATCAAGGCCATGGGACGTGAGCCGGTAACGGTTACCGCCAAAACTGTTGGTCAGGATGATCTGCGCGCCCGCTTCGATATACTGGCGATGAATTTGGCGCACGTTGTCCGGATGTTCGACGTTCCACAGTTCGGGGGACGTTCCGCGCTCCAATCCCAACGCAAACAGCATCGTTCCCATACCGCCATCGGCGATCACCGGTTGATCGTGTGCAAGCAATGCCTGTAACGTTGTTCGCATAATCGATTCTTTTCTACCTCTCAATAACTCACTGCGCACCAGCATGCTGTATTGTACTGAATGTGTCCGCAGCACGCGAAAGGCTGCCCCGCAGCCAGCAGACAACAAAAAAGCGCTTCATACGAAGCACCTGGCAGTACATGATAATGACACTGGACTTTACCGATTGGTTGAAACGCTCACTCAAGGGCCTGATGACAAGCCCCTCGAGAGCTTCTGCTCAACTGCCAGACTCAACAAGCGCTCAACCTGTCTCCCCGGCAGGGCGCGCCTCTATCCCCAACTGGCTAAGCACGCGCAACACACTAGTCAACAGTTCGGACGGGCCAAAGGGTTTGGTGATGTAATCATCAACCTTAGCGATATGCAACCCGAGCACCTTATCAATGCTTTGCGCCTTGGCCGTGACGACGATCACCGGAATGTCCTTCATCGCCTCGCTGGCACGCATCTGCTGATAAACTTCCCACCCGTCCATATCCGGCATCATCAGATCGAGCAGCACCAGGTCCGGGTTGATGCGCTCAATCGTTTCCAACCCCTCTTTGCCGCCCATCGCGCCGGTAACTTCGTATCCCTGGCGCGACAGAATTAAGCTGACCAGGTCGATCATTTCCTGATCGTCCTCGATGCAAACGATTTGGATAGCGTCCGTGTTTCCAGTCATCACCCCACACTCCAGCCGCGGTGTGCTTTGCTGAGCAAGATCAAATAGATGGAACAGGCGATCATTTTCACGTGTGTTGCAAACTATTACGAGTAGTCTACCATAGGCGTTGTGTCGCTGTCTACAACCGCATAGCATGTGTATCATTTACTGAAGTTATGCACTTTTAGGCAGCCAAGGTTTCATAGATCGTTTC
>CAYRNY010000019.1:0-102935 GCA_964425755.1 uncultured Anaerolineaceae bacterium
ATAGCGATGATCATTATACCAAAAATCCACGTACACACAGAAAGGAGGAGCGCGCCATTCCCCACCCCGCTAAAGCGGGGTGTCCCCTGGCGCAATTTCTATGGAGTCCGCGCGGTGACAAGGGCGATCCAAAAACTGCGCCGCGCGGGAATCAAAAAACGGGACGCGCATCCAGGGCGTGGTCGCCCGGCGTCCCGTCGCGTGGTGGCGCGTGCGGCTAGCGGTGGTGGTCGATACCCCGGTAGGCGTCGATGAAGTTCTCGATCGCGTCGCGGTCCATCTCGTCCAACTGCAAGCGGCGCGTCCACGCCGTCAGCGCGATCGTAGTGTCCATGTTTTCGTAGGGGTGCAGCACGAGCTGGTGCTCGCCCTTGTCCGCGACAATCTCTTCCAGTTCCGCGACGATCTCCGGGCAGCCATCCGGGCAATTATAGTGCATGATCACGCCGCCGTCTTCCAGGTTGTGCACCTGGATCCACTCCGGGATGGTTTCCTCATGCACGCCCCAGGACACGATGTTCGGTGAGTGCGGGCCGGAAGTCGGCGGGCGGCTGTTCCAGATGTAAGCGGTTGGCTCGCTCGCCAGGTGCGTGTTGCCCATATCGTCGAATCGCTCGCCGGGCTTGTCTTCGGTCAGGTAGGCATACGCCACGCCGATGGTCGCCACGGCCACCACCGCGACCACCGCCCCGATGATCCACTGGTGGCGGCGCGCGCGGCGCTGTATCTTGCTCGGTCTGCGCTGTTTGGTTTGGTCACGTCGTTTCGCCATATCGATACCCTCACAGTCAGCAATAGTTATGGTGCTGATTATAAAAAATAGCAGGGCGAATTGGCGAATGCTGTTGGTCCGGCAACACCAGGTGGGTAACGATCAGCCATCCAGCGCGGCCTGGAGCGCCTGTTGCAGGTCGCGTTCGTCCAGCGTCCCGAACCCGCGCCAGGCCTCGGACCCGTCCGGCTGCATGATCACGTATGACGGGTGCCCTGGCAGGCCCCCGGCCTCGAATGCGGTCGCGCCTTCACCGTCCGCGTTGAGCGCGACGAACGCCACGCGGTCGCCGTAATCATCCGTGAGCCTGTCCACGACAGGTTGCATGCGCGCTCAAGGTGCTCAACCGTCGGTGTAGAAAAAGACGAAGGTGGGTCGGTCGGCGGCCAGGGGCAGCGTTTCGGCGAACCCGGCGACGCTCGAATCGTCGCTGGTGGTGCCGCACGCGGCCAGCGCCGCTATGAGCGCGGCCAGCAGCGGCAGCAGGGTGAACAGTCGGCGCATGGTGTGATGTCCTGTGTCTGCATCGGCGATATCATTCACGGTTTTAGCGCAATCGTGCCGCCGGGCCAACTGTGATGGCGCTAACCCACCGGCAGCGGCGCGACCCATTCCGCGAACAGCGCGCCGAGGTCCGCGCCCAGCGACCGCTCCAGGCTCGCGCGCAGATCGTCGGGATACGCGATCCCGTAGCGGTGGGCGGCGAGGAAGTCACGCAGCGCCGCGAGTACGGCTTCGGTCCCATAGGCGTCGTCCAGCGCGGCGTAAAACAGCGGCCCCTTCTGGTACACGATGAAGAAGTACGCGCGGTCCGGGTAGGCTGGCACCGGCCTGCCGATGCGTTGGTCCGGGTGGGTGGCGGTGAAGTTGGCATGCTGGATGCGGAAGCTTTCCAGCGCGGCGGCGTAGGCGTCTTCGCCTTCCTGGGCGCGGATGTAGATCGCTGTTGCGAACTGCGCCAGCGCCTCGTCCAGCCAGGGATCGCGTACCTGGTCGTTGCCAACCAGCCCGTACCACCACTGGTGGGCCATCTCGTGCGCGATCAGGAACTCGAACAGCGCGTCCCCCGCATCCCACACATCCGTTCCGATCACGAACAGGCCGGGGTATTCCAGCCCGCCCGCGCTGTTCGGCGTCTGCACGATGTCCAGTTCGGCGTACGGGTAACGCCCGAACGCCGCGTTGTACGTGTGCAGCGCGTTCTGGGCGATGCGCAGGCCCGCGCGGGCGTTGGCGTGCGCGTTGGGCCGGTCGGGATCGTAGTACAGCGTGAGGCGCACCCCGTCCTGCTCGCCGCCCAACGTGACGTAACGCGCGCTGGCGATCAGCGCGAAGTCGCGCATCAGCGGCGCGACGATGTGGTGTGTCAGCGTCCCGCCAGTGTTGGTGTCCAGGCTGACCGGCGTGCCGCTGGCCGCGATCAGGACATCCGCCGGGGCGGTGACGCGCACGTCGTAGAACGCGGTCTCGCTGAAGACGATGTCGCCCTGCGGGTGTGCGGTCTCGTCCCACCAGCCGCGCCCGGCGCGGTACACGGCCAGCATGGGGTAGGCGTGCGGCAGCGCGAGGATGCCGTCCAGGTAGCTGAACTGGCCGTAAAGCCGCGCCTGTCCCGCCTCGACCGTGATCGCGTACGCCAGGTCGAGCGTTACCGCTGCGCCGGCGGGTAAAGGCTGTGGCAGCGGCACGCTCAGCACGGAGCGCGTGGCGTCCAGTGCGGGCGTGACAGCGTGCCCGTCCACCGTGACCGCGTGCACCGCCATCGCCGCGCCGTAGGAGTCCAGGTTGGGGTACAGCCGGAACACAATATCGTCGAGCGCGATCCCCGGTGCCCGGTTGGTATAGCGCACGGACTGCTGACCGGTGATCGTCGCGGTGCGGTCGTCAAGCGCGATCTGCATGTCGATCGTGTAGTGCGGGGCGGTGGGGTGCGCGTTAAGGTCCGGCAGGAAGTCCGGCAGCAGCGCGGGCCGGTAGCGCGCGACGCGGTCGTTGGGGGACTGGGCCGCGCCGCGACGCGTGCCCGCACCCGCTGCCGTCAGCGCGATCAGCAGCCCGGCCAGCATCAATCGCCCGATCCGCATGGTGCGCGTGTCCTTTCATGGTGTGCCGCCGTTTTGACCGTTCTCGTATGCCATTGTAGCCGGATCGCGCCGGGGAAAACAAACCGGGGCAACCAGCAGGTGTAAGCGTCGCTGCCCCGTGAAGGTGCGGCCCGTGCTGTGCTGCGCGCGCGCTAGTTCGCACGCGCCTGCACGTCTTCGATCACTGCCGGATCAAGACCCTCGAATTCCCCGACCCAGCGGTAGAAGAACGCGTCGAGGTCCTGGCCCGTGACCTCTTCGAACGCGTCGAGGATGTCTTTCGATTCCGCGACGCCGTAGCGGTTGCGCTCAAAGTACAGGCGCACCGCCTCCTCGAAGGCTTCGCGCCCGATCATCCGCTCGAGTTCGGTGTAAAACAGCGGCCCCTTACCGTAGATGATCGAGCCGTAATTGTTGTCGACGTAGGCGCTGACCGGCAGGTTCAGCACGAGGTCCGGCGCCCCGGAACTGCGGTACTGGTTGTACCGGTCCCGGTAACGCTGCAACCAGTCGCGCGCCGCGTCTTCGCCGTAGATCGCGCGGGTGTAATAATACTCGGTGTACACCGTCAGCGACTCGTCGATCCAGGGGTGCTCCACCTGGTTGTTGCCGACGAGCGAGAAGAACCACTGGTGCCCGATCTCGTGGACAGTACCATATTCGAGATTGGGGTTGCCGCGTTCCCACCAGCGATTCGCAACCGTGATCATGCCAGGGTGCTCCATCGCGGTGTAGACGAACGTCTCGACGACGTCCAGTTCGTTGAACGGGTACGGCCCGTAAGCCGCGTTGTTCACGCGCATGGCGTCCAGCGCGATCGACAGCGCGTCTTCGGCGGCGCTCTCGCCGCCCGGCCAGAAATAGACGTTGATCGCGATATCGTCCATGTAGCCGGTCAGGACTCCGTAGCCCGCACCGGCCACCAGCATCGAGTTACGCATCGGCCCGCTGGCGTAATGCACGGTCTTGGTGCCGTCGCCGTTGTCGGTGGTGTCCAACTCGACTCCGCTGAACGCGAGGCGGAACGCTTCCGGCACGGTGAGCCGGGTCTCGAACAGGCTGGTCTCGCTGTATACCTGGTCGCCCCAGGTGACCGGGCGCAGCGTCCACCAGCCGCGATCCGCTTCGTAGACCGACAGCAGCGGGAACCATTCGGCCCCGGCATAGGTGTCGTAATGGTAGCCGTAGACCCCGTACCCCGCGTAAATGCCGCGCTCGGCAGCGGTGGCGAATTGCAGCGTCATCTCGACCGCTTCGCCCGGCGCGAGCGGTGTGTCCAGTGGCACGATCAGCACGGTGTCGCGCTCGGTGAACTTCGGCTCGACCGGCTGACCCGCGACGGTGACCTCGTACACAACCATGCTGCCGCCCGACGCGGTCATGTTGGGATACAGCCGGAAGACAATCGCATCCAGTTCGTCCGCGCTGTGGTTGGTATAACGCACGCGCTCGGCACCGCGCATTATCGCGACGCTGCCCTCGAAGGACAGTTCCGCCTCGATGTAGTAACGGTTCGCGTCCGCAAAAGCGGCGACGTCGTCCTCAAACCCCTCGCGCATCGCCGCGCGGAACGGTGACAGATCGTCCCACGCGATCGCCGGCAGTTCGTAGGTGGTTTCCTGCGGGATCGGGGTGGGGGTGGTCGGGGGAACGGCGGTCACGCTCGGGCGCAGGTCGGGCAGTTTCGCTTCTTCGGTTACCGCATCGCCGCAGGCGGCCAGCGCGAGCGCCGCCGCGATCACCAGCGCGGCGACAATCCCCAGGCGCTTATGCGGTTTTGGAACACTCATCGTCATCTACGACGCTCCTCAAACGGCCCGCATCAGTCGGGCGGGCTGGGCACTTCAAGCCTGTAACTGCGACAAAAGAATTCGGTCAACCTCAAGAGTATATACGCAATCAGGTTCGGGTTTGACTGGTTTTTGGGCGCGATCGAACCCGTGCGCGGTCGCCATTCACGCCAGCGGCTCGTTGAAGCGCTGAATCTCGATCAGGTAGCCGTTGGGGTCATGCAGGAAACAATGGTAGATGTTGTATTGCGGATTCAGGCTGGGCGGCGTCTCGAACTCAACACCCTTCGCGACGAGATCGTAATACCAACCGTCAACGTCATCTGTCACCAGCGTGAGGATCACGCCGTGTGGCGTGTCCAGGGTGTGCTCGCGCTGGCAGAAGCCGACGAATCCGCCCGTCCCCACGCGGAAGATGCGGCAGTCGCCCTGGTCGCGCGCGAGTTCCAGGCCGAGCACGTCGGCGTAAAACGCGGCAGTCTTTTCCAGGTCGCGCGTGAAGAAAAACGTGATCGGATAATCCACTGTGGGCATGCAGCAATCCTTCAGGTGGTTGGTACGCGGTCCAGGCTGGCGCGTGGCGCAGCGCGTGCACGGATCAGAAACCAGGCCAGCCGGTCACCCGTGCTGGCCCGGTTAAGCGCCAGGCGCAGTGCCGCGCGTTATTTCCCCTCTTCGTACTGGGCAACCTCGGTGTATTTGTCCGCCGCGCCCTCTTCGTACTCGGTGATCTCGACATACTCGTCCGTCGCGCCTTTTTCCCAGTAAATGCGCGGCACGATCGAGTCTTTGATGATGCGGTCCTTGTACTGCACCACGCGGTTGATCACCTGCTCGACCAGCGAGTCATCCAGCAGGTGCGGCTTGAGGCCCAGGCCGTACAGCTCGTTGTGGTCGGGGTTGTAGTAGTGTTCCTCGGCCTCGACGCGGGGGTTTCTGTAGTGCGCGATCTGCACGTCAATGCCCACCGACTCGGCGGCCTTCTTGACATGATGCGCCAGGTCGTAGACGCTGAAGCGCTCGACCCACTGGTTAAACACGCGCATCTTGCCGGGGTTCGGCGGGTGGTGCGCGGTGATGTCGACGCATTGCAGCGTGTCGAGAATGTTCAGGTAACCGCGCGTCTGCCGGCCCTTGCCGAACAGCGTCAGCGGGATCCCCGCCACGGCCTGCACGCAGAAGCGGTTAAGCGCCGTGCCGAAGGACTCGTCATAATCGAAGCGCGTCAGCAGGCGGTCATCGAGCTTGGACTCTTCGGTCTCGATGCCGTAGACGACGCCCTGGTTCAGGTCGGTGGCGCGCAGCCCCCAGATCTTGCACGCGAACATGATGTTGTTGGAGTCATGCACTTTGGTCAGGTGGTAGAATGAGCCGGGCTGCTTGGGGAAGGGCAGCGTGTCTTTGCGCCCGCGATATTCCACCTCGAAGTACCCTTCAGGGATGTCGATGTTCGGCGTGCCGTATTCGCCCATCGTGCCGAGCTTGATCAGGTGCGCGTCGGGCGCGAACTGGTGCATCGCCCACAGCACGTTCAGCGTGCCGTTGACGTTGTTCTCGTGCACGGCGACGGCGTGATGCACGTCGATCATGGAATAGGGCGCGCTGGGGATCTCCCCGTAATGCACGATCGTCTCGGGCTTGAAATCCTGGATCACCTTGCTGATGAAAAACCAGTCTTTGATGTCACCGATGAACATCTCAATGTCTTTACCGGTGACCTCTTTCCAGGCATCGACGCGCATGTGTAGTGACTTGATCGGCGTCAGGCTGTCGGTGCCGCGTTCGGCGTGCATCAGGCGGCGCGTGAAGTTATCCACGACCGCGACTTCATGGCCCCGGTTGCTGAAATACATGGCCGTGGCCCAGCCGAGATAACCATCACCACCGAGAATGAGAATACGCATGGTTCGTTCTATCTCCTAAGACTTGCGACGAAATGGAGGCAGCGGCGCGCAGGCTGCGCTGGCGCTGACTCGATACGAAGACGGTCTGTGCCGTTACTATACTAACCCTGCCGGGTAGCAAAAGTTCTGGGGGATTATACCGCGATCTCGCCTGTGATCGAACGATGGAAGTTGATACAGGCAGGGCAGACGCATCAAACCAGGGTGCCAGGTGACTCTGGCGCGCGAGGGCTATTGAAAGGTGTCCACTTTCGATTGCTTTCTTCCCCAAAGGTACAGGCTCAGATCGAACTGCGACCGGCGCAGCCGCTGGTACACGGTGCCGTATATGACCAGCGCGTAAATGCCACCGGCGATCCCATCGATCACGTAATGGTGGCCGAGGTATACGGCTGAGAACAACAGCGCGAGCGGCAGCAAGAACACCGGCCACGCGCGGCGGCCCCACACCGCCAAGCTGACCAGCGCGAGATATATCGGGTAACCAATGTGCAGCGAGGGCATCGCTGCAACCGGATTCGGCCCGGACGAAACCACATCCTCTCCGACCACAAAATTATCAAGCGTGATCGGCATACTGCGCAGGTAGCCGCGCGAGGTGGCCCACCAGGGCGGCGCAGCCGGGAACAGCACGTACGTCACGAACGCGGCAAACGACAGCGCGACCAGCCCGATCATAAACGCCCAGTACTCCGTGCGCCGGAACGACCACAGCAGCCCGGCCAGGATCACCGGGGTGATGAAGTGCGAAAGGTAGAAGATGTTTGCCAGCACGTTGATCAGCGGTTCGAACGGATGCTCCCCGATCACTTCTTGCAGCCAGTGGCCGGGCAGTGTGCCGCCGAACAGCGACCGTTCCCACTTGATCAAGTTCACGATGTTCAATTCGGTGTAGTCAATATCGCCGGCCAGACGCCGCAACTCGCTGTAGACCAGCAGCAAGACCATAAACGGCATGAAGTCAAAAGCGAACCCGCGCAGCCGCGGGTTGATCATCGCCAGGATGATCACAATGGCGAAGCCTATTTTGGTCGACGGGTAGACAATATCCAGCAACACCAGCACGACGACGACGATGCCGGTGATCAGCACCTGCCACAACAGCGAACCGTAGATTCGGTTCGCGATAAGCCACAGTACGTTGCGTGTCTTATCCATCGTTCTCCTTCAGCGGCAAACGCTCCGTACCACTTGCAGCAGAGGCAAGTGGCTTAGAGCGTTCGATCCTCCCCGGCTACTTTGCAGTATTAACAATATTTTAACTGCAAACGCGGACGGGCTGCAAGGTGGTTTGTGTCTGGACCAGGGTAGATGCATGAGAACAGGGCAGATGATTCTGCCGGGTCGGGACCTGTCCGGTCCGTCTACGCCACTTACACGCCGCCGCTTCGTTTTTGCAGATGCTTGGTGTATACTGTTCCACACGTAAGGACCGTGCGCGATGATGTTGTTTCTGCGCGCTACAAGGGGGAAAACCAGCTCATGAGGTGTGTGCACTGCGCTGAAGAAGCCCAGGCGATCTGCCGCTGGTGCGGGCGGGCGGTGTGCGGGGAGCACATCAAGACCATGACCTACATCATTTCGGTATACGTGGGCGGCAAAAAAGTGCCAAAATCGCTGGTTGTGGCCGACGCGGTTTGGTGTGGCGTCTGCAAGCCGCAGCCTGAACCGATCGAGATGCCGTATCTCGATTGACCGGCAGCATCCGGTAGCATGATGACGGTAAAGATAGCCGATGAATGCGTACGTTGATGGCCTGGCAAAACTGACCTGGCAAGACCCCGAAAGCGGCGACATCCGCGAATACGTGTTGGCGGAGGGCGCGACGGCTTCGATCGGGCGGTTGCCGCATAACGAGATTCACATCCCGGAACGGCACGTCTCGCGCGAGCACGCCGTGATCAACTTCCGCGACGGCATTTTCATGCTGACCGATCTCAACAGCGCGAACGGGACGTTTGTCAACGACAAGCGCCTGACCGACCCGTTTCCGCTGGCGCACGGCGACGTGATCCGGCTGTACGTGCCGGTGCTGAATTTCTCCGCCGTGGTGACCGATGCGGAGATGGAGCAGGCGCGCAGCACGGGCACGCTGATCGTGCCGGTGGCAGCGGGCGGCACGCCCACGCTGCACATCACGTCCGGCCCGCAGGAAGGCGCGGCGATTCCGCTTCTGACCCCGGCGCTGACCATCGGGCGGGCGACGCGCAACGCAACGTGGGACATCTCGCTGCAAGATCGCACCGTCTCGCGCCCGCACTGCGCGATCCGGCTGGCCGATGATGGCACGTGGACCATCGTGGACCTGGGGAGCGCGAACGGCACCATGGTCAACGGCATCCCCGTGCAACCCGACGAACCGCAGCCCTTGCACGATGGCGCGGTGCTTGTGATCGGCGAGACGACGATCCTGTTCCGCATGAGCAGCGATTGAGCGCCGCCGCGCGCCGGACCCGCGAGCAGCACATGGCAAATGTCTACCGCAACATCGGAGCTGTCATTCACGACACCGGCGGCCTGTGGGATCGCCTTGACGCGCAGATGCAGGTCGGGGCATCCGCGCCTGCGCCGGGCCAGATGGGGCTGTGGGACAAGATCGTCACGGCCAGCGCGGGCGGCGTGTGGGACGCGTTCGACAACGAGACTGTGCTGCTGCGCGGCATGCCGTCCAACGCCGGGGCGTCCGACCTGTGGGCGGCGGCGACGGACGAAACGCTGATCCTGCCGCGCGAAGGGCTGCTGGCGATCTGGGACGCGGCGCTGGCGGGGCGCAACGCCAACGGGACCGTCGACCTGGAGAACACGCTGGCGCTGGTGCGCGCCGATGCCGAGAATGTGTGGTCGCGCAGCGCCGACGAAACGCTCGTCCTGGCGCGCCCCGAGGAAAGCCTGTTCGCCCAGCAAGTTCGCGCCCGTGACCTGTCCTCGTTCCATCCCACGCGCAAGCCCGGCTACGCGCTGAAGAAGATCACCGACGCACATGGCGAGACCTACTGGATTCTCAAGAACCTGCGCACCGATGCCTACCTGCGCTTGACCGCCGAACAGGTCTTTCTGTGGGAACAGATGGACGGCGAGGCCAGCGTACAGGATATCGCCGTAGCCTACATGCTGGCGCATGGCAAGCTGGCGATCAACAGCTTGCTGGTGCTGCTGGACCAGTTGCAGCAGAAGGGGTTCATTGAGCCGCTGATCGACGTCTACGGCGCGGCGGACGAGTCGATCCGGCAGCGGCGCGCCAATGTGCTGTGGCGGCGGCTGGCGCGCGCGTTGTTCCACACCGAGATCGCGATCGGCGGGATCGACGGGCTGGTCGCGCGCAGCTACCGCGCGGTGGGGCGCTTCCTGTTCCTGCCGCCGGTGCAGTGGGTCATGCTGGCGGTGATCGTCGCCGGAGCGGTGGTATTTCTCGGTTTGCTGACCGGTGTAAGCGGGCGTGATGTCGCGTTGTTCGGTGGGGCGGGGGCGCTGGCCGGCGTGCTGACGCTGTACGTCCTGCAGGCGATCACGCTGCTGGTTCACGAGTGGGCGCACGCGGTCGCGACCAAGCATTACGGGCGCGAGGTGCGGCGGGGCGGCTTCCTGCTGTATCTCGGAATGCCTGCCGCGTTTGTGGACACGACCGATATCTGGATGGAGCCGCGCCGCCCGCGCATCGTGGTGAGCTGGGCCGGGCCGCATTCGGGATTCGTCGTGGGCGGGCTGGCGAGCCTGGGGTTGCTGGTCGTGCCGGGGGCGTTCTGGCAGGGCGTGTTGTTCCAGTTCGCCCTGCTGACGTACCTCACCAGCTTTATGAATCTCAACCCGCTGCTGAAACTGGACGGGTATTACATCCTGATGGACTGGCTGGAGATCCCCCGCCTGCAGGAAAAAAGCCTCGCGTTCATCAGGGGGCCGCTGTGGGATAAGCTGCGCACGCGTGCGCCCTGGTCGCGCGAGGAGAAGATCTTCGCGGCGTTCGGCGCGTTGTCCGGCCTGTGGACGCTGGTCGCGCTGGGATTGACGGGCGTGTCGCTCGGCGGCTACCTGCTGGCGCTCGCGCAGGCAGCGCCCGGCCCGGTGGCGCTCGGCGGGATCGCGTTACTGCTGGCGCTGGGGTGGCTGTTGCGCCGCCGCGTCAAGGCATGGGCGTGAGGGGCGGCGTGACACTCGCCCCTCGCCAGGCGCGGCGGACTGTCAGTTTTCGCGCGGCACGAAGCGCACCTCGAACATGCGCGGCCACTTCTTGCCGGTGATCAGGAACGTGTCCGACTCCGGCAGGTAAGCGATCCCGTTGAGGTACTGCGTGGTGTAGGTTTCGCCTTCCTCTTTGTAATCGCGCAGGTTGCGCGCGTCGATCAGCGCTTCGACGATGCCGTTGCGCTTGTTGATCTTCAGGATGTATTCGGTCGTCCACACGTTCGCATAGACGTGATCCCCGACGCACTCCAGTTCGTTTAACGCGCTCAGGTCGATCAACTGGTCGTTGGCCGGGATGCCGCTGATCGTCCAGCCCTGGAACGTCACCGCGAGGCTGTATTTCAGTTCGAACGTCTCCGGGTCGCGGACCTGGAGCAGCGGGTTGCCGTCGCTCATGTAGAGCTGCTCGCCGTCGTAGCACAGGCCCCAGCCCTCGCCCTCGTAGGTGAACTGGCCCACCTGCTCGAACGTCGCCAGGTCGTAGACTATCGCGACCTCGTCCTTCCACGAAAGCTGGACCAGGCGGTCGCCCACCAGCGCCAACCCTTCACCGTAGATGTCCGGGTTTTCGGCCATGCGCAGGATGTCGCCGGTGACGGGGTCCGTCTCGCGCAGTGACGTGATCTCGGAGTCCGAGTCTTCGCCCGTGCTCTCATAAAGCAATCCGTCATGTACCAGGAAGCCTTGCGTCCACGCGCCGCTGTCGTGCGGGCGCACGTCCAGCACCTCCGGGACCAGGAATTCGACCGGCTGGTCCATCGGGTTCGGCCCTTGCGCGCCGGCGAGTCCAGCCGCGCCCAGCGCCAGCAGCACGATCATCAGGATCGCGGTAACGTGTATTCGTGGGTGTGCGTTCATGGGGTTTGAAAACCTTTCGTTGATGGCGATATGAATATCCGTTAGTGGCTGGCGCCAGCCGGGCCAGTCTCAGCGATCCGTCTCGACGAACGTCACTTCGTACAGCTTGGGCCAGTGCTGGCCCGTCACAAAGAACGTCTCCGACTCCGGCTGGTACGCGATCCCGCTGAGCAGGTCATCCTTACCGAGCGCCGCGCGCTCGCTGCTGCTGAGCAGGTTAGCCGCGTCGATCACCGCGGTGACCACGCCGTTCGACTTGTCGATCTGCACGATGAAATCGGTCCGGCTCACCGTCGCGTAAATGTAGTCGCCCACGCATTCGAGTTCGTCCAGGCGCTCGACCATCGAGCCGCGCACGGTGACCAGGAAACTGACGATCGGCTCGAACGTCGTGCGGTCGCGCAGGGCGATGAACGGCGTGCCGTTGCTCATGTAGATGAACTGCTCGTCGGCGCACAGCCCCCGCGCCGTCCCGTCATAAGCGAACTCGGCCACCGGCGCGAGACTGCCCAGCGCGACCACCCGCGCGATCCCGGCGCGCTCGGTCAACTGGACCAGCGTGTTATCGATCCGCGCCAACCCCGCCCCGGCGTGCCCGGCGGGCAGGTCGAGCGCGCGCAGCACCTCGCCGGACGCGGGATCGATCTGGCGCAGCGCGGAGCGATCCTCAAGCCCGGCGCTCTCGTAGAGATAGCCGCCATGGTACACCAGCCCCCGCGTGATCGCGGCGGGGTCGTGCGGGTACACGTCGATGATTGCCGACTCCAGCAGCGCGACCTCGTTATAGACCGGGTTGTCGTCCTGGCGGGCGGTGGCAGAGTCACGTGCCGCCGCAAAACCCAGTGCCAGCAGCGCGGCCAGCATCACGATACGCCATACGCGCGGTGTTCGGTTAGACATAGCGGCCTGGTTTCCTTTTCTGCATACTTGTGGCAGTCCCGATTAACTGTTCGGTTCCTGTGGCAGCGGCGCGGCATCTCCCTGTTGCAGCACGGCGAGCGCCTGGTCGTGCAGCAGCCCGTTCGTGGCGAGCGTCTGCGTCCCGCTGAGCGCGTCCCGGCTGAGCGTGCCGCGATAGTCCGTGACGGTCCCACCCGCTTCCCACACACACAGGATGCCCGCCTGCACGTCCCAGGGTTGCGGGCCGCTCTCCCAGTAAACGTCGAAGCGCCCGGCAGCGACCCAGCACAAGTCCAGCGACGCCGCGCCGATCCGCCGCACGCCCTGCGTGCGCCGCACGAAATGGCTAAAGTGCGCCGCGTTGTTGTCCTCGGCGGTCCAGCGATTATACGGAAAACCGGTATTGACCAGCGCCTCGGCAAGCGTGGGGGTGTCGCTGACGTGCATGGGCCGCCCGTTGACCGTTGCGCCCTGGCCCCGGATCGCTTTGTACGTTTCACCGTACATCGGATCGTAGACCACGCCCAGGATCGGGCGCAAGTCCGGCCCGGAGAGGGCAAGGCTCACCGAAAAGATCGGGAAGCGGTGCGCGAAATTGGTCGTGCCGTCCAGCGGGTCGACATACCAGTGATACGGCGTGCTGTCCGGTGGCGGGCCGTAGCCCCCGCCCTCTTCCCCGACGATGTGGTGATCGGGGAACGCGGCGCGCAACGCGTCCACGATGAAGGCTTCGCTGGCGCGATCGGCTTCCGTGACGAGGTCGATACGGGTGGATTTACTGCCGGTGCTGCGGGGACGTTCGAAATACTGGCGCAGGATCGCCCCTGCCTGGCGCGCGATCGATTCGGCGGTCAGCAGGGCGGCCTGGGTGTCGAGAGAATCCGGCATGAGCGACATCTGTCCTTGTGCGTGCAAGCGTCGATTAAACGTGGAACGGCCCGATTATACCGCACGTTGGAACAGCGAACTAAGGCGTTGTGGCGGCCCGATCGCGGAGCCAGGGGTGGGGCGCAGCACGCACTACGCCCCGTAACATGCCGCTAAGCGGTCGCGGCGTTATTCGCTGAAGTTGATGCGCACGAGTTGCCACCAGCTCGGGTTGGCATCCGCCACGACCAGGTCGCCGGACGAGAGCAACGCCATCCCGCCGATGTTGTAGAAGACGCCCGCCTGCATCGCGGGCAGTGTCTCGGCCTCGAAATCAAGGTCATCGGTCATAAACTGCGACTGCCCAAACCGGGCCAACAGCGTGCCGTCATTGGCGAAGTGGTAGATCGGGCTGTCCGAGATGGCGGTATAGATCGAGCCGTCCGGGCCGACCGCGATGCCGTTCATGTTGTAGAGCCGCCCCGTGCCGATGCCCTCGCGCAGCAGGTTACCCTGCGGGTCGAAGACCTTGATCCCGTCCTCGCCGAAGTGCTCCGCGACGTACAGGTTCCCGTCCGGCCCGAACGCGATCGACGCCTCGTAGAAGTACTCGTCGCTCCCGACCGCGAACCGGTTCAGCAGCTCGCCGCCGGGCGAGTAGACCAGGATTTCCCCGACCGCCTGCTCGTCGATGTCGTGCGGGTTGAGCAGGTACAGGTTGTCTTCCGGCCCGATCGCCAGCTCAACGCCGAAGAACGCCAGTTCGACCGTGTCGCCGAGTTCAACCGAGGACAGCACCGCGCCCGAAGCGTCGAACTGGACCAGCGTGCCCGTGAAATCGACCGTCCACAGGTTGCCTGCCGTGTCGACGGCCAGCGCGCTCAGGATGCCGAACATATCTTCCGGGACGATCAAGCCCTGTTCGGTGCCGTCGGCGTCGAAGACGTGCACCCCCACGAAACCATCCAGCACGTAGATCGTGTCGTCCGGCCCGACGACCACCGCATCCGCCGAATTGTAACCGTCACCGGGGACCGCGTCGGTGGGGACTTCGCGCAGTTGCTGCCACACGACATCGCCACTCTCCACCGGCGCGACCAGTGCCTGCGCACGCATTGACTCGATGATGGCGTGTGTGGTGTCCTGGTGCCGATCCGCTTCGCCGGGCAGCGAAATCTGCGCGACGAGGCCCAGCCCGCCCGCGCCGAAGTCCACCGCGTACACGACGAGTTGATCATCCTCAGATGTGGCGCTGCCGCGCGCGACCGGTTTGTCGCCCAGGGTCAGCGTTTCAATCGCGCCGGTCGTGCCGCTGGTATCGCGCAGGAAGACGGCGAGCAGGGCTTCCGCCGAATCGGCGGTGTCGCCGGATACGCTGAGTTCCTCGGAAACGGCGGTGGGCGTGAGCACGGCCAGCAAGGCCTGCCCCTCGGTGATGGGATTGCCTTCGAAGAACACGTCGGCGGCTTGCTGCGAGTTGGCGAGGATGATCGTGCCGAAAAACTCTTCGAGGACCCAGCCCGCCGGATACTGGAACGTCAGCGAGCCGTCACTGGTAGTGAAACTTTGCGACAGGTCCTGCGCGTGTGCAGCGAACGGCGACACCACCAGCGCCGCGAGCAGCACCAGCAGCCCTACTACAGTGTAACGATTGGTAAGCATGCGCCTTTGTCCTTGTGCTAAAAATGTCGTGACACCCATTGTAAAGCGAACGCGGGACAGCGTCCACCGCCGCGCTACAAACAGGCGTGCGGGCCTACGCCCGGACGAAATGCGCCACGGTCTCGATGTGGTACGTCTGCGGGAACATGTCGACCGGCTGCGCGTCGACCAGGCGATAACCCTTGCGGGCGAGCCGCTTGGCGTCGCGCGCCAGCGTGGATGGCTCGCAGCTCACGTACACGATGCGTGCCGGGGCAAGCCCGGCCAGCGCGTCGAGCGCGTCCGGCGTCACGCCGGTGCGCGGCGGGTCGAGCACCACCGCGTCGAAACGGTCGACCAGCTCCGGCAGCACGTCCTCGACGCTGCCCTCGATCAGGTCCACGTTGTCCAGGTCGCTCAGGTTCACATCGGCGTCGGTCACGGCGGGGGGATAGCTCTCGATCGCGGTGACGAGTGAAGCGTGCCCCGCGATGAACGCGGAAAACAGCCCCACGCCCGCGTACAGGTCGAGCACGGTTTCGTCGCCGCGCAGGTCGAGCCGGTCCAGCACCAGGTCGACCAGCGTTTCGGCCTGCGGCAGGTTGACCTGGAAAAAGCCGCCCGCCGTCACGCGGAAGTCCCGCCCGCGCACGGTGTAGCGCACGCTGCTGTTCCCGATCAGGTTCATCGGCTCGTTGTCGCTGAACAGGAAGTTGACCGACACCGGCAGGTCGACCTCAAGCTCCGGCACCTCGTCGCCGCGCGTGCTGATGATCACCATCAGGTCATCCGGATCGGACCCGGCCTGCAGCCGCACGCGCTCCAGTTCGGGGATGTCTTGCAGGTCCAGCATATCGAGCAGGTCCAGCAGCTCCGGGCGGATGATGTGGCATTCGTCGATCGGGACCAGGGTCGCGCCGTCCGTGCCCACGAAGCACAGCCGCCCGTCACCGTCCGCGTGAAACGTCACGTGGCTGCGGTACTGCCACGCGCCCGGCGCGGGGATGGTCGGGCGGACGGTGGGATTCTCAAACCCGCCGATGCGTGCCAACTGGTCGATCACCACGTCGCGCTTGTAGCCCGGCTGCGCGGCGTAGTCGATATGCTGGAAATGGCAGCCGCCGCAGCGCCCCGGCCCGAAATGCGGGCACGGCGGTTCGACGCGGTGCGGTGACGGATCAAGCACTGCGACGGTCTCCGCGAAGGCGTAGCGCTCGCGGTCGTCGGTGATGCGCGCGCGGATGCGCTCGCCGGGGATCGCGTAACGGGTGAAGATCACGCGCCCGCCGGCGTCGCGTCCGAGCGCCTGCCCGCCGTGTACCATTTCGGTCAATTCAAGTTCGAAAGTGTCGTCTGTCACTGGGTCCTCGCGATGTCACGTCAAGCGTCCTGCATGCGGGTCTCGTCATTGCACGCGGTAGTATACCAGACGACGCGCTATAATCGAACGCGCATGATCCTGAGCCACCACCGGAGGCCACCGTGAGCCACACCGATCGCACGCAACCCGCACCTGATCCAGAACGCGGCGCGTGCCTGTCACAACACCCGCACCCTTCGCCGCTGCTACGGCGACTCACGGCGATCATGGTGGCGGTCGGGCTGGCCGGGCTGGTGTTCGGCGTGGCCGGGCTGGTCGTGGTTGGCTTGTTGCATGGATTGCCGCTGTTGGTGCTGATGGCACCGTTTCTGGCGGTGCTGGCGCTGCCGCTGGTGCAGCTTGCCGTGATGCATCCCGCGATCACGGTCTACGAGCGCGGGCTGTGGGTGCAGCCGCTGCTGTGGCGCGGCGCGTGGATCGCGTGGGACGCCGTGATCGACGTGACCGACCACACGTTGATCCGCCGCGCGGTGAACAAACGCGGCGACCTTGAGCGCGACGGGCGGCTGATCGTCGTCGAGCGCGACCTGCCCGGCGTGTATCGCGTGGTCGGCGGCATGGCGGGATTGGGGTGGGGCACGCGCGCCTTTGGCATCGCCACGCACGCACACGTGGGTTACAAAACGCTGCTCAACGCGATCCAGCGCCACAAGCACCGGTCGTGAACCTGGTTACGTTTCCTTGAGCAATGTGTCATACGCCTCGCGCAGCAGCGCCGCGCTGTGCGCCCAGGCGTGGCGTTTGACGACCCACTCGCGCCCGCGTCGCGCCATCGCGTCCGCGTCGCGCGGGTTGTTGAGCACCTGCACGATCGCATCCGCGAAGCCCTGCGGCGTGTCGCGGATCAGCATGTGCTCGCCGTCCACTGCGTCGAGTCCTTCCGCGCCCACCGGCGTGCTGACCACCGGCATCCCGCAGGCGAGCGCTTCCAGCAGCTTGAAGCGCGTGCCGCTACCACTGCGCAGCGGGCATACAAACAGCGCGCTGCTCTGCAGGTACGGGCGCGTGTCGTCCACGAACCCGGCGACGGTGACTGCCTGCGTGGGGTCGTTGTGGTGCGACCACAGCTCGCGCGGGGCATCCTTGCCCAGCAGCATGATCTGGAAATCGCCGCGCTGCCGCCGCACCAGCGGCATGATGTCCTCGATGAAGTACAGCATCGCGTCGGTGTTGGGGAAATACTTGTAATCGCCCATGAAAATACCGGTGCGGTTGTCGCGCTCGACCGTCTCATCAATGGTGAAGTAATCAATATCCACGCCGTTCGGAGCCATGACGATCGTCGCGTCGGGCAGGTCGCGGCGGATGATCTGCGCGTCGATGGCCGACATCGCGCCGATCGCGGTCGCCTGCGCCCAGATGCGCGGCTCCCAGGTGCGCATCTTCAGCGCTTCGAGCTTGATGCCGGGGCGCGTGTACCAGGGCTGCGCGACCTGGGCGTGCCGTCCCCAGGCGACATACTCGACCGCCGGTTCCGAGAGCAACACCGGGATATCAAGACCCTGCGGCAGGTTCGGCAGCATGTAAAACGACTCGACGTGCACCAGGTCGACCGCGTGCCGGGCCAGGTAATCCGCGATCGCCCGTTCCATCGCGGGCGTGTGGTACAGCCGCAGCGTGACCGGTTTGGTCGAGGTCAGGCTCAGCAGCGCCGCCTTGAGCGTGCCAGGGCTGGGGTCGCGGTCCACGACCTGCACGCTGCACATCGCGCGCAGCGGCGCAAGGTCGAACGCCTGCTCTTCCGGGCGGCCAAAACAGATCAGCGCGATGTCGTAGGTGTCCTGCAGGTGCTTGATCAGGTTATACGTGCGGCTGCGCCCGCCGCTGCTGGGCGGGTAGGGCAGATACGGGGTGATCGTCAAGATGTGCGGTTTGCTCATTGGCGCGCGTTCTCCCTCCGGTGTAGTGCCGCCAGTGTACCGGCACGCGGGGAGCGCGTCAACTGGCGGCGACTGTTCATGACGCCCCCATGTCTCGCCGTTGACAGCGTGCACGGGGACGGTTATACTGTGCTGCGGTGCGCGCATCTCGTGCGCAGCGCCTAATTCTGACGAAAGGAGGCGGCCCTGTGCGAACAAGAATCACACATCATCACCGTCGCAAGGCATCGGCACTTGGGGTGATCGTGCGTGCCGGGGCTGCCCTCTGAGCTAGCCCCCGCCGCACCATGCGCCTGGCCCTGAACTCTCTCACGCTGTGAGTGTCGATCCGCGACGTCACGGCGTTTTTGTTTTTCACTCGCCTCCGGCCCGCGCGGGATCGCGCTGCCGGAACGCCACTGCCGGCGTGAAGCGAGGACGCGCACCGTCCGCACGACAGTTAACGACACAGGACCAAACACGATCATGAATCGCAAATCGGCGCAGACGCTCGAACTGCCCAAAATTCTGGAACGGCTCGCAGGTTATGCCGCATTTTCGGCCAGTAAAGACCTCGCGCGGGCGCTCGAACCGACGCCGTATCTCGACGAGGCGCGCGACCGCCAGCAGGAAACCACCGAGGCGCGGCAATTGCTCGACACCCACGACCACGTTTCCATCGGTGGGGCGCGTGACGTGCGCGCGGACGCAGCGGCAGCGGCACGCGGCGTGCTGCTCGAACCGACCGTGCTGCTCGACATCAAAACCACGCTGCGCCAGGCGACCACGTTACGGCGCACCATTGGGCGGCTGGGCAACCAGTACCCGCTGCTGGCCGCGATCGCCGAGCGCCTGGAAGAGTGCACCGCGCTCCAGGGCGAGATCGCGCGCGTGCTGGACGACACCGGCGAGGTGCTTGATTCTGCCAGCCCGAAACTCGCGCGGCTGCGCAAAGAGCTGCGCGTCGCGTTCGACCGGCTGCAGAGCAAACTGTACAACATCATCCATAACCCCAACAGCCAGAAATACCTGCAGGAAGTGCTGGTCACGCAGCGCCACGGGCGCTATGTGATCCCGCTGAAGGCCGAGTTCAAGGGCCGGATTCAGGGCATCGTGCACGACCAGAGCGCCAGCGGGGCGACGCTGTTCATCGAGCCGCTGGCGACGGTCGAACTCAACAACGCCTGGCGCGAGATCCAGCTTGAGGAGCAGAACGAGGTCCGGCGCATCCTGCGCGAGCTATGCGACTTCGTCGGGCACGAGTCGACGTACATCATTCGCACCGTCGAGACGCTGGCCCAGCTTGACCTGATCTTCGCCAAAGCCAAATACGCCGCCGCGCTTGACGCGACACAGCCCGAACTGCTGCCCTTCCGCGACGCGCCGCACCCGAACCCCGGCAGCACGATCGACCTAAAGGAAGCGCGGCACCCACTGCTGCCCCCTGGCGAGGTGGTGCCGATCGATGTGACGATGGACGAGGACGTGTACGCGCTGGTGATCACCGGGCCGAACACCGGCGGTAAAACCGTCGCGCTGAAGACCGTCGGCCTGCTGGCGCTGATGGCGCAGTGCGGCCTGCACCTGCCGGTCGCCGGAGAATCGCGCCTGTCAGTGTTCAAGGACGTGTTCGCGGATATCGGGGACGAGCAGAGCATCGAGCAGTCGCTCTCGACATTTTCGTCGCACATGACCAACATCATCACGATCCTGGAGCAGGCCGATCACCAAACGCTGGTGATCCTGGACGAGCTTGGCGCGGGCACGGACCCCGCCGAAGGATCGGCGCTGGCGCGCGCGCTGCTGGACGATTTCCTGGCGCGCGGCATCACGACGCTGGTCACCACGCACCACCCGGAACTGAAGATCTACGGGCACGAGAAGCCCGGCGTGCAGAACGCGAGTGTCGAGTTCGACCTGGAGACACTCGCGCCGACCTACCGCGTGGTGATCGGGCTGCCGGGGCGCTCGAATGCCCTGGCGATCGCCGAGGGCTTGGGGCTGCCGCAGCGCATCATCAACGACGCGCGCGCGCTGGTCGGGGATGCTGACCTGGAAGCCGACGACTTGCTCGACGAGATCCACCGCAAGCGCGACGAAACGCGCCGCGCGGCTGCCGCGAGCATGGAATCCTTCACCGCTGCCGAAAAACTGCGCGCCGAGTTGCGCGGGCGGCTGGAGAACATCGAACACGAGCGCCGCGAGGTGCTGGCCCAGGCGCGCGAGGAAGCCGAGCAAGAGATCGAGGCGCTGCGACAGGAACTTCGCCGGTTGCGCAAGCGGCTACAAGCGGCGGGCCAACCGCTGGATATCATCAAGCAGGTGGAACAGGAAGCCAAGATGCTCGACGAGGACCTGATCCCCGTGCCGCCATCCGCAACTCAGCCGGTCGATGACGAGGACGAGCAACCCGCGTACCAACTGGGCGACCTGGTGTGGGTCGCGCCGCTGAATGCCGAGGGCCAGATCACCGAGCTGACCGAAGAGGACGCCGAGGTCGCCGTCGGGCGGCTGCGCATGCGGGCCAGCCTTGAGGACCTGCACCCGCGCTCCAAGAGCCAGAGCAAGCGCGATGCCAAAGAGCAACGCCGCGCGGCAGGGGCTGCGCCACGCGGCGCGGCCCAGACTCGCGAGACCGTCGCCACACGTGGGGCGGGGCCAGGGCTGGAGCTTGACCTGCGCGGGGAGACCATCGAGGACGCGGTGCCGAAGGTCGAGGACTATCTCGACGCGGCGTACATGTCCGGCATGCCCTTCGTGCGCATCATTCACGGCAAAGGCACGGGCGCGCTGCGTGCCGCGATCCGCGACCGGCTACACGGGCATCCGCTGGTCAAGCAGTACAAGCGCGGCGATCCGAAGGAAGGCGGCGACGGCGTGACCATCGTGAACCTGGTCGAGAACGCCTGATTCCGAATAGTGCGAAACGTATACAAGCGATCAAAGCCTCTCGCCGCGCTTGCGGCGAGGGGTTTCTTCTTTACGCCCTCTGAGCGGGCTCGCCTGCTTCGCGGTAATAAAGTCCCGTCTGAAAAGCGAACCGCATCCCCGTTTGCCCCCGTTTGTGCCGCGCTGGACTAAAAACGCGATCCGCACTACACTTAACTACACGATAGCATAATCTAGACGCGACCAGAACGACGCACGATCTACAGTCACGGAGAAACGGGTTATGGCGGTGTGGCCTTTACCCCGGATCACGTTCCGGGAACTCAGTTCAATCGAAGAAAAGCGCCCTGTCGCGTTGCTCACGCGGGATGATGTGTGGGCGGTGCTTGGCGCGCATTTGACGCTGCCGATCATGATCCAGGCCGAGCCGGCACGGTATGATCGGGAGCTGTTCGCGTATCTGGCGGATAACCTGCCCAGCCAGGTCCAGGCGATCTACGCGGTGGGGCGCGGGGCACCGGTTGAAGCAGGCAAGCTGATCGCGGCGCGTAACGCCGTGCCGCTGGTGATCGTGCCGACCGCGCTCGACAGCGCGCACATGCTGCTGCCCACCGCGCAGATGTTGGACCGGTCCGGCGACTACCCGCGCGTCGTGACCGAAACCACCGGCCCGGCAGCGGAGATTATCATCGATTGGGGCGTGATCCAGTCCGCGCCGGATGATGTGCGCGCGGCGGGGCTGGTCGAGGTGCTGTCCGTCGTCACGGGGTTGCTGGACTGGCGCTATGCCGCGCAAAAGGGGCGCAACCCGCGCGAGCAGCGCTTTGTCGGGTGGGCCGCGGCGGTCGCGTCCGACCTGGCGAAGCAGGCGATCAAGTCGGCGGCGGCCATCGGACAGGGCAACCGGGAAGCGCTCGACACGCTGCTCAACCTGATGATGCTGCTGGTCCGGCTGAACAACCAGCTCCAGCACGCACGCGCGCAGCAGGGCAGCGAGCATTACCTGGCGCATATTCTGACCGCGATCACCGAGTTTGAAGTGCCGCACAGCGCGCTGGTGGCGCAATGTTTGATCTTCGCGGCCACCCTGCACGGGCAGGATGTGACCCCGGTCCGCAACGCGATGCAGCAGGCGGGCATCCCGCTTGACCGCGTGCGCCCGACCGATTTCGCGGTGCTGCTGGAGTACCTCGATTCGTACCTCGGCGAGTACGACTTCCCGTACAGCATTTTGAACGACCTCGACCCGGACTCCGAGCACGTGCAGCAGGCGCGAGAGATCGCGGGGCTGGTGGTCGCGCCGGAGACGTGGGAGCAGCCCGGCGCGGTCCGTGCGGAGACGGGCGCTGAGGCCAGCGCTGAAGTCGCCCCCGCCGAGGCCGCACCCGCTGAGCCGGTAGAGGACGCCCAGAACATCCCGCCCCAGGCTGAGACGGCCCCCGAGCCCGAAAACCCGACCGAACCCAGCCCGGCGCAACCCGGCTCCTCCGGCGACCAGCCGGGCGACCACACCGGGACGTCATAGGACTGCGCCGGCCTTACGGCGTTGCGCGATGCTATCCCGCCTGCGCGTGTTTGCGGCGGGATAGGCTTTTTCGGGCGGCAAGACGATTAACGTTTGCTGAGAAACTCTGATTCCACTCTCTTCCAGGCGTGCAATTCTTCGCACGCGGTTTATACTGGTCCCTATGAACGAGATGCACGATCACACCACAGACGACCAACCAACCCGGCAGCACGCACGGCGGCTGAGCCGCCCGGTCCTGATCGCGCTCGGCGTGACGGTCGTGTTCGGGGCGGCCCTCGCGGGCATCCTGGCGGCGGTCCTGCGATCCGGTTCGGAGCGCCAGGCGGCGACGGCGGCATCTGCGCTGCACGTGGCCTACCTGGCCCCGGCGGACGCGTCCGCGCCTGAGCTGTACCTGGCCGACCTCGTGACCGGCACAGTGACGCAACTCACTACTGCCGAGAGCGGCATCGAGGATTTCGCGGTCAGCCCGTCCGGCGACCAGATCGCCTACACGCGCAACAACGCCGACGGCACGTCGGATGTCTGGCTGGTGGACGTGGCGCGCGCCGCGTCGCGTCCGCTGACCGCGTGCGTCAACGCGCGCTGCTCGAGTCCCGCGTGGCACCCTGACGAAACCCGCTTGCTCTACCAGCGCGAGGACGTTACCGACGGTGCAGGACAGGCTCGCACCGAGGCGCGGGCCTGGGTCGTGGACGTGCGCACGGCGGAAACGCGGCTCCTGTTCGACGACCCGCAACTGCTGGGCATGGACCCGCAGTGGTCGCCGGATGCGGACCGGATCGCGGTCTACGATCCGCGTGCGGGCGGCATCCGGGTGCACGCGTTGGCGGCGGGAACCGAAACCCTGATCCCGATCGCGACCCGCGTCAGCGGCACGTTTTCGCCGGATGGCACGCGCCTGATCTACCCGGTGCTGGTGCGCGGCTCGATGGGCCAGGCGTTTTACACGCACCTGACGATCGCGAACATGGCGGCGTCCGAACGCGAGCCTGTCAGCGGGGCCGAGGATACGCCGGTTGAGGATGGGTTCGCGTCCTGGTCGCCGGATGGATCGCGGCTGGTTGTGGCGCGGCGCTACCTGGACGAGCGGTATACCAGCGGCAAACAGCTTTACACGCTTGAGCTGGCGACCGGCGCGGTGCAGCCTCTGGTGGTGGACGCGCAGTATACGCACGCTGCCCCGCAGTGGGACGCCGCCGGGCAGCGCATCGTGTACCAGCGTTTCGACCTGCGCACCCCGGATGCCGTGCCGGAGATATGGGTCTACGACGAGGCGACCGGCGACGCGCGGCAGGTCGCCACCAACGCGTTTTTCCCGGCGTGGGTGCCATGATCCGGTGGCGTGGATCAGGCCAGGCGCGCCGGGTGGGACAACGCTGGCGCTGCGCTGCGCTGGCTGCCGGTGTCGCGGGCCTTACGGGGGGCGCGGTAGCGGCGGGGGGACTGGCGTGGTTGGTTGCGTATGGCGTGCGGGGCGCCCTGCATCCCCCGCGCTCAAACATATACCACACGCCGTTTGACGCCGGCATCGTGGATTACCGGGGCGTGCAGTTCCTGACCGCCGACGGGATCACGCTGCGTGGCTGGTACGCGCCGTCGCGCAACGGCGCGGCGGTGCTGTTGGCGCACGGCTACGGCGATAATCGCGTCGATATGCTGGCGGAATTCGTCACGCTGGCAGCGCAGGGCTACGGCGTGCTGGGATTCGACCTGCGCGGGCACGGCATGAGCGCTCCAGCATTGGTCACGCTCGGTGACCGCGAACGGCGCGATATCCGCGCCGCGCTGGAATTTCTGTGCGCCCAGCCGGACGTCGATCCCGACCGCGTCGGGGGGATCGGCTTTTCGAGCGGCGGGGCGGCACTGGCGTGTGTCGCGGCTGACGATCAGCGGCTGCGCGTGGTGGTGCTGGAGGCGACGTTCCCGGCGCTGCGCGACCTGCTACATGCGCTCGCGCGCCCGTTGGGCGCGGTGGGACGTCGCGCGGTGGTGTGGCGCATGCGGCGCTGCGGGGTAGACGTGGACGCCGTGCGCCCGGTGGACGCGCTGCCGCGCATCAGCCCGCGCCCGGTGCTGCTGATCTACGGCGACCAGGATACGCTTGTGCCGCCGCCGCTGCAGGCGCGTATGATCGCTGCCGCGCGGGAACCGGTCGAGGTGTGGCGCGTGCTCCCGGCGCGGCACCAGAATTTTGCCGAGGTCGTGCCGGAGGAATACGCCGCGCGCCTGATCGCGTTTTTCGACGGGGCGCTGGGCAGAGGGTGATCGCGTATGACCGGCAGTGCCGGATTAGCGTTATGTGGAGGTTGTGATGGCGGATTTTGAGTGTATCGGGGTGCCGTATTTCATCGGTGAGCGCATCGCGCGGCGAACCGAGGTAGCCGCCGTGCGCGACAGCGGCATCGCGCGTGAGATCGGCGCGCACTGGCGCAACATCGAGCCGGACCCGGACGCGCCCGACCCGGTCAGCGGGGTGAACCGCGCGCTTGCGGATGCCATCACGCGGCGGGACAACGCGATCCCGATCGTGTTCGCGTCCGATTGCCTCAGCGCGCTGGGCGTGGTCAAAGGGTTAGGCGGCGATCTCGGCGTGGTCTGGTACGACGCGCACGGCGACTTCAACACGCCGGAGACGACGCCCAGCGGGTTCCTGGGCGGGATGCCGCTGGCGATGCTCGTCGGGCGCGGGGATATGCATTATATGCAGGCGGTTGGCCTGGACCCGCTGGATGAGCGCGACATCATCATCACCGACGCGCGCGACCTCGACCCGGAAGAAGCGGTCGCGCTGCGCGAGAGCGCGATCATCCACCTGCCGGACGTCAACGATCTGCTGACCGTCGCGCTGCCGGACAAGCCGCTCTACGTGCACCTGGATGTGGACGTCGTGCGCCTCGAAGATATGCCCGGGGTGGCCTACCCCGCGGGCGGCGGCCCGTCGCTGGACGCGGTCGCGGCGACGCTTGAACGCGTGGCGCGGGACGGCAACATCGCCGGGTTGCTGGTCAGCTTGTGGAACGACGACCTGGCGAGCGGTACGCGGGCGCTGCAGAGCACGCTGCACCTCGTGCGGGCGTTCGTCGGCGGGATCGGCGCGGCGTCGTGATCGGCCCCTGGCGCAAAAAGCCCCGCCGGGGGCGAATCCGGGCGGGGCGGTGATGTTGTGCGGGGAGTGGGCGTGTCAGTCGTCGCCGGACTCGATCTTCTGCTTGATCACTTCGCGGGGCTTGCTGCCTTCTTTCTGCGGCCCGACGATGCTCTCTTGTTCCATGATGTCGATCAGGCGTGCCGCGCGCGTGTAACCGATGCGCAGCCGCCGTTGGAGCAGCGAGATCGACGCCTTGTTCAGCCGTTGCACCAGCTCGACCGCTTCTTCATAAAGCTCATCGCGTTCGGAATCTTCGTCGCTGTCTTCGGTCCACAGCGGGGTTTGAGTCGGTTCGCTGGACCGGCGGCGCGGCTCTGAGTCGGCCCGCGCGGCCTGCCCGGCGGCACGGCCAAACGAGATGTTCTGGTGCGGCGAGGCCAGCGTTTCGCGATCGCCGGCGTCGGCCTGGTCGAGCGCCAGCCCTTTCCAGTAACGCGTGATCGTGCTGATCTCCTGGTCGGAGACGAACACGCCCTGCATGCGCAGCGGGGCCGCCGCATCCGGTGACTGGTAGAGCAGGTCGCCACGACCGAGCAGTTTTTCCGCGCCCGGCTGGTCGAGGATCACGCGCGAGTCGACCGAGGACGCCACCGCGAACGCGATGCGGGCGGGGAAGTTGGCCTTGATTAGCCCCGTGATGATGTCCACCGAGGGGCGCTGCGTCGAGATGATCAGGTGGATGCCTGTCGCGCGCGCCATCTGCGCAAGCCGTGCCAGCAGGCGCTCGGTTTCGTCCGGCGCGAGCATCATCAGGTCGGCCAGTTCATCCACCACCACCACGTAATACGGCATCTTGTCGCCGCTGTCGCCCACTTTGCGGTTGTAGTCGAGAATGTTCCGCGCCGCGATCGAGGCGAACTTGCGGTAGCGCTCTTCCATCTCGCGCTGGACCCATTGCAGCACGCCGACGATGCGCTCCAGCTCGACCACCACCGGCGCGACCAGGTGCGGGATGCCGTTATAGCTGGTCAGCTCGACACGTTTGGGGTCCACCATGATGAACTGCAAATCCTCGGGGGTGTTTTGCAGCAGCAGGCTCGCGATGATCGAGTTCACACACACGGACTTGCCGGAACCGGTGGTCCCGGCGATTAACAGGTGCGGCATCGCGGTGAGATCAGCCGCGACGGGCGTGCCATCGACCGCCAGGCCGAGCGCGAGTCGCAGATTGGAGTCGATGCGGCGGAACTCCGGCGAGTCCATAATATCGTACAGGCTCACCAGCGAAACCTCGTCGTTAGGCACCTCGATGCCGACGAAGCCTTTACCCGGCACCGGCGCTTCGATGCGGATCGTTTTGGCGGCCAGTGCCAGCGCGATATCCGCGTCCAGTTTTGCGATCTGGTTCACCTTGATGCGCGTCTTCTTGCCGCCGCGCCCGATCAGGTAGTCCGGCTCCACGCCGAACTGGGTGATCACCGGGCCGGGGTTGACCTCGACCACTTTGCCCGGCGCGCCGAAGCTGGCGAGCGTATCCTCGATCACGCGTGCCTTGTCGAGCAGGATCTCGTCGTTGATGCGCTGTTCGTCGCCTTTCTTCAGCAGCTTGCGGAAGTCCGGCACGGTCCAGGTCTGGTCATCCTTTGCCGGGGCGTGCGTGCGGCGTTCGGGCGTGTGCTTGCCGTTGCCGGTGCCGGCGTCGTCGCGCTCTTGCTGGCGGGCGACGGGTATCGCGGACGGGCCGCGCCCTTCGATGTTGTGGCGGCGGATTCTTGGGGCGGGACGCTCGCTGGCTTTTTGTGTGGGTTGTTCGGCGGGCTGCGTCGCGTCTTCGCCGGGCGCGGCGCGGGACTGGCGCTCCGCCTTGGCGTCCGGCTGGTTGCTGCCTGCCGGATTCGCGCTCTGCGCGTCCTTCGCGGGCGGTGTCGCGTCCGCGTCTTCGGCGCGTGCAGTCCTATCCGGCGCGGGATCGTCCGCGTCCGTTTTGTCCGCCGCTTTCGCGGCTGCGGCTGCCCGCGTGGGGGGGTCTGCCGGTTTTTCTGGTTCCTTCGCGGGTTCCTTGTCCGGCGCGTCAGCCTTACCAGGCGGGTTCGCGGCCTCAGGCGGCGCTTTGCGCCCGGATTGCGCGGCGTCACCGGCCACGTTATCCGCTGCGTCCTGCCCCTGATCGGTATCGACCTGATCGTCGTCATCTTCGCTACCGGTGCTGGCCTTGCGCGCCTGTTCCAGGCGACGCTCGCTCTCCCGACGCCGCGCGATCAGGTCGGGCCGTGCGGGGCGGGCGGGGCGCTCGAAGGGCACGACTTTCTCATCCGCTTTGCCATCTGCCGGGTCGCCGGTCGAATCATTCGCCGGATCGTCGTCCGCGTTGACCGGCTCGCTGATGTCGCGCACCGGGCGGCGGTGCGGCGGGATGATGTCGGCGCCGGCCCCCTGCCGTTCGGAGACGCTGGCCGTTTTTTGGCGCTCGCGCATCTGGCGCAGCGCCTCGACCCGCGCGTCGAGATCGCCGCGTTCGGCGTCGCGTGGTTCGGACGCCGCTTCTTCCGCCCGGTCGTCCTCTACATTGTCCGCGTCGCGGCGGCGACCCAATAACGCGGCTCCGGCTGCACCGGCTGCACCTGCAACGACCGTCCCTGCAAGCCCCAGGCCCTGGCCGCGTTCGCGTTGTTCGGCACGCGGGCTGGATTCGGCGGTGCGCGGTGATGCTTCGCTGCGTGCGTCCTGAGCGGGCCGGTCCGGGCGCTTGAAGCGACTCACGTTGTCGCTGCGGTCGGATTCGTCCACGCGTGTGGCGCGTGGATTCGCGAACGTCGGGGCGGGCTTCTCCGCGTTGGAATCTGTGCGTTCGGCACGCGCGGGGCTGGCTGCTGCGGATTCCGGTGCCTCTGCATCGCGTTTGGCCGCCGTGCGTTCAGGCTGCCGCGACGGGCGATCTGCGTTCTGGCCGGTGGCGCCGGACTCGGCGGGTTCCCCGTCATCGTGATCGCGTTCCTGCCCGGTGTTCCTGCCGCGCAACCGGGCGAAGATCCCGCCCTGGCGCGTTTCGCTTTGGTCGGCCTGATCGGTCGCGGTGTCGTCGCCCGTTTTGTCGGAAGCCTGCGTCGTATCCGGTTTGGCGTCGCGGTTGCGGTCGGCGGCGTTGGGGCGCGGCGGCACGGGGATATCCGGCTTGTCCTCGTCGCCAGCCTTACCGGCTGCGCCGGGATCGTCGCTCGCCCGGCGCGCGAAACGGGCGAAGCGTCCCCGGCGTGACGCGCGCCGATCCGCGTCAGCGCCGGATGCAGGTTTTTCGTCGGCGTGGTTCGTGGGCGCGTCGTCTTCCGCTGCTTCGGACTTGCCGCGCCGCAAAAAGCCGAACAGCTTGCCCTTGCCGGATTCGCCCTGCTCGGCGGTTTGATCGGCGTTCTGGCTTGTTTCACCGGCGGTGCTGGCCCCGGCCTCTTTCGCCGTGCGGTTTGCGTCCGTATCGGCGCTGTCGGATGCGCTGCGCAGATGTGGCAGGCGGCGACGCGGCGGTGTGTGCGCGGCATCGCGCGTCTGCTCGCCGCCGGTCGTGTCGATCGATTCGGCGTCATCCTCGCCGCTTCCTATACCGCGCCGGTTGATGCGCGGGGCGGGACGTGCTGCGGATTCACCGGCGGGCGTGCTGGCGTCTTCGGCATCCGTCGCGCTGGCTTGAGCTGCCATCGTGCCGGGGCGTCCGGGGATGGGCTTGGGCGTGCCTGCCGCCGCGGTGCGCCCGGTGTCGGTGGCTGCCTGCTGCAGTTCAAGCTGCTGCGGTTGATCGCCGGGGCGCTGGACGGGCGCGGACTTGGCTTTCAACATGCGGCGGGCGGCGCGGCGCTGGGCGCGGTCCTCGCGTGTGAAATGGACGAAGCTGAATATCCCCGTCAGCCCGGCGATGAAGGTCCAGATCTCCACCACGGTGAGGTCGAAGGTCAGCATCAGCCCGATCACCAGCCACGCCACCAGCACCGATATCGTGCCGAAATCGAGCAGTTGGCTCAGCAGCAGGATGTAAATCTGGTGTCCGATCCAGCCGCCCCCTTCGCCATCCTCAAGCGCCAGCTCGCGCGAGTAGGGGCGGAACGCTTCGACCGAAGGCTGCACGTTGTCGAAGAGCTGGACCATGTGCAGCCATGCCAGCGCGCAGGTGAACAGCAAGATCATGCCCAGCACGCGGAAGTAGTCCAGCTCGATGCCCTCTTCCGAAAAGCTCTCGCGCATCAGCCAGATGCCGACCCAAAACGCGGCGACCGGCAGCACGAGTTTGCCCCAGCCGAATAACTGCGACAGGATGTTGTTCAACGCGTAGGTCAGGCCGCTTTCCGGCTCCGGCAGCACGCCGAATGTTACCGACGGGATCACCGAGAAGAACAGCACCAGCGCGAACGCGACCAGCATGACCCCGACCAGGTCGATCTTGCGGTCGAAGTCAAGCCCCTGGTGCATCGAGAGCGCGGTCTTTTCCTTCTTGCCGCTGGGCAGCGGTCTGCGGCTGGCTGCCGACGCGCTGCGCGATGAGCGTGTGCTGCGTGTCGATTTGCGCGTCTTGCTGCTGCGCGACGTGGCCTTATCGCTCCGGCTGCCGGGTTGCCCGCGTGACGGGCTGCGGCGCGACGTACGCGCGGTTTCTGAGGTGCCGGCAGCCGCGTTACGCCCGCGTGACGGGCGCTGCGTGGTGCCTGGCGCCGCGCCGCGCGCAGATGCGCTTGAGCGCGATCCGGGGCGTCCGGTGTCTCGCGACGGGCGCTTGTCGTCTTTTTTGCCTTTGCTCTTGCGCAGCCCGAACGAGAAGCGGCCCTTACCGCTATCCTTCTGGTCTTTGTCGTCTTTGTCGCCCCTGCCGGGGACCGGGCGCGTCCCACTGCGCGCGCCGAACCGGTCGCGCTGAGACTCCGAGCGCGAGGGTAAGCTCCCCCGGTCCGTGTCGCGGTCACGCGTGAACGTCTGGCGGCCCGAGCCAAAGCTGCTGCCGCTGCTGCGGTCGCGGTCTTGATCCTGGTCGCGGTCACGCGTGAACGTCTGGCGGCCCGAGCCGAAGCTGCTGCCGCTGCTGCGGTCGCGATCCTGGTCCTGGTCGCGGTCACGCGTGAACGTCTGGCGGCCCGAGCCAAAGCTGCTGCCGCTGCTGCGGTCGCGGTCCGGCGTGCCGAGGTAGGAAGCCCGGTCGCCCGGACGCGAGGGACGTCTGTCCGGGGTACGCGACCGGTCGTCTTCCGCGCCGGTCGGGCGGCGAAACTGGCTGCCGGTGGAGTCCTGCCCGCGCGCGCGGGCCAGGCTGCGCTCGTCTACGCTGTTGCCCAGAAATGGCTTCCTGCCGGGTGCCCTGTCATCTGCATTGTCGTCATCCGTGCCGAAGCGCTGCCGCAACCACCCGGGCCCCTCACCCGCGTCTTTGCCTTTGTCGCGGCTCCTGGCATCCTTGTCCTTGTCTTTGCCGCCCCCGAGACCCAGGAAGCCGCGGCCTTTGTTTTGCTTGCCTTTGGCGTCATCCCTGCGTTTCGCGTTGCGACTCCCACGATCGGCACTCTTGCGGCGCGGCTGGCCGAAGCGCCCGGTAGCCTGCGCGGGCCGGTCGCTTTCCTTGTCTTTGCCGCCGCCCAAGCTCAAGCCGAGGAAACCCCGCCCACCGGACTCCTCATCCTTACCGGTATCCGGTCTGCCGCGTTCGGCAGGACGGTCACGCCGCAGGTTGCGATAGGACGAGAACTGGTCATCATCCAGTGCATCGCTATCGCCGCGCCCACGGTCGCGCGTGCGCCAGTCATCGCGGCGTGGGGCTTGTTTGTCGGCCTTTTTGTCGTTGTTCTTCCGTCTGCCCGGTAGTCTCATAGCCTAATTACCTGCATCATTTCCGGTTACCAGTGCGTCATGTGGTGGACGGGACATCAGCCTTACGAAACATCAGGACTGGGTTCGCATTGCGCCGTGTGTGGCCGGTGATGAAGTGGGTTGCCTGGATTATACCATATTCGCACATTTGTGCTAGTGCGCGTTCATAGCCTGCCATCCTCAGGATATACCAAAATCAGGCAATCACCAAGTGGCGCTTTCGTCCCCCATCTGTACGGAAATTGTAAGGGGAACGGTTGGCGCGCGGGCTGCCTGCTCGGGATGTTCACCGGGCGGGGGAACGGGTGACGTTATTCACCGGTATGCGACAGGGATTTGCAAAAAAACGGTTTCGGCTTTGGTCAAGGGCGGCTATAATTGCCCGAAAATCCGTTACATTATCACGCTGGTGATAATCTTTATCGTAACAGGCGATTGCGATGACCGCACAAAACAATAGCTCGGTTGTAGATACGGGATAAGGTGCTTCTATGGCAACAACTGCACAGCGTTCTTCTCCGCCTGCCACGCCTTCCCGCCGTGTGTCCCTGGCCCGGTTATGGCCCGCGATTCAAAGTCTACTGATCCCGCTGTTGTCGGTGTTCACGGCAGTGCTGGTTGGTTCGGTGCTGATTCTGCTGGATGGGCGCGACCCGATCACGGCATTTGAAGGGTTGTTCGAAGGCGCGTTTTTGGAACCGCGCGGGTTGCTGGCGACATTTCGTAATATGACGCCGCTTGTGTTGTCGGGGCTGGCCGTCGCTTTTGCGTTCAAGAGCGGGCTGTTCAACATCGGCGTGCAGGGCCAGTTGATCATCGGCTCGGTGGTCGCTGCCTGGGTCGGGTTTGCGGTTAAGGGCTTGCCCCCGCTGTTGCACATCAGCCTGGCGATCGGGGCGGCGATGCTGGCCGGCGGCCTGTGGGCCGGCATCGCGGGCGCGCTGAAAGCCTACGCCGACGCGCACGAGGTGATCACCACGATCATGCTCAACTACATCGCGGCCCAGTTCGCCGGGTGGTTGATCTCTACCGGCAGCGACGGTTCGCGTCCGGGGCCGTTTGCCAGCCCGGAAGCGGCGAACGACGCTATCGCGCGCACGCCGAGCATTCTGGACAGCGCCAAACTGCCGGTGATCTACCGCGTGCCGCCAAATTTTGACCTGCACGTGGGCATTTTCATCGCGATCATCGCCTCGGTGTTGATCGCGTTCCTGCTCTACCGCACGACGTTCGGCTTCCAACTGCGCATGACGGGACACAGCCCCAGCGCGGCGGAGTACGCGGGCGTGAACGTTAAGCAGGTCACGATCGCCACGATGGTGATTGCCGGATTCCTCGCCGGGCTGGCGGGTGGAATCCAGACGCTCGGCGTGCACCATGGTTATGAGGGCAACCAGTCGCTCGGCCTGGGCTTCGATGGCATTACAGTGGCGTTCCTGGCGGCCAACAACCCGATCGGTGTGAACTTCTCCGCGTTTCTCTTCGGGGCGATGGACGCCGGTACGACGCGCATGGCGCTGAGCGCGAACGTGGCGAAGGAACTGATCCAGGTGATCCAGGCGTTGATTTTGATGTTCGTGGCGGCAGACCAGATCATCCGGCGCGTCTATCGCCTCGGTGAGCGTTCTGGCCGCAAGCTCACGCTGAGTGGTGAGTAAGCAGGAAGACGACTGATGAGCGAAGCACAAATCGGACTTGCAATTATTGCGACCATCAACGCCACGATCCGCTTTTCCGTGCCGATCACGCTCGGCGCGCTCAGCGGCATTCTGAGCGAACGTTCCTCGATCGTCAACATCGGGATCGAGGGCATGATGTTGATGGCGGCGTTTACCGGGTTCATGGCGAACGTGGCGCTCAGCGCGAGCGGCGTCGACCCGGCACTGCAGGCGGCCCCGGTGCGGCTGGGGCTGGCGATCCTGGTGGCGCTGCTGACGGGCGGCGTCTTGGGCTTGCTGCACGGCCTGCTGTCGATCCAGTTTCGCGTGGACCAGATCGTCAGCGGCACGGTGATCAACATCCTGGCGCTGGGCCTGACGGGGTACTTCTACGAGCTGGACACCCCGACGAT
Organism: uncultured Anaerolineaceae bacterium; assembly: GCA_964425755.1. GTDB lineage: Bacteria > Chloroflexota > Anaerolineae > Aggregatilineales > Aggregatilineaceae > CAYRNY01. The sequence continues at coordinate 33,653 of CAYRNY010000019.1, forward strand.
GGGCAAGCTGCCCAATGTGATCAATAACCCCTGGACACAAGCAGACTCGGTCAAACTCCAGATTGCCGACAATTTCAGTTTCTACCTGCCTTACGACATCGGGCGCATCCTGTTCGACAAGGACATCATCACCTACGCGACGCTGGCGCTGGTGTTCGTGCTCGGTTGGGCGCTGTACAAGACCACGTGGGGCCTGCGCACGCGTTCGATCGGTGAGAACCCCCGCGCGGCGGATACGCTCGGCATCAACGTGTACCGCATGCAGTACACGAACCTGTTTCTGGGCGGCATGCTCGCCGGGCTGGGCGGCGGATTCCTGACGCTGGCGGCGGTGGGCATCTTTGAGCAGAATATGACCACCGGGCGCGGGTTCATCGCGTTGGCCGTGATGATTTTCGGCAATTGGCGACCTTCGGGAGCGTTAAAAGGCGCGTTGTTGTTCGGGTTCGCTACGGCGCTGCAGGGACAGTTGCAGCAGTTCGGGATCGACCTGCCGCACCAACTGGTCGGGATGCTGCCGTATATTCTGACGATCATCGTCCTGGCGGGCTTTATGGGCCGCGCGCGGCCCCCGGCGCACGTCGGGAAGGCGTATGTGCAAGAGTAGGCAGGTTACAGTTTTAGGCGTTCGCCACCGGTTCAAGACCGAGGGCCAGGCAAGCAGAAGCCCGCTGAAGGGGCTGCAAAACGAGTGCCTTTTAGTGCACTTGCCGTTGCTGTAGCGCACGGGCGGGCCGCGCCGGAGCAACTGCCCGCGCACAGTTTGATAACCGAAAACCAATGGGCTGAACTGATAACTGTGGGCTGAGAACGGATCATTGACAACCGATCACCCAAGCCAACGAACCGTGAACTGCCAACTATCTGCTATTTTAAGACGGACAAGCAAATGACGGACGAACGCAAACGACAAGGCCAAGCCCCCCCGCAAGATAACGTCGTGCTCGAGGTCGAGGGCGTGACCAAACGCTTCCCCGGCGTGCTGGCAAACGACGATGTCAGCCTGAAGCTGCACAAGGGCGAGATCCTCGCGCTGCTGGGCGAAAACGGGGCGGGCAAATCGACCCTGATGAACATCATTTACGGGCTGTACCACGCCGACGAAGGCACGATCCGCCTCAAGGGGCGCGAGGTGCGGTTCGCCAGCCCGCGCGAAGCGATCCGCAACGGGATCGGGATGGTGCACCAGCATTTCCAACTGATCAACGTGATGACGGTGGCCGAAAACGTGGTGCTGGGCGAAGAGGGCACCGCTGCTTATACCGGCAGGCCGGGCACGCTGCTGCACCTGGTCATGCGCTGGCTGCCGAGCCTGGTGATCTTCCTGGTGAGCGTGATTCTGGGGATCGTGTTGAACAAGGTCACTTACGCGGTGGGCGGTATGGCGATCGGCGTGGCGCTGGGCGCGCTGGTGGCGGTTCCCCCGGCGGCGCGGATCGTGTGGGGCGTGGTGTGGCGCGTCGGCCTGGCGCTGGTGGCCCTGACGATCGCCGCGCAGGTCGAGCTGCTCACGCGCGTGGGCATCACCGATGTGGCACTGCGGCAGGAAGTCCAGATTTTCAACGAGCGCAACCCGCGCGAAATGGACGAGGGGTACACCGTCAAGCAGGCGCGTGTGCATAACCAGCGCATCGACTTCAACTGGTCGAAGGAGTATCGCGACGCGGGCGGCGATATCGAAACCGTCATCGCCAGCGCCAGAACGCAGATGGAACCCTACCGCGACGAGGGGATTCCCGGCTGGCTGCTGAACGCGATCGACGACGTGCCGCCGGTGGCGGAAGCGGTGGCGGTGGCGCTGTTGCTGCTGGCGATCGGCGCGCACGCGGTGATATCGTGGCGCGGGTGGGAGCCTATACCTGAACGCTTAAGACCGGTTGACATGGCGTTGATTGGCATCTTGCTGGTGGTTTACGTGGCGGCGGCGTGGCTCAACCTGGGCGGTGTGAGCACGGGAGTGCAGATCGGCCTGTTTGCACTGGTCGCGCTGGGACTGCCCGCCGCAGCGTGGCGCACCTACCGCCGGCGCGAAGTGGTGGGCAGGGCGGTTTTTGCCATTTCGCCGCTCGACGGCGTGCTCGACGCGTTCCTGATGCTGCTGAACAACGTCACCCAGATTCGCAACTTTGAGGCGGCGCGCGAGCGCGTGCGCGAACTCTCGCGCCAGTACGGGCTGGAAGTGGACCCCGACGCCGTGATCGAAAAGATGCCGGTCGGGCAGCAGCAGCGCGTCGAGATCATCAAGGCGCTTTACCGCCAGGCCGACATCCTGATCCTGGACGAGCCAACCGCCGTGCTCACGCCGCAAGAAGGGCGCGAGCTGTTCAAGATCATGCGCGAGCTGGCCGCGCAGGGCGTGTCGATCATTTTCATCACGCACAAGTTGAAGGAAGTCTTTGAGGTGGCGACGAGCATCGCCGTGATGCGTGCGGGGATGATGGTCGGGCAGACGACGCCCGACGAGGCGACCGAAACGTCGCTCGCGGCGATGATGGTCGGGCGCGAGGTGATCTTGCAGGTCGAGAAGGGCGAAGCGCAGCCGCGCGACGTGGTGCTCGAAGTCGAGGGGCTGAGCGCGCTGGACAACCGCAACGCGCAGGCGCTCAACGCGGTGAGCTTCGAGGTGCGCGCCGGGGAAGTGCTCGGCATCGCAGGCGTGCAGGGCAACGGCCAGACCGAGCTGGTCGAGGTGCTGACGGGCCTTCGCGAGCCGACCGCCGGATCGGTGCGGCTGCTCGGCATGGACCTGCAGCCCGACGAACAGCCGGAAGGCGGCCTCTGGCAGCGCGCCGCCGCGTTTGTGGCCGATATGCTGCTGGTTGCCCTGCTGGCGTATCTGATCGGTTTCTTCACGTGGCATTTCAACGACGGCAGGCTGAGCTTGTGGGGCGGGGTGCTGGTCGCGGTGCTGGTGGATGCGGCTTATTTCTTCGGATCGTGGGCCGGGTTTGGCAGCACGCTGGGCATGGCGCTGTTCGGGCTGGAGATCGTGCAGATCGAACACGACGCGCGTCCCGGCGCGTTCACGCTGTTACAGCGTTATCTGCTGTACCTCGCGCTGCGCGTCCCGGCGCTGGTGCCGCTGGTGATCACCTTCATGGCCGCGCGGCAGAGCACGACGGGGCGTTGCTGGTTTGACCAGCGGCTCGGCGTCCGCGTGATCAAGCGCGAGCGCATTACCCCGCGCCGCATCAAAGAGGTGGGTACCAGCCACGTACCGGAAGATCGCCAGCGTCACGGGCTGGTCAAGGCGTACTCGGTCGCGGACAACCTGATCCTGAACGACTTCTACGAGCGCCCGTTCGCCCAGTCCCCGAACCTGGCCGAGCTTCCCGGCGCGCTGCTGCGTTACCTCGTGGTGGTCGGCGGGCTGATCGCGCTCTTCACCGCGATCGGCCTCTACGCGTGGGACAACTACCTGTGGACGGCATTGCTTGATGCCTACAACGTGCCGGAAGATTTGCGCGTGGTCAATGGCGCGCTCAACAGCGACCAGCGCGCGGTGCTGTCCAGCCCGATGGTGGTCAGCGTGCTGCTGTTGTTGGTGTCGGAGTTGGTGTTCGGGGCCGTGGCACACCTGATCGCGACCCGGCTGTTTGGGCTGGAACGGGTGCAGCGGGTATTCCAGGCGTTGGGCGGGCGCGTCAACACGGCGATCTGGCACGCGACCGGGCACGCGGGCGAACCGCCCCCACCGAAAGGCGGCCTGCTGCGTAACGACGCGGCGGTTTACGCGCACGCGAACGAGCTGATCGAGACATTCGACATCCGCACGCCGGGGCCGGGCGTGGAGGCCGACAACCTCAGCGGCGGCAACCAGCAGAAGATGATCGTCGCGCGCGAGTTCAGCCGCGGCCCCAGGCTGTTGATCGCAGCGCAACCCACGCGCGGGATCGATGTCGGCTCGATCGAGTTCATCCACCGGCGTATCGTCGAGCAGCGCGACGAAGGCGCGGCGGTGCTGCTGGTCTCGGCGGAACTGGACGAGATCATGGCGCTGTCGGACCGCATCGTCGTGCTGTACAAGGGTGAGGTGATCGATACGCTGCCTGCCCGCGAGGCGACCCGCGAGCAACTGGGGTTGTTGATGGCCGGGATCAAGGAAAACGGCGAACGGCAGGACGTGGCGACCGGGGCGGCTAGCCCGGTGCCGCAGCCGTCCCAAAGCAGCACGTGATTCATAGCGGAGCGTCACGGCGCGTGTGATTCAGACCGTTTCGGGGCGCGATCCTGCTGGGGCCGCGCCCGATGTGTTTGTCGTGTGCAGTGGTTTGATGCGGGGAGAGAGACGCATGAAGGCAATCATGGTGATGTTCGATTCGTTGAACCGGCATTTCCTGCCGCCCTATGGCGCGGACGGAATCCACGCGCCCAACTTCGAGCGCCTCGCCGAACGCACGGTGACGTTCGACAACTGCTACGTGGGCAGCATGCCGTGTATGCCTGCCCGCCGCGACCTGCACACCGGGCGCTACAACTTCCTGCACCGCAGCTGGGGCCCGCTGGAACCGTTCGACGACTCGATGCCGGAGATGCTGGACGCGAACGGGGTCTACACGCACCTGGTCAGCGACCACTACCATTACTGGGAAGACGGCGGCGCGACGTACCATCACCGCTATTCGTCCTGGGAGATCGTGCGCGGGCAGGAAGGCGATCGCTGGAAGGGGCAGGTACGCGACCCGGAGATTCCCGAGACATTATCCGGCGCGCAGCGCAAGCGCCGGGTCTGGCGTCAGGACTGGGTTAACCGGGGTTATATGACGCGCGAGGAAGACCAGCCGCAGTATCGCACGTTCGAGCTGGGGTTGCAGTTCATACGCACAAACCACGCCGAAGACAACTGGTTCTTGCAGATCGAAACGTTTGATCCGCACGAGCCGTTTTTTACCCAGCAGCATTACAAAGACCTGTACCCGCACGAATACGACGGGCCACACTTTGACTGGCCGCCCTACGACCGCGTGAAAGAAGACCCGCTGACGGTGCAGCATATGCGCTTCGAGTACGCGGCGCTGGTGAGCATGTGCGATGCGCACCTGGGTAAGGTGCTCGACCTGATGGACGAGCTTGAACTGTGGGACGATACATTGCTGATCGTCTGCACGGATCACGGGTTTCTGTTAGGTGAGCATGATTGGTGGGCCAAGGTCGTGCAGCCGTTCTACAACGAGGTGGCGCACACGCCGCTGTTCATCTGGGACCCGCGCAGCAAGCGCCAGGGCGAGCGCTGCCCCAGCCTGGTGCAGATGATCGACCTCTCCGCGACGCTGCTGGAGTTCTTCGGCGTGGCGCGCACCGAGCGTATGCAGGGCGTCCCGCTGCGGGATGCCGTCGCGAGCGATGCGCCGGTGCACGATGCGGTGTTGTTCGGCGTGATGGGCGGCCACGTCAACGTGACCGATGGACGCTACGTGTACATGCGCGGCCCGGCGGGCGAGCGCAACGGCCCGCTGTACGAGTACACGCTGATGCCCACGCACATGGACTGCATGTTCGGCGTGGACGAGCTGCAAACGATTGAATTGCAGGAGCCGTTCCCCTTCACAAAAGGCTGCTGCACGATGAAGATACCCAGTCGCGGGTTCCAGAAGCAGCACGATCTGACCACGTACCTGTACGACGTGGTGGCCGATCCCGCGCAGGAACGCCCGCTCGACGATCGCGCGGTCGAACCGCGCATGATCGAACACCTGGTGCGGTTGATGCACGCAACCGACGCGCCGCCGGAGCAGTACACGCGCCTCGGCCTGCCACAGTGAGCGTTGCCCTGCGAGCAGGTCTAGGCCGGGTGTCCCGCTTCACTGACAAATCTGCCCGTCAAATCCACGCGGGGATATGGTATAATCGCCGGTACCCCCTTGTGAACGAACGTGAACAAGCCCCAGCAGGGGCTTTTGTGTGAGGTGTCGGAATGGCGGACAATACATTACTGGAGAAGCTGGCGGGCATCGAGGCGCGCTATGATGAGCTCGAACGGCTGATCGCGGACCCCGAGATCGTCACGGATTACGAGAAGGTCGCCGAATACTCGCAGGAACGCGCCGAACTCCAGGAGCTGGTCAACGCGGCGCGCGCATATCGCGAGAAGCTGGACCAACTGGCGCAAGCAGAGGCGCTGCTTGACGACCCGGATATGGCCGAGCTGGCACGTGAAGAAGCCGACATGCTGCGCGGCGAACTGCCCGCGCTGGAAGACCGGTTGCGGCGCTTGCTGCTGCCCAAGGACCCGCGCGACAGCAAAAACGTGATCATGGAAATCCGCGCCGGGGCGGGCGGGGACGAGGCGGGGATATTTGCGGCGGACCTGTTCCGCATGTACGCGCGCTATGCCGAAACCAAGGGCTGGAAAGTCAACATGATCAGCGCGAACGAGACCGGCGTGGGCGGCTACAAGGAAGTGGTCGCGGAGATCAAGGGGCATGGCGCGTTCTCGCGCTTGAAGTTCGAAAGCGGCGTGCACCGCGTGCAGCGTGTGCCCGTCACCGAAAGCCAGGGGCGCATTCACACCTCGACGGCGACCGTCGCCGTGCTGGCGGAGATGGACGACGTTGAGGTCGATATCAACCCCAACGACTTACAGATCGACACGTTCCGTTCGGCGGGCGCGGGCGGCCAGAGCGTGCAGAAGAACGAGACCGCGATCCGCATCACGCACCTGCCGACGGGGATCGTCGTTTCCTGCCAGGACGAGCGCAGCCAGTTACAGAACAAGCTGCGCGCGATGGGCATCCTCAAGGCCAAGCTGTACGATATCGAGCAGCAGCGCATCCGCGCCGAGCAGGATTCCACGCGCCGCAGCCAGATCGGGTCCGGCGACCGCAGCGAGAAGATTCGCACGTACAACTACCCGCAGAACCGCGTCACCGATCACCGCATCAACATGAGCAACCACAACCTGCCCGCGATCATGAATGGCGACCTGGACGAGTTCATCGACGAGCTCGCCACGCGCGAAGAGGCCGAACGCCTGCAAGCGCTCGGCGTATAAGGCGTGGGCTACCGCATCCGGCAGCAGGATGTGGCGGCAGCGTCGAAGCCAACACGGGCGAGGGCGCGAGCGCGACGATTCGCCCTCGCTTGCTGTGTTTTTCGCGAAATGATACGAATTCCACAATGACGACCGTACAGCAGATGCTCGCCTGGGCGCGGGACGCACTCGCCGCCGCGCGTGACTCCGAACCGCTGGATGCTTACGTCCTGCTGGGGCACGTGCTGGGCGTCGACCGCGTCGAGTTGATCGCGCACCCAGAGCGAACGCTGACTGGCGCGCAGGCCGCGCGATTCCGGGCGCTGGTGGCGCGCCGCGCCGGAGGGACGCCGGTCGCCTACCTGACCGGCAGACACCCGTTTTACGATCTGCCGGATGACCTGCTCGTGACGCCAGACGTGCTGATTCCGCGCCCGGAAACCGAGCACCTGGTCGAAGCGGCGCTGGCGTGGGCACGCGGGCGTGACGTGCGCTGCATCGCGGACATCGGGACCGGCAGCGGCGCGATCGCGGTGACGCTGGCGCGCGGGGTGCCGGGTGCGCGCGTGTGGGCGGTCGATGTTTCCGGCGCGGCGTTGGCGGTCGCGCAGCGCAACATCGATCGCTACGCGCTGGCTGAGCGGGTGCGCTGCGTGCGCGGTGACCTGCTCGCGCCGCTGGTGCAGGCGGGCGTTGTGTGCGACCTGATCGCGGCGAACCTGCCGTATATCGCCAGCGTGGAAGTTGATGGGCTGGCCGTTACCGCGCACGAGCCGCGCCTGGCGCTCGATGGTGGCGCGGACGGGCTGGACGCGATCCGGCGCGTGCTGGCGGATGCGCCGCGCGTGCTGGCCCCGGGTGGCCTGCTGCTGCTGGAGATCGGCGCACAGCAGGGCGCGCAGGTCGCGGCGCTGGCAGCGTCCGCGCTGCCCGGTGCGCGGGTCAGCGTGCTGCCCGACCTTGCCGGGCGCGACCGGGTGGTGCATATTCAACGCGAGGGAGGCTGAGATGATGGCGCGCATTGTGTCGATTGACTATCCCGAAGCCGAAACGCTGGCCTGCGAGGTCCTGCAGCGTGGCGACCTGGTGGTGCTGCCGACCGATACCGTCTACGGCATCGGCGCGCAGATTGACGAGGCCGCGATCGCGCGCGTCTTCAACGCCAAGCGCCGCCCGCAGGAACGCGCGATCCCGGTGTTGCTGGCTGATGCGGACGCGGTGCCGCGTGTTGCGTCCACCTTTCCGGAGGCAGCCCGGCGGCTTGCGGAAACGTTCTGGCCCGGCCCGCTGACGATCGTGCTGCCGAAGCGTGATGATCTTCCCAAGAATCTGAGCACGCTGCCGACGGTGGGCGTGCGCGTCCCGGCGCACCCGCGCACCTGCGCGATCATCGCGGCGGCGGGCGGCGCGCTTGCCGTGACCAGCGCGAATCGCTCCGAGCGACCTGCTGCCTGCACCATCCGCGAGGCGATCGCATATTTCCGCGACGAGGTCGCGCTTTACCTGGACGGGGGACGCTGCGCGGGCGGCGTGCCCTCGACGGTGGTCGCGTTGGATGCCGGCGGTGCGATCACCGTCCTGCGCGAAGGGCCGCTCAGCGCCGGTGATCTGCGCGCGGCGCTGGAGTGAACGCGCCGCGGATCGCGTGGCCGGGCGTGCATATAGCCGGGTCGCCGTAGGGTGTGTTATTTTCCCGCGCATGTTAAAATCGTGATACAGTATTGACCAGTGAAAGACGATCCAAAGTGCCACGTTCTCCACTGTTGCGACGTAAGGGCTTTTTACCGGGTATGCGTGTAGAGGAAGACATGACTGGTTCTGCGAAGATGGCGATGCGTTACGAGCGGCTGGCGCTGTGGGCCGAAGACGAGTGGAAAGCGCGTTACGGCGAGCAGCCCTTCCAACTGCTGTGGGCAGCGGAAAGCTGCGGCAACCGGCTGGCCCAACGCCGGATACGCCCGCGCCGCCGGTTGCGCGGCAAGGCATATTACACGGGGTTTGAGCAGGTTCCGTGTGACGAGGTCATCCCGATCAGCGAATACGTGGTGCCGGGGCGCAAAGCGCAGCTTGGCGAGTCGGTGGGCGCGTTCCTGTTCAACTTCGAGCACCCGGACGGTGATTTTGACGTGCTGTACGTCTCGTCGTATTTCCGCGACGACGACCCGAACATCGTCGCGATCGCGCTCGTCCCGCCGGACCATCTCGATCCCTGGGTGGCCTTCGAGGGGTTGTGCAACGACGCGGTACGCCGCCCGACGCGCCGCCAGGACGTCTACATCATCGGGGGCACGAACGCGTATTTCAAGCCCACCGTCGAGTGGGACGAGGTGATCCTGCCCGCGTACATCAAGGAAGACCTGCGCTCGGATATGGAAGCGTTCTTCACCGATGGTGTGCCGATCTACCAGGAATTGAACCTCGCGCCGTTCCGCAAGCTGCTGCTGGTGGGGCCGCCGGGGACCGGCAAGACGATGCTCTGCGCGGCGGTGGCGAAGCTCGCGCTGAAGAAGAAACGCGTCGTGGTGTACGTCTCCGGCGCGGACGATGACGGCGCGTCCTTCCACAAGATTCACCACGCGCTGAACGTGGTCGCCAACGCGGGCTATCCCGTGCTGTTGATCGTGGAAGAGATCGACGTGTACCTGCGCAAGGACGACAAGGCGCGGATTCTCAACGTGCTGGATGGGCTGGAGTCGCCGAACAACCCGCGCGGCGCGCTGCTGCTGGCGACGACCAATTACCCCGAGGTGATCGACGAGCGCATCGCCAAGCGCCCGGGCCGCATGGACCGGATTCTGGTCATCCCGCCGATCCAGGACGAGGCGCTGGCGCATCAAATGCTCAAGCATTACATGGGGCCGCAGTGGCAGGACGACCACGCGGAAGTGGTGCCGGTGCTGGTGGGGCAGACGGGCGCGTTCGTGCGCGAGATCGCGCTGCACGCGCGGATGCTGGCCGCGCACAAGCGCCAGCGCACGGTAGAGCTGGCGACGCTCAGGCAGTCGGTCGCCAGCCTGTCGAACCAGATCAACACCGGTGATGACTTGATGCCACGCCGGTCGATGGGGTTCGGTTCGCGCGGGAACGGCTATGAGATAGTGGAGCGCGACCCGTTTATGGAGACCGAACCGGACGACTGAGTGCGCAGCACTGCATCCTTCGCTGACATCGCCGCCCGCAGAAGAACGTCGTCCCGCTGCGGGCGTTCTGTTGTGCGGGCTGTTACCCGCGATCCGGGGATTTGCTTCAGCACTAGTGTGTGATTTGTGTATTTTGTTTGGACAACTGGCGTGCTTGCGTCGTTATAATCAAGCCTACGATGTGTCTGTTCATCTGGGGTTGCCCGGCGCCGTGGATACGGTTGGCGTGCCCCCGACAGACTCTCTCATGAAGCCTAGTTACGCTGCTACCAAGGGAGTGCAACCATGACCCGAATTCCAACTGTAAGCCCCGAAAACGCCCGCGGTCTCAAGAAGTTTATTTTCTGGTCAATCAAGCGCCAGCAAGGCTATATACCCGGTATTATCAAGATAGCACTGGTGGATTTAAAAGTGGGTAACCCGCTCAACCGGCTTTATAAGTACCTGCATCTCCGCAAGCGATCCCCGATGACCCGGCTTCAGCGCGAAATGCTGGCGACTGTGGTTAATGGCATTGTTGGCGGCGCGCCTTGACTGGGCATGCATACGGAGGCAGTTCGCCGCCTGACTGGAGATGAACACTTAACGCCGGAGTTCGCCACAACCTGGCCGACCTACGATCTGGATCCTAAGACGCGCGCGTTGCTGGCTTACGCCAAAAAACTGACCGAGTCGCCCGCGATGCTGACCGATGAGGATTTTGTAGCGCTGCGCGACGCAGGGTGGAGCGATCAAGGGATCTACGAAGCGTCGGCATTGATCAGCTTCTTTAACCTGACTGGCCGGATGGAGGCTGTGTCGGGTTTGCCGATAGATGTTATCCCGCCTGAGGCGCGGATGCCCGAAGCACAGGCAGACTGACACGCCAGTGTGTTGGGCTGAGCACGACTTGTCCGGAAGCCTGATTAACGCTCGCAGCGGTCTCTTATTTCCGCTTGCGGGCGTTCTGTTGTATGGGCAAGTGCCGGTGTGCCAATCGCCAATACACACTATGATCTTTAGCACTATCGTGAGACAGAGCGACCGTTTATAGTGAGTGGCAATCTGGACAAATGTTATGAGTACGCAGGCGCAGTTAGAGGCTTTGTTGCCGGTCGCGCTGACGCTGGTTTTGGCGGGGATTATCGGCCTGGACCGCGAATGGCGCGCAAGCCCGGCGGGAATTCGCACCCACATGATGGTGGGCATGGGCGCTGCCCTGGTGATGGTGCTGGCGCGTGAGTTGTACGACGAGAACGCGGCGGCCCGCCTGGCAGCGAACGTGATCACGGGGATCGGGTTTCTGGGCGCGGGCGTAATCATCCGCCGCCGGGACAGCGTCCACGAACTGACCACCGCGGCCTCGTTGTGGTTTGTCGCGATTGTGGGTCTGGTGGCCGGGGCGGGGCTGTACGTCATGGCGACCGGCGCGACCACGATCGGTTGGGTTGTGCTGGTGGTGCTGCGGGCGATTACCAAGCGTCACCGGCACGACATCCACACAGGCGCTTCCGCAGACCGGAGCTGACCCGCATCGTGACGCCGTATGCCGTGCGCGCGGGGCCGGCGTTCAGGATTCGTCGTCGGCAGGAAGGTGGCGCTCGATGTGGTTTTTGACCGCGAAGACGGCGGCTTCGGCCCGGTTGGAAACCTGAAGCTTGCTTAAGATGTTGCCCACGTAGTTGCGTACCGTGCCTTCGCCCAGGAACAACTGCGCGGCGATTTCGCGATTGGTCAGACCTTCGACCATCAGCGCGAGGATGCGCATTTCCTGCGGTGTGAGGCCGGAGAAGGCGGATGCTTCTTTTACCTGCGCAGCTTGCCGGACTTCTTCGAGCAGCGCTTTGGTCATCGACGGATCGATGAGCGCGTCACCCTTGCCGACGGTGCGGATCGCATCGACCAGGTCGCTGCTGCCCACACGTTTGAGTACGTATCCGACCGCGCCCGCTCGCACGGCGTCCATGACGAGTTCGTCTTCGGCGTATGAGGTCAGCATGATGACCTTGGCTCCAGGCACTTGCTCGCCGATTTGCTCGCAGGCTTCAATGCCGGACAGCCCGCCCGGCATGCGGATATCCATCACGATGATGTCCGGTTTGTGGGCGACCGCCTGGCGTACCGCTTCAACGCCGCTTTCGGCTTCCGCGACGACGTTGAAGTCCGGCTGTTGCTCGAGCAGCGCCTTGAGACCGGCGCGCACGACCGCGTGATCGTCCGCGATGAGAATGCGAAGTGGTGTCACAGATGTCTCCGGCATGGGGTTGTGTTAGTCAGTCTATTGTGTAAATCGAGATTGCATAAACGTATGTTGAACGAACAAACAATAGCTAGTAAAACTAAGATGGTCGCGATGAAAAGGTTCGGTACCATCCCAGCATTTTTGAACCAACCGCGTTCTGACGCACGTTTGCGCGCAGGACGCAGGTCCACATCCGAACAGCCTGACGCTGTTGGGGGTGGCACCGTCCGCAGCGCGCACGCCAACAGAATAACATAGATCGGCATCCCGGCGCGAATACTCAAACCTGGTGGAGCCTGGCCCATAGCGTCCCGATTATACCTGCTGATTCCCTGTCTTCACCAGTTGCAGCCACGTGTGGCGATCCGGTTTACGGCGGATTCTTTAAATTTTTTAATCTCTATCGTTATTAAAGATGGTAATCACAGATCGCACAACGGTCAAATCGAGGCTAACCCATGAACGCAAACATACCTGACAAGTCAATGACCGAACAATGTGCAGCTCTGCTCGATGCGCTCAGCCGGGCGGCGGCGGCAGTTACCCGCGAGTTGAGTTTGCCGCGCACGTTGCAGACCATCACCGACATCGCGCGTGAACTGGTTGGCGCGCGTTATGCGGCGTTAGGTGTGCCGAGCGAAGACGGCGGTTTCAAGTCGTTCACCACGTCGGGCATGTCGCAGGAGCAGCTCCAGAAGATGACGCACGAGCCGCAGGCACTGGGCCTGCTGGGCGCGCTGTTGGAATCCGACGAGCCGATCCGCCTGGATGACCTGAGCGAAGACCCGCGGTCGGTCGGGTTCGGCGGTGGCCCGCACCCGATGATGCGCCGCTTTCTCGGCGTGCCGATCATCAGCCGGGGCGAGCGCGTGGGCAACCTGTACCTGACCGATCCGCTGGATGGCGAGCCGTTCACCGAGGATGACGAACGCCTGATCACGCTGCTGGCGAATCACGCGGCGGTGGCGATCCACAACGCGCGGCTCTCCGAGCAGTTACAGACGATGGTGCTCAGCCGCGAGCGCGACCGGATCGGGATGGAACTGCACGACGGCGTGATCCAGTCGGTCTACGCGGTGGGGATGAAGGCCGAGATTCTGCGCGGGCAGTTCCCCATGACGCCGGAACAGGAAGTGCAGTATAACAGCATCCTGGAAGACCTGAACCAGATCATCGAGGACATCCGGCTCTATATCCGCGACCTGCGCAGCGCCCGCGACGAACAGGCGACGTTCAAGCAGCGCCTGGAGAACCTCGCGCGGCACTTCCGCGATTTCGCGCATGTCGAGGTCACGGTCGACGTGCCGCCCAGGCTGCGCACGCTCAACGACCGCCAGCGCCACTCGCTGACCCAGATCGTGCGCGAGGCGCTGTCGAACGTGGCGCGGCACGCTAACGCCTCACTGGTTGAGGTGAAGGTGCGCGAGAGCGACAACAAGCTGATCCTGACCGTGCGCGACGACGGGCAGGGCTTCGACCCGGATACGGCGAAAGCGCCGGAGAGCTTCGGGCTGCGCAACATGCAGCAGCGCGCGGTGCGCCTGGGCGGTACGTTCGTGATCGACAGCGCCCCCGGCGAGGGCACGCTGCTGACCGTGACGGTCCCCTTCCGCCCCTGAGGCGGCACGATCGCCCCAAAACACAAACACCGGGACGGATCCCCCGCGATCCGCCCCGGTGTGTTTTTCGCTGCGTGGTTACGTGCGGCCCCTACGCGCCCGCCGGCACTCGCTCGACCGTGGCGCGTTTGCCCGTCCGGGCGGAGAGCAGCATCGCTTCGATCACGGCGACATCCTGCAGCCCCTCGCGCGCGGTGTTGCGGTGCGCGGTGCCCTGGTTGATCGCGTCGGCGAACGCGGCGAGTTCTTCCTGCACGCCCTGGTGCGCCGGCAGCGCGAGCGTGCGCTCGCCCGTGTCGCAGATGATGTGAATCGACTCGCGGTCCATCAGCACCGCGCCTTCTTCGCCGACGATGTGCAGCGTTTGCGTCCAGGGGGAATCGGCGGCATACGTGACGCTGTAACTGCCGGTGAACCCGTCCGCGAATTCCAGCACGGCGTTCAGCGTGTCCAGCGGCGGCAGGTCCGGGTGCATCTGCCGGGCCGTCGCGTGGACCGCGACGATCTCGCCCAGGATCATCCGCAGCAGCGCGACGTGATGTACCCCGCCATCCATGATGAATCCCCCGGGGAACGCGCCTTCGCGTCGCCAGGGGGTGTGGTAATACTTGTTGTCCGGCGTCATGGCGATGTGCTGGTCCAACTGCGCCAGCACCGGCCTGCCGATCTCGCCGTCGCTGACGATCGCCGCCGCCTGGACCATCACCGGCTCGTAGCGCCAGTTCTCCGCGACCATCCACACCAGTTCAGGATGCTGCGCGTGGTGGGCGAGCAGCGCGCGCCCCGTAGCGAGGTCAGGCGCGGCGGGCTTCTCGCTGATGATGTGCTTGCGCGCGTCCAGTGCCTTGTGGATCACGTCCGGCATGAGGTGGATCGGCAGGATGATGTTCACCGCGTCGATATCGTCGCGTGCCATTAGCGCGTCGATATCGGTCGTGATGTCCACCGGGCGTTCGATCTGGTTGGCGAGGCGTTGCGCGGTCGCTTCGGTGCGGCTGTAGATCGCCGCGACGGTGTAGGTCTCGCCGAGCGCCTGCAGCGCGGGCAGATGCGCTTCCCGCGCGAAGATCCCCGCGCCGATAAAAGCGATACGAATAGAGTCGGCCATAATCTTTGATTCCCTTCACCTGACGGGTATACCGGAGATTGTGGCGCGTGCGCGCCGGATCGTCAAGCAGACGGCGCAACGTGCCGGCCTGACTCACAGAATGCGGCGGATGCGCAGCGCCAGGTGTACCGCCAGGCGCGTTTCGGGATTGTCCAGGTCCAGCCCGCTGATCTCCTTGATGCGCTCCATGCGGTACAGCAGCGTGTTGCGGTGGATGTGCAGGCGTTTGGCGGTACGCGTGAGATTGCCGTGTTCCTCGAAGAACGCGTCAAGCGTGATCAGAAAGTCCTCGTTCTGCGGCGTGTCTTCGGTCAGCGGGCCGAGCGTCTCGTAGTAGAATTTGCGCAGTTCCGGCGAGCCGACTAGCAGCGACAGCAGCCGGTAGACGCCCATCTCCCCGAACGCCAGGGGCGCGTTCAGCTTCCACTGGTAGGCGGTGCGGTAGGCGGCGACCGCCTGTTGGAAGCTCTCGCGCCAGGTGCGCAGGTCGCCGGCGCACTGCCCGATGCCGATGACCACGCTGGCGTCGTACCGTTCGGCGACGCGTCCCTGCACGGCCTGCGCCAAGTCGCGCGCGGCGCTTTCGTCGCCCTCGCAGAACACGATCACCTCGCTGCCGTAGGGTTGGACCAGCGCGCCGATGCCCAGGGTGCTGGCCTGCTCGTTGCACAGCGCCTCGATCTGGCGCGGCGTGGGCGTGTTTTCGCGCAGGCCCCCAATGTAGAGCGTGCTGTAGAGCTGGTCCGGCTGGTAGCCGAGCCGGGTCAGGCGCAGCAACGCTTCCTGCTCGCTGAGCATCCCGCCGAGGAACTGCTCCAGCACGTTGCCTTGCACGCGTTTTTGGGCTTCGCGGATCGCTTTCTCTTTCGCCATCTCCAGCGCGCAAACCGCCGCCCCGTGCCGCGCGAGCGTGATGTCCAGCGCGTCGTAATCCTCCCCGGCGGGGAACACCAGCGACAGGAAACCACGCCCCATCTTGCCCGCGACGATCGGCGCGACCAGGCGCTGCAAGCCGTGCCCCGGCAGCGGGATCGAGACCGGGTCCGGGCTGGCCTGGGCGACCTCTAGCCGGTCGCGGAACAGTTCGGGTAGCGGGTTGGTGTCTTCCAGCGCGTTCTGGATGACGCTCCAGTCCCCCTGGCGCGTCAGCGGCCCGGCGAAGGCCAGCGGGTTGAAGCGTTTGTCCTGCACCACGACGGTCTTGCCGATCAACTGTGCCAGCAGGTCCACCAGCACGGTGAGGCCGCGGTTTTCCGTCGAGACCTGGAGCAGTTCCTCGCGGACCTGGCTTCCGCGTGCCGCCACGTTGACCGGCTGGCCCAGCAGCACCTGCGCGACCTGGTGCTCGACCGCGCGCAGGTGGGCGGTCTCCGGCAGGTCCAGCAGCGCGATCCCGATCGCGTCCGCCGTGTCGCGGGCCGAGCGGTCGATCGTGCCCTGCACGCCGATCGCCGTCACGTCCATCGCGCCGAGTTCGCGGATCAGGTTCACCAGCGTGAGCTTCTCGTTCAGCAGGCGCAGCGCGTCCAGCGAGAGCAGCGCCAGTTCGCCGCCGCTGAGGTCGGGGAAGGCGGGCGGGCGGGTGTGCAGTGTCTGCACCCATGTGACGGGGCGCGCCTTCTGATCCTGACCGGCGACGATCGTCGTGCCGACCGGCAGCGCCAGCCGCAGAAGTTCCTGTAGTGTGACCGTATTTTGTGCCGACACGGGCAACCTCGGTGATTTCTATCAGGGCGTACACAGTTGCAGTTTTCGGCGTTCAGATTATGTCCTGCGCTGTGCGTTTGCAGCGGCTCTGACAACCGAAAACCGAAACCGTGCTGCGATCGAACGATCGTGTTGCCTTCCGGCGGCGATCGCTGCCAGGCTGCGCTGACGGTTCTCCCGGCGGCAGCGCTTTGAATACAATTGCCAAACAGTAACTGTCTCTGAGGAAAAAATTGTTCGTAAGAATTAAACACTAATTGTTGAGGAATATTCTTGTGTGCGGCGTAAGGCACCACTGCCCGGCGCGGCACACGCTCAATACAGATTTAAATACCGGTCCAGCTCCCACTGGCTGATCACGGGCAGGTAGTTGTCCCACTCCAGGCGCTTGGCCTGCAAGAAACGCTCGTACAGGTGCAGCCCCAGCGCCTCGCGGATCAACTCGCTGGCTTCGAACTCGTCCAGCGCCTCGCTCAATGAGACGGGCAGCATGGGCAGGTGCCGGCGGCGGTTGGCCGCGACGTACAGCTCTTCCTCGGTGGCGGGCGGAAGCGTGAGCTGGTCGCGGATGCCGCGCAACCCGGCGTGCAGCAGCACGGTGAACGCCAGGTACGGGTTGCAGCTTGGGTCCGGGCAGCGCATTTCGATCTGCGTGCCGAGGTGGTCGGGATCGGCCAGGCGTGGCACGCGCAGCAGCGCGCCCCGGTTCAACTGCGCCCAGGTCACATATAGCGGCGCTTCCTGGCCCGCGACCAAGCGTTTATAACTGTTGACCAGCGGCGCGAGCACCGCGCAGATCGCGCGGGCGTGGGCCAACTGCCCGGCCAGGAACGCGCGCGCCTCGCGCGATAGCCCGTAGTCGTCGTCGGGGTCGGTGAAGCAGTTGGCGTCGCTGTCCTGGTCGTGCAGCCACTGGTGCACGTGCATCCCGTTGCCGGGCGCGTCTGAGATCGGTTTGGGCATGAAGGTGGCGAAACGACCTTCCTGCCGCGCGATCGTGCGCACCGCGCTGCGGGCGGTGACCAGCGCGTCGGCGGCTTGCAGCGCGTCCGTCGGCGCGAAGTCCAGTTCGTGCTGCCCCGCGCCGACCTCGTGGTGACTCGATTCGATCATCACGCCCATGCTGCGCAGCGCGTCGTTCACGCGTTTGCGGATCACGCGGGCGGCCCCGTCGGCGGCGTCGAAGTAGCTCGCCTGGTCGTCGGGGCGGGGCGCGCTGGCGTCAGGCGGCTCGCTGAACAGGTAGAACTCCAGCTCCGGCGCGACCACGTAGCGCATCCCCAGCGTCGCGGCTTCCGCGACCGCGCGCCGCAGTGCCCCGCGCGGGTCACCCGCGAACGGCTCGCCGTTGGGCGTGTAGACGTCGCACAGGATGCGCGCAGTCCGCCCGATATCCGGGCGCGGCGACTCCCAGGGCACGATCGCGAACGTGTCGAGGTCCGGCACGAGGTACATATCCGCTTCCGCCACGCGTGCGAAACCTTCGACCGCCGAGCCATCGAACCAGACGCCATCGCGCAGCGCGGCGGGCAGGCGCTCCGCGTCGATGGTTACGGTCTTGACGATGCCCGCCACGTCGGTGAACTGCAGATCGATGCTGCGCACGTCCTCGTCGCGGATGCGCTGGAAAACGGAATCGGGATCGGTGGAAAACGGCTTGTCGGGCATGCAAATGACCTGTCCTGCTGGCTGATCGGTTGTGCGCGCGCCGGAATCGTCTCTGCGCGCAGCGTAAGTTTTTTCATTATAACAAGTTGTTGGCACGACACGACGATTCACTCAGGCAAATTGCACAATCACGCCCCGGACAACCGGAACGGCTATAAACAATTATATGACAGAAGTTGTGTGTTTTTCACACGCTGTTACAAGCCAATTTTAGTCTTGTTCGAAGCTTGTTATAAAATTGACACGAGGCGCGTTCCTTGTGTTACGCTAAGCGAAAGTTTGGCTTGTCGAATGCGAAGAAAACCTGAAAAACGTACCGCTTTCGTCAACGATTGATTGACTTTAACTTAATCGTGTGCCATATTAAAGCCTGCTGCCCGCTCACCACTGAGGACGCGCATCCTTGAGGGCACGCAGCGCCAGATGGGCACCGTTTCACCATGACCTGACGTGCGGTACGGCAGAATGCGCGGCGGCATAGCGTGCGTCTGGCGGTATCCTTTGGGCAGCGCGATACATCAAGCGGAGAGACACGGCATTATGCGGAACTTGACACCTATTCTTCTGATCGTGGTGCTTCTTGCCGGCCTGGGCCTGACCGCCTGCGGCACGGACGACGAGGGCGCGGCGCGGCCTCACGTCAAGATCGCGGTGAGTGCGCCGTTGGGGCTGGACCTGGGGCGGAACGTGGTTAACGCGCTGGAGATGGGACTCGAAGAGCGCGACGGCAAGGTCGGGAATATTGATGTGTCGCTGTTGGTGCTCAATTCGAGCGATCCGGATGGCGACCCGGTCTCGGTCGTGGTCGAGCGCGCCATCGCCCAGCAAGCCGCCGATGACGACGCCGTCGTCGCTTACATCGGGCCGATGACGACCGACCAGGCCAAAGCCTCGATCCCGATCCTGAACCAGGCGTCCATCGCGCAGATCACCGAATCGGCGACCTGGCCCGGCCTGACCAAACCGGGCTTTGGACCGGGCGAGCCGGGCATCTATTACCCGACCGGGCGGCGGACGTTCTTCCGCGTGCTACCGGCGGACGATGTGCAGGCGGTAGGTGGCGCGCGCTGGATGACGGAACTGGGTTACGAGCGGGTATATGTCGTCAGCGCCGGGACGGGCTACGGCGATGGTGTGACCGGCATTTTTCAGGTCGCGGCGCGCGATATTGGCCTGGACGTGATCGGGCGCGCGACGCTCGATCCTGAGACGCTCGAAGCGGACGATCTCGCGCCGGTGATCGAGCGGATCATCAAAGCCGAGCCGGAGATCGTGTACTTCGGTGGCAGCGCGTATCCGGCGGGCGTTGCGTTCGTCGGCGCGTTGCGCGCAGCAGCCCCCGACATGCCGGTCATGGGCACGGATGGCCTGTTCCAGGAAGAGGTGATCACCGAGATCGGCGCGGAACTGGTCGAGGGGATTTACATAACCATCTCGATCCTGCCCACCGAGGAGCTGGTCAGCGCCAGCGCGTTTGTCGAGCAGTATACGGAAACGTACGGCGAAGCGCCGGTGCCCTACGCGCTGACCGCTTACGCCGCATTGGAGTCGGTGCTCGCGGCGCTGGAGCAGGCCGACGAGGCCACGCGTGAGGGCGTGCTGACCGCGTTGGCCGAACTCGACGCGGTGTCGGGCGTATTAGGCACGTGGTCTTTTGACGCCAACGGCGATACGACGTATGAAGCGCTTGGCGGCTGGCGCATCACCAACGGCGAGTGGTCGTTTGTCGAGGTGCTGGGGACGGACCTGGCGAGCCGTTGACGTCCCGCAGGCGGTGCTGGCCGTTTTGCGCGTTATCAACCTAGTGTGTGAAGGATTGCAGGTATGCTGACTGGGAGACAGAGCACCCTTACAGCCCAGATTGTTCAGCGCACGCTGCTGCTGAGTCTGATCGCGGTGGTCGCGATCGTGCTGGCGTTCGGCGGCATCGCGGCGGCGACGTTCAGTGCTGCCCAGCGTGACGTGAACGATATCGGCGCGGACGCGGCACGTGAGTTTGACCTGTTCCTGACGGCCATCGAGTCCGATCTGCAGGCTGTCGCGGCGTCGTTGGGCGTGCCCGACGCAGTAGAGCAGGGGCTACGCGCGGCATTGCAGCGCCATGACGAGATTTTTGAGCTGAGTTACTTTGACCCCTACGGCAACGTGATCGCGCAGCGGCGGCGCGGCGCGGTGATGGGTAGCCAGTTCGTGACGGAGCGTCCCTGGCTGGAAAGCGTCCAGGTGGATGAAACCTACATCGGCACGGTGAACTTTGAGGAGTTCGGCGTGCCGTTCGTCGACCTCGCGGTCCCGGTGCGGACGGCGAGCGGCGAACTCACCGGCGCGCTCGTCGCGCGGCTGGACCTGACCGCGTTGTGGCAGACCGTGATCGCCATCGAGGTCGGTCACGAAGGGTACGCCTACATCGTGGACGAGAGCGGCCAGTTGCTCGTGTATGCTGACCTGGAACAGGTGCAGCAAGGGGTGAACACGGTCGGCGCGTTCGGCCTGCTGCCCGGCGAGATCAACGCGGCCAGCCCGCTGGGGCTGGGCCTGCTGAACACGTATAACGGCCTGACCGATCAACTGGTGGTCGGGTCGAGCCGCGCGCTTGCGAGCGTGCCCTGGTACGCGGTGGTCGAGCAGCCCACGTACGAGGCAGTCGAACCGTTCGTGCCGCTGTTCGCGGCGCTGGTCCTGGCGCTGGCGGGCAGTGTCGCGCTGGTGGTCATGACCGTGCAGTTCCTTCGCCGCCGCGTGACCAGCCCGCTGCAGGACGTGATCGAGGGCGCGCAGGTGCTCGCCAGCGGCGACCTGAGCTACCGCGTCGAGCCGCGCGGCGCGCGCGAACTGCAGGTCCTCGGCAGCACGCTGAACCAGATGGCGGACGAGCTGGAGCAGATCAACCGCACACTGGAGGAGCGTGTGCAAGAGCGCACGCGGGACCTGGAGCTTGCCGCGCGCGTGGCGAGCCAGGTCTCGACGATCCTCGACCCGGATGTGTTGCTGCCGCAAGTAGTGGACCTGACCAAGGACTATTTCAAGCTCTACCACTCGCATGTCTATTTGCTGGACGAGGACGGGGATAACCTGGTGCTGACCGCCGGTGCGGGAGAGGCCGGGCGCGTGATGCTCGAGCGCGGGCACCGCATCCCCGCGAGCGCGGAAGCCAGCATCGTGGCGCGTGCCGCGCGCGAAAAGGAGCCGGTGATCGTCGCCGACACGACGACCGATCCGGCGTTCCTGGCGAACCCGCTGTTGCCGGAGACGCGTTCCGAGGCAGCGTTCCCATTGCTGGCAGGCGAGCGTGTGCTCGGCGTGCTGGACGTACAGTCCGAGCAGCCGGGGCGGTTTGACAGCGACCTGATCACGGTGCTTTCGACGATGGCGAGCCAGATCGGTGTCGCGCTCGACAACGCGAACCTGTTCAGCACGGTCGAGCGGGCGCGCCGCCACGAGCGCGCGGTAAGCGCGATCACGCAGGCGATCCAGCAGGCGACGAGCCTGGACGAGGTGCTGCAGGTGGCCGCGCGCGAATTAGGCCGCGCGCTGCGCGTGCCGCGCACGGCGATCGAACTGAAGCTCGACACGGTCCACACGCGGGAAACCAGGACGCAGCCGACGAAGTAGGCCGGTTTCCGGGCGTGCTGGCATCTGTTATGCGCGCGGGTTGTGTCGAAAGCGACTCGCAATATCCGGTGTTTCTGACGTATTGGTTAGTCTGAGAAGGCGCGGACTATGAGTGTAACTGCAGAACAACAACCGGCGTCCGCCATGCCGGGGCTGGCGTTGCCCTGGTGGCGTCAATTGCGTTGGGGGTTGGCGCTTTTCTTCGTGGTGTTGGTGGTGATCCCGATCGTTGTGGTCGTGACGCTGGCGTTCACCCAGGCGCGCGGGACGGCGGAGCAGCAGGCGCTTGACCAGCTCGAATCGGTCGCGGAGTTAAAGACCCAGGTGATCGATCACTGGCTTGACGATTCGGCGGCGGCGCTTAGTATTTTGCTGTCCGGCGAACCCCGGCGCAACCAGTTCAACGCTGTCGTCGAGGCCGGCGATCGTTCCAGCGGCGCGGCGCAGGACGCACTGACGTTCATTCTGCGGGATGCTGCGCAAGATTACCGCGATATTGAGGAGTTTTTCTTCTACGATGCCGCCGACGGGCGGGTGCTGCTCTCGTCGGAGCGGGACCGTGTGGGGCAACTCGTGAGCGCGGAACCGTACTTTGAGCCGAGCATGACCGGCCCGTACCTGCAAGCGCCGTACTATGACGACAGCGGCCAGCCGGTGATCGTCGTGACACGACCGGTCGTCAACCGCGAGGCGCGGGTTATCGGCGTGCTGGCGGCGCGGCTGGACCCGGACGCCCTGGCGCGGATCATGGAAGAGCGCGCCGGGTTGGGGGACACCGGCGAGACGTACCTGGTCAGCGCGGCGAACCGTGCATTGCTGGCCGGAAGCCGTCTGGCCGCTGATGAGCAGCCGGACGCCTATCACAGCGCGGGCATCGACGCGGCGCTGGCCGGGACCGACGGTTCCGGCGCGTACGCGGACTATCGCGGCGCTGAGGTCTTCGGTGTGTACCGCTGGCTGCCCCAACTGCAAGCGGCGCTGGTGGCCGAGATCGACCAGTCCGAAGCGTTGGCCGGTTATAACGCGGCGCAGCGGCTCGTGCTGGTGTTGACGGTGGTGCTGGCGCTGGCGGCGGCGGGGGCCGGTGTGTGGGTGGCGACGCGGTTCACCAGGCCGATGAACGCGCTGGCCGCGACAGCGCTCCGGTTTGCCGGGGGCGATCTTTCCGTGCGGGCCAGCGACATGCCCCGCAATGAGATCGGCCAGCTTGCTAACGTGTTCAACAGCCTGGCCGGGCAGGTGCAGGAGCTGGTCGAAGCGCTGGAAAGCCGCGTGCAGGAGCGCACGCGCGACCTGTTCCTGACGCTTGAGGTCGGGCAGATGGCCTCGCGCATTCACCGCCTGGATGACCTGCTGCCGCGCATCACCGACTATATCCGCGAGCAGTTCGACCTGTACTACACGCAGGTGTACCTGAACGACGACGCCGGGCGCTACGCGGTGCTGCGGTCCGGCACGGGCGCGGTCGGGCGGCAGTTGCTCGAACGCGGGCACCGGCTCGACCTGCGCGAAACGTCGATCGTGGCGCGCGCCGTGCAGTCAAAGCGCCCGGTGCTGGTGTCCGATACCGAGGTGAGCGACATCTTCAAAGCGAACCCGCTGCTGCCTGAAACGCGCTCCGAGATCGCGATCCCGTTGATCGTGGGCGACGAGGTGATCGGCGTGCTGGACATGCAGGCGCACGAAGCCGGTACTTTCCACGCGGATAACCTGGCGGTGTTCGAGGCGATGGCGAACCAGTTGGCCGCCGCGATCAACAGCGCGCAGGCTCACGCCGAGATGGAAGCCGCGATCGGGCGTGCGACCGCTATCAACCGCCGCCTGACCGCCGAGGCATGGGAGGGCTACCTGGCGCGGATTGGGCGCGACGGGCGGATCGGCTATGCGTACGATCTGCAGCAGGTTGAGCCGCTGGACGGCGCATCCGACGGTGAGGACTCTCCGCGTTCCGGCAATGGGCACGGGCACGAGTTGAAACGCCCCGTGAGCATCGGCGGGCAGGCGATCGGCCGGATCGCGCTGGCGGAAGACGGCGCGCGCGCGTGGTCCGACGAGGATCGCGCCCTGGTCGATGACGTGGCGCACCAATTGGCGCAGGCGCTCGAGCAGTTCCGCGCGTTTGACGACACGCAGACATCGCAGCGCTTGCTGCGCACGATCATCGACACCTCGCCGGACTGGATTTTCGCGAAGGACACCGCGTATCGCTACCTGCTGGTGAACCGGTCGTTTGCCGAGTTCTACGGCGGCCTGACCCCGGAAGAGATGCAGGGCATGGACGACTACGAACTGGGGACGCCGGTCGAGCTGATCGAGGGCGCTCCAGAGCAGGGTATCGTCGGGTTCCGCGTGGACGACCGCAAGGTGATCGAACACGGCGAAACGGTCTTTAACCCGAATGACGTGGTGCAGTTCGCCGACGGCTCGCGGCACATCTTCGAGACGACGAAGCTCCCGCTACGTAACGCGCAGGGCGAGATTATCGGCGTGCTCGGCGTCGCGCGTGACGTGACCGAAGTCCGCGAAGCCGAGGCCGAGCGCGCGCGCCTGCTGGCGGATACGGAAGACCAGGCGCGGCGTCTGGCGCTGCTCAACCGGATGGCGACCGAGATCAGCGCGGCGGAGAGTATCGACGCGGTGTACAGCATCGTGGCGCGCTACGCTGCCCGCGTGCTGCACAGCGAGCGTGCCAGCGTGGCCCTGCTGAACGACGACGGCACGCAGTTCGAGTTCTTGGGGCTGGATGGCGTGGAAGGGGCGATCCCGGCGGGGACGATCCTGCCGGTCGCGGGAACGCATATCGGCACGGTGCTGGAGGCGGGTGAACTCCAGGTTGTGCCGGACCTGCGCGAGCTGGACGCCCCGGAGGTCAGGCAGCTTGCCGAGCAGGGATTGGCCGCCAGCATGAGCGTGCCGTTGGTGGTGGGCGAGAAGGCGATCGGGGTGCTGAGCGTCGCTACAACCGGGGCGGACGCTTACGACTCGCGCGATCAAGGCGTGTTGGTGCAGATCGGCTCGCTGCTGGCGTCGAACATCGAGAACTACCGCCTGCTGGCCGAAACGCAGCGCCGGGCGGTCGAAATGGAGACGGTGGCCCTGGTCGGCGCGGAAGCATCCTCGACACTGGAAGTGGAAAACCTGCTGTGGTCGGTGGTCGAGCTGACCAAAGAGCAGTTTGGGCTGTACCACGCGCATATCTACCTGGTCGATCAGTCAGGCCAACACCTGGTCCTGCGCGCCGGTGCCGGCGAGGCGGGCCGCCGGATGGTGGACGCCGGGCACCGGATCGCGGTGGGGCATGGGGCGAGCCTGGTGGCGCGTGCGGCCCGCACCCGCGAGACGGTGATCGTGAATGACGTCACGGCCTCGCCGGACTTCTTGCCGAACCCGCTGCTGCCGCTGACCCGTTCCGAGATGGCTGTGGCGATGGTCGTCGGAGATCAACTGGTCGGCGTGTTGGACGTGCAGTCCGACCGGTTGCAGGGCTTCACCGAAATCGACCGGCAGGTGTACAGCGCGCTGGCCGCGCAGATCGCGGTCGCGGTGAACAACGCGCGCCTGTTTGCCGAAACGCAGCGCCGCGCGGTCGAGATGGAGACGGTGGCGCAGGTGAGCGCCGAGGCGTCCACCACCCTGGACCCGGAGCAGTTGCTGTGGGACGTGTCCGAACTGGTGAAGCAGCGTTTCGAGCTGTACCACGCGCACGTGTACCTGCTGGACCCCGAGCAGAACCGGCTGCAACTTTCTGCTGGTGCCGGTGATGCGGGGCGTATGATGGTCGCGCACGGGCACGCCATCCCGGTCGATCGCGCGATGAGTGTCGTCGCGCGTGCAGCCCGGACCCGCGAAGCGGTGATTGAGAACGACGTCGCCCAGGCTGAGGAGTTCCTGGCGAACCCGCTGCTGCCGGAGACGCGGGCCGAGCTGGCGGTGCCGATGATCGTGGGTGACACGCTGATCGGTGTGCTGGACGTGCAGGCCGACCGGCGGGGTTACTTCACCGAAACGGACCGCCAGATTTACAGCACGCTGGCCGCGCAGATCGCGGTCGCGGTGAACAACGCGCGCCTGTTCGCTGAACAGGTCGCGGTTGCCGAGCAGCTTCGCGATGTGGACCGGCTCAAGAGCGAGTTCCTCGCCAGCATGAGCCACGAACTGCGCACGCCGCTGAACTCGATCATCGGGTATGCCGAGGTGTTGCTCGACGGCATCGACGGCGAGCTGTCCGTCGACATGGAAGAGGATGTCTCGGCCATTCACGGCAGCGGCAAACACCTGCTGAACCTGATCAACGACATCCTCGACCTGGCCAAGATCGAGGCCGGGCAGATGGACCTGGTCACCGAGCCGCTGGCGCTGCGCCCGTTGGTGGAAGACATGGCGAACACCTCGCGCGTGCTGTTCAAGAACAAGCCGGTGGAACTGGTGATCGATGTGCCGGACGACCTGCCGCCGGTCACCGCCGACCCGCTGCGCGTGCGGCAGGTGATCAGCAACCTGTTGAGCAACGCCAGCAAGTTCACCGACGAGGGCAGCATCACGATCTGGGCCGAGCCTTACGACCGGGACCCGGCGATGATCCACGTCGGCGTGACCGATACGGGCATCGGCATGAGCGCCGGGCAAGCCGCCGTGATCTTCGACCGCTTCCGCCAGGTGGACCAGTCCCACACGCGGCGCGCGGGTGGCACGGGCCTGGGCCTGTCGATCACGCGCCAGTTGATCGAGCTGCACAACGGCGACATCTGGGTCGAGAGCGAGCCGGGCGCGGGGTCAACCTTCCACTTCACGCTGCCGGTCGCAACCGGGACCGGGGCCGAGGCGTAAGCCGTGCCCGCCCTTTAGCGGATGGCCGGTTCACCGGGGTGGCGCTGGCCGGCGTCGCCCCGCTTTTCCGCCCGGCGACCAGTGGATCATTGAAAAAGAATTGTTTGTTTGTGAAGTTATGGTGTAGAATCACGTGGATATCCGGTGCGAGTATGGCGACAGTTAACCGGGTCACGGCAGGCCGTGATGCCGGTTTTTCCGGTGTTAGACGATAGTAAGGATACGTTTCGATGCCTTCATTGATCACGAGTGTGGTGTGCATGGACTGCGGGCACACCATGCCGGCAGACCCCCTGCCGGACGCGTGCGACGCGTGCGGTTCGGACTGGCTGGACGCACGCTACGATTACGAGCAGGCCGCTGCCGCCTGGCGCGCGGGCCTGGCGGAGCGCTTGCCGTCGCTCTGGCGTTACCGGGAACTGCTGCCGGTCACGGACGAGGAGGCGATCCTCTCGCTGGGCGAAGGCGGGACGCCGCTGCTGCGCGCGCGCAGGCTGGGCGACGAACTCGATCACCGGCAGCTATACATCAAAGACGAGCGCATGTCACCCACCGGCAGTTTTAAGGACCGCCAGGGCACGCTGACGATCTCCTACCTGTTACAGCGTGGCGTGAACGAGTGCGTCATGGCGTCGACGGGCAACAAGGCCGCGGCGTATGCGGCGTTTTGCGCCCGTGCCGGAATCCGGCTGTGGATCTTCCTGACCAGCACCGTGCCCTCGGAAAAACTGCGCGAGCTGGCCCTTTACGGCGCGGAAGTCGTCAAGATCGCCGGGACGTATGACCAGGCCAAGAAGGTCGCGCTGGACTTCGCCGCGCGGCGCAATCTGTACTACGATAAAGGGTCGCAGTCGCTGCCGGGGCGCGAGGCGTTCAAGACGATCGCTTTCGAGATCGCCGAACAACTGGCGCGTTACCAGCCTGCCGAAGATGGCAAGTGGCGCGCGCCGGATTGGTACGTGCAGGCGGTCAGCGGCGGGATCGGCCCGCTGGGCGTGTGGAAGGGGTTCAAGGAACTCCAGCAGATGGGGCTGATCGACAGGCTGCCCAAGCTGGCGATTGTACAGTCGGAGGGCTGCGCGCCGATGGCGGCGGCGTGGCAGGCCGGGCGCGAAGAGGCCGCCTCGGTTGTGCCACACACGCGCATCACCGTGCTGGCGACCGGCAGCCCCGGTAAATCCTACACGCTGCTGCGCGAAGCCTGCCAGGAAACCGGCGGCACGATGATCGCCGTGTCGGATGGCGAGGCCTTCCGCGCGATGCGCCGCATGGCGCGCGTGGAGGGCATCAGCATGGAACCGGCGGCAGCGGTCGCCTTTGCCGGGCTGGAAAAGCTGCTCGCCGACGGCGTGATCGGCAAGACGGAATCCGTCGTGGTGAACTGCTCCGGGCATACCTTCCCGGCGGAAAAGCACATTCTGGAAGACCAGTACGTGCTCGACTTGCAGGTCACTGAGGGCGAGCAACCGGGCCACACGCAGCTTGAAGAGGGCCTTGGCGCGGCGTTTGAGCGTCTCGACGAGCAGGTGACAACGGTAGTCGTGATCGACGACAACCCACAGGACAGCCGCCTGATCCGCCGCCTGCTGCAAGCGTACAAAAACTACCGCGTGTTTGAGGTCAACAACCCGCTGGACGGCCTGGACCTGGTGCGCCAGCGCAGGCCCGACCTGGTGGTGCTGGACCTGACGATGCCGGATTTGGACGGGTTCACGCTGCTGGAAGCGCTCAAGACCGACAGCGACGTATCCGACATTCCGGTCGTGGTGGTCTCGGCCAAGACGCTGACCCCCGGCGACCGGGCGCGCCTCGAAGGTTATGCCGAATCGCTGTGGCAGAAGGGCAGTTTCAACACGCGCGAGCTGGTGCAGCACGTGGTCGAGACGTTGGGCGGGGACCTGAAAGAATCGCCGGACGCGCTGGCCCAGGCGACGAACGGGCAGGTGGTGGCGGCGTCCAAAGGGACGATGAGCGACGAATCGCCGCCGGATAAGCTGCACGACATCGTCGTGATCGACGACCAGCCCCGCGACGCGCGCCTGATGCGGCGGCTGCTGGAGGCGACCGGGCGTTACACGGTGCACGAAGCGTTCGACGGCGAATCCGGCTGGAAGCTGATCCAACGCATCAAACCGGCGCTGGTGGTGCTGGACCTGATGCTGCCGGACATCAGCGGGCAGGTGGTGCTGGAGCGGCTGAAGGGCGACGATGCCACCAAAGATATCCCGGTCGTGATCTTGACCGCGAAGGACATCCGTGCCGATGAGCGCGAGCAATTGCTCGGCAAGATCATCTCGCTGTTCCAGAAGGCCAACCTGGATCGCCAGGCGCTGGTGGATCAGGTCAACGAGACGCTGGGTCAGGACTGACCCGGTCGTGTGGGGGCGCGGTCCAGGCATATCAACTGTCCGGCGGGCGTGCTGGCGATGGGCACGCCGACCCCGGTGAAACGTACGCTACTGTAGCGCAAATGCAGCGCTTTTGCGGTTGGGAGAACGTCTATGGCGCACCGTATCTTATATGTCGAGGACAATTTCCAGAATAAGCGACTGGTTCGCAAAATTTTGGCGGCGCGCGGCTATGAGGTCATCGAGGCGGAAGATGGGCTGACCGGGGTCGAGATGGCGCGCGACGAACGGCCAGACCTGATCCTGATGGACATCAGCTTGCCGGGCATCGACGGTGTCGAGGCGACACAGCGCATCAAGGCGTACAAAGACACAGCGACGATCCCGGTCATCGCGCTGACCGCAAACGCCATGCGCGGCGACCGCGAGCGTTTCATCGCGGCAGGCTGTGATGATTACCTGCCGAAGCCGATCAGCACCGCCGAACTGCTCGACATGTTGAAAAAGCACCTGGAGTAGGGGGATACTGGACCAGGGGTGATTTCACACAAATTAACGTTTTGTCGCGGTGACGGACAAGATTTGCGCCGGGTGGCTGCACGCGCCCGGCGCAGCGCATTCCCGTAAACCGTGCTATCATAAGCATGAGCGATGTCCTGTCGCGCGCCGGACAGGGGAGCGGCGTACGATGGGCGCGGTTACGGGGGGCCAAAAAGTACGCGGTGCGGCAGTAAAGAGGTGGCAGACAGATGAAGACCATGTTCCGAATCAGCCTCGTTGTGACATTATGCCTGGTGGTGATCGGCGGTTCGTGGCTCGCTGCCCCGGTTAAACTGGAAGCGCGTGGCACATTCTGGACCGCCAGCGTGTTCAGCAACCCCGACCTGGTGGGCACGCCGGTGTGGGTGGGGGTTTCGCCCAACGTGGCCTACACCTGGGGCGCAGGTCCCCCGGTGATCAACGGGATGGCGACCGGCGCGCCCGCCGATAATTTCTCCGTTCGCTTCACGACCACGACGTTTTTCACCGCCGGGACGTATCGCTTCACCGTGCAGGTCGATGACGGCGCGCGGCTGTACGTTGACGGGATGCTGCTGATCAACGGCTGGCAGGCCGGGCTGGGCCTGCGCACGCTGCAGGCCGATCACACTTTCGCGACGGACGGCAACCACACGATCACGGTGGAGATGTTCGAGACGGTTGGGGACGCGACGATCCTCGCCAGTTGGGCGGTGGCGGTAGGCACGCTACCCACAGCCACGCCGGTCTACGTCGGCACGCCCTGGATCGCGGAGTTCTACAACGGCCTTGACCTCTCCGGTGGCGTGATCTACACCGCCAGCTACCCGCCCAGCGGCATCAACCAGAACTGGGGCCAGGGCAGCCCCGGCGGTGGCGTCCCGGTCGATAACTGGTCGGCGCGCTTCACGCGCCCGCTGAACGTACCGGGCGACCTGCCGGAAGGCGTGTACCGCTTCTACGCGCGGGCGGATGATAACTTCCGCTTCTACGTCGACAGCGCGCTGATTTTTGATTACTGGGACGAGTTCGCCAACACCCAGTTATATTCCGCCGAGGTGACGCTGCTCAACGGCCCGCACACGCTCAAGGTGGAGTACCGCGAGCGCTCAGCCGACGCGTCGCTGTTCCTGACCTGGGACCCGCCGCGCGCCCAGGACCCGGTCCTGTTGCCGTCGGCGGGGGGCGGCCCTGCCGGGGACGGCACGGGCGGCTTCGTGTCGCCGACGGGCATCACCGCGACGGTCAACGTGTGGTTGTTGAATTTCCGCGCCACGCCGAGCCTGACCGGGCAGGTGCTCGCCAAACTGCCCCGCGATTCGACCTATCCTGCGACCGGGCGCACGGGCGATAACCTGTGGGTGCAGGTGGTGGTCGATGGCGGCACGGGCTGGGTCTACGCGCAGTACGTCGCGCTCAGCGGCGATATCAACGCGCTGCCGGTGGTCGCGGGGCACGAAGCCCAGCAGCCCCCGGAGATCAAGCCTACTGGCGTGCGCGGCAGGGTGATGGGCAATCTGCGCATCCGCGAGCAGCCGACCGTCAGGTCCAAGCAGATCGGCCTGATGCCCTGGGGCTCGGAGATCGACCTGCTGGGCAAGAACGGCGGCCATACGTGGTACCTGGTCCAGTACGGTGATGTCGTGGGCTGGTCGTATGCGCCCTGGATTCGCATCATCGAAGGGGCGTTTGACCAGTTGCCGTATATGGACGGTACCGAGCCGCAGGTCCCGCCGCCGCCTGCCACGGAAGGCGTCGTCGCGCAGGCGTTCGGCAATATGCGCATCCGCAGCGGCCCCGGCCTGCAATACCCGAAG
This sequence comes from uncultured Anaerolineaceae bacterium, assembly GCA_964425755.1. Classification (GTDB taxonomy): domain Bacteria; phylum Chloroflexota; class Anaerolineae; order Aggregatilineales; family Aggregatilineaceae; genus CAYRNY01. The sequence continues at coordinate 65,209 of CAYRNY010000019.1, forward strand.
ATCGGGCGCGCGATCTGGGGGTCGAAGGTCCAGGTGCTGGCGCGTAGCAGCGATGGGCTGTGGTACAAGATTCGCTACGGCGATATCGTGGGCTGGTCCTACGCGGCGTGGTACCGCATCGTGCAGGGCGAGATCATGACGGTGCCGGTCGCCGATCAATAGCGGTTTATGCACGGGCTGGTTTATGGCGGGACGTAAAACTTTTTGCGTCCCGTTTTTTTGTCTGGCTGGGCCATAAATAGGACTCTGGTGATATCGCGCCGGACGAGGGGCGGTTTTATACTTACGATAAGATGAAACGTGAAACGCCAATCGCAGGATAACCGATGGTCTACTCGGACGATATTCATAGCACACAGCAATTCGCGCGCGCGGCGGAGGTCTTTGTCGATACACTGGCGGAGACGTTTCCGGTCAAGCAGTTTGACGCGTTCTTCCATGCCGGCACGCTCCAGCGCGCGTATTGGGGCGCGTTGCAGCGCACGCTGGACCGCTTCGACACGCCGGACCGCGCGACGTTGGTCAAGGGCCTGCTGGATGGCAGCGTGCTGTCCAACCAGCGTGTTGTGGACGAACTGATCGCGTTTTTTGTGCCGGGCCGGTCGCCAAATTACCGTGTGGTGGCCCACGAGTGGGAGTCCGCGCTGGGCGAAGGAGCACCACACCTTGACGCGCTGGCCCGCGAGGCTGAAACGCTGTTCATGCTGCTGGCCGACCGGCTGTACCAGTCGCCGGAGTTGCGGCTGGCATTGCAGCAGTTAGCCCAGGCGGGCGCGTCGGAAGTCCAGGATTGGCCCGATGATGCCACCACCGCGGAAAAGGACCTCAATCGCCTGCTGGATGCCGCGCTGATCTCCGGGCCGTCCACGCTCAGCTTGCAGGTGCGGCACCTGATCGCGCTCACCTCGGAGCGCCCGCCGCTGCCAGCGGACCGGCCCGAACTGGTGGTATGCGCGCTGGCGCGGCTGGCGGAGTACCTGTCTGCGGACGATCTGCGCACGGTGCGGGACAACCTCGCGATCCTGCCTGACCCGGTGCAGCGGCTGCGTGCCCTGGGCCGGATCGCGCCGTATCTCAGCCGGGCAGGGCTGGCCGGCGATCCGCTGGCGGTGGTGCTCGAAGCGCTGGACAACGCGCCGGTCGCGAATGACGCGCGCGCGGTTGCCGCGCCGGACGCTGCTCAGGACGCGGCTGGCCCGGCGTTGCGCGTGGAGCTGCTGCTCGCGCTGGCCCCGCACCTGGAGACGCCACATCGCGGGGCGATGCCGGATTTCCAGCAGCGCGTGCTGGACGAGGTGCGGGCGGTGGGCGATCCGGCCTCGCGGGTGCGGGCGCTTGGCGCGCTGATTCCGTATTTACCGGCCCATTTGCAGAACCAGGCGATCGCGACAGCGTTCAAAGCGGCCACCGAAGGGATCGCCGGTGAACGCGCGCGCGCCGAAGCGTTGAGCGAACTCACGCCGCACCTGTCCCCGGCCTTTCAAGAACGCTTGCTCGGCCTCGCCGCTGAACTCAGCGTGCCGGAAGCGCGCGCGCTGCTTTTGGGGCGCATGATCCCGAACCTGGACGCGCCGCTCAAAACGCAGGCGTTGCTAGGGGCGCTCAACGCGATCGAGCACATCAGCAGCGACGGCGCACGCGCGCGGGCGCTGATCGCATTGGCCCCGCACATGGATTCGCTCGGCCCGTTGCAGTACCTGCCTGAAGGCTTGCAGAAAGTCATCGCGATCGTGTTCGGCATCGCGTATAAGGGCGACCGGGCGCGGGCGTTCGCCGCGCTTGCGCCGTACCTGTCGCCGGACCTGCTGCGCGAAGCGTTGCAGGCGACGCATGACATTTCAGACGACTACGACCGCGCGATGGCGCTCAGCCGCCTGGCGCAGCACCTGCCGCCGGATTTGCAGGTCGCGGCGTTTGGCCTCGCGCGCGAGCTGGGGCCGGACCAGGCCCGCGCGACGGCACTGGTGGCGCTGGCCCCGTACCTCGCGCTGACCGCGCGCCAGCAGGCGCTGGCCGAGGCGCTCGCGGCGGCGCTGGCGATCGAGCGGCGCTATGACCGCGTGGTCGCGCTGGCGGACCTCGCGCCGCACCTGGCCGAAGACCTGCAGGCCCGCGCGTTGAGCGAGGCGTTGAAGGCGACCCGCTCGATCCCCGACGAGAGCGAGCGGGCGCGGGCGCTGGTGTTCCTCGCGCCGCACCTGCTCAAAGACCAGTTGCCGGACGCCCTCGCCGATGCGTACACGATCCAGGACTGGCGCGAGCGCACGCGTGTATTGAGCGCGTTGGTGCCGCGACTGCCGCGCGAACCCCGTAAGCGTGTTGGTAAAGACGTGCTCGACGCCGCGCGCGCGGACAGGCCCCCGCACCACAAGGCGAGCATACTCGCCGCCATCGCGCCGGTGCTGCCGGATGACCAGGTGCGCGAGGCGGTCAGCATCGCCCAGACGATCGATACGCCTTACGACCGGGCGCACGTGCTCACGGCGCTGCTGCCCCGCGATCCTGACCACCTGCTCGACGTGGCGCTGGCGGCGGCGCGCGATGTGCCTAACCGCTACCAGCGGGTTAACGCGCTGCTGGAAGTGCTGCCGCACACCGCCTCAGCACAGCGCTACGCGATCCTGGACGAGGCGCTGGACACCGCGCTCGGTGTCAGGGACGACCTGGACCGCGCCAGCGCGCTGGCGCACCTGGCCCCGTACATCGACGCGCAGACCGACGTACAGAACCAACAGCAGGACGCGCTGCGGCTGGCGTTGCAGGCATGCTTTGAGGTCGCGCTGCCCGAACAGCGGGCGCAGTTGCTCAGCACGGTGGCCGGGACCTGGTCAGGACTGCTGCCGCCCGCGCAGTTGTATCCCCTGTGGCGCGAGATTGTGGCGTCTCTGCGCCAGCACGCGCAGGTCGAAGCGCTGAGCGACCTCGCGGCGCTGGCCCCGGTGCTGGCCCGGATGAGCGCGCCGAAGGCCGTCGCTGCCATCGCGGAGACGTTGCTCGCGGCGCTGCAGGTGCCCGAAGTGTAGCCGGACCGGGTGCTGTTCCTCAGGTGAGAAGATACACCCAGAAGATCGCGACCTCGCCGCGTGCGATATCGTCGTTGTGATACAGCGTGGTGCGGATGCCGTCCAACTGGCAGCCCATCGTGACGTAGAATTTGCACGCCGGGACGTTATTGGTCTGCGTTTCGAAGACCAGCGCCCGGTAACCGCGCCGCCGCGCCCAGGCCACCGCGCGGCGGAACAGGTCCCGCCCGATCCCCTGGCGGCGCACTGACCGGTCAAGCATCAGGTTCCACACCCAGGCCGTGCGGTTCCAGTCCTCCGGTGTCACATCCAGCACCCCGGCGATACGTCCCCCGGACTCCACGACGAGGTGCAGCCCGTCGCCGCGTTCGAAGCGCCGCCGGATGTTGGCCCGTTCGTGCGCGTCGAAGTCGTAGGCGTCGCCTTTGTCGTATGGGGTATCCAGCGCCCGCTCGACCAGCCGCCAGCCGGCCTCGATGCCGCTGCCGGTGCGGATCACATCAAGCGTGGTCGGGCTGACAAAGCCGGGGCGTATCTCCGCCAGGCGCGGGATGTCACCGGCGATCATGGGGCGAATGGTGGGAACGGCATGTGTCACGGTTGCGATCCTGTTCTGTGCGAGCGGTTCGGGCAGATTCTACGCGCCAATGACGGATTTTGAAAGCGTGTGCCCCGGTCTGTGATATGATAAGCGTGTCGTGCAGCGGCGGTGAGATGCGTTGCGCGGGACCGTTCGACAGGTGAGACGTTACAGGAGTGAGACACAATGCGGACCTCATTAACGATCGTTGCACTGCTGTTGGTTGTCGTGGTCGCCCTGACCGGGGTGGCCGGATTCTCGAACGCGGAATCGGACGTGCTGCGGCCCGACTCCGCGCTGTTTGCGCCTGCCGCGCAGCCGACCCCGCGACCGGGCGATCCGCCGGTGTTCGGGGCAGGTGGCGCGCGTGCTGGTTTCGGTGACCTGCGCGCGTTGATCGATGCGTGGCTGGCGGCGGGCGATACGAGTTTCCGCTGGGATGGCGACGCGCTGGTTGTGACCGCCACCTACAGTGAATCCGACGTGAACGCGATGGCCGGTGCTGCACTTTCCAGCGCCGCGTATGATGTGCGTGACGTGGCGATCGATCTGGTGGCGGGTGGCGCGATCGCACGTATCTATGGGCCAGGACTCGGTACGCCGGTTACCGAGGGCTTGACCGTGGAAGTGCAGCTCGCAGCGTCGGAGGGAGGCGTCGTGCTCGATCTGGTGTCGGCGACGTTGAACGGGCGGCGAATTCCCCAGGCTGCACTGGACGAGATCGAGCGGCTGCTTGCAAATCTGGCGGATGGGTATATGATGGCGCTGGCGCGAGCTTACGGCGTGAGCTACAGTGTCGACGGACTCACCATTACCGACCAGGAAGTTACGGTACAACTGACGGTTCGCAGGCTGGAAGGTTAGCCGCAGGGGCGTGTATGCTCGACGTGGTGCGCGACAAATGGCCGGTGTGGCGGGCGCGGGTTGTGTTTGCCGCGGTGTTGCTCGTGTTCTCGGAGTGGGTCGTCTGGCAGACACCGCTGGACTTCACCGCGTTGGAATGGCTCGGCTGGGGTGCGCTGTATCTCGCGCTGGCGGCGCTGATGCTCGACCTGTTCGTGCGTTTTCGCGTGGGCGAGTTGTTCGGTCTGCTGCTGCTGGCGGGGGTCTACGGGCTGATCAACGCCACACTGATCAGCCACATCAGCACGCAGGACCTGCCGTTCAGCCTGATCGTGCGCCCGCTGGCGGCCCAGCCGCTGGCCTTCATCGGCGCGTTTGCCGCCTACCAGGTCCTCACCAGCGGGCGCGCCACCGGCCCGCTTGATCTCGCGGTGGCGGCGGCGGCGGGCCTGGCCTGGGGCGTGTGGACGCGCTGGTTCCCGGTCGTGTCCGCGGAACCGCTGCCCGACGTCGCCCGGCAGGACGCGTTAGTCGCGCTGGCGCTGCTGCTGGTCGCGCTGCTGGTGCTGGCGTCCGTCGTGCCGCCGCCGGTGTTGCGCCGCCGCGCCGACTGGCTGCTGACGCCCGTCGAGTGGGTGCCGGTGGTGGCTGTGCTGGCTGTGGCGCTGGTCGCGCAGGCCAGCCGCGACGCGGTCGGGCCGGGGCTGGTGATCGTCGTGCTGCTAGCGGGGTTTATGCTGGCGGTGCTGTACCTGACGCTGCCGCTGCGACACGGGAACACGCTGCTGGATTTCGTGATGCCGCAGCACGGCCCGAACCCGGTCGCGTGGATGCTGCTCGTGGTCCCGTTCCTGGTTGCGGGCGCGATCGGCTTCAGCCTGCCGGGTGAGGGTGACGGGTCGGTCCAGAGCGACATTTTGATCGGCCTGCTGACCGGCTTTGGAATCGTGTGGCCGCCTGCCGTATCCGGCGTGATCGGCGTGCGGACGTTTGTGCAGTTGACCCGGCGCGGCCTGTGGTAAGCGGCTGCGGGACGGGACTCATGGAGGGGACGATGTTACGTGGCTGGTGACGGTTTGATGCTTGACCGGGTGGTGCAGGGGGATGCGCTGGACGTGCTGGGGACGTTGCCGGAGGCCAGCATCGATCTCGTGTTTGCCGACCCGCCGTACAACCTGCAGCTTGAGGGCGAACTCTGGCGGCCCAACCTGACGCGCGTGGACGCGGTGACGGAGGACTGGGACCAGTTCGACACGTTCGCGGCGTATGACGAGTTCACGCGGGCGTGGCTGGCCGCCGTGCAGCGCGTGATGAAGCCGTCCGCGACGATCTGGATTTCCGGCACCTACCACAATATTTTCCGCGTGGGGCGCGTGCTGCAGGACCTCGGCTTCTGGCTGCTGAACGCGGTGACGTGGTTCAAGCCGAACGCGATGCCGAATTTTCGCGGCACGCGCCTGAAAAACGACGTCGAGTTTTTGATCTGGGCGCAGCGCGACAAAGAAGCCCGCTATACGTTCCACCACAGCGCGATGAAGCGTTTCAACCACGGCAAACAGCTTGGCAGCGTGTGGAAGATCCCTGTCTGCGGCGGGCAGGAACGGCTGCGCGACGGTGACGGGCGCAAGCTGCACCCCACGCAGAAGCCCGAAGAGCTGCTCCAGCGCGTGATCGTCGCCAGCAGCAACCCCGGTGATGTGGTGCTGGACCCGTTCCTCGGCTCCGGCACGACGGCGGCGGTCGCCAAGCGGCTGCACCGGCACTGGATCGGGATCGAGCAGGACGCGGCGTATGTCGCGGCAGCACGCGCGCGGATCGCGGCGGTAAGGCCGCTGGCGGCAGATCACCCGCTGCTGGACGCGGCACGCGATAAGCCGGTGCGCGTGCCGTTCCGCCTGCTGGTGGAACACGGCTACCTTCAGCCGGGGCAGCCGCTTTATCTGAACCGCACCGACTACCGCGCCGAGGTGCTATCCGATGGGCGGGTGCGCGTCAACGGGCAGGTCGGCACGATCCACCGGCTGGGCGCGCGGCTGCGCGATGTGCCGTCGATTAACGGCTGGACGCAGTGGTATTACGAGGACGAAGAAACCGGCCAACGCCGCCCGATCGACGTGTTGCGCCAGCGGTTTCGTGACGCGGGAGACGAAGTGCCCCAGGACTGAAAGCGCCCGCGCTACAGTTTTCCCTGGCGGCGCAGTTCTTCGGTGCAATCGGGACAGTAGCCGGTGAAGCAGGCGCACGCGCTGACGACGCTCACGCCCTTGCGATCGACCAGCGCCCGCGCCATGCGGTTGAGCAGGTCGGTGTGGATCAGCACGCGCGCGCCGCAGCGTATGCAGGTCAGGTAGTGCTGCTCCGGCCCTTCGGTCAGCCGGAAGACCTCGCGCCGGTGCTCCGGCTCCACGTAGCGGTGATCCACGATGCCCAGTTCGGCCAGCAGCTTGAGCGCGCGGTACACGGTCGCCAGGCTGATGCTGCTGTCCTGCATGTGCGCCAGCGCGTAGATCTCTTCGGCGTCCAGGTAATCCGCCTGGCCTGCCATGATCTGCAGAACCAGCGTGCGCTGGGGCGTGACCTTAAAACCGCGTTCGCGCAGCAGGGTTTCGGCTTCGTCGATGATGGTGGTTGGCATGGCGTCTCGATCCCGGTTAGCTGACGAAAAGGGTGCTGGATGGCGCGGTGGCTGAATGGGGCGCGACGTTTCGCCGTCCCGGTATGCCAATCCCAACAGCCAACCAGCGTGCACACTGTTCACATAGATTGATTATAGCGCGGTCGTGCACGGTGCTGCGAGTGGGCAAGTGTGATCGAATCCGTGTAAAACCGGCGTATCACGGGTTGGGGCGATATCCCGATCGTGCACGCCTGCCCTGCCATAGACACAGAAGGACGACACAATGACCCTGCAACGTTTGAGCCGCCACGTCTTGATCGCCGTGCTGGTCGCGCTCCTGATCGCCCCAACCGCCGGGCTGACCGTCCGGGCGCAGGACGGCGGGGCGACGGAAATGTCCACGCTCGACCTGCTGCAAACCACGCTCGTGCCGCAGCGCGACCCGGTCGATCTCGCGATCCGGCTGAAGGGCGTCACCGACGTGCCCGAACCGCCCACCGAGCCGCGCGTCGAATACGTGGTGGGCGACGTGGTGACGTTCTGGGCGGAAAACCTGGTCGAGGACTACGCGTTTGAAGTCGACGCCGAGCTGGTCTACGCGACGCCGCACATCTACATGTTCGTCGAGGTCGGGCAGATCGTCGATCCGGCTGCGGTCGCACGGTCGGCGGAACGGCTGGAGAACGTGATCCGGCCCAAGATTCACACGGTCTTCGGCACGGAGTGGCTGCCCGGCATTGACGGCGACCCACACATCTACATCCTGCACACCACGCGCATCGGGGACTGGGTGGCGGGGTACTATGACAGCTCAAGCCAGTATCCCAGCGTCGTGCTGCCGAAGTCCAACGAGCACGAGATGTTTGTGATCAACCTGGACAACATGGCACGCGCCATCGGCACGGCGCGTTACGAGGCGGTGCTGGCGCACGAGTTCCAGCACATGGTGCACTGGGCGGTCGATCCCAACGAGGACACGTGGCTCAATGAGGGCCTGTCGGAGCTGGCGCGCATGCTCACCGGCTACGGCGTCAGCCCGTTTTCGTCGCCGTTTTTGGACGACCCGGCGATCCAGTTGAACCACTGGCCGGAAGCCAGCGCCGCGCGCGGGCGGCATTATGGCGGGGCGTTTATGTTCGCGGCGTATTTCTACGATCGCTACGGCGAGGCCGCGACCACCACGCTGGTCAGCGACCCGGCCAACGGCATGGAGAGCGTTGAGAACACGCTCGCCGCGATCGGCGCCACCGATCCCCTGACGGGCGCGCCGGTCACCGCCGAAGACCTGTTCGCGGACTGGCTGGTCGCCAATCTGCTGATGGACGCCCGCGCCGGGGATGGGCGTTACGCCTACCAGCACCCGGACATGGCGACCCTGGTCCCTGCCAACCCGACCATGCAGTTGCCGGTGGATGGCGCGCCGCGCACGATCGAAGGGGTGCAGTGGGGGCCGCAGTACATACGGGTTGCAGGGGGCGCGGAAGCGGCGACGGTCACGCTGACGTTCGACGGGGCCAGGACGGTGCAGATCGTGCCCGCCGACGCCTACAGCGGCGAGTTTATGTGGTGGTCCAACCGCACCGACGAGAGCGACACGCGCCTGACACGCGCCTTCGACCTGACCGGCGTCGACCGCGCGACGCTTTCCTTCCGGCTGTGGTACTTCATCGAAAACCTGTGGGATTACGGTTACGTGATGGTCTCCACCGATGGCGGCGCGACCTGGACCCCGCTGGAGACCAGCCACACCACGACCGAAAACCCGCACGGTAACGCCTACGGCCCCGGTTATACCGGCATCAGCGACGGGTGGACCGAGCAGACGGTCGATCTCACACCCTACGCGGGGCAGGAAATCCTGCTGCGGTTTGAGTACATCACCGACGCGGCGGTGACGCAGCCGGGCATGTTGATCGATGATGTGCGCATCCCGGAGATCGGGTATTTCGCTGATTTCGAGCAGAATGATGGCGGCTGGCAGTCCGAGGGCTGGCTGCGCATGGATAACCGCCTGCCGCAGCGTTTCCTGGTGCAGCTTGTGCAGCCGGATAACGTCGATGCACCGGTCACGCGCTTGCTGGGGGGGGCGGATGCCCCGCGCGGCGAGTGGACGATCACGTTGGGCGGCGCGCATGGTGACGCGGTGGTCGCGGTCTCCGGGCTGGCCCCGGTGACGACCGAAGCGGCGGTGTTCACCATCAGCGCGACGCGCTAGCAGGGGCGCGCTCCGCAGCTAGTCCCCGGATCGCCGCATGCGCTCGCCCAGTGGCGATCCGGGCGGGTGCGGGCCGGTCATCTCCGCGAGCTGGGCTTCGAGTTCGCGGCGTCTGTGTTCGGCGGCGGCGTTGCCTGCTTCGCGCGCCCGCGCGTAACGCTGGCGCAGCGACTCGCGCATGGTGTCGCCGGACTGCGGCGTGAACAACAGCCCCACCGCCGTGCCGATCGCCCCGCCGCTGAGGACGCCGCCCAGAAATGCCAGAAATCGTCGCATGGTGTGCCCTTCCTGCTGCTGCCAGCATCGGCTTGACCTGCTACCAAGCATAGCACGTCGCCGTGATTCTACCAGTCGGAGGCTGCCGGGATCGTTCGCCGTTCGACTTGACAACGTGCCCCGGCGGGCGTAGGCTGGTGCTGTTTCCATACGCTGGTTGTCACCTGGAGAGTGTGGCCCATGACCAATCCCCGTTTGCAGACCCTGTACGACATCGCGGCGAACGCGCAGGTCGACGCGATCGCGCTGATCCCCGGCGCGAACTTGCAGCACGTGACCGGGGTCGACTTTCACCTGATGGAGCGTCCCCTGGTGGCGATCTTCGTGCCGGGGCGCGATCCGGTCGCGGTCGTGCCCGCGTTAGAGGAGTCGCGGCTGGCCGAGTGCGGCATCCCGTTTGAGCTGTTCCCCTGGACTGACTCAGATGGGCCGCAACAGGCGTTTGCGGCGGCGGCGGGCGCGGTCCGGCTCAACGGTAAGCGCGTCGGCGTGGAAGAGCTGCGCATGCGCGTGCTGGAAGCCCGTTTGCTGGAGCAGTACATCCTCAACGTGACGCTGCAACCGATCGGGGCGCAGTTGGCACGGCTGCGGCTGCGCAAGGACGCTGCGGAGATCGCGGCGGTGCGCGAGGCGATCAGCATCAGCGAGAGCGCGCTGGAAGCCACGCTCAACAAGCTCCGGCCCGGCATGACCGAGCGCGAGATCGCCGGGCTGCTGGTGATCGAGCAACTCAAACGTGGCGGCGGCAAGCATCCTTTCGAGCCAATCGTGCTCAGCGGCCCCAAGAGCGCGCTACCGCACGGCGAGCCGGGCGACCGTGTCCCCGCGCCGGGCGATCCGCTGCTGATCGATTTCGGCACGACCGTGCGCGGCTACGCGTCCGACATCACGCGCACGTTCAGCGTCGGCACGCCGTCGGCACGCCTGCGCGAGGTCTACGCGGTGGTGCAGGCAGCCAACGCGGCGGGACGCGAAGCGGCCAAGCCGGGCGTCACGGCGGAAGCGGTCGACCGCGCCGCGCGCCAGGTGATCGAGGATGCCGGGTTCGGCCCGTACTTCACGCACCGGTTGGGGCACGGGCTGGGCCTGGAGCCGCACGAAGGCCCGAACCTGGTCGCGGGCAACACCCAGGTGCTTGAGCCGGGGATGGTCTTCACGGTTGAGCCGGGAATCTACCTGCCGGGCGCGGTCGGCGTGCGCATTGAAGACAATGTCGTGGTCACTGAAGACGGCGCGGAGAGCCTGACCACGTTCCCGCGGGACCTGCTGGAAGTGGGGGGCGCGGAGCGACGCCGCAGCGGTTAGCGTTCGGCGATCACGGTCGCCATTTCCGGCGCGCGGAACGGCAGCCAGACGGTGAAGATCGCGCCTTCCCCGACTTTGCTCGCCACCTGGATCGTTCCGCCGTGTGCTTCGACGATCTGTTTCGTGATCGCCAGCCCTAACCCCATGCCGGAACGCCGGTTGCTCTCGCGGCTTTTGTCCACTTGGTAGAAGCGCTCGAAGATGCGCGGCAGGTCCGCGGCGGGGATGCCGCTTCCCGTGTCCTGCACCGTGACCGCGATCCCGTCCGCTTGCGCGCGCGCGGCGAGCGTGATCGTGCCGCCCGGTGGCGTGTGCGCGATCGCGTTGTCGAGCAGGTTGGTGAAGACCTGCGCCAGGCGATCCCCGTCGCCGGGGATGCGCGGCAGGTCTGGCGGCACGTCAAGGGCGAGCGCCAGCCCTTTCTCCTGCGCCTTGAGCGACAGGCTCGCGCCGATGCCGTCCAGCAAATCGCTGAGCGCGACCGCGTTCTGGCGGATGTCAAGCTGCCCGGCCTCGATGCGCGCCAGGTCGAGCAGCGATTCGACCAGCCGGTGCAGCCGCCCCGCTTCGTCGTGGATCACGCGGGCGGCGTGCTGCGCGGATTCCGGGTCAGCGGCGACCCCTTCCATGATCGCCTGCGAAAACCCCTGGATGCTGGTCAACGGCGTGCGCAGGTCGTGCGATACGTTCGCCAGAAAATCATGCTGGGCTTGCTGCGTGCTAGCGACGCGCCCCGCCATGTAGTTGAACGTCTGCGCCAGCGCGCGCACTTCTTCCGGCCCCTCGACGGGCACCTGCTGCCGGTAGTCACCGCCTGCGATGCGCCGCGCCGCCTGGCTGATACGCTGCAACGGGCGCGCGACCGAACGGCTGATCAAGAACGCCAGCGCGATCGCGATCACCAGCCCGATCAGACCGGCCCGCGCCAGCGGGCGCAGGAAGTTGTTGCCGAACACGCGCACCACCTGTCCCAGCGACTGCTGTGGGACCGGCGCGGCGACCATCAGCATCACCGTATCCGGATCGATCGCCACCAGCGGGCGCACCGGCTGCGCAACGTACAGCCACGCGCGACCGTCCGGGTCTTCAAAGCGCCCCTTGACCGCCAGCGCGCGCGGTATCCCAAGCCGCTGCACCGGGGCAATGTTTTGCCGTTCGATGGCGTTGATCCGGTCGCCGCGCTGGTAGTCCTGTGCCGAATCGAACAGCACCTGCCCGTCGTTGGTGACCAGCAACGCGCGTGTGTCGTGCAGCTCGGCCTCTTCGTTCAGAAACTCGACCACGCGATCCTCGACATCGACCGTGATCAACGGGCCGCGCGGTTCCGTCCCTGGCAGCACGATCTGGACGCGAGCACGTTCCACCACGCGGATGTTGAGCAGCGCGGCGGTCAGCCGGTTCGTGATGTCGTCGGTGGGCAGCGGGCGCGTGGCGAGAAACACCAGCAGCACAAACCCGACCAGCCCCAGCAGGACCAGCAGGATCATGATGTAGGACGCCAGCAGGCGGTTGCGTAACGTGTTCAGCATGTGAGTTGTCAGTTATTGGCTCTCAGCTTTCAGATGGCCCGGTATTTCTGAGCATGCGCTCATCCATAGCTTACGCCAAACGCGCGGCGAAGGTGTTACCAGAGTGTAAAATGGAAGCCGCTGCAGCCGGGCGGACGGGCTAAGGCGCGGAGAGCTTGTATCCCACGCCCCACACGGTCTCGATCTCGGCGGTGCAGCCTGCAAGCTTGTTGCGCAGGTGCGCGATGTGCACGTCGACTGTGCGCGTCTGCCCGTAAAAATCGAAGCCCCACACGATATCGAGCAGCTTCTCGCGGCTGAGCACGATCTCGGGGTGTTCGGCCAGTGCCAGCAGCAGGTCGAACTCTTTGGCGCGCAGGTCGACGCGCTGCCCGGCGACGCGGGCCTCGCGGCGGGCCGGGTCAACGCTCAGGTTCCCGATCGTGATCGCGCCCTCGCCGGTCGTGCCGCCGGACGCCCGGCGTGGTTCGGCGCGTCGCAGGATCGCCTTGACCCGGGCGACCAGCTCGCGCGGGTTGAACGGCTTGGTCAGGTAATCATCCGCGCCCAACTCCAGCCCGACGATCTTGTCGATATCGTCATCCCGCGCGGTGAGCATCAAGATCGGCAGGTCGGAGTCGGCGCGCACCCGCTTGCAGACTTCCCAGCCGTCCAGTTCCGGCAACATCAGGTCGAGCACCACCAGCGCCGGGTCATCCTGCGCGATGCGCTCCAGGGCGGTCACGCCGTCGCCCGCGCTGATGACCTGGAACCCGTCCTGTTTCAGGTACATGCTGGCGAGGTCCACGATGTTGGGTTCGTCATCCACGATCAGGATCCGTTCGTTTGCCATGCGTCGCGATCTCTCCCGTCCCGCCGGTTTCCTGCGCCCGCGCCGTGAGGCGTGCCTCAGCGCGCGGGCGGACCGTCCGGCCCCAGCACCGTCCCCGGCGCGATGATGCGCTGCGCTTCGAGCTTCGGCGTGGCGACCAGGTCATACACCATCGCGCCCGTGACGCGCACCGGCACGATCTCGCCGGTCGGCAGCTCGCCCTCGATCAACACGTACCCGTCGATCTCCGGCGCGTCGCGGTATGACCGTGCGAGGGTGATCGTCTCGCCGGTCGGGTTGCCCTGCTCGTCGGTCGCTTCCGCGTGCCCCTCGACCAGCACGTCCAGCGTGCGCCCGACGAGGCGCTGGTTGCGCGCCAGGCTGATCGGCTGCTGCGTGCTCATCAGCAGGTCGCGCCGCGCGATCTTGACGTCCTCTTCGACCTGCCCGTCGAGTTCCGCCGAGGGTGTGCCGGGTTCGTAGCTGTACGTAAAGCAGCCGACGCGGTCGAAGCGCATTTCCTCGACGAAGCTCATCAACGTCTCGAACTCGTCGTTGGTCTCGCCGGGATAGCCGACGATGAACGTCGTGCGGATCGCGAGGTCAGGCATCGCCTTGCGCATCCTGGCGATCGTTTTGCGCACCCAGTCCACGTTGGCGGGGCGGCGCATCCGTAGCAGCGTGCGCCGGTCGGCGTGCTGCAGCGGGATATCGAGGTACGGCAGAATCTGCGCGTGTGTCGCCATCACGTCGATCAGGCGGTCCGTCACGTAGCCGGGGTAGGCGTACATGATGCGGATCCAGGGCATATCCGGCACGGCGGCGACGAGGTGTTCGAGCAGCGTTGCCAGCCCGTCGGTCATGCCCAGGTCGTGCCCGTAGTCGGTGCTGTCCTGCGCGATCAGGATCAGCTCGCGCACGCCCCGGTCGCGCAGCAGCCGCGCCTCGTCCAGGATGCGGTCCATCGGGCGGCTGACGGCGGTGCCCTTGATCGCCGGGATCGCGCAGAAAGCGCACGGGCGGCGGCAGCCATCCGCGATCTTGAGGTAGGCGCTCGCCCCCTGCATGGCGACGCGGCGCACGCCGCGCTCGTCGCTGCCGACCGTCACGGCTTCATCGGGCAGGTGGTAGATTGGCTCCGGGTGTTTGCGCGCGCGTAGCCGCTTGACCAGCTCGACAATGTCCATCCAGCGCCGCGTGCCGATCACGCCGTCCAGCTGCGGGACCTGTGCGGGCAGGTCATGCCCGTAACGCTGCGCCAGGCAGCCCGCCGCGATCAGGTACTGGTCGTCCTGTTTGCGGGCGGCGAGTTCGCGCAGGGCGGCGATGCTTTCTTCGCGCGCGGAATCGATAAAGCCGCAGGTGTTGACGATCAGCACTTCGGCGCGATCCGCCGCGTCTGTGCCGCGCAGCCCGGCCTCGTCGAGCAGCGCCGCGATCGAATGGGAGTCTACCGTGTTCTTCGAGCAACCGAGGCTCAGCAGGAAATAGGAATTCTGGCGTTGTGACATAGCGTATGTGTTCTCGTTTGGTGTGCGGTCGATGGTGTGTGCGTGGTGGACTGGTTACACGCGGCCCCACGCGCGATCATACCGTACCATCCGCGCACCGTCGAGGGTGATACGCTGGGGATAGTGTGCCGCGTTCGGTTGACATCGTGATCGCGCGGCGATCGATCGCCGCCCCGGTGGCACGGTGCGAGCGTGCCCATGTGCATTTCACAGCCGCGAACGGGCCGGGCTATAATGGGGCTGGCGCAGCGTTGCGCCGGTCGTGGATCGGTATCAAGCCAAGGGAGTGTGCCTGCCGATGCAACACGCAACCGGATCGTTTGCCGGATTGGAGAACGTCTCGATCTTCACGCAGCACTGGCTGCCGGACGCGGACACCCCGCGCGCCGTGATCCTGCTCGCGCACGGGTACGGCGAGCACAGCGGGCGTTACGCGCACGTCGCGGCGCACCTGGTCGGGCACGGGTATGCCGTCTACGCGCTCGATCACCGGGGGCACGGGCGCTCGGAAGGGGAACGCGCCCAGGTGAGCGACTTCGCTGAATACGTCGCCGACCTGCGCACGTACTTCGAGCAGGTGCGCGCCGCCCAGCCGGGCCGCCCGATCGTGCTCTACGGGCACAGCATGGGGTCGTTGATCAGCTTGCTGTTCGCGCGGCGCTGCCAGGATGAGTTCGCCGGGCTGATCACCAGCGGGACCGCGCTCAGGCTGGTGGGTGTGAACCGCTGGCTTGACGCGCTGGTGAACATGCTGCGGCGCGTGCGACCGGGCTGGCGCGTGATCGCCGCGCTGCCGGCTGCCGGGATCAGCCACGACCCGGCGGTCGTCGAGCAGTACATCGACGATCCGCTGGTGTATCACGGACGCTTTCGCCTGGACATGGCGGCGGCGCTGGTGCGGGCGGCGCGGGAAGCGGCGGATGTGCTGCCGGAACTGCGCATCCCGTACCTGGCGCTGCACGGCGGCGGTGATCCGCTGGCGCTGCCCGAAAGCGCGGCGATCGTGCGCGAGCGCTCCGGTTCGCCGGACACGACCGTGACGGTCTATCCGGACTTGCTGCACGAAGTTCACAACGAGCGGGAACGCGAGCAGGTGCTGCGGGACATCACAACCTGGCTGGACCGGCGCTTCCCGGCGGTTTCTTGAGCTTGTCTTGCGCGGCTCTTGAGCCTTTCTGAACCCTTTATAGATTCTAAAATGCGCAGAGCGTGATAATGCACCTGCGGCAAGGGTTGACAGCGTCTTGACCGGATGCTAAACTGGGGCTATACTCAGGAGAAGTGGGAATGTCTGACGGCGGGAAACGGACCATTAACGCGAATGCCGTATATTCCCGGCAAGAGGCCGCTGAGTTACTCGGTGTGAGCCTCAGCACCTTGAAGAAGTTGATCGACGCGGGTTATTTGCGCGTTAGCCGCCCCCCTGGAGTGCGGCGGATTTTCATCCAGGGATCGAGCATCCTGGCGATGCTACAGGAAACCGCAGTTGAGAGGTAACGTTTCGATGGTATCCGGTTCGCAACGTATTGCGGGCGAACTGAATAATGGCGATGACGTCCAGTCTGGCGAACCTGTCGTTCAGCTTGGATTGCGACGCGACAACCATCAATACGCAAGCTGGAATGGCGCGTTCTGCCGTGCCTGCACCGCGTTCGCGCCGGACAATCGTATACTGTCTCACGGATCAGTCTGGACGGAGGGGCGCACTTAGCACAACTCCGTAACGACGGTTAGGACCCTTCACCGGGGCGTGGGACCAAGTTCTACGCCCCGGTTTGTGTTTATGTCGGGGGACACAAACCCGAAGGGGCCGCCAACCGGGTCACCGGTCCATCCCCGAACGACGGACGCTTGATAGGTTCCTGGGGGAACGTGAAGATGTCGTATACACCATTACACCCACATACCGGGCTAGTGCTCAACGGCGCAGGCCGCAACCAAGACAGCTTTGGCGCGGTCTGGTTTGAGGCGCTGTTCCAGGCGCTCGATCACCTGCACAACCGGGTGAGCGACGCCGGTACCGCCGCCGTCTCGCCCCTGACCCCGGATGATCTGGTGGGCTGGCTGGAGGACATCATCTACACCGCCCAGGAAACCAGCGTCGAGATCAGGGCGAAACATCCGGAAACGGGCGTGACGACTGTAGAGCGCTCAGCCTGCAACTAGGCGAGCAAGGAGGTTCCGAGATGGCAGGTCACATGCGTAACCCGATTGACCTTGCCGGTCTGTACACCGGGCCAGCGGCCCGCATACAGATCACCAGCAGTCACTTGCAGACTGCACGGCTCGCGTCACTCCCGGCAGATTCAATCGGTCAGGGAGGCGCAAGCCACCACCTAACCGAACAGAATCGACACGAGATAAACGGACAGTTTTCGCCCGAACGTAACAGGAAACAACAGGCGCTGCGACAGGGTAAACGACGTGTAGCTGGTAAGGAGTCGCCCGCCTGAGGACAAGCAGGGGCATATTCGCAGCTTCTCAAGCTGATAGCAGGGCTGCACGGCGCGCCGGATGACGCGCCCGGCAGCATCGCAGATGCAGACCGGCGGTTCGTGTGGGAAGTGTGTGCGGCGAAATGGGTGTTGGCTCCTTCCCACACGGGCCTTTTCCCGCCACACGGCGGCGTCCGGTCCGGCGTCACACGCGGCGCGCTGGTTAGCAAGGGGGCGGCGCGCCTATCGCACGCGAGAAAGTTTGAGTGAAGGAGGCAACACATCATGGGGAGTTGCTGCTAAACCTGGTAGAGTTCCTTTTGGTGGCCTTGTTGGGTTTTATGCCTTTGATCATTGTGCATTGGGTAGACCGGCGGCCCGAAATCCATGTCCCGCGCGGGGTGGTGCATATCGCCGCTGCCGTGAAGACGTTCGTCCTGGTCAACTTGCCCGATTGATTCATCCCGATCAAATTCTGAGGGCGACCCGGTGCGTGCGTCCCGGCACGGCTGGACGTGTTGTACAGGAGTACGGCACACGGTTTGACACGATCGGGGATAGTTTAACGGCAGAACACCTGGCTTTGGACCAGGCGGTTGGGGTTCGAATCCCTGTCCCCGAGCCTGCGGGCTGGCGTCGCTGGTACGGCGCGCCAGCTCAACGACAACGCTGGCGGGCGCGTCCGACCAAGTCGCCGGATTCGCGCCCGTCTGCATTTACCCGGAAAAGCCCGACCGCCGACCGGTGCGGCGCGGGGTCAGTCCGGGCGGTAGTAGTCGAGGATGTTGATCAGGTCGGTGACACTGACCGGTTTCACCACAAAATCATTGCTGCCGATCTCATTTGCCCAGCGCACGTAATCCTGCAGGTCATACGCCGTCAGCGCGACGATCGGCACGTTGACGCCGCGTGCGCGCAGAATTTCGGTCAGTTGCAGGCCGTTCATGCCTTCGCCAAAGTCGATATCGGTCAGGATCAGGTCGGCATCACCGGGGAAGATCTGTTCAGCGGCTTCTTCAGCGCTGGCGAATGTGCTGAGGGTATCCCGCGTGTGCTGGATCACCCGCTCCAGCAGCGCGATGTTCGCCGGATCGTCTTCAACGTAGATAATGTGCATCGTTCGCTCCTCATCAACCTGATCATGCCGCGCCGATCGTATCACGGCATGCGCCGTTCAAGCAATAGTATGTTAGGCTAATTTAAACACCAGGTTTACTGGCACGTAAGAAATGTTAGCAGCGCGGCCCGCCGCCCGATCCGGCTGCGCGGGCGGCACGGCAACACGCGCGCTCCAGCAGCCGGCAGAACATTCAAGCGAGGGCCAACCCTATGATTGATGGAAATGCGATACTGCAATTGGGCTACCCGGAAGGTAAGGTCGTCGGGCTGGCGCTGGACGCGGCGCAGGCCGCAGCGGACGAAGGCGCGACCGACGACGACGTCCTGGCCGAACTGGCGGATGTGCTGGCGCGCCCTGAGGACTTCGAAGGCGACCCGGTGTATGGGCGGCTGGCGCGCGCCCTGCTGGGGACGCGCCGCCACCGCGAGCGCACGGCGGGCTACGACCTGAGCCACGCTGCGCCGTACAAGGTGTGGGGCGCAGAAGGGATCGAACCCGGCGCGCTGGAGCAGATCGAACGCGCGGTGCGGCTGCCGGTCGCAGTGCGCGGCGCGCTGATGCCGGACGCGCACCAGGGCTACGGATTGCCGATCGGCGGCGTGCTGGCGACGCACGAGAGCGTGATCCCTTACGCGGTGGGCGTCGATATCGCCTGCCGGATGCGCATGACTGTGTTCAACGCTTCGCCGCAGGTGCTCGACCAGCGACGCGAGCACTTCCGTACCGTGCTGGAAGAACAGACGTGTTTCGGGCCGGGGCAGACGTGGGATACCCCGCGCGATCACGAGGTGATGCACGATCCTGCCTGGGACACGCACCCGGTCGCGCGCCGGCACAAAGATGTCGCGTGGGAGCAGCTCGGCACCAGCGGATCGGGCAATCACTTTGTGGAGTTCGGCGCGTTGCAGGGCCACACGACGATCGAAACGCCGCAGGGCACGATCCCGCCGGGGACGTATCTCGCCGTGCTCAGCCACAGCGGGAGCCGCCGCTTTGGGCTGGAGATGGCGAACCACTACACGCGCGTGGCGATGGACCTGCGCGCCGGGCTGCCGAAGGACTTCAAACACCTGGCGTGGCTGGAACTGGACGAGTCGGCAGGCGAGGAATACTGGCAGGCGATGGAGCTGGCGGGCAAGTATGCCAGCGCCAACCATGCCGTCATTCACCGCCAGATCGTGGATACCGTGCGCATCCCGGTGCTGGGCGGGATCGAAAACCACCACAATTTTGCCTGGAAGGAACAGGTCGACGGGGAAGACGTGATCGTCCACCGCAAGGGCGCGACCCCCGCCAACAAGGACGCGCTCGGCGTGATCCCCGGCAGCATGAGCGCGCCGGGCTTCGTGGTGCGCGGACTGGGCAACCCGGAGTCGATCAACAGCGCGGCGCACGGCGCGGGCCGCCGCATGAGCCGCAAGCAGGCGTTCCGATCCTTCGATTGGGACAGCGTGCAGCGCAAGCTCGAGGACGAGGGCATCGAACTGCTGTCGGCGGGGTTGGACGAGGCTCCCGGCGCATACAAGGACATCCGGCAGGTGATGCAAGACCAGGCCGACCTGGTCGTGGCGCTGGCGGAGTTCCATCCGAAGCTGGTCAAGATGGACGCGGGCAAGGGTGGCCGCCGTCGCAGCAAGGGCCGCCGCAAAAGCCGCCGCAAGGGTCGCCGGCGCAAGTGAGTGCTGCTGGCGCCGCGAAAGAAAGCGCGGCGAGCGGCGACGAGCGAGCGCGAGCGCGTGCACGGGCGACGGTCGACGTCTGGATCGAGAAGGTACACTGCGCGACAATTTGCCGCTGCGTCCGCCCCTGGTCCACAATATACATAGGCTTTGCGCAGTTTGGATTGAGGCCGGGGGCGGCGGGATCGCCCTGCGTAACGCCCACGATTATCGAACGCGGTGTCCGCGTTGCGTTCTCCGTCCTCGGGTGTCGTAGTGCGTTGGAGCGGGATCATGGCTGGTGAGGTGTTCATTTCCTATGCACGCGAAGATAAAGCATTTGTGCGCCGCCTGCATGCGGAACTCAAGCAGCGGGACCGCGATGCATGGGTAGACTGGGAAGATATCCCGCTTACGGCGGATTGGTGGGCCGAGATCCAGCGCGGGATTGACGCGGCTAACGTATTTGTCTTTGTGATCAGCCCGGATTCGGCGCGTTCGGCGGTGTGTTTCAAGGAGATCGAATACGCCGCGCAACACAACAAGCGCATGGTCCCGATCATGCACCGCCCGATCACCGATCCGGTGGACGAGCAGCGGCTGCACCCCTCGATCAACGCCCACAACTGGATTTTCATCACCGAGGACGAGCAATTCGAGGCCGCCTTTGACCGGTTGCTGGAAGCGCTCGACACCGACCTGGCGTATGTGCGCGAGCACACGGCGCTGCTGGTCCGCGCGCAGGCGTGGGTGCACCGGCAGCGCGAGCCGGGGCTGCTGTTGCGCGGAAACGCCCTGCGCGACGCCGAGGTGTGGCTCCAGCAGGGCCAGCAGAAAGAACGCAACCGGCCCACCGAGCTGCACGTCGAATACATCACGCGCAGCCGCCGCGCGCAGAATCGCCGCACCCAGCGCAACGCGGCGATCGGCGCAGTGGTGGCAGTGATCCTCGCGCTGGCGGTTACGTCGCTGGTGCTGTACGTGCGGGCCGAAGAGCAGCGCAGCATCGCCGAGGAGCAGCGCGCAAAAGCCGAGCAGAGCGAAGCGCTCGCCCAGGCGATCGGCATTTCGGCCCAGGCGCAGTTGGAGCTGTTCGGCCAACTGCCGGAGCGCGGGGTGCTACTCGCGCTTGAGGCGCTGGAGAATTACCCTTACGTCTACCAGGCGGAGCGCGCGCTCGGCACGGCGGTGCAGTCCAGCCGCGTCCGCGCGATTCTCCCGCAGTCACCGTCGGCCACCAACGCGGTCGCGTGGTCGGATGACGGGGGGCGCTTCGTCACGGTGGGCGAGGACAACACCGCGCAAATCTGGGATGCAGCGACCGGGCAGCCGCAAATCACCCTGATCGGGCACACGCGCGAGCTTATCAACGTCGACTGGTCGCCCAACGGCGCGTTGATCGCCACCGCCGGGCGCGATAACGCGGTGCGCATCTGGGATGCGGCGACAGGCGAGCCGCTGCGCCTGTTTTCCGGTTATCCCGACTGGGTGCTGGACGTCGCTTGGTCACCGGACGGCACGCGCATTGCCACGACCAGCGCGGATGGTGCCGTGCGCGTGTGGGAGCTGCGTACCGGCGATTTGCTGCTCGACGTGCTGGCACAGGAACAGGCCTACGTTAACAGCGTTGACTGGTCGCCGGACGGGACCTGGTTGGTCACGGCGGAGCAGGCGGGTATGGTCCGGGTGTGGGACACGGCAAGCGGGGCGCAGGCGTTCAGTTGGACTGCGCACACGGGGAACGTAGCCGAGGCGGTATGGTCGCCGGGCGGGACGCACATCGCGACCGGCAGTTGGGATGAGACGGTCCGCGTGTGGGATGTCCGCGAGGCCCTGGCGGTCAGCGATTCGGTGCGCCAGGAAGCCCCGGCGGTCAACCTGGAATACACGATCACCGACCACATCAACAACGTGACCGGCGTGGCGTGGTCGCGGGATGGCTCGCTGCTGCTGACATCGAGCCGTGACCTGACCGCGCGCGTGTGGGATGCGGATAACGGTGCCCTGCTGTATACACTCGCCGGGCATACCGGCTGGGTCAACGATGCCGCCTGGTCCCCCGACGGATCGTATATCTTGACCGTGAGCAGCGACCGGCGGGCGCGGTTGTGGGCCGCGAATTCAGGTGGCGCGGAGCTGACGTTTGCGGGGCACACGCTGCGCGTGACCGGTGTTGCGTGGTCGCCCGACCAGCGACGCATCGCGACGGTCGGCGCCGATCGTGCCGTGATCATCTGGAACACGGAGCGCGGGTACCCGCTCAAGAAGATCGACGCACACGAACGCGTGTTGAATGGCGTGGCGTGGTCCCCGGACGGTGCGCTGATCGCGACGGCGGCGGATGATCGTACCGTGCGCGTGTGGGATGCCGCAACCGGGGGATTGCGCTACGCGTTTTCGCGCCACCGTGACGCCGTTAACGCCGTAGCGTGGTCCCCGGACGGGACGCGCCTGGCATCCGCGAGCGATGCCGGCACGGTCATGCTGTGGGACGCGCTGACCGGGAACGAATTCCTGGCGCTGGTCGGGCACCGCGACCGGTTGACCAGCGTGCACTGGTCGCCCGATGGCGCGTGGATCGCGTCCGCCGACGAGGACGGCGTCGTGATGGTGTGGGATGCCGCGACAGGGCGGCGGCTGGCGCTGATCGAAACCGGGACGGACAAGGTCCCGGCGGCGGTCTTTTCTCCCGTGCCGGGCGATCTGCGCCTGGTGGTGGTGAACAACGACGAGACCGCGCGCATCTGGCGGCTGGACCCCGGCGCGGGCGGCGAGCTGCTGCCCGTCCCGCTGCAGGCGCTGGCCGGGCACACGCTCCCGCTGACCGGCGCGGCGTGGTCGTACAACGGCGAGCGCGTCGTCACGGTCAGCAACGATCGCACCGCGATCGTGTGGGACGCGGCGACCGGCGCGCCGCTGCTCACGCTTGAGGGGCACGGCGACGATGTGCTGGCGGTTGACTGGGCACGTGACGGCACGTACATCGTCACCGCCGGGGCGGATAAGATGGCAAAAATGTGGCGCGTCTTCCCGACCACTGGTAACCTGATCGAATATGCTGAAGCCTGCTGCGCGGTGCGCGAGCTGACGCAGGCCGAGCGCGAGCAGTTCGGCCTGTTGCAGGAAGAGTGATCGTGGCACCATGCGGTACGTGATTACGGTAGTACGCGGGGATTGTTCGGTATGCCTGACGCGGTGTTAGCGCGCGCGGACAAATGGCTGAGCGCCGGTGAGCCGGTCGCGGTGGCGACGATTGTCCGCATTCGCGGATCGTCGAGCCAGCCGCTGGGCGCGCGCATGGTGATGACGCGCGACAACCGCTTTGAAGGCGCGGTCAGCGGCGGCTGTGTCGAGACCGACGTCTATGAAACGGCGCGCGCGGTGCTTGACGGCGGCGGGCCGCTGATGCTGCATTACAAGAAGGTTGAGAATCCCGTGATCGAGATCGGGCTGAACTGCGACGGCATGATCGACGTGCTGGTCGAGCGCCTGACGCCGGACCTGCGCGATCAACTGGCGGGGCAGGGCTACGCGCTGGTCACGCTCTGCGATCCGGGCCGCCCGCGTGACCCGAGGCCGCAGCACGTGTGCGTCACGCCGGACGGCACGCTGCCCGGCGCTGCGACCGGTGCCCTTGCCCTGTCGCCGGACGTGGCGCAACAGGTGATCGCGCAAGCCTGCGCGGTGTTGCGCACCGATCAAGCCGCCAGCCTGACACTCGCGGATGGGCGTGTCGCGTTGATCGAGCCACTGCTCGCGCCGCCGGTTCTGTGGATCGCGGGGGCCGAGCCGGTCGCCGCGCCGCTGGCCGAGTTCGCGCGGATCATGGGCTTCCGCGTCGTGATCAGCGATCCGCGCCCGGCGTTCGCCGTGCCGGAGCGGTTCCCTGCCGCCGACCGCGTGGTCGCGGCCTGGCCCAGGGACATGCTGCCCGAACTCGCGCTCGACGCGCGCGCGTGCGTCGTGTCGCTGAACCACGAGCCGCGTTTTGAGGACCCGCTGTGGCACGCGCTGGCGGATCAACCGGTGCGTTACCTGGGCGCGATCGGCAAACCCCAGCGTGCCATCGAACGCCGGGAACGTGCCGCCGCTGCCGGGTTCGACCTGGACCGCCTGCCGCCGATCCACACGCCGGTGGGGCTGGACATCGGCGGGAAGTCGCCCGAAGAAATTGCGCTCAGCATCATCGCGGAGATCGTCGCGGTGTGCAACGGGCGCACGGTAGCACTTGCATGAGGCCCGCATGGACATCGACGCTTACTTCGACCGCATCGCTTATCACGGAACATCCACCCCCACGCTAAGCACGTTGCGCCGCCTGCACCGCGCGCATTTACTGGCCGTGCCGTTTGAGAATCTCGACATCCACCTGGGCCGGGCGATCGTGCTGGACGAGCGCGCCCTGTTCGACAAGCTGGTGACTCGGCGGCGCGGCGGGTTCTGCTACGAGCAGAACGGCCTGTTCGCTGCCGTGCTGCGCGAGCTGGGCTTCGACGTGACGCTGCTGGAGGCGCGTGTCTTCGGCGCGGAGGGCCAGCCCGGTATCCCGTTCGATCACCTGACGCTGGTCGTGACGCTGGACGAGCGCTGGCTGGTGGATGTCGGCTTTGGCGACTCGTTTCTGGAGCCGCTGCGCCTCGACACGCCCGGCGTGCAGGTCCAGCATGGCGAGTTGTACCGCGTCACGCACGACGGGGCGCGCGGCCTGTATGCGCGGCGCAAGCGCGGCGGCGACTGGCGCGACGAGTACACGTTTTCGCTCACGCCGCGCCGTTTGAGCGACTTTTCCGGCGCTTGCACCTATCACCAATCTTCCCCGGAGTCGTCTTTCACACGCAGACGGGTATGTTCCCGTGCCACGCCGGAAGGTCGCGTCACGCTCAGCGACCGGCGCCTGATCATCACGCGCAACGGCACGCGTGACGAGCGCGAGTTGCCGGATGACGCGGCATTCCGTGCTGCGCTGCGCGAGCATTTCGGCATCCTCCTCGACGGGTTGGCGTGATAGCATGGCGTGACGTGTCATCTTCCCTGCCTTGCGCGTCGCGCCGGGGCTATGCTATTTTCTGAGCACACTCTCGCCGGGCTGCCCGGAAGTTGAGGAGCGCTCACCATGACATCGTCCCTTACGTCGCGCGAAGCTGTGCCCGGAAAATGGCGCGCGCTGCTGCTGCTCTCGCTGGCCGAACTGCTCGGTATGTCGGTCTGGTTTTCCGCTTCGGCGGTTGTCCCTGCGCTCACCGATGCGTGGGCGCTGGACGACTCCGGCAAGGCCTGGCTCACCATGTCGGTGCAGATCGGGTTTGTGGCCGGCGCGCTGGGGTCTTCGGCGCTGGCCCTGGCCGACCGCATCCCCTCGCGGCAGTTTTTCGCCGTCTCAGCGCTGCTCGCCGCGCTCGCGACCGGTGCAATCCCCTTGTTTGCCACCGGCCTCACCCTGGCGTTGATCCTGCGCTTCCTGAGCGGTATGGTGCTGGCAGGCGTGTACCCGGTGGGCATGAAGATCATGACGACGTGGACGCGCGAGGATCGCGGGCTGGGCATCGGGATGCTGGTCGGCGCGCTGACGGTTGGCTCGGCCTCGCCGCACCTGATTAACGCGCTGGGTGGGGTTGGCGACTGGCGGCCAGTGCTGTATCTCGCGGCGGGATCGGCGTTGCTGGGCTCGGTGATCGCGTTCTTTTTCGTGGAAGAAGGGCCGTTCCGCAGCTCGGCCCCGCGCCTGAGCCTGTCGCACGTGCGCGACATCCTGCGCGCGCGGGACGTCATGCTGGCAAATCTCGGCTACCTGGGCCACATGTGGGAACTTTTCGCGATGTGGTCGTGGATGCACGCGTTTCTGCTTGCCAGTTACGGGCTGTCCGGGGTGGCCGATACGTGGGCCAGCGCCGTGACGTTCGCGGTGATCGCGGCGGGCAGCCTGGGCAGTCTCGCGGCGGGCATCATGGCCGACCGCGTGGGCCGCACGACGATCACCATCGCGTCGCTCGGCATCAGCGGCACGTGCGCCCTGGGCATCGGTTTCCTCTACGGCCATAGCCCGGTTGTGCTCAGCGTTGTCGCGATCGTGTGGGGCCTGGTGATCGTGGCGGACTCGGCGCAGTTTTCCGCGTGCGTGAGCGAACTGGCCGACCGTAAGATCGTCGGCACGGCGTTGACGTTGCAGACCAGCATGGGGTTTCTGCTCACGCTGGTGACGATCCGGCTGCTGCCAAGCGTGGAAAACGCGGTCGGGTGGGAGTGGGCGTTTGCGTTTCTGGCGTTGGGGCCGCTGGTCGGCATCTGGGCCATGCTGGCGCTGCGCCGCTCAGACTCGGCGCTCAAGCTCGCCAACGGGAACCGGTAGGGTGCGGGGACATTATCCCAAAGAAGATGGTTGACTCCGCCCGCGTGCTCTGCTACTATGGACAGCAATTTCCAATACACGTAACGGCTGTGACGGAGAAAAGTACGCGCGCCAGCCGCTCGCAGGGAGTTCGGGCCATGGACTGGAAGCCCGGACGAGTCGGGCCGCGCGGAAGTTCGCTCCTGAGCCGGCGGGTGAAGCGCATCGGGTGATGCGTGCGTAGTCCGTCCCGCAGGCCCGGCGTTATCAGGGCAGCCCATCTCGCGCGCGATGCATGTCGCGCGGTGACGTGGGTGATAATGAAGCGGGATCGCGCGCCGTGCGTGCGGTCCAAGCAGGGTGGTACCGCGAGATCGAATCTCGTCCCTGATCCGGTGAGGATTGGCGACGGGATTTTTTGTTTTCTGGCGCGGCCCGGTGTTATCGGTTATCTGTTGTTGGTTGTGGCCCCGCCGTGCGGCGGGCGCCCGCAACCGGCGGTGATGATCCCTGGACCGGCTACCAACATCTGAGGGGAACGTTATGCTCGAACAACTCGAATCGACCTACCAGCAGGCACTGGCGGAACTGGACGCGGTCAAAGATGGCGACGCACTGGCCGAGTGGCAGCGGCGTTACGTGGGCAAAAAGGGCGCGATCACGCAGCTTCTGCGTGCGACCGGCAAGCTGCCCAAAGAGCAGCGCGCGGACTTCGGCAAGCGGGCCAACGCGATCAAGCACGAACTGGCGGCGCTGTCCGACGAACGCGAAGAAGCGATCCGGCAGCACGAACTGGCGCATACGCTCGAAGAGGGCGCGCTCGACGTGACGCTGCCGGGGCGCGTTGTGCCGACCGGGGGGCTGCATCCGGCCACGCAGACGCTGCGCCAGATTTACGCGATCTGGGCCGAGATGGGCTTCCAGGTTTACCGCAGCCGCGACGTGGAAGACGACGACACGAACTTCACGCTGCTCAACATCCCGCCGCACCATCCCGCGCGCGATATGTGGGACACGTTCCACACCACCACGCCGGGCGTGATCCTGCGCACGCACACCAGCCCCGGCCAGATCCGCGCGATGCATGATTACGGCGAGCACGGCACGCAGCCCGTGCGCGTGATCCTGCCGGGGATGTGCTACCGCTACGAGCAGATTTCGGCGCGCAGCGAGATCCAGTTCAACCAGGTCGAGGGGCTGGCGATCGGGCACAACATCCACCTGACGGACCTGAAGGGCACGATCGCCGAGTTCGCGCGGCGCATGTTCGGGGAAGATAAGCGCGTGCGCTTCCGGGGATCGTATTTTCCCTTCACCGAGCCGAGCATGGAAGTCGATGTTGAGTGCATCCTGTGCGGCGGCACGGGCTGCAACGTGTGCAAGCACACCGGCTGGCTGGAGATCGCGGGGTGCGGCATGGTGCACCCGGTGGTGCTCGAAAACGGTGGTTACGACCCGCGCGAGTGGAGCGGGTTCGCGTTCGGCATGGGGCCGGAGCGCATGGCGATGCTCAAGCACGGCATCAACGATATCCGCTACTTCTGGCAGAACGACCTGCGCTTCCTGGCGCAGTTCTGACCGGGGTCGGGCTGCGGGATCGGGTATCTGCCTGCGCCGCGCCGTAATTGGCGTACAATAAGGGCGTGCTGAACGCCCACTAAAGGAGTTTTTGGACCATGCAACTGAATTTAAAAACACTCCACAAGCCGGACACGCTGGCCGACGCGGTCGAACAGCTCAAGACGCCCGGAACGTATCCGCTGTACGGTGGCGCGGCGCTGCAACGTAACCCGCGCCCGGAGGTCGAAGCGGTGGTGGACCTCAGCCGCCTGGGGCTGGACTACGTGCGCGACAGCGCGAACTCGCTGCGCCTGGGGACGATGCTCACGCTGGAGCAGGTGCGCGAAGCCTGCGCCGAACGCGGCGCGGCGCATCCGAGGCTCGGCGCGATCGCTGACATGCTCAGGGCGGAGTTTCCTGAAACGCAGCGCCACACCTTCACCCTGGGCGACCTGCTGGTGGAGCGCAACCCGCAGTCGCCCACGCTGACGCTGTTGCTGGCGTTAGGCGGCGTGCTCAAGCGGCTGGACGTGGACATGCACCTGACCATGGCGGCGTGGCTGGCGCTGGACGAGGACGTCGCGCGTATCCTGGTCGGCCAGCTTCGCGTCACGCGCGGCCCGCAGGACGCGGTTGTAGCTTACGAGAAAGTCGCCCGCACGCCCGCCGACCTGCCGATCGTGGGGGCGGTGGCGTATGGCGCGCGCGAGGAGGACGGGCAGCGTCCTTACATCGCGCTGGCGCTGTGC
The DNA here is from genome assembly GCA_964425755.1 of uncultured Anaerolineaceae bacterium. Classification (GTDB taxonomy): domain Bacteria; phylum Chloroflexota; class Anaerolineae; order Aggregatilineales; family Aggregatilineaceae; genus CAYRNY01. The sequence continues at coordinate 93,766 of CAYRNY010000019.1, forward strand.
GGCGTGGCGCAGCACCCGCTGCCGCAGCCGGAAGTCGCGCGGGTGCTGGGCGAAAGCGGCGACATCGATACGGCGCTCGATCACCTGCAGCTTGACCCGCCCGGCGATCACTGGGGCAGCGCCGCATACCGCGCCGAGATGGCGCGCGTGCTCAGCCGCCGCGCCCTGGGGCGCGTGCTGGACGGGCTGCAGTAACCGGCGCGCAGAGGAGCAGCGCGGCGATGGCGCGTCCGGCCCGTGCGCTGTGGGCGATCGGGAGCATCACGCTCCTGGTGTGCGTCCTGATCGTGACGGACGCGCTGCCCTGGCTGCGCGGCGATGTGCCCTGGATTCCTGAGGCGGGGCGCTGGGTGTGGGACTACGGCGCGCTGCGTTGGGCGTGGGCGATTGCGTGTGCTGCGGGCGTAGCTGTGTACGCGTGGGGCGCGCTGCGCCTGCTGCGTGCGACGGCGGACGCGAGCGTTTATCCCGTGCGGTTGGTGTTGTGGGCGTATGGCGGCGCGGTGCTGCTGCCGCTGCTGGTGCTGGCGCTGCAGAGTGCGCCGCTGTTCGTGCTCTTCACGCGGGCCGTGTCGCCGATAACCGGCGGGTACGCATATGCGGCGGTCATGGCGGCTGAAACGGACGACGCGTTCGTCAACTGGCCGGACTTTGTAGCGGGGTATCGCGAGGCACGCAACGTGCACCCGCCGAGCGGGGCCGCGCTCAGCCCGCCGGGACTGGTGATGATCTATCGCGCTGCCGGTACGCTTTTCGAGCAGGTGCCGCCGGTGGCCGAGCAGGTCGGTTCTGCCGTGCGCCCGCTGCAATGCCAGAACCTGGACCTGATGACCTGGGACGACAGCGCGCTGGCGGCGACGTGGCTGCAGATCTTCATGCCGTTCTGGGCGGGACTGGCGCTCCTGCCGCTGTACCGGCTCGGCGTGCTGGTGTTTGACGCGGCGAGCGCGCGGCTGGCGGTGGCGCTGTGGCCGCTGGTGCCGGGCCTGGCGATCTTTCAGCCGCGCTTCAACGTGTTCTACGCGTTGCTGGCGGCGTTGATGTTGCTGCTGCTGTGGCGCGGGATCGTGGGGCGGCGGCTGGCCTGGATCGCGCTGAGCGGCGGGGTGCTGTCGGCGGGCTTGTTCTTCAACCTGTCGCTGGTGCCGTTGGGCTTGCTGGCCGGGCTGACGCTGACCGGCTACCGCGCGCGCGTTACGCAGGACCTGCGGCGGCTGGTCGCGGAGTTGCTCGTTTTTGGGATGGGCTGCGCGTCCGTGTGGCTGGCCTATTGGGGCGCGTCCGGCCAGGCACCCTGGGGCCTGGTTGAGTTTTTGCTCGGCCAGCATTACGACCTGTACCGCCCGTATTGGCCCTGGCTGGTGCTGCATCCCTACGATATGTTCCTGTTCGTGGGGGTGCCGGTCGCGCTGCTGGCGCTGTGGCGCATTACGCGGCTGCGCGTGTTGTGGGGCCATGCGGCGGACGCCAGCCGGGGCGACGTGCTGGCGCTGGCGGCGGCGATCACGCTCGTGGTGCTGGTGCTGAGCGGCACGGCACGCGGCGAGACCGGGCGCGTGTGGTTGTTCTTCGCGCCGGTGTGGGTGCTGCTGGCGGCGAGCGTGCTCCAGCGCCTGGACCACCGGGCGCGGGTGGGCAGCGTCGCGTTTCAGGCGCTGTGCCTGCTCAGCCTGGGGGCGGTGCTGCGGGTGAACTTCACCGCGCTGACCGAGCCACCCAACCCGCCGGCAGCGGCGCAGGCCCCGACGTTCCCGGTTTACGCGGCATTTGAGGCCGGTCCCGACGCCGTGACGCTGGTGGGGCTGAGCGTCGATGCCGCGCCGGATGCGGTGACGCTGCATTTGCATTGGCGCGCCGAGACACGCGTCAAGCGCCCGTATGTGCTCGCGCTGCTGAGCATCGCGCCGGACGGCACGCCGCAGGATACCCTGTCCTGGAATCCGCTGGATTGGGACTATCCGCCCTCGTGCTGGAAGCCCGGCCACGCGTTTGTCGACACGGTGCGCGTCCCGCTGGGGGCGGCGGCCATGCCGGGCGAGTGGCTGTTCAGCCTCTCGATTCGGGACGTGTTCACGGGCGAGACGATGCGCGTGACCGGCCCGGATGGGAATGTATCCGGCCAGTTGGGTATCGGCCCGGTCACGGTCCCGGCAGCGGCTAAGTGACGGATCAACGAGCAAAGGCGAAGCGATGACGATTGAAAACGAACGCGATCTTGAAATGCTCCAGCGTATCGGGCAGATTTGCGGCATGACGGTGCGGCACATGCTCGATCACGTCGAGCCCGGCATGACGACCAAACAACTTGATCAGATCGGCGCGGCGTTCCTGCAACGGCACGGCGCGCGCTCGGCCCCGATCCTGGCCTACGGCTATCCCGGCCACACCTGCATCAGCCTGAACGATGTCGCCGCGCACGGTATCCCCAGCGACGAGGTGGTGATCCAGCCGGGCGACATGATCAACGTCGACGTGTCGGCGGAACTCGAGGGCTACTGGGCCGACACCGGCGCGAGCATGCCGGTGCCGCCGGTCAACGCGGAATACGAGCAGTTGTGTGAGTGGACGCGTAAGGCGCTGGACGCGGCGATCGGCGTGGCGCAGGCGGGGCAGCCGGTCAACGTGATCGGGCGCGCGGTGGAGCAGGTCGCCGCCGAAAGCGGCTATACAATCATCAAGCAGCTCACCGGGCACGGCGTCGGGCGGCACATCCACGAAAAGCCGTCCGTGCCGAACTTCTACAACGCGCGTTATACCGAAGCGCTGACCGAAGGGCTGGTGATCACGATCGAGCCGTTTCTGAGCCTGGGGGCGGGCCGCGTGTTCACCGACTCGGATGGCTGGACGCTGCGCTCGCTGGATGGCAGCGTCGCGGCGCAGTTCGAGCACACGGTCGTGATCACCGATGGTGAGCCGATCCTGGTGACGCTGGTGGCGTGAGGTGCGCGCATGGACCGTCTGCGGCTGATCAACACGGCGCTCGATCGTCGCTTTCCGGAAGGGCGCGATCCGTTCAAGATGGTGGCGCGGCTGGCCGAAGAGGTCGGGGAACTCGCGCGCGAAGTTAACCATTTTGAGGGTGCAGGCATCAAAGCGGAGAAGCACGGCGCGCCGGACAAACACCGGCTTGCGCGTGAAGTGCGCGATGTGCTGCTGAGTGCGCTGCAAATTCTCGATTATTACGGGGCGGGTGATGCACTCGAACAGGAGATCGCGCAGTCGATTGCCCGCGCTCGCGCAGAAGGCTTGATCGAATAGATGTGAAGCTATGGCTTCCATGATTGACACGAAACACCGACCAACAGGAGAAACACGCGACTGATGAAAGTTCCGATTTCGTGGTTGAAGGACTACGTTGATATCGACATCAGCATCGAGGAGCTGGCCGAGCGCCTGACGCTGGCCGGGCTGGAAGTCTCCAGCATCGACTATATCGGCATCCCGCAGGGCGCGCCACCGGAAGGCATCAACCTGCCGCCGTCGGCCCACCTGGTGTGGGACCGCGACAAGATCGTGCTCGGCGCGATCAAAGAGGTCAAGCCGCACCCGGACGCCGACCGGCTGGTGCTGGCGATGGTGGATTACGGCGGCGACGAACTGGAGCAGTGCGTCACCGGCGCGCCGAACCTGTTTGATTACGTCGGGCAGGGCCAGCTTGACCCGCCGCTGCTGTCGCCCTTTGCGCACGAAGGCGCGGAAGTGTACGACGGTCACGCCAGCGATGGCAGCCGGATGGTGCTCAAGGGGCGCAAGCTGCGCGGCATCTACAACAAGAGCATGGTCTGCAGCGAGAAAGAACTCGGCATCTCGAATGACCACGTGGGGATCATGTTGCTTGATTGGGACGAGTTCGGGCATTTCCCCCCCGGCACGCCGTTCCAGGACGTGCTGGGCGACGCCGTGCTGGAGATCGAGATGCTGCCCAACATCGCCCGCGCGTACAGCATCATCGGTGTGGCGCGCGAGGTCGCGGCGCTGCTCGGCAAGAAACTGCACCTGCCACCGCTGGACGTGGTGATGCAAGGCCCGCCGATCGCGGGGGAAGTCACGATCGAGATCCAGGAGCCGGAGCTGAACCCGCGTTTCACCTTCGGCCTGATCCGCGACGCCGTGATCAAGGAGTCGCCGCAGTGGATGCAGCGCCGGCTGAAACTGGTCGGCCAGCGCCCGATCAACAACATCGTGGACATCACCAACTACGTGATGTTCGAGTTCGGGCAGCCGCTGCACGCGTACGACTACGACGAATTGCGCCGCCGCGCGGGTGGCGACGCGCCGCACATCGTCACGCGCCTGCCGGAGCCGGGCGAGCGGCATACCACGCTGGACGGCGTGGACCACGCGCTGGACGATTTCAACATCATGGTGGCCGACACGCGCGGATCGCTGGGCTTTGGCGGCATCATGGGCGGGCTGGAGACCGAGATCTGGGACCCGGTGACGATGGGCAATCCCCTGGACGCGCTTGGCATTGAACTGGACGAGGACGCCGCAGCCGAGGAAGTCGCCGCGCAGGTACAGCAGCGCCCCGCGACCACCAACGTGCTGCTTGAGGCGGCGGCGTGGAACTTCATCAACATCCGGCGCTCGATGCAGAGCCAGAAGATGAGCACCGAGGCCGGGATGCGCTTCAGCCGGGGCGTGCACCCGGAGATGGCGCTGCGCGGGCAGCTACGCGGGATCGAACTCATGCGCCGCTTGAGCGGCGGCGTGGTCGCGGAGGGCATCATCGACGCCTACCCGCTGCCTCCGGAAACACCCGTGATCGACCTGCCGGTGAGCGAAGTCGAGCGCTCGCTGGGTTTCCCGCTGGAGAAAGCGACCATCATCGACGTGCTGCAACGCCTGGAGTTCGCGGTCGAGGATCGCGGTGACGTGGTGCGCGTCACGGTGCCCGATCACCGCCTGGATATCGGCACCGGCCTGACCGGGATCGCGGACCTGGTCGAGGAGATCGCGCGCATTTACGGTTACGACCGCGTGCCGAACACGCTGATCGATGACGTGCTGCCCAAACAGCGCAGCAACACCGCGCTGGAACGCGAGGAAGCGCTGCGCGACGCGCTGGCGCGGGCCGGGCTACAGGAGATCGTGACCTACCGGCTGACCACGCCCGAAGCCGAAGCACGCCTGACCCCGGACGGGTACCGATCACACTGGCCGGACCTGCCCTACGTCACGCTGGCGAACCCGATCAGCGCGGATAAAACCGTGCTGCGTCACACGCTGCTGTCGAATATGCTCGATATCACGGCGGCGAACGCGCGCCACGCCGAGCGGCAGTTGCTATTCGAGATCGGGCATGTGTATCTGCCGGTCGCGGGGCAGCAGTTGCCGGACGAACCGGGCCGCCTGGGGATCGTGATGCTGGGCGCGCGCGGCGTCCCGCAGTGGACCGGCGGCAGCACCCCCGGCGTGATGGACTTCTTCGACCTGAAGGGCGTGGTCGAAACCGTGATCCGCGATCTGCGCATCGCGGGCGCGGTGGTCTTCGAGCCGGTGGAACACAACACGTTCCACCCGGGGCGCGTGGCGCGGCTCGTGATCGGCGGGCGCGAAGTGGGTGTGTTGGGGCAGGTCCACCCGCTGGTGTGCGAAGCGTACGGCCTGGGGCTGGCGCTGGAACGCCCGGTGCTGGCCGCTGAGTTCGATCTCGACGCACTGCTGGCGGACGTGGAGCAGGTGCGCAGCATCAAGCCGGTGCCGACGCAGCCCGCGACGCTGCAAGACATCGCGCTGGTGGTGGATGATGATGTCCCGTCCGCTGACGTCGAAGCGGTGATCCGCGAGGTGGGCGGCGATCTGCTGGAAGACGTGCGCCTGTTCGACCTGTACACCGGCGATCCGATCCCGGCGGGCAAGAAGTCACTGGCCTACGCGCTGACCTTCCGCGCGCCGGATAAGACGCTGACCGACAAAGAGATCAACATGCGGCGCGAGCAGATCGTCAAGGCCGCCCGCAAGCGGCTTGGTGCGGAACTGCGGGCCTAGCGAATCCGCACGTTGCGAGTCCATGAGGCGGGGCGATCCGGTACGCGGGCCGCCCCGCTGCGGTTAAGCGCGGGTGGCGGGCCTGGTGCGTTATAATCAAGTCAAGAGGCAGCGAAGTCTAGGAGCGCCACAATGACAGTCGCAACACAGCACGTAACGGTTGCCGATCTGCTGCGCCTCGGCCCGGATGCACGTGTCGAGGTTGTTGAGGGGGAAATTGTCGAGATGACACCGGTTGGCGGGCTGCATAACTGGATTGCCAAGAACATCATGCAGCTATTGGATGCGTATGCCCGGGAGCATAAAAGCGGGCTCGTGTTTACGGATAGCCTGCTATACATCTTGAGCGCAAGCGACGCCGGCATTCGGACGGCTCGCGTGCCGGACGTGTCGTTTGTAGCCAAGCATGACATCCCTTCCGAATGGGACTTCGAGCGCCCGTTTCCCGGCGCGCCGACGCTGGCAGTCGAAGTCATGTCGCCGGATGATCAACTCGAAGACGTGGAACAGAAAGTGCGGGATTACTTTAGCGCCGGGACTTCAGAGGTGTGGCTCGTGTTGCCACGACAGGAAACCGTCTATCGCCACTTTCGTAGCGAGTCGGTCGTTCATCTTTACCGCGCGCAAGCTACGATGGACGTTGGCACGCTGTTCCCTGGCTTAACGCTCGATCTGGCAGACATTTTTAGGCGGCCCGAGTTGGATTGATGGGTGCTGTTGCCGGGGCGATCCGGTACGCGGGTCGCCCCGTTGCGGTTATGCGCTGGCGGCGGGCACAGACGGGGCAGCCATTACCGTCCGGACGAGTTCGGGCACGAACTCGCGTGCGTTGAGGATTTCGAGCAGTACCGGTTCGTCGCGCTCGCTCAGGTGCAGAATGCTAGAGCCGGTCTGTTCGGCATGGTCTACGCGTTTGTCGTGCGCAAACCAGATCATCAGTACATCATCTTCATGGTCATACCGCATTTTAAGGCTCATAACGTGACCTCCTGCCCGGATAAAATGTGACAATCCGAATCGCGTCGTTTTCCTCCACAAACACAATGCGTATCACGTGGCGATCCGAGATGGTCTTCTGTGCGATCGGCGGGTCAGCCTCATGATCCACATAATCAGGGGCCTGCAAAGCAGCAATGATCTGTTCCTCTGCAATCTCGAAGCCCAGTTCCGCCAGATCAGTAAATTTCTGGCGGGCGTGTCGTGTGAACCGAATACGTTTGGTCATGCCCAATAACCGATATCCAGCGACATTAATCATACCTGACCATGTACTTTCTAGCACGCCCCGCTGCGGTTATGCGCGGGTGGCGGGGTGCTACCACGCGGTGCAATCGGCCAGTAACGCCAGCGCTTCCGCGACCATCGCGGTACGCGCCACGCGCGGCACCCAGCCGTTCCGCGCGATGCGCAGCGTGCTTGTGGCGCGGAAGAAGCGCACCCGTTCAATGAACTGCTCGCGGGCGTCTGCCGTGTGACCCGCCGCGCGGCAGTACGCGTCAAGCAGGTGCTCCACCAGCGTTAGCGCCTCCGCGACGCTGCCGCCGTGCGTGTTGATGCTGTGCGTGATCTCCGCGACCAGGCGGCCCACATCGGCGGCGGGATCGGTGATCTTCATCCGTTCCCAGTCGATCGCTACCACGCCATCGTTCCAGGGATAGACGAAGTTGGTGGTCGTCGCGTCGCCGTGTATCAGCGCGGGGGTATGGGCGTTCATGCGCGCGACGTTTTCCCAGCGGTCGACCAGGCCGAACAACCCGTTGCACACGGTCGCGTTACCCTCCAGCACGCCCCAGCGCGCCAATTGGTCGACGACCTTGCGCGCGTACTCCGCATCACGGGAGAAGTCCGGCGGCTCGTCCGGCTGCGCGCCGTTTGTGTGCAGTGTGGCGAGCAGTTGGGCCGCGCCTTCCAGCGCGGGAACCAACTCGCCGGGGCGGTGGCGGCGCACGGCGATGATGTCTTCCAGCGTCAGCCCGTCGACGTATTCCAGCAGCAGCACGCCGCGCCACACGGCCAGCGGGCGCAGCGCGCGTATATCGCCTGCTGACAGCCCGGCGGCCCGGGCCTGGAGCGTCATATCGTATTCGCGCTGTGCGTGGCGGGGCGCGTCCTTGCCGGTCTTGGCCGCGTAGAACTTGGCGACGATGGCCCATCGTGTCGCGCGTTCGCGGTAGATGTGCGCCGCGCCCGACATCCGCGCGACGTCCCAGGCGTCTGGCGGCTGCGGGCGATCCCAGTAATGCGCGACAATATGCATCACCAGTGGATCGCCGGCGGGGACGGGGGCCCATGCGCCGCGTTGAATCGCGTCACCGGTCGGTGCGTCGAGCGGGAGTTGCGTTTCAGTCGTCATCAAACGTTCCCTTCCTTCGATGCAATTCGGTTTCTAAAGTGTACTATCATTCAACACTTGGTGGCGACACGGACCCGGGCGAGCCGTTACGCGCGGCTCGCCCCGGTGCGGTTTTCCGGGCGCGGGCGGGGGACGGAATGCGTTATAATCGAGACGACAGGCAGCGCTGTTCAGGAGCATAAAATATCATGGCAACGGTGTTGAGTATCGATCTGATCACATCCGACCCGGCTGTGCGCAGAGGGCGTCCATGTGTGGCAGGAACCGGGATTCGCGTAATGGATATCGCCGCTGCAATGCTTTTCCACGATCAGACTCCCGATCAGATCGCGGCTGCCTACGAGCTTTCGCTGGCGCAGGTTTACGCGGCGCTAGCGTATTATTACGCCCACAAAGCTGAGATCGACACAGCGATGCGCGAAGACAGCGCGCTGGTGAAAGCGTTTAAGGACCGTCGGGCTGGTGGATAATCTCCGCTTCTATCTGGACGAAAATGTGCCACTTGCCGTAGCCGGGCAGTTGCGGCGGCGTGAGATTGTGGTCACGACAGCCCGTGAGCAGGGACTGTTGGGTGAGCATGATATCAATCATTTGCGCACAGCAACTGCTATGGGATATGTGCTATGTACCTATGATGCGGATTTTCTCCGCCTGGCTGGAGAAGGTCTTGAACATGCCGGTATCGTTTACGGACAGGCAGAAAAACACTGGATTGGCGAATGGGTCAAAGGGCTTGAACGTATTCATGCCGCATATTCTGCTGATGAGATGACAATACCTTCGTCAATTAGGATGAATTGAAGGCTGGTTCAACAGAGTGAACGCT
>CAYRNY010000020.1:0-101355 GCA_964425755.1 uncultured Anaerolineaceae bacterium
TAACTCTACCTCAAAAGCCCTACATACCCTCATTTTTTGGCGAAGGTATTGAGATGAAAAACAGGGTTGAATTCTTGTGATGCCAAGCGTGTTGTTCCGCTAGTTCATTTGCTAGCAGTCTTCACATGGGGCGAGCCGTTACGCGCGGCCCGCCCCGGTGCGGTTATTGGGCGCGGGCGGGAGCTACATCTGCGGGCCGAGTTCAGCTTCAAGCTGTTCCAGCCGGTTGATGATCTGCGCGTCGGCGTCTGTCCCGGCGAGTTCCGCGTACATACGCCAGTCGCTGAGTGCGTCGACGTAGTGCTCCAGATGATAATGCAGCGTGCCCCGGTTTTTGTACGCCAGTTCGTAGGCCGGGTCAAGCCGGATCGCGGTGTCATAGTCGGACAGCGCTTCATCATAGCGTTCCAACTGCGCATAATTGAGCGCCCGCCCGAAGTACGGGCCGGCGTCGTCCGGGCGCTGTTCGATTGCGGTGGTCATGTCCTCGATCGCACCCGCGTTGTCGCCGCGCAGCGTGCGCACGACCGCGCGGTTGATGTAGGCGGACGTATAGGCCGGATCGAGCGCGATGGCCTGGTCGTACTGCTCGAACGCGCGCGTAAAGTCGCGCATGCTCAAATACAGATTCCCCCAGCAGTGGTAACCTTCCGCCAGTTCCGGGGCGAGTTCGGTGGACCGGGTGCAGTCGTCCAGCGCACGTTCGAGCTGGCCGGTCTGGACGTATGCCCGTCCCCGGCGGCTGTAGAGCGTGGCATCGTCCGGCTGCAGTGCCAGCGCGCGGTCGTAGTCGTCGATCGCGTGGGGAAACTCGTCCAGGTCGAAATACACGTCCGCGCGCGCGACATACGCCGGGGCGTAGGCGACATCCAGCGCGATCGCCCGGCCCAGCAAGGCGAGCGCGGTGGGCGTGTCCCCCAATGCGACGCGTTCCAGCGCGGCGGCGGTGAGCGCGCCCGGCGTGACCGGGTGGGGCGTAGGCGGGGGATCGCCAGCATGGGCGGGGACCGCCAGCGCCAGGACCAGCAGGGCCGATCCAAGCAATGCCGCGATACGTAGCTGCACGGTCATCGGGTGCTCCTTTGCGTACATGTGCGATGCTGCCGATTGTAGTGCAATTGCCGCATCTCTGGCAGTGGGCGCGGCGACACGTCTGCCGCCTCAGGACTCCGGCGGCGGCAGCGGGACCTGCGCGACCAGCCACTCCGCGATGAGCGGGATCAGGTCCGGCTGCGTGCCGAACAGCTCTGTGCCGTGCCCTGCGTCGGGATAGATCACCAGCCGGTGCGCGCCCCGTGCCAGCCCGTCGAGCGTCACGCTGTCGGCGGGGTTGTTGTCGTCGTTTTCACTGGCGACGATCAGCACGGCGCGCTGGCCCATGCGCGTCATGGCGTCGGCGGTCGTGATGCCCAGGTAATCCAGGCCCGGGCTGAGCAGGACCGCCGCCGCACAGCCCACGCGGTCCGCGCAGGCGTTGAGGCCCAGGTTCGCGCCGATCCCGGCCCCGACGACGATCAACCGCCCCGGCGAGATCCCCGGCAGTTCGCCAAGCTGCGTCAGCGCCGCCGCCACGTCCGCCGGGGCACGGCTCCAATCCGGCACGCCGCCGGTGTCGCCGTAGCCGCGCAGGTCGATCGCCAGCACCGCGTACCCGGCGCGCTGTAACTGCTGCGCGAGATCGTCCCACACGTGGCGGTCGCTGCCGCCGTCGTGCAGCATCAAGACGCCGGGGGCGGGACGCTGCGCCGCGCTGTAATACGACCCTTGCAGCAGCAGCCCATCCGCCGCCCCAATCGTCATCGGGAAGCGTTCCTGTGTCGGCTGCGGCGTGACGCTGGGCAGCGGCTGTGCCGGTTCGCCTTCGGCAGCCAACCCTGCCTGCGTCGGGTTGCTGACGCCTGCCGCGCCGACCCCCGGCGCGCCGACCCCGGCCCCCTCTTCGATCGGCGCAAGCGGGATCGTCGTCGGCGTGAGGATCAGCAGCGCCCCCTGCGTGGGATTGGAGCGTACCGGAGTGGCGGTCGGCTCCGGAGAACTCGTCCCGCACGCGGCGATCAGCAGGGCCGCGCCGGTGAAGAGCGCGACCGTCGCGCGGGCGCAGTACCACCGCAGCCCGGCGGTGAGCTGACGTATGGCGCGTGTCATCATGCGCTCTGTGCCCCTTCCGCCAGCACGATCATGCGCGGGCTGCCATCTTCGAAGGGGTCCTGCTCGTAACTGCCGTAAAGCGCGACCAGCGCGAAGCCCGCCGCCGCCAGCAGCAGCCGCAGCTCGCCGGGGAACACGTAGCGCAGTACCAGCGGGGCCAGCGTGCGATGCACCGCGCCATCGGCGTGTACTTCGTCGTAAATCCAGGTGACGTGCAACTGCTGCTCGATGCGGTCCAGCTCGCTGACCGAATGCTGCAGCACCAGGTTGCCGCTTTCCGGCTCGATGAACGTGCGCTCCAGCACCAGCGCGCCGTCATCCTGCGTGCCATACGCTTCGCCGGCGTTGGGCAGGTCCAGCAGCAGCGCGCCGCCATCCGCCAGCAGCGCGCGGAAGCGCCGCAGCGCGGCGAGTTGATCGTCCAACGCCTGGAAGTGCATGAAACCGTTATACGGCACGCTGATCAGGCGGAACGGTCCGCCCGGCAGCGCGACGCTGAGCGCGTCACCGTGCACGAACGTGACGCGCGCGCGCACATCGTCCGGCAGCCGGGCCACGTGCTGCCGCCCGCGCGCCAGCATCGCCGCGGAATAGTCCACCCCTACGACGCGGAACCCCTCCCGCGCCAGGTGCAGCATCACGCGCCCGGAGCCGCAGCCCACATCCAGCACCGGGTCGCCGTATTCGCTCGCCAGCTCGCTGTGCAGCGCGAAGTCGGCGGTCATGCTCGCGTTTTCGGCGTCGTAGTATCGCGCGATCGTCTCGTAGAATTTGACGTTCATGTTCATAGCGTCCCCGCCTGGCCGTGTTTGCAGTCCGTGCGCAGTGTAGCCCAAAAGCGCCCCCGGCTCAACAAACGCCCGGCGGGAGGTGGGCAAGCGTATGGCAGGGACGATGCCGTTCGCGCGGTCGGGATGCTTGGCGTCTTCCGTCGCTGCCAGCCCGCGAAGCAAAACGCCGAGCGGGGTGCGGCCCGGCGTTCTGGGGAGTGTATCCGATGTGTTCGGCGGCGCGATGTCACGCCATCACCGGCACGTGATTAGTGCGCGCCGACGGTCACCGTGACCGTGCGAACCTCGCCGCCGCGCACGATCCGCACTGCGACGGCCGTCCCGATGCGTTGTTCGCTTAGCTGTGCGTGCAGTTCGTCGATGTGGCGCACGGGTTCGTCGTCGATGGCGACGATCGTGTCGCCCAGCAGCAAGCCGCCCGATTCAGCAGGGCTGCCCGGTTCGACGGACATGATCAGCAAGCCGGTTTCCTGGCCGAGCTGGTCAACAAGCCGGGCGGGCAGCCGCACCGGTTGCAGCCCCACGCCCAGGTAGCCGCGCCGGATGCGCCCGTGTTCGAGCAGTGTTTCCACCGCGCGGCGCAGGGTTTGGGCGGGCAGGGTGACGCTGTTGCCGCGCAGTAGCGCCGAGGTGTTCATGCCCGCCACAGCGCCGGCTGCGTCAACCAGCGGACCGCCGGAGAAACCCGGATACATCACTACATCGGGCTGTATGTAACGATCCACGTGGCCGCCCGCCGCCGTGCGCCAGTCCCCGCCGGTCGCGGTGATCACGCCCAGTGCGGCATGCACCGTCTGGCCGGGACGCCCCAGCGCCAGCACGAGCTGACCGGCTGCGACATCGTCCGCCCATTGCGGCACGGCAAGATTGCCTGTCTCTGCACGCAAGACCGCGATATCGGTGCCTGGATCGCGGCCTACGAGCGCCGCCGGGACGATCGTGCCGTCCGGCAGGCCCACGCGGAGATTCTCGTCACGTGTGACGACATGGTGCGCAGTGATGATCACGCCATCCGGCGACCACACAATGCCGGTCCCCGGCAGTCGCCGCCGCCCTTCGACACGCACGGTGTACCGGCTTGCCGCTGCGACGTGTGCCGCAAGGTCCTCTGAAAGTTGTTGTAGCAGGGTTGCCATATGTACTTTTGCCTTCCACTCACGCGATAGTTTCTACCAGACGGGAAACCCGTCCCTTGCTGATATGGTCATTATGGCATGGCGTGGGAGCGTCAGCATCGACCATCTGGCGAGGTCAGCCACCTGGAAAAATGGGCAGTTCGGGCGTTCAGACGCGGATCAGCCCTAGCCGGATCGCCTGCACGACGGCTTCGGTGCGGCTCTGCGCGTGGAGTTTGCCGAGGATCGCGTTGATGTGGAATTTGACCGTGTGCTCGCTGATGTTCAGCCGGTGCGCGATGGCGCGGTTCGTGGTGCCTTCGGCCAGCAGGTGCAGCACGTCTTCCTCACGCGGCGTGAGGTCAGCGGCGGATACCACCGGCGGCACAAACATGGGCACCATTGCCAGGGCCGGATCGTGCACGGTCAGACCGCAAGCCACCGCGCTGAGCGCCGCGAGCACGCGGTCTGCATCAGCGTCACGCGGCAACAGCCCGCGCGCGCCCGCCGTCCATAGCTGCGCTGCAAATGCCGTGTCGGGCAGCAACACTACGATCGGGGAGCTCGCTTCGACCAGCCCTTCGAACGCTTCCGGCACGCCCGCCGGGTCCCAGCCCAGGTCCCACAGCACGACGTCCGGCGCATACAACGCCAGCGGGTCCGCGTCGGGTGCGGCCTGGCCCACGACGGTGCAGCGCTCGCGCAGCAGCGCGGCCAACCCCCCGCGAACGAGGGGATCGTCGGCGATGATCAACACACGTAGATCGTCCATGTTCCAGATGCTAGCCGAAATGATCGCCGGAGTGCAACGGAAACACGGCGCAAAGTCGTTCGCCCCGCCTCTTGACAACTGATTGCACAAATGGTAAACTGTGCATGTAGTTGCGCAATCGCGCAATTGTACAAGTTTTGGGAGGCGTTCATGACGCATCAGCCGGTTTCTTCCACAACTACAAACGCTCCCGTTACGACCAGGGCGGCCTACGCCTGCCCGGTGCAGATACTGGTGATCGACGACCCCAGCGGCCCGGCGGATATCCTGGTCAACACGATCAGCCTGCTGCTGGACCGCGAGGTTTCGGTGACCACGCTGGACGATCATACCGATGCGCTGCGGGCGCTGGCGTACTACCATTTCGACCTGGTCGTGGTCGGGCTGTACGCTGACCGGCCCCTGCAGCTGACGATCTTGCCGCACATTTACGGGCAGGACCCGGCGCGCCCGATCCTGGCTGTGGGGCGCGACCTGCCCCGGCTGTACCAGCAGTACGCCCGCACCTACGGCGCGCAGGACGTGCTCAATGTGCCAGAGCGTGCCGCCGGTCTCAAGCAGTTGGTGCAGCGCGTGGCGCGGCGCTACTTGCAGCCGGAACAGTCCGCGCTCGCGTAAGGTGCACCCGCGCACCCGCTTTGCCGCTGCGGTTGGCGGCGTGGCGCGGTGCGCGCTGGATGTAGGTGCCCGGCTCAGACCTTCGGTTGACAGGGTATTCGAAAGCGATTAACATATTAGCCAATAATGCAACTATAGCGTGGCGCAAGCCATAACCGCCCATAGAAGGAAAATCATGCCGATCCAGGTAATCGAAACGACCGACCCCATCACGCATATGATCCGCTTCGAGACCTCGCCGGTCTTCGAAATGCTCTTCAGCCTGCACCTGTTCTACCATCCAGGGCTGCGCGCGGAGTGGGCTGAAAATGCCCGCGCGGCGCTGTCGCAGGACTTCCTGCGCGAGCTGGACGCGGTCTACAAACCCTATGATGGCGGGTTCCTGTTTTTTGAGCTGGCGATCGATTACCCGGATCAAAGCGACGTGCCCGGTTTCATCGACCATGTGCGCGTGATGGACCCCGCACGTTTCGTCTTTTACCTGGTGGGCCGCATCGTGCCGATCGAAGCGATCGAGCAGACCGCGTTCGACCATGCTGCCCTGGCGAAGCTGCTCGAGAATGTGCCGTATGATGTGCACTGCCAGTGCCTGGAAACACCGCTGCACGATATCCTCGCGGATGTGCCCGCGTTTCAGGCACAGCTGGCCGACCTGTGGGCCTGGTATTGGGACGAATTCTTCAGCGGCCAGGTTGAATCGCTGCGCCCGCACTGGGAAGGCGCGCTCAACGACAAGAACGCTGTGCTCGCGCGTGAGGGCGGGATGGCGCTGTACCAGCACGTGACCGGCAAGGACAAGCTGGTGCCGCCGCTGCCGGCGGATTACCCGGTTGAAGAGGTCGTCTTCATCCCGGTGTACCTCATCCCGACGAACGTATACGTGTTCTACGGTTACGGGAATATCACGATCGTGTTCGACAGCGAGCGCACACAGGAACGCATCGCCGCGATCGAGCAGGGCAAGGAGCGTGCATTGGCGGCGCTCAAGGCGCTGGGTGACAACTCGCGCCTCGATATCGTGCGCCAGATCGCACACCACGAAGGCATGATCAACGGCAAGCGGATCGCCGCCAAGCTGAACCTGTCGGCCTCGGCTGTCTCGCGCCACCTGGGGCAGTTGAAGGACGCCGGTGTGATCGTGGAGGAGGCGCAGGACAACCGCGCCATTACCTACCGCGTGCAGTGGGACACGATCAAAGACCTGCCGAGCCTGCTGATCGACTATTTGCAGCACTAGCGCCCGGCGGAAGGGCCAGGCCACGCACCGAAACGAAACCCGGAGCGCGCGATCCGGGTTTTTTGTTGCGGGTGTGCCGCGCGGTCTGGCGCGTGGTTTCAGTCCGGCATCACCGCGATTGCATCGATCTCGACCAGCGCCCCCAGCGGGATATCCTTTACGGCGTAGGTGACGCGTGCGGGCGGGTCGACCGGGAAGAACGTGCTATAGACCGCGTTCATCTCCGCGAAGGTCGCGATGTCGGCCAGCAGCACGGTGACTTTGACCACGTGGGCCATGTCCGTGCCCGCCGCCTGCAGGATCGCGGCGATGTTCTTGAGCGTCTGCTCCGTCTGCGCGGCGACCGTATCGCCCGCGAAGTCTTTTGTGCCAGGGATCAGCCCGCCCTGGCCCGATACGTACACCGTCCCGTTGGCGCGGATGCCCTGCGAATACGGGCCGATCGCCGCCGGGGCGCTGTCAGTCTTGATCACGTCACGGTTCACGTTCACGCTCCTTGGTCAGTCCGGCAGCACGGCGATCGCTTCGATCTCGACCAGCCCGTTTTTCGGCAGGTCCTTGACCGCGAACGCAGCCCGCGCGGGCGGCGCGTCGTCAAAGTACGTGCGGTAGACCTCGTTCATCTCGGTGAAATGCGCGATGTCGCTCAGCAGCACGGTGACTTTGACCACGTGCGCCATATCCGTGCCTGCCGCCTGCAGGATCGCGGCGATGTTTTTGAGCGCCTGCGCGGTCTGCAGCGCGACGGTGCTCCCTGCAAAGTCGCCGGTTTCGGGGTCCAGCCCAAGCTGCCCGCTGACGAAGACCAGTCCCCGTGCCTTGATCCCCTGCGAATACGCGCCCACTGCTGCCGGGGCGCTGTCCGTGTGTATCACTTCGCGTGCCATACGTGTCTCCTTAACTTGAGTGTAGTGATTGGTTATTGGTGTGTGGCCGGTATCCCGTTCCCCTCAGGGCGCGTCCCGGTCACTCCCCCGGCGCGAGCCAGACGAACTGGTACGGTTCCAGGTCGACCGGCGCGTACTGCTGGAACGTTGCGCCGCTGATCAGGTCGCTGGCGCTTTTAGGCATCCAGCCCAGGCGCACGCTCTGCACCTGCTCGGAGAAATTCGCCAGCACCAGGATCGTGCCGCCGCGCACGTAACCCAGCACGTGCTGGTTGTGCGTCTCGATGAACTGTGTGTCGCCGCTGGCGAACGCGGCCAGCCTGCGGCGCAGCTCGATCAGGCGGCGCAGCGTCCCGAAGACGCGTCCCGGCACGCTGTCCGGATCGCCGCGCTGCGCGGCGCGGTCCCAGTCGAAGGGCAGGCGGTGCACCCAGCGGCTGTCATCCTGCTTGTCGGGATCGTCGCGGTAGCCGTAATCGTTGAGCATGGCGATCTCGTCGCCCAGGTAGATCAACGGGATGCCGCCCGCGCTGATGATCACCGAATGGATCAGCTCGATCCGGCGCAGCGACAGCTCGCGGTAGTAGTCGTTGTCCTCGTCGAGCGCGCGTTCCAGCCCGGCCAGCGACGCGCACATGCCGCTGATGCGCATATCCTGCGTGCGCGGGTTGTAGTTAAACGGCACGCCACGCGCGAAACTGCCGGGGAATTTGCCGGTGTAGAACTGGTTGAGAAACTGCCGGTGATCAAACCCGTTGATCCCGACTTCCCAGGCGTCCTCGTCGGCGAACGTCCAGCCGATATCGTCGTGGCAGCGCACGTAGTTGACCCACGAACAGCCTTCCGGCAGCGCAAAACGCTTGCGCATCGAATGGTACAGCAGCGTGACTTTGCGCGTCGCCAGCGATTCCCACAGCAGCGCCATCAGCGTCGGGTTGTAGGAGATCGGCGCTTCGCCGGGGCTGATGTAGCTGGCGACCTCGTCGGGATGCACGATCGCCTCGGACTTGAACAGCAGGGCGGGCGCGGCGATCTTCACCAGCGCGTTGAAGGCGCGGATGATCGTGTGCACCTGCGGCAGCCCTTCGCAGGGGGTGCCCATCTGCTTCCACAGGAACGCGATCGCGTCCAGCCGCAGCACGTCCGCGCCCAGGTTGGCGATGAACAGCATCTCGCCGAGCATCGCGCGGAACACGTCCGGGTTGGCGTAGTTCAAGTCCCACTGGAAGTTGTGGAACGTGGTCCAGACCCACTTGTTGATCTCCGGGCGGAAGGTGAAGCTGCCGGGCGCTTGCTCCGGGAAGATCTCGCGCAGGTTTTGCTCGTATTGGTCTGGCAGCGTCCGGTCGGAGAACATCAGGTAGTAGTCCTGGTAGGTCTCGTCGCCGTCGAGCGCGTTGAGCGCCCAGTCGTGCTCGTCTGAGGTGTGGTTGAGCACGAAATCCAGCACCAGGCTGATCCCGTTCTCGCGCAGCTCGCGCGCCAGCTCGCGCAGGTCATCGGTCATGCCGAGCCTGGGATCGACATCGTGGTAGCTGCTGATCGCGTACCCGCCGTCGTTGTGCCCTTCCGGCGTGCGGAACAGCGGCATCAAGTGCAGGTAGGTCAGCTTGAGTTCTTTGAAATACGGGATGCGCGCGCGGATGCCCGCCAGGTCGCCGGCGAACAGGTCCACGTAGCACACGCCGCCCATCATCTGCTCGTTGAGAAACCACGCCGGGTTCGCCTCGCGCTGCCGGTCGAGCGCCTTGAGGTCGTCCGGGCGCAGTGCGTAACGTTCGGCGGCGGTGTGCAGGATCATCTCCAGGTGGTAAAAGAAGTCGTACCGCTGCCCGTAAAGTTCGTACAGCAGCCCGAAGAGCGTCGGGAAGTGCGCGTGCATCCGGGCGAGAAAGACATCGCGCGTGTCCGCGTCGTCCGGCAGCAGCGGCGTGATGCGCGGGATCAGCCGTTCGAGTGTGCGTTGTGCTTCGCGTTCGAGATTCAGCATAAGTATTCCTACCCGTGCTAGTTCGTGCAGGGGTCATCTGATGCAGCGTATGCACGTATGATCGGTGCGTGAGATACCTCATAAGTATCCACATTTTCCGCGTCATGTGCAACGAAACGGGGTGCTGGGCCGGGGCGAGCGTATCAAACCAGGGCGCAGCTGAAGGGACCGGTTGTTAAAGGGCCGGTTCGCGGTCCGACGGGTGAATAGCCGGGTGCGTTCCAGCGCCCGGCGGTCTCAGCGGATCACGGGCCATGTCTCCCGGCGCAGGTAGTCGCGCACGACCTCCGGGTTGTCGTGGATCGGCAGGAACGGCTGCGCGAGGAAGCGTTCCGGAGAGAGAAACGCGACCTCGCTGGTCTCGGTGCCGTCGGCGCGCAGCTCGCCCCCGGTGATGCGGCACTCGAACGCGATCCCGACGTTGTGCGCGATGTCGCCGTTGGGCATCAGCGCCATCATCATCGGCGTTTCGCTGTAAACGCCGATCACGCGCACCGGCTCGACCGCCAGCCCGGTTTCCTCGCGCACCTCGCGCACCGCTGTGTGCGTGGTGGTCTCGCCGATGTCGGCATAGCCGCCGGGCAGCGTCCACAGGCCGTTATCGGTGCGGTGCACCGCGAGAATCTCGCCGCGCGCATTCGGGACCACGGCCATCGCGCCGCAGAGGATCACCGGCGCGTGGCCCACATGCGGGCGCAGCACGTGCCAGTGCTCGATCAGCGTGTCTTCGGCGTAGACTGGTTCCAGCACGGCATCGTGCGGTGAGTCCAGGGCGGCGCGCACCATCGCGCGGTACGCGGGCGGGAACTGCGGCAGCGCCGCTTCAACGTCCATCCACTGCACGTGCAGCGTCTCGTCGCCGTCCGCGCGCAGCGTCCCGCCGACCGGGCGCGCGACCAGCGCGACCGACCACTGCTGCACGTTGTCGCCGTTGGGGTAGTGCAGGTTATACTGCGGGTGGCTGAAGACACCGGCCAGCCGCTGCACCTCGATGATCAGGCCGGTTTCCTCGAACGTCTCGCGCGTGGCGCAGGTGCGCAAATTCTCGAAGCGTTCCAGCGCGCCGCCGGGCAGCCCGAGCCAGTCGAAGTCATAGCGCCGCTGCACCAGGATGCGCCCCGCGTCGTCGAAAACGAGATTCGTGGTGTAGACGAGATATACCAGTTGGTGCCCGATGCGGCTGCGCAGCCACTTGACGTAGCCGTCCGCGCGGCTGGTGAAGTCAGGCATGGCTCATCCTTGCGGTGTGCCGGGCTGGGTGCTCAGCGCGTTGATGCCGAGCTGGGCCAGCGCGATATCGTCGTCTTCGGCCAGGCCGCTGACGCCCACCGCGCCGATCACCTCGTCGCCGGCTTTGATCGGGATGCCGCCGCCCCACGTCACGTAGCGCAGGTCGCCGAAGTTCGTCATCGGGAACGGCATCGTGCGGGATTGCACGCCCACGTCATACGACGCGGTGCGCTCGCGCGCGGCGGTGAACGCCTTGTGGATCGCGATCGTGATCGACGGGAGTTTGCAGCCATCCGTGCGCAGGAACGCGATCAGCTCCCCGTGCGCGTCGACGACCGCTACTGCGGCACTTTTGCCAGTGCGTTCAAGCTCTTGACGGATCGCGTTGACGACCTGCAGCGCGTCGCTGTGGGACAGATTGCGCGTGGTGTACATGAAACCGATTGCCCTTTCGCTCGTAATAGAAGGTGAGGGTACACTGCAAGTACAGGTGAAACTCCGGCCCTCGACAACCACATCATACCAAATATCGCCGGGTTTGGTCGAAATGAGCCAGGTGGCTCTCGGCTGGTAAGGGCAGTAGTGCTAGTATGCATCAACGGGGCAACACTATAGGGAGAGGACAGGCACAATGCGTGACGCAAGTTTAATTACCCGGTTTCTGGCGCTGGCGATTGATTCGTTCATCGTCGGGTTTTTGTCGTTTATCGTCGGGCTTATTTTCGGCGACGAGATTCTCGGTATTGGCATCGGTTTCGTGACGGGGCTGGTGTATAACACGTACTTCTGGACGCAGAACAACGGGCAGACTCCCGCCAAGTCGGTGTTCGGGATTCGCGTTGTCAGTTCCAACGGGCGACCGATCAATGTGTTGCAAGCGGTGATCCGCTACATCGGCTATTACATCAACACGTTTTTGCTGCTGCTGGGGTGGCTGTGGGCGATTGTCGATCCCGACAACCAGGGGCTGCACGATAAGATCGCCAGCACGCGCGTGGTCGAGGCATGAAGTCCGGCGCTCCGCTTGTTTGCATCATGTCCAGATGTGGCGCGTAGTCGGGCCGGTGATTGTCCCAGAAGCGCCAGTACACTCGACACCGATCAAACGAAATCGCTTTCGATGCGGTTCCGGACTATACTGGATCGCCAACGTTTGTTCGCGTCAGGCGGCCACTTCGCATCCGGCGATTGAACGCCGACGACAGGCTGTTTCGCGCATGGTAGCACAAGGAGATGAGCTGCGTTTTCTGCGGCGAACATGATGAATGAAACGGGCGTGCCGATTTATCAGATCAAGATCACGTTGGACGACAGCAAGCCGCCGATCTGGCGCCGGGTGTTGGTGGCGGGTAACACGTCGCTGGGCGACCTGCACCGGATCATTCAGACCGTGATGGGCTGGTGGGATTACCATCTGCATCAATTCATCGTCGGAGACGTATACTACGGTGTGCCTTTCCCCGATGATTGGCACGAGGTCAAAGACGAGCGGCGCGTCACCTTGAGCCAGGCCGCCCCACATGAACAGGACCAATTCACCTACGAGTATGATTTTGGCGATGGCTGGCTGCATACGGTGCTGGTCGAAAAGATCCTGCCGCCCGATCCCAACCAGGTCTTGCCCGTCTGCCTGAAGGGACGGCGTGCCTGTCCCCCGGAAGATGTCGGCGGTATCCCGGGATACGCGTGGTTTCTCGAAGCGATCAACGATCCCGAACACGAGGAGCACGAGGAATACCTGGACTGGGTTGGCGGTGCTTTTGATCCTGAAGCGTTTGACCTGGATGCCGTGAACGAAAAGTTGAAGCAGTTACGCTGAAGGAACGCGTGCCGGCCTGAGGGTATGGCCGGACTGGTCGATCACATTGCCCGTAACGACGCAGCGCCCATCCGGTGCAAGGACGGGCGCTGTGATTGGTTGAAGCAGCAGCGGCAGCTTATGCCAGCTTGACGAAGCCCTGTTCGATCAGGTAGTTCAGGATGATGTTGGCGTTCTCTTCGGGCGCGGTGTCGACCGTGTTCAGCCGCAGTTCGGGCTGCAGCGGTGGTTCGTAGGGATCGTCGATCCCGGTGAAGCCCTTGATCTCGCCGCGCCGCGCCTTCGCGTACAGCCCCTTGACGTCGCGTGCTTCGCAGACTTCCAGCGGCGTGTCGACATACACCTCGATGAAGCGCTCGCTGCCGACCATGTTACGCACCTCGTCGCGGATCACGCGGTAGGGGCTGATCGCCGCGCAGATCGCCACGCCGCCGTGCCGCACGATCTCGGACGCCACAAACCCGATGCGGCGGATGTTGGTGTCGCGGTCCTCTTTGCTGAAGCCGAGTCCCTTGGATAGATGCGTGCGGACCACGTCGCCATCCAGCACCGTGATCTGGCGCCCGCGCTCCATGATCAGTGTCGTCAGCAGTTCGGCGGTGGTCGACTTGCCCGCTCCGCTCAATCCGGTGAACCAGATGCAAAAGCCCTGGCGATGGCGCGGCGGGTAGCTGTCGGCCAGGATCTCGGCCACTTCGGGGCGCGTGAACCACTCCGGCAGCAGGCGACCGTTGCTCAGGTATTTCTCGCGCACCTGCGTGCCCGACAGCGACAGCGTCCTGGTCCCTTCAGGGATTTTCGAAACTTCTTCGTAGCGTTCTTCCTCGGGGATGTAGGAGACCATGCGGAACGGGATCATCTTGACGCCGACTTCAGTCTCGTGCGTCTTGACCAGTTCCTGCGCGTCATACGGGCCGTAGAACGGCTCGCCGGCGGCGTTCTTGCCCGGCCCGGCGTGGTCGCGGCCCACGATCAGGTGGTTGGCCCCGTAATTGCGGCGGATGATGGCGTGCCATACGGCCTCACGCGGGCCGCCCATGCGCATCGCCAGCGGCAGCAGCGCGAGCAGGATACGGTCTTGATCATAATAATTGCTGGCGAGCGCCTTGTAGGTGCGCACGCGGATGAAATGGTCGACGTCGCCGGGCTTGGTCATGCCGACGACAGGATGCAGCAGCAGCACGCCGTCCACCTCTTCGATCGCGCGCTTGGTCAGCTCTTCGTGTACGCGGTGCATCGGGTTGCGCGTCTGGAAGGCGACGATGTTCTTGCGGCCCAGCCGGGCCAAGTGGGCGCGCGTCTGGGCGGGGGTCAGGCGCAGTTCCTGGTAATCGTGGTGCGGTGGCAGCTGGATCACCCGCAGCGTCCCGGCGATGTTGACCGGTCCCCAGTTTTTCATTTCCGCCACGATCGGGTGCCCCAGGTCGGTGGTGCCGAACGCTTTTTGGGACGTTTCGGCCCAGTCCCATTCGTACATCTCCTCGACTTTCATCACGGCGAGCAGTTCGTTCTTCTGGCTGCGCAGGGCGATCTCCTGGCCGATCTGCAACTCCGGCCACGGCTCGACCGGCAGCGTGATCGGCATGGGGAACAGCGTCCCGTCCGCCAGGCGCATCGTGTCCAGCACGCCCTGGAAGTCCGCCCGTCCCATAAAGCCGGTCAGCGGCGAGAACGCGCCGACCGCCAGCATCTCCAGGTCGCACATCTGCCGCTCGGTCAATTGCAGCGAGGGCAGGTGCCCCGCGTATTCTTTGAGTTCATCACGCGTTTCGGGCGCGACTCGTAAATCAACCAGTTCTCCACCATAAGGGGAGATCAGCTCAACCATGATAAGATATCTCCTGGATCGATAGTGCCTGACAGATGACACCGCGTGCTGTGCAAGCACACGGTGGACGTTCGTTTGCACGATCGCGCAGGGGCGCGCCGCACGGGATTTTCGTCTTGTGAATCTTCGTGAACAAGTTGTTTGATAAGCGCAAGATAATAATATTAAATATGTAAAAAGTAAGGTGCCTGTCGTTCGCGTGCCTTTTCAAGATACCGCAGACGCCGGGGGAAGTCAAGCGCTGGCTCGCTGGCGCTGCCAGACGCCGGCTCGTGTCTGCGGCTGTGCTGTGTTTCGCCGTCACGTGCTTTCCCCCTGCTGCGCTGGCGCAGCACTGCCCCATGCCGCACTCATTCGCGCCCCGGCACCTGCAACCGGCGGCGCTGCCAGGCTGCAAACAGCCCCACGCCGGACCAGTTCGCGCCCAGGTCGAGCAGCGCAAATCCCCGCGCCGGAATCCAGGTCTGCGCCGCTTCGAACATAAGGCCCAGGACCAGCGTGCCGCCGATTGCGCCGTACAAGGCTCGCGGGGCGGGCAGGTAGTGCCGCAGCAAGTTGTACAGCGCGGCAGTCTCGACCAGGAACAGAGCCACGTGTCCGGCGGCGTCCGTCAGGTCCGACCCCCCGAACGTCTTTGAGACGTCCTCTACCGTCGTGCCGTCGCTGGGCCACAGCATGAAGTAGCCCAGCAGCAGCGTCCACCCGAACGCGGCCAGCCAGCTAACGGCGACCACAAACCGCGCCGGGATGTCCTTCCGCCTGTGCGAACCGTTCACCCGCTATGCTCGCGATCTAGGCCGTGTGCGATTGCAGCGTCAGTTCGGGCACGGCGTCAGACGCCAGTTGGCGCAACGTGTCCAGCATCCGTTCGGGATCGTGAGCCTCACTGTCCAGCATATCGTGTACGCGCGCGATGAATTCTTGCGGTGTCCAATGGAAGATCACGCCGTTCAGCCGCACGATATCGGGGTGCACGGTGGCGTACGGCGTTTCAAAATCCGCGTACAGCTCTTCGCACAGTTTCTCGCCGGGCCGGGCCCCCGTGAATACGATCGGGATGTCGATCTGCGGGCGCAGCCCGTGCAGGCGGATCATGCGCTCAGCCAGCTCAACGATCGGCACCGCCTCGCCCATACGCAGCATGAAGAGATCGTCCCCGTCGGTCAGGCAGGCCGCCTGGATCACCAGGTTGACCGCTTCGGGGATCGACATGAAGTAACGCACCATGTCCTTATCCGTCACGGTCACCGGGCCGCCGGCTTCGATCTGGCGCTCGAAGGTTGGGACCACGCTGCCGCGACTGCCCAGCACGTTCCCAAAGCGGACCGCTGCAAAGAGCGTGCGGTTGTGGCTCTGCGTGGATAGCGCCTGTGTGACCAGCTCGCAAATGCGCTTGCTGGCTCCCATGATGCTGCTCGGGTTGACCGCCTTGTCGGTCGAGATCAGGATGAAGCGCTCGACGCCCTGCGCCTGCGCGATCTCCGCGACGTTGAGCGTGCCGCCGACGTTCACGCGGATGGCTTCGTCGGGGAACGTTTCGAGCAGCGGGACGTGCTTGTAAGCCGCCGCGTGATAGACCAGTTGCGGTTGGTACCTGGCGAAGATCGCCTCGACTTTGGCGCGGTTCGTGATGTCCGCCAGCACGGCCACGATGTCCTGATCCGGGTGCTCGTTTTGCAGGTCCACGTGCAGATCGTGCAGGCCGCTCTCGTTGTTGTCGACCATCACCAGGCGCACGGGATGGTATTTCATCATCTGCCGGCACAGCTCGGACCCGATGGACCCCGCCGCGCCGGTGATCAGCACGGTCTTGTTGGACACCAACGCCGCGTCGACGCCGCTGTGCCAGCTAATCGGCTGGCGGCCCAGCAAGTCCTCGGCCTGGACATCGCGCAGCAGGGGCGCGTGATCGTCCGTGTTGAGCAGCTCAAACACGTCCGGGACGATCTTGATGCGCGCGGTCGTCTGCTCGCAGATGGTCAGAATCTCCCGGAAACGTGTGCCTGTGATGTTGTGGATTGCGAACACGATCAGTTCGATGTGCTGCGCGGCGGTGATCTCCGGAATGGCGGCACAATCCCCGAGTACCGGTGCCCCTTCGACAAACATGTGCTGCTTGGATGGATCATCGTCCACAAAGCCCACCACCTGGTGGCCGTTGTTGCCGTCCTGGTAGCGTCGTTTCAGCCGCAGCGCCGTGATCTGCCCGGCCTCGCCTGCGCCGACGATCAGCACGCGGGTTTTGGTTGTCGGGAACTCGTGGTGCCAGACGGCGCGCCAGCGCCAGTCCGCCGCGCTGATCAGGCGCGAGCGATAGCGCACAGCCACAAAGCCCGTTAATGCCAGCATGTGGCTGACGCCGATCACGCTCAGTGGCAGGTGCCGCGGGTGCAGGCTGAGATCGAGCAACAACACCAGGATAAAACCGGCCAGGGCCCCCTTGAGGATCACCACGACTTCATGCCCGCTGGTGCGGGACCAGATGCGGTTATATGCGCCGAAAGCATATAACGCCCCCAGCGTGACGATGATCGCCAGCCCGACGATGCTGGTCGTAAACTGCGAATCAAACAGCAGGCTGTTTGTGCGGATCGAGTACGTCAGCATGTAGGCGACCAGCAAGATCACAGCGTCCAAAACAGCCAGTGGAAGGATGCGCCTGAACGCACTGCTGTACCGTTTGACGGCTCGCTCTACGTGGTTCTTTTGTAGCATGTTCCCCGCCGAAATTCCTTGTCGTGACCCCGTCAAGACTACTTCCCGACCCCGTGGATGGACTGGCAGACAACAGGCCGCGATGACGCTGACGGCAGTTCAGTGATGACATGTTGTCCGTGCTAGAAATGACCGTAACCCCGCCGGGCGGCTAATCGCGCCGCCTGGCCTTTTCGATATCGCGTGCATCGGCCTGGACGCGCACCAGGCGGCCCAGCATATCCAGCATGAGCTGCACGCGCATGGTGCCGCTAAGCCGCATATCGAAGATGCCTTCGTAACCTGCCAGCGGGCCGCGACTGATCCGTACGCGGTCGCCCTGCTGGAACTCATCAAAGGGCGCACCGCCGGATGTGCGCAGTTGCGCCACTTTTTCTTTGATCTCCTGAATCACGCGATCCGGTACCTTTGCCGGATGGCCGTCAAACTCGACCAGCCCGATGGCGAACGGGACCCAGCGCAAGGCCGAGATGCCAACCGTGTCCAGGTCCGCGCGCACGAACAGGTAGCGCGGAAAGAGGGGGCGTATCTTACGCGAGCGAGGGTTAACCGGTTTGACTTTGACCGAAGGAAAGAAGACCTCAAAGCCCTGGGCTTCGAGATAGTTGTTGACAGGCGCTTCCTTTTTCGGCTTGGTGTGCATAACATACCATGATGCAGTGGTCATCCCGCCTCCCCAACGGTTTTTGCTCATGCTGTGTGGTCAACTGGCGCACGCGTCTACACGCTAACGAGATCGATGGTTATATTAATTTAAGCAGATGTATATGAATTTTAACAATCTCTAAACTAGTCCCATTTTATCCGGCCCTGACATAGCGTACTTCAAAAACTGGACGCTTGTCAAGCGTTCTGCATAGTGAAAATAGCACATGCACTTGTATTGACGAGTGTAGGATGATTACGCGCGCCGCTCAATAGTACGGGGGACTGGAGCCGCCTGATCTGGACGGCGCGATCAACAAGCGGAATGCTCGCGGCGGCAAGCATTCCGCACCGGGGGTGATTGCGCTTCGTCCCCGCGCGGCGTCAGTGGCGGTAGACGATCTCGATCGTCTTGTCGGTCATCAACTGCACGCGGAATTCCAGGATCGGGCTGTCGATCTCGAATGTGGCGGATGCTGCCGGCGAGACGCTGATGATCGTCGCGTCGGGGGGCAGCGTGACCTGGACATTGGCGAAATCCGTGAGCGTGCCGGGCTGCTTTTCCAGCCGGAGCGTGTAGCGCCGGTACGGGCCAAACTGCTCGACCAGTGCCGGGGTTGTATAGGCCAGCCGGTACCGTTCGCTCGTGTCATACGCCACGCTGACGACCGACACGAACGCGGTGTAATCGTCCGCTTCGACGACCTGCGGGGTGCTGGAGAAGCCCTCCGCATCGTGCAGGATGCTTTCGGGCGGCACGAAAAGCTGCAGCAGGTTGTGATAGTCGATATCGCTGTAGTGCGCCGGCTTGACCGCCGGGTCCTGTTCTGCCACGCGTGCCAGGTAATCGTAATTGACCGCCAGGCGGCTGTCGAGCGTCCCGTCGGCCTGGATGCGCACGTCATAGGTGATCTGGCGCGTGATCGAACGGTTAGACTTGTTGCCCAGGTTGGCATCGGCGACCATCAGGTAATCGGTCCCGGTCCCGGTTTCCTGCTTGCCGGACCATCCGAGCGCGTCCAGGGCGGCGTTCAGACTCTCGTCGCGCATGTAGATCATGATGTGTTTTTCTTGCAGCGCGCGCAGCAACGCCTGCCGCAAGGCACCACTTTGGGCCTGGTCGGCACGTTGCCAGTCATCAAAAATCTGCCGGTACAGCGCCACCAGGAAGCGTTTGTGCGGGGTGTCGCCTTCACCTTCCGCGCGGATCCGGTAGATCACATCGCGGAAATTCGACGGGGCCACGGTTTCGTTGTAGCCCGGCACGACGACCTCGCCCAACCCTTCCAGGACGTACTCAAACGCGACGATGTCGATCGCGATCACACCGTCGACCGGCGACTGGGGGTTGTTGCCCTGGTCGTAATACCACGCCGCCATTTTTGCCGTCGTTGGGAAGTCCGGCGACCAGCTACCGTCCCACGCCGCGTAGATCGGCTCGCCGTAGGGAATCCACCATTCGGGGATGTCGAGTTCGCTTGCCAGGGCGCGGTTCGGCGGGTTCGGGCTTGTGGACGTGGTGGGATAGTAGTCGTAACGCGCCACGCGGCCCCGGTCGACCTGGAGCCACCCGTAGGTGCTGATGTAGCCGCCCGATGGCCGCAGCTCGTCGCTGTTCTGCGAGAGGATCAGGTACGTGCGCGGTTCCGTGATGCCCAGGGCGGTATCCAGCAGCGTCGGGGCGTCCAGCAGCACGTCGTTGATCTCGGCGAGCTGCCTGTGATACTGCGCCAGCCCGTCAAAGGTTTCGAGCACGGCGGGCGAGACCTCGGCCAGGTTGAACTGGCTGATGGTCGCCTGTGCCGCGTCCAAATGCTGCTGCGCGGTCCGAAAACGGCTGCGGCCCAATGACGTGAGTTCCACCAGCCGCGCCCCGGACGAAAACTGGGGCGATAGCGTCTCGGTTTCCTGTCCGCCGGCCACGAAAAAGATCGTGGGCTGCAACCCGGCCAGAATATCGTTAGCCGCCAGGCCAAGCTCTTGGGCCGCTTCCAACGACTTGAGCGATGTGTCCAGGTCTGCGTTGAGGAAGGTGAACGGGCGCAGGAAAAACGTGTTGCGCTTGGCGAGCGCCAGGCTGCTGTTCAACTCGTTGACCCGCGTCCGGAGCCGGTCGAAATCTTCCAGCGTGAGTTCGGTCATGGGGGTGTTGCTGATCGTTTGCCAGTCCCGGTCCAGCCCGTGCCAGGCCTGGTCGATCCCGTTCTGCGCGTTGCTGACCAGCACCAGCCCGCCCATGACAAGCGCCGCGATCAGCCCCAGGGCGATGCCACCGGCCAGCAGCCAGTTGACGCGCTTCAAGCGCCGCCGGATCCGCCGGGCGACGCGGTAGGGGCCGCCGCGCCGTTTCCTGCGGCGGCGCTCGTGGACCTGCGGCATGACCTTTTCGGACAGCGGCATGTCCTGCTCAGGGGTGCGGGGCATGTTGGGCGGTACGTTGTGGCCTTGTGCTTTGGCTTTATCCATGATCGTTCTTTCACGCTTGGCTACTGGCTACGGATTCAGACGGCTGACATGAGGCTGTTTGAAACGTCCCCCGGCCTTTGCCCGGCAGCGTAGCGACAAAACCGGCCCCGGTTTGCGCTTGCGCGGGGCGCGGGGCTGGCGGATGGGACAGCTTACGTCGCCGGGCGCGCTGTGGCGATCGGCGTGGTGCCTGGCACGCGATCACTGGTTGCTGTAGTAGTAATACTCATAGCCATAGTATTCCTGGTCGCGCTTGCTGGTGGCGTTCAGGACCACGCCGGCGATCTCGACTTCCAGGTGTTCCAGCGTCTCTTTGAGCCGCTGGGCCGCGCCAATACGCGTGTAGCCGGACTGGAGCACGGCCAGGACCGGGGATTCCAGCGAAGCCGCCAGGATCGCGCTGTCGGCGACGACGAGCGACGGGGGCGTGTCATATAGCACGATGTCCACGTCCCACACGTCCTGGAACTGCTCGTTCCACATGCGCATGGCCGGCGACCCTAACACCTCGGTCGGGTTCAGGGGCGTGACGCCGCTGGTCAGCACGCGCAAACCGGGCACCTGGCTGTGCTGGAGATACTGGTCGAGCATCTGCCGGGCGTCGGCGTTGGCGATCTCGGCCTCAATTTCATCCGGGGCCAGGCTCAGCAAGTTGGACAGTCCAATCTGGTTGTCGAGGCCAAAAATCTCGTGCAGCCGGGGCCGCCGCAGGTCCGCGTCGACCAGCAGGATTCGGAACCCGGCCATCGCCAGCGTCACCGCGAGGTTCGCCGATACCACGCTCTTGCCCTCGGTCGGGCCGGGGCTGGTGATCACATACGTGTGGCGGAAGGTGCCGTTGGTGGAGAACATCAGGTTCGTGCGCAGCATGCGGTATTGCTCGGAGACCGGCGAGTTCGGTTGCAGGTACGCGATCAGGCGCTCCGGGTAGCTGTCGGTCTTTTTGCCGAACTGCGGGATCGTCGCCAGCGTCGCCATGCCCAAGACCTGCGAGACTTCGTGCGGCGTCTTGACCGTGTTGTCGAGATATTCGATCAGCAACACGACGCCAACGGCCAGCGCCGCACCGACCATCGCGGCCAGCAGCGTTCGTGACATCGTGTTCGAAGGGAGCGGTTGCTGTGGAATCCGTGCGGGCTGCACGATATCCAGCGAGTTGACGCGCCGCTGCAAGCTGGCGATCGTCGCCGAGAATTCGGCGATCGTGCTGGATGCCTGGTTGATCTGCGTGACCAGGGCGCTACGCTCATCGCGCAACTGCTGGAGTTCTTCGCCGTCAATGGTGGAGGCGATCTGGCTGTCGACGTTGCTCAGTTGCAGGCGCATCTGGCCGAGTTCCTCGTTCAGCCGCGCGATCTCGTCGTTCGCCAGGTTGATCTGGCTCTGCTGTTCTTCGGTCAGGTTGGTCGGGCTGTTCAGAATAAGCTGGCGCGCGAGTTCGTTCGCCATATCCGCCGCCAGTACCGGGTCGGTGTAGGTTACCTTCAGAACCAGCAGCGACGTTTGCGGCACGATTTGCGTGTCCAGTGCCGCGCTTAGCTCCCCCGGTGTGACCGGGAAACCGCCCGCTTCAATGGTGGCTTGCAGCGTGTCGTGATACTTGGCGATGACGGCATAGGTCTGGGCCAGCTCCTGCCCGACCGATATCTCGCTGGCTTGCGGGTCGGGCGCTTCGATAAAGCTGCCGACCGAGATGCTCACCCAGGCCTGGTATTGATCAGGCTGGCGACTCGTATACAGGTACGCCGCGCCACCCGCCAAGAAAGCCGCCAGTGCGATCAGCCACCACCATCTCCGGAAGAGTCGGATGTACGCTTCAAGTTCCATTTGCTACCCTTCGAACCCGCATGTTAGATAAAGTGCTAAGTCCAATCTTAACAATTCAATACAAGTGTGTTAGAATAAAATTTGAATGTTTAACTCAGTAATATGTTATGATTAAAAATCCCGACCTGGGGATGACGCGTTGCGTAGATTGGTGTTTTCGTGCAAAATTGTACCCGGGGCCGGGACCGATCGCAAATCATGTTGTTTATCATTGTTTCGTTGTCACCCACTGCAACCGCAAAATTTGGTCACAAGGAGTATCTCATGCGGGGACAAAGACTTCTTCCCATAGCGATTATCTTGGCGCTGCTGATCACCGCCATTCCGCACGTTGATCAGGTCGAACGGGTTGCGGGCCAGGCTGGTTCCTGCGAAGTTCTCATTTCGCGCGCGTTATCCGATCTGGGCACCAACTGCGCCGGGCTGGGACCGGACAGCGTCTGCTACGGCTATGCAGAGGCTTCGGCTACGCTGGCCGGTGATCAACAGCCACCGGCGGGGTTCTTCGCTCAGCCTGGATATCAGACGGACCTGGTGTCGATTGAGAGCGTTTCGACCGGTTCGCTGTCACTGGCCGATTCCCAGTGGGGCATCGCCGTGATGAACCTGCAGGCCGATACGCTGAGTGCGTCAACCAACCAGAGCACCGTCTATCTTATGCTGGGTGACGTCCAGATCACCAACCTGGTCGAACTGCCCGACCGGCCAGGCCGGGCCCCATCCCGGATCGCGCCGATGCAGGAGTTCACGCTGCTGACCGACGACGCGGTTATGGAGTGCATCGACGCGCCGCCGTCGGTGCTGGTGGTACAGTCACCGGACCGCTTGCCGGTGACGATCACGGTGAATGGTGTCCCCCTAGAGCTGAATTCGACCGTGATTCTCCGCGCGCCTGCGGAGAATGAACTGCAGGTGATAACCGGCAACGGTGGGGCTACGCTGTTCCCCGATGGGCCGAATCGGGTCGCGGTGCCGGCGGGCGTGTCGGTGGACGTGCTCATCGGTGATGACGTGATCGAGTGGACGAATTGGCGCGTGATGTCACAGGGCGAGTGGGACCGTTACGCCGCGCTCGAAAACGTGCCGCAGAACATTCTGCGCGCCGGGTACGTCAACCCGTCGATCATCATCCCGTCGGCGGTAGGCCAGCCGCCGCCCCAGGTGCAGTTGCCCGGCGGCATCACGCGGCCTACGCCTCCGCAGGGGCCGCCTTTCCCGCTGATCGCGATGCACACCGGGCGACCGGGCCGCGCGCTCGACCGCGCGCCGTGGGAACCTGTGGCAGTCGGTGCGGAGGTCTGCTCGGAGTGGGCGCTGTTCCAGAGCAACCGCAACAATAACTGGGAAGTCCTGCGGCTTGATTTCGGCGAGGCCGGGGGCATTACGAATGTCTCGCAAAGCGTCCAGAGCGCGGATATCTCACCCACGTTCTCACCCGATGGCGAATGGGTCGCCTTCACCTCGAACCGCGATCCGGTCGGTAGTTGGGAGATCTATCTCGCCCGCAGCGACGGCAGCGACCAGCAGCGCATGACGTACAACACGGCGATCGACGTTAACCCGGTCTGGGGGCCGGGCAGCCTGGTCGTGTTTGAGAGCAACCGCGACCGTAACTGGGAGCTGTACATGATCGACGTGGCCGGTGACGGCGTGCCGGTGCGCTTGACGGACGACCCGGGCAACGACCTGGGCGCGTTCTGGTACCCGGACGGCGAGCACATCGTCTTTGAGAGCGACCGCGACGGTGACTGGGAGCTATACCGGCTCAACGTGCTGACGGGCGACCTGGTACAGTTGACCGACAACGACACCCGCGACCGCCAGCCGATCGTCTCGCACGATGGCGCGACTATCGCCTGGCTTCAGACGGACGAGGACGGGGTCGAGAACCTGTGGCTGATGGATACGGCCACCAACGAAACCTCGCAGTTGACCGCCTCTGAGACCGACATCAAGGGCCACGTCTTCTCGCCGGACGATTCGCTGATTGCCTACTACGCGCAGGACGACCTGCAGGGTGACTTCGAGGTCTACGTGGTCGAGGTCGAGACGGGCCAGATCAGCGCGCTGACGGACAACGCCGTCCATGACACCGCGCCGACCTTCTACTGCCAGACGTCGGGCGTGATCTACCAGTCGGTGGTCGACGACACGCCGGGCCGCCCGGGGCAGTATGACCTGTTCATCGTCGACCCGCTGCCGTTGGGCACCGTCAGCACCCCGCTGCAGCTCACCTTCGAGCCTGCGTCCGACGACGTGTTCGCAGTGAGCGATCCGCGCACTGAGGCCAACACCAGGCCCAACCTGATCCTGCCCGGCCCGCTCCGCTAACGCACTCGATATCGCTAATCCACAGGCCCGCAGCCGGACGCGACCGGTTGCGGGCTTGCTGTATGTGGGGCTACCGTGCAGCTTACCGCGCGTTTCCGGCGTACGTTTTGATTCCCCGGCACGGCTTCCGGTACAATGGGCGTGTTTGGTTCTCCGGGCGGACGATCGCTGGTGCTGCCCGGTCGCGTAAGGGAGCGTACTGTATGCGTGTGTTGTTGCAGCGCGTGTCGTATGGCGCGGTGCGCGTCGATGGTGACGTGGTCGGCAGCATCGATCACGGTTTTGTGATCCTGGCCGGTGTGGGGCACGCGGACGGCGAGGATCAGGCTGCGTGGCTTGCGCGTAAGATCGCGGGGCTGCGCGTGTTCGAAGACGACGACGGGAAATTCAACCGCTCGCTGCTGGATGTGGGTGGGGGCTGCCTGGTGGTGTCACAGTTCACGCTGTTCGCGGATGCACGCAAGGGCCGCCGCCCCAGTTTCACGCACGCCGCCCCGCCGGAAAAAGCCGAGCCGCTGATCGCGCGTTTTGCGACGCTGCTGCGCCAGGCCGGGGTCGCACGCGTCGAGATGGGGCAGTTCGGCGCGCGGATGCAGGTCGAGATTCACAACGACGGCCCAGTGACGATCTGGCTCGACACGGACGAACTCGGCAAGTGATCCCTGTGCGGCGTGCTGGCGCGGGCACGCCTCACAGCGCGCTCGTCCTGCCCGACGGTGGCGCGATCGGGCGGACCACGCGGGACCGGGGGCGCTGCGCCTGCAGCACGGTGGCCCACTGCCCGTTGAGGTGCGCGATCACCGTGAGGTGGATGAACTGCACGAAGGCCGGCAGGAAGCACGCCGACACCGCGACGATCGATATCAGGTGCGCCAGCACGGACACCACGAACAGGTACAGCATCAACAGGCTCGCTTGCGCGCGCAGGCTCCATACCTGCCGCAGCGCTTCGGGCACGTTCAACAGCGCGCCAAACTCGCCGCTTGCCGCGTACCGCGCGATGCCGGTCATCACGATCGGCGCGCTAAGCACCATCCACGCCAGCGCCAACAGGCCGAAGAGCAGCGCCAGCGCCAGCGCCCCGCGATCCGGCGTCCAGCCGGAGTCCTCGAGCAGCAGCCGCGCGAGGTTGAACCCGTCGAACGCCTGCAGGGTCAGGCTCGCGCCGGCGATCACGAAGATGATCGCCGGCAGGTAATACACCAGCGTGCCCGCCAGCAGCACCGCGCCGCCCGCGAGGTCCGTGCCAAAACCCCAGTCGGGCAGCTCGCTGTCACGCGCGTGCAGCACGTCGCGGATGATGCGCAGTTGGTAGCCGAACAGGATGACGACCGGCACCAGCAGCGGCGCGAACAACGCCAGCACGCTGCCGATCAGTATCTTGCTCACCGCGTTGGGGCCGGAAAACGGGTATTTGATGGCGCGTCCCAGGTCGATCACGGTTCGCTGTCTCCTACCTCTGGTTGCGGCTGGCGGGGCTTACTGGGAGCGTTCGCGTGCTTCCCGGTCGCGGGCCAGCAGCAGCGCTTCCAGCTCGTAGACCATGTCGTCGTCCAGCTCTTCGATCAGGCGTTCAACGCGGTCAGGGTATGAGCGCTTAGCCTTGCCACGCCCCTCGCTGCCGGCATAGTCCCCGGCGCGCCCGACATTGAATCCGCTGTGCCACACGGCGTAGGTCATCGCGATCGCGCCGGACATGAAGATCGCCATCAGCGCGACGACCTCACCGCCGTTCATTTGCGCGATCGGGCCGGTGACACCGGTCAGCGAGATGCCCGCCACCGAGATGAACGCTCCCCAGATAATCGTCGTTGCGATCAGGCGCATGATTTCGCGCATTGTGTGTTCTCCCGTTTTCCCTGTGTGTCAGCGTATGCTGTGATGCTGGTCGGATTCCTGTTCGCGGGCCAATAGCAATGCTTCAAGGTCGTAGACATCGTCGTCGTCGAGGTCCTCGATCAGGCGCTCAATGCGGCGCGGGTCGCGGTGTTTTTGCTTGGCGCGCACGCGCGAGCCGCCGGGTCGTTCCGCCTGGGCGCTGCTTTGCCAGATCGCGCGTGTGCTGCTGGTGACGGCGACGGTCAGCATCAGCATGATCGCCAGTATCACAACCGCCATCGGGCCTTCTATGATGGTTCCGGTAATGATCACCGCCGCCGCGATGAGCGCCATCATCAGCGTAAACGCGATCCAGATGATCACTGTTGCCGCAAGACGCATCGAGTCGTTCATGACCACGATCCTTATGCTAGCGGGCTGCGCTTATCTTTTCCCGCGACCTGCAGCGCCGCCTGCCCGATCAGGTGCCCGGTGATCACCTGCCAGAAGAATATCACCAGCGGCGCGCCGATGCACGTCACGGTGAAGGCCGACATCAGCACCCCGCCCACAAACGCCAGCCCGATCATATACAGCGCAAGCTCAAGCAACAACATCGTATGCTCGCGCACGTCATCCCACAGGTCGCGCAGGCCGATGAACGCGTTGAAGTTTCCCGTTTCGGCAAAGCGGATCATGCCCATGCCGAAGAACACGGTCGAGAGCACCAACTGCACCAGCATGAACCCGCCCAGGCACAGCGCAAGGCACAGGAACAGCAGCACGCCAAGGTCCGAATCGGCCAGCACCGTGTAGCCGAACCCCAGCACGCAGCCGAGAATGATCAACGGCAGGTTATAAAAGACCCAGGCGACGAAGACGACCAAGCCATCGCTGATCGCCGGGCCGATGTCGGCGGCACCGGGCAGCGGGCGGCGCTTGCCGCGCAGGACGGCCCGCGCAACGTAAGCCTGGTAGCCCAGCGGCACGAACGGCAGAAACGCAAACAACATCACGAACGTGCCGACCAGCGTCTTCGTGAGCCAGTCCTCATCGTCAAACGGGAAACGCAGCGCGCGCATCAGGTCCATAAACGTATCGTCCTCCTGCGGGATGTGGCGCGAATTCTATACACAGTATACGCGATTCTCGTGACCGGCGTTGCGTGGATGGCGCCGACTTGCGGCGCAGAGGCAAACAAACGAGCGAGCCAGTGGGTGTGCCACACGCGCTCGCTCGTATTGCCGGTGACCCGGTCCCGCTGCCGGACGTGCGCTCAGTCGCGGACCGCGAGCGTGATCTCCGCCGGGGCGAGCCGCGCGGTCGTCGCCCGCAGCGTGACCTTGCCCGGGGCATGCATCGCCTTGACGAACAGCGCCGCCTGGCCGCCCATCAGCGCGAGCGGGTTTTCGCCGATCAACTCGGCAGGGCCGCTGATCGCAAAGTCGATCACCGACTGCGTGTAGGGCAGCCGGTTGCCGTACCGGTCCACGATGCGCACGATCAGGCGCGTCATGTCCGACCCGTCGGCGATCAGTTCGGTTGAATCGAGGCTGAGTTCCAGCGCGTGGGGCAGGCCGCTGGCCGCGATGCAACGTTCGGCGACCTGCTGGCCGTTGACGTAGCCCACCACGCGCAGATCGTGATGCCGCTTCTGGCCCCAGAAGTCTTTGAACCCGGTGACCTTGACCGGCGGGTGGGGCAGGTTGGGGAACGTCTCACGATCGGGACGGAACCGCCCGAGCTCCTCGTCCCCGACGAAAACCTGAATCTCGTCGCAGTTGGTGAAGACCCACGTCGGCTCGAACCCGCCTTCGCTGCGCTCGCCTTTGGCCCAGATCGTCGCGGGCTGCAGCACGACGCGCCGGGCCGGGTCGATCTGGCTGCCGTAAAGATACGCGGCGTACTTGGGCAGGCGGAAGATGTCCATCACGCCGTGGTAGCAGATGCGATCCCCGGAGCCGAACTCAACGTGGGTGTTGTAGTCGAACGCGCACCACCCGATCGCCCCCGCGACGCGTTCCATGCCGAGCTGCTTGTCCTGAATCCGCGCGTGGCGCAGCGCGTGCTCGACCAGGCGCTCTTCCTGGTCCCAGGGTTTGGTGGGGAACATGTGCCCGTTGAACTCGGTGACGAGGTGCGGGGTATGTTCCGGTTCCTGCACGTCGTTTGAGAAGTCGTTGAAAGTGTACACGTCCTCTAAGAACTCGCTGCCCAGGTAGAAGCGCACACCCCCCGTCTGGCGCGTCGGGTCGAGTTCGTGGGCCAGCCGGTTCGTCGCGCTGTAGAACTCGCTGTCATCCCACGATTCGTTGATCCGCACGCCCCACAGGATGATCGAGGGGTGGTTCCAGTCGCGCTCGATCATCGCGCGCACGTCGCGCAGGCTGAGCGCCTTCCAGTCGTCGTCACCGATGTGCTGCCAGCCGGGGATCTCTTCAAACACCAGCAGCCCGATCTCGTCGCAGCGGTCGAGGAAATACGGCGACTGCGGGTAGTGCGAGGTGCGCACGATGTTACAGCCCAGCTCGAACTTGACGATATCGGCGTCCAGTTGCTGCAGGCGGGCCGGGGCCGCCGCGCCGATGTAGGGATAGGTCTGGTGCCGGTTCAGGCCGATCAGGTCCACGCGCTCGCCATTGAGGTAGAAACCGCCGTCCTTGCGGAATTCAGCCTCGCGGAAGCCAAAGCGCTTGACCAGGAAATCCAGCGGCTCGCCGGTGCCCGATTGCGGCATGCCGTCCGTGTTCAACCCGGCGCAGCACAGGTACAGCGTCGGGCTGTCGAGCGTCCATAGCTCGTAGTTGTCCGGCGGCAGCTCGAGCGTCACCTTCCGTACCGCGCCCGCCGGGACCGTGACCTGCGCGTGCGCGTAATCCTGGTGTGTATCGCACGACACGCCGCTGTAGACGGTGCGTGTTTCGTCGGCGTTGCCTTGGTTGCGCACCCACACATCGACCGCGACATACGGCTTGCCGCTGAGCACGTCCTGCGGGCGCACGAAGACGTTTGCGATGTGCACCGGCTCGACATAGCGCAACCACACGTCGCGGTAGATGCCGCCAAAGGCGAGGTAGTCCACCACGAAGCCGAACGGCGGGATATCCTCGCGCTCGGTCGAGTCAAGCTGCACTTGCAGCACGTTCGTCCCTTCGGGGTTCAGGTGCCCGGTGATGTCGAATGCGAACGGGGTATAACCGCCTCTGTGCTCCTCGAACGTGTGCCCGTTGATCGACACCGTCGCGGCAGTCATCGCGCCGTCGAAGTCGAGGTACACGCGCCGCCCATTGAGCGGTTCGGGCAGCGCAAAATGCTTGCGGTAGGTCGAGATGAAGGTGTATTCGCTGGTGTCAAAATTGTGGTGCGGCAAGAGTGTGTTGGTGTGTGGCAGCGTGACGCGCTCGAAGGCACTGTCGGGCGCGTCCAGGGGCAGGTCGGTGGCGGCGTAAAGCCAGTTGTCGTTAAACAGTTGTACGGTACGCACGGGATATTGTCCTTTAAAAATGCTCCGTTTGCGGCAATAGTTAAGCGCTTACCTACCGCGCTAAAGATGATCCCCTGCGCGGGGATACTGGGTTAGTCTGCTTGTCGTTGTCTGCTATTGTACCGCAGCTTGCGCCACAGGGGAATACGGCCAGATGCGGATATACGGGTTTACTCGCCCGGCGCGATCCAGTACAGCTTGCTGTAGAACTGGTCTCCGATGTAGTCGCTGCCTGGCACCCGTGCGAGGTTCTCGCGCAGCAGTTCAGTTGTCGTGCCGCGTTCCAGGTCGGTTACGTAGACCGCCGTAAACTGCTCTGCCACGCTGCCGCCGACCCACGCCACAAAACGCTCGTCCGGGCTGAGGGCGATGTACGTTTCTTCGCGATAGGGGGCACTGGCCTGGGCCAGCCCCACGCCCGTGAAGACCTGAGCCGCGAGCGTGACCGGCTCCGCGTCGCCAGGCAGGTAGTGCTGCAACTGCACCACCGGCGGGTTGACGATCTTGCAGTCCGGG
Organism: uncultured Anaerolineaceae bacterium; assembly: GCA_964425755.1. Taxonomy (GTDB): domain Bacteria; phylum Chloroflexota; class Anaerolineae; order Aggregatilineales; family Aggregatilineaceae; genus CAYRNY01. The sequence goes on from CAYRNY010000020.1 coordinate 30,238, forward strand.
ATCGTCCATTCAAGCACCAACATGCTGCCGTCCGCCAGTGGCGTCAGGTTGGAAAGGCGGTACACGTCATGAGCCGTGTGCAGTGTTTCCTGCTGGGGCTGATCGTCGGTGTCGTCGATCAGCGCGATGTGCCATGTATCGCAGGGGGCGCCCGGTGCCGGGTATACCTCGCCGTTGGGTCCGGTGATGACCGGGCGTTGTTCTTCCACCGCTTTGAATCCGGCGGGGGGCACTATCGCCAATCCTTCCGCTTCAACCAAAACCTCAAACTGTTCTGGATCGGCGTTGAGCGCGTCGATGTCGATCTCGACCGGGGCACGCGCGCCCGTCGCCGGGTCCAGGATTGTGATATCGTGATAGACTGTCGTGCCGATCCCCGCGCCGCTGGTTTCGTATGTGCTGTCTACCAGCAGCAACCGCCCGTCGGCCAGCCAGTGCGTCACGAAGTTTGTGGCGTCTGCGATGTGTTGGTAGCCGGTGCCGTCGCGCCGCACGAGGGCCAACCCCCGCGTTGAAAGGCCCAGCAACACCCACTGGTGATCGGGTGACCAGTTCCCATACCAGTATGACGCGAACGACTCCTGCAGATCGGCCAGTTGGATCGTCTCCCGCGTTGAGAGGTCGGTCAGGTAAACGCCCGTGTAGCGATCATTGGCCGGCGCGCCGTAGACGATGGCATCCCGGTCAGGGGCCAGGCGGAGGTAATCGGTGTCGATGTTCTCCGCGACCAGCAGCGGCCTGTTGCCCTCCGGCCTGGGGAAGGCGTAGAGGTAGACGGACGCGCCGCGTACGATCAGCAACGCGCCATCTTGCGGCAATCCCTGCGGGTCCGGCGTCGGGGTGACGGTGGGGACAGCGGTCGCGGTGCTGGGCGGGCTGGTGGGCGGGGCCTGCAACACGACCTGTTCAGCGTCGTCACCGCTGCCGCACGCGGCCAGAGCGATCAGCAGCATGCCAACGACCACAAGCCACAGGTAGACACGATACACCGGCATATCCTTGTCACGCAAATGTGCGAAGCCTTTATACGCCAGGGGTCCGGCCCGCAATCACCGGCCCCGCCCCCTGGCGAGTTGCATCTGTATGCATATACGCGTTGTGCTACCTGTTTTCGTTACTTGTGCGGTGAAAGCGCCGGCGCTTGCCGCGCGGTGAAGCGCCCCACCAGCGCCTTGACCTGCTGCTGCGCGAACACCAGCAGGAAGATCGCGGTCGCCGTGAGCACGATCGCCGGGCCGGTGGCGATATCCTGGTGAAACGAGATGTAGAAGCCGATCACGCTCGACGTCGCGCCGATCAACGCGCTGACGGCCATCATCGGCAGCAGGCGCTTGGTGAGCAGGTTCGCGGTGGCGGCGGGCGTCACCAGCAGCGCGACCATCAGCGCGATGCCGACCGTCTGCAGCGCGACCACGATCGTGATCGCGATCAGCACCAGCAGCAGCAGTCGCAGCCGTTCGGTGGGCAGGCGCAGCGTCTTTGCCAGCGTCGGGTCGAACGAGATGATCATGAACTCCTTGAAGAACAGCGCCACCAGCGCCAGCACGATCACGCTGAACGTGACGATCAACTGCAGGTCAGCGCTTGACACGCCGAGAATCTGCCCAAACAGGATATGCGTCAGGTCGCCCGCGTAGTTATCAATGCGCGAGATCATGGCGATGCCCAGCGCGAACATCGCCGCGAAGACCACGCCGATCGCGGTGTCCTCGCGTACTTTTTCGTGCCGCGTGAGGTAGCCGATGCCCAGCGCGCTGAGGATGCCCGCCGCCAGGCCGCCCCAGAACAGGTTCTCCGTCTCGCCGTTGGCGCGCTGGTACATCAGCGCCACGCCCGGCAGGACGGCGTGCGCCAGCGCGTCGCCGAAGAACGTCATGCCGCGCACCACGACGAAGGTGCCCATCACGCCGCTGACGATGCCGACCAGGATCGCCGCTTCCAGGCTGCGCGTCAGCAGCGGGTATTGCAGCGGGGCAAGCACCCAGGTATCGACGTGCGTGACCAGGGTTTGCCAGGCATCTTGCAGCGCGTCCCACACGCCGCCATCCGCGAGCACGGGCCACACCAGCATGCTAATCTCCGTGATCTCCGTTCAGTACGTGACGCAGCAAGTCGCGCCGGACGCGCGCGGTCATGTCCAGCGTCAGCGGCGTGACCGACACCAGCCCCGCGCGCAGTGCGCCTACATCCGACGCGGGATCGACGGTCGCTTCCGGGTTGAGCGCGTAGCCGGGGCGACCTTCGTCTTGCAGGTCTTGGCGTTCCGGGCGCGTGGCGACGAAGTACGGCCCGCGTTCGAGATGTGTCAATTGCCAGTCCGTTTCCGGCGTGGCGCTGGCGGGGATATCGATCTTCAGCACGTCCACATCCGGCGGGCGCGCTGCCCCGAGCCAGCGTTCCGCGAACAGCCGCGTGAAGTGCAGCGCCGCGCCGAAGTCGACGCGGTGATCGTTGCTGTAGTGCTGCTCCGGCGGGACCTCGAACGACACCGCCAGCGCCGGGATGCCGTGATCCGCCGCTTCAAGCGCCGCCCCGACCGTGCCGGATGCGGTGATGCCCGTGCCGAGGTTTTCGCCGTAATTGATGCCGGATACCGCGAGGTCGGGCCGGCGGTCGCTCAGTTCGAGCAGCGCGTGCTGCACCGCCTGCGCCGGGGACGCGTTCGCCGCGTAACCGGGCCACTGCTGCTCGCCGTAGCGCACGGTTTCCTCGCGGATGCGCCCGTCACTGAACACGGGGAAGCTGCGTCCCATGCCGGACTGCTGCACGCTCGGCGCGACGATCAGCAGGTCGCCCAGCGGGTCGAGCGCCGCCGCTGCCGCGGCCAGCCCCGGCGAGTGGATGCCATCATCGTTCACGATCAGGATCAACGGTCGTTGTGTCATGTGTCAGGTTGCCCATCCTCTTCTGTTGCAGCGCCGGAACCGGCGGAGTCCTCGTCCAGCGTGTCCAATCGTGCCAGCAGGTCCGGCGAGAGCACCAGCCCGTCCGCGCTGCCTTCCTCGTCAAAGGGGTAATCTTCCCATTCCGGGAACGGATCGTCAAATGCGGCCCATCCCGCGCGCCCCAGCGCCAGTTCGTCATCGGTCAGCAGGCAGCGTTCAAGCTGCGCGATCATCGCCGCGTGGTCCATGTGCAGGCCGATGAAGACCAGTTCCTGCCGCCGGTCGCCGTGTTCGTCGTCCCACACGGCGGTGATCGTCGCCAGCTCGCGCGGGTCGTCGGGCCAGTCGTCGCGCGGCGTGTCGGCCCACCACGTCCCGACCAGGTCCAGCACCAGCTCGCTGCCCGCCTGCGACCACAGGATCGTGTCTTCGGGGCGCGTGGCGAGCCAGAGCGTGCCCTTCGAGCGCAGCACCGGGTCCAGCAGGTCGCTCTGCACGAAGTCGGATAGCCGCGCGGGGTGAAACGGTCGCCGCGCGCGGAACACGAAACTGCTCACGCCGTACGCGCCGATGTGTGTGTCGAGATCGTGCGCGTGGTCGTGCGCGCCGTGATCGTGTTCGTGGTGCGTGTGGTCGGCGTGCGCGTGCTGTTCGGCGTCGGTCCAGGTCGGGATCAGCGAGACCTGGTCGAAGTCGAACGCGCCCGTGTTCATGATCGCGCTGACCGGCACCTGCCCGTAGGTCGCTTTCAGGATGCGCGCGCGGCTGTTGAGCCGCCGCAGCACGCTTTCCAGCCGCGCGACCTGTTCCCCGCTGGCGCGATCGAGCTTGTTGATGATGATCACGTCCGCGAACTCGACCTGTTCGACCAGCAGCGCCGCCAGCGGGATATCACCGTCCGTGTCGTCGTCACCGTGCGCGCGGTAGGTTTCCAGCCATTGCGACGCATCGACCACCGTCACGGTCGTGTCCAGCCGCGCGATCTCGCCCAGCACGCGCCCTGCCGTGTCCGGCAACGTGAACGTGGTCGCGATCGGCAGTGGCTCCGACATGCCGCTGGCCTCGATCAGCAGGTAGTCGAAGCGCCCCTCGCGTGCCAGCTGCGCGACCTCGTGCAGCAGGTCGTCGCGCAGCGTGCAGCAAATGCAGCCGTTGGACATCTCGACCAGGCGCTCGTCCACGCGGCTGAGCGCGGCGCGACCCTGCACAAGCTGCGCGTCGATGTTGATTTCGCTCATGTCGTTGACGATCACGGCGACGCGCAGCCCTTCGCGGTTGTTCAGAATGTGGTTCAGCACGGTCGTTTTTCCGGCCCCTAGAAAGCCGGACAGCACCGTGACGGGAAGTTGGGATTGTTTGTTCATGAGTTAGTCGTTTGCAGTTTGCAGTGCCTGGCTGATGGTTTCTCGTTCCTGGTTACCGGGTGTTGGCAGGCGCGATCGACATCGCTTGCCCGGCTGCCGGCGACTATCCAGCGCCGTGCAGCTACTGGCCGTAATCGTGTTCGTGACAGGGCTTATCCGCGATGACGTGGTATTGATCCCCGTCGCGGATCAGCGCGATGCGGTCGCCGAAGGTCTCCGCGAGATTGTCCGGCGTGTAGACTTCCTGCGGCGGGCCAAACGCGATCATACGGCCCTTGTTGATCAGCATCAGCTTGTCGTAGTGCGTCGCTGCCTGCACGAGATTATGCGTCGCCAGCAGCACCGCGACACCTTCCTCGCGCAGCACGTCGAGCACCTGGAAGATATCCGTTTCGGCGGTGGCGTCCACGCCGCTGAACGGCTCGTCGAGCAGCAGCACGCTGGCCTGCTGCGCCAGCGCCCGCGCCACGAACACGCGCCGCCGCTGCCCGCCGCTGAGTTCCCCGATCTGCCGCTTGCGTAGCTCCCACATGCCGACGCGTTTCAGAGCGTCGCGCACGGCGTCGCGGTCGCGTTTGCGCGGGGGGAGAATATACCCGATCTGGCGCGCGCGGCCCATCATCACCACGTCCCACACCGTCACGGGGAAGGTCGTGTCGATCTGCTCGTGCTGCGGCACATAACCGACCATCGCGTGGCTCTCTTTGCACGACGCGCCCATGATCGAGATCGCGCCCTGGTGCGGCAGCAAGCCGACCAGCGCCTTGAACAGCGTCGATTTGCCCGCGCCGTTCGGCCCGACGATGCCGATGCGCTCGCTGGCGTGCACGTCGAACGTGAACCCCGCCAACGCGCGCTGGCCGTTGTAGCCTGCCGCGAGATCGCGCACCGTCATGACGAGTTCGTGTTCCAGGCACTCGTCGATCTGGGCGGACCGGTCAGCCCGTGTTGGGTCGCGGCGGAAGATGTCCGGTAGGCTGATATCGACCATGTGTGCCATCCTGTTCACATCTCTGCGGCCACTGCGTGCCCGGTGTGCGGGCACGGCGTGCCGCGTTATTGCAGCGCGGTGACGATCTGCGCGGTGTTGTAGCGCATATAGTCCAGGTAGGTCGCCGCCGGCCCATCCGCTTCGCTCAGCGATCCGGTATACAGCCGCACCATCTGCGCCCCGGATTCGTCCGCGACCTGCCGGGCCAGACTGTCGCTGACCGTCGTTTCGGTGAAGATCGCCGGGACCCCGGCATCCTTGATCGCGTCGATCAAGGCCAGCACTTCCCGCACCGACGGTTCCGCGCTCGTGCTCCCGCCGGGGATCACCACGCCCACCAACGCCAGCCCGTACCGGGCGGCGAAATAGTTGAGCGCGAGGTGGTTGGTCACGATCACGCGTTTGTCGGGCGCGATCGTGTCGATCTGCGCGACGATGTCGCGGTGCAGCGCGGCGAGTTCGTCCAGGTACGCGGCGGCATTGGCGGCGTAGGCGTCCGCGTTGGCCGGATCGCGCTCGCTCAACGTGTCGCGGATCGCCAGCGCCCACAGCGCGGCGTTAGCCGGGTCCGTCCAGATGTGCGGATCGCAGCCCTCGGCGCAAGCGCCCTCTGCCGCGAGACCGAGCGTGCCGTCCTCGTCCACGTGATCCAACCCGAACGCCGCCTCGACAGTGGCGTGATGGGTTTCGCACGCGTGCGTATCCGCGTCGTGATCGTGCATGTGGTGCTCCGCGTCGTGCGCGTCATCGTCGCCGTGATCATGCTGCACCACGCCCTGCACGACCGGGCGCACCGGCACGCAGTCCGACACTGTGCGCACGTGCCCGGCGGCCTCTTCCACGACTGCGAGCAGGTTCTCCTCGAAGTTCAGCCCCACGATGAATACGACGTCCGCGTCACTCAGCGCGACGACGTTTCGCGCGCTCGGTTCGAAGCTGTGCGGGTTGGTGCCAAGCGGGATCAGCGTCTCAACATCGGCAGCGTCGCCCGCCACGTTCGCCGCGATGTCCGCCAGGATGCTGAAGCTCGCCATCACGCGCAGGCGCGGCTGTGCCTGCACGGACGGCGAGTCCGGCAGCGCGGCCAGCGCCGTCGTCAGCGCGAGAAGTATGCTCAGGTACGCGGTTCGTTTAGCCCACATAACGTGCTCCTTGTGGTGTCGCAGCGCATCATGACGCCGTATCGCCGGCGCTTTCGCACAGCGCCGCCTGGCAGTCAGCGCACAACCCCGATATCTCCAGCCAGTGCCCGGTGATGGTGTACCCGGTGCGCTCTGCGACGCGGCTCAAAAAGCTGCCCAGGTCGCATCCGACGATCTCCACGACCTTGTGGCAGCGCTCGCACACGACATGATGCGTGTGCCCCGGCGTCGCCAGCGCGTAGCCGTGACACCCGTCCGCGATGTGGACCGGGCGCACCAGCTCGATCGCTTCCATGATCTCCAGCGTGCGGTAGACCGTCACCAGCCCCAGGTCCGCACATACCGCCTGCCCGCGCGCCTGAATCTCGGCGGGGGAGAGGGGCTTGGGTGCGTCCAGCAGCGCGTGCAGGATCGCGCGGCGCGGTTGGGTCAGCTTGTGCCCGTGCGCGCGCAGGTGTTCGGCCAGCAGTTCGATGGTTGGCGTCATGGTTCGTCCTAACTGAAAAAATTTTTCAGTACGCAGATTCTAAACACGTGCAGACCGGATGTCAACCGGCAATTTCGGGGTTGGATGGATTGGGAGGAAGCCCGTCACACCATGATCAGCACGATCGCGGCCAGCGCCGCCAGCACGCCCGCGACCTGGGCGCGCGAGAGGTGCTCGGCCAGGATCACCCGCGCGAGCAGCACCGTCACCGCCGGGTAGAGCGACGAGAGCACTGTCGCCACGTCGAGCCGCCCGGCCTGTGCCGCCAGCAGGAAAAACGTGTTGCCGCCCACGTCCAGCATGCCCGCCAGCGCGATCACGGGCAGCGCGCGGCTGGTGAGCGGGCGCGTGCGCCTGACGCCCAACAGGAAGCCGAGCATCACGAGCAATGAGGCCGTGCGCGCCGCCGCCAGCGGCCAGAAGACCGCGTTCTGGCTCACGCGATCCAGCAGGATGAAAAACACGCCGAAGCCCAGCCCTGCCACGAACGCCAGCTCCAGCCCTTTACGCGTGTTCTCGGCGGGGTCCGCGCCGTTAGCGGGGCGCGCGATCAGCCAGACCGCCAGCAGACCGACCGCGAATCCGGCGAGCGTCAGTTCGCCCGGCAGCCCTTCGGTGAGCCCGGCGAAGGCGACCGGCAGCGCCGCCGCCAGCACTGCCGCGACCGGCGCGTTAAGCCCCATGCGGCCCACCGCCAGGGCGCGGTATTGCGCAGTCAGGCCGAGCGAGCCGCACAGCCCGGCTGCGCTCGCCCAGGCGACGTCGGCCCCGCTGGGCAGCGGTTCGGCGCGCACGAGCGCCGTACCGACCAGCAGCACCAGCCCGACCCCGTAGGATATCGTCATCACGAACACGATCGGCGCACGTTTGGCGGCCAGCCCGCCGCTGAAATCGCTCGTGCCCCACGCAAGCGACGCGGCGAGGCCGAATCCGACCGCCGCCAGGCCAGAACCGGTTAGCATGGCTGTTATTCCCCTAGTGCGGAGAGGTAATCCTCGATGTCATGGTCGTGCAGTTCGCCAACGTGCCGGAAGCGCACGATCCCCGACCGGTCAATGATATAGGTGATCGGGATTTGCGCAACCTCGAAATGGCTGTACAGCGCCGCGTCCGTCGACAGGGCGACGGGGAAGGTGATGTCATGCCGCGCGACGAACGCTTCGATCAGTTGCTGCGTTTGCCCTTCCAGCGGGTTGGTCACGCCGATCACGCGCACGGGCGGATCGGCGGTCGCGTGCGTGGCGTGGACCTGTTGCAGTAATGGCATCTCTGCCTCGCAGGGGGCGCACCACGTCGCCCAGAAATTGAGCAACACGATCGCGCCTTGCAGCTCGTCCAGGTGCAGCGTTTTCCCGTCGAGTGTGGTCAGCGTGAAGTCGGGCAGCGGCGCGTCCATCACGCCTTCGGGCGGCGGCGGGATCGTCGGGGCCGGGGTGGTGGGCAGCGGCGTCGGCGGGATGAACGTCACCGGCGCGGGCGTGGGGTACTGCGCGGCGAATTCCGATTGTGTGTCGTTGTCGTCGCTGCCGGTCGCCAGCAGCAGCGCCGCGCCGAACACGCAAAGCGCGATCATCAACACCAGCACCAGCAGCGGCAGCCATGCGGCCAGCCGGCGGCGTTTGCGTTCTCCGGCGGGCAGGCCGCGTGCCATCGCGCGGCGTGTCTGCCACACCACGCGGAAGAAGTGCACGGTCTGCGCCAGCGGGTCGATGTGGCTGGTCTCGTCACCGTAGATCGTGCGGATCGGGATGCCGACCAGCCGGTAGCCCCGCTTGATGCAGGTGACGATCATCTCGACCTCGAACTCGAAGCCGTGCTCGGCGCTGTCGAGCGTGGCTTCCATCATGCGGCGGCTGAGCAGGCGATAGCCCGACTGGTTGTCGCGCACGTGCTGCCCGACCGCCCACGAAAACAGCCAGCGCCCGATCGTGTTCGACAGGTTGCGCGGGAACGGCATCTGCCGGAACGCGCGCTCGCCGATCACCAGGTCGCTCCCCAGATCGCCGTGCGCGTGCAGAAAGGCCGGGATCTCGTCCGGATCGTGCTGCCCGTCGGCGTCCAGCGTGATCACGGCGTCGAAGCCGTGTTCCAGCGCGTAACGGAACCCGGCCCGCAGCGCCACTCCCTTGCCCTGGTTGGGCGTCTGGTGCAGGACCGTCGCCCCGGCGGATTCGGCGTGCGTGGCGGTGTCGTCGGTCGAGCCGTCGTCCACGACCAGCACGGGCACATAAGCGCGCGCGCCGCGCACCACGCCAGCGACACGCGCGCCCTCGTTATAAGCCGGGATCAGCGCCAGCACGTGCAGCGATGAGGGCTGCGTCATCGTTACTCACTGCCGGATGAACCGGCCTCCTCCTCGTTCTGTGTCCTGCGCATGCCGATCACGCGGTCAACGGGCAGCACGAACGCGACGCCCGTGTTGGGCTGGTTCAGATCGCCGCCCAGCACGTCGCAGGCCGCGTCGATCATATGATCGACCTGCTCGTCGCGCACGACCGTAAAGATGATCTGGTTCGTCTCTTCGATCTGGCGCAGTAAGCTGCTCATGGAAACGAAGAGGTTGATTTCCAATGACCGGCTCTGCTCTTGCAGGCGGCGCAGCCCGTGACTTTCGATTAACGTCACGCCGGGCGCGCCCGCCGCTTCCCACGCCTCGGCAACAGCCATGCCGCGCTCGATGTGGGTGGTGACCAGAAAAATCATTTTGTGCATTGTACGCTCCTCAGTGAGAACATCCTCGGTTGCAAATGGCCGCGTTGGGCCTAATCGGAGCCACCAGTTTCTTGTGCTGCGGGTTGTTGCTGTGCCACACTACGCAGGTCTTCCGGCTGCTTGTCTTTGAAAACCAACCGCACCAGCGGCGGCGTCATCACCGTCGTCACGATGATCACCAGGAACACCGGCTGGAATAGTTCCTCATTCAGCAGGCCGTTTGTCAGCCCGATCGCCCCGATGATCAGGCCGACTTCACCGCGCGAGATCATGCACACGCCCAGGCGGAATGATTCACCGGGGTTGAAGCCGCCCAGCCGCGCGCCGAGGCCGCTGCCGGCGATCTTCGAAACGGCGGCCACCACGATTAAGACCAACGCCAGCGGGATCAGGTCCGCGCTGATGTCCTTCAGGTCGGTGTGCAGCCCGACGTTGACGAAGAAGATCGGCACCAGGAACGAATACGAGATGTGATGTACCGTTTCCTCGATCTCGCGTTTGGCGCGTTCGTTGGTCTGGCTCAAACCCACGCCGGCGATGAACGCCCCCGTGATCGCGGCGATGCCACCCAACACGTCCGCCGACCACCCGAATACCAGTGCCGCGATCAGTGCGAAGGATGCAGTTCCGCTGGCGATATGCTGGTTGTGCGAAATCCAGTTGAACAGGCGCGGCAGGACGAACCACGCGAGCGCCAACGTGCCGGACAGGTACAGCACCATGCGCACGAAGATCCACGTCAGTTCCACGACGCTGGCGCTGGTTTCCTGGCCTAGCGTCGCGATCACGACCGACAGCAGCAGGATCGCCAGGATATCGTCCACGACGGCGGTGGCGAGCAGCCCCAACCCCTCTTTGGTGCGCAGGATGCCAAGTTCGAGCAGCGTCTGCGCCGAAATGCTGACCGATGTTGCTGCCAGCACCACGCCGGTGTAGATCGCGAAGTCGGCGTCATAGCCGAAGCCGAACATCACCGGCACGGTCATCGCGACGGGCAGCAACGCGCCAAGCACGCCGCCCCACAGCGCGACCTTGCCCACGGAGAACAGCTCGCGCAGGTGCACCTCCAGCCCGACGGTGAACATCAAGAACAGCACGCCAAGTTCGGCAAGCTCTTCCAGCGTTGTGTCCAACAGCCCGGGATCGTCGAAGGTGGCCCAGTGCAGCATGTCAAGCAGCGTCGGGCCGAGCACGACCCCTGCCAGCAGTTGGCCGAATACGCGCGGCTGGCCTAGCGCTCGCGCCGCCGACCCCATCAATTGCGCCGCGCCGATGATTAATCCCAGCACCAGAAATATCTGAGCGACAACATTGCTTTCCACGTGCACCTCCTGTGTGTGTGTAGTCGCGTCCGGTTGCCCACGTGCTTTGCCCGCCCGGCGCATTTACCCCTTGATCATAGGGATTACCTGGCCCGGATGCCTAATTCTGGCCGCGCGTCCAATGGAGAAGGCAATTCAAATACGTATGCTGTATTGACGCCCACGCCTGAACGATGATACACTTGAACGGGCATTCAATTGAATGTATGCTCAATATTATCACTCAAGCACAGGGCAAATCCACAACGCATGGCTATTTTACATGATTACGACAACGAGACCATTAACCAGTTGACCGCGTTGTTCGCCGCCGTCGCGGACGCGACCCGGTTGCAGATCGTGCTGCTGGTGCGTGACCGCGAACGGCGCAGTGGCGAGATCGCCGCGCTGCTGGGCATGACGCCTTCCGCCGTCTCGCACCAGTTGCGCTGGCTGCGCGAGCGGCGGATCGTTGCCGGGCGCAAACAGGGGCGCGAAACGTACTACCGGCTGGCGGATGCCTGCATTGGCACGCTGGTGACGATCGCGCTGCAGCACGTGCGAGAGACCCCCTACAAGGAGAAATGACCGTCGTGGGACACGATCACCATCACCACCACCACGCCGCTGAAGGCTCGGACAGCCGCGCGCTGTTAGTCGCGTTTGCGCTCAATGCCAGCTTTACCGTGCTGGAGATCATCGGCGGGCTGGCGATCAACAGCGTTGCCGTGCTCTCCGATGCACTGCACGATCTGGGCGATAGCTTCTCGCTGGGGCTGGCGTGGTTTCTCAGCCGCTACGCTGAACGCGACAGCGACGCGCGCTATTCCTATGGCTACCGGCGCTTTTCACTGCTCGGTGCCCTGATCAACACGATCGTGCTGATCGTCGGCGGGATGCTCGTGCTGCGCGAAGCGATCCCGCGCCTGGTGCACCCCGAAGCGTTCGACGCGCGCGGCATGATCGTCTTCGCGCTGCTCGGCATCGCAGTGAACGGGTTCGCGGCCTGGCGGCTGCGTGCCCAGAAATCCGCCAACGCGCAGGTGGTCGGCTGGCACCTGCTGGAAGATGTCCTCGGCTGGGCGGCGGTGCTGCTCGTCGGGATCGTGTCGCTGTTCGCGGACCTGCCGGTGCTTGACCCGCTGCTGTCGATCGGGATCACGCTCTACGTGCTGTATAACGTGGTGGGCAAGCTGGAGAGCACCGTGAAACTGTTCCTGCAAGCGGTGCCGGAAACCATCGACCTGAACGACATCGAGCGGCGTCTGCGCCACGTGAGCGGTGTCAGCAGCGTGCATCACATGCACCTGTGGTCACTGGATGGCGAGCACCACGTCTTCTCGACGCACTTGGTCGTGCCGGAAGAGACCACCAAAGACGCCGCGCTGTGCATCAAGAGCGACTGCCGCGACGCGATCCGCGATCTCGACCTGGCGCACGTCACGATTGAGATCGAATACGGGGCCAGTGATTGCTCGATGGATTGAGACGCGGACGTCATGCGCCGGGCGCTGGAAGTCGCCCGGCTGTGCACCTGTCGGGCCGCGAACCGGCCCTTCAACGCTGGTTGTTTCCTGCCCGGCACACTTACGCGACAGTCCAGCCAACAACCCCGGTCAGTTGTATTCCTTGTAGGCGGCGGGAACCTGTTCCACGCCGTCCCACACTACCCGGCGGAAGTGGTTCGGGTCGGTGTTGCCTTCCGAGTTGATCAGCAGGACGTGCGAATGCGGGTCAAGCTGCAAATACTCGCGCAGCGGCTCTAGTTCGGGCCGTTCCATGATGAACATCAACGCGCCGAGGGTGACCGCGCCGGATTCGCCGGACACGATGAACGGGTCCCCGTGCAGCGGCACGCCATAGACGCGCATACCTTTCGCCGCGACGTATTCCGGGCAGGCGAGAAACGCGTCGGCGCAGTCCTGCAGGATGTTCCACGCCAGCGGGCTCGGATCGCCGCACGCCAGCCCCGCCATCATCGTATCCAGATCGCCGGGGAAGCTGTGCGGCTTGCCGTCCCCCGCCTGCGCAGACGCGTACAGGCACGCGGCGGTCTGCGGCTCCACGACCACCGACACCGGCCTTTCCGGGCCGAACAACTGCGCGTAGAACCCGATCGTCGCGGCGGCCAGCGCGCCGACGCCCGCCTGCACGAAGATATGCGTCGGCTTGACGATGCCTTGCGCGGCGAGTTGTTCCTGTGCCTCTGAGAGCAGGGTGGTGTAGCCCTGCATCACCCAGCGCGGGACGTCTTCGTAGCCTTCCCATGACGTATCGGAGATCACCTGCCAGCCGTTACGCGCGGCGTCCGCGTTGACCTGTCGCACCGCGTCATCGTAGGTGCCCTTCACCACGCGGACCTCGGCCCCGTTGCTCTCGATCGCCTTGATGCGCGCCGCGCTGGTGTGCTCGTGGACGTAGATCACCGCGCGGTAGCCCATTGCCTTAGCGGCCCACGCAACGCCGCGCCCGTGATTGCCATCCGTCGCGGCGGCGAAGGTGATGTCGCCCAGCTTCTCGCGCAGCTCGCCGGAAGTCAGCTCCGCGAACGGGATCTCGACGTTCTCCAGCCCTAACCGCGACTGCACGAAGCGGTACATCGCAAACGATCCGCCCAGCACCTTGAACGAGTTGAGCGTCAAGCGCACCGATTCATCCTTGACCCAGATACCGCCGATCCCCAGCATCGCCGCGAGGTTCGAGAGGCTCTTCAGCGGGCTGATGCGGTAGCCGGGAATCTGGCGGTGAAAGCTGCGCGCCAGCCGCCCGATGCCGGGCGGCAATACGTGCGCCACCGCCGCGCTATCGGTGACCGTGCGCGCGCGCCGGTTTTCGATCCACTTGACCGGGAAATCGTCACTTAATGTGTAGGTCATGCCTGTATCACCTGTATATTGTGCGAAGTCTGTTCATATATGAAAAATGCCCACACCCGCCCCCGTGGGGCGTGCGCAGACATGGAGCCTAACATGTGATGGCGGCTATGATAGCGGATTCGCGGCGCTTTGGATAGCCCCGTTTGGTACCGGACGGGCGGATAGAAATCATCCCGCACCGGCTTTGACCTGGGCGTCACCTTCCGCTATACTTTTTCTGTGAAAGATTCAAAGTATATTGAACTATTTCATGGCAAGTATGATACTATCCGGCTCTTTGTGGCGGATTTGCGCAGGGGCGTTTTCTTTCATTGAGATGTGTTATCGTATATATGTCTTATTCGCTAGTTTACGGCAAACAGGAGAGGGATTATGCAGCGGCATATCATTCAATTTCCACCTGCAAATACCAAGAATCTGGACCAGGACGAAGCCTATTTCTACCTGAAAAATGATGGCACGCGGGATAAGATCCGTTTTCATGACTACGACCGGATCTACAGCATTCCGGGGCTATATGAGCAGTTGTTTTACGACCGGCTAAAATGCAATTCGCCGAGAAAGGTCACAGCGGCGCTCAGCCACACGATCGATGTCAACAAGCAACATTTCTCCGCAATGAAGGTGCTTGACTTTGGCGCTGGAAACGGCATGATGGGCGAAGAGTTGAAGAAAATCGGCGTTGCCAGGCTCGTCGGTGTGGATATTCTCGAAGCGGCCAAAACCGCAGCGGAACGCGACAGGCCGGGGGTCTACGATGCGTATTACGTAAAAGACTTCACCAACCTGAACGCAAGCGACATCGACGAGATCAAAGCCTGGAACTTGAATGCGCTGACAACGGTCGCCGCGCTCGGGTTCGGCGACATTCCGCCGCAGGCGTTCGTTCAAGCGCTGAACGTGATCGACGAGCAGGGGTGGGTCGCGTTCAACATCAAGGAGACGTTCCTCTACAACTCGGACGAAACCGGCTTCTCCAGGTTGATCAGGGAGTTGATCTTCTCTGAGTACCTGAACATCAACCACCTGGAACGGTACCGGCACCGCCTGTCAATTGAGGGACACCCGCTGTACTATTTCTCCGTGATCTGTTGGAAAAACGCACATGTGCCGTTCGAGTTCCTGGAGCGTATATAAGCGGCCCCGGGCTGGGGCGCGTTAAGCGGGCCAGGATGCCCCGGCCCGCTGTTCGCGATAGGCAGGCCCTGGGATCACAACTCACCGGCGCGGCGCCAGCGCCCGATGACGCGCTCCAGCACGTCCACCACCACGTACAGCACCAGCCCCAGCAGCGACATCGCCAGAATCCCGGCGTACATGCGGTCGTAGCGCAGCCGCTGCCACGTCAACTGTACGATGTAGTAACCCAGGCCCTCGCGCGTGGCGTACTGCTCGGCGATGAACAGCACCGCGATCGCCGTGCCGACCGACACGCGCAGCGCCGTGAGCACCGCCGGCAGCGACGCCGGCAGGTACACGTAGCGGAACAGCGCGCGCCGCCCCGCGCCCAGCGAGCGCACCGACTGGATCAGCTCCGGGCGCAGCCCGGCGGCTTCGTCGCGCACCACGACCAGGATCTGGAAAAACAAGATCAGCGCGATCAGGAACACCTTCGACGTTTCCCCGATCCCCAGCACCACCAGGATCACCGGCAGGAACACGATCTTGGGGATCGGGTGTGCCAGCCCGATCAGCGGCGCGAAGATGCGGTTGAGCACGCGAATCTGGCCCAGGCCCATGCCGACCGGCGTGGCGATCAGCACCGCGACCGCGATCGCCTTCAGCACGCGCCCGGCGCTGACGGTTGTGTGACGCCACAGGTCGCCTTCGCTCATCTCGCTGACGAAGACAGGCCACACGTCCCAGGGGTAGGGCATGATCTCGCGGTGCAGGGCCGCCGCCAGCGCGATCCAGCAGGCGATGAAGATCAACACGGCCAGCAGCAGGTTGAACGCGCGCCCGCCCGCTGCCCGCGCGATCTCGCGCGCCAGTTCGCGCGGCGGCAGGTCGCGCCAGGTCGCCGGTTCAGAGGTGGTATGTGTGTGCGTTACATCAGGCCGAGCAGTGTCCGTAGTTGAGTGCATGTCTCCAAGAATGTCCCTGTGCTGCGGTAGCCGGGCGTGCCTGCTTCAGGGTTCGGCACGATCACGGCGTCGGTGTTCGGCGGGTCGGAGAGCACGAGAATCTGGCGGCCCAGAATCGCGGCTTCCTCAATCGCGTGCGTGACGATCACGCTGGTGAGCTGCATCTCCGCGCGCAGTTGCAGGATCAGGCTTTGCAGGTCTTCGCGCGTGGGTGCGTCCAGGCTGCTGAAGGGTTCGTCCATCAGCAGCAGGTCCGGCTTCAGGGCCAGGGTGCGCGCGATGGCGGTACGCTGGCGCTGGCCGCCGCTGATCGCGCCGGGGAACTTGTGCCGCTGCGGGTAGATGTTCAGCCGCTGCAGCCAGTCTTCGACTTCCCGGCGCGCTGCCTGGCGTCCGGGCGGCGGTTCGGTGCGCGGGGCGTGTTTGCCGTCCGGCCCGTAGAAGCGCCGCACGCGCAGCCCCAACGCGACGTTGTCCCACACCGTGGCCCAGGGTAGCAGGCCGTAATCTTGCAGGATCAGCCCCGTCTCCGGGCGCGGGCGCTGGATCAGCGTGTCCCCGACGTAAATCGCGCCGGCGGTGGCGCGGCGCAGCCCGGCGATCAGCGTGAGCAGCGTCGTCTTGCCGCAGCCGGACGGGCCGATGATCGACCACGCTTCGCCCTGTTTGACGTGCCAGGTGAAGTTTTCGAACACCGGCACGGCGCGCGGTCCATAGCGGAAGGTGAGATTCTCGATTCGGATCATGGGTTTTTGATTGTGGGATGCGGGGGCAATTCGCGGATTGCCCCCGTCGTGCACATTGTGCGCTTACTCCAGCGTCATCAGGTACGCGATCAGGTTGTTCAGGTCGTCCTCGCTCAGCGTGTCGTAGGCGGGCATGATGTCGTTATAGCCCTCGACGACATACGCGCCCGGATTCACGATCGCCTCGTGGATGTAGTCCTCGGCGCTCTGCCCTTCGACAGTTTCGCCCGCGCGGGTCGCCAGCCCGGCCAGCGACGGCCCGGCCCCGGCGACGCCCTCTTCGAGCGAGTGGCAGTTCGCGCAGCCATTGTCGTTATAGACCGTCTCACCGGCTCCCGGGTCGCCGGTCACGTCCGGCGCGATCGCGTCCAGGAACGCGGGGTTGACGCTGGTGGCGTAGTCCGGCGCGCTGTCGATGATGTCTTCCGCCAGCAGCCACTCGATCGTGTCGTCCCAGGCCAGTTCTTCGGTGATGCGGTAGGTCGGGAACGGCGGCAGCGCGTAGCTGTCGCGCACGGCGTCCGGCACGTTGGTCTTTTCGATCCACAGGTCGCGGTAAGCTTCCGGATCGGCGTTGATATCCTCGGCGGCCTGCATCCACGCAGCCAGGAACGCCTGCACCGCGCCGGGGTGGTCCTCGATGTACTCGCTGCGGAAGCTGAGCACGCTCTGGCTGAATTCCTCTTCGATCAGCGAGGTGTCATCCGCCACCAGGATCGCGCCGCCCTCAATCGCCGCCTGCGCCAGCGGATCGGGCAGGCACGCGGCCTGCAACTGGCCTTCCATCAACAACTGGTAGCGCACCGGGATGTTTGGCTCCGGGCGGAAGCTCAAGTCGGCGGCGTCCAATCCTTCAGCTTCGAGGATGCGCTGCGTGATGTAGTGGATCACCGAGTTCTCGCTGATGCCGATCTCGACACCGGCCAGGTCTTCGGGTGTCTCCAGCCCGCTATCCGGCGCGGCCAGCACGCGGAACTGCGGTGCGTCGGGATACGCGCGGCGGGACATCGCCACGATCTGGATGCGCGGCTCGTCCTGGTTGAACAGCCCGGTGCTGATCAGGTCGTTGAGCATGCCGTCGATCTCGCCCGCGATCAGCAGTTGGTCGCGTTCCAGCGCGCTGCTGACCGGGATCAGTTCGACATCCAGGCCCACGTCTTCGAAATAGCCTGCCTCTTGCGCGACGTAAAACGGCAGCACGTCCAGAATCGGCAGCAGGCCCATTCGCATCTCCGTGCCGTCCTGGGCCTGGGCGCGATCCGTGAGGACCGGCGCAGCCGTGACGAGTATCAGCGTCGCGATCAGGGTCAGGGAGAGATACAGTTTACGCATGGTGTGTGTACTCCTTCTGCAAAGAATTTTAGCGATCAGCCGTCAGCTTTCAGCGGGTGTCTGTATGCTGAAGGCTGGCTGCTG
Source organism: uncultured Anaerolineaceae bacterium (assembly GCA_964425755.1). GTDB lineage: Bacteria > Chloroflexota > Anaerolineae > Aggregatilineales > Aggregatilineaceae > CAYRNY01. Next base: position 48,242 of record CAYRNY010000020.1, read on the forward strand.
GCAGCTAAAGCGTGTTGCTGGCGATTCGTGCCGTTTGCTCAGTGTGCGGGCCGTTGTGCCCCGCGTGTATCACGTACCAACAGCCACTAAACCAACACCGCGGCCAGCGTCCCGGCGAACAGGGTCAGCGCGATGTACGAGTTCATGTTGAAGAACGCGACGTTCACCCGGCTGAGGTCATCCGGCGATACGATGCGGTGCTCGTGGACCAGCATCGCCGCCGTCACCGCCGCCGCGACGTAGTACGGCCACGCCAGCCCTGCCGCGATCCCCGCCAGCACTAACCAGATCATAAACCAAACGTGGTTGAGCCGCGCCAACCGCAGCGCGGATGCCACGCTATAACGGGCGGGCCACGCGTGCAGCCCTTCGCGGCGATCGTGTTCCACGTCCTGGCAGGCGTAGATCAGGTCGAAGCCCGCGATCCAGAACATCACCGCCGCGATGAGCAGCCACGCGGGCAGGTCATCCGGCGTGAAGAACGTCCCGCGCACCGCGATCCAGCCGCCGCCGACCGCCAGCGCGTCCGTGAAGCCGAGCACCCAATGCGCCAGCACCGTGAAGCGCTTGGTGAAGCTGTAGCCGACCAGGAACAGCACCGCCAGCGGCGCGAGTTGCAGCGCCAGCGGGTCGAGCATGGCCGCCGCGATCAGCAGCACGACCAGCGACACGCCCGCGTAAAATAGCACCGTGCGCGCGCTGATCGCGCCGGTCACGGTAGGGCGATTTTGGGTGCGCGGGTTGGTCGCGTCGTAGACGCGGTCGGCGTAGCGATTCACGGCAAATGCCAGCGTGCGTGCCGCCGCCATCGCCACCGAGACCCAGGCGAATTCCCACAGCGTGGGCAGCCCGCCCGCCGCCAGCACCATGCCGATGTAGGCGAACGGTAGCGCGAAGATCGTGTGCTCGAAGCGCACGAGGTCCAGGAACACGCGCAGGTTATACGCGGCGGTTCCGGGCCGCAGCCCGCGCGCGCGGGCGGAGTCTTTGGCGCGTTGTGTCGATGATCCCATAACGTAGACCCCTACCCGATCCGGTAATCCGTCCACTTTGCATCGACCAGCCGCGTGATGTCCTCGCTCATGGCGAGCTCCTGCGGCCAGCCGCGCGGATGTCCATCTTCTACGGTCTTGGTCGTCGCGTCAATGGCGATCTGGCTGCGCGGCGCGTCATCCCCGATGAAATGGTCGATCGCGCCGCGCTGCACGATGATATCGCGCCGCCAGTCGACGTTGCCCAGCGCGCGCCACGCCACGTCGTGCAGGTCGTGCAGGTTCACGAAGGCATCCAGCAGGATGATGCTGTGCTCCGGCGCGGCCTGCCAGATGCGCGCGACCTGGTCGCGCATGACGCGCCCGGCCTTGTCCACTGCCACGAGCAGCACCCCCGGCAGCGGTTCGTGCCACGTGATCCCCTCGATCGCGTCCAGCGCGTCCGCGCTCGCGGCCATGTCCGGCGGGCCGTAGCGCCGCCCCGGCTTGCGCGTGGCGTCGATGCCGATCTTGCCGCCGTAGGAGTCCTTGATCGCGCTGTGGTCGAGCTGGTCGACCGGGCCATCGACGACCGTGATGTCACGCTGCCAGTCGACGTTACTCAGCACCGCGTCCGCGACCGCTCCCGGATCGTGCACGTTCACATCCTCGTCGACCACGATCACGCACTTCGCGAGCATCATCAGCCCGATCGACCACACGCCGTACATCAGTTTCTGTGCGTGGCCGGGGTAACGTGTCGGCACGCTGAGGATGATCAGGTTGTGGAAGACGCCTTCGGCGGGCATGGTGTAATCCACGATCTCGCCCTGGAACAGTTGCAGCAATGGCAGGAACAGCCGCTCGGTGGCCTTGCCCATCCAGTAATCTTCCATCGGCGGCTTGCCGACGACGGTCGTCGGGTAGATCGCGCCGCGCCGGTGCGTGATCGCGGTGACGTGAAACGCCGGGAACAGGTCGGCGGGCGTGTAAAACCCGGTGTGATCGCCGAACGGTCCTTCCATGCGCTGGTCGTTGGGATCGACATAGCCTTCGATCACGATCTCGGCATTGGCAGGGACCTCGATATCCTGCGTGATCGCTTTGGTGAACGGCACGGGCTTGCCACGCAGCCAGCTTGCCAGCAGGTACTCGTCGATCCCCGGCGGCAGCGGCGCGCTGCTGCACCACATCTGCGCCGGGTCGCCGCCCAGCACGATCGCGCAGGGGATCCTGTCAAGCTGTTGCTTGCGGGCTTCGCGCTCGTGGTCCGCGCCGCCCTTGTGGCGCTGCCAGTGCATCATCAGCGTCTGCCCGTCGAGCTTCTGCAGGCGGTACATGCCGACGTTGCGCTGGCCCGTGACCGGGTCACGCGTGATGACCTGGGGCAGGGTGATGTACGGCCCGCCGTCTTCCGGCCAGCAGGTCAGGATCGGCAGCGTGTCCAGCGACGGGTTTTCGGTATGGACGATCTCCTGGCACGCGGCGCGGCGTGCCATGCTTGGGCCGAAGCCAATGCTGCGCAGCACGCCAAGCATTTCGCTGCCGCGTTTCATCATCTCGCTCATGCCTTTGGGCAGCTTCGGATCGACGATCTTCGCGAGGTTGTGGCGCACGTCTTCGAGGTCGTCCACGCCCAGCGCCAGCGCCATCCGCCGCGCCGACCCGAACGCGTTGATCAGCACCGGCATGCTGTGGCCCTCGACGTTTTCAAACAGCAGCGCCTTGTTGTGCGCGTCCGGCCCCTTGCTGACGCGGTCGGTGATCGCGGTGATCTCCAGGTGCGTGCTGACGGGCGTGGTGACACGGATCAATTCGTCTTCGGCTTCCAGCCGCGCGATGAAGGCGCGCAGATCGTCGTATGGCATAGAAAAACTCCCCGGTAATGAGCGATCGGTTGCGGGCGGTGTCGGTGGCATAAGTGCGATTTAGATCATTCAGAATCAACTGAAACTTGCCAGATCGTACCACAAGTCGGGGCGCACTCCCAACCGCGGCGCATTATAAACGCGATGCACGGTTGTCACAAATCCGGCAGTCATTTGGCAGTACCGGCCAAAAGGACTTGACAGCATTGCACCTACTTTTGTTATAGTGGGTGGGTTAGTTTCCCCGCACAACAAATTACACAGCGCCGTAAATCACGACGCGCGCCCGGCGCGCCTCTTTGCCACGCCGGACGGGAATCAGATGCCATGTCCCTTATGGGACGCGGTGTATGCTGGCCGGTCGATTGTGTCGATCGGTGATGGGTGCGGCTGCTAACATCCCGTTCTACATCATGATGGCCTGGGAGGATGGTATGGTTTCGATCGTTGATGAATACGTGTTTGCCTGTTATGTGGACGGCCTGCCGGTCCGGGGGCGCAAGCGTCTGCATGTGGACGGCGTGCCGGTACTGCTGGTCGCGTGCGAGTCGGGTATCTACGCGGTCGAGGATAAGTGCCCGCAGACCGGGCGATCGATCGCACATGGCAAGGTGCTGGACTGCACGATCGTCACGCCGACCAATGGTGCGCGCTATGATCTGGTGACGGGCCGTTATCTGGGCGGCGGGCAGTCGTGGTTCCAGTCGCACTGGCTGACGACGTTCCCCGTGCAGGTTGTGAATGGCGAGGTCCGGGTCAAGCTGCGGAGGTGAGCGGTTTCGCGGCGATCGCGATCGTGCAGAACTGACTGCGACACACACAAAGCCCAGCATGCGACGCTGGGCTTTGTGGTTTCCACTGTATAATAGAATCAAGAAGACCTGCAGGTTTTCTGCTTGCTGCACATCCGGTGCACCAAGTCCCGTTGTCCGGTTATGATCGAATCGGTTGGAGGCTTGAAGATGGCTACCGAGACAACGGAGACCCAGGTTCCTGAAGGTTATGTGTACGTCTGCGAGCGGGTGATGATCCCGCCGCGCGGCAGAAAGACCGTGATCATCAACGACACCCGCGTGCTGATCGTCGCGACGGAAACAGGGCTGTACGCCGTCGAGGATCGCTGCCCGCAGACCGGGCGATCGATCGCGCATGGCAAGGTGTTGGAAAACACAATCATCACGCCGACTAACGGGGCGCGCTACGATCTGGCGACGGGACGTTATCTGGAGGGCGGGCAGTCGTGGTTCCAGTCGCACTGGCTGACGACATACCCGGTCAAGATTGTTGGCGACAAGTTATATGTACGGCCCCCACAGGCGTGATCTGCCAAGCAGAGCGCTGCAGTTCGTTCATGCCCGGCCCCGCGCCGGGTATTTTTTGTCGCACTGCGTGCCTTACGCGCGTGCGCCACGCTGTTATAATAGGCGCAGGTTGCTATTTTCCAGACGGTAAAGTGAGGTATTTTCGATCATGGCGAACTACATTTTGGGCCTGGACCAGGGCACGACCAGTTCCCGCGCGATTTTATTTGACGAAGCCGGGCAGCCGGTCGCCTCGGCACAGGAAGAGTTTACGCAGCATTTCCCCAAACCGGGCTGGGTGGAACACGACCCGCACGATATCTGGCGCACGCAGCGCGACACCGCGCGCGCCGTGCTGGACCAGCAGAAGATCAACGCGGCGGATATCGCGGCGATCAGCATCACCAACCAGCGCGAAACCACGATGATCTGGGATCGCAAGACCGGCGAGCCGGTCTACAACGCGATCGTGTGGCAGTGCCGCCGCACCGCGCCGATGTGCGACCGCATTCGCGCCGACGGGTTCGACCGGGCGCTGCGTGAGAAGACCGGCCTGGTGACCGACGCCTATTTCTCCGGCACGAAAGTCGCGTGGCTGCTGGAGAACGTGCCCGGCGTGCGCGCGCGCGCCGAGGCGGGCGAGCTTGCCTTCGGCACGGTCGACACGTGGCTGTTGTGGAATCTCAGCGGCGGGGCGCTGCATATCACCGACGTGACCAACGCCAGCCGCACGCTGCTGTATAACATCTACGAGGGCCGCTGGGACGACGAGATCCTCGACTACCTGGACATCCCGCACAGCCTGCTGCCGCAGGTACGCCCGTCGAGCGAGGTGTACGGCGACTCGGTGCGGCATGTGCTCGGCGCGTCGATCCCGCTGGCGGGCATCGCAGGCGACCAGCAGGCCGCGACGTTCGGGCAGGTGTGCCTGTCGCCCGGCATGGCGAAGAACACCTACGGCACGGGCAGCTTTGTGCTGATGAACACCGGCACCGAGGGCATACACTCCGAGCGCCTGCTGACCACGATCGCGTGGCAGCTCAGCGGCGAGCCGATCGTCTACGCGCTGGAAGGCAGCATTTTCGTCACGGGCGCGGCGGTGCAGTGGCTGCGCGACGGCCTGGGGATCATCGACAGCGCGCCGGACGTCGAGGCGCTGGCGGCGAGCGTCGAAAGCTCGGACGGGGTGTACCTGGTCCCGGCGTTTGTCGGGCTTGGCGCGCCACACTGGGATGCCTACGCGCGCGGGACGCTGGTCGGCATGACGCGCGGCACCACGCGCGCGCACATCGCCCGCGCCACGCTCGAAGCGATCGCGCTGCAGTCCAAAGACGTGCTCGACGTGATGCACGAGGACTCCGGGATCACGCTCGACACACTGCGCGTGGACGGCGGCGCGGCGGCCAACAACCTGCTGATGCAGATTCAGGCGGACGTGCTCGGCGTGCCGGTGCAGCGCCCGGCAGTGCTGGAGACGACCGCGCTCGGGTCGGCGTACCTGGCGGGGCTGGCGGTCGGCTACTGGCCCGACGTCACGACGCTAGAGCAGCAGTGGACGGTCGAGCGCACGTTCGAGCCGCGCATGAGCGAGCAGGAACGCGCCGACCTGGTCGGCGGCTGGCAGCGTGCGCTGGAGCGCGCGCGGGCCTGGGCGCAGGGATAACGCGGGGTGGCGCAGGCGCTCACCGGGCCAGCCCGCGCCCGCTGCACACGTAAGGAGCGAATAGACGCACAAGGAAGGAACACCATGCCAAGCGACCGGGAAACCCGTAAACAGCTCGTCGCGCTGCTGCGCGGCGGGCAGGCGTACATGACGTTTGACCACGCAGTTGCTGACTTTCCGATGGACCGCATCAACAGCAGGCCGCCAAACGTGCCGTACAGCTTCTGGCACTTGCTGGAACACCTGCGCATCGCGCAGCGCGATATCCTGGATTACATTCACGGGGAAGATTACCGTGAGCTGGAGTGGCCTGCCGGGTACTGGCCCGCGCCGGACGCCACGACCGACGCGGCGGGCTGGGAAGGCACGATCGCGCAGTTCAAGGCTGACCGGGACGCGTTAATCGCGATCGTCGAAGACCCGGCCACCGATCTCACCGCGCCGCTGCCGCACGCGCCGCAGCACAATATCCTGCGCGAAATCCTCGTCGTGGCGGACCACAACGCGTACCACACCGGGGAACTGGCGATTTTGCGCGGCGTGATGCAACTCTGGCCGGCAGGGCACTAGTCCGCAGCGGGCCAGCGCTGCCACCGGTCCCGCGGGCGACTATACGATCACAAGGGGAGCGCATGTGACGCTCCCCGTTGCCGTTATGCGTTGATAGGTGGCTGCTGGGTGGACTGCTCGGCGGAGTCTGGCAGGCGTTGCAGGGTTTCCCGCGAGCGCCGGCAAAACCAGCACCCCGCCCCCCAGACCAGGCTCACATACGCCAGCAGCGTCGCCACGATCTTCCACCAGGCCTGGCCCTCCATTGCCGAACCAAGCGCGATCACCAGCACCAACGCAGCGGCGATGTACCACACCCAGTAGGCTTTTGAAATGATTTGCTGCGTGCTCATCGTAGCCCTCCTCATTGCACCGACTATACAAAATCATTATAACACCAGGTGTGACCTATTCAAGTCAATGATAGTAGATGAATCTGGCCGGCGTGGGAAACAAAAGGACCGGGCGCGGCGATCCTGCTCCCGGTCCTGTTTGTTATGTTGTTGCGCCCACGCGCGCGTGATGCGCGAACGGTCGCTTACTCGGCACCGTAGCCCGTCTCGATCTCGCCTGAGATCAGCCCTTCGGCGATCATCTCGATCTCTTCCTTGAGGTCATCCGGCACGTAGTCTTCCAGGTCGTGGAACGAAGCCAGTGCCGCCTCGCCGAAGAAGTTACCCGGTTCGAGTTCGTCGTCGTAGTAGGCCATCAGGATATCGGCCACGCCCTTGTCCAGCAGCTTCATTGCGCTGGAGATGAGGCAGGGGTGCGCTTCCGGAACGGTCAGCCACTGGTCAGTGTCCACGCCGATGCAGAAGGGCGGCGGTCCGTCCGGGCCGACGGCGTTGGCAACCTCGATCAGGCCGCCGTTACCGGTCTTGCCGCCTGCTGCGAACACGACATCGGCGTTCTGGTCGAGCGCCTGCTTGGACGTCGCCGCGCCCCATTCAGGGTCGGTGAACGCCTGGTCGATCGCGCCGGGGTGATAGGTCGAGATGATGCTGATGTCGGGGTTCTTATAGCGCGCACCGGCTTCGTAGCCCTCTTTGAAGGCGACCACCGGCGGCACCTGGTCCGTGCCCAGCACAGCCGCGATCGTGCCGGTTTGGGTCAGGCCGCCCGCCAGTACGCCGGCCAGGAACCCGCTCTGATCCTCGTTGAAGACCAGCCCGACCACGTTGTCGACCGGCTCAACCAGGAACTGGTCCACGCCGATGAACAGCACATCGGGATAGGTTGCTGCCGCTTCAAGCGTGGCGGGGCCAAGCGCAAAACCGACCGTCACGATGATGTCGTAGTCGTTTTCGGCAAATTCCGCGATGTTGTTCGCGTAGTCTGCTGCATCTTGCGTTTCAATGTAGTCAGCGGTCGCGCCGCACAGTTCAGCCGCCAGCACGCCTTCCCACGAGCTTTGGTTGAAACTCTTGTCGTTGATCTCGCCGACATCCGTAACGAGGCCGATGCTCCAGTCCTGCAGGTCGTACTCATCGCAAGGGATCAGCTCAGGGGCTTCGATTTCCGGCTCGTCTTCGCCGTCGTCCTGAGCCATCACAATGCTGACCGAAGAAAGCGCCAGCAACAGGATCAGTAACAAGGTAATCAGTCGTTTCATCTTTGAATCGCTCCTCAAGTATCTAGCAAGAGTTACTGTAATTTGTGCCCTCAGGGGCATTACATAGTGTAGCAGATCAGGCGCGGTTGTGAAACATTTCCTGGCGCGCCAAACGTCATCTTCAAGCGCAGCGCTACAAGATTTGCTAAAATCGCGTGAGACGCACGACAATACACACGGACAACACAAGCAGACCGGTTCGGAACCTTATGACTCACGCCACCCCTTCCAGGGATCATGCCGCCTACGTGCAGCAGATGTTCGGGCGGATCGCGCGGCGCTATGACGTGATGAATCGCCTGATGACGTTCGGGCAGGACCGCCGCTGGCGGCGTTTCGTCGTGCGGCAGGCGCGCCTGACGCCCGGCGCGTGGCTGCTGGACATCGCCACCGGGACCGGCGATATCGCGTTCGAGGCGCGGCGGCAGGTCGCGGACCTGCACATCGTCGCGGCGGATTTCGCACTGCCGATGATGCGCATCGGGCAGCAGCGCGAGCGCCAGCAGCGCCGTGACGGATCGCGTGTCTTTTCCTGGCAGGGGGCGGATACGCTGCATCTGCCGTACGCGTCGAACACGTTCGACGCGGTGGTCAGCGGCTACCTGTTCCGCAACGTGACCGACATCCCGCGCGCGCTGCGCGAGCAGGTCCGCGTGCTGAAGCCGGGCGGGCGGCTGGTCACGCTGGACACCACGCCGCCGCCGCGTAACATGCTGCGCCCGTTGATCACGCTGCACCTGAAATACGTGATCCCGACCCTGGGCCGCGTGGTCACGGGGCAGGCAGACGCCTACGAATACCTGCCGCAGAGCACGCTCGGCTTCAAGAGCGCCGCCGAACTGGCGGACCTGATGCGCGCGGCAGGGTTGCAGCGCGTGGGATACCGGCGTTTCATGTTCGGCACGATGGCCGTGCATTGGGGCGAGAAGCCGGAGCCGTAGCGTTCCGTCTGTGGGTCCAGGCGGGCACGCTGTTACGACTTGAACGCGTGGTAATGTATGCTGAGCACCAGCAGGAGGCAGTACCCATGAAGACGAGCGCACGCAATACCCTTGAGGGCACGGTCAAGCAGATCACCCCCGGCGCGGTAAACACCGAGGTCGTGATCGAGCTGCCCGGCGGCCAGGAGATCGTAGCGATTATCACCCGGTCGTCGGCGGAACGGCTGGGGCTGGCGGTCGGCAAACCGGCCTACGCGGTGATCAAGGCGTCAAGCGTGATGGTCGGCGTGGATCACTAGCTCTTGCCCTGATGCCAGGTATGCTGAAACCGACAGCTTCTACATCATCCCGCCGCCTGATCGTTGGCATTTCCGGCGCAAGTGGCGCGATTTACGGTATTCGCCTGCTGCAGGTGCTGCGCGAGTTTCGCACGACGGAACGCGCGATCGAAACGCACCTGATCTTGACCGACGCGGCGAAGATCACGATCGTGCAGGAAACGGGCTGGAAAGTGAGCGCGGTCGAGGCGCTGGCGGACGTGGTCCACAGGCCGGGCAACATCGGCGCGAGCATCGCCAGCGGGTCATACCGCACGCTGGGCATGGTCGTCGTGCCGTGCAGCATCAAAAGCCTGAGCAACATCGCGCACAGCAGCGCCGGGGATTTGCTCGCGCGGGCTGCCGACGTGCAGCTTAAAGAGGGCCGCCCGCTGGTGCTGGTCGTGCGCGAGACGCCGCTGCACCTGGGGCACCTGCGCCTGATGGTCCAGGCAGCGGAGATCGGCGCGGTGATCCTGCCGCCCGTGCCGGCCTTTTACAGCCTGCCGCAGACCGTCGATGACATCGTGAACGGCACCGTCGGGCGTATCCTGATGCGGCTGGGCATCGACAATGACCTGTATTTCGAGTGGCTCGGACTGAAAGGTAAGACGCCATGACCGACGAACTGCCGCTGCTGCCGGATTCGATGCGCCCGGTGCTGCGCGAATTTCTGGCGGAACAGTCCACGATGGCGCTCGCCACGGCAGGACTCGCGGATGGCCGGCCCCAGGTCGCGGCGCTGTTTTTCGCCAGCGATGATGACTTCAACCTGTATTGGATCAGCGATCCCGACAGCCGCCACAGCCGCAACATCGCCGATTGGAACGACGTATCCGCCGTGATCTACGCGCACACCTGGGAATGGAGCGCGATCCGGGGCGTGCAGATCGAAGGGGATGCGATGGATGTGGCCGATGAAGACGAACGAGATCGCGCTTTGGCGCTCTACACGGGCAAATTCTCGTTTGTCAACGACAGGTTCGCCCCGCTGATCGAGCAGAGCGTGATCTACGTGCTGCGCCCGCGCTGGCTGCGCTGGATCGACAATACGCGCAAATTCGGCTACAAGCAGGAGTTTCGCTTTGCCCCTGACGGTGAGGGCGACGGCAGCGAATGAGCGCGCCGTTGCCGCCTGGCGGCGTCTCACGTGCCGGGCGCACTGTGGCCCGCGCGCGGCCTGGCCTGTTACGCCCGGCGGGTTTGCGTGGTGTGGGGCGTTCTCGCAATTCCCCGCGTTTGTGGGGTGTGATGCGCGGCAAAAACGTGCTAGGATGTAACACGAATCTAAGGAGGGAAATATGAAGCGTGTTACGATTTTGCGCTGGCTCGTGCTCATTGTGATGTTCATGGCTGCCAACGGTGTCTTCGGGCTGGCGATGAGCGCGGATTCGTCCAGCTCTGATGGCCGCCACCTGCGCTGGGATCGCTTTGACGTGACCGTTAATAACATTGACACCGCCGCGAACCGGTTTGACGTGGCTGAAGATTACGCGATCACGGTCGACAGGGGACCGTTTTCGTTCGGCACGGCGGAGATTCCGCTGGGGCGGATCGAGCGCATTTCGGACGTGATCGTATACGAAAACGGGCAGGCGCTGCGGGCGTCGTGCGCGGGCGGAAGCGGCACGTACTGCGCGCGCGACGACGGCGACACGCTGGCGATCCAGTATTATTTCACGCGCCAGATGCAAAGCGGCGACACGCGCCGGTTTAGCGTGCGCTACACCGTGCATGGCGCGCTGCGCTCATACGAGGAAGGGGACGAGTTGTTCTGGCGCGCGCTGCCGGAAGACCTCGCCTTCCCGGTTCGCGCGTCCCGCGTGAGCGTGCTCATGCCCGCCAACACGCCGGTTGAGAACGTGACGAGCTACCCGGACACGTGGGAATTCTCGCAGGACGGCAACACGCTGACATGGGTGTCGCCGCCGAACCCGGACGCCGACGGGTACTTCGAGGTGCGCGTGAAATATCCGCACAACCCGGCGATGGACGAACCCGGCTGGCAGGCAGCCTACGACCGCCAGGTGTGGTACGAAGACAACGTGCAGCCACTGGTTTCGGTGCTGTTGTTCGTCGTGGGTGGGGTGCTGGGCATCGGCGGCGCGATCCTGGTGGTGCTGCGTTATGTGCAGCACGGGCGCGACCCGGACAGCGTCACCGTGCCGGATTACCTCAGCGAGCCGCCCAGCGACGAGCGCCCCGGCATCGTCGGGCTGCTGGTGGACGAGAAAGCCGATATGCAGGACATCATGGCGACGCTGGTCGACCTGGCGCGGCGCGGCTACCTCGTGATCGAGCAGACGCAGCAGACCACGCTCGGCCTGTTCAAGAACACCGAGTTCACCTTCCACCGCACGGACAAGCCCACCGACGACCTGCGCAGCTATGAGCGAACGCTGTTGCGCGGCCTGTTTCCTGGCAAGCGTAAGAAAACCGAGCTTGATGACCTGAAAGAAAAGTTCTACAAGCACATCGGGTCGATCAAACAACAGATGTATTCGGACCTGGTCGCGGCGGGGTATTTCGAGCGTTCCCCGGATACCACGCGCAAGATCTGGTGGGGCATCGCCATCGGCGGGCTGATCGTGGCGGCGGTGCTGTTCTGGGGCAGCATGGCGCTGACGTGGATTTCGCCCGTGATCTGGATGGTGCCGGTCGGGTTGGGCATCACCAGCGCGACGGCGCTGCTCTTCGCGGACGCGATGCCGGCCAAGACGGTGAAAGGCGCGCAGCAGGCCGCGTTGTGGCGCGCGTTTAAGACGTACCTGCAGAACCTCAAGCGTTACGCGGACGACATGAACGCGGCGACGGAGAATTTCGATAAGTACATGGCCTACGCGGTGGCGTTCGGCGTGGAAAAGGATTTCGTCTCCGACATCACCCCGGCGCTGACCGCCATGCCGACGTGGTACCACCCGACGTATCTCGGCGGCCCCTGGCACGGCGGCTATCACCGGCGGCGCTACCACCCGGTCGGGCAGTCGACGGGCAGCAGCCTGGGGGACTTCCCCTCCGGCGGCGGGCTGGGCACGCCAAGCCTGGAAGGGCTGAACCGGTCGCTGGGCGAGGGGCTGAACGCGATGAGCAACGGCATGACGCAGATGCTCAACGAAGCCTCAAAGGTGATGACCAGCCGCCCGCAGAGTTCCGGGTCCGGCGGGGGTGGTTTCAGCGGCGGCGGTTCCGGTGGCGGATCGGGCGGCGGCAGCCGTGGCTTCGGATGATCGCGCGAGGCTGCCATCTGGACGTGCCGGGCGCACGTTCTGCGTGCGCCCCGACACGCCTGCTCGCCAATAACCAATAGCCAACCACCAATGACGGTTCTCGATAAGGACAGGCGCACATCATGAATACGCAACGTTTGACGGGGATGATCTTGCTGTTGATCGGGCTGGGCATCGGTGTGATCGCGGTGCTGTGGGTGTTAACCAACGACGATCTCGAGCAAGCAGCACGCATCCTGGGGCTGGGCATGGCGCTGCTGATATTTGTCGGGCCGCTGGCGGGCGGGGGGCTGTACCTGCTCTTTGCGGGGACGCAAGAAGCACGGCAGGCCGCCGACGCCGCGACACAGCGCATGCTGCTGAACATCATCCAGAGCCGGGGCGAGGTCCCGATCGACGATCTGGCGCTTGAGATGCAGCTCCCGCGCGAGCAGATCCGCGACATGGTGCATCACCTGGTCGGGCTGGGCGTGTTCAGCGGTTACATCAACTGGGATAAGGGCGTGCTGTACTCGCAAGAAGCAAGCCACCTGCGCGAGCTGAAGCAGTGCCCGAACTGCGGCGGCGAGATCACGCTGCAAGGGAAGGGCGTCGCGACGTGCCGTTTCTGCGGCACGGAATTCTTCCTCAGCTAAGGTAGCGCGCGATGGCGTACTGGACCGCCAAGAACAGCCGCTTCCCGCGCTGCGTGGACAGCCGCGCGACAGCGCTTTACGTCGAACGGCACGCGGACGTATGGCAGGTCGTCAAGCGCGGCGAGGCGGCACGGCAGGAATCCGGTCCGCAGTTCCCCGGCGGGTCGCTGGTGTTCGTGCGCGCGCTGGAAGTGATCGGCGGGCGCGGGCGCTGGCGCGCGTTCGACCTGGTGGAGCGTGCGTCGGCGGCGGTGGGGTTGGGCTTGCAGTTTCACCTGGACGACGACGCGGGCCGCCGCGACCTCACCGTGATGCGTGACGACGCGATCATCGCGCTGGTGCAGCGGCAGTGGACGGGCTGCGGCTTCGTGGAATACGCCTGGGGTAACGAGGGCAGCATGGTTGTCAGCGAGGCCCGGCGGCGCGGCTGGCGCGTGCAGTTCGTCACCGGCGCGCCCGACCCGCGCGGCGCGTGGGTCAACCTGCGCGACGATGCCACGTTCGATACGGCGGCGGCGGTCGCGGCGGGGGAGCCGCACTATAACCTGGACGAAGCCGCGGCACACCCGGTCCTGGCCGCGCTGGAGCAGCTACTCCGCCAGCCGGGGTTTGCCGAACAGGCCGCCACGTGGATGCTCGAGTCCTACGGGCAGTTTGTAGAGTCGCAGGGCGTGACGGCGTTCAAGACGCGGCAGTGAGGGCGGCGCGCGGGTTTCTCGTTATGATCGGGGTATTGGGTCGACAACGCACACGATTAGGACGGGTATGGTAGACGACACGGCGATCATCGAGGGGTTCATTTCCGTGCGCGCGGTGATTAAATCCCGCAGCCGGGCGATCCACTGCATCCTGATTCGCCGTGACAAGTGGGACAAGGGCATCGCGTGGCTGGAACACAACGCCACCGCCGCCGGGATCCCGGTCGAGCGCGTCAGCAGTGACGTGATCGACGCGCGCGCCAGCGGGACATCGCACGGCGGCGTGATCGCGGAGGTCGGCCCGCGTGAGTATGCCGCGCTGGACGATCTCGGTGCGGGGGACGCGGCCCCGTTCGTCGCCATGATCGACGGCATCGAGGACCCGTTCAACTTCGGGCAGGCGGTGCGGGCGCTCTACGCGGCGGGCTGCGCGGGGCTGGTGCTGCGCCCGCGTAACTGGTTGTCGGCGGCGGGCGTGGTGGCGCGGGCATCGGCAGGCGCGTCCGAATGGATGCCGGTCGCGATCGCGGATACCGCGTTCGACGCTGCCGATCATTTCCGGGCGCGCGGGCTGCGCGTAGCGGTCGCGGCGAAAGATGACGCCGTGACGCTGTATGACGCCGACCTGGCCGGGCCGCTGTTCCTGATGATCGGCGGCGAAAAACGCGGCGTGACGCGTTCATTTCGCGACCGGGCCGACCTGCGGCTCGCGATCCCGTATGGCAGCGACTTCGACCAGTCGCTGGGCACGGCGGCGGCGACGGCAGTGATCGCGTTCGAGGTGCTGCGCCAGCGACGACAACGTAAGCAGTAGCCGGTCACCCGGACGGAGGTGATCTCATGCCCCCTGACGATTCATCCCAGCGCGGCCCGCACATCCGGCGCAGCAACGCGCCGCGCCGCCCGTCGGTGGAGAGCGTCTATAACGGGCACTGGATGCGCTCGCAACTGGAGGTCGCGTTCGCCAAGCAGCTTGACGCGCGCGGCATCACCTGGACCTACGAGCCGGAGCGCTTGCAGGGCGGGCGCTACCTGGTCGATTTTTACCTGCCGGAATTGCGCTGCTGGGTCGAGGTGAAGGGGCGCTTTGAGGCGCGCGATCACCTGCTGCTGCCGCTGGTCGCGGGGCACCTGGATGGGCAGCGCCACGAGCGGTTGTTCCTGTACATGCGCGCGCGGGCCTACCGCGTCACGGAGCGCGGCTTCACGGCGCTGAGCCATGCCGCGTTCTGGGACGCGATCCACGAGGTGCCGGAAGACGAAGACCTGATCTATCTGCGCCAGAAGCGCGAGCGTGAAGCGGGCGCGAACGCAGACGACGCGACCGCTAACGGCGGGCCGGACCCGCCCGGTGAGATGTAGTGTTCGGTGTTGCGCCCGGTTGGTGTGAGTCCGTGTTGGAGAAGGGGATCGATCATGCGTGTTTACCTGGTGCGGCACGGCAAGGCGTCCAAAGACCCGCAACACAAGACCGACGCCGAACGCCCGCTGACCGAGCGCGGGCGCGCGGATGTCGCGGCGATGGCAAAGTTCTTGCGCAAGGCGACGGTCGAGGTCGCGCAGATCCGGCACAGCGGCCTTGTGCGCGCCGCGCAGACCGCCGAGATCCTGGGCCAGCAGCTCAAGCCGCCCGGCGGCGTGATCGCGGTGCGCGGCCTGCATTACGCGGACCCGGTGGACGAGCTGGCGCGCGAGCTGCATTACGAGGCCGAGCCGGTGATGCTGGTGGGGCATAACCCGTTCATGGAATACCTGGCCGCGGCGATGCTGGCGACCAACCTGGGGCGTACGCCGGTCTGGTTTGCCACGTCCACGATCGCCTGCCTGGACTATATCGATGGCGAGTGGACGGTCAAATGGGTGCTGCACCGCGAGTTGTTCGGGTGACGCCGCTCACCACTTACCGGACGGTGCCTCCGCTTTCTCCCCGGCGCGGGCGATGACCGGCGGCTTGTAGTCGTCGATCGCCAACCCGTAGGCTTCCGCCACCAGCTCGACGGGGTGGATCGTCGCGCTCCCGGTCAGCGAGGCAATCTGCCAGCGGCACGTTTCCGTATCGCACACGACCGTATCCGCGCCCGCCGCGTAGACCTGCTCCGCGATCGGCCAACCGACCGCCTCGGCGATGTCGCGCTTCTCCGCCTTGTAACCATACGTCCCCGCGATGCCGCAGCATTCCGCGTCGATCTCCCAGCAGTGCAGGCCGGGGATCAGGTCCAGCACGTCCAGCGCGGGGCGGCCCATGCCGTGCGCGCGGAGCTGGCACGGCGCGTGATAGGGCAGCTCGCGCTCGACCGGCTGGAAGTCCAGCGGCAGGCGGCCTTCGCCGGCCAGCTTGGCGAGGAACTCCATGAAGTCGTACGTGTTTTCGGCCACCAGCAGCGCGTCGGGATCGTCCAGGCCGAGCACGTGGTGATAGTCGCCTTTGATCGCGGTCATGCAGCTTGCCGACGTGCCCACGATCGGGATGCCGCGCCGCGCGTAATCCGCGAATCGCTCGATGTTGGTGCGGGCGTAGCGCCGCGCTGCTTTGAAGTCGCCGTTGGACTGTGCAGGCAGCCCGCAGCACGTCTGCGGCGGGATCTCCACCGTGAAGCCGATGTGCTCCAGCACCGCCACCGCCAGCTTGCCGATGTGCGGTTCGTAGGTGTTGGTCGAGCAGCCGTGAAAGTACACCACGCGCATGGCGTCGGATTCCGGTTCCGGGCGCGGGTAACGTTTGAGCTGCTTTTTCCACCAGCCACGAAAGGTATAGCCCGCCCAGCCGGGCAGCGGCGCGCGTGCCGACACCTGCATGATCTTCTCCGCCAACAGGCGCAGGAACTTGTTTCGCAGCCCGAAGTTGATCAGTGGCGCGAACGGCGTCCCCAGGCGGCCCCACAGTTCGTTGCGGCTCAGGAACCAGTTACGCAGCGACATGCCGTGCGTTTCCACGATCTGCGCTTTCGCCTGCGTGTTCATCTCCATGACCTTCACGCCGTGCGGGCAGACCAGCGTGCAGATGCCGCAGCCGGAGCAGTAATCGACGGAGTGGTCGGGCGAGTCCGCCCCCGGCTGGCGCAGGCGTTGTGCCTGCGGGCCGACGGTCTTCGGGCCGGGGAACAATTCGGTCACCGGTGCGACCGGGCAGGCTGCGGTGCAGATGTTGCACTTCAGGCAGTGATCGGCGCTAAACGCCGCCTGGTCGATCAGGTTCAAGAGGTGATTGTGGTCGGTCATGTGTGATAACCAGTTCGTATGCTAGTCCACAATATTCAGTCTTCAGTGATGGTCTATGGGCGGTCGTGCTGTCGGGCATTCACGACTGTGCCTGAAAACTGGCGCATTACAGCTCCAGCGCGACCTGCACGGCCTTGTACGCCGTCGCCAGCGCGATACCTTCGGCGCAGCCATCGGTCAGCGGGTTGAACCCGGCCAGCATGTGCCCGGCGGCGTAGACGTTGTCCAGCACGGGCGCGCCATCCGCGCCAAGCGGCTGCATCTGGTGGTTGACGCGCAGCCCGGTGTGGCGGTGGATCGGGTGCCCGCGATGTTTCAGCAGGCGCTCGTGATACCACCCGCTGCGTTCCTCGCCCGGCGGCGTGCTGACCGGCAGGTCGAAGATCGGCTCCCACAGCCGCCCGGAGTCGTCGCTCTGGATGCCGCCGTTGTACAGGCCGCCCGTCGCCAGGATGAACGCGTCGGCGCGGAAGGTGTTGGTGTGCCCCAGCGCGCCAACCTCAACGCCCGTGCAGCGCCCGTTTTCGACGATGCCGCGCACGACGGGGTGCCCGATCTGCACGCGGACGCGGTGGCGCAGCAGCCAGCGCCGGATCGCGTTGCTCAGCCGCACGCCGGGATTGCTCGGCGGCAGCGTGGCGATCTCGAACACCGGGCGTTCGAGCTGCGCGGCGAGGTCGTCCAGTGCGGTCATGTGTTCGTTGAACCCCAGCACCGCCGGGAACCCGATCCTGGCGACGTCTTTGGTGTGCCGCCGCAGTTGCCGCACGACCGCCGCGCGCACGTCCGCGCGGTCGAACAGGCGCGCCACGTCACCGGGCCAGGCGTCCCAGTACCCGTTTTCGTCCGGCAGCTCGACCAATACCCCGCGCGCGTCGAACCCCTGGTCGCGCAGGTTGCCCGCCGCCAGTTCGGGGTGGAAGTCGCGCCAGCCATTGAACCCCACCAGCAGCAGCGTGCCGTCGAGCGCCGTCAGGTCGCCCGCCGCCATGCCGCGCGGCGCGAGCAGCGGCGTCTGGATCGCGCCCAGCAGCGTCGTCAGGCGCAGGTTGTGCCCGTCCTTTGTGCGCATGTCATAGGGCAGGCCGACCGACTCCGCGATGCGGCACAGCCCCTTGATGCCGTGCACCATCGCATCATCACCGGCCAGCGCGTAAGGGTGCTCGGGGTGCAGCGCCGCGTAACCGCGCACTTCGGCGATCGCGTCGTCGTCGGCGCGGTCGCACACGCTGATCCAGCCCGGCGTGACGATCTGCTGGCCCCAGCCCTGGGCGATCAGGCGCACGGATGCGCCCGCTTCCGCCGCGTAGACCGCCGCGGTCAGCCCGGCCAACCCGGCACCGATCACGATCACGCGGGTGTCGCGGCGCGTGGTCTCAGGCATGGGTTTCCTCCTCCTGCGGCACGGCCCCGTCGGTGTAATCAAACTGCCCGGTCAGGCGATCCAGGCCCAGTGTGCGGCGGTAGATCAATTCGTCCAGGTATAACTGGCGCAGTTGGTGCCCCCACAGCAGCGGGCGCACGCCTTTGAAACGCTCGTCCACGAACGCGCCGAGTGCCTGCGTCGCGTCCTGGCTGGCCTGCGCCTTGACCTGCTGGAGAATCCCCGCCGCGCGGTAGCTGCAGAATCCGGCCTGGCATGGCCCCATGCCCAGCCGCAGATCGCGTCGCAAGTCGTCCAGCGCGACCGGCTGGTCGCCGTAGGCGCGGATCGCGGCTTCAAGCTGCGGGCGCGTGACCATCTCGCACTCGCAGATCAGCTCGCCCGGCATCTGCCCGTGTTCGAGCTTGTGCAGCCGGCGCGAGAGCGCGTGGTAGGCGCGCGGCGTGCCCGGCAGGACCTCGTCGGCGGTGGTGCAAGGGGCGTCGACGCCCAACTGGCGGCAGACCACGTCCACAGCCTGCTCCGCCATCAGGCGGCAGGTGGTCAGCTTGCCGCCCACCACCGTGACCAGCCCCGCGACCCCGTCGCGCTGCGCGTGGTCCAGCACCGAGAACGTGCGCAGGACCTCGCGCCCCTCGTTGTCGTAGTGCGTCTCGTCGCCCGCTTGCGGCGGTTCGTACAGCGGGCGCACGCCCGCCCAGGCGCGTAACGCGCGCCCCTGGCGGATGCCCGGCACCAGGACATCAGCCTCGCCGATGATTTTGCTGACTTCCCAGGGTTCGATCGTGTAGTCGTCGGGGTGGTCGGTGCGGATGGATGTCGTGCCCAGCACGCAGACTGTGCCGACCGGCACCAGGATGTCGCCGTCGTCGGCGGGGCGCAGCCGGTTCACGACCGTGTTCACCCAGCGCGTGTTCATGGCGATCATCGCGCCCCGGTCCCACAGCACGGTGACGTTCAGCCCGGCCAGGCCCGCGACCTCGCCGGCCCAGGGACCGGCGGCGTTCAGGACCACGTCACAGTGGACGGTCGTTTCGTCGCCGGTGCGCGTGTCGCGCAGGGTCGCGCCGACGATGGCGTCGCCGGCGCGCAGCAGGGCGACCACTTGCTGGTAGATCCAGGCGTCGCTGCCGTAGCCACGCGCGGCCTCGACGAAGCCGTGAATCAGGTCAAACGAGTCGCAGGTGCCGTCGGGCACGCGGTAGGCGGCGGTGATATCATGCGTGAGCGCGGGTTCCTGCCGCCGCGCTTCCTCGGCGCTGATGCGCTCGGCAGGGATGCCGGACTTGGCGCAGCCTTCCAGCCACCGCGCGGGAAAATCAACGGGGTCCTGCGAGGTGGCGATGAACAACCCGCCGGTGTCCTCGATTGAAAACGGCGCGATGCGGCGCAGGACGCGGTTTTCGTCGATGCATTCTCGGGCGGTTTCCAGGTCGCGCCCCGCGTAACGCCCGCCGGAGTGCAGCAGCCCGTGATAGCGGCCTGAGGTCCCGGTGGTCAGGTCGAGCTGGTCGACCAGCAGCGCGCGCACCCCGCGACGGGCCAGGTCATACAGTGCCGCGGCCCCGGTCGCGCCCCCGCCGACCACCAGCACGTCGACTGTGTGTGCGGTCAATGTGGGTACTCCTGAGACTGAGCGTGTCAACAGTAAACCGTGTTGGCGTGATGCCCAACACAACGGGTGTGAATCCGGCACGATACCACTGCGGGCCGGTTGGTACACAGAATATAGTAAACCTTTTCCCCCGCAGCATACCACCTGCACCCGCGCGGTGATAGTGACAACTGGCACGAGTTGCCCTGCGGCTTGTTAATGACGCCCGGCATGGGAATCGAAAACGCCGGAGCGCGTGCCCCGGCGTTGTTGTCGTGCGGTTGCGGCGCGCTCAGATCAAGAGGCGCATCGGGTTTTCGAGCAGTTCCTTGAGATACTTCATGAACTCCGCCGCCTCTGCGCCATCGCTGACGCGGTGATCCACGCTGACGGTCGCCTTCATGCGCACCCCGACGCCGATGCTGCCATTCTCCAGCACGACCGGGACCTTCTTGGCGGAACCGACAGCCAGAATCCCGGCTTCCGGCGGGTTGATGATCGCGATAAAGTGGTCGACGTCATACGGGCCGAGGTTGCTCACGCTGAAGGTGCTGCCCTCGATCTCCGCCGTCTTGACCTTGCCCTCACGCGCGCGCTGGATCATGTCGCGGTGGTTGGTCGCCATCGTGCCGAGCGCGGTCTTGTCGGCGTCGTAGCTGGTCACGTTGACCAGCCCACCCTGCGGCAGCGCGACCGCGATCCCGATGTTGATGCGCTTGTGACGCGCCAGCTTGTCGCCGTAGTAGTGCGAGTTCAGGTTCGGGAACTTGCGCAGCGCCAGCGCGGTCGCCTTGACGATCAGGTCGTTGACGCTGATCTTGTCCGCGTCGTCCTCGATGCTCTCGTTGAGTTCGGCGCGCAGTTCCAGCGCCGCCGCGACGTCGATCTCGCTGGTGATGTAGAAGTGCGGCACAAACTGCTTGCTCTCGACCATGCGCTGGCCGATGCGCGTGCGGAGGCGGCTGAGGTCCTCGATCTCGACGTCCGGGCCTTCGGGCAGCTCGCTGAAGCTCGGCATCGAGGGGCGCGCCGCGCCTTCGGGGACTGCCGGTTTTTCCGGTGCCGCTTTCTTGGGCGGTGCGGCGGGGGCTTCCTCTTCCTCGAACGCGAGCACGTCCTTCTTGACCACGCGCCCGCCGGGGCCGGTGCCCTGCACGCGGGTCAGGTCGATGCCCTTTTCCTCGGCCAGTCGCCGCGCGATGGGGCTGGCTTTCACGCCGCCGGGGGGTGCTTTTTCACCCTCGGCGGGTTCCTGTGCCGGGGCCGCTTTGCGTTCCGTCTGGGGTTCTTCGGCTTCGGCTTCCGCTTTGGTCTCGGCTTCCTCGGCCTCTTCAGCCTCTTCGGCTTCGCCTTCTGCCGCCTCGGGAGCGGGTTCGCCTTCGGGCGCTTCCTCGCCCTCCGCGCCGACATACCCGATCGGCGTGCCGACTTCGACGACGTCGCCCGGTTCCGCCAGCAGCTTGAGCACGTGCCCGGCCACCGTCGATTCGATCTCGATCGTCGCTTTGTCGGTCTCGATCTCGGCGATCACGTCGCCCTTAGCGATTTCCTGGCCGATGTCGACCGTCCAGTTGATCAGGGTGCCTTCTGCCATGTCGAAGCCCAGTTTGGGCATGATGATCGGCTCTGCCATCAGACAATCTCCTTCACCGCGTCAATGATCTTTTGCGGGCTGGGCAGGGCCATCAGCTCGATGTCGCGCGAGTACGGCAGCGGCTGGTCCAGCGCCGCGACCCGTTTCACGGGCGCGTCCATCCAGTCGAAGCACTCATTGGTGATCTGCGCTGCCACTTCGGCCCCAACGTTGTACATCGGCAGGCTCTCTTCGACCACGACGCAGCGGTTGGTCTTCTTGAAGCTCTCGAATACCGGCTCCAGGTCCAGCGGGCGCAGCCAGCGCAGGTCGATGATCTCCGCCTCGATGCCCTCTTTGGCGAGTTCTTCCGCCGCCGTGAGCGAGTGTTCCAGGCCTTTCTGGTACGTCACGATCGTGACGTCGTCGCCCTCGCGCTTGATGTCGCTCTTGCCGATGGGCAGCAGGAAATCGGGGTCGTCTTCCGGCACTTCGCTGCGGCGCTGCAACATCGTGCTGTGCTCGATGAACATCACCGGGTTGTCGTTGCGGATCGCGGCCTTGAGCATGCCTTTGGCGTCGTAGGCCGTGGCCGGCACCGCGACATAATAGCCGGGGAAGTGCGCGAAGACGGGTTCCGGCGCGTGGGAGTGCGTCGCGCCAAGCTGCTTGCCGCCGCCGGTCGTGGTGCGGATCACCATCGGCACGGTGAATTTGCCGTCGAACATATAGCGCACTTTCGCCATGCTGTTGACGATGGCGTCCATCGCCACAAACGCAAAATTGATCGTCATCAGCTCTGCGATCGGGCGCAGGCCAGCCATCGCCGCGCCGACCGCCGCCCCGACGATCACCATCTCGGAGATCGGGGTATCGCGTACACGTTTGGCGCCGAACTCGTCCAGGAAACCGCGCGTCACGGCGTAGGTCCCGCCCCAGACGCCCACTTCTTCGCCCATAATAAACACGCGCTCGTCGCGCTGCATTTCTTCGCGGAGCGCCTGGCTCAGCGCCTCGCGGTAGGTAATCGGTCTGTCTGCCATGGTTCCCCTCGGTTAGTCAACGTATACGTGGCTGATCAAGTCGTCGTAGGTCGGGTCCGGGCTTTCTTCAGCGTATTTCACCGCGTCGTTCACCACCTGCAGCGCCTCTTCATCGATGCGCTCGAGGTCCTGCTCGATGTTGGCGTACTGCTTCTCCTCGATCAGGTACTTGCGGAAGCGCCCGATCGGGCCGTTGGCGGTGAATTCTTCGACCTCTTCTTTGGTGCGATAGCGCTGCGGATCGCCCATGCTGTGCCCTTCCAGGCGGTAGGTCAGCGACTCGACCAGGATCGGGCCGTTCTGCTTGGCGTATTCTTTGGCCTCACCGACCGCTTCGTACACGGCCAGGACGTCCATGCCGTCGATGCGGGGGCCTTGTTTCATGCCGCTGCCGTCTTCGCTCTGGTAGGCGAGCGCCTTGCGGTGCAGCTCTTTCGCGCCGCTGGCCCGTTCGACGGCGGTCCCCATGCCGTACTGGTTGTTTTCGATCAGCCAGACGACCGGCAGGTTCCACACCGCGCTGAGGTTCAGCGCTTCGTGGAAATAGCCGATATTGGTCGCCCCGTCGCCCATAAACGCGACGACGACGCCGTCTTCTTCCATGTACTGCAGCTTGAGCGCGATCCCCGCCGCCAGCGGGAGATGCCCGCCGACGATACCGTAGCCGCCCCACATGTTGAGCTCGGGGTCCGCCAGGTGCATCGATCCGCCCTTGCCGCCGCTGATGCCGGTACGCTTGCCCAGCATCTCGGCCATGACCGCGTTCACGTCCATGCCGCGCGCCAGCGCCAGCCCGTGATCGCGATACGCCGTGATGATATGGTCTTCCGGGCCGAGCGCGGCAACCGCGCCCACACCGGTGGCCTCTTGCCCGATGTACAGGTGCAAGAAGCCGCCGATCAGCCCTTGCTGGTACAGCTCGGCGCAACGCTCTTCGAAGCGCCGGATCAGCACCATCTGGCGGTACCATTCCAGCAGTGTATCCTTGTTTGGTTTTGGCATGTGTGTGTTTCCCTCTGCATGAAAACAGGCGTTTGCGACAACGCCTGGAATTCAATGATAACCTTCGCAGTGGCGATAGCCAGATTGTACAAGATGTTTTCACGGATTGACAAGCGAAGTTTCCCGCGTGAGGCCAACACCGGCTGCCCAGCACGGGGAAGGTGGAGCCGTCCTGGCTGGTCAGCAAATGCAAGCTGCATTACACTGAGATAGACATTCCAATAGGTCTCAAACGGATGGTGACGATGAGTCCACGAGCATATCCCAGACAGTACCGGATCGATGATATCCAGCCGTTGATCAAGGCGCTGGATGGCGGGTACTCGGTGTCGGTGGTGGGGCCGCCGGGCGTCGGCAAGTCGAACGTCTTGCAGTACCTCGACCAGCACCGGCAGCGCGGGCGTGACGAGAGCGATCCCTGGAGCGAGTACGCCAAGCGCCGCATACACGACGGGCCGTTGGTCGCCGTCCCGATCGATCCGAACGCGCTGCTGCCCCCGCTGCCGCTGACGTATGGCGCGGACGCGGCGCGTTCGTGGCCCGGCTTCGAGCTGTTGATTCACCGCCTCTCGATCAACGAGCACCTCAAGCCGCGCGCGATCGTGCGCGAGGGCGAGGCCGAATACGAGGAACATTACCGCAAGAAGCGCGACCGGTTCCTGAAGGTGCACACCGACCTGACCGATTTCGAGGACGCTTTGCAGGGCCACATGGGGCTGCGCTATTTCGAACGGATCATCGCGCTCGCGCTGGAGAGTTTCGCCGAGCAGGACAGCCCGCTCCGCATCGTGATCATCATCGACGAGTTCGAGCGCCTGCTGGATACCATGCCGGACTACTTCTTCATCGCGCTGCGCAGCGTCCGCGATCGATTCAAGGGGCAGGTGATGTACGTGACCTTCACGCGCGACAACCTGTTGCACCTGCTCAGCCCGGAACGCCGGCACATGCTGGAGCCGTTCATCGAGTTGTTCAACGACAACACGCTCTATCTCGGCCCCTTCACCGACGCGGACGCCTGGGACCTGATCGAAAACCTGGAAAAGCGCGACGAAGAGCGCAACGACTACGCGATCGGGCTGCTGATCCGCGCGACGGGCGGCTTCGCCGGGCTGCTGCGGGCGGGCTTCCAGCACGTCAAACACCTGGAGCGCATCCCGGAGCAGGACCCGAACCGTTACGGGCACGCCGCGACACGCCTGATCGCGGAAGAGAACGTGCGCATCGAGTGCGAGACGCTGCTCAGCGGGTTGCGCGAGATCGAGATCGACACGCTCTACGACGTGGCGGAAGAGAAGACCGACCTGGACGGCGCGACGCTAAAGGAGCTGGTCAAGAAGTCGCTGCTGCGTGAGAACCCGTCCGGCGGCACGCTGCGCGTCATGCCGCCTGTGCTGGCCGCCTACATCCGCACGCATCCCACGCGACCGGCCCCGCGCCCGCGTGCGCGCCCGTTCGACATGCCGTCATAGCAACCCGGCAGCGACGCTGCAACCACGCGCGGACGATCCGGGAACGGATCGTCCGCTGTGCTGTTTTGGGGATACGCTGCTCAGTCGCCGGATGCTGCCGCGTGGTCCCGGCAGTGCGTCGCTCAGGTGTCATCGGCGTGACCGCGCCGCCTGTCTTTTTCCTCGCTGCGCCGGTCCATCGGGTCCTCGGACGTGCGATCCGCTGCCCGGTCGGGGTCGGCACGCGCGCGGCGGCGCTCCAGCCGCTCCGCGTTTTCCGCGCTGCGCTGGGCACCAAACCGCGTAGGTTCGTCGGCAGCAGCACGCTTCACCCCGCCGCCTGCCGCGCCGGAGGGGGACGCGTCGTCGGTTGGCGTATGCTGTGGCGCGGTCGCGTGGTCCGGATCGCCTGCTGCATCGGGAGCCGGGTCGCGCCGCCGCACCTGCGCCGGATCGTAGCGGTAGGGTTGTTCAGGCGGGCCGTCGCGCTCAGGACCGGCACCCGGTTGCCGGGCCTCGCCCCAGCGACGCGGGTCAGACCCGGCGGCATAGGACGGCAGGCCGTAGACGATCACATGCGCCGGGCGGTCCTCGAACGGGAACAGGCCCCAGGCCCGCAGCGGTCCGAGCGCGCGCAGCACAATCTGCTCGATGTCTTCAGGGTGATGCAGCAGGTCAAGCTGCGCTTCGTAAGGCCGCCGCTGGAACGTCTCGCGGATCGCGTTGTGGATGGCGCGCCGCAGCATGTACGCGAAGGGGTCGATCTGCGTGAGCTTGCGCAATTCGACGTAATTATGGGGCAGCGCGCTGGCCGGATCAAATTGCATCACGACGCTGATCTCCAGGTCGACGCGCTGGTTGGCGGCGGGCAGCACGTCCTGGATCACCGCGACCGCCTGCACGCGCGTGAACGTGACATAACGCCGCAGCCGCACGTTCAGGTGCCACTCCACGCGCTGCGGCCCGCCGCCCAGAAACTGGTATGGCTGGCCGTGCCGGTCTTCCACGACCCAGTATTCCCCCGCCGGGATCGTGACGCGCCAGGCGCTCGTCACCGGGGCGAGGAAGTTCCACAGCATGGCGAGAATGCCGGCCAGCAGGAGCACCGGCCCCAGCCCGGTGACACACTGCGTGCCGCCCAGCACGGGCCGGGCGACCATCAGCCCCGCGCCAACCGCGATCAGCGGCATGCCGAGCAGCAGCCCCTGGATGATCTTCAAACCCCACCAGAGCATGCTGCTGGTCTGCGCCCCGCGCTGCAGGCCCAGGTAGCGCCCGACGGCGCGCCAGATGCGCTCGAAGATGTTACGCGGCGGGGGCAGCGGCGGGCGGCGTCCCATGATCGGCACGGTGTAGCCCCGGCCCGGTGCCGCGCCGGGACGGTACGGTTCCTCTGGCGGCCCGGTGAAGGGTGGCGTACGCTTGGATGGCGGTGGGTAGCTGTCCATGTTCGGTTACTGTTTCGGCATGCTGGACCGGACACGCGGCGCGACCGGCATGTGCTCTTGCGCCGATCCCCGCGCGTTGTTACCAGTATACACCAGCAGCACTAAGCGCGCGCCTGCTGCGCCCGCATCCCAGGCAGCACCGCGCGTGCTATAATCGCCGCCGGGATGTGCTGCAAAGGAGTGCTGATGTTCATCCGTGCGACGATCCGGCGCTGGCTGCCGGTGGTCCTGTTTTTTGCGCTGCTGGCGGGCGTGGCGCTGGCCCCGCTGTCGCTGCGTATGGGTTCTGAGGTCCCCGGCCCGCCGCCGGAGCGCAGCGACCAGGGGCTGGATTACTATCACTTCCACTGGAACCTGTGGTGGCTGCGCCACGCCGTTAGCGAAGGGCGCGACATCTGGACCACCGACAAGGTGCTGGCGCCGTTCACGCATAACCTGACCTACCATTCGCTGACGGCCTCGATGCTGCCGCTTTACGCCGCGTTGGAGCCGCTCGCAGGGCATCTGCGTGCGGCCAACGCGATCATCTGGATCAGCCTGTCACTGACCGGCCTGCTGATGTACGCGTTCCTGCGCCGGAACGGGACCAGCCGCCCGGTGGCGCTGCTGGGCGGGGTGGCGCTGGCCTGTTCGCCCTACATGCTGGACCACGCAGGCAGCGGGCACCTGAACCTGATCACGGTCTGGTGGCTGCCGCTGGTGTTGCTCGCCTGGGAGCAGGCCGACCGCACGCGCCGCGTTACCTGGGCCGCGCTGACCGGGCTGGTGCTGTGGGGAATGTGGTTCACCGACACGCTGATCGTGCTGTGGGGCGGGCTGCTACTGGGGCCGTATGCGCTCTACGCGCTGCTGAAAGCGCCGGACCGCGCCGCGCGGCTGCGGCTGGTCGCGCTCGGTGCCCTGGCGCTGATGATCGCGGTTGGGCTGGCATACGCGCTTGGCCCGCTGCGCCAGACGCTCGCCTTCGATACCGGTGAGCTACCCCCGGCGCGGCTGCTCACGCTGCGCCATTACTCGCTGGACCTCGACGCTCTCGTGCTGCCCCGGCCAGGCCGCGAGCAGCTACTGGGCCGGGAAGGGGATGAGACGCTCGGCTTGCTGCTGGTCGCGTTGGCGGTTGCGGCGCTGTTCGTGCGCCAGCGCGACCGGGACCGTACAGCGGCACATTATCGCTGGTTCTGGTTGTGGGCGGCGCTGCCCGCGCTGGTGCTGGCGCTCGGCCCGGACGAGACGATCGCGGGCGTGCGCGTGGTGCTGCCGTTCCGCGTGATACACGAGTTATTCGACGGGCAGATGCGCACCCCGATCCGCTTTCTGCCGCCCGCCACATTCGGCCTGGTGACGTTCCTCGCGCAGACCTACGATCCCTGGGTGCGCCGGCTGCGCCCGGCGGCGCTGCGGCGCGGGCTGGTGGTAGGGCTGCTGCTGGTGCTGGTGTGGGATTACGGCGTGTTGCAGCCGGTCCCCACGATCCCCGCGCTGGAGCCGTACCCCTTTCACCAGATGATGCGTGCGGAAGACTACGGCGAGGCTTACGATTACGTGGTGCTGGACGTCCCGGCGGGGCCGTTCACCGGCTGGCGCGAGGTCGGCGCGCACCCTGAGGCGATGGTCTACGGCATCACGCACGAAAAGCGGCAGGTCAGCGGGCTGCTCTCGCGCATCCCGATCGACCAGCACGTGTTTTACGAGACCGACCCGCTGCTGGGTTGGCTGACGGAGTCGATCGCGTTGGATGCCGGGCGCGCGGCGTCCCAACTGGCGCAATACGTCGACGAATGGCCGGTCGGCTACGTGGTGGTGCACCTGGACTGGCTGGAGCCGGGCCGCGCCCAAGAGGTGCTGGAATTCATGAACGTGCAGGAGTCGCTGTGTTACGTGACTGCCGAGCGCGACGCCGTGCTCTACCGCGCGACCAGTCACCCAAAGGGCTGCCCGCCGCCGCTGCCGCCGCAACTCGAACCGGGGACTTACGCGATCCGTTTTGGCGAAGCGGGGGATGGCGTCACGCTGCAAGACGCCGGGTACATCGGGCAGGGCTGGTATCCGCCGGAGCGCATCGGCGGGGAAGTCGCGCGGTGGGCTGGCGGGCGCACCGAGGCGCTGCTGCACCTGGCGCTGCCCGTTGATGGCGCAGACTACCGGCTGACGCTGCGCGCGGTCGCGTTTGCCGAGCCGCGCACGGTCGATGTGGTGGCGGGGCGCGCGGTCGATGGCGAGGCGGTGACCGCGTCGCTGGGGACGTTCACCGCGCAGCCGGGCGGCTGGCACGACTACACGCTAACGATCCCGGCGGACTTTCTGGCGGCGGTGGATGGGCGCTTTACGCTCTCGCTGGCCGCCGACGGCATGATCGCGGCGGCGGACCTGGGCCGGTCCGAGGACGCGCGCCCGCTGACGCTGGCCTACGATGAAGCGCGGTTTGAGCGGACGGAGAAGTGAGTCACCCGCCCCGCCGGGGTCCGGCAGGGCGGGGAATGGTGACGGCGGCGGGCATTTGCCAGCCGCTAGATCACAAACTCGCCGTCTTTGTAGAACAGCTCGCCGTCGACGATGATCTCGCCGCCGTCGCGCATGTCGCAGATCATGTCCCAGTGGACCAGCGATTCGTTGACGCTGCCGGTCTCGGCGTAACCCTGGCCGACCGCCATGTGCACCGTGCCGCCGATCTTCTCGTCGAACAGGATCGAGCCGGTGAACTGCTGGATGTCGCGGTTGGTGCCGATCGCGAATTCGCCCAGCCGCCGCGCGCCGGGGTCGGTGTCCAGCACGGAGAGCAGGTACGCCTCGTTTGACTCGGCTCTGGCATCGACCACCAGCCCATCGCGAAATTCAAGCGAGACGCCTTTCACCTCGTTGCCCTGGTAGTACGCGGGATAGGTGAAGCGCACCCAGCCGTTGACGCTGTCTTCTACCGGGCCGGTGAAGATCTCGCCGTCGGGGAAGTTCTCCTTGCCGCCCGCGTTCTTGAACGTGCGGCCCTTGATCGACAGTTCCAGGTCGATGTTGTCGCCCTTGACCTGGATGTGCTCCTTGCCCTGCAGCCACGCGATCAGGCGTTCGTGCGCCGCGTAGACCGCTTCCCACGCCGCGATCGGGTCGTCGAGGTGCGCTTTGCACGCCCCGTAGAGGAAGTCCTCGTACTGCCGCAGCGACATGCCGGCGTTTTGCGCGTAGCCGAAGGTCGGGAACTGCGTGGTGCAGCGCCGGAGTTCTTTGGCCGCCTCGCGCCGCATCTGGATTTTGATCAGTTCGTTACGCGCATTGGCGCGCGCCTTCTGCTGCTCCAGCGGGTACGCCGTGCGGTCGTTGATGTTCTCGTCCGCTTCGATGCGGATGATCACCGGCGCGGTCTCGTACATCAGCTTCAGCATCGGGTTGATGTCCGAAAGCTGGCCGAGATCGGCGGTGGCTTCCAGCGCGATCGGGTCTTCCTGGCTCATGTGCATGTAGACCACCGGCAGCCCGCCCGCTTTCAGCGCTTCCTCGTAGAGCGCCTGGCACAGCGGTTCGGCGGCGGGGCTGGTGCTGCGGATCAGGACGCGCTCGCCGGGTTTCACCGCGGTCGAGTAGTGGATCAGCACGTGCGCCATCTTCTGGATACGCGAATCCATGTGAGAGGTAACCTTTCGGAATTGGGCGGGACGGTGTGCCCCGCGTGGTAAAGAATGTTCACTCACCGCCGAGTATAACGCAACTTGCGCGCCGGGTCCCTTGCGCCGGTGGGACCAGCAGGACAAACGCGGCAAATCGTGTGCTGCGCTCGTACGTGGGGGCGTGTCCGATCCGCCTTCGCCACCGGTTCAAAACCGGCGGTTACGGCGGGGAAAGCCTGCTATAGGGGCGAACTATTGCGCCCGCCCCTATGCAACCCTGTTCGAACGGTATTTGAGAGGATACGCTAGACTTTGGCGGTTCCGCGAACTGTTTTGAGGATGAACAGCAGCAGGACAGCCCCGATAAAGGCGACCACCAGGCTGCCGATATTGAGGCCGCTAACTTCGCCGCCAATGTCGAGCAGGTTGAGCACGAAGCCGCCCAGGAAACCGCCGATGATACCGACGACGATATCTTCGACAAGCGACTGGCTGCTGCTCGTGCTCATCACTTTGCTGGCAAGCCAGCCCGCAATGGCACCAATAATGATCCAGACGATGATATTGCCGAGCATTTTTCTCTTTCCTATCTCGCGCCCCGGCGCGGTTAACTAAACTGTCTATGCGAGGCGTTCGGGTATGATTAATTGTAGACCGAATACAGCGGGGCACAATTCGCGGGGGTAATAGGGGAAGTAGCTACCAGGTTTGCATCGCGAGCGATCCCCTGCGTGGTGCAACACGGCGTTGCATATATTGGCGTGCCGGGCCGTTACGGAACACAGCAGGCCCGCCCCGATCGCACACCGGAGTTGTCGTGCCAGGCGCTCAGTCGTTTTGCTGGATCGTGCCCACGCCTGAGCGGTCCTGATCTTTCCCTGTCCGGTCGCCTGGCGCGGTGCGGCGCGCGCTCAGTTCCGCGTCAATGATCGCGATCATCTCGTCCACGCCGTCGATCGCACGCGGCGCTTCCTGCAGGAACGTCAGCCCGTTACGCACCGTTTCGAGCACGCCGGAACCGGGGTTCTGCCCGATCACGGTTTTAATCTGCGCGATCGCGCCGTCCAGGTCGCCGAGTACCAGCTTGGCCTGCGCGTAATCGCAGCGTGTCCACACGTCGCGCGGGTCGTCGTCCAGCGTCAGTTCGGCCATCTCCAGCACCATCTGGAAGAAGTGATCGGCGCGCTCGTCGTGGCCTTGGTGTTTGTGCAGCGCGGCAAGGTTGATGATCGGGTACGACGAATCCGGCGTGACCTCGTGCGCCTGCTCGTACGCTTCGAGCGCGTCCTGGTAGCGCCCCTGGCGGCGGTAAAGCCCGCCCAGCGTGCCGTAATACGACTGCCCGTCAGCATCGGTGAGCGAGTAGTCCATTTGCAGCGCCTGCAGGAGCTTGTCTTCCGCCTGCGCCCATAGCCGGTTGCGTTCCGCGATGCGCTCGGGCTCGGTGATCTTGTCCCCTTTGCGGCGCAGCGCCAGCCCATAAGCCGCGATCGCAGGCGCGAAATCAGGCTCGACGGTGAGCGCGCGTTCCAGGTGTTTCAGCGCCTGGTCGATCTCCTGCCGCGAGGTGTGCAGGTAGCCGAGCAGGTAGTTGCTGGCGTGGTCGTTGGGATCGATCGCCAGCGCGCTTTGCAGCGTCTTGAGCGCGGTTTCGATGTTGTGCGCGCGGACCTGCTGCTCGGCGAGCAGTTGCAGCGACAGCACGCGGAAGCGGTCGCGGGCGTTGTTCTGGATCGTCTCAAAGCGTTCCTGGTTCGCCGCGACGGACTCGCTGAGTTCGTGCTGCAGGTCCTGGGCCAGCGCGCGCTGAGCCTCGCGCAGTTCGTGCTCCAGCTCGTCGATCCGCGCCTGGCGATTTTCCAGCCCCTGCTGCGCCTGTTCGACGAAGCGGTTTGAGGACGCGATCGCTTCGTGCAGCCGCTCCTGGGACTCCTGGATTTGCTGTTGAATGCTGTTGCGGAACATCCAGCCGCCGACGACGATCAACACGCCGACGACGACCGACGCGCCTTCGAGCCAGCTCAGTATGGTATCCGCGAACTGCGCCGCGTCGTTGGCCCGTTCGAGGATGAACTCGACATCTTCCTTCTGCACGCCGTCGTCCACCTCGATCCGCACGTGGCGAGCGTTATAGTACGTGTAAATGATCGAGGTCGTCGCCAGCGCGATCGCGACCAGGATGAAGAACGTCTGCACGCTCTCCACCAGCAAGAAGCGCTTGATAGCCCGTAGCAATTTCCACACGCCGCACCTCGTCTTTGCCTCAACAACGGTCCGATGCATTGCCCCAAGCATACGCGAACCCTGCGTGCTTGTAAAATCAACCGGGCGCGGGGGGATGTGATCCTTATGGGGGCTGTGTGCGGAAAAAACAAAACCCCCGACCGGTGCGGCGGGGGGATCAGGCTCCTCAGGTAGGATTCGAACCTACAACCCTCCGGTTAACAGCCGGATGCTCTGCCGTTGAGCTACTGAGGAATATTGCGCAAAGAAGCATACCAGACCCCCTGGGGGCTGTCAAGAATATTTTCCGGCAATCGCCGTGATTTTGTACCATATCGCCAAAGCGCCGGCGGTCCGGGTGCGGTGCGTGTTTTTGCCTTCGCCCGCCAAACGCGACAAAATCTGAGGCCGTTAAACTCGCTATGCGCCTCAAATGGGGGGAATTGCAGACCGATGCCCGCACCTATCACCGTACGCCCGGTCGCATCGCGGGCCGACTACCGCACGTTTTTGACGTTTCCCTGGACCGTCTACCGCACTGAGCCGCGCTGGACGCCGCCGCTGATGTCGGTCGTGCGCGAGCATTTCGACCGCGATCACAGCGCGACTTGGGAGTTTCTGGACGGCGAATACTTCATCGCGTGGCGCGGCGACCGGCCCGCCGGCACGATCGCGGCCTTCATCAACCACCGCCACAACGAGTACTGGGACGAGAACATCGGCTTTTTCGGGGCGTTCGAGGTGCTGGACGACCAGGACGCGGCGAACGCCTTGCTGGATGTCGCCGCGGAGTACGTCGCGGCGCGGGGCGCGACCGCCCTACGCGGCCCGTTGACGTTCTCCACCAACGGCGAGTGCGGCATCCTGGTCGACGGGTTCGAGGACCCCAACGTCTTGATGTACCCCTGGACGCATCCCTACTACCAGCGCTTGCTGGAACATGCGCCGGGCATGGCGAAAGTGATGGACCTGTACGCCTATCATTTCTCGCTGGACGCGGTCAACCACTCGCAGGCGCTGGAGAAGATCTTCCGCATCACGGAGCGCAACAACGCGCGGCGGGGCATCAGCGTGCGTCACGTCGACCGCGCGCGGCTGGACGCGGAATTCGCGCTGATCAAGGACATCTACAACAAGGCGTGGGAGCGCAACTGGGGTTTTGTCCCGTTCTCTGACCGCGAGCTAAACGAGCTGGTCAAGGCGATCGGGCAGTTTTTCGACCCGCGCATGGCGTTTTTTGCGGAAGTGCACGGCGAGCCGCGCGCGTTCTTGCTCGCGCTGCCGGATATGAACCAGGCCATTCGCCACGCGCGCCCGCACCCGCGCAAGCCCGAACCGCTCACGCTGCTGCAACTGCTTTATCATTGGAAGCTGCGCCCGAAGATCACCCGCGTGCGGATCATGCTGATGGGCATCGAAGAGGGCTACCGCAACCTGGGGCTGGACGCGGCGATGTTCGTCACGGCCTACAAAACCGGCATCGAGCTGGACTGGCAGGTCGGCGATGGCGGCTGGGTGCTGGAGACCAACGACGCCATGAACCGGCTCGCCGAGGCGCTGCACGGCGACCGTTACAAGACGTTTCGCATTTACGAGCGCGCGCTGGCCGGTGTGGGTGCGCGTTGAACCTGGATATGGAGAGCAGAAAACACACGATATGGCAGATGTAAGCGTGCGCAAAGTCGAGTCCCGGCGGGACTACAAACTATTTCTGGAGTTCCCCTGGAAGCTGTACAAGGATGACCCGTACTGGGTCCCGCCTTTGCTGTCGATGGAGCGCCACAGACTCGACCGGGAGCACAACGCGACGTGGCAGCACATGCACGGCGAGTACTTTCTGGCGTGGCGCGACGGCGAGCCGGTTGGCACGGTCGCGGCGTTCATCAACCACCGCCACAACGACTACTGGGACGAGAACATCGGCTTCTTCGGGCGCCTGGAGATGCCAGACGATCCGGCGGTGGCGCGCGCGCTGCTTGATGCGGCGGCGGACTGGGTCGCGGGGCAGGGCGCGGACGCGCTGCGCGGCCCGATGACGTTTTCGATCAACGACCAGTGCGGCCTGCTGATCGAAAACTTCGACGACCCGCCGACGGTGCTCTCCCCCTACAACCCGCCGTACTACCAGACGTTGATCGAGTCCATCCCCGGTTACACGAAGGTGATGGACACTTACGCCTACTACATCACGTTGAGCGGCGCGGAGGAATCCGAACGGCTCCAGCGCCTGTTCCGCGTGATCGACAAGAACAACCAGCGGCGCGGGATCGCCGTGCGCAAGGTCAACGTCAAGGACCTGAAGGGCGACCTCGCGCTGCTGCGCGAAATCTTTAACTCCGCGTGGGAGAAAAACTGGGGCTTTGTCCCGTTTTCTGACCGCGAGCTGGACGAGCTGATCAAGGAAGTGGGGCGCTACCTTGAGCCGGAGATGACGTTCTTCGCGACGGTGAAGGGGGAACCGGCGGGCTTTCTGCTCGCGCTGCCGGATCTGCACCAGGCGCTGCTGCACGCGTATCCACGCCCCGGCAAGCCGGAGATTATTGCGCTGCTGCAGACCTTCTGGCACTGGAAGGTGCGCCCGAAGATCACGCGCTTGCGCATCCCGCTGATGGGCGTCAAAGCGCCGTTTCGCGGGCTGGGCGTCGAGACGGCGCTATTCGCGGCGATGTTCGAGCGCGGAAAAACTTACGTGCCGCAGAAAAACATCGCGTATGCCGATGGCGGCTGGGTGCTGGAGACCAACACGGCGGTTAAGCGCATCGTGGAACAGCACAACGCCCGCGTGTACAAACGCTTCCGCATTTACCAGCGCGATCTGACCGGCAGGGCGGCGGGCGGTGACGCGTGAACGGCCCGCGTCCTGACGCCCCGAAACAGAGCAGCTTGATTAACCGTTGTGGAATCTGGAGCACCTCATGATGACATCGTCCGTCGCCGTGCGCAGCGTTGAATCCAGGGCCGAGCACGAAACGTTCTTACGCTTTCCCTGGCGGCACTATCGCGGCGATCCGTACTGGGTGCCACCGCTGGTGTCGATGCAGCGCGAAAAGTTGGACCAGCGCAAAAACCCGGCGTGGGAATACATGGACGGGGATTACTTCATCGCGTGGCGCGGCGACCAACCGGTCGGCACGATCGCAGCCTTCATCAACCACCGCCACAACGAGTTTCGGGACGAGCACATCGGGTTCTTCGGCTGTTTTGAGTGCGTCGACGACCAGGCGGTGGCCGACGCGCTGCTAGACACCGCCGCCGCGTACGTGCGCGGGCGGGGCTACGACGCGCTGCGCGGCCCGGTGAGCTTTACGACCAACGAGGAGTGCGGCCTGTTGATCAAAGGCTTTGACGATCCGCCCGCGATCCTGATGCCGTACAATTACCCGTATTAC
Source organism: uncultured Anaerolineaceae bacterium (assembly GCA_964425755.1). Lineage (GTDB taxonomy): Bacteria > Chloroflexota > Anaerolineae > Aggregatilineales > Aggregatilineaceae > CAYRNY01. Next base: position 83,946 of record CAYRNY010000020.1, read on the forward strand.
CAGCGCCTGCTGGAGAACGTGCCCGGCTTTGCGAAGGTGATGGACACCTGCAGCTACAACATCACGCTGACCGACTGGCAGGCGTCCAAAAAGCTGCAGCAGACGATCCGCGTCACCGAGCGCAACAACCAGCGGCGCGGGATCACCGTGCGCACGCTGGACCGCAAGCACATGAAGCGCGACCTCGCGCTGTTCAAGGACATCTACAACCAGGCGTGGCACGATAACTGGGGTTTCGTGCCGCTCTCGGACAAGGAACTCGACGCGCTGGTGCGCGACCTGGGCACGTACCTTGAGCCGCGCCTGGCGCTCTTCGCGGCGGTGGAAGATGAACCGGCGGCGTTCTTGCTGGCCTTCCCGGACCTGAACCAGCCGTTGAAAGCCGCCTATCCGCGCCCCGGCAAGCCGGAACTGCTGACGCTGGCGCAGGTGTTCTGGCACTGGAAGATACGCTCCAAGATACGGCGAATCCGGGTCGCGCTGTTCGGCGTGAAGGATCGCTTCCGGGGCATGGGCGTCGAGGCGGCGATGTTTGTCGAGTTGTTCCGGCAGGCGCGGGCGATCAGTGCGGAGACCGGCTGGTACTACGCCGATCTCGGCTGGGTGCTGGAGACCAACAAGGCCATGATCCGGCTGGTCGAGGCGTATGGTGGCGAGGATTACAAGCATTACCGCTTCTACGAACGCCGGTTCTGAGCGCGTGCCGTTGCGCGTCACCGGAGGGCGCGCCGGTGGCGGGCTGGCTGAAGACATGCTACAAACGGTGACAGGCGCACCAGTTCAGGTATACGATGACGGATCGCTGCACCGCGGGGGATAGGGACATGGCAAAGAAGACGATCTTGGTTGTGGACGACGAGACCCACATCGTCGAGATGATGACGACCTTTCTGTCGCTCAAGGGCTACGACGTGCGCGGGGCGCATACCGGGCAAAGCGGCCTGGCGCTGGCGCTCGCCGATCCGCCTGACGCGCTGCTGCTGGACCTGATGCTGCCGGACCTGGACGGCTTCGAGGTCTGCCGGCAGTTGCGCGACGTGGACGAGCTTGCTCATGTGCCGGTGTTGATCATCTCGGCACGCACCGATCCGCTTTCCAAGCAGCGCGCCGAAGATGCCGGGGCCGACGCCTATTTCACCAAGCCGGTCGCCATGCCGCAGTTGATCAGCGAGCTTGAAGCGCTGCTGGCACGGGCCGAAGTTGTCCGCACCGAATCCGATGGGGGAACGGAGTAGACGCGGCGCGTTATTTTCCCGTAATATACGGCAAGGAGCACCCGCGATGACCGAGGCTGAACTGACCCGCCGTTATAACTACGATTCGTTCGTGCCGGAGAAATTCGAGCCCTGGATGCGCTTTGACGCGAGTCCGCCGCTGGGCGAAAAGCTGCCGGACTTCCCGCTGTGGCAGCTTGAGGATCGCGCCGCGACCAGCCTGGGCGCGCTCTGGGGAGCACACCGTTATACGATCGTCGAGTTCGGCAGCTTCACCTGACCGTACTGTGGGATGGCGGCGCCATCCATGGACGCGCTCGCCGCGCGCGTGGCGGATCACGATATCGGCTCGGTCTTTATCTACACGCACGAGGCGCACCCCGGCGAGCATTACCCGCACCTGACCTCGATGGCGCAGAAATTCAAACACGCCGCCGCGCTGCGCGACGTGCTCGGCGTGCAGCGCCCGATCCTGCTCGACGCGCTGGACGGGGCGTGTCACCGCGCGTTCGGCTCGATGCCCAACATGACCTGGATCATCGCGCGGGCGGGGTTCGCGGTTTACAAATCCGACTGGACCGACGCGAACAGCGTCGCCAACGCGATCGACTACTTCATCGACGTGGCCGAACGGCGCCAGCAGCGCGAGCGGCTCGCCCCGTTTCGCGTCGAGCGGCTGGACTACCGCCAGCAGGACCGTTACGGCTTCTTCGCCGGGCTGGAGCGCAACGGCCCTTCCGCCGTGCGCGAGTTCGGCGCGGTGTTTGGTTACCCGCCGGGGTACACGCCGCCGGAAGCCTAGCCGTGCCAGCATCGTCTCTGCCACTTGGCATTACGGCGAGCCGCATACAAGCGCGGGAATCGCCCGGTTGTTGATAGCATATCGCAGCCGATCGAGCACACCGGAGATTTTCACCGATGCACGACGCTCCCGGTACGACAACGCCGGCAGCCGCACGCACGCGCCCAAGATGGCGTGACGTGGCCGCCGTCGGCGCGGTGTTCCTGTACATCGGCGCGACCGCGTTCGGCGGCCCGGCAGCCCACGTCGCGATCATGCGCCACGAGCTGATCGAGCGCCGCCGGTGGATCGAGGAAGGACGCTTTTTGGACTTGCTCGGCGCGACGAACCTGATCCCCGGCCCGAACTCCAGCGAGATGTCGATGCATATCGGGTTTGTGCGCGCGGGCGTGCGCGGCCTGGTCGCGGGGGGTATGGCGTTCCTGCTGCCGGGCATGGTGATCACGCTGGGGCTGGCCTGGCTCTACACGACCTACGGCACGATCCCGGCGGCGGAATGGCTGCTCTACGGCGTCAAACCGGCGATCATCCCGCTGGTGCTGCTGGCGTTGTGGGGCCTGGGGCAGAAAGCGGTCACGGACCGGCTGACCGCGGTGGGTGGCGGCGCGGCGGTGCTGCTGTACCTGGCGGGGGTGAATTTCGTCGTGCTGCTGCTCGCGGTGGGGATCGCGGTGATGCTGGCGCGCGTGGGATTCCGGCGGCGGCTGCACGCCCTGATCCCGCTGCCGCTGCTCGGCCCGCTGGCCGGAGCGCCGGGCGCGGCGGGCACGGTCACGGCGTCCGTGAGCCTGCTCAAGCTGGCGTGGGCGTTGTTTAAGGTCGGGGCGCTGCTGTACGGGTCGGGGTATGTGCTGTTCGCGTTCTTGCAGTCGGAGCTGGTGGAGCGTTACGGCTGGCTGACCGAACAACAGTTGATCGACGCGATCGCGTTCGGCCAGATGACGCCGGGGCCGCTCTCCACCTCGACTACGTTCGTCGGCTACCTGCTCGGCGGGGTGCCCGGCGCGATCGTCGCGACGGCGGCGTTTTACCTGCCGTCGTTTGTGATCGTTGGCCTCAGCCACCCGATCATCCCGCGTGTCCGCGATTCGCGCTGGGCCAGCCACCTGCTGGACGGGGTGAACGTCGCCGCGTTGGGGTTGATGGCGGCGGTGACGTGGAACCTGAGCCGCGCTGCGTTCGTAGATGTCTATACGCTGGCGATCGGCATATTGGTGCTGGTGCTGCTGCTGCGCTGGCGGGTCAACGCGGTGTGGGTGGTCGCATTCGGCGCGCTGGCGGGCCTGGTGCGCGCGCTTTGAGGTCAAGCGGTGGGGGCACGGGCCCGTCATAGGATGGGGTTGTGTATCGAAGTTCGGTTGAATCGTAGCAGCACAGGGATCGATCCCTGCCCCGCACTGCAAGTACGGAGCTATCTATCGGTCGCACCCTGAAAGGGCGCTCAACAAACGATCCCGCCCCTGGAAGATCAGGGCCGTTTTTACGGTCTGACCGGTGCATAGCCTTGTGCTTGCAGCGCAAGGCGCGCGGCGCGGTCGCACAGACACGCTGGCAGCAATGCAACATGTCAACCGCGAAGGATACGCTACCTAGGACGAAAGTCCGTTGCGTTTGCGCGCCGGGTTGCGCATAATTGAAGTATGCGGCCATTGAGGGCGTGTACCGGTAAGTAGTGTAGTGATGGTGTAGCACCATTATGACGAAAAAACACGACATGACCGATCCGGAATACGAGTCCTATGACCGGATTCATAACTTCGACCATCCCCTGGACGAGGAAGAAGGCAAGGTACGCCGCGAGCGGTCTAACGCGGCGCGTTACCGGCGCAGGGCGCGGGGACGCTTGAAGCGCCGCCTGCGCCAGATCACACATCCCGATGACGTGGACGAGTGGGACGACGACCCCTTGCTCGACGATTACGAACAGCGCGCCGAGCGCGAGCTGCGTAACGCCCAGGCGCACAAACAACGGCTGCGTGGCCTGGAAGACCGCGACGCCCAGGCGTAACAGGTACCGGATTCACAGCGTTACGATCCCGCAAACCATGAGCGAGCAGAGCATTTTCTTCGATGAGTGGCAGGCGTGCCTGCGCGCGCATTACGTGTACGTGATCCGCGCCGGCGACCGGGTCACCGAGCCGACGCTGCGCGGCGTGCTGCTGCAAACCGGCCTGAGCGAGACGGAGCTCGCCGCGCTGCGCGAGGGAGCGCTGGCGTTGGGGCCGCCCGATTCCGACACCGACGATACAGCCGGGGACGAATCGAGCGCCGCTGCGTAACGGCGGGTCCACGTGCGCCGGTCTGCGCAAAACCGCCCTTCAAATCACGCCGCGTGCGTGCTATAATCCGCCGCACGATGGACGACAGCTTGCAGCGTACCGATGCGGAGTGGATGCAGATCGCGCTGGACGAGGCGCGGCGCGCGTTGGCACATGATGATGTGCCGGTCGGCGCGATCGCTGTGCACGGCGGCGCGATCATCGCGCGGGGGCACAACCGGCGCGAGATCGACGGCGACCCGACCGCACACGCGGAGTTGATCGCCATCCGCGCCGCGTCACGCGCCATCGGCCATTGGCGGCTCGAGGATGTTACGCTATACTGTACGCTTGAGCCGTGCGCGATGTGCGCGGGCGCGATGGTGCTTGCGCGGCTGCCGCGCCTGGTCTACGCCGCGCCCGATCCGAAAGCCGGGGCCGGGGGCAGCGTGATGAACGTGCTGCAGCACCCGCAACTTAACCACCGCGTCGAGGTGGCCGGCGGTGTGCTGGCGGATGACGCGGCAGAGTTGATCCGCGCGTTCTTTGCGCGGCTGCGCGCCGAAGGGCAGAAGTGACGCCCCGCCGCGCGCGGACAATTGCATACTGCCAATATGGAGGGGTGCCAGAGTGGTTGATTGGGGCGGTCTCGAAAACCGTTGTAGCGTCTTGCGCTACCGTGGGTTCGAATCCCACCCCCTCCGCCTGTGTTAGGTTTCAGTTCACGCTTTGAAGTATATAATTGCCACCAGCGCCGGGACGCGCACGCGCCGCCCGGCGTTTTTTGTTGGGCGCGAATGTTGCGCGCCAGCCCGTCTTGTGGATAGACTGGGGACCGGTGCCCGGTCGCGCGGACCGACGACCATGTACCCATCACCATCAGCAAAGGAGCCCGCAACATGGACCGCAACGACGTACATGCCCGGCTGCGCACGTTTGTGATCGACGACATGATCCGCATGCCGAGCTACGATCTGCAAGACGATGAACCGCTGATCACGGGCGGGCTGGTCGATTCGCTGGACCTGGCCCTGTTCGGCGTGTTCGTCGAAGAGACGTTTGACCTGTATATCCCCGATCCTGACCTGACGGTCGAGAACCTGGACACGCTGGCGCAGATGGTCGAGCGCGTGATGCGCGACCTGGGGTGACGCCGGGCGCGCGGGGATACCACGTGCTGAAGCTGCAAGGAGAGCCGGAGATGCAGCGGCGAGGTGTGATCATGCTGGTACTGGTGGCGTTGCTGGCCGGGTTCGTCGCCGGGTGCGGCGGGAGTCAGCCCGCGCCGCCGGATTCCCCCGTCCTGAGCAGTCCCACGGGAGCGGGCGTAAACCACGTCGTCGCGCCGGGACTGGCTGCCCCGCGCAGTGCGGCGCTTGATCCGCTGGCGGTCCAGGCGACCCCGGTCGTGCAGAGCACGCCGGAAAAGGCGGTTGTGTCGGTCTGGTGGCCGGATGAGCTGTGGCCGGAGAGCAACACCGATGCCGCGACGATCCTCAACAGCCAGTTCGAGCTGTTCCGGCTCACGTATGCCAGCTACGATATCGACCTGCGCCGCAAGCGCAGCGGGGGGATGGGGGGTATCCTATCCACACTGCGCACGGCGGCTCCCGTGGCCCCCGGCGCGATGCCGGACCTGGTCCTGCTGCGCCGTTCGGACATGATCACGGCGGCACGCGAGGGTTTGATCGTGCCGATCGAGGAGTGGGTACCGGCTGACCTTGTCGGCGCGAACCTGTTCCCTGGCACGCGCGCGCTGGGCGAGGTGAACGGCGAGCTATACGGGGTGCCGTATGTGCTGGTGCTGCACCACGCGCTATATCGCCTGTCGATGTTCGAGGAGCCGCCGCTAACGTTCGACAGCGTGATCGAGGCCGGGACACCTTACCTGTTCGCGGGGGGCGTCACGCCGGTAAGCTGGACCGCGTTGCTGCAATACGTCGCGGCAGGGGGGCGGCTGGTCGATGATGCCGGCAACGCGACGTTGAACCCCGATGCGCTGGTCGCGGTGCTGAATTACTACGCCCAGGGCGTCGAGGCGGGCGTGTTCGACGCGTCCTTGCTGGAATACGACGCGGCCAGTGATTACTGGAACATGTTTGTTACCGGGGAAGCCAGCATCGTCAGCGTGAACTCGCGCGATTACCTGGAGCTAAAGGACACCGTGCAGAACATCGGCTTGATGCCGGTCCCGACGCCAAGCGGCCTGTCGCTCACGATGCTTGATGGCTGGATGTGGGTCGTCACGACGCAGAACCCCGATCGCCAGCAGCGGGCGCTGGCGTTCCTGGCGTGGATGATGCGCGTCGGGCAGCAGGGCGCATTCTCCGAGGCGTTGGGCGTGGTGCCGTCACAGGTGCGGGCGCTCGCGTTGTGGGATGATGCCGCCTACGCGGACTTCGCGCAGGCGTTGATCACCACCGCGATCGTGTTCCCGGAAGAACGGCGCAATAACGCGGCAGCGACGGCCCTGCAACGGGCGATTTCGGTGGTGCTGAGGGGCGCGTCGCCGGATGTCGCGGCGAATGACGCGCTGGCGTCGCTGGAGTCGTGAGGGCGCGAGTTCGTTAGCACCGCGAACGCATTTCGAGTATACTGGGTTAAGCGCTTAACTAACGCTGCGTATCATGCCCACCCGGTCGCCGGGTCGCAGAACCTGACGACTGACGCTGCCAACCAACAAACAACAATCGAAAGCCAACCACTGTCTTTTACGGAGCGAGCTTCCCATGCTGGACTTGAGCGATCATCCTCACCGGCGCTACAATCCACTCACCGACGAGTGGATCCTCGTATCGCCGCACCGTGCCAAGCGGCCCTGGCAGGGCGAGGTCGGTGATACCCCGCCTGATGACCGGCCACAATACGACCCGGATTGCTACCTGTGCCCCGGCAATACGCGCGTCAGCGGCAAGACCAACCCGAACTACACCAGCACGTTTGTGTTCGACAACGATTTCATGGCGCTGCTGCCGGACACCCCGGCGACCGAGTTGCAGGATCACCCGTTGTTCCGCGTGCAGGGCGAGCCTGGTATCTGCCGCGTGATCTGCTTTCACCCGCGCCACGACCTGACGCTCGCGCGGATGGCCCCCGCCGATATCCGCGCGGTGGTCGATATGTGGGCCGAGCAGACGCTTGACCTGGGCCGCCGGGATTTCATCGGTTACGTGCAGATCTTCGAGAACCGGGGCGAGATGATGGGCGCGTCCAACCCGCACCCGCACGGGCAGATCTGGTCGACGCTGCGGCTGCCGCGCGAGGCGGCGAAGGAGCTCAAGGCACAGCGGGACTACTTCAACGCGCATGGCACGACGCTGCTGGCCGATTACCTGGCCGAAGAGCAGCGCCGGAAAGAGCGAATTGTTTACGCCAACGAGCACTGGACTGTGCTGGTCCCGTTCTGGGCGATCTGGCCGTTCGAAACGTTGCTGGTCAGTCACCGCGTGGTGCAGAGCGTGCACCAGCTCGATGACGCCGAGCGCGACGCGCTGGGCGACGCGCTGCAGCAGCTCACCGTGCGCTACGATAACATTTTCCGCGTTTCGTTCCCGTACAGCATGGGGCTTCACCAGCAGCCCACCGGCGGCGCGGATTTCGGCAAGCCGGGCGGGCCGGAATACCCGTTCTGGCACCTGCACCTGCACTTTTACCCGCCACTGCTGCGCAGCGCGACCGTGCGTAAGCACATGGTCGGCTACGAGATGCTCGGCACGCCGCAGCGCGACATCACCGCCGAGCAAGCCGCCGCGCGCATCCGCGAGCAGGGCGCGGTGCATTACCTGGAAGGATAAATGATGATGGCGGACGGCGATCTTGAGGCTGTAAAGACTTCGGTGGTGCAGACGTTTGAGCGGCGCTTTGGCGCGCCGCCGCGGATGATCGCACGCGCGCCGGGGCGTGTCAACCTGATCGGCGAGCACACCGACTACAACGACGGATTCGTGCTGCCTGCCGCGATCGACCGCGCGGTGTTCGTCGCGGCCACCCCGCGCGAGGACGCGACGGTGCGCTTCGTCTCAATTGATTTTGACGCCGAGGCCACGTTCGACCTCGCCGCGCTGCGCGACGACGACCTGCCCGGCTGGACGTCATACCCGCGTGGGGCGCTGTGGTGGCTGCGCGAGCACGGGTACGCCGTGCCGGGGTTCGACGCCGTGATCGGCGGCAATATCCCGCTGGGGTCGGGGCTGTCGTCCTCGGCGGCGGTGGAAGTGGTGATGATCGAGCTGGGGCTGGCGCTGGCCGGCGCGGAGATGGCGCAGGTTGACAAGGCGCTGGCGGGCGTGGAAGTTGAGCACCAGTTCATCGGCATGCCGTGCGGCGTGATGGACCAGATGGCCTCGGCAATGGGCATCGAGGGACACGCGCTGCTGATCGACACGCGCAGCCTGGAGACGACTCCCGTGCCTGTGCCGGACGGGATCAGCGTCGTGATCATGAACACGAAGAAATCGCGCGGGCTGGTGGATTCCGAATACGCTGCGCGCCGCAAGCAGTGCGAAGAGGCCGCCGCGAAACTGGGCGTTAAGGCGCTGCGCGATGCCTCGATGCAGCAGCTTGAAGAGGCGAAGGACACGTTAGGTGACGTGTTATACCGCCGCGCGCGGCACGTGATCAGCGAAAACCAGCGCGTGCATATCGTCAACATGGCGTTCAAGTCCGGCGCGTTGAAGACGGCGGGCGAGGCATTGCGCAAGAGCCACGCCAGCCTGCGCGACGATTACGAGGTGAGCTGCCGCGAGCTGGACGTGATCAGCGACCTGGCGAACGCGCAACCGGGCTGTTTCGGCGCGCGCATGACCGGCGCCGGCTTCGGCGGGTGCGCCGTCGCGCTGGTCGAAGATCACGCGGTGGCGGATTTCGTCGCGGCGGTCGGTCCCGCTTACGAGCAGGAAACCGGCCTCACGCCGGAGCTGTACGTGTGCCAGGCGGCGGCGGGCAGCAGCGTGGAGCGGGTATAACATCTACCAATTGGCATTACTCGCTGGCTTCACGGGCCGGTACGCGGCCCGATAGGTGTATAGCCGGGTGCGTTCCAGCGCCCGGCGCTCGACCGGACGAATCGAAAAGCCCCCGTGCCACAACGGCACAGGGGCTTTTGCGTTCAGTGTGTCGAGGCGGCTCAGCCGCCGGTCGGTTCGAGCCAGTATTCCGCGCCCTGGCCCTCGGCGGTCCAGCCAGTCTGGCCGTTGTAGGTCACGCGCCACCAGATGCGCCCTTCGCTGCCACACTGCGGCCCGCCGGTGACCTGGAACACAGCGCCACCGGGGATCTCTCCGATCACGGTGCCCGTGCCGGGGTTCGTGCGCAGCGCGTTCGCCGGGCCGGGGGTTACGCGCCCGGTCCCACCGGGCACGAGCCGCGCCGGGCGGCTGTTGGCGCACTGGAACGGCGACACCCAGTAGTCCGCCCCTTCACCTTCGGCGGTCCAGCCCCGGATGTTCTGGTATTCGACGAACCACCAGTAGCGGCCATCGTTGCCGCACTGCGGGCCATCCAGCACGCGGAAGAACGCGCCGCCGGGGATTTCCGCGATCACGGCGCTGCTGGACCCCGTGCCGGGATTCGAGCGCAGCAGGTTATCCGGGCCGGGGACCACGTAAGCCGAGATGCCGCGTTCCAGGCGCGGGGCCGGGCCGCAGGCCGGCGTGGGCGGGCCGTCGCCGGGCCAGGGTTCGAGCCAGTAGGTCGAGCCTTCGCCTTCGGGCGTCCACCCCACCAGGCCGTTATAGTTGACGCGCCACCAGTAGCGCCCCTCAGGGCCGCACTGCGGGCCTTCGAGCACGGTGAAGAACGCGCCGCCGGGGATCTCGCCCAGGATCACGCTGCCAGCACCGCGACGCGGCAGGCTGCGCAGGATGTTATCCGGGCCGGGGGTCACGCGGCCTGCCACGCCGACCATCATACGCGGGGCCAGCGTGCAGGCGACCGGCTGCGGGGTCGGCGGGGGCGTATAGCCTGCCGGTTCCAGCCAGTATGTCGAACCATCCCCTTCGGCGGTCCAGCCGACCTGGTTGCCGTACTGCACGCGCCAGTAGCTCCACCCTTCCGGGCCGCATTGCGGGCCGCTGAGCACGGTCATCGTGCCGCCCGCCGGGATCGTGCCGACCTCGCCGTAGGACGCGCCGGGGCCGTTGCGCAGCGTGTTCGGCAGGCCGGGGGTCACCCGCGCGACCATGCCGGCACTTAAGCGGGGCGGCGGGCTGGCGGGGCATCCGAACGGCGCGACCCAGTAGGTCGCCCCTTCACCCTCGGCGGTCCAGCCGGTCAGGCCGCGATAGTTGACGCGCCACCAGTAGCGCCCGTCGGGGCCGCATTGCGGGCCGCTCAACACGCTGAACACGTCGTTGCCGGGGATGCGCCCGATCGCGACACTGCTGGGGCCGGGCTGCGACCGGATTGTGTTCGGCAGGCCGGGCACGACGTAGGCCGTGCTGCCGACCGTCAGGCGCGGGGGCAGCGTGCAGGCTGGCGGCGGCGGCGCGGCCTGGTACGGCTGCAGCCAGTAGACGCTGCCTTCACCTTCGGGCGTCCAGCCGACGACGCCCCGGTAATCGACTTCCCACCACCAGCGCCCTTCCGGTCCGCACTGCGGGCCGTTCAGCACCGTGAAAACGCCATTGCCGGGAATACGCCCGACGATCAGGCTGCCGGCCCCGCGCCGGGGCAACGTGCGCAGGATGTTCGGCAGGCCGGGCGTGACCTGGCCGGGAGCGCCCAGCGTCAGGCGCGGGGCAGGGTTGCACGGCACCACGCCGCCGCCGGTCCCCGGAAAGTCCGTGCGCACGCGCCAGGCGGTCGGCCCCCACACGACTGCCGCATCCCAGGGGGACGCGATGCCCCCGGTCCCCGGCACGGCGGACGCCTGCCCGTTCTGCCAGATGTAGACCGCGTCGCTGATGTAAGCGAGGGCTTGCCCGTCCGGCGCGATCGCGATGTTCTGTGGCTCGCCGTTGAAGTCCAGCGCGATATCCTGCGTCCGGCTCGTGGAGACGGCAGTCCAGGCGGGCGAGAGGTTCTGGTTGGCGTCGATGTTCGGCGCGGTGTAGGCGCTCATGTTGTTCGGCGCGCTGCGGCTGTAAAGCTCCGGCAGCGCGGGCATGTCCAACTGCTCGCCGGTGGCCGGGTCCAGCAGGTAGACTTTGCCGGACGGGTAGTGCAGGCCGAGATACTGCTGGCCGTTGTGCGTCACCCACTGCTTGTTGAACGTCCACTCCGTCGCGCCGCTGCCGATCACCGCCTGGTGGATCGGCGTGCCGTCGGGCGCGTAGAGATGCGCCGTCTCTTCAAACTCGTTGGTGTTGGGATTGACCGCGACATTGGTGATCAACAGGCCGGGCGGACCCCACAGCACATCATGTACCGGGATAAAGCCGCCATCCGCGAACGGGTAGGGCAGGTTCTCCACGAGGATGCTGGTGCTGCGCGTCCCAAAATCGTAACGCACCAGCCGGTAGCGGTATTCCGGCGCGAGCAGCTCGACCCACGCGACCTGGTTCCCATCGGGCGACCATTCCGGCGTGCCGCGCATGATCACGTTGTTCGAGGTGCCATCCGGCACAAATACCGCGTCGGGCGGCTGATCCGCGATGCGCTCGGCGTCGCCGGTCGCCACGTCCATCACCCAGATGTTGCTCGGGGTCAGGCCGAACACCGGCTGCCCGGCGGCGATGGCGTTGACCGTGATCGTGGCCCACGAGTTATACGCGACGCGCCCGCCGTCCGGGGCGAGTACCGGGCGCTCGTTGTAGCCCCACGTCGAAAGCTGCGTCAGTGTGGAGCCGTTCCAGCGCCACAGGTCGCCGTCTTTCAGGAAGACCAGCGATCCCCCGCCGGTTTGCGCGTGTGCCACCGGCGGACGTTGCGGCCCCGGCAGGGCCGGCAGCGCCAGCGCCAGCAGCGTGATGATCAGACTCACTGTGATCCAGCGATTGCGATGCATGACAGCGTTTCCCCTTTATGTTTGCATTTATCACCATATTGCGGTGATGCTGATCGGGCGGTGACGATATCTTCCACACATTATAATACGGGTTCGCGTGGATTTGTGTCCCCGCGCCCGGCCTGCTGCAAGCTGACGCTGTCCCGGCTGAATCCCGACGCTGGACGGGTTGGCCAGCGTTTTCAGGGTGGTGTGCGCTGGAAGAACGGGGAAACGGGGGAACTTTGTGAAGTAGGGGAGCACACAAAGGCGCTCCCCTGCGGAGAACTCCTCGAACGGTTTGTTAACGGCGCGGGCGCAGCAACCGCCACGCCAGCAGCACGCCGATCACGGCCAGGATCGCGGGCTGGGCGCTGGTCCACAGCACGCCGCGCAACACTCGCCGCACCATGTCGACGCGCGCCAGCATGTCCGCGTCCGGCAGCGTGGGCGGCTCGTCCCAATCCAGCGCCTTGAGCCGGGGCAGCATACCCTGCTCGACGCACCCTTCCAGGCTGAAGATGGTGATCTCATCGACCCAGTGCCGCGCCAGCAGCAGGTCGCGTTTGAGCGCGTCCCAGTCCAGCGCGTTGATGTCGCCGCTCGGCACGCCATCGACCGTGACGCCGCCGCCGGTGCTGCCCACCGCGACCGCGTCCACGTCCTGCGCGTAGCTCCACACGATGGCCGGGCCGTACGAGCCGGTGAAGGACGAATACAACATCGGGACGAGGTAGTCTGTGTCCGGGCTGACGATGCCCAGCAGGCGTTGCAGCAAGGTCGACCCGGCGCGGTGCTCGTCCACCAGGAAGCCGAAGTCGAAGCGTTCGACGGTGTACCCGTCGGCGTGCATCTGCGCGACCAGGGCCTGGTACTGCGTCCGCGCGCGGGCCAGTTGGCCCGGCGTGACCAGCCGCCGCAGCGTGCGCAGCAGCACGGGGACTATCTCGCCACGCACGGCGCGCAGCATGTCGTTGAAGTCCGGCTCGATGTCGATCGCGATGCGGTCCCACGTCAGGCCGTGTTCGGCGGTCCACGCTTTGAACGCGGCATAGCGCGCGGCGGCCTGCTCGGCGTTGCCGATGTTGTACCAGTAACCGTCGTCTTTGGGCAGCAGTTGCCACGCGCTGACCGGGACTCCGGCGTCGTTCAAGCGCCGCACGATCCCGGCGCGCTCCGCGCTGAGGTCGACGGTGCCCAGGCAGACTCCGGCCCCCATCGCGCGCAGGTCGTCGATCAGGACGTCATCCGCGAACAGGTCCAGCAGCGGGCCGGTATCCAGCTCGCAACAGAAGGTGAGCTTTGGGGCAGGCACGGCGGCTCCTTACACGACTTCGAGGATCAGCGGGCGCTCGATGTGCCGCCCGTCGACCTCGACCGCGACGCTCGGCCAGCCGTACACCGGCGTCAGGATCTCCGCCAGCTGCCCTTCGCCGTGCACCAGGATCGTGTCTTCGGACTTGGTGCCCGTGATCGACGGGTTCCAGGCGCAGGTCATGTGTGGCTTGAGTGCGGTTTTCTCGCCGGGCACGGCGATCAGCTCGCGCGTGTCATAGCCCGCGATGCCGCCCTGGTGGTGCAGCTGTTCCTCGCCGGGGAACCCGACCTCGGTATAAGCGTTTTGCAGCAGCGTGAACAACTCGTCCAGCGTTTTGCCGGGCTGCGACGCGGCGATGATGCGGGCGTCCACTTCGGCGCACGCCTGCTGTTTGCGCTTGAGGTCGTCCGGCAGCGGGCCGAAGTGTACCAGCCGCGTGATCGAGCAGGTCAGCCCGTCCTTGCGCCCGCACAACACCAGCATGGCGTACTTGTCGAGCAGCTTGGCGGTGGGCAGCGGGTGGCGGTAGTTGTACACGCGCTCGTCGGTGGCGACCAGCGTCACGACCGGGCGCACGCCCCGGCTGAGCGTTTCGTACTGCAGCCCGGCGGCGATCTCGTATTCGCTGTGTCCCGGCTTGACGCGGTTGATCGCGCGCTGCATCGCCTCGGCGCAGATGCCGCCCAGCGTGCGGAAGCGCTCGACCTCGACCAGCAGCAGTTCCGCGCGCAGGATGCTTAGCTCGCGGCTGAGGTCTTTCGCGCCTGCCAGCGGGACATCTGCCGCCAGCGTCGTGCCGAACTCGACCGGCAGCGGGCCATGCCAGGGCGCGGAGCGCAGCTCGAACCCGCGCGCCTCGATCGCGTCCTCACCGCTCAGGCGCGGCGCTTCGATGCTGTTGGTCCAGACCGTCGCGCTGTCCTCGGTGATCACCACGCTGGCGATCCCTTCGCTGGACGCCGTGTTTACCGCCGGGTCGACTCCCCCGGTGATCCACGCGAAATTGTTGACCGTGCGCAGCCACAACGCCCCGACACGGTGCTGTGCCATCAGCGCGCGCACGCGCTCAAGTTTAGTTTGAACTTCGGTTCTGAATTCCATGCGAAAAATCCTCTTTTGTTGTTGTAAGGTGATTCGCCGGTGTCAGGCACCGGTGGACATCATTTGCCACACGCCTATAAGCGTAGCATATTTTTTGCCGAAGAGGATCGCAAGTGCAGGTGCCCTGTGGCGCTGGCGCGGTGCTTCACTCTCCAACCGGCAGCAGGATGAATCCGTCCTGTGCGGGCATGCCGTCCGGCAGGCGTGGGGGCAGCCGCTCGCCCGTTGCAGGGTCGACAAACCCGATGCGCAGGTGCCAGCCGCCGACATCGGCCCCGTCAGGCAGTGGCAGGCACAACATATCGCGCACGCGGTCCCCCGGCTGCCACGTGCTGGTGGGCCGGTAGCTGCCCTGTGGCGCGCGGTCCTGCTGCGCGACGATCGCGCCGCCGGCGTCGATCAGGTGGACGAACCACGTGTAATCGCGTTCCGGTGGTTCGGTCGCTTCCCACGCGGCGGTGAAGCGCACGCAGCCGCCGCCAACGTCCACCCCGTAAGCCGCCAGCCGCAGCGGGCCGAACCCCCAGCCGCCCGGCTGGTCTGGGTCGGGGGCGGGCCGCAGGTCAAAGTACACGGCGCGGTGCCCGGCGAACTCACGCCCGGTGATGAAAGGATACCGCGCCCACAGCTCGCGTTCCTGCCAGTTGTCGGGGTGCCCCGGCGGGAACCAGGACACGAACCATAGCCGTTTGCCCTGCGCCAGCGCGTAACGCCAGATCGCGGCGGCGAGCGGGTCTTGCGGCGACGTGGGCGCGTTGACGGTCAGCACGCGCGCGCCGTTCTCCACGTCGATCAAGGCGTTGTCGAAGAGCGTAGACGCGACAAGCGTGGTATCCGGCGGCTGGATCGCGGCCTCAAATGCGCGCACGGCGTCATGAGCCGCCCCGCGCTGTTGCCGCGCGGCGACCACGTTCAGACCGATCACCAACGCCAGCGCAGCGAGGACGGCGGTCGCCCGCCGGTCCAGGCGCGCGGAGAGGGCGGCTAGCCCTGCGAGTGCGATCGCCAGCGCGGCCAGCAGGTGCACCGGGTCCAGCGAGGCGGCCAGCCATGCCGGTTCGAATTCCCACCCGGCGACGACCAGTGCCGCCTGCCCGATCACCGGGCTGGTGGCGGGATCATACATCACCGTGTCGTCCAACGCGGCGACGATGCCGTCCAGCGTCCCGGTGCCGTACTGTGTCACCAGATAGCCGTAGTAGGGGAAGTAGCTGTACAGCGTGCCCAGGAGCTGGATCGCGACCGACAGCGCGACCAGCGCGGTCAGCGTGACGTGTAACCAGGGTCTGCGCCAGTTGAGTGCGGCGCTGACGACCGGCGCAAGACACAATGCGGCCAGCGGAGTCACCGGCAGCAGAAAGCGCGGCCCCCACGCGATGCCGCCGTGCCAGCTCCACCAGCTCGCATAGGTCGCGATCTGCGCGGCGATCAGCCCCAGCACGGTCCAGGCCAGGCGCGGCGACCGGCGGCGCAGCATAAACCAGCCGGGGATCGCGGCCAGCAGCACCGGGTTGTACCAGAATACACCTTTGTACGGGCTGAGCAGCATCCCGTAGACGCCGTAGAGGAACGGGCGGTTGAAACCTTCACCTTCCGCGAAGTGGTAGCCACTTTGCAGCGGATCGCCAAAGCGTGCCCAGTTATACGCACCCAGCAGCAGCACCGCGAGCAGCACCGGCGCAGCGAACCGGATCGCGTCGCGGGGCGGCCAGCGTCGCGGGTTCCAGCCGAACAGGTACAGCCCCAGGATGCCCGCCATGACCGCGTAGCTCAGGTTGACCCCAACGGCCAGTCCGAGCGCCAGCCCCACCAGCCAGAGGTATCGCGGCGCGAGTCTTTCGCGGTACAGGTAAGCCCCGCCCAGCGCGATCACCAGCAGCAGCCCGACCAGCGGTTCCCCGAACAGCGTCTTGACGTAAGGCAGCGCGAACGTCGCCAGTCCGAACAGCAGCGCGGTGATCGCGGCGGTGCGTTGCCGGTATCCCAGCCCGCGTGCCAGCCAGTACAGCCCCAGCGCCGCCAGCGCGGTCACCAGCGGGTTGAACAGCATCGCCGTGGCGCGCATGGAGAGCCAGGGTAGCAGGTCGGCCAGGACGACCAACGGTATGAGCAGCAAGGACGGTGCCGGCCCCTTTTTGGCGTGCAGCAGGCCGCCGGTGCCGAGGTTGCCCATCCGGGCCTGTTCCGGCAACAGCGCCTCAGCCGCCCCTTGCAGCATGATGTCCGGGCTGCCGTGCTGCACGGTCGTCACAGCGGCGATCAGCAGCGCCTCGCCGTCGGCTGACTGCGGGGTGCTGGTATAGCCGAGCAGGTACGCGCCGGTCAGTACGCAAAACAGGAACAGCGAAATGTGAGTCGGGCGCTGGCGAACCATCATGAACGCATTCCTTGCGGTGGCACCGGCAGCATGATGCCGTGCCCTGCCGTGAGTGTCGCCGGATTGTACCAGAAGCGCCAGCGGCAGTCGATGCAGGCGAGTGAGCGCGATTTTTGTGTGGAGACGGGTGGTTTCTGATGGACCTCATAAACGGTTTATATGCGATTCTAACGCGTTCGGGGTAGGGTTCTTATGCCAAACCTGTTACAATGCGTGGCCGATTTAGCACTAACACCTGATGAGTGCTAGCCCCAATGCAACCCGCACACGCGCGGGTGCATCTACGAAATGGGGCTGAGACAGACGCGACGCAAGGACGCGTTTCTTATCCGGAAAGGTACGACAGAGGAGTACACGGACTCATGCCAAAGCAGCTAGTATTTGACCAGGAAGCACGGAACAGCTTGAAGGAAGGC
>CAYRNY010000021.1:0-94530 GCA_964425755.1 uncultured Anaerolineaceae bacterium
CAAACCTATCGTAGCCCTAGAGCGTCTTTCATTCAAAACTGCATAACTTCAGTAAATGGTGTGAGTCACTGAACGAGGGGAACTCTGAAACGTATGCGTGTGGCGCTGTTTACCGAGACCTTCCTGCCGAAAATTGACGGCATCGTCACCGTGTTGGTGCTGCTGATGGACCATCTCGTCAAGCGCGGGGTTGAGTTCATGGTTGTCGCGCCAAAGCTGGAAGGGCAGGCCGCCGACTATCGCGGGAACAAGGTGGTTGGCGTTCCGGGGCTTACGTTCCCGTTTTACCCCGAACTCAAGTTCGGCCCGCCGACGCTGCATACCTACCGCGAAATCAAGGCGTTCAAGCCGGATATCGCGCATTTCATCCACCCGACGCTGGTCGGCACGGGGGGCATGATGATGGCTAAGCGGCTCAACGTGCCGACGCTAGCCTCGTTTCACCTGGACCTGGCGAACATGATCCATTATTTCGGCTTCGGGTTTCTGGAGCCGGTTGTGTGGTGGTACACGCGCCAGAACTTCAACGCGGCGGATTACGCGCTGGCCCCGTCGCGGCTCGTGCAGCAGGACATGCTCGCGCACGGTGTGAAGCAGGTCGGGCTGTGGCGTAGGGGCGTCGATGCCGAGCATTTCCACCCCGGTTACGCCGATCGCGATATGCGGGTGCGCCTGTCGGCAGGGCACCCGGACGACACGATCTTGCTGTATGTCGGGCGGCTCTCCAACGAGAAACAGATCGACAAGATCCGCCCGGTGCTGGAACGCGTGCCCGGCACGCGGCTGGCGATCGTGGGCGACGGCCCGGCTCGCAGTGAGCTGCAGCAATACTTCAGGGGCACCCCGGCGACGTTCATGGGGTACCTGCGCGACGAGGAATTGTGGTCCGCTTTCGCGAGCGCGGACGTGTTCGTGTTCCCGTCGGCGATGGAGACCTTCGGGCTGGTGCTGATCGAGGCGATGGCGTCCGGGCTGCCGGTGGTCACGACGCGCGTGGGTGGCGTGGATGATATGGTGCAGTCCGGCGTGAACGGGTACGTTTTCAATGTGGGCGACGTGCGCGGCATGATCGACGGTGTGCGCGCGATCCTCTCCGACCCCAGCAAGCGGCGCGTCATGGGCCGCAACGCGCGCATCTTCGCCGAAACGCAGTCCTGGCCCGTGATGATGGACGAACTGCTCACGTGCTACGAGGACCTGATCGGCGGTCGCCAGCCCGCGATCTGACCGGTGGGGCAGCTTTATATTGAATGCTAGGAGTCGCGCACGTCGTAACCTGGGTTCGGGTTATACCTCATCCCCCGGCGCTCTATCCCGCTGGGCCGGAATACATGCGCAACAAGCTGTTTGTGACACAGCAAAGCTGTACCTGGCATTATCAACGTCCCCATTCATGCACACGCCCCGGCATCGGGTCCCTTGTATGATGAGATGAAGAGTCTCGGATGGAGCGGGGATTTAGGGGTGAGGCGAGCGCATATCATTGATCGCCCCCGCCGGCCCTGCACCCGTTGGGCAGCGTGCCCCACTCCTGCGGGCAGGCGTCGTCCGCATCCGGCACGCCGTCGCCATCCGCGTCCGCGAGCGGCACCGCTTCCGGTGTATTGTCCGGTGCGGGCCGCGCCTCGATGTGCACTTCCAGCACCAGGTCGCCGAACACCGGCTCCGGATCGACCGTCACAATCGTGCGTTCCTGCACGCGCGCGTCGTTGACGAGCGTGTTCTGCTGCGCGAACAGCGTCAGCCCCTCGTCCGCCACGCGGAAAATGCGAAACGCACGCATCGCGCCGATCACCATGTCAAAACGGAAGCTCGGCTCTCCGTCGGGACCGATTTCAGGATCGTAGGCCAGCGACACGACGAGTCCCTGCCCGTCCTCGCGCACCGCGTAGCCCGCCATCCCCCGGTCGCGCACTTCCAGCGCGACGTAGTCCGCGTTCGCGTCGAGCCGATCGCTGATCACGCCGATCGCCCCCTGGCTCCAGCCGGTATTCTCAAGCGCCACGTATACCAGCGGCGTTTCGGCGCGGTCCTCGGCACCGAGCGTGATCTGTGCCTGGAAGCGACTCGATTCCGCCACATCGCCCGGCGCGAGCGCCTGGAACAGGACCGGGAATGCCGGGTCGGCGCTGAACAACAGCAGGTCGTCGTCCTCTTCCGCCGCCGGATCGTCGCCGTCCTGCGCGCGGACCATCGCCCCCACGCCGCCCGCCAGCAGCAGCGCGGCCAGCACCGCGATCACGAGATTACGCAGCCATCTTCGCATCGGCCATCCCCCTAACGTAAGCTGATATGGTATGATGGTTCTCAGTTTATCTAATCTGGTGTCGCGAGGAAAATCAACGCGCGCAGCAGGCGCAAAGTCTCGCGGCTTAACCCCGCTTGCAGAGCGCGGGCGGGCGACAAAGGGTTTGCCCATGCGCGAAACTCAAGCCCTGATCGAGCGCGTGCGGCGCGTGTCGGCTGACGTGCAGCAGGTCGCGCTCACTATCGACAGCGCGCTGGCGCACCTGGAACCCGGCCAGTCGATCACCGTGCGCCCGGTGGACCAGCCGGGCTGGGACCCGTACCTGCGCGAGCAGTGGCTGCCGGTCGACGTGCAGCCGGGGCGTATGGTGGTGGAGCTTCCTTCCGGGCGGCGTTACGCCCCCGGCACGGCGGTGACCGCGCTCAGCCCGGTGGGCCGCCCGATCCCGTTTCGTGACGGGGTGCGGCACGTCTTGATGATCGCGGATGATGTGCTGCCGACGCCGTTTGTGCACGCGGCGCGCACCCTGATCAGTGCCGGAGTCGAGGCGACGTTGCTGCTGCACGGCATGGCGCGGCGCTATCCGCTCGAACTGCTGCCGCCGGAGATCGAGGTCATCGCTGCCGATGCAGAGTGGTCCTGGCCCGACCAGGTCGAGATGCTCAACTGGGCGGACCAGGTGCTCGCGCTGGCCCCGGAACAAACGCAGCTCGACATCTACCGCCGCCTGTACGAGACCATCGCGCAACTGCGCAGCCACGATATCCCCGATGGTTTCGTGTGCGGCATGTTTTATCCCCGGCTGGCCTGCGCGGCAGGCGCGTGCAGCGCGTGTATGGTCCCGTCGCGCGCGGCGCTGCTGGCCTGCAGCGACGGACCGGCCATCGACCTGAAACGAGTGAGCCTGACATGAGCGATTCCAACCTGACCGGCGTGTTGTTTATCGGCGCGCACCCGGACGACGAGACCGTGATGGCGGGCGGCATGCTGGCCCTGCTGGACGCGCGCGGCATCCTGACGCACGTCGTCTGCGCGACGGACGGGCGCGGCGGCGAGTCCGGCGACGTGTCCGAAGCCGCGACACCGGACGCCCTCGCCAGGGTCCGCGCGCAGGAATTGCGCTGCGCGCTGGACGCGCTCGGCGTGGATAGCCTGACCCTGCTCGGCTACGAAGACCCGGTGATCGGCCCTGGCGACGAGCTGTACGGCTTCCGGGCCGACGAGCACAGGCTCGCGGGGCAGCTCGCGGGCGCGATCCGCGCGACCGGGGCCAGCGTGATCCTGACGCACGGCAGCGACGGCGAATACGGCCATCCCGCGCACAGGCAGGTGCACCGGGCCGTGCTGCGCGCGGTGCGCGATCGGCGCTTGCCGGTGGCGGTCTACGGGATCGCGGCGGTAGTGCCGGGCCACGAAGATCGGCTGTGGAACCTTAGCGACCCGGCACACGTCGCGCTGGACATCACGCCCTGGATCGAGCAGAAACACGCCGCGATGCTGTGCCACCGCACGCAGCACCAACTGTTCAAGCGGCGGCGCAAGCTCAAGACGGTGCGCGAGGCGATCCGCACGATCGAGTCGGTGCGCCGCTTCATCCCCGCGCCGGACGGCGACAACATGGCGGGCGACCCGTTCATCCGGCTGCTGATCGCGGCAGGCGGGTGGATTCCCGCCGGTACCTGACCGGCGACTCCCGTTTCCAGGCAAGCGCTGTTTACCCCACACATATACGGGCAAACACGCCAGACACCACGATCCCCCACTATATGGGGGGCTTCCCCACGCCATCCGATCCGATAATAGAATCAAGCGCCCCTGTTCGCTGTGCGAGGGCAGGGCTGGTTCACCATCGCTGGCAACGACCGTGCTAACCAGTTGTTTGACGGGGAGAGCACCATGTACACCGCCGGACGTAACGCCACAAGCGAGTGGGACGAAATGCAGTGGGAGTATAAGATCGTCCGCGCCCGGAACCGTGAATTTGGGTACCGGGAGCACCTGGAAGCCCTGCTGCGCGAGGAAGCGCTCGCGGGATGGATCATGACCGAGAAGTATAACGATTCGCAGGTGCGCTTCAAGCGTCACCGCAGTTCCCGCCACAACGACCGCTTTCTGCCCGCCGCGATCGACCCGTACCGCACGCTCTACACGCCGCCGCAGCACCGGGACGCACAGCACCTGCACGTGCTGCTGCTGGTGATCGCGCTGGCGGTCGCATTGACGGCGATGGTGCTGGTCGTGCTGCTGGCAACGCTGCCAGCGTGACGGGAGCCGCGTTGTTCGCTATAATCTTGCTCGCGATGCTGTTTTCCTGACCGCTTACCGCGAGTAAAGACCCGATGATCGAACTGACCCGCCCCGGTAAAGATACGCTCGTCGTCGAGAACCCCGTGATGCCCGCCGCCGGAACCTTTGGGTTCGACGGCGCGGGCTACCGCGACCTGATCGACCTGACCAAGCTCGGCGCGCTCGTGACGAACCCCGTCACGTGGCGACCGCGCCGCGCCGCACGCGGGCCGCACGTGGTCCCGTTGCCATCCGGCGCGCTGATCCATACTGGGCTGCCCAACCCCGGCATCCGCAAGGTGATTCAGCGTTACGGGCCAAGCTGGGAGCGCAGCCTCGCGCCGGTGATCGTGCATGTCGTCGCGACCACGCCCGACGAAGTCGCGCGGTGCGCCGGCGAGCTGGAGCACGCGCCGGGCGTCGTGGGGATCGAGCTGGGCTTGCACGACCGCGCCACGCCGGACGATATCATCGCGCTGGTGCGGGCCGCGCTGGATCACACGCTGCGCCCGCTGCTGGTGCGCGTGCCGCTTTACAGCGCGCTGGAGTCGGCACTGGCGGCACAGGATGCGGGGGCCGGGGGGATCGTGGTCGCCGCGCCGCCGCGTGGCACCACGCGCGACCCGGAATCGGGCCGGCTGACCGGGGGACGCATCTACGGGCCCTGGCTGGCGGCGCAGACGCTGCGCGCGGTCGGGCAGGTCGCGGGGGCGGTTGATATCCCCGTGATCGGCAGTGGCGGGATTCACACACCCGATGTCGCGCGGGATTTTATCGAAGCGGGGGCCGTCGCGGTGCAGGTGGACAGCGTCACCTGGGTGCAGCCGCGCGCGCTGGAGATCATCGCGCGCAACCTCGGCGGGCTGGAACTCACACGCGCGGCGGGCGCGCTCGCCGACGAGTGGGAGCCGGGCATCGGCAATACGATCGTTAAGCGCCGCCAGGGGCTTGATCCGGACGCCGGCAGCCACGCGGATGACGCCGCGCCGCCCCGACCGCCCGACTTGCCGGAGTGAGCACCGCCCGAAAAAATAAAGACCTCGCACAATGACGAGGTCTGAATCAGGACGAAACGATAATTCAAGCTATTCCCCAATACCCCAGGCCAGTAACGAACACAAGCACGTCAGATATTCTGGAGCACGTTGTCGTACACATCCGCGATCGCCGGTCCCAGGATCACCAGGATCGCGATCACGACGACCGCAACCAGGACCAGGATCAAGGCGTACTCCACAAGGCCCTGTCCCTGCGTCATCGTCGCTGCCAGCGCGAGCCGCCGGTGCTTTAACCATTCCCAGATTGTCATTATGGCCTCCTTTCCTTATCGTATTATATACGATCTTTAAAGACAGTATTTAGGCAATCCCGCCATAACATGCTCGCCTACCGGCCAGCCGCATGGTGCTTTTCACGTTCACGCGGAAAAGTTCCCCGGTCCACCACCCCGATTACGTTCATTTTAACAAAAATTCACACGATCCTGACAAGAGGACAACTGTACCAGAGCAGCCGCACAACCGGGGCGCGCATGACCGGACCGCAGCACCGGCCAAGAAAAAAGATTATGCGTTACCTTCGATAAATTGATATAATACATTGACTTTCTAAAGCAATCCTGTTACGCTGAATATAGCGTTCGTTCGATGCTGCCGACGAGGAGAGGAACCGCGCATGTACACTGTGTACCCAGTCCCCGGTCAATGTCCGGTCTGCGGAGATTCGATGACGATCACCCGGCTGCATTGCCACCGCTGCGATGTAACCATCGAGGGCCGCTTTTCGATGGGGCGGCTGGCGCTGCTCACGCCGGAGCAACTGGAATTTGTCGAAAACTTCCTGCGCTGCGAAGGCAAGCTCAAACGCGTGGGGGACGAGTTGAACGTCTCGTACCCGACCGTGCGCAGCCGCCTGGACGAGGTCATCATCGCGATGGGCTACGAGCTGCCCAACAGTGACGACGAGGGTAATGAGGACGCCGTACAGCAATCCGAGGTGCGCCGCCAGGTGCTCGACGACCTGGCTGCCGGGCGCATCTCGTCCGAAGAAGCGGTCAAGCTGCTGCAAGGCGACTAAGCGGGCCGCTGCGCGCTCTTTCTGGGCGGACGAACAACTCTGCCCCGCGCCTACATAGACTCATAACACAGCGTCACGGGTTTTGGCATATGCCGTGACGATGAAGGAGGAAAAACCATGCCCACCCGTAAAGCTATTCTCGAACGCCTCGCGCGCGGCGAGATCGACGTTACCGAGGCCGCCGACCTGCTGGGCCAGCCGCAAGCGGTGGAATCCGCCGCCCCGGAGCCGGTCAAGCCACCGCCCGGCCCCACCGAACCCGAACCCAGCGCCACGCCGGAACCGCCCGCCGAACCGCAGGCACCTTCCGCGCCGGATGCGCCGCAGGTCCCGGGCCGCCGCTGGCTGCATATCCACGTCAGCGACCTGGACACGGGCCGCAACCGCGTACGCGTCAACGTGCCGCTGAGCCTGGTGACGTTCGGCCTCAAAGTCGGCGCACGCGTCACGGACGAGATCGACTCCGAGATGATCCAGGACATTATGGGCACACTTCAGAACGACGACGTTACCGGAACACTGATCGAAGTCGAAGACATAGACGACAACGAGCGCGTGCACATCTTTGTGGACTGAGACACGTAACGCACGCACCAATAGCTAGAGGAGGTGCCCAGATATGGAACGCATTGAATTTGACAACGTCACCGTTGAGGTGATCATCCAGGCCATCGGCGGCGACCTGCGGCTGCGCGGGCGGCCCGGTGAGCGCTTGCAGGTCGACGGCGAAGGCGCGACCGTCGAACAGGTTAACCCGAAACAACCGTACCTCGTGCGCAGCAGCGGCGATGCCCGCATCACCGTGCCGGATGACGTCGATGTCACCGTTCAGACTGTCGGCGGCGACGCCAAGATCACCGAACTCGGCGGCAAGACCGAGATCCAGGCCATCGGCGGCGACCTGGCCCTGCGCGGCGTGGGGGATGTACAGATCAAGATGGTGGGCGGCGACCTGCGCCTGAAACGCGCCGAAGGGAACGTGATCGTCGAGACGGTCGGCGGCGACGCGACGATCCGCGATATCACCGGCACGGTGTGGGTCGCGGCGGTGGGGGCGGACCTGTACCTGCGCAGCGTCGAAGGCGACTGCGTGATCGAGAATGTCGGCTCCGACCTGGTGTTGAACGTGGACTTCCAGCCGGGCCGCGATTACCGTTTTAGCGCCGGAAGTGATATTCTCTGCCGCGTACAGGATGACACCAACGCCAAACTGATCCTGCCGGCGGATACCGAGCTCAACCTCGACGTGCAGGCGCAGGTAACCGAAGACGCCGACGGGCTGCAAACCGTCACGTTGGGCGAGGGTGCGGCGACGGTGTACATTCAGAATGCCGACAGGGTGCGGCTGGTCGGCGAAGAAGAGGAGTTCATGATCAATTTCGGCGTGCAGATCGAAGAGGAACTCGAAGCGCGGCTCTCGACCCTGGAAGAAAAGCTGAGCCAGCAGCTCGAAGGGCTGGACGAGCGCATCCAGGCGCGGGCCACGCAGTGGGCGTCACAGGCAGAACGTGCCGCCGAACTCGCGCAGCGCCAGGCCGAACGCGCGCTTGAACGGGTGCGCCGCAACATGGAGCGCGGCAGCCGCAAGACCAGGCGCAGCCCCGGCCCGCGCCGCATCAACCTGTCGATGCGGGGCAGCGAGCGCGCCCCGGACAAAGACCCGGTCACCGAGGAAGAGCGCATGTTGATCCTCAAGATGGTGCAGGAGAACAAGATCACGATTGAGGAAGCCGAGCGCCTGCTGGCCGCGCTGGAGTCCTGACGCGCGGGCCAGCACCTCCCGTGAATGCAGGGGGGCACTGCGCCTCCCTGCATGGAACTTGACGGAGTGGAATAACAGCCGATGGTTGCCACAACCGCAGCCCAAACATCACCGCAACACAGCGGCCTGCGCCCGGTTCGTCCCCGGCGCGACCTGGCTGCCATCGCCGACCTGATCGAGGTCAGTTTCGCCGACACGCTCGATACAGGCGGGCGCTCAATGCTGCGCGAGATGCGCATGATGGCGCACGCCAACCCGCTGATCTGGCTGGTGGCGCGCCTGGGCGGTGCGTTTCCGCCCCTGGGGGGCTACGTTTGGGTCGCGGACGGACAGGTCGCCGGTAACGTCTCGATCGCCCCGGCGGGCTACGGCAAGGGGTTCGTGATCGCCAACGTCGCGGTATACCCGGCCTTCCGGCGGCAGGGCATCGCGCGGCAGTTGATGCGGGCCGCGTTGCAGGATGTCGCGCAGCGGGGGCGCTTCGCGGTGCTGCAGGTCGATGCGGACAATCACGCCGCGCGCCGATTGTACGACACGCTGGGCTTTCACACACAGCGCACGTTTACCCGCTGGCGGCGTGCCGGGTCACCGCGCGCGCCCTTGCCCCCCGGCGCGCCACTGCCGGGATTGCGTCGCCTGCAGCGCGACGATCGCGCGGCGCTGGTCGCGCTGGCCGAACGCCTGCGCCCGGACAGCCGGGGCGGGATGGGCTGGCTGCGCCCGACGACCGCGCGCGGTTTGCGCCCGCCGCTGTTGCCGGGGCTGGACATTTTGCTGGGCGGCAAACGCGTGGAGTATTGGGTCCTGCCGGGCGCGTCCGGTGGCCTAGATGCCGCGCTGTGCGTGGAACATCGCATCGGCGGGCTGACGATGGCGTTCGACCTGCTGGTACAGCCTGAACGCCAGGGCGAGCTTGAAGCGCCGCTGCTGTACCACCTGCTGCGGCTTTATGGGCACCGCCCGCTGCTGACCGACCATCCGAGCGACGATCCGGCGATCGGCGACATCATCCAGCGCTACCGCTTCCGCCCGGAACGCGCGCTTGTGCACATGATCTGGACCGTGCCGTCAGAGACGTAAACTGTAATCATCACCGAGGAGCGACCGATGACCACAGCCGAAGAACGCCTGCGCATCTTGCAGATGATCCAGGAAGGCAAAATATCCGCCGAAGAGGGGGCAAAGCTCTTGCAGGCATTAGGTGGCACCAGCAAGCAGAGCCGCCCTCCCACCCCGGCCAACGACCCGCGCCTGCTGCACGTCCGCATCACGGACCTGAACACGGGCCGCACCAAGGCCAACATCAACATCCCGATGAGCCTGGTCAACGTGGGGATCAAGTTCGGCGCGCGCTTCGCCCCCTCGAGCACGGAGATCGACTACGACGAAATCCTGGAAGCGATTCGCGGCGGCGCCAGCGGCATGATCGTGGACGTCGAGGACGTCGAAAGCGGCGAGCACATCGAGGTGTGGGTCGAGTGACGGCGCAGTCCTGACGGCACGCTGCCCGCACCTATCCCGTACCTTCTTGCATGACCGCAGCCCGCCGTGACGCCCCGGCCTGACCGGTCCGGTGGCGGGCTGTTTGGTCAGATTGGTACTATCCCCATACACGCCCTGGCGCTATAGTTAGGGCGTTTTTTTGCGTGTGGACGCAGGACACCACTCCCAACGCGAGCACACACTTGACCGGAACCACGCACACAGCACAGGATTGGCGCGCATGACCGAATACACGGGCGAATTGGCCGGGTTGTTGACCTCGTTTTGCTGGAGCTTCACATCGATCTTTTTCACGCTATCGGGGCGGCTGGTCGGGTCGCCGGTCGTGAACCGCACGCGCCTGCTGTTCGCGCTGGTGATGGTCAGCGGCGTGCACTGGCTGACCCAGGGCACGATCTGGCCCGTATATGCCGCGCCGGAACGCTGGGGCTGGATGGCGCTCTCCGGCCTGATCGGGTTCGTGATCGGGGACGCGCTGTTGTTCCAGGCGTTCGTCGTGATCGGCCCGCGCCTGGCGATGTTGCTGCTGTCGCTGAACCCGGTGATGGGCGCGATCCTGGCCTGGGTGCTACTTGGCGAAATCCTCAGCAGCATGCAGATCTTGGGGATCGTGCTGGCGGTTTCCGGCGTGGCATGGGTCGTGTTGGATCGCCAGAACGGGAGATCGCTGCCGGATGCCGCGCCGCGCACCTACCTGATCGGCGTGCTGTTGGGGTTGGGCGGCGCGTTGGGCCAGGCGCTGGGCTTCATCGCGTCCAAGCAAGGGCTGACCGGCGAGTTTTCCGCGCTGTCCGGTAACATGATGCGCCTGATCACGGCGACGGCGGTGATCTGGGCGTTCACACTGCTGAGCGGCAAGGTGCGCGCCGGGGTTGAGGCGATCCGTACGCAGCCGCAGGCGCTGCGCTACATCGTCGGCGGCGCGGTGGTGGGTCCGTTCCTGGGCGTGTGGTTCTCGCTGATCGCGGTGCAGAACGCGCCGGTCGGCGTCGCTTCCACGCTGACCAGCCTCGCGCCGATCATCTTGATCCCGCTGAGTTACGTGTTCTTCAAAGAGCGCATCACGACGCGTGCGGTCGGCGGGACTCTGCTCGCCGTTGCCGGGACCGCGATCCTGTTCCTGGCGTGAGCCACCTGGATCGCGGCACGCGGCCATCTTCGCACGTTCTTAGCAGGTTCTAAGCATCCGGTTACACATTTTTTACAAATCGGTGCCACAGTAAAAACGTGTTTGACAGCTTGCACATTGGATGACTTGACCATCTGGAGGTGGCTTAACGATGCGACAGAAACACACGTTAGTGATCGCCCTGGTCGTGGCGCTGATCTTCAGCAGCCTGGGCGTTACTGCCGCGCAGGACGACGGCGAAACCGCCTGGCTGGGCGTCGCCGTGAGGGATGACCCCGGCGGGGCACGCGTTGAAACGGTGCTGGACGATTCCCCCGCTGCCGGCGCGGGCATCCGCGAAGGTGACGTCATCACAGCAGTGGACGACACCACCATCGACGGTGCCGAGCACCTGGTGGACGTGATCGCGGCATACGCGCCCGGCGACACGGTGGTGATCACGGTGCTGCGCGATGACGACGAACTGGACCTCGACGTGACGCTCGCAGAGCGCCCGGCAGACCTGGACACGATCCGGGAACCGGAGATCGACATCCGGACGCTGCCGCCGCTGAGGGGTCGCATGAACCTGTTCGGCCTGGACCTTGAAATGACCGGCGAAGGGCTGCGCGTTGGGGCGATCGACGCCGATTCGCCGCTGGCAGAAGCCGGGCTGCAAGAAGACGACCTGATCACCGCGATCAACGGCGAAGCGCTCACGGGCCTGCTGCCGCACGCGTTGATGCGGGCGCTTGATGAGGGCGAGATCACGCTCAGTGTGCAGCGTGACGGTGAAGAAATTACGCTCACGCTCAGGCTAACAGACCTGCTGGACGAGGTGCCGGTGCCGTTTATGTTCGTGCAGCCGGGCGCGGCACCACGCCCGACACAGCTTGGCGTGGCGTTCACGATCCTGGACGCCGAACTCGCCGCCGAGGAAGGGCTTGAGGTTGAGCAAGGCGCGCTGATCCGCGAGGTCTACGACAGCACGCCCGCCGCCGAAGCCGGTCTGCAGGCCGGGGACGTCATCACGGCGGTGGACGGCGATATCGTGGACGAGGAACGCACGCTAACCGACCGCCTGTACGCCTATGAGGAAGGCGACGTCGTGACGCTCAGCGTGCTGCGCGAGGGCGAGGAACTCGAGCTGGAGGTCACGCTTGGCCCGCGCAACGCGCCGCATTCGATGTACTTCCGGGGCATGATGCCGTTCGAAGATTGGGCGTGGCGCGACGCGCACCCCGGCCAGGGATTCGGGCGCGGCATGCAGCGCTTCAAGCGTGAGGGCATGCGCGGCATGATGCCGTTCTTCCTGCACCCGGAGTTGCGCGGCAAGCTCGGCCAGGATTTCTTCGAGCTGCACCCGTTCCTGGGTGAGTTGTTCGAGAACGTACCGGACGACGCACCCGGCGCTGAAGGCGATGTCGAGGTCACGCCGGACGTGCCCGGCAGCAGCGCCTAGCGCGCGCCAGTGTAAGCTCTCCCCTTGTGCAGGGACGCATCCGCGCGGGTGCGTCCCTGTGTGCTTGCGGAGCGCGCGGGCGGCGTGCATGCTATACTGAGAGCACGCGTACACTTAACGGGAGAACGCCAATGACCGGCCACCTGCGCGATCTGCTGCACTGCGGTTGCTCGTCGACGTTGCTGCTGGCATCGCTGGGGCTGATCATTGTGGGCGTTGTCCTGCTCACGGGCAATTACCCGCTGCCCGCCGAACGCCTTGAGGCATACGGCTGCCACGTGCCAGGGACCTACACGCTGCCGCAGCGCGCGCTGCAGCCGCCCTGGGTCGCGCACCCCGACGAACCCTGTGCATACCACATCATCGCCCAGCAGCCGCCGCCGTGATCCCGCCGCGTGCCGCCCACGCAACCAGCTACCGGCAGTAGACATTCACCGCCAGCCTGTTACAATAGGGGGTGTTGTCTGACCGTTGCACGAGGAAGCTATTCCCTGGCTAGTTGATTGATGATTCTGTATGCAAAACCTACCACCTGCCACAGAGACCATCCGCGCCGCCCACAACCTGGCGATCGAGCATGACGCTCACAGGTGGCGGCTGTATAACGGCGCGCGACAGCCGGGCCAGCCTGACTCGCAGATCGCGCTGCTGGACGCCCGCCGCGAACAGATTGACTGCGCCCCTGCGTTCGCCAAAGCGCGCCAGCTCCCGCATACCGTCCTGGACCCGGCGAACATCGCGCGTGTGATCGTCGGCTGGGCACCGGAAAGCCGTAACTGGCACCTGGGGTTGCTGCTGGCGGCCCAGCCGGAGAGCGACTACAAGCCGCGCTGGTGCGGCCTGGCAAGCTGGCCCGCCGGACCGGCAGACGCGCACCAACAGGCGGCGACCAGCGCCGGAAAATCGCTCGCGCGCGTCATCAATCGCCCGTTTCACATGATCCCCGCCGAGACCGCGCCGCCCCTGGCGGAAGGCGATACCGAGCCGGTCGAGATCACGCGCCCGGTTGAAGCGCCACCGCCGCAGGCACAGCCCGCCGCGACGCCCGTGCCGGACGTGGAACGCGTGCCGGTCAAAGCACCGCCGTTCACGTTCGAGCGCTGGACGATGCAGCGTATCCCGTCGGGGCTGGTGTGGCGGCGCCGCGCGCGCTGGGTCTGGGGCACGCTGGGCCGCCTGGCCGGCTACGGGGTGCTGGTCGCGCTGTACCTGCTGCTGAGCATTGGCGTGCAGACCAGCGGGCTGGCGGCTGTCGAACCGGCGTGGCTGCCCTGGCTGGGCGTAGCGATCGCGGTGCTGCTGGCCGGGCTTGCCGTGCGCCAGTTCTGGCTGTTATGGACCGCCACGGATACAATCATCGACACAGCAAAGGGTGTCGTGCGCGCCCGCCGGCGTTTCACAGGGCGGACGCGGTGGCAACTGACCTTCGATAACGTGGCGTATGCGTTGTTATCGCAGACGCCCGCACGCCCGCGCGGGCTCAAGCGGCACGGTGAGTACACGCCGGTCGTGCAGGATGTGTGGCTGCACCTGTCGGACGGCGAGCGTTTTTACCCCATCGCGGCGCTGCGCGAGGTCGAGGGCCAGTCACAGCAATGGGATATCGTGCGGCAGCGCCAGAAAATCACGGGCCGCCGCCGGCTGCGCCTGGCGCACTACGATAGCCCGGCGCATCACGCCGCCCGCGTCATGGCGGAAACGATCGGGACCGAGCTCTGGCAGGATATTCGCTAGGCTGACCGGTCGCCGCCCGGGGCGGCAAAAGGCGGGGCAAGGATGTTCGACTTTCTGGGACCGACCAACCGCATTCAGAATCTGCGACTGCTGCTCCTGGCGATTATCGTGCTGACGATCCCGTGTTACTGCCTGGGCGCGGTAATGCTGGCTTACGCGCCGGACAGCGCCAATGACGCCACCGCCGTACCGACCGATCCCACACTGGGCAGCATGACCGAGCAGCCGCAGTTCACACCGACGATCACGCCGTTCGCAACCTGGACGCGCACGCCTACACCGTTCGGCGGTCCGATAGGTGCGACGCCGGGCCAGCTTTACCTGCCGACAAACACGCCCGTCTACATCCCGCCAACCTCGACCCCCATCCCCACGTGGACGTCCATCCCGACGCTGACGCTCGCGCCGACGCTGACGCTCGTGCCGACCAACACGCTGGTGCCCACCAATACCCCCGGGCCAACCAACACGCCGCCGCCGACCAGCACCCCCTTGCCAACCAACACGCCGGTCCCGGTCGACACGCAACCCCCGCCCACGGACATCCCACCACCGACGCAAGAGGTGATCGAAGGGGATTAAGCGCCGTGTCGCCGTGCGCTACGCCGTGCGCCGTCCAGACTGTCCGCAGCAGATTGTTGCAGCTCAACGCCGCGTGAATCACGGTTTCAAGCGGTGGAAGCGTCGCCGGCCCACAAGAACGAGCAGCGGCGTAGACGCCATCAGCGCCGCCAGGCATCCCTGAAACAGCCATGCCCACAGGATTTCTAAAGTGGATGCACCTTCCTGTTCCGCGACACCTTCCAGACAGTTGACGAAAAGTTCGGGATCGTTGCCGAAAAACTCCTGCGCGTCCAGGCAAAAGGCGATGTACTCCTGAACTTCCCGCCTCGCGTCCGTTTCCTCGTTGCCTGCTGGTGCTGAATCGCCGCTGTCGGAAGGCGCTGGCGGCGGGGGTTCAGGCAAGCCACCGTTGCGCGCGATGCATTCCGACAGGCTGAACGCCTTGCTTCCCGGTTCCGGGGCAAGGTTGCCATTCGAGCCGTAGATCGTCACGCCATCGTCACTGTTTCGTACGAGCGTCATGAAATCGCCCAGGTCCATCGCAGCGCCAACAGACAGCTCAACCACATCCGCGAGCGGGATTATCTTCAGCAAGCCAGTCTGAGGGATGGAGCGGTATACGTCGATCCGGTCATTGGCACACCAGACCGAATAGTATTCCGCCGGGTCCGGATTCAAGCGACCATCACTGTAACCCGCCCACGAAGACGACACTGAGCCGGTTTCGCTGCCAGGGTTGTCCCCGGCTACCGGCTCAACGTCTTCGCTGGGGCCATCGCCCCCGCCACCGCTACACGGAGTCGGCGTGCCGGTTGCTTCAACGCGCCCGATCTCGCCGGAGCCAACCGATACCCGCGCGTAAAGTGATGTCCCCGCTGGTTCGGCGGGGAACGTTACAGTGACGCTGTGTTGACCGCTGGACCCAGGCCCATTCGCCAGCCCAATCTCAGTGCCATCGGCCCGGTGCGCGTAGACCAACGCGTAATCCAGTTCCTGCCCGGACAAAACAGTGTAGGTGACGACAATACTATCGCAGGTCACCTCTTGATTGTTGAGATTAACACCTTCAGCAGCGCGTACGAATTCACCGGTGCCAAGCAGCACCACGACCAACAGCGTGCCGATCACGCCGCCCACAAATAACCGACCGATAGATCGAGAAGATGCGATCACCGTGCGGCCTCCTGTAATCACATTATTTAAAGGATAATTATTATATTATTATGATAAACATTGAAGCGCAAGCATCCGCACGCGTGGTGCACGTCAAATAAACACACTGCGGTTCCCTGCCGCGGTTTGACAGGGAACCGGTTTTGGACTAAGTTCCTGGCTATGGGCAGCACGCCAGGCACGCGCCGCGCTGTGTAGCTTGCTTCGATCACCGGCTGGGCCTGGACCATCGCAGAAAGACAGCTTCCTTATGACAGTTGATTTGCTCGCGCACCTCAAAACGTTGTGCGCCGTTCACGCGTCGTCCGGGCATGAAGCACCGGCACGCGATGCGATCCGCGCGGCCTGGGATGGGCTGGTCGATACGTTCGCGACGGACGGCCTCGGCAGCCTGATCGCCACCCGCTCCGGCAGCGGCCCGGAACCGCGCCCCCGCGTGATGCTCTGCGCACACATGGACGAGATCGGGCTGATCGTGTCCGAGATCGTGGACGGTTTCATCCGCACCAGCACGCTCGGCGGCATCGATTACCGTGCGCTGCTGCACCAGCCGGTGCTGGTTCACGGGCGCGAAACGCTCAAGGGGGTGTTCGGCGCGGCCCCCCCGCACATGGCCCGCAGCCGCAAAACCTACCCCGACGCCAGCGAGCTGTGGATCGACTGCGGGCTGCCCGCCGCCCGCATCAACGAACTGGTGCGCGTGGGCGACGTGATCACCTTCGACGCGCCGCCGGTCGCGCTGGCCGGGGAACGCTTCACCGCGAAGGCGCTCGACAACCGCGCGTCCGTTGCCGCCGTGACGCTGTGCCTGGACGAACTATCCCGGCGCGCGCACGCCTGGGACGTGGTCGCGGTCGCCTCGGCGCAGGAAGAGACGTTCGGTAACGGCGCGGCAACGGCGGCCTACACGGTCGAGCCGGACCTCGCGCTCGTGCTTGATGTGACCTTCGGTGCGCAGCGCGGCGTGGGCGACGACGAAGGCTTCACGCTGGGCGACGGGCCGACGCTCGGCAAAGGGCCGAATTTCCATCCAGGCCTGCTGCGCGCGCTCCGCGACA
This sequence comes from uncultured Anaerolineaceae bacterium, assembly GCA_964425755.1. Lineage (GTDB taxonomy): Bacteria > Chloroflexota > Anaerolineae > Aggregatilineales > Aggregatilineaceae > CAYRNY01. Next base: position 16,975 of record CAYRNY010000021.1, read on the forward strand.
CGGCCAAAGCGGAAGAACACAAAGTACATATCGAGCCGCTACCCGGCCACAGCGGTACCGACGCCTGGGCGATCCAGGTCAGCCGGACGGGCGTGCCGACCGCGCTGCTGAGCATCCCGCTGCGCAACATGCACACGCCCAGCGAAACGGTCGACCTGCGCGATATCCGGCGCGCCGCGCGCCTGCTGGCGACCTTCGTCGCCGGGCTGGAGCCGGACTTCATGGACCGGATCGCGTTCAAGCTGCCGGACGCCGTGCCAACTGGGGGTGATGCATGACCGCCGAGCTTGAGCTGCTGCGCGAGCTGTCCGAGGTAAGCGGCGTGTCCGGCGACGAGGGCCGGGTGCGCGACATCATCGCAGGGCACATCCGCGACCACGTCGAGGACATGCACGTCGACCCGCTGGGCAGCCTGATCGCGGTCAAACGCGGCACGGGCGCGGTCAAGCTGCGCGTGATGGCGGCGGCCCACATGGACGAAGTCGGGCTGATGGTGACCGGTCACGAGAGCGACGGGACGCTGCGTTTCACCGACGTGGGCGGCATCGATGCACGCATCCTGCCGGGGCTGCGTGTGCGCGTCGGGCCGAAGGAACTGCCCGGCGTGGTCATGTGGCCCCCGGTCCACGTCAACAAGAGCGACACCACCGTGCCGGTCGACCGGCTGCGGATCGACACCGGCGCGACGAGCCGCGACGCCGCGCAGTCCGCCGCCGCGCGGGGCGACCTGATCGCGTTCGACAGCCCCTTCACCGAACTGGGGCCAACCGTGCGCGGCAAGGCGTTTGACGACCGCGCAAGCTGCGCCAACCTGATCTGGCTGGTGCAGGGCGACCCTCTGCCGTTCGACCTGCATGTCGCGTTCACCGTGCAGGAGGAAGTCGGGCTGCGCGGCGCGACCGTCGCGGCGAACCGCATCCGGCCCGATGTCGCGTTCGTGCTGGAAACGACCGCCTGCCACGACCTGCCGCCGGACGACCCCGACGCGCCCGACCAGACCACGATCACCACGCTGGGCGGCGGCGCGGTGATCACGGTGGTGGACCGGCGCACGATCAGCGATCCGCGCCTGGTGCGCCACCTCGTGCGCGTGGGCGATGCCAGGGGCATCCCGCACCAGTTCCGCTCGCCGCAGCACGCCGGGGGCACCGACGCGGGCCGGATTCACATCAGCGGGCGCGGCGTGCCGAGTGTGACCGTCTCCACGCCCTGCCGCTACCTGCACGGTCCCAACCTGGTCATGAGCCTGGCCGACTGGGAAAGCCAGCACGACCTGCTCCGCGCGGCGTGGGAACAACTGGACGAAACGCTACTTAGCCGTTAACACGAACTGAGGACTTACTGTGGACGCACTGATCACACAACTTGCAGAAACCTGGGGGCCGCCCGGCTTTGAACACCGCATCCGCGACGTGATCCGCGCCGAAGTCGCACCCCTCGCTGACGAGATCGCCGTCGACCCGTTCGGCAACCTGGTCTGTCGCATCGGCAGCGGCGAAACGCGCGTCATGACCGCCGCGCACATGGACGAGATCGGCCTGATCGTCAGCCACATCGACCGGCAGGGCTTCGCGCGGTTCGCGTCGCTGGGCACGCTGTTCCCGGCGGCGCTGCTCGGCGCGCGCGTGCTGTTCGAAAACGGCGTGCTCGGCACGATCGGCGTGGACCACCAGTTCACCAAGCGCACCAACCTGCCGGGGCTGTCGGGCTTTTTCATCGATATCAGCGCATCCGGCAGCGGCGATGATTTCACCAATGCCGAGGTACGCGTGGGCGACCCGGGCGCGCTCGCCGGGACGGTGGCGCGGCGCGGCGACCGGGTGATCGGCAAGAGCCTGGACAACCGCGTCGGCTGCGCGATCCAGATCGCGGCGATGCGGCGCGTCAAGCAGCAAGGCACGCCGCACAGCGTCTATTTCGCGTTCACCGCGCAGGAAGAGGTCGGCACGCGCGGGGCGGGACCGGCAGCCTTCGGCGTGCAGCCGCATCTCGCGCTGGCGATCGACGGCACGACCGCCGACCAGCCGCACGGCAGGCCCACCGCCGTCAAGCTCGGCGCGGGCACGGCGATCAAAGCGCGCGACTACGGGCTGATCGTTCCGCCTGCGGTGCGCGACCTGCTGGTCCGGCGCGCGGGAGAAGCGGGCATCCCCTACCAGATGGACGTCATGACCAGCGCCAGCACGGATGGGAAGGCGATCCAGGACGTGCAGGGCGGCGTGCCCACCGGCGGCCTGTCGTACCCGCTGCGTTACGCACACACGACCGGCGAGACCGCCGATATGAACGACATCCAGGCCACCGTCGACCTGCTCGTCGCGGTGCTGACAGGCGATATCACGCTGTAACAGGCTACACTGCACAGGCAGGCTTGTTTGCGTCCCGCCGGGTCACGTCCGGCGGGATATTGTTTGCACACCCGGCACCACGCTAAAAATCCCGCTTACAACTATTTACTGAATTTTATAACGTTTTTATAGATAAAGGCGCGTGTCGCCTGTACGATAGAAGCATACAGTCGCAACGCAATTTTGTGCCTGAATGTCTAAACCTGACACAAACCTGAAAGGAAAACGTACCATGAAACTGTTACGCGTATTTCTCATCGCGAGCTTGCTCGCTGCCGGGTTCGTCTTCTTGCCGGCGCTGCCGACCGCCTCTGCCGACTGCGTGAACCTCTCCGGCAACGGCGATACGGACCTCTGGATCGGCCCCTTCTCGATGCCCGCCGGGTCTTCGATCACGGTGACGATGAACACCACCGACGGCGACGGCACCGCCATCCTCGTGTTCGTTGACGGCACGCTCGTCCTGGAATCGGTGGAATTCGCCGCTCAGCAAACGGTAACCTACGACTTCCCCAGCCAGACCGACAACATCGAGCTGTTGCTGGACTGGCAATTCAACGGCCAGCCGGAGAACTCGTACCGCGTGACCTCAACCGACTGCGGTGTGCTACCGAACATCCCCGAGCAGGCGGTGAGCGGCACGTTCGTCCAGGATGCCGAACTGTATTGGGAACCCGGCATGCTGATCGAGCCGTACACGGTCGTTGAAGCCGGTAAGACCTATCTCGTCGCCGGGCAGGACGAAAGCGGCATGTACCGCAAAGTGCTGATCGCCTGCACCTGGGTCTGGGTCCGTGCCGAGACTATCGGCCCGAACTACGACGAGGTCTGGAATGGTATGCCGCTGCCCACGACCGTCGTGGAAGCCGGCGATAGCAATGCCTGCGGCGCCCCTGGTGTATCGAATGTCCCGGTCGAACCGGCTGAGGGCATCGACGGCGAGCCGGAACTGCCGCCGGAATTAATTATCGTAGAGTAGCAGGTATCTGATATCTGAACACCCACACCCCTACCGGCGCGAATTCGGTGGGGGTGTCTTGTGTTGGCACAGCTAGCGCCGCCGCACCACACCGCGCCCCAGTCACTTATGAAAAACTAATTAAAATGCCAAACGTTTGATTGACTCCGGGAAAAACGGCGGTTTATAGTGTAATTACCTGGTCAATGAAAGCGTTAATTGTTGTTTGCACCCCGCTTTGCAGCCGTACTTGTTTGCCCCCGCCGTGGCGCGCTTGCGATGACCGGTGTCACAGAACGCTCGGTTCATAAGCTATTTTGAGGAGATGGTCTGGTGAAATTGCTACGTATTTCGATTGTTGTGACGCTACTTGTGGCTGGATTCGCCTTTTTGCCCAACCTGCCCACCGCTTCCGCGGCATGTTTCGGTGCCAGCGGCACCGGCGTTGAGGGCTACGATCCTGAAGTGGGCCCGATGGCGCTAGAAGCCGGCACAGTGTTAACCGCGACTGCGACCCGGCCAAGTGGTACGGTATTCATAGAGATCTATACGGACACAGAACTACTGTACGTGGACGAAATTGCATCCCCGCATAGCGTAACGCTTGAAATTGCCGCGGACGCTAATGTCACCGTGTTCTTTGGCGTCTATGGAGATGGGGACGCTACATTCTCCGTCACCACCGATAACTGTGGCGGTGGGGCTCTGGTCAGTTACCCTGATGGGGTGGTGCAGGGCAGGTTCGTGGCCGACGCCCAGCTATACTGGGAGCCGGGCGAGCTGGTCACACCTGAAGTCACGATCCCGGCGGGGAAGACTTTCCACGCGGGGGGTCTGGACGAGTCAGGACTTTACCGCCAGGTGCTGATCGTATGCAACTGGGTGTGGGTGCCAGTTGGTACCGTTGGCCCTAACTTCGAAGCACCCTGGTTCGGCACGCCGCTGAACGATTCCCTCGAGATTCAAGACTCTTACGCCTGCGTGGAGGGTGTCACCAGGAACGCCCCGGTGACCTGGATTCCGTTTGGAGTTAATGGAGCACCGCTGTAGCTGAGAAGGATGAGTCCTGTTCCTGTACACCACACCCCCACCGGCGCGAATTCGGTGGGGGTGTTTTTGTCGGGCGAAAGTCGCGATTGGTTAGTTTTCGCTCAAGTGTTAGCCGGTTTCACGATCTTCATAATGTTCCAGGCAGAACGCCAGGACTTCCTCAGCGTCCTCTGACGCGAACTCTGCACTCTGGAAGTACCCCAGGTAAGCTTCGTAATCATCGCTGAAGTAGCTGCACGTGGTGAAGTTCTTCTTGACCTTGCTGCTTGCTTCTAGCTCGCCCACTGTGCCGTCACTGAATGTCACGTCGTTGAACGTAAATTTGCCCGATCCTGCCAGCGCAACCGCCGGCACCAGCAACCCCAACACCAACAAGACAAGCGCTAAACGTTTCATCGGTCAGTCTCCTTTGGTCTATGTGTCGTCGATGTTTAGAAGACTACTGATAATTTTAGCAACGACGCTTTTGTGGTAGCAAAACGCCCCCGGATGCACACGCATCCAGGGGCGAGAGTGTTTCGCGGATCGCTCTGCTGATGGCTACCCCGCGCGCAGCTCAAGCGACTTGCGCTCGATCACGTCCAGCGCCATCCGCACGAAGTCGTCGACCGGCATCGCGCCGAGGTCCTCGCCATCGCGCAGGCGCACGCTGACCGCCCCGGCCTCGACATCGCGGTCGCCCGCGATCAACATCCAGGGTACCTTCTGCTGCGTCGCCAGGCGGATCTTGTTGCCCATGCGGTTCTCGGAGTCGTCCACCTCGGCGCGGATGCCGTGCGCGTGCAGCTTCTCCGCGACCTGCTGCATGTACGGCACGTGGCGATCCGCGATCGGGATCAGCGTCGCCTGGACCGGGTGCAGCCACGCCGGGAACGCGCCCGCGTAGTGCTCGATCAGCACCGCGACGAAGCGCTCCATGCTGCCGTACAGCGCGCGGTGGATCATGATCGGCTGGTGGCGTTCGTTGTCGGCCCCGATGTATTCGAGTTCGAAACGCTCCGGCAGGTTGTAGTCCACCTGGATCGTGCTGATCTGCCATTCCCGCTTGAGCGCGTCGCGGATCACGAAGTCCAGCTTGGGGCCGTAGAAGGCCGCCTCGCCCTCTTCCACCGCGAAGTTCAGGCCCTTCTTCTCCGCCGCCGCGATGATCGCCGCCGCCGCACGCTCCCAGTTCTCGTCCGAGCCGACATACTTGTCGCTTTCGGGATCGCGGACGCCGACACGGGCGCGGTAATCCGACAGGCCCAGGCCGTTGAGGATGAACTCGACCAGCTCAATCACCTTGATGAACTCGTCTTCGAGTTGTTCCGGCGTGCAGAAGATGTGCGCGTCGTCCTGCGTGAAGCCGCGTACGCGCGTCAGGCCGTGCAGCTCGCCCGATTTCTCGTAGCGGTAGACCGTGCCGAACTCGGCGTAGCGGACCGGCAGGTCGCGGTACGAGTGCAGCTCGTCCTTATAGATGTGGATGTGGTGCGGGCAGTTCATCGGCTTGAGCATGAACTGGTCGCCCTCGACCTCGAACGGCGAATACTGGCTGTCCTTGTAGTAGGGGTAATGCCCCGACCGTTCGTAGAGCGCCACGCGCGCGATGTGCGGCGTCATGATCGGCTCGTAGCCGCGCTCGATCTGCACGTCACGCAGGAAGCGCTCCAGCAAGTCGCGCAGCACCGCGCCGTTCGGCTTCCACAGCGGCAGGCCCTTGCCCACCTCCGTGCTGAACGTGAACAGGCCAAGCTCCTGCCCGATCTTGCGGTGATCGCGTTTCTTCGCCTCTTCGAGCAGTTGCAGGTATTCCTCAAGCTGGTTGGGCGTCTCCCAGGCCGTGCCGTAGATGCGCGTGAGCATCTCGCGGTTTTCGTCGCCGCGCCAGTACGCGCCCGCCGGGGCCTTGAACGTGACGCTGACGGCGTTCGGGTTGATCTCGCGCGTGTTCTCGACGTGTGGCCCCCGGCACAGGTCCTCGAACGAGTCCTGCCGGTAGGTGCTGATCACGACGGGTTCGTCCGTTTTCTCGCCGTATTCATCGACCTCGCCCTGTTCCAGCCCCTCGATCAGTTCGAGCTTGTAGGGCTGGTCCGCGAACAGCGCGCGCGCCTCATCGGCGCTCACTTCGCGGCGCTCGAACGCGTGGCCTTCCTTGATGATCTTCTTCATGCGCTTTTCGATCGCCTTGAGGTCCTCGTCCGTTAACGGGCGCGGCAGATCGAAATCGTAATAGAAGCCGTCTTCAATCGGCGGGCCGATGGCGATCTTCGCCTCTGGAAAACGTTCCAGCACGGCCTGTGCCATAACGTGCGCCGCCGAGTGGCGAATGCGATACAGCTTGCTGTCTTGGTAACGTTCCACCTTGGATTCTCCTCGACTTGTGCGGCTGAAGATGGCCGCTTGATGACATCGCCCGGTCGCAGCCACACACAACGTCCCGGCGGACGCTACGCGTTTCCGGCGCGGCGAGCGAATAGGTTACGTCAATCGTTAATGTGGGCGTGGGCGAACAGGGGCGAACTGCGCTGGACCCTGCTGCTGAGATTTCGCAGCCCCACGATGCGGCAGGTTCGCCGGCATCGCCGGTAGGGTGCAGCGCAAAGCGTCCCTACCGGGGCTGCCCGATGTGATCGCGTCGTGTCAGGGGTGCGGCAATGCCAGCGGGCGCGCCCGTGACAGTGCCGCCGCTAGTGCCGGTCATCCGACGCCCTCCTTCGGCCAGACAGGATCGCTGGCCTCACTCGATTCAAACTGGCTGAAAACACTCTCGAACACGCCGAGTGCCATCAGGTTATCGACCACGTCCTCGATCACGTCCGGCGTCAGCCGCTCAACCACAACGTGCGGCGTCTCCAACGCGAGAAACTGCCTGGCAGCCAGCGCATTCTTGTGCTGCCGCGCGACGTCCAGACTCAGTTGCATCTCCTGCTGCAAATGCTCCAGCGTCACGAAATGCGCCTGCCAGAGTTCGCCATTTTCCATTTCGACCAACACGTCGGCACAATCCGTTACGGGGTCGAAATCTACTTCTGGCTCGGGTTCTATCCAAACACGTTTGATTAACACAGCGTTCTATCCTCGGGCTTGGTGCCATTCGTTATCGTCACATTATTCACATACTACAACGATTTGGCCCCAAAATTAAAGACCCCCGCCCAAAGTCGTTTGGGGCGAGGGTCGTTGATCACCACGCGGTTCCACCCAAATTCCGCACGCAGGCCGCCGGGCGACATACGCGCGCTCTTGGGGCTGCTAACGGGGGCCACCCGGCATCACATACTGCGGCGCGGGGGCTAGTCCCGCCGGTTCCGTGATGCGCTCACGGGGGGTTTTCCTGGTCTGCCGGACGAACGCGCTCCCAGTCGCGGCGCGCTCTCCCTGGGACCGGGGAACGACCAGTACTCGTCCCGATCAACGCTTTACAGTCGTACGATATTACGTTTGCTGTCGTTCATGGTAGCCCACATCCCGGCGCGATGTCAAGGGCGAGTTGGGACGCGAAACGCGACACCGGTAGGCCCAATGGCCGATTTTCTCCACAATCCCCGCTGTGCTATACTGGCGCTATGTTTAGCCTGGAGCATGATCCCCGCGCCGCACAGGATGCGGCGAACCTGCGCTGGGCCGCGCGGCTGGACCGCTGGTCGCGGCGGCTGCACCTGCATGGCCTGCTCACCGCGCTGCTGGACGCGGCGGAACCGCTGGGCCCGCTGGGCGCACAGGTGATCTGGATCGCGCAGCCGGTGCTGGGGCTGTTCGTGCCGCGCCCTGAGATCGACGCGCTGGCGCGATTGCTCGATGCGCCGGGGGGCATGGCGTGGCTAAACGCGCAGCTTGAGGCGGGCACCGAAGCGCGCGCGCCGGTCGACGGATCGCGCGACGGAACAGGCGACGAGAGACTATGAACAACGCCGAACTGACACTCGTGTTTCTGGCAATTGCATTTGTGGCGACGTTGGCCGGGCGCTTCATCGTGCGGCGCTTCGGGCTGCGCTTGCGGCGCATCCCGGCCTATGAAGCGCTGCCGCTGCTGGCCGCTGACACGGTAGAGAGCGATCTGCGGCTCCATTTCTCGTTCGGGCATAGCGCCCTGGGGGCAGACAGCACCATCAGCGCGCTGGCATCGGCAGAAGTGACGTACCGCATAGCGGAACGGGTCGCGGTGGCGCAGCAGACGCCGATGATCACGCTCAGCGACGCGATCACGCTGCCGCTGGCCCAGGACACGCTACGCCGTGCTTACGCCTACCGCCAGCGCCTTGACCGCTGGAACAGCACGCTGGCGATCTGGTACCCGCAAGGGCCACGGTCGCTGACGTTCGCTGCCGGTGTCGCCAGCCTCAACGCGGACCACCAGGTCGACAGCAGCATCTTGTTGGGGCGTTTCGGGTTCGAGCTGGCGCTGCTGGGTGAAAACGCGCTGCGCACCGGCCAGGACCTGACCGCGCATAGCGACCTGCTCGAAGGGCAGGCCATCGCCTACGCGCAGGCCGATCGCGTCTTACTGGGCGAGGAACTCTACGTTGGCCCGGCATACATGGACGGCAACGCCCTGCAGCGCGGCGGGATCGTGGCGCTGGAAACGCTGCGCTGGCTGGTGGTGCTGGGCATACTTGTAGAAGCGATCAATTACGCATTGTGACCGGCGACGCTGGCCGGTTGGCCCGGCAGCGTGTAGGATAGGGCAACATAACGACAAGGTGAGGGGAACCGCGTGAGAAGCCACCGCATCGTCCATTTTCTGGCGACCGTCACCGTGATCAGCTTCGGACTGGTCACGTTACTGGGGTTGGTGTCAAGCGCCGGCACGATCTCGGCGAACATGGCCGATCTGTGGATCGGCAGCGTGATGGTCGTGGCCGCGATCGCGGTCCTGATCGGGTTGCTCAACCTGTTCGCGGTGCACCTGGGGCGCTTCGTGCGCTCGGAGCGCGGCTGGCCCTACAGCATCGTGGCGCTGGTGACGGCGCTGGGCGTGATCGTGCTGCGGATCCTGGACCGGGCAGAGGTCTGGTCCGGCGACCTGGCAGGCGAGTACATGAGCGCGCGTGTCTTTGAGGCGGTACAGGTCAGCGGCGAGTCGGCGCTGGCGGCGCTGCTGGTGTTCTTCCTGGTCTACGCGGCGTACCGCTTGATGCGGCGCACGGTGTCGATCTGGCATACGCTGTTCATCCTGTCCATGCTCGTGGTCCTGCTCGGCTGGATTCCGGCGACCCGGCTGGAAGATGTCGCCAGCCTGCGCGACTGGTTCGTCGAGGTGCCCGTCAGCGCAGGCGCACGGGGGATACTGATCGGCGTCGGATTAGGGACGTTGATGGTAGGGGTTCGCGTGCTGACCGGGCAAGACCGGTCGATTCGCGGCTAAGGACGCGCTGTAACCGGACGACAAGCGGGGAATAAACACGATGCCCGACGATTTCAACCTGTTTGATGATGATGACCTGATCCCCGACGACCTGCGGGATGAGGGCGATCAAGCGTCTGAAAACGACAGCGACGACACGCCACAACCGGACGACGAGGCGCGCCCGGCGTGGACGATCCTGCCTGGCGACACGCCCCCGGCCCCCGCCGCACCGGACGCTGCGCCCCCCTGGGACGCGCTTCCCGGCGAGGAACCGCCGCCGCCCGGCACGCCGCCTGCACCCGCGCCCTGGGATGCCACCGAAGACGGGCCCCGGAGCGGGCCGTTTGACGCTGCGGACGACGACACATCCGAACCGCCGGAAGCAGCGCCGGCTGATCTGGAATGGCTGCTCGAAGAAGAAGATGCCCCAGCAGCCGAAGCCGCCCCGGGCACCGGCGAGGATTTCGCCGCGCTCGAAGATGACCTGTTCGGGGACGCGGACGCGGCGGCGGACGCCGGTCCAGCGGCTGAACCGGCTGACCTGGGCTGGCTGTTCGAGGGCGAGCTAGAGGACGACACGGCCAGTCCCGCGATGCAGCCGCCAGCAGGCGAACCCGCTCCTGACGCGGAACCGATCGACCTGGAAGCGGAACTGTTCGACGAGACGGAACCGGCCACATCGGAAGCGACAGAGGGCACAGCGCCCCTGGACTGGCTGCTCGAGGAAGACGACGATCTCACCGCCGCGCCCGGTGCAGAAGCCGAAGCCCCGGACGAAACGGAGGCCGAACCCGAGCAGTTGCCGGACTGGCTGCTCGCGGGGTACGCATCCGAGGAAGAAGCCCGCGCCGCCGAAGAATCGGCAGCGGAATCCGGCGCGGAGGACGCCGACGTCCCCGAATGGCTGAAGCCTGCCGCCGAGTCTGTCGCGCGGGGGGACGACCTGGTCTTTGACTTCGACGATGACGAGCGCACCCCCGCCGGAACCGGCAAGCTGCCGGACTGGTTGGCGGTCCAGGCTGCGGCAGGTGATGACGATCCTGGCCGCGATACCCCCGCCGGTGATGATCGTGCAGCCGGTGCGGAAGGTGAGGCAAGCGACGAAGCAGGCGACGACGAAGCGTTGCCCGACTGGCTCGCGGCGGATATCCCCGCAGACGACGCGCCAGACGACGCGGACGTCCCTCAAGACGACGAACCCGCCGGGGACGACGAGGCACTCCCTGGCTGGCTGGCCCAGGCCGAGATCGAAACGGAAGACGAGGACGAAGCGGAAGCGGAGCCGTCCGCCATTCGCCGGATTCTGGACGATGAGGCACGCGTGCCCGTCTGGGTGTACAACCCGGATGTCGAGCCGCCGGACGAGATTCCCGACGATATGACCTACGAGGAATGGGAGGCGTATCACGAGGCGCGCGAGCAGGCGCTCCAGCAGCCGCAGGAACCCGAACCGCTCGCGCCTGATGCGCCCGATCTACCTGAGCCACCTATGCCCGACCTGCCGGAGATGGCAGGGGCACCAGGTGAAACGATCCCCGCCGCACCGGAAGACGACGCCGATATCCCCGACTGGGTGCGCGACATCGACTTCGACGCGGACCCGCTCACGCAGCCGTTCACCTCGGCCATACCCGAACCCGCCGATCCCGAAACACCGGGCGAGCTGCCGGACTGGATGACCGGCGCGGGTGACGCCGAAACCGATTGGGCGGCACTGTTCGGCGCGCCGCCCGCCGGTGAAGACGATGCCGGTGACGCCGCGATCCGGCGGTTGGACGCGCAGGGGGAGGGCGACCGGCCCGGGGTGATCCCCGACTGGCTGGACGAAGACCTTGAATCCGGGCTGGATGCCGAGACGCAAGCCGATCTATTCGGTAGCGAGGCTGCAATGGAAAATGAACCTGCCGATATGGACTGGTTGTTCGAGGACGACGAGGAACCGGATGCCGCGCAGGATGATCACGCGCCCGAACCGCCCGAACGTGACACGCCTGACACGGAAGAACCCGCCGCCGAACCGGCCCCCGAAATCCCCGCCTGGCTCGCGGATGCCCGACCGGATGCCGCAGCGGACGCCACTCCGGACGATGAGGCGACCGAACGGCCCGATCTCGATGCGGTGTTCGCTGATATGGACGCGTTCGGCGCTGAGGAAGCTGAACCAGAGGCCGAATCTGCCGAATCGGGCTGGCTGTTCGAAGACGGCGACGCGGACCTCCTGCCGGAAGCGGAAGACGCGGACTTGCCCGAGCTTGACGAGGTGTTCCCGGACCTGGACACCCTCGGCACGGACGAACCGCTGGAAGAGCCGGAGCCTTACATTCCTGAATGGCTGGCGGAAATCGAACGCGCGGAACGCGTCGAAGGGCCGGAAGAGATCCCCTTCCCTGAGCTGGAACTCGACGACGCACACGCCCCAGAACCAGAGCCGGAACGCGCCGCAGCGGGCGAGGACGATCGCGCAGACGGCGATTTCGTCGAGCGCTTCGACCCGCTGGAACCGGCTGAATTTGACGCGGCGGGACCACCCGCCGAAGCGGGCACTGAACCGGAAGCGGCTCCAATGCCGGGCGCGGACGATATGCCCGACTGGTTGCGCGAGGCCGCTGCACAGGAACCGGACGCGGACGATATCGCGTGGCCCCCCGACCTGCCGCCGGAAGGCGAGCGCGAAGTCGCCGCGGTGACCGGCGAGGGCGAGCCGGATTGGCTGCAGGAGATTTCGCCGGACGACGTCGCCGCCGAGGACATGCCGTCCCCGGCGGAAATGGTGGAACCCTTCGCCGCAGAGGAAGCGCCAGCCGCCGCCGAAGAAGAAGGGGACGCCGCGCTGGAAGCAGCGCCACTGGACAGCAGCGCGCTCGATGACCTGCTCGGCGCGACCCCGGCCCCGGCGGAAGTTGGGGCGCAGGAAGCCGACGATCTGGACGCGCTGTTCAGCGAGCTGCCGGACGATCTCGACGCGGCTGAAACGGCGTTCGACAGCGATGATCTGTGGCCCGGCACGGATGAGCTGGCCGCCGACGCGATCCCTGAGACCGCGCCACCCGCCGACGAAGACGTAAGCGCAGCGCCCCCCGCCGGGAAAGAGCCGGAGAAACGCGGCATATTCGGGCTGTTCCGCGGGCGCGGCAAAGATGAGGCCGCGGAACCCGCCGCAGCACCAGACGCCGGCACCGAGACGCCCGAACCGGAGCCGTTGCTCGTGGCCGAGCCGCAGCCGGACTGGGTCGAGGATTTGCGGCCTTCTGAGCTACCGGTCAAGGTCCAGGCAGGCGGCGCGGAAATGGACGTCAGACAGAAGAAGGTCGCGGAGCTACCGGCCCGGCTGCGCGCCTTCCGCGAGCGCGCCATGAGCAGCATCACGTCGCCGGAAACGCTCGAACCGTCTGACACGGGGCCGTTGGCCGGTATCACCGGCGCGCTGCCCGCGGCGGACGCGGTCCTCCCGGCGGACGTGACGCTCGAGACGGTCAGCGGGCTGGTGGTCACGCCGGAGCAGCAAAAACGTGCCGAACACCTGCAGCGCCTGCTCGACACGGTTGTGGAAGAGGAAGAAGAACACGGCATCGAACCGGACGTGTTCACCGGGCCGTCGCTGGGACTGCTGGAACCGACCGACACGAAAGAGCGTCGCGAAGCAGCCCCCGAACCGGAACCCCAACCTGCACGCCGCCGCACGCGACGCCGCCCCGATCGCTGGCTGGTGGCTCTTGTGCTGCTGGCGGCGTTGATCGGGCCGTTCGCCACCGACGCGTTGCATATTGCCGACGATCCGCCCGCGCTAAGCGGCCACCGCCGCGAATTCGCCGCCGCGATCGACGCCGCCGTGAGCGAGGGCGACTACGTGCTGTTCGCCTTCGAATACGGCCCGCCCGCCGCCGGGGAACTGGACACGCTGGCCGATGCCTTGCTGCGCGACATCCTGGCACGCGGTGCGATCCCGCTGACGCTGAGCACGAATCCGGCGGGCGCGCTGCACGCCGAGACGGTCGTCGTGGAGCTGGCTGGCGACACGGCCCTGCTTGACGCGCGGGATCAGGACGAAGACGCGCTGCTCCGGGGCGAGGATTACGTCGTGCTGGGCTACCTGCCGGGCAACGTGGTCGGCGTGCGCGCCCTGCGTGCGAGCGGCGATTACCGCTACCAGACACATACCGTCTTTGACTACGACCTGCGCGGCGAGCGCACAGACCTGCCCGTCATGACGCTGGCCGAGGATATCGCGCTGGTGATCGTGATCGGTGACGAATCTGGCGACGTGCGCACCTGGGCCGAGCAGCTTGAAGGGGTGGACGTGCCGAAAGTCGCGCTGGTCGCCGCCGCGGTCGAGCCGCTGACCACGCCCTATATGCACGAGTCGGCGTTCGCGGGGTACCTGGCGGGCGTGCGCGACGCGTACAGCTTTAACGCCGCGCGCAACGCCGATGCACGCACGCCCTACACCATGCCCGGGAACGCGCCCGACCTGCCCAACCCCGAAACATCGCGCTGGCAAAGCATGGCGCTGGGCGTGCTGGCGGCGGTCGCGTTGATCGGGGTGGGGCTGTTCATTAACCTGCTGCGCGGATTACTACGGAGGCGACACCGTTGACTCCCGATACGCTTGACCTGATCGCCGGGTGGGTCGCGCTGGTGCTCACCCTGATGATCTTCAGCTATCTGCTGGGCGATAACGTCTTGTACCGGCTGGCGATCCACGTGTTGATCGGCGTGGCGGCAGCCTATGCCGCGATCGTCGCGGTGGAGAGCGTGATCGTGCCCTGGCTGGATAACACGCTGCTCGTCGATTCGGCGGATTACGATACCACAACCCTGGTCGCGCTGCGCGCGCTGGGGGCGATCCCGCTGCTGCCGGCGGTGTTGCTGCTGTTCAAGGTGTCACCGCGCCTGGCCCCGCTGGGCGACCTGGGCATGGCCTTTGTGATCGGCGTGGGGCTGGCGGTGGCGATCGTCGGTGCGGTGGCGGGCACGATCGTACCGCTGGCACGCGAAGCCGCGCAAAGCGTCGGGGAGAACACGCGCGACGGCCTCGTGATCGTCGCGGGCACGGTCACGACGCTGCTCTATTTCCAGTATTTCGCCGTCGAGCGCGGCGGGGAGATCAAACGTCCGGCGGCGCTGCGCGCGCTCAGCGGGATCGGGCGCGTGTTCGTGATGCTGACGCTTGGCGCGCTGTACGCCGGGGCGATCCTCTCCAGCATCACCGTTTTCAGCGACGTGATCCGCGAGCAGCTTGAGTTTATCCTGGACAGAGTGGGGGGCTGATCGACGCATGGCAGACTACTTACCGGACAGCGCCACGAGCAGCGTCATGAACGCGGTCCTGGTCGCCGATTTCGGCAACGTACATACGCGGCTGGTGCTGATCGACCTCGTCGACGGGCAGTATCGCCTTGTGGCGTCGTCACGCGCACGCACCACCGCCGAACCCCCGCTGGGGCAGGTCGCGCTGGGGCTGGAACACGCCGCCGACGCGATGACGCGCCTCACCGGGCGCACGCTGCTTGACGCGGACAGCGATAGCATGTTCGTCGCCGGAGCGCCGGGCAACACCGGGATCGACGCGTTCCTGGCGACCGGCAGCGCCGGGCGTCCGATGCGCGTGTTCCTGGTCGGGCTGACGCCCGAACTGAGCCTCGCCAGCGCCCAGCGCGCGCTGGGCGGCACCTATGTCACGATCGTGGACACGCTGACGCCGGACGACCCGCGCAGCGAAGAGGAGCAGATCAACGCGATCGTTAACAGCGGCGCCGACCTGATCATGATCGCGGGCGGCACGGACGGTGGCGCGACGGTGCTGCTCCAGGCGCTGCTCGACAAGATCAACCTGGCGCTCGACCTGAGCGATCCCGAGCACAGGCCCAGCGTGCTGTACGCGGGCAACCGCGCGCTGCGCCGCGCGGTCAAGACGCAGTTCGACCCGCTGACGCGCGTGTTCGTCTCAAAGAACGTGCGCCCGGAGACGAACGAAGAAGAGCTTTTTCCGGCCCAGATCGAGCTGGCCTTCTTTTATGACGAATACCGCAGCAACGCGCCCGGCGGGTTTGGGTCCGTCGGGCGGCTGAGTTCGGTCGGTGTTGTGCCGACCACGCAGGGCTACATCAGCGCGGTGCGCTACATGGGCAGCCTGCCCGGTGACGGCATCGGCCCGCTGTGCATCGACGTGGGCAGCGCCAACAGCATGATCGCCGCCAGCGTGGACGGGACGCCGCGCTACCGCATCCGGACCGATCTCGGCATGGGGCACAACATCGTCAGCGCGCTGGAGACCGTCACGCCGGACGCGGTGCGGCGCTGGCTGCCGTTTGCGATCGATGACGCGGCGCTGTGGGACTACGCGCACAACAAGCAGCTTCGCCCGTCCACGATCCCCGGCACCGGCGAAGACCTGCTGCTCGAACAGGCGCTCGCACGCGAGATCGTGCGCCAGCTTGTCGCGGATGCGCGCCCCACCTGGGGCACCGGCGAGAGCGTGCTGCTGCCGCCTTTTAGCCCGATTATCGCG
Source organism: uncultured Anaerolineaceae bacterium (assembly GCA_964425755.1). GTDB lineage: Bacteria > Chloroflexota > Anaerolineae > Aggregatilineales > Aggregatilineaceae > CAYRNY01. The sequence continues at coordinate 33,171 of CAYRNY010000021.1, forward strand.
GCGGGTGCGGCCCTGACCGAAACACAGCACCCCGGCATTTCCGCGCTGCTGCTGTTGGATGCGCTGCAACCGGTCGGCATGGTCGATCTGCGGCTCGACCCGCACAACCTGATCGCGTCGCTGGGCGTGGTCGCGTACCTGGAGCCGATCATCACCGTGCAAGCGCTCGAAGCCGGGGGCCTGATCGACCTGGGGACCGCGTTCTGCCCGTTGGGGCGCGTGCGGCAGGGGCGCAAAGCGATGAAGGTGCGCCTGACCTATGGCGAAGACCGGCGCATCGAGCGCGAGATTCGCGGCGGCGAGATGTGGGTCGCGCCGCTGCTGCCCGGCGAGCAGGTCAAGCTGGACCTGCGCCTGGCGCGCGGCCTGTCGATCAACGGCAGGCGGCGCATCAAACGTCGCCTGACCGCCGGTGCCGCCGGGCTGATCTTCGACGCGCGCGGGCGGCCACTGGCGCTGCCGCGTGGGCGCGACCGGGAATTGCGCTTCACCGAGTGGCGGATGGCGATGATGGGGCGCGAGCCGCGTCCCGCCGATGGCGACCGCGACCGGCACGCCGTCCCCGCTGCGCCCCCCGAAGGAGAAGGCCATGCCCTACCATCCTGAGGTAACCACGATCCAGGACTTCACGCTCGTCACGCGCACGCGCACGCTGCCGCCAAACGCGGTCGCGCATGCCGTGCAGACCGTCGAACACGAGCACGTCGAGGCGATCCAGATGGTGCTGCTGGGCGACATCCTGGGCGATTACCGGATTCTGGACGTGCCCAAGGCGCTGGGACTGACCAATCCAAGCGACGAACAGATCGAAGACGTGCTGCAGGTCGCTGTCGGGATGCGCGTGCAACTGGGGCAGGAACTCGCGCGTAAGGGCAGGGGACGCCGCGCCAGGGTGCTCTACGCGCCGGTCGACGGGGTGGTCGTGGCGCGCGACGGGCACCGCATCATCCTGCAGGAGGCCCGCCAGACGGTCGAAGTCCAGGCGCGGATTCCCGGCGAGGTGACGCACGCCAGCGCGCACGACGTCACGATCACCGGCAAGGGCGCGTTGATCCAGTGCGCGTGGGGCAACGGGCAATATGCCTACCGCGCGTTCAAATTCCTGCCGCCGGACGGGTTCGCCGGGCTGAGCAAGATGGACCCGCGCATTTCGGAATACCGCGACGTGGTGATCATCAGCCCTGACGCGCTCACGACCGGGGACCTGCTGGTCGCCAACCAGCAACAAGTCGCGGGCGTGGTTGCACCCTGTATGCCCGCCGCGTTACGCCAACTTGCGCTGGAACTCGGATTCCCTGTACTCTTAACGGAAGGCTTTGGTCAGCGCCGCCCCACCGAATTGATCTATCGCCTCTTAGAGGATAACATGGGGCTGCAAGCGGTGTTCGATGCCAGCATCCCGGACCGCTGGCGCGCCGACCGGCCTGAGATCATGATCCCGTTGCCAAGCAAGGGACGCTACCCGGCGACGCCGGTGCTGGACCAGGCGTTAGCGCCGGGGATGAAGGTCCGCATGACCCGCGCGCCCTGGGAAGGCATGGTGGGTGAAGTAGAGGATTTACCGCAGGCACCACAGGTGATCGATAACGGCCTGCGCGTACTGTGCGCCAGCGTGCGTATTGACGACGGCAGTGTCGTGCTGGTGCCGTTGGCGAATCTGGAACTGCTGGGTTAACAGCCCGGTGCGGGCGACTATCGCGGCTATCGCGGAGGGAAGAGCGAATGTCTGACGAAGAACTCCGAGACTTTTTTAATCTAGACGACGAAAACGGCGAAGACGACGTGCCTTTTGAGGACGAAACGTCTTTCGACGATGAAGTGCCTTTTGATGACGCCGGGTTCTTTGACGACACCCCGGAGTTTCCAGAAGACGACATGGGACCGGCGATCGATCCGGAAGAATTCGAATCCATTGCCGGAGAGGACGGCGGCGGTGTCAGTCGCACGTTTATGATCGTCGCTGCGCTGATCGCTCTGGGCGTGATCGCGATCATCATCCTGATCGTGCTGTTCGCGCTGAGCGGCGAGGACGAGCTGACCGACAACCAGAAGACCGCCACCCAGATCGCGGAATACAACGCCACCCAGATCGAAGGCAACAACCGCACGCTCACCGCGCTGGCCGTGATCGACGCGGCGACCGAAACCGCCGTGTTCAATGCCCAGCAGAGTGCAACGGCTGAGTTTGTCCAGCAGCAGACCCAGCAGGCGCTCAACGAGCAGCAAACTGCTACCTCCGCCGCCCTGCAAGCCGCGACCCTGACGCTCGAAGCCGAGCAGACCGCGACGGCAGCGGTAGCGGAGGCGACAGCCTCAGCAGCCACCGCCACCCAGCGCGCGATCGATTCGCAGGTCATCGTCAGGCTGCGGACCGACGATAACATGGTCCTGGGCGATGTCGGCGTGCGGCTGTACCGCGACGACGGCGACGGTCAATTCAACCCCGGAGATCGCCTCATCACGGGGCAGACGAGCGAGGTCGCCCCCAGCGGTGGCGCGCGCGCGCTCGCTTACGGTGAAGTCGGCGAGGGCACGCTCAGCCTGGGCGAAACGCACGCCTGGACGTTCACCGGCAGCGCGGGCGACGTCGTCAGCATCAGCGCGGAAGCCGCTATCCCGACGCAGATGGACACCTTCCTGGAGTTATTCGGGCCGGGCGGCAACCGTCTGACCGGGGATGATGACAGCGGCGAGGTCTCCAATGCCCTGATCGAGTCGTTTGAACTGCCCGCCGATGGCACGTACACGATCGAGATCAGCAGCATTGCGGGGCAGGGCGACTACCGGTTGCGGCTGAACGTGGCGATTGACGTGCCCGGCGGCGACGAGAATGGTGACAGCGCCTACCGCCCGAACCCGGGCGCGGGAATCGTGCTGGTGCGCCAGGGCGCGACGCCCACCCCCGAAGGTGACACGCTGGTCGAAACCCTGCGCTCGTCGCTGGAAGGCATCGTCGACTTCGGCTCGCTCGAACCGGGCACGTACTGGTTGGAGCTTGAGTTCGACACGCTGCCGCCGGACCTGCAAGCACTGCTGCCGCCGGACGAGCCGCTGGTACTGCAGATCATCGTGCCGGAAGAAGGCCCGGTCGGGGATATCGAGTTCGTGCTCCAACTATCCACGCCGACCCCCGGCCCAACCGAAACCGACACACCGGTCGTCACGCCGACCAGCCCGGTGACAGCCGTACCGGGGGACATCGTCACGCTTACGCCGACCGCTGAAGCCAGCCCGATCGTGGTGTCGCCCACAGCGCTGCCCGATTCCGGCTTCTTCTCAGACATCGGTGATGGGGCCAGCGATATCGGCGGGACCAGCGGCCTGACCGTGCTGGCGATCGCCGCCGCCGGGCTGATCGCTGTGGTCGTCATCGCGCGTAAGATGCGCACATCGGGCTAAGCTCGCGCAATGCCGATCGCATAACCGCACCGGACGGACACGGTGTCCATCCTCTCGCTGCATACGATCCGCCTCGACCGGGGGCGATAGCGCATCACCGGCTTGCCGGTACGCCGTCGCCCCCTCTGTAAGTATGCCCGGCAGCGACCGCCGGATTATTCGCAGGCTGACCAAACGACGCTCGACCATGACGCTACATGCTGACACGCACCTGACCCCTTACCGCCCGCGCGATGTCGCGGCCCTGCTGGACTTGCTCGCTACCGGGCAAGCCGTTGCCGTGGTAGGCCTGAGCAACTTCGGTAAATCGACGCTGCTGCGGCAGATGATCGATCCCGCCGTTGCTGCCGAATACGAGCGCCTGACCGGACGCCCGGCGCTGTTCGTCTACGTGGACTGCAACCGCATGCTGCAACTGTCCGCGCAGGGTTTCTACGAGGCGATCCTCCGCGCGCTGCTGGAAACGCTGACCAGCACACCGCCGGACTGCGCCCCGCTGTGCGAGCAGATCGAGGCGCACTACCGCAACGTGATCGAGTCGCGCAGCGATTTCGCGATCCCGCTGGCTTTCAACGACGCGATCATCACGCTGCTGGAGGATGACCGCACACAACGCGACGCGATCCTGCTGTTGGACGAGTTCGACACGATCCTGACCGGGCTTGACGAGCGCGTGTTTCTCAATCTGCGCGCGCTGAAGGATAAATACGGCAACCGCCTGAACTACGTCAGCGCCACGCTCAAACCGCTGTCGAACATCGGCGGCGGCGACGACCTGGACGAGTTTCTCGAGTTGTTCGCCACCAACAAGCTGCACCTCAAACCGCTGGACAACGCTGCCGCGACCGCGCTCGCCGCTGAGATCTTTGAGCAGGCGTCGGACTCGCTCGACCCGCACGAGCGCGACTTTATCCTGGCCCAGGCAGGCGGTCACCCGGGGTTGATCCAGGCGGTGGCACACGTGGTGATGGAGATCGAATCCGGCGCGCCGGCAACCTACACCGCGCAGGCGCTTGATGTCGCCAGCGACGTGCTGCAAAATCACCGCCTGGTGCGGACCGAACTCAGCAAGCTGTGGAAGCAACTGCTGCCCGCCGAACAAGAGAGCGCGATCTTGGCCGCCTCACGCGGGCCGGCGGCGCTGACCAACCGCCAGCGCAGCGACCTGTTACAACGCGGATTGCTGGTGCGCGGCGATGGCGGGCTGCGCCTGTTTAGCCGTCTGTTCGCGCATTACGCGCGGCGGCAGGGGCTGCTTTACCAGGATGTGCCCGATGGCGTGTGGATCGATATCGACGCCGGGACCGTGTGGGTCAACGGGCGAGCCATCGAAGCGTTGACCGATCTCGAATACCGGCTGCTGCTGTTGCTCTACGGGCGCATGGGCAAGATCTGCGACAAGTACCAGATCGTCGAATCGGTCTGGGGCCAGGACTACCTGGGCGACGTGGACGACGCGCGCATCGAGAAGCTGGTCAGCCGCCTGCGTGCCAAGCTGGAACCGGACCCGTCACATCCGCAGTTCATCACGACGGTGCGCGGGCGCGGCTACAGACTGATCCAGGCAAAGGGCATGCCCGAGCAGCAAAACGACCGGTGACTGCCCGCACCCGGCATCGTGATCCGGCACGCGACAGCCTGCGTGTCACATGCCATATATCCGCTGTCCCCTGCACCTCGCCGGCAACGCCGCCGCCCCCATCGCGTGCGGACAGGGGTACACACGAGCGAAAAGGTCCGGCACGTCGCTGACCGAACCGGAACGGTTCGCCGCGCCTAGACGCTAGGATGAATCCGGTATAGTCGCTATACTTAGGGCACCCGTGCGCCGCCCGTCCCGTACATCCGAGTGACTGCCGAGCCATGATCTATGTAGTGCTTATTCCAATTAGCCTTTATGTCGCGCTGGCAGCGCTGGCCCTGAGCCGTCGCCCGCGCAGCATCCTGAACCCGGTCCTGGCGCTGTACGCGATCATGGCGGCCCTGGCGAGCAGCGCCTACCTCGTGCTGGGCACAACCACCGCCCCGGAAAGCGCCCGTATCGCCGGGCTGATCGCGGTGTTGAGTTCCGGCGTGGCGTATATGGTGCTGCTGCCGCTCGTGCTATTGGGCCTCTATTTCGAGGCGTGGCTGGCGATCCACCGCCGTGGCGTGCTGATCGCTGCCGCCGCGAGCAGCGCCCTGGTCGCCGGGGCGGTGCTGGTGTGGCAGCACGTCAGCGCGCTGCCGCTCGTCACGCAGATCGGCGCGCACGACTGGATACACTGGATATTGGCGGAAACCTACCGCTTGCCCCCGCAGGCGATCGCCGTGATGCTCGCCAGCCAGGTTCCGGGCGTGCTGGTGATCGCAGTGGCCCTGCGCCAGCGCCGCCTGCCGCCCTGGCGCGGCGCGCTCCCGCTGACGCTGGTGAACGTATCGAGCGTGCTGCTGCCGCTGCTCGCGCCACTGGCCGGGGCGTCGTGGATCGTCGTCCTTACCGCGCTGGGATACGTCCCACCGGTGACGCTCTACGCCGCCATGCTGCTGCTCCGTGCGACGCGCCAGAGTGCGCTCGAAGCGCGGATCGGTGACGCACTGCCGCGCCACCATGACGGGCTGGCCGTGCTGGACGCATCGCACCGCGTGGTGTGGTATAACGCCGACTTCGCGCGTTGGCTGCCCCGGGCATCCAGCAACATCACGCCGCAGCCGGTCCACGAACTGCTGCACGGCACGCTGTTACAGGCCCCGTTACAGGCGTTGCTCGCCTCGCCGGACACGCAAACCGAGTGCGCGTGGACCGAAAACGGCGCGGCGATCGTGCTGCGGCTGGACCTGCACCCGCTGGACCGTGTGCGCGACGTGCCGGGCGCGCAGTTGCTCGCGATCCGCGACATCACCACAAACCGTGACGTGCCAAGCCCGCACGCCCAACGCGCGGAGTTGCTCGCCCTGAGCGCGATCAGTGCCGATATCGCGTCCTCGCTGGACACGGAACAGGTGATCACACGGGCGCTGCAGCAAACGCAGGCCGTCGTCGAGGCCGACAGCGCAGTGATATACCTGCTGGACCGGGACGACCCCACGCGCCTTGTCCGGCGCGGGCAGATCGTCCGCGACCGGCAGCGCGAAGCCACCCCCGAAGCCCCCGCCGAACTGCCGCTTGAGGGTACGACGGCGGGCTGGATCGTGCAGCACGTCGAGTCGGTCATTATGCCGCGCATCCTGCCGGACGACGATCCCGGCATGGCTGCGGCACTGCCAGGGATGCAGGCGGGCGCTGCCGTCCCGCTGCTGGCACGCAACCGCGTGATCGGTGTGTTGCAGTTGGGGATGCGCCAGCCGCGAAACTTCGACCCGGTGACCATCGCGCTGATCGAGAGCGTCGGGCAGCAGCTTGGCGTCGCGATCGACAACGCGCGCCTGTACGATGCCGAACGCCGCCAGCGGCACGTCGCCGAGGTGCTGGGTGGGATCGCCCGCATCCTCACCTCGCGTGATTCCGGCGAGACGCTGCACGCCCTGCTTGAGCAGCTCCAGCACCTGATCGCCTACGAACGCGCGTCGATCCTGCTGCTCACGGAACAGGGCACGCTCAGCGTCGCGGCCCACGCGGGGTTTGGCGGTAGGCCGGGCAATGACGCACTGGCCGCTATGCGCATCGTCATTAATGACTACCCGCATTTACAGCGCCTGTTCGCGGAGCGCCAGCCGCAGCTTGTGCCCGACACGGCCTGCGATCCAGGCTGGAAGCCAGGCCCGCACCCGCTCGGTTCGTGGATCGGTGCGCCGCTGGTGCTGCACGACCAGGTGCTCGGCTGCTTGAGCATCGGGCACAGCACGCCGGACTACTTCACCGGCGAGCACATGCAGCTTGTCGCGATGTTCGCCGACCAGGCGGTGGTCGCGGTCGAAAACGCGCGCCTGTTCGAAGCCGAACAGCGTCGCCTGCACAACGCCGAGTTCCTGTACCATGCGTCCCACGACCTGATCAACAGCGCCGATCTTGACGACGCGCTCTACACCGCCCTGACGCATCTCGTCAACATCCTTCCCTTCGACCAGGCGCGGATCGGGCTGCTGGACGACACACAAAGCGTCTGGAATATCCGCGTGTCCTACCCCGCCGACTGCCCGCCCCAACGCGGCAAAGCGCTGCACACGGACGATTACCCGTTGGTGGCCCGGCTGGTCCAGACGTGCGAGACGGTCTATGTGCCGGACACGCGCGACGAGCCATTGTGGACGCCCGATCCACCGGGCGAGCGCGAGATCCGCACCTGGATCGGCGTGCCGCTGGTCGCGCATGACCGCTTGATCGGGCTGCTGAGTCTCTACAGTTTTGTCCCGCACCGCTTCACGCCGGAACAGGTGGGCACCGTGCGCCTGTTCGCTAACCTGGCCGCCGCCGTGCTGGAAAACTTCCGCCTGCTGGACGAAGCCAGCCGCCGCAACCAGACGCTCAGCGCGTTGAACACGGTTCTGGCCGCCAGCAACGAGGCGCTGGCCGCGCGTGACGACGTGCTGCAAGTCTCGCTCGCGCGCGTGCTGGATGTGCTGGACCTGCCCGGCGGCGCGATTCACCAGCTCGACGAGAGCCGCAAATGGCTGCACCTGCGGGCGGCGGTGGGCCTGCCGGATGACATCCGCGCCCGGCTTGACCGCGTCCCGGCAGGCGGTAATACCGGCGCGCTGTCGCTGCCCGCGATCCAGGCCGGGGACCGGGACGGCCAAGCATTGGCCTTTGTGAGCGTGCCCTTGACCGCCAGCGGCCAGACGATCGGGCTGCTGAGCATCCTGGGCGCGGCAGCGCAGCCGGAAAACGACAACCTGCGCGCGCTGCTGGCAAGCATCGGGCAGCAACTTGGCGTGGTGATGGACAACGCGATCCTGTTCGAAGCCACCACGCGCCGCGCGGCGCTCTCCACCGACCTGAACCGGCTCAGCCTGGCGATCAGCGCGCAACTCGACCGCGACACCGTGCTCAAGCTGCTGTGTGACGAGAGCCTCGGTGTGTTTGACGCGCACGGCGCGTATATCTGGCTGGCAGAAGATGACGCGCTGACCGGGGCGGCGGCCAGCGGGCCGGGCGCGGAAGACTTTAGCAACCAGCGGATCGCGCTGGATGACCCGCACGCGCTGCCCGCCCGAGTCCTCGAAGAATGGCGCCCGCTCTACGCGCACCACCTCTCTGCCGGCAGCCGCGCGCTGCCCGAGTCGTTCATGGCCGCGACCGGCGCGCGCTCCGCGCTGGCGATCCCGCTGCTGAAAGCTGACATCCCGCTGGGCGTGTTGATGCTGGTCAACGCCGAGTCGCCGGACGGGTTCGCAAGCTGGCCGCTGGACCAGATCAGCGTGCTGGGCGTGCAAGCGGCGCTCGCGATCCAGAACGCGACGTTGTTCGACGAGCTGCGGCGGCGGCTGGACCAGCTCCGGCTGGTGAACGAGGCCAGCCGCTACGCCACCGCATTACTGAGTCCCAAGCCGCTGCTGGAAGGCGTCACGCGGAAGATCGCCCAGTCGCTGAATTACGAGCTGGTCAGCCTGCTGGAGGTGGCACCCGGCGCGACCGTGATCCACACGGCGCTTTACCAGGATGCGCCGCTGCCCGACGCGCACATCGAGCCACTGCGCGACACGCTGCTGCAACAGGCCGGGCGCGCGGTGCAGCAGGCGGCCCCGGTGCAGGACAACGCCGTTTACCAACTGCCGGACCCATCCGGGGGCGAACGGAGCGCGGTGCACCTGTGTATGCTGGCGGTCCCGATGATCATCGCTGACGAGGTGACGGGCGTGCTGATGGTCGCGCGGCGGGCGTCCGGCAGCATCACGGGCGAGGACATGGACGTGCTGCAGCCGCTGGCCGCCCAGCTCGCGATCTCGCTATCCAACGCGCGGCTGTACGAACGCGTGCGCCAGCAGACCGCCGCGCTTGAAGCCCGCGTCGCGCGGCGCACGGCGGAGATCCGCCGCGAGCAGGAGCGCACAGAGGCGATCCTGCGCTCGGTGGCCGATGCCGTGATCGTAGTCGACCTCAACGCGCAGGTGGTGCTGACCAACCCCGTCGCGCGGACGCTGTTCGACAAGCACGACCTGGACATGGACCTCGGCGCGCGCGTGCGCGAGCTGGTCGCGCCGATGCTCAACGCCGAGCACGACCTGCACGACGATCCGACCGAAATTCTGGAAACCGGATCGGTCACACTGCAGGCGAAGGCCGCGCCGGTTGTGGAAGACGACCAGGTCCTCGGCGCGGTCGTCTTGCTGCGCGATATCACCCGCCTGCGCGAGCTAGACCGCATGAAGGACATGTTCGTCTCCAACGTGTCGCACGAACTGCGCACGCCGATCGCCAACCTCAAGCTGTACCTGTCGCTGCTGGAACAAGGCCCTTCGGAGCGCCGCGCCAGGTATCACGAGGTGATGCAGCGCGAGGTCGACCGGTTGGAACGCCTGATCAGCGACCTGCTCCAAATCTCGCGCCTGAAGAACGAACGCGCCGAACGCGCCGCCGCCCACGAACCGGTGCAAGTGGACGAGGTGATCGACAGCGTGATCGAGGGCAATCTCGCGCTGGCACACAGCCAGAACATCATCCTGCGCCACGAGCGCCAGGTCGCGCCAATGCCCCGCAGCTATGGCAACCCGGACCAGATCTTCCGCGCGATCAATAACCTGGTCAGTAATGCGCTGCGTTACACGCCGGAAGGCGGGCGCGTTACCGTACGTAGCCGATCCGTCGACGCGCCGGGGCAAACACGCCCAGAATGGGTTATTATTGAAGTGGTGGATACCGGCATCGGCATCCCCAAACGTGAAGTGCCGGCGATCTTTGAGCGCTTTTACCGGGGCAGCAACGTCAGCCCCACGATCTCCGGGACCGGGCTGGGGCTGGCTATCGTCAAGGAGATCGTGGATTTGCACGGCGGCATGCTCGACGTTCAAAGCGAAGAGGGACGCGGCAGCACCTTCCGGATCGCGCTTCCGGTTTACGACGACACGTGACCACAGACAGGCTTGGTGGAGACGGCATAAATGAGCACTAAGGGTAGAATCCTCATCGTAGAAGACGATCTGCACTTAATGGAAGGCATCCGCGAAATCCTGGACATTCACGGCTACGACGTGCTGACCGCGACCAACGGCGAGGAAGGCCTGGCGCTGCTGCAAGACCAGCCCGAACCCCCGGACCTGATCCTCTCCGACATCATGATGCCGCACATGAACGGGTACCAGTTCTTCCAGGCCGTGCGCGAACAGCAGCGCTGGACCCAGACGCAGTTCGTCTTCCTGACCGCAAAAGGCGAGCGTGACGATATCATGTACGGCAAGGGCCTGGGGACCGATGATTACGTGGTCAAGCCCTTCGACGCCGAAGACCTGCTCACGACCATCGACGCCAAGCTGCGCCGTCGCCGCCAGCTTGACCAGTTCCTCGAACACGAGATCGCCGAACTCAAGCGCAAGGTCCTGACGATCATCAATCACGAGATGCGCACGCCACTGACGTATGTCGTCGCTTACTCCGACATGCTCAACCGCGATGCCGAAGAGCTGACCGTCGAGGACATGCGCGCGTTCCTGCGCGGGATCAATGCCGGGGCGAACCGGCTGCGGCGTATGGTCGAGAACTTTATCCTGCTGGTCGAGCTGCAAACCGGCGAAGCTCAGCGCACGTATGAATGGCGCAGCGACACGCTGACCAACTATCACGCCCTGTTGTATGTTGTCGAAGGCAAGTATCGCGACGTCGCGGAAGAAAAAGACGTGACGATCGCGCTTGAGATCGCCGACGATCTCCCGCCGGTCAGAGCCGACAGGGAATACCTGAGCGCGGCGATCGAATGCCTGCTCGACAACGCGCTCAAGTTCTCCAAAGAACCCGGCCTGACCGTCACGCTGCAGGCGTACCGTGAAGGCAACCACGTCTGCATCAGCGTGATCGACCAGGGGCGCGGCATCCCGGAAGAGGAACTGCAACACATCTTCGAGGCGTTCTACCAGATCGACCGCGACCAATACGAGGATCAGGGCGCAGGTTCCGGGCTGGCGATCGTGGATGGGGTGGTGCGGTTGCACAGCGGTCACATGTCGGTGGAGAGCACGTTTGGCAAGGGCAGCACGTTCACGATTCACCTGCCGCTCCAGCGCCGCGACACCAACAATGTGTCCGGCGAAGCACCCGCCGCGCCGTAAGCCGCTGCAAACAGCACCATGCGTCAGGCGACTGTCAGCCGCGTGTCAGAGCGCAGGTAGCCAGAATGTGTTACGATTCGAATACTATCCCCGGTGAAGGCGATACGGCAGGCTGAGAAGCGGCTCGCGGGCCAGCGCTTGAACCGCTTGTCAGGGGGCCGCATCGCGCGCCGGACGATCCAAGCCAATCAGCAGGAGGTACCCCAAAATCATGGCTTCGATTCTACAAAAGATCAATACGCTTATCTCGGCCAACATTCACGCGCTCGTCGATTCGGCGCTGGAAGCGAACTCGGTCAAGGTGATGGATGAATACATCCGCCAGGCCGAACGCAATCTCGACGCGCTCGAAGACGCCGCCGCCACGGTAGGCGGCACGGTCAAGACGCTCAAACGCAAGTACGAGGAGTTCGCCGCCGCCGCCGAAAAACTCGATCGCGACATCGACACGCTGTTGCTGCGCGGCAAGACCGACCTTGCCACCGCTGCCCAGGCCGAACTGAACCAGAAACAGCAATTGGCGCAGGAATACTACGAGCAGTGGCAGGCCCAGGAGCAGGAATACCGCCGCATGCTCGACGCCAAGCTGAAGCTCGAAGCGAAACTGACGACCATCCGCCAGGAACGCGAGCACATGAAAGCGCTGATCGAACTGGTCGAAGCGAAGGAGATGACGACCAAGACCGTCAAGAGCCTGGACGACCTGGCCGGCATGGGCGACGAGGATATCGCCCGCATCGGCGACCAGATCCGCGCGCGGCTGGACCGCGAAGAAGCGCGCCTGGAGATGGCGAGCGGCAGCGTCCACGAGCAGATCGACGAGGCGATCGGCATGTCCGAGATCGAACTCCAGCTCGAAGAACGCCGCCAGCGGCTTGGGTTGAGCGGCGCCGGCGACAGCAGCACCTGAGCCGGCGCGAGAACCTTTCGCCGCACGACACGTCACGGCTAGGGAACGGCACAATCAGGGGGCAAGCGCCAGGGGAAGCCCGGCGCTTCGTCTTGCGGCTGCCGCCAGACGACCCCCTTATCCACTGCTACCCGCGCAACGTTTTTGCATCACGGCACGTAAAGGGCGTATAAGCACCTACGCCCTTTTTTCGGTATGATTCAGGGGCGACGGTGAATCCCACTGCGAGCGAGGGAACGAGATACGACAATGGCTAAAGAACGCGAACACCTGCGCCAGCGCGCCTGGCAAGCGATCCTGAGAAACGCTTTCTTCAGCGTCGAGAGCGCGGTGATCATCGCGCTGGCGCTGATCCTGTTCGGCCTGGGTTACCAGCCGTTTGATTGGTGGCAGAATGCGTTCTGGCTGGTTTTCGGCGCGCTGGCCGAAGCCCTGTACCTCGGCGTGACTATCACCGACCCCAAAGCCGCCGAACGTGCCGTGCACCTCATGCTGGCCGAGCGCTTCGACCCCGGCGACATCAAGAACCCGCTCGCGCGTGAGCGCCTCAAGCGGGCGCTGGAATACCGCCGCCTGATCGGGGAAGCCGCCGCGACGCACAGCAGCGCGATGCGCAGCAACATCCAGGCCACCGCCAGCGAGCTTGACTCGTGGATCGAGCAAATCTACCGCCTGGCGCTGCGCCTGGACCAGTTCGAGGAAAACGCGGTGATCAACCGCGACCGGCGCATGGTCCCGCAGGACCTGGCGAACCTGCAACGGCGCTTGAAGGCCGAAGAGGACCCTGCCGTCCGCGATGAATTGAAGGAAGCGCTCCAGACCAAGCAAACACAACTGGAACATCTGCGCACGCTGGAGAACAACATCAAGCGCGCGGACATCCAGCTCGATCACACGCTGTCGGCGCTGGGCACAGTCTACGCGCAGGTGCAGCTCATCGGCGCGAAGGACGTGGACAGCGCCCGCGCCCAACGCCTGCAAACGAACATCCGCGAAGAGGTCCTGTCCCTCGAAGACACGATCGCGGCGCTGGACGAGGTGCATCGCTATCAAAGCACCGCCGCGGGCCGTTGATATGGACCGCCCGATGACCGGAACGTCCCCCGCGACCGGCAGCGCCACCGCGCGCGCCCGTCCCGCCCTGCCGCGCGGCTATGCGCTGCGCCGCATGACGCTGCTGGACATCCGCGCCCTGCACGCCCTGGAACGCGCGATCTTCCCGCTGGACGCCTATACCTATCTCGACCTGCTGCTGTTATTCCTGTGGCCCGGCATCACCAATCTGAAGGCCACCGCGCCGGACGGATCGCTGGCGGGGGTTGTGTCCGGCATCCGCGCGCTGAAACGCGACCGCGCCTGGATCGTCACCATCGGGACCGCCCCGGCCCACCAGCAGCAGGGCATCGGGACGTTTCTGCTGCACACGGTGGAACAACGGATCGGGCGGCGCGTGATGCGGCTGACCGTGCGCGCCAGTAACAGCCCCGCGATCCGGCTCTACGAGCGCACCGGGTACACCACGATCCGGCGCAAGCGGGGCTACTACCGCGACGGCGAAGACGGGCTGGTAATGGAGAAAGAAATCTTCGCCGCGCCCTAACGCCCGGCGACCATCACAGCGTCGGAAACTCGATGAACTCCACCTCGCCGGTCTCCGTATCGAGGATCGCGATCGAGCGTGTCTGCGGTTTGCTGCCGCCCAGCGCGCCGGGGTTGATCAGGCGCACCCCGTAAGTGTTGCGGCGCTCGTCGCGGCGCTCGTGCGTGTGCCCGTGACACACGTAAGCGTGCTTGCGGCTGACCTGCAGCCGGAACAACTCCGCCGCGTGATCGCCGTGCGTCACCGCGATGCTCGCGCCGTCCACCTCGACGATCTGCGTGCGCTGCGGGATGCGCAGCCCGACCGATTTCGCGGCCTGGATCAGCGCGGTCCGGTCGCGGTCCATGTTGCCGAAGACGAACGTCAGGTCCCAGTTTGCGAACAGGCGCACGATCCCCGGCGTGGTCAGGTCGCCGCAGTGGATCAGCTTGCTGATCCCCCGCGCGCGAAACGTCGACAGCGCGACCTGCGTGTTTTCGGCGTTGTTGTGTGTGTCGGATAGGATGCCGATCTTCATCGCCGTTATGCTCCCGGCTCGTCGTCGCGAATCTCGTAGTCGCCTTCGATGATCTGCGGGGCATCGTGGCGGCGCGGGGCTTCCTCGTAACGGCCCTGGCGTGTGCCTTCACGATACTCGCGCACGACGTCCGGCGGGACGCTGCGGATGAACAACTGCAGGCCGAGCAAAAACGCGGTCAGGTCATCCACCAGGCCAAAAGGCAAGAAGATATCCGGCACGAAATCGACCGGCGAGATGATGTAACCGATGACCACCAGCGGGATCAGCTTCGCCGCACCCCCGACACGGCGGTCGAAGAGCAAACGCCCGGCCAGCCACATGTCATTGAACAGCCGCGCCAGCAGGTCGGGGTTTGGTTGTTGTTGTCGTTTGGACTTCGCCATCGTCGACATTCCTTCAGTTTCACAGGTCAAACATGGTGCGTGACAGCAGCGTCTGTATTGCAGATCATAGCGCAAGCGCCCCACCAACCGCTCACTCTATCCCGCTATACGCAGATCGCGCCGCCGCGTTACGACGCAGCCCCGCCCGCAGCGCGATCGCGCCGAGCAGCGTCACAGCCAGCACGCACACGATCCCGGCGGCGAACGGCGATCCCGGCGCGCGCGCGTAGAGTACGCCTGCCGCGTTCGTCCCGATGATCGTCGCCAGCCCCGCCAGCGTATCGACCAGCGCGAACGCCAGGCCGCGCTGGTGGTCCGGCACGTACTGCGCGATCACGGCGGTCGCCAGCGGGCGCGCGGTGTAGTGCGCGCCCAGCAAGAACACCGCGAGCACCACCACCAGCGGCGACCCGCTGAGCAGAAACAGCACGAACGACGCCTGCACCAGCCACAGTGTCGCATAATAGCCGCGCCACGCCGTCAGGCGTCCGAGCAGCACGCTGAACACCGCCGTCCCCAGGGCATTGAGCGAGCCGAACGCGCCGATCGTCGTGCGCGAGTAGTGGCGCACCTCTTCCAGGTACTGCGAAGACAGCGTCTGCCCGACCAGCACCGCGACCAGCCCCAGCGTCAGCAGGCCGAACGCGATCAGCACGCGCCGTTGCCGCAGCAGGCCCCGGTAGTCGAAGCCATGCGCGGGCCGTTCCGGGACCGGGTAGCGGTTCGTGCGCGTGACCACGACCGCGCTCGCGGCGAACCACAGCAGGCTGATCAGGTACACCGCGCGCAGCCCAATCCGGTCGCCCAGCCAGCCGCCGATAAACGGCGTGACCACGATCCCCAGTGAATAGGCGGCCCACAGCAGCGTGAACGACGCCTGCACCGGCAGGTCAGGGCGGCGCGTCAGGTCGTGCTGTGCGGCCTGCGCGATGTACAGGTTCGAAACCGGGATCGCGCTCGCAGATACACCGTAGATGAAGAACCCCGGCCCGGCCCAGCGCCAGTCTGGAGCCAGCGCCATGATCAGCACGCCGAGAAAGCCGATATACCATCCCGGCAGCAGCAGCCGGCGCGCGCCCAGCCGGTCCGCCAGAATCCCCGCCGGCAGGATGAACAGGAGCCGTCCCCAGCCCCACAAGCCGATCACGAAACCTGCCTGCTCCGGCGTCGCGCCGAGCGACTTGGCGTACAGCGGCTGGATGAACATCCACAGCCCCTCGCCAATGCCCCACAGTATGAACGATACCATCACCAGGCGTGTATCGCGCCCGACATCATGCCATAAGCGTAGCACCGCCACCCATCCTCATATCGTTGTCGCCGCTTGCCGGGCGGTCACGTGCTCGTCCGCGCCCGGATGAAGTCCCACACCAGTTGGTAGACCGTCTCGCGCTCGCTGTCCTGCGTCAGGACGTGGTCGCTGCGTTCGAGCGTGTGCTGCACCACGTCGCGGCTGCGCACGCCCTGCGCGACCTGGCGCAGGTTGTCATAGGGCACGGTGCGATCGGCCCGGGAATACACCAGCAGCAGCGGCACCGTGATCGCGGACAGGTGCGCGCGGACCTCGCCCAGCAGCGTGTAGAGCTGCGCGACGGACGCGGTCGGGTTGCGCTCGTCGTACGCCACGCGCCCGTAATCGTCGCGTCCCATCGCGCGCTGGATTTCGCGCACGTGCCGGTCGAGGGTCCCGGTCGTGTTGGGTTGGTAGTAGGGCCGCACGTACTTAAGCAGCCGCGCAAAACGCATCAGCGGCTGGTCAACGTACAGCGGCGCTGCGAGCACTGCCGCGCCATCGAGTTCCCCCGCCGCCGCCGCGCGCAGGCTCAGCAGCCCGCCCATCGACAGCCCCACCGCGTACACCGTCGTGCAGCGCCCGCGCAGCAGCGCGATCCCGCCGATCACGTCCTCGTACCAGTCCAGCCAGTGCTGGCGGCGCATCATGGCGGGCGTCGTGCCGTGCCCGGACAGGCGCGGGCCGTACACGCTCAGGCCGCGTTCGGCCAGGTACTCGCCCAGCCAGCGCATTTCTTCCGGCGACGCGGTGAAGCCGTGCACGCACAGCGCGCCGACCTCACCGCCGGGATGGAAAAACGGCTCCGCGCCGCGCCGAATTACGGGTAATTGTGGTGCCATTGGTATCCTCATTCCGCCGCAGGTTGTCACAAGCCAATCGCCGCGCTAGTCTACCATGCCAGGCAGAGGGACGCACGTGTTTCGCCGAGAAACAGGCCGGCGGTGAAGAGGTGCTTTCGCGTTTCCCTTGCGCTACAATAACAGGCACCGACCGCGTGCTGAACGGAGCAATCATATCGTGAATCCATCCGAAGAACTCGAAACGATCAAGACTATCGCGCGCATGGCGGCATCCGTGTGCCAGAACATCCAGGGTGAGATGGTTGACCCGTCGAAAAAGGACGGGCGCGAACCCGTCACGATCGCGGATTACGCCTCGCAAGCCGTGATCGGCAACGCGCTGGCCTCGAATTTCCCTGATGACGGCGTGCTATCCGAAGAACGCTCGGAAGAGTTCATGCTGCTGTTGAACGACGCACAGCGCGCGCTGGTGCAGCGCTTTGTCACGGACGCCGTCGGCGGGTACGTCTTCGAAGAGCAAATCTGCGCCTGGCTGGACTTCGGCAAACAAAAACAGGCTGAGCGTATGTGGGTTATTGACCCCATCGACGGCACGAAAGGCTTTCTCGGTGGGCGGCATTATTGCATCGCGATCGGCCTGCTGGAGCGCGGCGAGCCGGTGCTCGGCGTGCTGGCGAGCCCGGCATTCTACAGCGACGCGGCCAACCCGCCGCAGGATGCCGGGGCGCTGATCTACGCGCGGCGCGGCGAGGGGGCGTACATCGAAGCGCTGGGCGGCAGCCCGCGCGAGTCGCTGCACGTCTCCGGCGTGTCCGACCCGCTGCGCGCGCGGCTGCTGACCAGTTTCGAGCCGGGCCACTCCGACCAAGACTTCTTTCGCGGTGTCGCCCAGGCCCTGGGACGCGGTCCCAACGCGCCGACGCTCGGTCTTGACAGCCAGGACAAATACGGCCTGATCGCGGGGGGCATGGGCGATGTGTACCTGCGCCTGGTGCCTGAACCGGGTTTCCGCGAAAAGATATGGGATCACGCTGCCGGGTACGTGATCGTGACCGAGGCCGGGGGCCGCGTGACCGATCTGCACGGCCAGCCGATCGACTGGACCACCGGCACGCGCATGACCAACAACCGGGGCGTGCTCGTCACCAACGGCTACCTGCATGACCGGCTCGTCGCGGCGATCGCCAGCACCGGGTTCGAGTAGACCGCCGCGCGCGGCCAGCCAGCCTTTGCACAGCCATGCACAGAAGACA
The DNA here is from genome assembly GCA_964425755.1 of uncultured Anaerolineaceae bacterium. Lineage (GTDB taxonomy): Bacteria > Chloroflexota > Anaerolineae > Aggregatilineales > Aggregatilineaceae > CAYRNY01. The sequence continues at coordinate 51,508 of CAYRNY010000021.1, forward strand.
CGAAAGCTGAGAGTTGCTTATGTCCGAACCGATCCGCGTATTACACTTTGCCGACGTTCACATCGGGATGGAAAACTACGGGCGCACCGATCCCGAAACGGGTGTGTCCTCACGCGTGCGGGACTTTCTGCGCCGGATGGACGAGATGATCGACTACGCGCGGGAGCACGATGTCGATCTGGCGATCTTCGCCGGGGACGCGTTTAAGACGCGCAACCCCACCCCAACGTTTGAGCGCGAGTTCGCCTTCCGCGTGCAGGACCTGGCGGCGCTGTGCCCGGTGGTGCTGCTGGTCGGCAACCACGACCTGCCCGCCGTCGACCGGCGCGCGTCCAGCATCGAGATCTACGACACGCTGCAAGTCCAGAACACGGTACTGGGCCGTGATTACGCGCTGCACGAGATCGAGACCAGGCGCGGCCCGGTTGTCGTGGCGACCGCGCCGTACCCGATGCGCCAGCACCTGCTGCGCGATGTCGAACTGCCGCACAACCGCACGATCGGCGAGATCGACGAGCTGCTCGGCGAAGAACTCGCCCGGCGGCTGGAACAGCTCGCAGAGGCCGCCGCTGCACACGACTGCCCGCGCATCCTGGCCGGGCACTTCAGCGTCGCCGGGGCAGCGTTCGGCAGCGAGCGCAGCGTGATGCTGGGCCGCGATGTGACCGTGCTGCTGAGCCTGGTCGATAACCCGGTGTGGGATTACGTCGCGCTGGGCCACATCCACAAGCACCAGTGCCTCACCCCACCGGAGCGCGCAGGGCTGCCGCCGGTGGTCTATTCCGGCAGCCTGGAGCGCATCGACTTTGGCGAGGAACTCGACCCCAAGGGGTTCGTGTGGGCCGAGGTCGAGCGCGGGCGTGCCAGGTGGGAGTTCGTGGAAGTCTCGGCGCGCCCGTTCGTCACGCTGCGCGTGGACGCCCGCCGTTCCGGTGACCCGACACAGACCGTGCTGGATGCGATCGCGCGCCACGATATCCGTGATGCGGTCGTGCGCGTGATCATCACCGCCGACCCGGAAGCGGACGCGCTGCTCAACGACCGCGCGATCCAGGCCGCGCTGCGCGACGCCGGGGCCAACCACGTCGCCGCCGTGCAGCGCAACGTCGAGCGCCCCGCGCGGCTGCGGCTCGGCACCGCGCCCGAAGGGCTGGAGCCTGACGAACTGCTCGAGCGTTATCTCGCTGCCAAGGAAGTGTCGTTCGAGCGCATCGAGGTGCTGCTGGACTATGCGCGCAGGATATTTTACGCCGAGGAATGAGTCGCGGCAGCCGGGGAGGCGTGGTTTGTCCAGCTGCCAGATCGCCGTTAAGCTTGAAAAACACCCGCCGCCACACACCGCGTGCGGGACGCACGAGAGAACACGCACATCCAGATAGAAGGTAACGGATTCCATGCTTCCGACGCGATTAGAACTGCGTAATTTTCTGGCCTATCGCAGCCCGGACCCGATCCATTTCGACGGCTTGCACCTTGCCTGCCTGTCCGGGCCGAACGGCGCGGGCAAAAGCTCGCTGCTGGATGCGATCACGTGGGCGCTGTGGGGCAAAGCACGCACGCGCAGCGATGACGACTTGATCTACCAGGGCCAGCAGGAAATGCTGGTGCAGTTGGACTTCTGGCAGGGCGAGACGAAATTCCGCGTGGTGCGCAAGCGCCAGAAGCCGAAGTCCGCGCGCGGCGCCGGGCGCAGCACGCTTGACCTCTTCGCGTGGGATGAGGACGCCGAGACGTGGCAACCGGTCGGCAAACCGTCGCTGCGCGAAACTCAGAACCAGATCATCGACCTGCTGCGGCTGGATTACGACACGTTTGTCAACTCAGCGTTTTTGCAGCAAGGCCGCGCGGACGCCTTCACGATCAAGCGCCCGGCGGAGCGCAAGCAGATTCTCGGGGACATTCTGGGGCTGGACCAGTGGCGCGAGTACGAAGACCGCGCCAAAGAGATCTTGAAGCGCATCGAGCACAACCTGGGCATGATCGACATGCGCCTGGGCGAGATCGCGCAGCGTGAGGCCGAGGAGCCGGCGCTGCGACACGCGCTCGAGGTCGCCGAGGGCGCGCTGGCCGAGGCAACACAACTCCGTGAGCAGGCCGAGGAACGCTACAACGAGGTCGCCGGGGCCGAAGAGCAAATGAACGCGGCAAAAGCGCGGCTGGCCCGCGCCGAGCACAACGTCAAGACGTACGAGCGCGACCTGGAAGAGACCGAGGCCGAGATCAAACGCTTCGACGAGCAGATCGCGGACCTGAACCAGGTCATCGCGGACCGTGAAACCATCGAGGAAGGTTACGCCCAGTTGCAGGCCGCCCGCGAAGTAAACCAGGAACTGGGCGAGAAGCTCCAGCAGATGACCGCGATCAAGGAGCGCCTGAACGATGTCGAGCGCAAGATCGAGGCGGCGCGCGCCGAGTTGGGGAACCAGGCCACCGCGCACCGCACGCGCATCGAGCAGGCCCGCAAAACCGCCGCCGAACGCGAAGAATTGCAGGCCGATCTCGCGGACGTGAAGGGCGAGGTCGAACGCCTGGAGCGCGAAGAGGCGCGGCTCAGCGAGCTACGCGAGGCGATCAACGCGCTGAATGAGGAACGCGCCGACCTCAAAGCACGCAACGAGGCGCTGCGGGAGAAAATGCAGACCATGCGCGCGCGGGTGGACCAGTTGCAGGCGGCGGAAGCGGTCTGCCCGTTGTGCGGGCAGGCGCTCGACGAGCAGCACAAAGCGACCGTGATCGAACAGGTCACGGCGGACGGCGAGCAGCACCGCGACGCGTATCTCGCCAACAAAGAGCGGCTTGAAGCGATCGCCGAAACCATCACTGCGCACAATGCTGAGATCAAGTCGATCGAGGGCGAACTCACGCGGCTGCAAGAACTGCGCTCGCGCGTGGTGCGGCTGGAAGCGCGGGTCGAGGAAGCGCGCAGCGCCGCCGACACCATGCAGGACGAGCAATCCGCGCTCGACGTGATCCTGCAGACGCTGGAACGGGGCGACTACGCCGCCGAACTCCAGACGCAGCGCGACGCGATCCAGGCCGAGATCGACGCGCTGGGCTACGACCAGGACGCGCACAGTTCCGTGCGCGACACGCTCTCCACCTATTCCGAGTACGACACCCGCCAGCGTGAGCTAGAAAACGCGCTGGCGCGCCTGCCGGAGCTGCAGACCGGCCTGGAGAACGCTATCGCGCGCCGCGACCGCTGGCTCGGCGTGCTGGAAGAAGGGCGCGCCGAAGTCACCGCCGCGCAGAGCGCGATCGACGGCCTGCAGGAACAAGTCGAAGAAGCGCGCCGCCGCGAGGAAGACCTGCGCGAGGCCCGCACCAGAGAACGCCAGGAACAGGAACGCGTGATCCAGGCACAGCAGGCGCTTACGTCGCTGGAACAGTTGCGCAAACGCAAAGCCGAACTCGAAGCGCAGCAGCGCGACCTGCAGGGCGAGCAGGCGATCTACCAGGAACTGCGCGCCGCGTTCGGCAAAAACGGTGTCCCCGCGATGATCATCGAGGCCGCGATCCCTGAGCTGGAAGAGGCCGCCAACCGCCTGCTGTCGCAGATGACCGACGGGCGGATGCACGTCCGGCTGGATACCCAGCGCGAAAAGCGCACCGGCGGCGTAGCGGAAACGCTCGACATCCTGATCAGCGACGAGCTGGGCACGCGCAGCTACGAGTCGTATTCCGGCGGCGAGGCGTTCCGCGTGAACTTCGCGATCCGCGTGGCGCTGAGCCAGATGCTCGCGCGGCGGGCGGGCGCGCAACTGCGCACGCTGTTCATCGACGAAGGCTTCGGCACGCAGGACGAAGCCGGGCGGCAGCGGCTGGTCGAGGCGATCAACGTGGTGCAGGACCAGTTCGACATGCTGCTGGTGATCACGCATATCGCCGAGCTGCGCGAAGCGTTCCCGGTGCAGATCATGGTCGAAAAGACGCCGGACGGCAGCCGCATCGAATTACAATGATGCCGGATCGACTTTGCCAGATTTCACGATCAAGGACATACCGAAATGACGGATCACCGGCTGGAGCTCCAGCCGCATCTCGACACGCTCTACCACGACAGGCCGCGCCGGTTGGCGTTCGACGCAACGACGCCGGAAGCGTTCGCGCTGTGGCGGGCCGACCTGCGCCGCGCGGTGACCGGGGCGCTCGGCATCGCGGGCCGCATCCCCCCGCGTGAGGTGGCCGCGACGCGCATATATTGCGAGGATCGCGGGCTGTACCACGAAGGTAAGTACCTGCTGGACGCGGGCGAAGGCGTGCAGGTCCCCGCTTATGTGCTGGTCCCGCACGCGGAGCCACCTTATCAGCCGGTGCTGGTGCATCACGGCCACAACCCCAGCGTGCAGTACATCCTGGGCAACTATCCTGACGCGCAAACCGCCGCCGAGATGCGCGCGATCGACAACAACTACGCCCAGCGGCTGGCCGAAGCGGGGTATCTCGTCTGCGCGGTGGAGCAGCGCGGCTTCGGCGAGCGCGTCACGCCGCAGATCTTCGGGGACGGCGAGACGTTCACCAGCGCCTGCCGCCACCTGGCGTTTGAGTATCTCGCGCAGGGCCGTACGTTGCTGGGCGAGCGCGTGTGGGACGGCATGCTTGCGGCGTCGTTCTTGCTGGCGCGCGACGATATCGTACCGGGGGCGCTTGCCTGTACCGGCAACTCCGGCGGCGGGACCACGACGCTGTGGCAGGCCGTGCTCGACGACCGCATCACGGTGATCGTGCCGGGCAGCTATTTCTGCTCGTTCAAGGCGTCGATTCACGCCATGTGGCACTGCGAGTGCAATTACGTGCCGGGCGTGCTGAGCCTGTTCGAAATGGGCGACCTGGCGGCGGCACTCGCGCCGCGTCCCTTCTGCGCGATCCAGGGCGAGCAGGACCCGATCTACCCCGTCGCGGCGAGCCGCGAGCAGTTCGAGACCGTGCGCCGCGCGTATGCGCTGCACGGCGCGGAGTCAAGCTGCGCATTGAAGGTGCACCCTGGCGCGCACCGCTACCATTTCGACTACAGCCGGGACTGGCTCGCCCGCTGGTTGTAGCGGTCCGTGTGCTGGCACGGGTTTGGATATCGATTAGCTTCGAATAGCTTAAGAGTATGAGGCACTTGTATATGGATAAAAAGCAGACATCCAACGAACTAAGTCCTCAAGTCGTTGATCATCTTACGACAGTTGCTAGAGGTATGCTAGGAATATTCCCTGGTGGTTCCTTGTTGGCTGAACTCGTGGGAGTAATCATTCCAAACCAACGTGTAGATCGTATCGCCAAATTTGCTGACCTGCTAGAACGGAAACTAGAGGAACTTGAACAAGATTTCGTTCGCTCACAATTCACAAACGAAAACTTTGCAGAATTGGTTGAAGAAAGTATGAGACAAGCAGCGCGTTCGGTTACCGATGATCGAAGAGCATACATCGCCAATCTGATTGTCAACAGCCTGTCCTTGAAAGACATTGAATATGTAGAATCAAAACATTTGTTGCGAATACTTGGGGAAATCAACGATATTGAGATAATCTGGCTTAGATTTTATCTTCATCCTAGCAACAAGGGTGATGAAGTTTTCAGAGATAAGCACAAAGGCATTCTAGAACCAGTCACAGCAACACTTAACGCTCCGCAAGAAGTGCGCGACAAAAGCGCACTTCAAAAAAGCTATAAAGAACATCTAGTGCAACTAGGTCTTCTTCAACATCGCTATCGTATCGATCCCAGGATGGAAACACCTGAATTTGACAGGTTCACTGGGGGATTAAAGGCCCAAGGCTATCAAATATCTCCTCTGGGTAGACTTCTACTGAAACATATAGGTCTAGCCTCTGCTGATCTAAGTACTGAGGAATCAGATTCCTCTAAAGATAATTCGTGACAATACCCGATTTAAAAGCAATATGAGGACGGTGACTGTAATCCTGTTATGCCCCTGTCACTGGAGCAGCAAAACGCGTACCGCACGCGGTACGCCCGCATTCGCAAGGGCTGGCAGCCCGCCACCGAGGTCTACGCGGCGCTGGTCCAGGCGCACCTGGGGCCGGATGCGCGCGTGCTCGATCTCGGCTGCGGGCGCGGCGGCGTGCTGGAGCAATTGGGCGCGGCGGTGGCTCGCCCGCTCGGCGTGGACCCGGATCACGCGTCACTGGCCGAACACCGGCTGCCGGACCTGCCGCGCGTCACGGCGACGGCGGCGGCGATCCCGCTGGTGGATGCGTGTATTGACGTGGTGATCTCAAGCTGGGTGCTTGAACACCTGCCCGACCCGGGGTGCACGTTCCGCGAGGTCGCGCGCGTGCTGCGGCCCGGCGGCGCGTTCATCTTTCTCGCGCCGGGCGCGTGGAGTCCGGCGGCGCTGCTGAACCGGGCGCTCAAGCCGCTGCAAACGTGGCTCGTGCCGCTGCTCTACGGGCGCGCGGAAGACGATGCCTTCCCGGTGGTGTACCGCGCCAACACGCGGCGGCAGATCGAACGGCTAGCGGATTCTGCGGGGCTGGCGCTGCGGACGTTCCGCTACATCGAGGACCCGACCTATTTCGCGTTCCATCCCCTGCTGTTCCGCCTGAACGCGGCGCTCGTCCACGCGCTGCCGGACCGCATGGCGGAGCACATCGCCGGGGTGTGCGTGAAGGCGTGATGGGCTTGCTCTGACGGCGTCTGGCTCATGCGCGGCGGTAGAAGATCGCGGAGCGTATCGCGTTGCGCACGGATGAATCGCTGCGCCCGTAGCGCCCCATCAGCGAGACCGGATCGCCTTCCAGGTCGAGCGGGTCGTAAACCCAGTAGTCGTTGATGTCGTGGCGCGCCACGACCAGCACCCAGTGCTGGTCGTTGTCGTTATAGCGTGTCTCCGGCGTGCGGTCGACCAGCACCGGGACCGGGACCCGGTTCGCCAGGTGCGCGTCAATGCGCGTGGTGATGTGCGGATGCTGGTCTTCCTTGCCTTCAAAGGCCAGGTCGCTATAGACCGATGCGAGCGCGTCCCATTCGGTGAAGTGTCCCTGCCAGAACCCGCCCTTACGGATCATCTGGCGGTTGAGCTCAAACGGCGTGGTCTGGTGGCCCAACGCGCCCGCCGTCATCGCGAAGCACGTCAGCAGGCAGCCCCACGACCCGATTGTGACCGGCGATCCCGGGTGGCCGAGCACCGTCGAACGCCAGCGGCTGTCGCGCTGCGAGAAATGCGGCGCGCTCGTGTCAATCGCGGGTTTGGGTCTTGCCGGAGCGAGTTCAACCCGGGGCCCTTCGGCGGGCACCACAATGCGGAACCACAACAGCACGCCGAACACGTTGCCCTGCGGGTCTTCCAGGTGCCAATCCCCGAAATAGGTGCCGGGTTCCTGCGGCGCGCTCAGCGTGATCGATACATCTGTCTCGTCGCCGGGCGCACAGCCGGGCAGTGGGACGCGCAGCGTGTCGGTCATCGCGGTGCCTTTCTCAAAGCTGAGCGTGTAGCCCGGCCCCCAGGCCAGCGTGCCGGTGTTCTTGACGCGCCAGGTTTTGGTGAAACGCGTGCCGGTCGCGATCGCTTGGTCGTCCTCGATGGTCACATCGGCGATGTAGATCGCGTCGTTCGTGCCTTCCGCGGGTTCGGCGGGCGGCGCGGGCACGACCGTGATCTGCGTCCATAATGGATCGCCGAAGAACTCACCGCCAGCGTCGCGCAGCCGCCAGTCGCTGAAATACGATCCGGGGATGTCCGGCGCGGTCATGTTCACGGAGACTTCGACCTGCTGGCCGGGCTGGCACTGCGGCAAGGGCAGGTGCGTGGTCGGCGTCATCGCGCGCCCGTCGACGTGGCTGAAGGTAAAGCCGGTGGTCCAGGGGACATCACCGTCATTCTCGATGCGCCATGTCTTCGTAAAGCCGGTGTTGGCGACGATCTCGCTGCCATCGGGAATCGTAACATCACGCACAAAACGATAACTGAGCGGCATAGGTGGACTCCTGTCACGTTAAGCGGAATCGAGAATCGCAACAGCAACAAATATTCATGCTATTCTTATATAGTATATTAACTTAACTGCAGTTACAATAGGACTGCGGCTTCAAAATAACGGGGGTTCGCACGGGACAAAAAGCCGCACGCGGCAGTTGTCCCGCTTTCGGCGCTGTGTGTGGTGACGCTGCCCGCGCGGTTAGGACTGCGAGCGCGGCACCTGCACCGGTTTCATGCTGGGGAGCGTGCGGCGCTTGGCGTCGTAGGTCAGCGTCTCTTCGACGACCGGCATCGTGAGTGTGAACGTCGAGCCTTCGCCGATGCTGCTGGTCGCGCTGAGCGTGCCACCGTGCGCTTCCGCGATCCACTGCGCGATCGACAGCCCCAACCCGCTGCCGCCCATCGTGCGGGCGCGGGCCTTATCCACGCGGTAGAAGCGGTCGAAGATATGCGGCAGGTCCTTTTCCGGGATGCCGATCCCGGTGTCCGTCACGTCGACATGGACCAGGCCAGCCGTGCGGCGGATCGACAGCGTCAGCTCGCCGCCTTCAGGCGTGTACTTCAGCCCGTTGGTGACCAGGTTCAGCAACAGTTGCTTGATGCGGTCGGCGTCGCCCAGGACGTGCGCCTGGTCGATCTGGCCCAGCTTCACGTCGATCTTGCCTTCGCTGAGGATGCGCGCCTGGTTGTAGACTTCCAGCACCAGCGTGTCGATCGAGACGACGGTCTTCTCCAGCGGCAGCCGCCCGGCGTCGGCCTTCGCCAGCAGCAGCAGGTCCTCGACCAGCCGCGACATGCGCCGCGCTTCGCTGTCGATCGCTTCGATGAATTCGGGGTCGTACCCGTAACGGCGCATCAGGTCCACGTTGCCCCGGATCGCGGTCAGCGGGGTGCGCATCTCGTGCGAGACATCCGCCACGAAGCGCCGCTGCACGTTGAACAACTGCTCCAGGCGTTCCAGCGTCTTGTTAAACGTCTCGGTGAGCTGGCCCAGCTCGTCCGGCGGGCCGTCGTAAGGAATGCGTCGGCTCAGGTCGTCGGCTGCCGTGATCTTCCGCGCGGTCTGGGCGATGGTGTCCACCGGCTGCAGGGCGTGCCGGGTCAGGTAATCCCCGATCAGCAGCGCGAGCAGCAGCGTGACCGTCCCGCCCACCAGCATGATCCGGATCAGGCGGTCGATCGCGGCATCGACGGTCCCCAGCGAGGCGGCGGTTTGGATGTAGCCGCGCACCTGGTCGTTGATCACCAGCGGTTTGCTCAACACGCGCAAATGGTGCCCCTGGAACATGATGTCGCGCTGGATCAGCTTTTCACTGCCGAACGCCTGCGAATCCAGCGGCTCGCTGTACCCCATGCCGAGCAAGTTCAGCGAGTAATCATACAGGTAGTGATGGTCGGTCGCCTCGTCGTAGAGCCAGATTTGCGCGAACAAGCCCGGCGAGTCGAGGTTGCTGGTCTGGATCATCGACAGCTCGCGCAGGATCTCGCTGGCGAAGGGGGTGTTCGGCGTGGACGGCACCGCACCGAGCATCGCCTGGGCGTGGATGTCCTCTGCCGCTTTCGACAACCGTGTGTCAACCTGATCGCGCAGGGTCCAGTTCAGCACGCTGAGCGTCGCTGCGCTGAAGATCAACATCGCGATCGCCAGCAAACTGGCGTAAAGAAATGTGAGGCGGGTACGAATGGTCATGAATCTGTCAGTGACTCGACTGTCCTGGCGAACCGCAATCAGCCCCCTGGTTACCAGGAACGCAGGTTCAACGGCGGGTTACGGGATACGATAACGCTGCCAGTGCCGGTATACGGCATGGCTTACAGCGATTATCATAACATTCGAACGTTAGCGCAGCATGAGAGTACGCTTCGAGTCGCCTGATTCTTGCGGATACTCGGGGCCTCGCGCGGTCCGCACCCCCCATAACCTGTAACGCAGGTGGCCTGCGTCGTCAGCAGGATGTTCAGTCGTCCTCTTCGCGCAGCACATAACCCACACCGCGCACGGTGTGGATCAGGCGCGATTCGCCGTTCTCCTCGGTCTTCTGGCGCAGGTAGCGCACGTAAACCTCGATGATGTTGCTCTCGCCGCCGAAATCATACCCCCACACGCGGTCGAAGATCAACTCGCGCGTCAGGACGCGGCGCGGGTTGCGCATGAACAACTCCAGCAGTTCGTACTCCTTCGCGGTCAGGTCGATGTGCCGCTCGCCACGCCGGGCGCGATGGGTGCCGGTGTCCAGTTCCAGGTCAATGAAGCGCAGCACTTCCGGGCGCGAGGACGGCTGCGCGCGCCGGAACAAGGCCCGCATCCGCGCCAGCAGCTCCTCGAACTCGAACGGCTTGACCAGGTAATCGTCCGCGCCCGCGTCCAGCCCCTCGACGCGGTTTTCGACGTCTTCCTTCGCCGTCAGCATCAGGATCGGCACGTCGCCCGCCGCCCGTAACCGCTTGCAGACTTCCAGCCCGTCCATGCCCGGCAGCATCCAGTCCAGGATCACCAGGTCGGGCGGCTGTTCGCGCGCCATGCTCAGGCCGCTGCGCCCGTCATAGGCCACGTCCACGCGGTAGCCCTCGTAGATCAGGCCGCGCTTGAGAAACTGCGCGATACGTTCTTCGTCTTCAATGACCAGGATTCGTTCGGCCATCGCGGTAATCCTTTCTCACCTTGCGGTAGATGGTACAGTTTCTCGATCCGGGCGCTCCACTCCCCCGGATCAACGACCCAGTCTGGACCGCCACGCCGATCACCGCGCCCATTGTAACGCGTGGACCGGCGCGGGGTCTGGCATCTGTCGCGTAACGTTTGCACCCAGGTCCAGCAGGTGCAGCGTGCCGGAGATGTTCACGTACTGCTCGCCGGAACGCGGGACCACGCCCGCGATGATGAACCGCGAGCCATCCGTGACCAGGCGCGGCGCGTCGGCAAAGCCGCCCACCTGCGCCGGGAACACCGGGGCGAAGCTGCCGTCCAGCGAGTCCGCCCGCCACACGCGCAGGAAACGCGGCCCCGTCTGGACCGGCGCGCTCACCACTGCGTACCACCCGCCCCCCGGACCGCGCGCCACATCCAATACCGGCCTGTCCGCGATCAGGGGGGTGGGGGCGGCGTCCGGCTGCGCGGGGTCGAGCAGGTACAGTCCCGGCGTGGAATACGCGTAAAACCACGACCACGCCAGCACGCGCCCGTCACCGGTCCAGCGCCCGGTGTCCGTCACGACGCGCGGGAACTCGGTCACGTTGTTCGTCGCCAGGTCGATCACGGCCAGGACCGCGCCTTCCCACATCCCCACGCCGACCAGCAATCGCGACGCATCAGGACTCCAGCGTGGCCCGGTGTAAAAGCGCACATCGCCGGGGTTGGCCCCTTCGGTATACGGCGTGCTCTGGACCACGACCTGTGGCGGCTGCGATCCGTCGGCCAGCACGCGCCACACGCCGCGCTGGTCGTGGTAGGCGATCTGCGTGCCGTCAGGACTCCACTGTGGCGTGACCCGCGCGATGTCGATCTCCAACCGCGCGAGTTGCGTCAGGCTGCCCCCGGCATCCTGCACGATCAATGTGTCGCCCGCAATGTACGCCACGCTTCCCCCATCCGGGCCGATGCTGTAACCTGTGACCGGGTCTGGATCGCCGGTGAGCTGCTGCGCGGGATCGCCGTTTGCGGGCAACCGCCAGACCTGGTCGATACCGTTCGCATCCGGCGCGAGGAAGTGCAGGTCGGCAGGCATAGCGTAACCGTCGACCGCCTCTGGCGGCGGCGGCCCCCAGTCAAAGGCCAGTGTCCCGGCAGTGCTGGGCACGATGGTGCTGCTGCCGAACACCACCCCCTCGCCGCCCAGATACGACGGCACGACCGGCTGCGCGCGGGCGGGCAGGTTCGGCGCGGATTCGAGCATCCACTGCTGGTAGCGCCCGCTGATGCGCGTCGCGGCGCCGGACTCATCGCTGACGACCAGCGTGTCGAGGCTTTCCCAGTACAGCTCGACCCAATCCCCCCGCACCAACCCGATCGCGGGGTCGCCAAACGGCCCCTGCCCGAGGTAGGCGATGTGCACGCCCTCCGGGACGAGATACGCGATCGCGCTGGCGTCTGGCGACCAGGCGATCGTTTGCGCGGGACCGGGTTCAGGCGCGACGCTGTCGAATTCCAGCACGTAGCCGCTGCGCCCGACGATCTGTGTGACGATCACCGTGCCTTCGTCCGCGGTGCGGAAGACCACCCACTGCCCATCGGGCGCGATGTCAAAGTCCGCGACCGGTTGGTTCGGGTTGGATATCTGCGTCTGTTCCCCGGTCTGTGGATCGACCTGGAGCAGCACCCCCTGGCTGGTGAGGATATACAGCGGCGCGGGCAGCGGGAAAACACCGTCCTGGGCGTGTGCTGCGCTGCCGGGCATCAACAGCGCCAGTATCAGCAGCATGAGCAGCGATCCTATCGGCAGCCGTGATCGTCGCATGAGTGTTCCTTTCATAATCGGGTTGCAGGCGGGATCGGTTGTGCGGCGTATGAGCACAATGTGATATTAATCGCAGTATAGCAACAATTGCCGTGCATGCCTACTGTGCGTTGGGTGAGCGCCGCCGGGTGCGTTCCAGCGCCCCGTTATCAGGCCGGCTTGACAGCTTAGAACATTAGTGCTACACTGACCGCAATGATACCATGCCGTCGATCAAGCGTGTGCAGGATATGGCGTGCCCCGAAGCATGACGAACCGGCATGCCCGGCGCACCAGACAGGAGCCGCAATCCATGACGTTGGAATTTGAAAAGATCATGCCCCAGGTTGAGCGCATGGGCCGCGCGCTGGCCTATCTCAACCAGGAACAGAGCACGCGCGCCGAAAAAGCCTGGGCCATCTTCGAGACGTTGGACGATCTTGAAGCGATCTGGCAGCGCATCGAGTTTGTGCGCGAAAAGGATGCCGGGTTTCGCGGTGCCGCGCCGCCCGACCCCAAACACGGCATCCGGGAACCGCTGAACCGCGCCTATCCGTTGCCGCCGTTGCCGGGCCGCGCGACGATCCTGGCGGCTGACGGCTCGCAGATCTACCCGAACATCCACGCGTCGGCGCTGTATTACCTGATCAACGTCAGTGTGTTCGCTTACTATCACGGCGACGGCAACCTGCCCGATACGGTCTCCGAACCGCGCCTCTTTTACGCCGAAAGTGACATCCGCAGCCCGAACGCCGAGGTGATCGCGAACGCGGCGGTCAACGCGTTGCGCACGGTGCAGGAGTTGCGGATTCTCTCCAGCGAGGCCTGGAAACGGATCGACCGCCCGCACCCGCTACTGGCGATCAGCGACGGGCCGCTGCTGTGGTTCGCCGGGCCGGGCGTGCCCCCGGAGCGCGAAGCGGAGTATTTCGGCTTCCTGCGCAACTTCTACGATCTGCACGCCAACATGCAGATGAAACACGGGCAGTCCGCCGGGTTGGTCGGCTATGTAGACCGGCCCGCCAAGCCGCATCTCGTCGGCCTGCTGTACTTGATGAGCCTGCCCGAACAGGCGATCAAACGCGGCGTGTTCGATACGTTCGGTGACTTCAGCGGCCTGCACGACGACCGCCTGATGGTCCGGCTGCTGAAACCGGGGGAACGGTCCGCGCTGATGGTGCAGCAGTCGCCGCAGAACAAAATCTTCCGCGAGCGCGACGAGAAGCACGAGATCGCGTTCTTTTACCTCAACGTGAGCCGCAGCACGCCCTACCACGTCGTGCGCGTTGAACTGCCCATGTGGGTCGCGCAGAACACGGAAATGGTCGATCATATTCACGCGCTGCTATACGACCAGTGCCAGATGATGTGGCCCTATCCTTACGCGCTGACCCGCGCCGACGAACTCGCCGTGATCCGCGCCAGCGAGCACAAGCAGCTTGAGCAGCTGATCGAGGTCGAACTGCGGCGTAACGCCCAGGACGTCGAGCAGTCGCCAAAGGACAGCTCGAAAACGAGCCGTCACGGTCGCACGCGGTACGGGCAGAAACGGCGTTAACGGTTAGCCAAAACCCAGAGGAAACGACAATGACCGATCGCACCACCCAACAACCCATCATCGGCAATGTGTTACGCGCCAGCACGGTCGGCTTCGTGTGCGGGACGCGCAGCAAGGGGATCGACAGCTCGGAGTTTGGGGCGTTTGTGCGCACGCAGCACGGCGACGACAGCCCCATCGAGGTGATCGGCCTGATCCACGCGATCAGTATTGATGATGACCCGATGGTGCGCCAGATGATCCTGGCGAACAACATGAATCCGTCTACCGTGCAGGATCAGCGCGATCACCGCATGGTCCCGGTCGAGATCAGCGTGCTCAACGTGGGCTACATCGCGCATGATATGGTGCACCACACGCTGCCGCCGCGCCCGCCGCTGAGCCTGGACACGGTGCAGCTTTGTGACGCCGAGACGGTACGGCGTTTCACCGAACGGCTGGACTTCCTGCGGCTGGTCTTGAACGCGGGTGACCTGCCCACCGAAGAGGTGCTCGCGGCGGCGCTCCGGCACGCGGCAGCCGCGCGGCCCGGCCCGGCGGCACAGCGCGAGTTTCTGGTCGCTGCGGGGCGGCGACTCGCGGCGCTGCTGGCGCACGACCTGCCGCGTCTGCAGCACGTGCTGCGCCTGATCAGGCCGGCGTAGCGGGCGAGCGTACATCCTGCGCCGCGTGAGCTTCGCGTTCGAGCGCCGGTCTGCGCCCGCGCTCGCGCGGGGCCAGCGCCCACAAGGACAGAAAGAGCAGCACAAGATAGAGGTAATCCCAGTGATTGATCGTCTCGTCGGCGAGGCGAACCAGCGGGGTCCACGTAGCGAGATACGCCAGCACGAGCAGCACGCGGCTGTGGGACGCGACCAGCAGCAGCGCGGGGATCAGCAATACGTAGTGGTAACCACTCGCATAGTACGTAAACGCAAAGTTTGTTACCAAAGCCAGGCTTACGGTCCATAACGTCACGCCTTCATGCCAGGCTTCGCGGAGAAATGCGAATATGGCAATCGCAGCGACGAACAGCACCGGCCACCGGGGAAGTCCGATTGTAGAGGCAATGTCCCAAATATCGATTGACCGGTGCCTATTGGGTACCGGATAATCGCGAGCATATTGAATATAGCGAAGCGGCCAGTCCGCACCCGCCATCAATATCGATATAATAAGCACGATAACCGGGATACTGAGAACGGTCGCGATATCACGACGTGACCAGTGCCGGATCGCGAGCAGGTAAAGCAGCCCCGCCAGCGCTACGTTCACCGGCTTGATCGCCATCACACACAGCGCCAGCGACAGCACCAGGGGTCGGTGCGTCAGGATGGACCACCAACCAAGCGTCACTGCAAGCAAGACGAAAGCGTCCACCTGGCCGCGCACGAGCAAATCCAATACATGCAGGTTGCCAATTGCCAGCAACACAACATAGGACGGAACAGGCCGTGCGCGGCGAAAGATATCAATCGCCGTCACGATACACACGATTGAGGCCACGTTCATCAGCGCTTCGCCAAGCCGCAGCGGAACCAGCGCGATCGGGATCAGGATCAGGACGGCCCACGGCAGATTGTAAAAGCCGGGCGCGTTTTCGTCGTAGAGAAGCGTTTCACCATGCAGCCAGTTTTCGACGGTGGGGCGGTAGGTGTGGTAATAATCCGCTCCCAGAGGCCAATACTGCGCCATCAGGACGGTTATCACGACGATCACAGTGCCCAGAATGAATGCCTGTGAAACGGACGATCTGCTCAACGCTTGCATGTCTGTAACCTGACACTATCGCGCGTTACGTAGTTCACCATTATAGATAGGCCGAAACCACCTGGCAATTCGTACATGACTCGCGCGCGGGGTTCGCCTGATTCGCCAAGATCACGTATAATACGCAGTATACAGAACACTCGTTCGAACACGGGGGATTCCATGACATCTTCTGAGCTTTATCAGCCTGACCCCAATAACCTGGACGACTGGTTCGCGCCGAGGGACACGCCCGAAGTGACGGTCGACGGCGGGCAGCGGCTGGGCGTCGTCGTCGGCGGCTCGCTGAGCAAGGGACTGGATGTGAAGCTGGACCGCCAGACCGCGATCGAAGACCTCGCCGTCGGGCGCTACGTGGTCGTGCGCGGGCAGCGCAAACGTTTCTTCTGCATGATCACCGATGTGCTGCTGGACGCGACGAACCCCGCCATCCGCAGCGACCCGCCCGACCTGTCCGACCCCTTCCTGCGCGAGATCTACAGCGGCACGGCGGCATTCGGCACGATCCACGTCGCGCCGATGCTGACGATCGAGCAGGACGACGAGGGGCCGAAGCCGGTCAGGACGATCCCCAGCCATTTCATGCCGGTCGAGATCGCCACCACCGAGGACGTGAACGACGTCTTCGGGCCGGAAGACGAACGTCATTTCAACGTCGGCTCGCCGCTGGAGCTCGAAGAGACGCAGGTCAACCTGGACCTGCAGCGGCTGGTCGAGCGCTCGGTGGGCGTGTTCGGCAAAAGCGGCACGGGCAAGAGCTTCCTGACACGCATCCTGCTCAGCGGCGTGATCAAGCACAACATCGCGGTGAACCTGATCTTCGACATGCACAACGATTACGGCTGGGCGGTCAAGATGGAAGGCGAATCCGGCAGCACACAACAGGCGAAGGGGCTGAAACAGCTGTTCGGCAACCGGGTGGCGATCTTCACGCTGGACGATGAGGCCACGCGGCGGCGCGGCGCGCGCGCGGATCACGTGGTCACGATCGCCTACGACGAGATCGAGCCGGAAGACCTCGCCATGCTCAAGACCACGATGGACCTCTCCGACGCGATGATCGATGCGGCCTACGAACTGCACAAGCTGTGGGGCGGGGGCTGGATCGCACGCCTGATCGACGCCGGAGCCGAGGATATGGAGACGCTGAAAGAGGAACTCGCCGCCAGCCCGGCCTCGGTGCAGGCGCTCAAGCGGCGCGTGCAACGTTTCGAGCGCTTCGGGTTCCTGACGCGCGAGCAGCTAACCGACTCCGCGAAGACGATCCTTGACTACATCGAGAAACACAAAAGCGTCGTGCTGGAGTTCGGGCGCTATGGCAACGCGCTGGAAGCCTACATCCTGGTCGCGAACTACCTCACGCGGCGCATCCACAGCATGTACGTCAGGCGGGTCGAGCAGGCGCTCGGTGACGAAAGCCTGGAGCCGCCGCCGCTGGTGATCACGGTCGAAGAGGCGCACAAGTTCCTCGATCCGCAGATCGCGCAGCAGACGATCTTCGGCATCATCGCGCGCGAGCTGCGCAAGTACAACGTTACGCTGCTGGTCGTGGACCAGCGGCCCAGCGGCATCGACGAGGAAGTGATGAGCCAGATCGGGACACGCGTCACGGCGCTGCTGGACAACGAGCGCGATATCGCCGCCGTGCTGACCGGCATCAGCGGCGCGGGCGGCCTGCGCGAGGTGCTGGCGCGGCTGGATAGCAAGCAGCAGGCGATCATCATGGGGCACGCGGTCCCGATGCCGGTGGTCGTCAAGACGCGCAGCTACGACACCACCTTCTACAAGAGCATCACCGGGCAGTCGGGCGGCGACGACGAGGACGGGCATGGCTCGCGGCGCGACATAAAACAGAGCGATCGCAATACACGCCGCATCACGTGAGCACGCCGCGCGTTTGCGTTAAACTTGTGTTAAAACAGCGCCCGGCCAGCAACGCGCGCCGGGCATTTGCGTACACACTAGTAGAAAGCACCGGCAGCGCACAGCCGTACCCAAGCTTAGACATCAACACGGAGGAACGATCCATGACCGAAAACACGAACCATACCACGCCCACACCGGAACAGATGGGCGACCAACTGGACGAAGAACTGAAGGATACCGTCGCTGAGTGGGAAGAAAATCCCCAAGAAGGCGAAACCCTGGACGAGCGCATCGACGAGCGCCTGCGCCGCATGGTCGCCGGCTGGGTCGGCGCGGACGCGGACGCGGACTGGAAGACGATCGGCAGCAAGGCCGACGCCAACACCCGCGCGGCAGTAGCGAAGTGGGTCGACGCGAACGAAGACGCCGACTGGAGCACGATCTCCCGGCGCATGGAAAACCGCATCCGGTTAGGCGTCGCGCGGCTGGTCAAGGCCAAAGGCGAAACGCCCGACGCTGAAGCCGCCGAAGACGAGGCGTCCTGGTCGGACATCGGCGCGAAGATCGAAACGGACGTGCGCGGCTGGGTTGGCTCGCTGGTCGGGACCGGCAAAGACGCCGACTGGAAGACTATCGGGGACGAGATCATGGGCCACGTCAAGACCGCGTTCGACAAGGTCAGCGAGAGCCTGAAGGGCGAAGAAGAAGAACAGCAACAGGGTTACCAGCAGTCCGAGAAGATCGACATCGAAGGCGACGAGAGTGATCCCTCTGGCAGTGGCCCGAAGGTCACCTCAGAGAAGCCGGTCGAGCCGAAAGAATAACACGCAACGCACCTGTCCCGTCCCCCACCGGGCAGATGCGCCCCGAATCCCCCGCGTTGCGGGCGCGCGAAGTGGTTGTCATCACGGCGCGCGCCCCTGGTTTTTTCAAGCCGGCGCCAGAGGCGGCACGCGCCGCAGCCCCGGCTATAGAACAAACGGCGCAGTTGGTGTACACTACGGGCACGGGTTTTCGGCTCAGCACCAGGAGGAACGGGACGGCATGATTCGCCGGGAAGAATCGGGGACGACCTGGGTGATCCACCAGGCGGCCCATGCGGTTATCGCCGGGCAGATTGCAGAGCATTGGACCGGCACACAGAACATGACGCTGGCGCCGCGTGACGCGCTGTTGATCGCCGCAGGCAATCATGATGCTGGCTGGATCGCCAACGAGCACACGCCGCGCATCAACGCCAAAGGGCAGCCGCGCACCTTCACCGAAATGGGCCTGAACGAGCACTTCGCGATCTGGGAGCACAGCATCCAGTCGGTGTTCGCGCAGAACCGTTATGCCGGGCTGCTCACCAGCATGCACTGTACCGCGCTCTACGAGCAACGCCTGCGCTTTGTCGCCGATCCGCCGGGCGACCGCGCGCAGATCGAGGCGTTTCTTGCCCGGTGGCACGCGTGGCAAGACGCGCTGATCAACGCGCTGAAGAATCACCCGCTCTACGCGCTGGCGGTGGGACCGCAGCCGCTCGCGGACAATCTGCGCCTGCTGCAGGTGTGGGATTACCTCTCGCTGGTGCTCTGCATGAGTCCGGTCCACGAACAGGCGCTGGACGACGTGCCGCTGGGCAATGGGGCGCGCGGCGACATCGACATCGCCGGCAACGGGGAACGCGGCATGACGCTCGACCCATTCCCGCTGGACCAACCGCTGCGGCTGTGGATCGATGCGCGCCAGGTGATCGGCGGCCCGTTCGAGTCCGACGAGGCCCTGCAGTTCGCCATGAAAGACGTACCGTACAAGCCACTGGCATTCGAGATCACCCCGTTGTAGCGGTCCCCGGCAAACCGGCGTCTACCTGGAGGATGTCATGATCGGTCAAACCAATCTCAAGGTCCTGATTCTCGATACCGATTTTTATTCCCGGCAGGCCATCAACAGCTATCTCGCCTGGGACCGCCGCACGCGAGTAGTGCACCTGGCCGACACGCTCGCGTCGGTGCGCGAATACGTCGCCGCTGTGGACCAGAGCGAATGGCCCGACGTGGTGCTGCTCGACGCGCTGGCTGCCAAGTCGCCGCAGGCGCTGGCAAAGCTGGTGCTGCACATCGAAGATACGATCCCCGACGTCATGACGCTGGTGCTCGACCGTGAGGTCAACCTGAAGACGTTGCACGCCATCGAACGGGCGCGCGCCGACGGTTACCTGATCCGTAACGAACTGCGCATCCGCATCGCGTCCGCGATCTGCTGGGCGCAGGATCACGATTTTGTGGTCACGCAGAGCGTCAAAGATGCGCTCGAAGCGGCGGGAGAATTCGAGGGGCGCTTGTTCCGCGCGGTGGTGATCCCCGAACGGCGCGAATACCCCGACCTGACCGCCCGCGTGCGCCAGGCGCTGACGCTGTGCGTGGTCGAGGGCATGTCCGCCGAACTGGCCGCCGACGAGATGGGCCTCAGCCCGCACACCGTGCGGAGTTACGTCAAAGAAGGGTACCGCATCCTGGAAACCTACGACGATACACGCTATCCGCCGGACCTCAGCCCGCAGGAAAAAGCGTACATGCGCATCACGGCGCTGCAAGAGACCGCCGAGGACGATGCTTGATGGCAGCCCAGGCCGTACCGGAGTGAAGACTCGCCGTGTCACAACGTCGCAAAAGTAGAACCGTCGCGGCGCTGGAACGAACCGCCATGACGATGCTGCTGGCGGTCGGTTCGGCGCTGCCGTTCATGATCGCGTTAGTGCTGATCGCCTCGACCAACGACGGCAACCCGCTGGATCGCATCCCGGATTACGAGGACCCGATCAACGAAACGCTGGTGCTGCCGCTGGAACGTGGCGCAACGGTGCAAACGGAACTCGAATATCGCGGTGCTGTGCGCGTGATCGTCGAGGGCACAGCGACGCTTGCCGGTGGCGCGCGCCGCGATGCATTCTACAAATTCGCCGGCGCGGACGGCGCACCGCTGGCGGCCCCGCAGCACCAGGACAGCCTGTTCACGATCGCAGGGCAACCGGCGCTCGCCGCGCTGGAACTCCCCGTCACGCCGCCGGACTATGCCCGCGACCACGTCTACACAGGGGTCTACCACGCGGGCGACGCCTGGACGCGCATCACCTTCGGCGCAGCGACCGGCGCGGCGGACGTGACCGGTGGCACGTTGCGGATCACGGTCGTGCAGATCGATTGAGCGCGGAATCGTCCCGGCCCCAGGTGTTACGCGGTGACTTCATCCGCCGTTTTCGCGCCGAACAACCGCTTGAGCGATCCCCACGCGGTGAACTGGCGCATGTAGTCCAGGTTTTCCGGCGTGAAGGCGCGCGGCTCAATGCCAAACACCTCAACCAGCGCGTTGTGCGCGACGGTGTTTTCTTCATCCAGCATGTTCAACAGCGTCGTGGTGACCGGTGGGTTCGGCAAGGCGACTTCCATCAGCTTGACCACCGGGCGCAGCAGCGGCACGGGCACGTTCACCAGCAGCCGCCGCGTGCCCAAGGCCGCCAGCACGCGCTCCACGATCTGCCGGTAGGTCAGCACCTCCGGCCCGCCGAGCGCGTATTCCTGCCCGGCTGCATCCGCATGGTCCAGGCTGCGCGCGAGTGCCTCGACCACGTCCCCAACCCACACCGGCTGGAATTTGGCGCTGCCGTCGCCCACAATCGGGAACACCAACGGCGTCAGCTTGATCAGGCGCGCCTGCACGTTGGCGAACTCGTCTTGCGGGCCGAAGATTACGGACGGGCGGAGCGCGGTCCAGTCCAGGCCGGACGCGGCGACGTAATCCTGCGCTTTGCCCTTGCTCGCCAGAAACGGGTACGGCGAATCGCTGCGCGCCCCGTTCTGGCTCATGTTGATGAAGCGCCGCACGCCCGCAGCTTGCGCCGCGTCGACCACGTTGATCGTGCCCTGCGTGTTGATGCGCGTGTAGGTGGCGCTACCCGACTCGATCGCGACCGCGACGAGATGGATCACCGCCTCGACGCCCTGCATCGCCGCTGCGAGCGTCTCCGGCTGTGTCACGTCGCCTGTGACGATCCCGACCTGGTCGCGCACGTCCGCCAGCCGCGCCTCGGCTTTGTCGCGCTGGCGCACCATCGCGCGCACGGGATGCCCCGCCGCGACCAGCCGCCGCACCAGGTTGTTACCGACGTATCCTGCCGCCCCTGTGACCAGAATCATTGACCTGCCCTCCTCGTGGCTCATGCGAATACTCTAACCCAGGTTGTAGCCGATTCCGCGCACGTTTGGCGATAAGAATATGCTGAGAACGACCCCGCCGCGCGGCAAAGTAAGAGCGCACGGGCGAATGTGTGCTCTGCCCTGTGCGCTCCGATGATTCGCGATGGCGGGTTGCGCAGCGTGCCGAATCTTGAAGAGGGATGCGGATAGCGCTTCCTCGTGTTGAGGATATTCGCCGCCAGGAGGATTAAGAACCGTGCCCGATTGCCTTGACGCCAGCCCGCACCGCGAACACCATCTGTTTCTACTTGGTTGGATGCACAGGTGCGGTAAGGGTTACATCAAATCAGGCTGATGGAACGGGGCGCTTCATCACCGCACCATGATCGCCGCCAGGCGCAGCATATTGCCTGCCGCTTCCCCATCGACGCGCACCGGCAGACGGTCCCGCGGCGCGTCGATGTCGTACAGCCCGACGCTGACCACGTATTCGCCCGGCGGCAGGCCCAGCGGGACCACCAGCCCGTGCGTGTCGCGCAGCGTGTCGCCCGGCGTCCACGTCGTCGTGAGCGCGCGGTTACCGCCCGGTTCGGCGTCGTGCTGCGCGATCAGGTATCCGTCCGGAGCCAGCAGTTGCACCGTGACTTTGTAGCGCACGTCCAGCGGCGCGTCCGTCGTCCAGAACAGCGTCACGCCGACCGTGTCCCCCGGCAGCACGGCATCCGCGCTCAGGGCGTAACCTTCCAGCGTGATGTGCTCGCCAAACCGCGCGTCCAACTGCACCTCTGACGTTTCTGGCGTCGTGTCCAGCGTCGCGTAGAGCGCCAGCCGCACGTCGCCGTACCAGCGCGAATCGACGGGGTAGGCGTGCGCGTCGAGTGTTCCGTGTACCACGCGGTTCGGATCGCGTTCGGCCTCGCCCCAGAACACCGCGAACACCCGCCCGTGCACGCGGATCACGTCCCGGACTTCGGCGCGTGTCTGCGCATCATCGCCGCCCAACCCGCGCGGCAACCCGTACACCGGCAGCGCGCCGTCATAGTAATAGCTGAACACTTCGGCCTGGTTCGGTGCGTCGAGGATCACTGCGTCACCGGGGCGCGCCTGCGTTTCGATCTGCTGCGCGATGGCGCGGTAATCGTCGCGGGCGTAGGCCGGGTCGGAGTAGAGCGCGTGCAACGCATCCGCCTGCCCGATCGCGACCAGGAACACGCACATCAACGCCAGCATGCGCGCGATGTAGTGCCACTCGCGCCGCGTGAGGCCGTGCACGCGCGCCTGTGGATCGGGCGATGCGCCACCTGTGCCAACCTGCCACAGTGCCGCCGCGCCGCGTCCCATCAGCAGCGCCACCGCGACCTGCGCTGGCAGCAGGAACTTGAGATTCGCCTCGCGGTAAGCGCCGGACACGAACAGCGACGCGATCACCGTCACGGCCCAGACCGGCGGCAGCCAGCTGCGCCACGTCCGGACGCGCCACAGCGCCGCCCCGGCCAGCAGCGCGGGCCACAGAAAGCGCGCCCATATCACGCGCCCCGCCGTGTTGCCGTAGACCAGCCAGCCGAACACCGTCTGCAACTGCTCGCCGGGCGCGATGCTGGCATCCGTGCCGGGCCACGACGTGACCTGGTCCCACGCGGTCGGCAGCCAGGGCGCGAACAGCGCCAGCGTGACGAGGTTCAGCGCGACGAACGCGACCAGGACGGCACGCGTCCCCGTTTGCAGCGTTTCATGCGCGGCCTCTGTGCGCACCGCTCGCGCCACGACCACGCCCAGCACCACCACGCCCTGCGCCAGCATCGTGAACGGAAACGCGTAATGCGTGTAGAGTCCGGCGGCGTTGATCAACGCGAGCGCGAGCGCCCAACGCCACCGCCGCCGCGGTCTCCCCCTCTCTGGCTGGGCTGGAGAGGGGGACGGGGGATGAGGTAACCATGCGGCAAACGCCCACATGCTCGCCGCGCTCAACAACATGAGCTGCGCATACATGCGCGTTTCCTGACTGTAATACACCGCGAATGGACTCAGCGCGACCAGTCCCGCCGCGACCAGCCCGCCCGACCGCGATCCGAGCGCGCGCCCCAGCGCCAGCGTCACCGCGACGGCCAGCACCCCCTCAAACGCCGACAGCGCGCGCAGGCTGAACTCGCTGGTGCCGGCGACGGCGATCCACGCTTTGAGTGTGAGGTAGTAGCCCGGTGGGTGGATGTCGCGCCCGGCGGCGTCGATCAGGTCGGGAACCGATCGCTGTGCAAGGCGCAGACTGTTACCTTCATCGTTCCACAGCGACTGTGACCCAAGCAGGTGAAACCGCAGCGCGAACGCGACCAGCAGCACGACCAGCGGCAGCACAAACGGGGCACGCAGCGCGCGCCCGATCGCCGGCAGGTATGGCCGCAGCCACCGGTATGCACGTCCCACGAGGTCAAACCGCTGCGACATCGTCCGCGCCCCCACCGCTACGCCGTGCCCATCCGCACCAATATCGCCCGCGCCAGCACGACCAGCACCAGCAGTACCGCCCATGCCCCGACCAGCAGCCAGGGCAGCCCGTGCCGCCAGCCGTAATCCTGCACGACGACGCCCGCCAGGTCGGATTCGGCCCCCACGACCACGCGCAGATCGTGCGTGCCGGGGGCGAGATCGTCCGCGACCAGCGCGCAGCCGGACGCACCCGGCGACAGGTCGCGCAGGGGACCGGCGTCCACTGCCGCGCGCAGCGTCGCCGCACCCGGCGCGGCGCAGGCATACACTCCCGTACCCGCGAAGCGCAGGTGGTACGTCACCGCGCCACCCGCCGCCACGATCACGGGATCGCCGCGCAGCGGGCCATGCCATCCCGCGCCGAGCGTCTTCGGCTCGCCGTTGGCGAGATACGCCTTCAGCGACTCGTAGACCGGCGTGGGTGTGAAGTCCGGTTCCACCAGCCGGAAGTAATACTGGCTCTGGCTGATTTCGCGGTCGTCGGCGGGTTTGAAGTACCACCAGAACACGCCGCCGATCCAGGGCCACTCTGCGATGGCGCGCTCGTAGGCCAGCGGTGCCCACTGCGCCGCCTGCGCCATCGTCACGCGCCCGTAACGGTCAAGGTGCGCGATGCCGGGATCGTCGGGGACCGGGTTCCAGCCCGCCTCGCTGATCCAGATCGGCTTGTGCGCGTCACCGTTGGCGACCATCATATCGCGCAGCAGCAGGTGGCGCTGGAAGTTGACCGTCACCTGGCGCAAGCGCCGGTCGGTCGGCCCACTCCACAGCCCGTAACCCTGCACGCTGAGCACGTCGAAGCAGTCGCCCGCGCCCGCCTGGTACATACGTTGCAGGTACAGCAAATCGTAGGCGTTGCGCCCGCTGAGGTCCACCGTCGGGCCGATCGCGCCCGTGTGCACCACGATGCCGGGATCGACGGCTTTCAGCGCCGCATAGGTGCGGCACAGCAGCTCGGTGTAGGCTTCCGCGTTGACGGTCTGGTCGCCCCACTCGGGGTAGAGATTCGGCTCGTTCCAGACCTGGTAATGTGTGACGCGGCCCTGGTAACGCTGCGCCACCGCAACCGCGTAATCGACAAAGTCCTGAAAGTCGGCGGGTGGGGTGTAGCGATTGGTCGTGCCGTCGGGCTGGCTCCAGGCGGGCGGCGCGCTGAGCCGGACCAACAGCCGCAGCCCGTACTGCTCGGCCAGGTCGACGATGTGGTCGTATTTGTCCCACGCGCTGATCGCCCCCACCGCGTCCACGTTGCGGCGATCCACAAAATCGCCCTTGCCGTGTATTTCGATGTCTTCCCAGGGGAACTGCTGGCGCAGCCAGTCGAATCCGGCCCCGGCGATCATCTGCACCTGCCGCTCGCGCTTGGCTGGTTCGACTTCCTGCTCCAGGAACGTGTTGACACCAAACGGGCGCACGTTGGCGTGCGGCATGGGCGTGTACGGCGCGGTATCGGGCTGGGCGCGCGTCCAGCGCATGAGGTACTGCCCGAAACCGAGAAGCTGCTGCGGAGGATCGGTCTCGCCGGTCGTGCGCCAGAACAGGTCGTATAGCTGCCCCTCGAAGGCCAGATCAGCGCCCAGCGCGATCACACCCGCCAGCGCGATCTGTGCGACAAGCACCAGCGTGCGCAGGCGGAATCCGAACAGGGTACGGGATGCGTGTGTCTCGTTCATGGGGGCGATTATAGAAGCGCCGCGCCGGAATCACAACACCGCCCTTCGCCGGGTGCTGGAACGCACCCGGCTACATATCGATCGGGCCGCGAACCGGCCCTTCAACACCGGCTGTCGCCTCGTCTGGGGGGGATGTCGTCACATCATCGTCTGCACGCAGGCAGGCAAGTGCATCATGCTGCCCGCGTGAAACCGCGACAAAGGCCGGTAACGTCCGGCAGTGGCACGCGGTACGTGGCCCCGCCAGACGTTCCTCAACGCCCCGCCAGCAGGCGCGTGACCGCGTCGCGCGTGGGCGAGCTGCGCGCGCCCGGCTGCTGGATCGTCAGCGCGGCGACCGCGTTACCCCACTGCAGCGCCCCGGCCACGTCCTCGCCCGCCAGCCGCGCCGCGATGAAGCCCCCATCAAACGCATCACCCGCGCCGATCGTGTCGGCCACCGGCACCGCGAACGCAGCCGCCCGCACCGTCGCCCCGTCCGGCGTGACGGCGAGCACGCCATCCGCACCCTGCCGCGCCACGACGGTCCGCGCACCGGCGGCCAGCGACCGCGCGGCGGCTTCGGCATCGTCCAGCCCGGCCAGCGGCGCGATCTCCTCTGCCGCGCTGCCGAAGACCACATCCGCCTGTTCGATCGCGCGGGTAACCGTCGCGCGGATGTCGTCGCCCCAACCCCACAGCTCCAGCCGCAGGTTGAGATCGAGCGACACCGGGACCCCGGCCCCGCGCGCGACCTGCATTGCGTGCAGCACGGCCTCGCGCACCGACGACGCACGCAGGCACATGCCGCTGGTATGCAGCCAGCCCGCCGCCGCGATCTGCGCGGCGTCCACATCCTCAGGCCGCAGCAGGTTATCCGCGCCGCGCTCCGGCGGCCAGACCACGATCCAGCGCTCGCCGGACGGCTCGACCATCGCGATCACCATCGCGGTGAACGCGTCCGGGACCATCCGCACGCCGGACACATCGACCCCTTCGGTGACAAAATCATCGCGCACAAAGCGCCCGTAGCCATCATCGCCTACCGCACCGGCGAACGAGACCGGCACGCCCAGACGCGCCAGCGCGACCGCTGCGTTTGCCGCCGACCCGCCGCCGAACAACTGCGGCGCGTCCAGTTGCGGCTGTGGGACCGCCCGGTCCGGCAGGCGGATTACCAGGTCGACGTTCGCATCACCGAGCACAACCGCGCTCACAAGCCAAGCTCCCCGGCGGCGGAGCGGGCCGCCTGTACGAACGCCCGCACGCGGTCAAGGTCCTTGCGGAACCCGCCCCCCGGCAGCGCGCGGTTGGTATGCGTGAGCGAATCGACCGCCCAGGGCCGCACCGCCCGGATCGCGTCCGCGACGTTCTCCGGTGACAGGCCGCCCGCCAGGATCACCGGCACGCGCACCTGCGCCACGATCGCGCGGCTGACGCGCCAGTCGTGCGTCGCGCCGGACGCGCCGATCCCGGCGATTTCCAGGGCCTGCGTGTCGAGGATCAGGTAGTCCGACACGGGCGCATAGGCTTTTGCGGAGTCGACCGCTTCCGGCCCGCCGACCGCGATCGCCTGCATGATCGCCACGCCGGGGATGCGCTCGCGCAGCGCGCGCACGTCGTCCGGCGTGAAGGTCCCTTCCAGCCCGCACAGGTGCAGCACATCCGGCGCGACCGTCTCCACCATGCGCACGATCGCGTCCGGGTCCGCTTCGACCGAGAGCGCGACCGTCGTCGCCAGCCCGCGCGCCGCGTCCACGATCGCGCGTGCTTCCTCGGGGCTGACCTCGCCCGGCAGCCCGCGCTCGGACGGCGTCACGCCGATATGATCGACGCCCAGCGCGATCACGTCGCGCGCTTCCTGCGGCGTCTGCATCGTGTAAATCTGTACCTTCACAAGTTCACTCCTTAGCGAGAGATGGCGCGTGTTCATTGGCACCCGATCAGCGGATCGCGTGCTGCTCACCTGATCCTATCAGGGACGAGGAGTCCAGGCTAGAGTATACACCGGAGCAGGCAGGCATCAGTCCCGCGCACCACGAAGCGGCGAGCGGGGCCAAACGAAGCAGGTCGCTGCGCCGGGCCGGGGAATGGGGTCAGACCCCCAGGTAGTCCACCACCGCGCGGGCATAGATGCGCGTGGTATCCAGCAGCGAGTCCAGCTCGACGTATTCATCCGGCGCGTGGACCCCGGCCCCGTTCGGCCCGAAGCCGCAGATCGCCGGAATGCCGCGCGTGATGAACATCCAGCCGTCGTTCCAGGGGCCGCAGCCGTGCGTGGTGGGCGTGCGTCCCGTGATCGCGGCGGTGTGTTTGACCAGCGGCTTGACGATCTCGCTGTCGGGCGGAATCTCCACCGCCGGGACGAAGATCAGGCGTTCCAGGTCATAGTCGAGATCGGGGATCACGTCCAGGTGCTCGCGGATCAGCGCTTCGACGGTGTCGGCGTTCGCGCCGGGCAGTAGGCGCACGTCGCCATACGCCACGCAGCGATCCGGCACCGCGTTGATCGACGTGCCGCCTTCGATCGTGGTCGGGAAGGTGAACACCGGGCGGCGGCCAGGGAAGGCGGGAGTCTTCACATGCGGGACCGGCAAATCTTGCAGCGCGGTGATCGCGCGTGCCATCGCCACGATCGCGTTCTTGCCCGTCTCGCCGCGCTCCCAGCTTGCCAGGCCGGTATGCGTCGCTTCGCCATGCACGACCAGCCGGAAGCGGTAGCCGCCGCGATGCCCGATCGTGACGTTGTCGTTCATCGGCTCCCCGATGATCGCCGCCGTGCCGGTCAGTCCCTGGTCAAGCACAAACGCGGTTCCAAAGCGCGAATACGCGCCCGGTTCCTCGTCGACCACAAAGGCCAGGTGCAGGTCGCCCTTCAGCCTGACCCCGGCTTCGAGCAGCGCCTGCACCACAAACACGTAGATGCTCAGCGACGCTTTCATGTCCAGCGCGCCCAGGCCATACAGCCGCCCGTCCTCGATCGCGCCGCCGAACGGGTCGCGCGTCCAGTTCGGGCCGGGCATGACGGTGTCCATGTGCCCGTTGAGGATCAACGCGCGGTGGTTGCCGCTCGCCCCCGCGAGCGTGGCGAGCACGTTCGGACGGGCCTCGGTCTCACCGCTGAAGGTGGGCGCGAGGCCGAGCGCGGCGAGTTTGTTGTGGATCAGGTGGGCGACATCGTGTTCGATGGGTTCGTGGGGATCGGAGGTCACGGGGAGGTAGGGATTGGCGCTGCGCGTCTGCACAAGCTGCTGCAGAAACGCGACTTGTTCGTCCCAGTGCTGCCGGATGATGTTATCGAGTTGTGCAAAAAGTCTTTCGGTCATAAACATCCACGCGCTGCAATAAGTCTCTAAATTGACCGGGCGGGCAGGGCGATATCCCGCGCACCCGCGTATGTTGCTCCCGTAGAAGCGGTTACCCTACTATGAGAGTATAACAAAATCATGGGGATGGTGAGGAATGCCAACGGGACGCAGCGGCATCACGGACCTGCGTCCCGTGGGGGTGCGGAATGTGCCGGGCAGCACTGGCCGCTACAGAATCTTGCTCAGGAACAGCTTGGTACGCTCTTCGGTTGGGTCTGAGAACAGCACGTCGGGCGTGCCGGTCTCGACGATCCGGCCCTCGTCCATGAAGACCGCGCGGTCGGCGGCGGCCCGCGCGAAACCCATTTCGTGCGAGACGACGACCATCGTCATACCCTCGCGTGCCAGGTCGAGCATCACGTCGAGCACTTCCTTGATCATCTCCGGGTCGAGCGCCGATGTCGGCTCGTCGAACAACATGATCTTGGGGTCCATCGCCAGGGCGCGCGCGATCGCGACGCGCTGCTGCTGCCCGCCGGAAAGCTGGCCCGGATACGAGTCGGCTTTGTCAGGGATGCCGACTTTTTCCAGCAGTTCCATCGCGCGTTTTTCGGATACTTTCTTCCTGCGCTTGCGCACCACGCGCTGCGCCAGCACCACGTTACCCAGCGCGGTCCGGTCCGGGAACAGGTTAAATTGCTGGAACACCATCCCGACCTCGGCGCGCACCTTGTTGATGTTGCGCGCGCCGCGCAGCGGGATGCCGTCGACGGTGATGCTGCCGCTGTCGAAGTGTTCCAGCCGGTTGATGCAGCGCAGCAGCGTGCTCTTGCCGGAGCCACTCGGCCCGACCACAACCACGACCTCGCCGGGATCGATATCCAGGCTGACGCCCCGCAGCGCGTGGACCGTGCCGCGCAGCGTGTGAAATTCCTTGTGGACGTGTCTGATCTGGATGATCGGTTCTTGCTTGTGATTCATAATCGTGTCCTGTTCTATCTGTCCGTACTAACCGGGCAGGCGTGACCGGCGTTCGATGATACGCACCAGCAGCGAGAGGAACAGCGTCATCAGCAGGTACAGCATCGCGACCGTGTTATACCCCTCGAACGCGCGGAACGTCCGCGACACGTACAACCGGCCCAACTGCAACAGGTCCGGCAGCGCCAGTACCGAGATCAGCGCCGAGTCCTTGAGCATCGCGATGAAGTCATTGCCCAGCGGCGGCAGCACCACGCGTATCGCCTGTGGCAGAATGACGTGTCGCATCGCCTGCGCGTAGCTCATGCCCAGGCTGCGCGCTGCTTCCATCTGCCCCCGGCTGATGCTCTGGATGCCGGCGCGGAAAATCTCCGCGATGAACGCGCCGTAGCCGAAGGCCAGCCCCATGATCGCCTCTTGCTCGTCGTTCAGGCTGAGCTTGGGCCGGACCTGGAAATCCGGCAGTGAAGCGCCGAACCATTGCAGATCAAACAACAACAGTCCCTTGCGCAGCTCAGGGCTGATCACAAACCCGGCGTAGAGCAAGATCACCAGCAGCGGGATGCCGCGCACCACCTCGACGTAGAGCGTCGAAAACGAAGTGAAGAACGTCTGCATCAGCTTGCCGCCCAGCGTGATCGGGTTGGTCCGCACGCGCATGATGCCGAAGAACAGCCCGATCACGAGCGCCAGCGCGTAAGCCTGGAACGTCACCTTGAGCGTGAGGAAGATACCCGCATCACAGCCGCGCAGGTTGTTGAGCGCGCAGGCCGCCGGTTCGAGCTTGCGCTCTTCCAGCACGGCGTCACGGTCGATCTCCACGAACTCCGCTTCGGTCGTCACGACCGTGACCGTGTCCTCGGTCTCGTCCGTCATGCGCCCGGTGATCGTGTCGTTAACGAGCTGCACCTCGATATCGCAGCCTTGCTGGCAGACCAGTTCCGTCACGTTGGCGAGGTTGGCGTCGGGGTTGTCCTCGATCCAGGCGGCAAACGCGTCGTTCTCCGGCCCCGGCGCGATGAGGATCATGCCGTCCACGGTGCCGCTGTCTGTCGCTTCGAGCAGCGCGGTGACGTCGTCAAACCCGCGCAGGTCGACCGCGACTTCGCCTTCGCTGTAGAGCAGGGGCAGCGTCACGCTTTCCTGTTCGGCGATATCACCCAGGTACCCCGCGACGTTTTCGGCCTGGTAATACCCGATCGTGATGCTGTCACCGTCCGTGACCGGGCGCGAGGCCGCCGCCCGGTTGATCGCGCGGGTCAGCGTGGCGACGACGTAATAGTCCACGTCGGTCAGGCGGATCTCGCGAGACCCCGCCTCGCCGACATTCACGCTCATGTTGGTGGCGCTGAGCGTTCTCAGGGTGCCGGTCAGCAGTTCGCCTTCGCGCTCGATTCGGACGATGTCGCCTTCAACGCAGTTCGGACCGGCATCGTCGCCGCACGTGCGGATATCAACCACCGATTGTGAGAGGATCCGCGACTTGGCGAACGTTTCCTGCACCTGGTCCCGGGTGCGGATCGTCATGCTGTTGTCGTCAATTTCGGTTACGATGCCCGAAATGGTTTCCGATTCTTCGTAGGTCACGGTGACGTGTGTGCGTCCCTCGACCTCGCGGCGTTCCTCGCTGATGATGTTCGTCTTGGGGATGGACAGCAATCCGTCCTCGGTTTCGATCGTGAGCCGGGCAGTGGTTTCCGTGACGACAAATCCCGCTCGCTCAACGCGCTGCGTGTTGCCTTCCTGGCGCAGTAGCTGGTTGATCACCGTGCCGACCGAGTCGGTGGTTTCGCTCTCGAAGGTCCCCTCGGCCTGGACTTCTTCGCCCACGATCAACACGGCGTTGTAGAGGTCCGTGGTGGAAATCTGCGGGTCGTCGGTCAGGAAGCGGATCACACGTGTATAGGCTACCGACGTGAGCATGGAGTACAGCACCACGACCGCGAACACGGCCAGGATGATCGCCCACCAGGGCAACTCGGCAGCCCAGTGGATGAAACGTTCGTAAGGGCCGGCTTTCTCCATCTGCGGCCCGTTATCGCCAGGCGGTGGCAGGTCCGGGGAGTTGAGTTGTTCTGTGCGCGTCCGTTCGTCTGGCATGGGATTCTCTCTCAAAGTGTAGTTAGCGATTGACCTCGTAAGCCCGGCATCAGCGGCGGTTGTTTCGCGCTGGCGGCAATAGGGCGGCGCACCTCACCGTGCGGGGCTTACAACCCGGTACGTCCGGGCCTGCAAGGGAATCGATCCCTGTGAATGGCACCGGGGGCAGGCAGGTGCCCACCCCCGGACAGACAACGTACTTGTGGCGCGAGTTAGTCGGACTCGCTCTCGGCTTCTTCGTCCACAGCGACTTCGGGCTGGAACAGCTCCGGCGGCTCGACGTCGAACCACTCGAGGTAGAGCTCGCGGTACGTGCCGTCGGCGATGAGCTCTTCGAGCGCGGCGTTGACCGCGTCGAGCAGTTCGGGTAGGTCAGGCTGCACGGCGATGCCGTAATACTCCTCGCTCAGCGGCTCGCCGACGAGCACGGCGTTGAGCTCGGGGTTGTTGGCGATGATGTCGGCGCTGGTGGGACCGTCGTTGACGATGGCGTCCACGTTGCCGTTAGCCAGCGCCTGGAAAGCGAGCGTGATCTCGTCGTAGCGCACGACCTCGACGCCGGGGATCTCCTCGCTGGCGTAGATGTCACCGGTGGTGCCACTCTGCACGCCGATGCGCAGCCCGGCCAGGTCATCCACGCCCTGGATCTCTTCAGCACGCTCTTCGAGCACGGCGATGCGCTGGTTGGCGTAGAAGTAGGGGTTGGAGAAATCGACGATCTCTTCGCGCTCGTCGGTGATGGTGGCGGCGCTGGCGACCATGTCGAACTCGCCGGACGCCAGGGCGACGAAGATGCCGTCCCAGCGCGTGTTGACCAGTTCGTACTCGAAGCCCGCGCGCTCGGCGATCAGCGCGACCAGTGCCGGGTCGAAGCCGGTGATCACGCCGTCCTCATCGACGAACTCGAAGGGCGGGTATTCGGCGTTCATGCCGATGGTGACCACGCCGAAATCGGTCTCGGCCTGCATTGCGACGGGTTCTTCAGCTTCCTCGTCCTCAACGTCTTCCGCTTCCGCTTCGGCTTCTTCGTCCACAACGACTTCGGGCTGGAACAGCTCCGGCGGCTCGACACCGAACCACTCCAGGTAAAGCTCGCGGTACGTGCCGTCAGCGATAAGCTCTTCGAGCGCGGCGTTGACCGCGTCGAGCAGTTCGGGCAGGTCAGGCTGCACGGCGATGCCGTAGTACTCCTCGCTCAGCGGCTCGCCGACGAGCACGGCGTTGAGCTCGGGGTTGTTGGCGATGATGTCGGCGCTGGTGGGACCGTCGTTGACGATGGCGTCCACGTTGCCGTTAGCCAGCGCCTGGAAAGCGAGCGTGATCTCGTCGTAGCGCACGACCTCGACGCCGGGGATCTCCTCGCTGGCGTAGATGTCACCGGTGGTGCCACTCTGCACGCCGATGCGCAGCCCGGCCAGGTCATCCACGCCCTGGATCTCTTCAGCACGCTCTTCGAGCACGGCGATGCGCTGGTTGGCGTAGAAGTAGGGGTTGGAGAAATCGACGATCTCTTCGCGCTCGTCGGTGATGGTGGCGGCGCTGGCGACCATGTCGAACTCGCCGGACGCCAGGGCGACGAAGATGCCGTCCCAGCGCGTGTTGACCAGTTCGTACTCGAAGCCCGCGCGCTCGGCGATCAGCGCGACCAGTGCCGGGTCGAAGCCGGTGATCACGCCGTCCTCATCGACGAACTCGAAGGGCGGGTACTCGGCGTTCATGCCGATGGTGACCACGCCGAAATCGGTCTCCGCCTGCATCGCGACGGGTTCTTCGGCTTCCGCCTCGGCCTCTTCAGCTTCCTCGGCTTCTTCTTCCTCGGTTACAGCTTCGGCTTCCTCGTCCTCAACGTCTTCAGCTTCCGCTTCGGCTTCTTCGTCCACAACGACTTCGGGCTGGAACAGCTCCGGCGGCTCGACACCGAACCACTCCAGGTAAAGCTCGCGGTACGTGCCGTCAGCGATAAGCTCTTCGAGCGCGGCGTTGACCGCGTCGAGCAGTTCGGGCAGGTCAGGCTGCACGGCGATGCCGTAGTACTCCTCGCTCAGCGGCTCGCCGACGAGCACGGCGTTGAGCTCGGGGTTGTTGGCGATGATGTCGGCGCTGGTGGGACCGTCGTTGACGATGGCGTCCACGTTGCCGTTAGCCAGCGCCTGGAAAGCGAGCGTGATCTCGTCGTAGCGCACGACCTCGACGCCGGGGATCTCCTCGCTGGCGTAGATGTCACCGGTGGTGCCACTCTGCACGCCGATGCGCAGCCCGGCCAGGTCATCCACGCCCTGGATCTCTTCAGCACGCTCTTCGAGCACGGCGATGCGCTGGTTGGCGTAGAAGTAGGGGTTGGAGAAATCGACGATCTCTTCGCGCTCGTCGGTGATGGTGGCGGCGCTGGCGACCATGTCGAACTCGCCGGACGCCAGGGCGACGAAGATGCCGTCCCAGCGCGTGTTGACCAGTTCGTACTCGAAGCCCGCGCGCTCGGCGATCAGCGCGACCAGTGCCGGGTCGAAGCCGGTGATCACGCCGTCCTCATCGACGAACTCGAAGGGCGGGTACTCGGCGTTCATGCCGATGGTGACCACGCCGAAATCGGTCTCAGCCTGCATCGCGACGGCGTCTTCATCCGCTTCCTCGGTCGGCACGGCGGTAGGCTCTTCAGTCGGCTCTTCCGTCGGCTCCGCGGTCGGCTTTTCCGTCGCGGTTGGCATCACCGTTGGTTCTTCGGTGGGTTCTTCGGTTGCGGTTGGCGCTTCAGTCGGTTCTGGCGTCGGTTCTTCGGTGGGTTCTTCCGTCGGCGTTACCGTCGGCTCTTCGGTAGGTTCTTCGGTTGCGGTAGGTTCTTCGGTTGGTGTCGGTTCTTCGGCCTCTGCCGTTTCAGCCGCGGCGGTCTCTGCCGCTTCGGCTTCTGCGGTCTCGGCAGCCTGCGTCTCTTCGACTTGTGCTGTCGCCTGTTCGTCTGCTGCGGTATCATCTTCGTCTTCTCCGCATGCGGCCAGCACCAGCGTAAACGCTAATGCCAGCACAAGCAACAGCCCGATCAGCCGTTTCGTTTTAGCCATGTTTCGCTTCTCCTCGTGTATTATATAAAATGCTGAACTCTCTTCGTCGTGTTGGAACCTTTGCACAAAAAGGTTGTGCGCGCTGCAAATACACCAACACCTCCGGCTGGTGTAGACCTGCACCATAAGTGCCCATCTATGATACTACGGTCCGGCGAAAACTAGTAAAACTGGCATCGTGCAAACCGCATAAACGAAGACCGGGCCGCCGGCCTGGTGCGCGGATTGCGGACCATGTTTTCGACACGCTGTGTGGCCGAATCCGCCGTTGAAAACGATGAAGATTGTGTTATACTTGCCCCAGAGCGTTGGGCGTGTAGCTCAATTGGCAGAGCAGTGGCCTTTTAAGCCATAGGTTGGGGGTTCGATTCCCTCCACGCTCATTATAGAATGGGGGGCGATCCATTTCAAAGCGGATCGCTCTTTTTGTTTGGTGCCGCTGCTGTGTCAGTTGCCGTGTTGGGAGAGTCGGGACTATGCTTCGTGTTGGTTTCCTGCGGGCGTATGTTGTTGCGCTGGTTATGAGCGCCCTTGTCGTCAGTATACAGCATGCCGCGCCGGGAGCCGCCTTCGGTCCCCCGCGGCAGGACCCCCCGCCCGTTATGGCGGAAGCGATCGGCCAGGCGAACCTGCGCAGCGGGCCGGGCGTCGAGTACGCGCCGCTGGGCGAGATCGTCGCGGGGACGGCGTACCCCGTGCTGACACGGCATACGCTCGTGCCCTGGGTGCAGATCGACGTGCCGGATGTCGGCCCGGCCTGGGTCTACCGCGACCTGCTCGCGATCAGCGGAAGCCTGGCGCAGGTCCCCGGTACGAGCGAATTCGCGCCGCTGGAAACGCCCGCGTCGCCATCGCCACCGCCCGGCGCGACCGCGACTCCAACCGCTGCGGCTACCGGGTCGCCGGTCGCCTCACCGCCCGGACTGCCTGCGCAGCCCAGCGCGACACCCGCCGCCGAACAACCGTCATCCGCTCCCACGTTTCAGGGGCCGACGGTGACCACGATCGGGGAAGCGAATATTCGCTTCGGACCGGACCTTCAGTACCCGGTGATCGTGAAGGTCCCGGCGGGGCAGACGTTCCGTGTCCTGGAACGGCACACGCTCGTGCCCTGGCTGCGGATCGCGCTGGACGAGTCGCCGACCGGCAACGGCTGGATTTACCGCGAGATCGTCGAGATTTCGGGCGACCTGTCCGGCGTCCCGGCGACGAACGCGCGCGAGTTTGGCTATCCCACGCTGACGCCCACGCCGCAGGCGCTGATCGTGGATGTCGCGCCCTGGGATGGCGCGCCGCAGCCGCAGGGCGAGCTGGTCACCACGTTGGGCGCGCAGATTTACGAATACCTGCTCGGGCAAGGGTTCGCGCCGTATTCGGAGCGCACCGCGTCCGTGTTCGTGATGGACCTGGCAACCGGCGACCGCTTCACGATCAATGATGATGTCGCGTTCAGCGGCATGAGCCTGACCAAAATCCCGATCCTCACGGCCTATTTCCAGCAGCATCCGCACCCACCCACCGCGTCCGAGGCGCTGCTGATCGCCAACACGATGATGTGCAGCGAGAACATCACGACGAACGAGATGCTGGCGCAGATCGGCAGCGACGGAACCGCGCTTAGTGGGGCGCAGCGCGTGACCGGCTTTATGCAAAGCCTGGGCCTGAACCACACGTTCATCATGCGTCCTTTCATCACGGTGCCGGGCGAAGAACCGCCCAGCGCCGGGACGCTAGAAACCACCGCCGACCAGGTCAGCACGCGCCCGGACGCTTACAACCAGGTCACGACGGGCGATCTGGGCTGGCTGCTGGCGAGCCTCTACCAGTGCGCCGAGGACGGAACCGGGCTGCTGGTCGAACGCCATCCCGACGCGTTCGACGCGCAGACCTGCCGCCGCATCCTCTACGCCATGGACGCTAACGAGATCGGTGTCTTCCTGGAAGCCGGCACCCCGGACACCGCGCGCGTGATCCACAAACACGGCTGGATCGGCGACACGCACGGCGACGCGGGGATCGTGGTCGGGCCGCAGGGCGCGTATGTGTTCGTGATCGCGCTGTACAACGAGGACTGGCTGGAGTTCGACCAGTCCGCCCCGGTGATCGGCGAAGTGGCGCGCATGACGTGGAACGCATTCAACCCGCAGTACCTGCTGGACGCGCTTCAGCCGGGCATCGTGCCCGCCGAATGCGACCCGGAAAATGATCCGGTGCTGGGGTTGCTGCAAAGCGCCACGCTGCCCATGCCGGGGCCGTAAGCGCGCGCGGGCGAGGTCGAGCGTAGCGCGGGCGAGGTCGCGCATGTGGGCGCTGGCGTTTGCTGAACGGTTGAGAACTGATGCGAATTCTACTGCTCGAGCCGTATGATACCGGGTCGCACGCGGTCTGGATGCGCGGCTACCAGGCGCACAGCACGCACGAGGTGCGCATCCTCAGCCTGGAAGGGCAGTTCTGGCAGTGGCGCATGTTGGGCGGCGCGGTGACGCTGGCACAGCAGTTCCGCGCGCTGGGCTGGACGCCGGACCTGCTGCTCGCCTCGGACATGCTCGACCTGACCACGTTTCTCGCGCTCACCCGTCCGCAGACCGCGCATACCCCAACCGCGCTGTACTTCCACGAGAACCAGTTGACCTATCCGGTCGGACCGCGCCAGAAGTTGCAGCAGCACTACGCCTTCATCAACTACGCCAGCGCGCTGGCGGCGGACGCGGTGTTTTTCAACAGCGCGTTTCACCGCGATATCTTCTTTGACGAGCTGCCGCGCCTGCTCAAGCATTACCCAGATCACACGAACCTGCACACCGTCGACGAGTTGCGCGCGCGGTGCGCCGTGCTGCCGGTGGGCATGGACTTGCACCGCTACGACGAGCATCGTCCCACCGCGTTGCGCCCTCCCGGCACGCCGCCGCTGATCGTGTGGAATCACCGCTGGGAGCATGACAAAAACCCGCAGGCGTTTTTCCGCGCGCTGTATGTGCTGGCCGACGAAGGCGTCCCCTTCGAGGTGGCGCTGGTGGGAGAGAACGTGCGCCAGGACCCCGCCGAGTTCTGGCAGGCCCGCGAACGCTTAGGCGCGCGTGTGGTACAGTATGGCTACGTCGAGTCGTTCGCGGACTATGCACGGCTGCTGTGGGACGCCGATATCGCGGTCAGCACGTCCAACCAGGACTTCTTCGGGATCGCCGTGGTCGAGGCGATCTACTGCGGTTGCTGGCCCGTGCTGCCCAAGCGCCTGAACTACCCCGCGCTGGTGCCGGAGTCCCTGCACGGCGAGACGCTCTACACCACCGACGCGGGACTCGTGCACCTGCTGCGCGACCGGCTGCGCGCTGTGCAACGCGCGGACTCGCGCACGGCCCCGCCGCAATTGCGCGATCACGTCGCCGGGTTCGACTGGCGCACGCTCGCCCCGCAGTATGACGCGGCGCTTGCGCGGGTTGCCGGGGTGAGTGGGGCGCGGTAGCGACGTTGCCGGGCATTTCGGCGTCTGCCTGCTTCCGTGCAGGGACAGGTGAGCAGTATAATGGGCGTGTGTGAATCTTCTTTGAGAGAAAGCGACATCACCCTTATGCCTTCAGACAGACCGAACATCCTGTTCGTCACATCGCACGACATCGGGCGGCACCTGGGCTGCTACGGTGTCGAAACCGTCCACACGCCGCGCTTTGACGCGTTCGCCGCCGAGGGCGTGCGCTTCGAGGCGGCGTACTGCACCGCGCCGCAATGCAGCCCCAGCCGGTCGTCGCTGTTTACCGGTCGCTGGCCGCACAGCAACGGCGTGCTCGGCCTGACGCACAGCTATTTCGCGTGGGACCTGCACGACGACGAGCGCCACCTGGCCGCCATTCTGAACGACGCGGGCTACGTCACGGCGGGCGCGGGCGTGATC
Organism: uncultured Anaerolineaceae bacterium; assembly: GCA_964425755.1. Taxonomy (GTDB): domain Bacteria; phylum Chloroflexota; class Anaerolineae; order Aggregatilineales; family Aggregatilineaceae; genus CAYRNY01. The sequence goes on from CAYRNY010000021.1 coordinate 90,695, forward strand.
CACGAGGCTGCCGACGACGCGCGCCCCGGCTTTGGCCGCGTGCTGTGCGGGCAGGTGGCGGACGCTTACGCGCTCAACGCGCCGGTGATCCGTTTCCTGCGCGACGAGCGCCCGCAGGACCGGCCATTCTATTTGCAGGTGGGCTATTTCGAGCCGCACCGCACCGAGATCGGGTTCGGCGCGCCGCCGGACACCGCGCGCGGCGTGACCATCCCGCCGTACATCGCGGATGAACCGTCCGCGCGCGAAGACTTCGCGTACTTCCAGGGCGCGATCCGCCGCCTGGACGGTGCGTTCGGGCAGTTGCTGGACGTGCTCGACGAGCAGGGGCTCGCGGACAACACACTGGTGATCTTCACCGCCGATCACGGGATACCGTTCCCGCGTGCCAAGTGTTCGCTCTATGACGCGGGGCTGGAGGTCGCGCTGATGATGCGCTGGCGCGGCGGTCCCTGGGGCGCGGGCGATACGGTCCCGGCGTTGGTGAGCAATATCGACGTGTTCCCGGCGCTGCTGGAATTGCTGGGCCTGCCGGTGCCGGATAACGTGCAGGGGCGTTCGTTCCTGCCGCTGCTGCGCGGTGATGTCACGCGCCAACGCGACGCGATCTTCGCGGAGATGACGTACCATGACTACACTGATCCCCGCCGCTGCATCCGCACGGAACGTTACAAGCTGATCGTGAACTTCACCGCCGCTTTCAGCTTCATGGACCCGTCGCAGCAGTGGCGCTCCAAGACGATCACCGTGTACCCGGAAAATCCGAAATTCGACTATCACGTGCCGGTGGAACTCTACGACCTGCACAGCGACCCGCTGGAACGGCACAACCTCGCGCAGGTGCCGGAATATGTCACCGTGCGCGACGAACTACTGGCGCGGCTGCACACCTGGATGCAGGAGACGGGCGACCCGCTGCTGGACGGGATTCCCACCCCGCCAATGCACGATTACGCGCTGCGGGCGCTGCGGGGTGGTGGGATCGCTTAGCGCACGATCAGCCACACGCCGATGCACAGCACGACGATCCCGGTAATGCGCTGCAGGTCGATCGGGCGCGCGTGGGCACCCAGCCAGCCGAAATGGTCGAGCACGGTCGAGAGCACCATCTGCCCGGCGACGATCAGCACCACCGTGCCCAGCGCGCCCACGCGCGGGAAGCTGTAGCTCACCGCGCCGATCACCACCAGGCCCCAGATGCCCCCGGCCAGCGCGTACCAGGGCACGCTGCGCCAGCGGTCGAGGTTGCCGCCGCCGTGCAGCACCAGCAGCGGGATCAGCGCGAAGATCGCGCCGCCCAGGTGCACGATGAAGATGCTTTCCAGCGTGCCGATTTTTTCGTTGATCATGCTCGCCATCGGGCTTTGCATGCCGACCGCGATCCCGCCTGCCAGCCCGAACAACACCACCAGAAGAAGCTCCGGCATCGTCGTTTTCTCCTTTGTCCGGCGCGGCTATTCCATGCGCGTGAGGAAGTCGCTCAGGATCGTTTTCTCGCCCGTGCCGCCGGGAAACAGCACCGTGACCTGTTCCATACCGCTGTGGATCGTGCTGCTGACGACCACGCCCTCGCCGTATTTTTTGTGGTATACGCTGTCGCCGCCTTTGTAGGTGGTGGGCTGGCTCTGCGCGCGGGGTGCTGAGCGCGGGGTTAGCCGGCTGTAGCTGCGGCTGTCTTCCCGGTCAACCGCGCGATCCCACGTCACCATGCGCCGGTATCCCTCGCGCTCCTGGTCGGCGTGCGCGCCCCGGCCCAGTGCGGTCCCGTCCCGTACCTCTTCGGGGATGTCGAACAGGAAGCGCGAGGGCAGATTGGCGCGGCTGTCACCGTAGAGCGTGCGCATCGTCGCGAAGAGCAGGTACAAGCGCTCCTGGGCGCGGGTGATGCCCACGTACATCAGGCGGCGCTCCTCTTCGATCGCCTCTTTGGCTTCCTGGCGCTGCTCGGCGCTGGCGTGCGGGTCGTGCCGGATGCGGCGCTCGGCTTCCAGCGAGCGCGCGTGCGGCATGATGTTCTCCTCCAGCCCGACGATGAACACGACCGGGAACTCCAGCCCTTTGGCCGAGTGCAGCGTCATCAGGCTGGGGCGGTTCTCGTCGTCGTCGCGCGTGTCGACATCCGAGATCAGCGATATCTCCTCCAGGAACGTGACCAGCGGCAGCCCGCGATAGGTCTCGGCCTGGCCGCGCAATTCGAGCACGTTCTCGATGCGGCTTTCGCCTTGCTGCGTGCCGTCGTCGATGTAGGCCAGGTAGCCTGTGTCGTTGAGCACCTGCGTGATCAGCGTGTCCGGCGCGGCTTCCGTGCGCATCTCGCGCCACGCGTGGAGCATGCGCGCGAAGTCTTCCAGCGCGTTCCGCGCGCGCGTGCTGAACGGCGAATCCAGGCTGGGGTTCAGCAGCATCATGGTGGCCTCCGGCGGCGTGACGCCAATATCTTCGGCCCATGCGTCGAGCGTTTCGAGCGTCTTCTGCCCGATGCCGCGCGTCGGCACGTTGACGACGCGCTGGAAGCTCACGTTGTCCTGCGGGTTGTGGATCAGGCGCAGGTAGGCCATCACGTCCTTGATCTCTTTGCGGGCGTAGAAGCTCGTCGCCCCGACCAGCCGGTAGGGCATCCCGTAGCGCCGAAAGCCGTCTTCCAGCGCGCGCGACTGCGCGTTGGTGCGGTACATCACGGCGAAGTCGCGGCCCTGGTAGCCCTCGCTGTGCTGCAACTGCGCGATCGTCTCGACCACGTAATTCGCTTCGTCGTCCTCGTTGTACGCCTCGTAGATCACCGTCAGCGGGCCGGCATCGCGCTCGCTGAACAACTGCTTGCGCTGGCGCTCCGTGTTCTGGTCGATCACGCCCATCGCCGCATCGAGGATCGCCTGGTGCGAGCGGTAATTCTGCTCCAGCAGAATCTGTTGCACGTTGGGGAAGTCTTTCAAAAAGCGCCGCACGTTGCGGTAATCCGCGCCCCGAAACGCGTAAATGCTCTGGTCGGGATCGCCCACCGCGAACAGGTTCTGATGTTCCCCGGCCAGCAGCTTGATCAGCGTGTACTGCGCCATGTTCGTGTCCTGGAATTCATCGACCAGCACGTGCCAGTAACGCCGTTGGTAGCGTTCGAGCACGTCGGGGTGCTCGCGGAACAACTGCACGGTGTGCGTCAGCAGGTCGTCAAAGTCGCGCGCGTTGTACTCGCGCATCAGTTCATCGTAGCGCGCATAGGCGCGGCGCACGGCCTCCTGGCTGTAGTCGCCCGGCTGGTACTCATGCGCGGCGATCAGCTCGTTTTTCGCCTCGGAGATCTTGTTCAGCACGGCGCGGGGATTGGTCTTTTTCGGGTCGAGGTTGAGTTCCGCGATCACCTGTTTGACCACGCGGAGCTGGTCGTCGGTGTCAAAGATCGCGTACTCGCGCGAGAAGTCGGTGTATTCCGCCTCAATGCGCAGGATACGCGCGCAGGTGGCGTGAAATGTGCCCAGCGACAGCCCATCTTGTTTGCCGGACCCGCCGATCAGGCGCACGACGCGCGCTTCCATTTCGCGCGCGGCCTTGTTGGTGAACGTCACCGCGAGGATATGCCCGGCATGAACGCCCAGCACGTCGATCAAGTAAGCGATGCGATGCGTCAGCACGCGCGTCTTGCCGCTGCCCGGCCCAGCGATGACCAGCACCGGACCCCCTTCCACCGTCACGGCCTGTCGCTGCTGTGGATTCAGTCCCTTAAGAATTCTGTCTTCTGCTGACACCGCGTTCGCTCCTTTGTTCTGATCACGTGCCTATTGTAGCGGTGACGACTCTCCCCGCTAAAGCGGGGAGCTTCCCAGGCTACGCACGCCCCACCG
>CAYRNY010000022.1:0-71947 GCA_964425755.1 uncultured Anaerolineaceae bacterium
GTGGCACAGTTTAGCCGCACTTGAGTGGCACAGTATCAGGCGGCTCTTGACACCGTGAAGGCTTCACCCGCACGACCAGCGATAAACCGGCGCAGCGCGGCGTCATCACCAAACATTTCGCTGGGCACCTGAAGCGTCACTGTTTGCTGCTCGTTGCGCAGCTCCAGCATCGTGACGTGCTCGACCTGTCCATCATCGTTGACCTGCGAGATACGCTCCACCACACACCCTGACCACGCGGCCACGGTTTTTTCGACCGGCCCGCGATACGTCTCGCGGCGGTAGATTATGCTGCCATTGGCTTCAAAGTAGGTTTCGTGTTCGGTGTAGTCCTGGATACGATCACGCTCCAATGCTTTACGCGCCTGCCGGTACTGGCGTTCCAGGTCGGAGACACGCAAGCCGCTGCCGCACACTTCCTTGAGGCGCTGCCGCTGCACTGCCCAATCGATGGCATCCAGGTGAGCGCAGGCCTTGACTGCTTCGGCGATCTGCTCCGGCGTAGGCGTATCCTGCTTCTCCGTTGTTCCGTAACGGCTAACCAGGTGGTTGACAACCTGTCGTGCATCTGGCTCCGGCTCCGCAATCGGATCGCGCGGCGACTGGCTGTAGACGCTGGCGATAGTCGCGCGTGCTTCGCGTTCACGGGCGGCTGGATTCTCGTCACCGGTGCTATCCGCCACATGGCGCGGAATGAGTTCGGTTTCCGCTTCCGCCTGGCTGTAACCTGCATCGCGAAACTGGCACGCAGCATCGAACAGCGCTCGATTGCGGTTGCCATTCGATGCACCACACGATAGATAATCCAGCGTAATTTGCGGCAGCGGTGCATGTCCGTTGCCAGACGACATGATCGGTTGCTTGCCGTTCGATCTCTCTGGCTTGACCGCCAGCCACTCAAACGCTGAGAACGGATAGCGCCGGTCCGGATGGAACTCGGTGATTACGGCCACCACACCCCCGCGCTCCGGCTTAGTGTTGACTGTATCCGGCAAACGCATCAACGACGCGACCGATTTGGCATACTCCGGATCACCATCTACCACGGAGAAGAGGCCATGCAAGACACGGGCAATCTGCTGTCGTGCGGTATCGTCCGGCAATTCAACAGGCGGATCGAGCAGCCAATAAGCGTGCCAGCCACCTACGCTATCGAGTACGATAGAAGGTTCTGGCTTAAAGTCGTGCAGTTTTTCCAGGGCGCTGGATCGCAGTGTGGGATCATCATCACAGTCGATGTCCACCCACAATGCGGGCACGAGCGCAGCAGCTTCAGCGCTGCCTTTTTTCTGGTCACGCAAACACGGCGCAAAAAACACACCGTGACCGGACTTGTTCAGCGCGTCCGCCTGGCGCAATGTCGCCGCGACACGCTGTGGATCACCCACCGGCGTCCACAGCACACGCGCCGCTTCCGTCTCTGGATGAATGCAGCGCATCTCCAGTAACAATTCGGAATTGGCCTGACCAAACAGCGCGGTCAGGAAGTTTTCACGGGAAGCAGCGAGGCGTGTTTGCGCCGCCGCCTTGTTGTTGACAGGGTCATTGTGTGACATACTATGGTTATTCCTTTTACTTGCCCACAGGGGACCTGAGCGATTTGCCGCCAAGCTTCGCGCTCTGGTCCTCTGTGTGCGTCTGGCGATAGTTACAGGTCAAGCGACCATTCCTGACTGATGTCCGACTGCGGCATAGCATCTGCATCTCCCTGCATTTCCGCCTGAACTTGCTGAGCGAACAGTTCCAGATTCTTCAGTGTTGGATCGGGATAGGTATACAGGTATCCGGCGAAGGCTTCCGCCACATACTGCGCCATATCGTGATCCAATCTCTGGATGAGCGGGCGAAATTCGAGTTTTTGTTCCCCTTCCTTATCGCCGGGAAAGTAGCGATAGAATCCGGCGGCGCTGGTATCGTCTGTCGTGCAGCGCGCACCACCCCACACCGGCCAGGCTTGCCCGTGTTCATCAACAAACACACCATCCGGTTCTTGCTCGATCACCCTGCGCTGTTGTTCTCGCGTCGCTGCGATCCGGTCGTAACGCTGCTCCCACTCCGGACCAACATAGCGATCCATATGCTCGCGCATGGTTTGCTCGGTCATGTCGTGCAGCATCTCGATGTGATTCACCTGTTTGTTCCGCGAAAAGAACAACGGCACGCGCTCGCCCAGGTCTTCATCGAAGTACGTGCCCGGCAGGATGATGTGGGTATGCGGATTGTGTAATCCTGGCGCTTGTGGGTCTTCACTTTCGCGATGATGGAGCACATAGCTGTGCTCGATGCCACCCTCAATGCCGCGTGCTTCAAAGAAGCGATCTAATGTTGTTTCGGTCAGTTCGCGCACAAAGCGCGCACGACGTTTTTCTGGGACCATGACGATCAGGTCCGGATTTACGTTGAATACTAGTGTGAAAGCAAGCACATGCTCACTGCAGTATTGCTCACAGGTATCGGCTATCTCGCCCACGGTGCTGCCCAGCCCGTGATCTACCCAGCGTTCGCGGCCACCGACCTGCCTGATATGCCCGTCGCGGCTGTCGCGATACGTCAGGTAGCGCAGCAATCCTTTGGCACGTTTGGTATCGTCAACGGTCGGCTTTTTGTACTTCACATTGGCGACACACATCTGTTTGGAGTCCATGTCATGACCTCCGCTTCGTCACGCGCTCGATGAAGTTTTCGAGCGTTTCGGTCAGGAAGTCCAGCTTCTGATCGACTTCGGCGATCCTGCCCTCTACTGACCGCGCAATGGCTTTGCGCGAGCCGGGCAGATCATCCTGGTGCATGAAGTAGAACATCACAGCATCGCGAATCAGATCGGCCTTATGGACCCGGTTCCCTTTGCGAGATCGAACGCGGGCTAGTTCTTCCAACCGCCGATCCTGATCTGGCGTGAACCCGATGGTTACTCGTGCGGTGTATAACGCTTTCTTCAATTCACTTCCTCCTTAATGGCAGATTCGATAGCCTGGCGCAGTCGCGGCGCTGGACGGAAACGACCAACGATCCGAGCCAGCGTGTCGGGATGTCCTGGGCCATGCTGATCGACCAGTGTCTTACGAACAGCACCACTCACCCGCAGTTGGTGAATGTCGATTGAAAGTCGGCCCAGATCGGCGATCTGGATGACCTGCTCAGGCTGGCTCAACTGCTCGGTACAGATTTCGACCAAAACTTCCAGCACTTCGGCCACGTCGCGTTTGGAGCGCTGGGGCAAACGTCGTGCAATCGCGGCCACGAGTTCCTGGTGATTCATGTGACTAACTCCTCCTTTGTCTTGCGGGCAATAATGGTGCGCTCAAGGGACGCTGCACGACGATTTTCGCGCCCCGGCACGGGGTGCGGTCGGTGGGACCGGGACACCGGACCGACCGACGCGGGGGGTGACGGACACCCCCGCACCGGTGCGAGTGCAGCAGGCGCTCCACCGGCATCCCGCGCGATGCGCGCGGGCCAGCTATTTAGCTGGCTGGCTGAGCAACGGAGAACCCTTCGCAAAAAGTCTCCGTTGCCGTTGCTCAGCCCGGTCCGCTGTGCGGACCGGTGGGCGGCGCGCCGCCCACGCCCACGACGTGCGTCGTGCATGGTTTTGGCTATGCTCAACTTCGGTTGTCTTACCACGTCTTTTTCCTCATATTGGCTTCGCGTTCGTTCCTGACTTGCGTCGATAAAGCAGATTCCGGTTGTAGTGAAATCACTCCTCCTGCGGTTGCCATAGCAGGCTGCATTGCGGCTACGGTTTGGATGACTTGTTCCAGATAAGCGGGCATGTCGTGCAACGCTTCGCGAATCCAGGTCGTATCATCGCGCACTCTGGCAAGTTCCATCATCGGCATGACTTCCGGTTCTGGAACAGTCTTTTGTGATCGGCGATGATGTCCATTGTGACCATGCAAGTGTTCACGAATCAGTTCACGGATAGTGCTGCTGCGTTCGCCTTCTTCAATTCCTTCCCACCAATCCAGGATGTCCTGGTCAGTGTCATCGAAGGCTTTGAAAGCAATGAGCTTGTGCTGACGTCTCGTTTTTCTTCGTTTCGCCATAGTGATTGCTCCTTGAGAGGGTTTTACCGATAAAACCAGTTGGTCAAACCGGTAAAACCCCCTTACTGGCTCATTTCGCGATGAACCGGGCGTAGTTCAGGTAGCCGCGTGCGTTGGCAAGCTGTGCATCGCGGACCAATTGCGCCTGTGGATAGGCTTCACACACTTCATCGGCCACCAGTTCAGCACCGCCTCCTGACAGGAAAATCACATCGACTGTCATGCCGCGCTGCCACTTCTCGCTCATTAGGTTAAGCGTGGCGCTGCGCAGTGGGGACAGCGCTTCTTCAACTTCGGCGGAGTAATCCACCGGTTCGCCGCTAGCACGGAACACACCGGTGCGTAGCACTTGCTCGACGATTTTGTAGGGCATCTTCTGCCGGTAATCGCGTTCGAGGGCGGCGGCGATGCGTTCCTGGGCGGTGTACACACCACTTTCGACGCTGCCGCTTTCGGAATCCACATACTCACCGTTGTCATCCAGCGCCAGGTCAACAGTGTACGTCCCGACATCTACCACGCCGGTTCGCATGTAGGTATGGTGTTCGTTGATCTCACCGGCCTCGGTCAAAGTCGCCGCGTATATCGAACCATATGGTTGCGGCATCACCATTACCTCATCCACATTGGCGATGATCTCAGCGGTGTCGGTTTTGATGAGATGCTGGCCGGTCAGGGCAGCTTTCAGGTCAGAAGCATCACGCATATGGTCAACCGGCAAACCTGACGCAAGGCGCAGATGCACCACATCCCGGTTCCACATCCCATTCAGCAGCTTGCCGATGGCAACCTTCGCCAACCGCAACCGGAACGCATTGCCCATCGTGGATTCGTTGGCCGTGCGTCCGCGCAGGCGCAGCAATTCACCGGGCGGTAGTTGAGACAGGGCCAGATCGCCGACAAACCATTCACCTTCATCGTCGATGATTTGGTCCCCAGGATGACGGGCAGTGATGTCGTCTTGCTGGAACTTGATTTCGCGAGCATGGCCCATCACGGATGGGAAAGTGATTACGGCGGAATCCGTGATTGCTTTGACGACGCCATAGCCGATATCCAGACCAACAGTCACAACACTACCGGGCAGTGATTTCGAATTGTTCGATTTCTTCTTAGCCATTGAAGGTCTCCTTCAGAACGCAAAAAAGCCGCGCCCATTGATCTCAAAATGTGGATCAAGGGAAGCGACTTCCAGGCAAAAAGGCACATTGCAAGCATAATCACCGCTCGCGCAGTTGCCATTATTCGATTGTGCGGTCAGATTATGTGGTTGTGTGTGGTAAACTTGTGCTGCAAACAGCATGTGTCCATCTCCGTAGGACTAAACTCAGACTGTCGATAGTCTGGTCTAGCACTACGTTGATGGGCATCGGCGTGACGACCATGCCGGAAGAAGAACGCATCGCCGGGCGCGGCTGGTAGCCACCCCGCCCGCTGGCGTATGTAAAACGGCGTTGGCCCTCAGCGGATCAACGCCGTTCTGTGTTGCAGCCCCGCGCGCACGGGCATTCATTCGCCCTGCCAGGGCTGCGGGATCAGCGCTTCGACCTCGGCGCGCCACCCGGCCAGCAGGTCCCGCAAACGCGCCGCTACTTGCGGCTCGGCCTGGGCCAGGTCGCGCGTTTCCCCGATATCCGCGCGCAGGTTGTATAGCTCCGCGTGCCCGTCCTCGAAGAACTCGATCAACTTGTAATCCCCGGCACGGACTGCTGAGCCGGGCGTGCTGCCCTGGTTCCCGTAGTGTGGATAATGCCAGAATATGGCGCCCCGTTCCAGGTGCCGCGCCCCGTTCAACAGCGGCAGCAGGCTCACGCCGTCACAATGCTGGTCGGGCAGCAGGTCCTGCCCGGCGATCGCCAGCAGCGTCGGGTAGAAGTCCGTGCTCGTCACCGGCACGTCACACACGCTCCCCGGCGTGACGGTGCCCGGCCACACGATCGCCAGCGGCTCGCGCGTCCCACCTTCGTACATCCACCCCTTGCCCTCGGCCAGCGGCGCGTTACAAGTGGGCGATCCGGCGGCGGTGGCGAGGCCGCCGTTGTCGGACGTGAAGATCACGACGGTGTCATTGGTTGCGCCGCGCGCGTCGATCGCATCCAGCAGCCGCCCGACGTTCTCGTCCAGGCTCTCGATCATGGCCGCGTACACCGGGTCGGACTGCACCAGCCGGCGGCGGATGCGCAGGTGTTTTTTGTGCTCGGTGGGATAGTGATCCCCGTCCGCGAACTCCTGAACCCGGTCCAGGCCCAGCGCGGCGCGTTTGGCTTCGTACGTCGCGATCTTCTCCGGCTTGGCCTCAATCGGCGTGTGCACGCTGTAATACCACATGTTCAAAAAGAACGGGCGGTCGTCACGCGCAGCGATCAACTCGATCGCGCGGTCGGTCAGGTAGTCGGTCAGGTATGTGCCCGGTGGCACATCGACATCTTTCAGCGCCTCAATCGTCCAGGGGCTGAAGTAGCCGCCCGGATACGGCGCGCCCGCGTGGCAGCCGCCGATGTTAACCTCAAAACCGTGTTCCTCCGGCCCAAAGCCCGCCCCGCCCAGGTGCCACTTGCCAACGTGCCAGGTCGCGTAACCGGCATCGCGCAGCGATCGGGCGATGCTGCGTTCCGACAGCGGCAACTGCTTGAGGTAAGGCACATCGACCAGTTTGCCGCGCGCCGGATGCGTCGTGCCTTGCCAGTCGATCCAGTCGGTGATGCCGACGCGCGCGGGGTATTTGCCCGTCATGATGCTGGCGCGGGTCGGGGAACAGACCGGGCACGCGGCATACGCATCGGTGAACTTCATCCCCCCGGCAACCAGGCGATCCAGGTGCGGGGTCTCGTAGAATTCGCTGCCGTAACAACTGAGGTCTTTCCACCCCAGGTCGTCGACCAGTATCAAAACGATATTCGGTGGTTGCATCGTTCGCTCGCCTGCGGCTAGCCCTTGAGCGCGCCGAGTGTCATGCCTTTGACGATCTGCTTCTGCGCCAGGAACACCAATACCAGCGCGGGTAGCGTCGCGAAGAACGCCGCCGCCGCCATCTCGCCATAGCGGACGTTATACTCCTGCGCGAAGCCCGCGATACCGACCGGGATCGTCATGGCGTCCGGCGTGCTGCTGAGCGTCAGCGCGAAGAGGAATTCCTTCCAGCTAAACACAAAGATCAGCACCGCCGTCGCCGCGATGCCTGGCCGCGCGATCGGCAGCGCGATCTTGTAGAACGTCTGCCAGCGCGAGCAGCCATCGATCGCGGCGGCCTCTTCAAGCTCCACCGGCACATCCGCGAAGAAGCTGTGCAGCATCCAGAAAGCCAGCGGCAAGTTCAGAATCGTGTGTGCCATCGTGATCGCGTAGGGCGTGTCGTAAATATCCAGTATGCGCGCGATCAAGAAGAACGGCCCGACGAAAATGATCGGCGGCAGCATATTGATGAACAGCAACCAGCCCATCACCAGCCCGCTGATCAAACGCTGCCACTTGAAGCGGCTGAGGCTGTACGCGCCCAGCGTGGCGATCATCAACACGACGCCCAACGTCATGCCCCCCACCACGAGACTGTTACGGGTGAGGTCTTTGAAGTTGTTGCGGTCGCTCATGAAAAGCTGCTCGTAATTGCGCATGGTCGGCTCAAAGCCCCATTCGCCGGAGATGATATCGCGAAACAGCTTGAGCGAGGTCATGAACGTGTAAACGATCGGCCCCAGGATGATCAGCGCAAAGATGATGAGCACCGCATGCAGCAACAGGGATCGTATGTGTCGTCGCGTCATGGCTTAGCGTTCCCGACTCAGATAAGCATTCAACCACTGGTAGAAGATCACAAAGACCGACATCAACACGGCTGTCACCAGGGCCAGCAGCGCGCCATAGCCCAGCCGGGACTGCACAAAGTAGACCTTGTAGATATAAAGACTGATCACCTCGCTGGCCGTGCCCGGCCCGCCGCCGGTGAGCAGGAAAATCTGGTCGAACACCTTGAAGGCAAGGATCGTGCGCAGCATCAGCGCGACGATAATCGTCGGGCGCAGCAAGGGCAAAAACACGTAACGATAGACCTGCACCTCGTTGGCCCCGTCCACGCGGGCCGCTTCGGCCAGCTCATACGGCAGGGACTCGACCCCGGCCAGCATGATCAGAAACAGGAAGCTGGTCCAGTGCCAGACATCGACGATCATCACCGAGAGCAGCGCGGTATCCGGGTCGGCAGTCCATAGCGGGAGTTTGTCGTAGCTCAGCACGCCCAGGTCAAGCAAGAGTTTGTTGATCACGCCGTAATTGTAATCGTACATCAAGCGCCACATCGTCCCAATCGCGATCGGCGGGATCAGCAGCGGCATGATGTAGATGCTGCGGTACAACCAGGCTAGGCGCGTCACGCGGCTGACCAGCAGCGCCAGGAACAGCCCCAGGATCGCTTCTACGAACACGACCACCACGACGAAAAGCAGCGTGTTCTCCAGCGCGTCCGGCAGGACCACGTCATTGCTCAGCCTGTCGAAATGCTCAAGCCCGATATAGGTCCACACCAGCTCACCTTTGACGAACGCCAGGTCGGAGACGCTCATCCGCAGCAACTGGATAACCGGATAGACCGTCAACAAAGCCATCGCGATCAGCGCTGGCAACAGCGCCCAGAACTTGAACGTCCGGTCAAAGAAACTACCGGCCCGCCAACGTTGGGGGCGGGTGGTCTCAACTGCAGTAGATGTGGTCGTCATAGTCGTTTTCTCGCGATTCAACGCTCGGTTTGCGTGGGTTAGAATCAACGTGGGGCGCTGCGCAAGCGCCCCACAGTAGCCGATCGTTACTCAAGCGACTCGTAATTGTAACCACCATCTTCGAGGATGGTTTCCAGTTCCTTCGCCCCTTCGGTCAGCGCCTCTTCGGGGGTGAGTTCGCCGATCAGCGCCTGGTTGACGCGGCGGTCGATCACATCCACGATCTGCGGCGTCTCGTTGAGGCGCGGCTGGGCCTTGATGTACGGTGTGCTGGCGGCCATCGCCTGCATCCACCAGCCGGTGTCCGGATCGTCCGCCATTTCCTCGTACACGTCCTGGCGCACCGGGATCGCGCCTGCCTGCGCGTAGTGAAGCTGGGCGTCCTTGGTGAGCGCCCACTCCAGGAAGGTCAGCGCCGACGACTTGCGCACGTCGGGCAGGTTATGCGGGATGCCCATCACCCAGATGCCGGACATGGTCGCGCGACCTTCGGGGCCGCCGGGCACCACGTCCGCGCCCATGTTGCCCACGACAACGGACTGGTCCGGGTTGTCGAAGTTCGGCGCAGCCGCGCCCACCATGTGCACCATCGCCAGGCGGCCACTCTGCATCAGTGCCAGGTTTTCGGCCTGTCCCATATCCGCGACGTTGGCCGGGCCGTACTCCAGGCCCAGGTTCATCCAGGTGTTCAGCGCGGCCAGCGCCGCCTCGTTCGGTCCGAAGCCGATCGACCAGACGCCGTCCTCGCTCAGGTTCAGCACACTGGTGCCAAAGCTCTCCAGATACGCCTGGAACTCCCAGTTCCCCGGCTTGGTGCGGATGCTGAAGCCGTGCATCTGCGGCGGGTTGTGGAACACCTCCGCCGCTTGCGCGACCTCGTCCCAGGTGGTGGGGACTTCGATCCCCTGCTCTTCGAACAAGTCTCTGCGGTAGAAGAACAACTGGATGTTGCCATTGATCGGCAGGCCGTAGATCTCGCCTTCCGGTGACGAATAACGCAACGCTTCGTCCCAGCGCGGCGCGGCGTCATACTCGATCACGTTCGGGTCAAGCTCGAAGTCCGGGTTGATGTCCTTGATCCGCGTGACCAGGCCGCCGGCGTAAAACTGCATATACCACTGCTCGTTGAGGTTCAGAATGTCGAATTCACTCTCGTCCGACTGGACCGCGTTACGCGATTTTTCAAGCATGCCCGGGAAGGGAGTCACGTTCAGCCGGACGTTGTTGCCGGTATCCTCAACGTATTTATTGACCAGGGCTTCAAAGCCCGGGAACCAGGGGGAGTCGTTGATCAGAATCGTAATCGTTTCAACCTGCTTGGAACGATGGAAATTGACGCTGGCGACTTTCTCGGCAAAGGACACACCGGCGGACTTCGTCAGCAGCAGGCCGGACGCGGCAGCAGCGCCTTTTAAGAATGTGCGGCGAGTTAGTTTGTGTTTGTCAGAACCCATTGAAAACGCTCCTCGTAATAAACTCTATGGACTGATCGAGACGATGCGCTAATCAAGGTCGTGATTGCGTCCGCGACGGCCTCCTTTCTCCGCTGCCGGTATACACCGGGCCGGTCGATCCACGTACGACCAGTTGGGTTGGTAACAGTATTTGTGTGGGGGAATCGTCCTGTGTGCCCTGCATGTGATCGAGCAAGATTCTGGCGGCCAGGTGACCCTTGCGGAATGCGTCCTGCCAGATCGTTGTCAGCGACGGGTTGGCATAGCGGGCGATCAGCGCGTCATCGCACCCGATCACCGATACATCCTTGGGGATGCGGTAGCCCAGTTCTTGCATGATCTGCAGTAACTGCACCGCTTTCAGATCGTCACTGCACACAAACGCCGTCGGCGGATCAGGGTCCCGCATGATCGCGGCGATGGTGTCCTGGCTGACGCTGGTGTAAGGCTGCGTCGTCACGATCAGTTCGTCATGCACGGGCACGCCGTGCGCTTCCAGCGTGGCACGGTATCCCCGCAGCAGCAGGCGCACGTAGTTCTTGTTAGGCGGGCTGATCAAAAACGCGATTCGGCGATGCCCGAACGCGACCAGATGTGCGGCGGCCTTTTGCGCGCCGGACTCAAAATCGACATCTACCCAATTTGTCGTGGTGCCATTTGTGCTCACGCGTTGTGTCAAAACGTACGGGGTGCCGCTGTCAAACAACACGGGCAGTTGCGGGTCGTCCACCGGCATGCTGAGCAAGATCAGGCCGTCCACGCGCCGCTGGCGGTACAGGTCGACGTATGATGTCTCGTCGCGGTTGAAGCGCACCAGCATATCCAGGTTCGCCGTGTCGAGCACGCTCGAAATGCCGCGCAGCGTGTCGCTGTAAAGCGGGTAACTGAACACGTCCTGGGCGCTCTCATCGATGATCACGCCGACGATATGGGTCTTCCCCTGGGCCAGGCCCCGCGCCAGCATGCTGGGGCGGTATCCCATTTGTTCGATCACCTGCTGGACGTGCAGGCGCGTCGTCTCGGCGACATCGGGGTGATTGTTGATCACCCGCGAGACCGTTTTCTTGGAGACTCTGGCGACCGCTGCCACATCGGAAATGGTGACCATTAGTTGAATGTCGCTTGGAACTGGAGTATGATGGATTCGTTGTCTGACACCGGTGTCGACACCGGTGTCAAAATCGTAGCATAGCTATTGATGCAGAGTCAAGCGAACCACTGCGCACGGGTACATGTGAGGCCGCGAACACGGGAGTGTTTCGCTGTGTCTGCTACGTCAAAGCGCGTCTGGAAGGCCGAAACGCAACTCAATAAAGCCACTTACAGTTTATCACGTTATACACAGGAGTGATCGATGAAAGCAATTATGGTCATGTTCGATTCGTTGAATCGGCACATGCTGCCCCCTTACGGCGCGCAAGGCATCCATGCCCCTAATTTCGAGCGACTGGCGGAACGGAGCGTGACGTTCGATAACTACTACATCGGCAGCATGCCGTGTATCCCGGCCCGGCGCGAACTGCATACCGGGCGCTACAATTTCCTGCACCGCAGTTGGGGGCCGCTGGAACCCTTCGATGACTCCATGCCCGCCATTTTGGGGCAGCACGGCATCTATACGCACCTCACCACCGACCACCAGCATTACTTTGAGGACGGCGGCGCGACGTACCACAGCCGGTACCACACCTGGGAGTTTGCGCGCGGCCAGGAAGGGGATCAGTGGAAGGGCGAGGTCAACGACCCGGCCATCCCGGACATGCTGAACCCCTTCTCGCTTGACGGCTGGCAACACGATTTTGAGAAACGCAAACGGCGGCAAGACTGGATCAACCGCAAGTACATGCAGCAGGAAGCGCAGCACCCGCAGACCGTGACGGTCGATCGCGGCCTGGAGTTCATGCGCACCAACCACGCGGCGGATAACTGGTTCCTGCAGATCGAATGTTTCGACCCGCACGAACCGTTCTTCAGCTACGAGGACTATCAGGCGCTCTACCCGCACGAATACGACGGGCCGCATTTCGACTGGCCGGACTACGACCGCGTGCGCCAGGACCCGCTCGAAGTGCAGCACGCCAGGTTCCAGTACGCCGCGTTAGTCAGCCAATGTGACGCCTCGCTTGGACGGGTGCTCGACCTGATGGACGAGCTGGACCTGTGGGATGACACGATGCTGATCGTCAACACCGATCACGGCTACCTGCTGGGCGAGCATGACTGGTGGGCCAAAAACAGAATGCCCTGGTACAACGAGCTGGCGCATATCCCGCTGTTCATCTGGGACCCGCGCAGCCGCGTGCAGGGCGAGCGCCGCGACAGCCTCGTGCAGATGATCGACTTCCCGGCGACGCTGCTGGAGTTCTTCGGCGTTGAGCGCCCGGACGCCATGCAAGGCGTGCCGCTGCGCGACGTGATCGCGCAGGACACCCCGCCCCGCGAAGCGTGCCTGTTCGGCGTGCTGGGGGCGCACGTGAACGTCACCGACGGGCGTTACGTCTACATGCGCGGCCCCGCAACGCCGGACAACACCCCGCTCTACGAATACACGCTGATGCCCACGCACCTGCAAGGGATGTTCACGGTCGAGGAATTGCAGGATATCCAGCTTGGCGGGCCGTTCAGCTTCACCAAGGGCTGCCGCGTGAATCGCATCCCGGCGCGTGCCTGGGCCATGCCGCACACCTTTGAGACGCTGCTTTTCGATCTGGAAGCCGATCCCAAACAGGAACGCCCACTGCGCGACCCCGCGATCGAGCGGCGCATGATCGCGCACATGATGCGCCTGATGGAAGAAAACGACGCACCGCCGGAACAGTACACGCGCCTGGGCCTGCCGGAGCCGGTGTTCGCCTGACGTGCGACCAGGCGCGGGCAGCACATCTCCAACCCCACACAGCGCGGCCCGTTGATGGCGGCGCTGTGTTGCGTTCTGCGGGGAAACAGGCGTGCCCGTGCGGCTTGACAACTCAGGCCGAAAAATGATAGGCTTTTATAAAATGATTTATAAAAGTTGTTGAAAAGCGTGTTCTATGGTCTCCAATTCCTCTGCACACGGCGCAATTGTACGCCTTCTAAGTCAGCGCGCGCTGACGCTCGCCGAGCTTGCCCAGGCAACCGGCGTGAGCCTTCCGACGCTGCGCCGTGCCATCCAGGACCTCAGCGAGAAGCGCTGGGTCGCCCCCAGCGGCGAGCATACCACCACCGGCGGCAGGCCGGCGGTGTTATACGGACTGGATACGACCCATCATTACATCATCGGGGTGCACATCCAACTGCCCGGGCTGCGCATCGCGGCGGTTGACCTGGCGGGTGACGTGCTGTGCGAGCAGCGCATCGCGCACGACGAATTGCCGCCTGACGACGTGGTGCGCGAGATCGCGCGCGCGGTCCAGGCCATCATCGCGCGGTTCCCGCAGCGCAACCCGTTAGGTCTCAGCGTGGCGACGCCGGGCTTCACCGACCCGGACAGCGGCACGATCTTGTCGATCGGGCGTGTGCCCGGCTGGCAGAACTACCCGCTCAAAGCGCGGCTGGAAGCCAGCTTCGGCCTGCGCGTGAGCGTGGCGAACGACGTGGACTGCATGGCGATCGCCGAGCTAGCGCATCTCGGGGCGTGGCCCAGCGCAAACGTCGTTTATCTTGGCTTCGACGAGGGCATCAAAGTCAGCCTGTTTCTTGAGGGCCGCCATTATACCGGCCCATTCGGCAACGCGGGCAACATCGGCAGCAGCGTGCTGCCGGTCTTCCCGGCGACAAACGGCCCAGAGGTCGCCAAACTGGAACACCTGGTCTCGCTGCACGCCATCAGTGAGACTTTCGACGCGCGGGCAGCACAACACGCAGGTGCACCGGCGGAGCGTTACGCGACGTTACGCCAGATCGACGATCACCGGGCGAAGTTCCAGGCGCTCGTGCAGGCGGCCACAGCGGGTGACGCGCTGTGCCAGACGCTGCTCGAAGAGGTGCTGGACACACTGGCGATCGCGATCGCCAATCTGTTGCATATTCTGCAGCCCGGCCTGCTGATCACCGGGGGGGCCTTGAGCGATCTCGCGCCCGATTTGCAGCAGCATTTTGATGCGGCGGTACGTCGCCATCTGCCCCCCCTCATCAGCAACTACCTGGTGATTCAAACAGCCCAGTTCGCCCTGCCGAACCAGGTCTGCATCGGGGCGGCCCGCGCGTTTCTCGATCGCTTTGTACTTGCCGACGATTTTTTGACGACTGTAGGGGAGAAGGCTCAATGAGCCAACACATCGTCGTTGACCACGTCACCAAGCAATTTGACCTCACGGACGAGCGCACGTTGGCGCTCGATGACGTGTCGCTGACAATCGAAGCCAACGAGTTCGTGTCGATCGTTGGCCGCAGTGGGTGCGGCAAGACCACGCTGCTGAACCTGATCGCCGGGCTGATCACCCCGACCGAAGGCGAAGTCCGGATCGGTAACCAGGTGATCACAAGGCCGGGGCCGGACCGGGGCATGGTGTTCCAGCATTCGGCGCTGTTCCCCTGGCTGACCGCGATCGACAACATCCAGTTCGGCCCGCGTAACCAGGGTGTGCCGCGCAAGAAGCGGCTTGAACAAGCCCACGAGCTGATCGAGTTGGTCCGGCTGAAGGGGTTCGAGAAGAAATACCCGCGCGAGCTTTCCGGCGGGATGCAGCAGCGGGTGGCGATCGCCCGCGCCCTGGCTGTCGATCCTGACATGTTGCTGATGGACGAGCCGTTTGGCGCGCTGGACGAGCTGACCCGCGCCGAGATGCAGGAAGAACTGCTGCGCATCTGGGAAGTGCGCAAGAAGACGGTGGTCTTCGTCACGCACAGCATCCTGGAGGCGATCTATCTCTCGGACCGGATCATCGTGCTCAGCCCGCATCCCGGGCGGCTGCGGGCCGAATTCCCGATCGACCTGCCGCGTCCCCGCCAGCGCTCGTCGCAGCAGTTCATGAAGCTGTACGAGGACATTCACGATGCCATCTTCTGACCCTTCCCTGCACACGGCACCTGCCAGCCGGCGCGCGCCCGTGCGGCGGGTTGTCTGGCGGCGGCTGCGCAGGCTGCGCATCCCGGACTGGGTTTACGGGCTGGCGATGGTCCTGTTCCTGCTCTGGCTGTGGGAATACGCGGTCGATCACGGCCACCTGAACCCGTACCAGTTCCCCCCGCCGTCCAAACTCCAGCGCACGTTTGAAAGCCTGCTGGAGCACGGCTTTCCGCGCGGAATCACCACCGATGTGCACCTGCGGACCACGCTCAGCCGGATATTGAAAGGCTACGTGGCGGCGACCGCGCTCGCGATTCCAAGCGGGTTGGTGATCGGGTCGAGCAACATCCTGGACCGCGCCGCGCTGCCGATCATCACGTTCGCGCGCTCGGTGGCGACGATCAGCTTGCTGCCGCTGGCGGTGGCCTGGTTCGGCGTGGGCGAGTTCACGCGCGTGTTCCTGATCGCTTACGGCTGCTACTGGATCATCGTGACCAGCGTGATCGAAGCGGTGAAAGGCGTCAACCGGCAGTATATCCACGCCGCGCAGACGCTGGGCGCGTCGCGCGTGCAGATCTTCTTCCGCGTGATGCTGCCCGCCAGCCTGCCGCGCATTTTCGCCGGCATGCGCGTGGCGCTCGGCATGGCGTTCCTGGTGATCATCGCCGTCGAGATGATCGGCACGGTCAAGGGCCTGGGGGCGCTGATCATGGAAGCACGCACCTTTTACCGCACGGATGTGACCATCGTCGGCATGTTCTTCATCGCCATTATCGGCTTTGCGCTGGCCCACGTCTTGACCTGGCTGGAACGCCTCCTGCTGCCCTGGATGACCGACCTGGAAGAGGTGCAGCGATGAGCGAGCGCAGTTTTCAGCGCAACCTGTTGATCTCCTGGTCCGGGGTGATCGCGGTGCTGGTCGTCTGGCAGATTATCAACACGCTCCAGATCGTCAATCCCGGCATATTCCCCGGCCCGCTTCAGGTTGTCGACACGGCGATCAACCGCTTTCCGTTTTCGGACGTGCTGGCGCATGTCCGCGCGAGCGTCCAACGCGTGGCGCTGGGCTTCCTGATCGGCGGCAGTTTGGGCGTCGTGCTGGGCATCACGTCAGGTTGGTATCGCCTGCTGGGTAAGTTGCTGTGGGGGCCGATCGAAATTCTGCGCCCGGTGCCGCCGCTGGCCTGGATTCCGATCGCGCTGATCTGGTTCGGGTTGGGCGAAGCCTCAAAGGTGTTCATCATCTCGCTCGGCGCGTTTTTCCCCGTTGTGACGAGCGCTTACAAAGGCATGAGCACGATCGACCCGCTGCTGTTTCGCGCCGCGCAGTCGCTGGGCGTCAAAGGCCCGAAGCTGCTGCTCAAGGTCGCGATCCCGGCGGCCTTGCCCGATATCGCGGTGGGGATTCGCGTCGGCTGGAGCTTGAGTTTCGGCTCGCTGGTCGCCGCTGAAGTCCTGGCCGCGCAGCAGGGGTTGGGCTTCCTGGTGATGTACGGGCGCGAGCTTGGCGAGGTCGAGGTGATCGTCTACGGCATCATCCTGATCGGCATATTGAATCTCGTCACGGATCATCTGCTGCACCGGTTCCTGTTTCAGCGCCAACTGCGCTGGCACTTCGGGACATAGTGCGGAGAAAGGAGCGCCAAGACGACACACTTACCAGGACGCCCCAGTATTTACCATCATCGAAAGGCTAGACTTAGAGAGGGTGCAAAAATGCGCTTAGCAAAAGTACTCGCATGTGTGCTGATCATCTCCCTGGCTGTGCCGGGGATCGCCGCCGCGCAGGATGGCGGCGAGCTGGAACGCACCGAAATCCGCCTGGGCTTTGGCCTGGACCCGGTCTTCGCACCGCACATCGTCGCTATCGAGAAGGGCTGGTTTGAGGAAGCCGGTTTCACGGAGGTCGAAACCGCGACCTTCACCTCTGGCGCGGCTGCCGGTGAGGCGCTGCTGGCCGGTGAGATCGACCTGTGGACGCCGGGCAACGTGCCGCCGATCAGCATGCGTCACAACGCGCTGCCGGTGGTCATCGTGGGCACGAACACGCTGGCTTACATCGAGAAATTCGTCGCCCGCGCCGACGCCGGGCTGGAAGCGCCGCAAGACCTGGCGGACATCCGCATCGGCCTGCTGGAAGGCTCGACCGCGTCCGCCGTCATGGAGAACATCGCCGAATACTATGACCTCGATCCGCTGGAACTGGATGTCGTCAATCTGCCACCGCCGGAACAGCTCACCGCGTTGATCAATAACGATATCCAGGCCTTCGTCGTGTGGAACCCCTGGCCGTATCTGGCCGTCACCAGCGAAGATGTCGAGGCTGAGATCCTGCACAACGGCACCGTGAGCTATTTCGCCTGGGATGAAGACACCGAGTTCCAGACGTCCTTCACCCGCTCGGTGTGGGTCATGTCGGAAGACTTCATCCGCGAGAACCCGAACGCGGCTGAGGCCCTGATGCTCACGCTGTACCGCGCGCAGGACTACGTCGCCGACCCGGAAAACCGCGAGGAAGTGATCGCGATGATCTCGGAGTTCCTCGACCAGCCGGTCGAGCAGAATGAGGCGCTGTGGGACGACTACACGTTTGAGAGCGTGTTCGATGAGAACTACGTCCGCGACATGCAGGAATACACCGACTTCCTGTACGAATCCGGGCGCATCGACGACCCGCAGGACCCGATGTCCTACACCTATACCGGCTTCATGGCCGAGTACAATCCCGACAACGTCGTGATCGAAGGTACGTGGGAACCGTAAGCATCACTAACCGGTGGCCGGCGCGTTGAAACCTGCCCGGCCACCCATTCCGCACACGTGCAGGGGCGGCGCGGCTGCCCCTGCATCACCACAGAGGACAACCTTATGGCTGAAACTCTCGTAAACGTCGGCATCATCGGCGCGGGCTTTATCAGCGCCTATCACATCAAGGGCCTGCAAGAAGCGGGGGCGCGCGTCGGCGCGGTGGCCGGGCGGACCCTGGAATCCGCCGAACGGCGCGCGCGCGAGTTTGGGATCCCCCACTACACGAACGACTATCATGAAATCCTGAACGACCCCGCGATCGACGCCGTTGTCATCGCCACGCCGGATTACCTGCACATGACGCACGCGATCGACGCTCTGCGTGCAGGCAAGGCTACGCTGCTCCAGAAGCCAATGGCCCGCAATTCGGAAGAGTGCGTGCAGATTCTGCGCGTCGCGCGGGAAATCGGCACCCCGCTGTATGTGAGCTTCATGCACCGTTACCTGGAAGAGGTCGAGCTGCTGCGTGACCTGCTCGCTGAGGGGGCGCTGGGCGAGGTGCACGCCGTGCGCCAGCGCAACGCCACGCCGGGGGCGGACTGGGCGGGCTGGTTCTACAAGAAAGAGCACGTCGGCGGCGGCGTGCTGCTCCAGCTTGGCGTGCACGGGATCGACCTGCTGCAGCACATCTTCGGCGCGATTGAAAGCGTGCGCGCCACCACCGCGCTGATGCGCCCCGAACGCACGCTCGCCGATGGCACGGTCGTGCACCCGGACGCCGAAGACCTGGTCATCGCGACGTACCGCTTCCGGTCCGGCATGCTGGCCGCGCATGATTGCTCGTATGGCGAGGTCGCGGGGACGGATCGCTTCCGCATGGAGGTTTACGGCGACAGCGGCACGGCCATGCTGCGCACGGCGCGCGGGCGGCTGGCGATCTTCGCGCCCGATTACGTGGGCCACCGGGGGTGGTTTGTCCCGGAAATCCGTACCGAGCGCATCGGCTACCGCCAGCACCGGCACTGGCTGGATATGCTGCTCGGCGTGGCGGAGCCGGACAACTCCGCCGCAGACGGGCTGGCAAGCATCCGCGTGGCCGAAGCCGTCTATCGCGCCGCCGAAACCGGCACCTGGGAGGAGGTAGTCTCTGCATGAGCGACGCGCTGCGATTTGGCATTCTCAGTTTTGCACACTATCACGCGAATTTCTGGACCGAGGCGTTTCAAGAGTCGCCGGACGCGCAGATAGCCGGCATCTGGGACGATGACCCGGCGCGCGGGCAAGCGGCAGCGGATCGGTTTGGCGTCCCGTTCGAACCGGACCTTGACGCCCTGCTGGGGCGCTGTGACGCGGTCGGCATCACGTCCGAAACCGCCAAACACGCCGACCTGGTCGAGCGCGCGGCGGCGGCGGGCGTGCATATCCTGCTCGAAAAACCGATGGCGACCAGCGGCGCGGAATGCGACCGCATCCACCGCGCCGTGACACAGACCGGGATCACGTTCATGCAGAACTTCCCCAAGCGGTACGACCCGGTCAACGCTGAGTTGGTGCAGCGGGTCCGGTCCGGCGCGCTGGGCGCGATCTCGATGGTGCGCGTGCGGCATGGCAACTACCACCTGCTCGAACTCGGCGCGCAGGCCCGCGACGCGTGGTATGCGCAGCCCGCGCTTTCCGGCGGCGGGGCCTTGATCGACGAGGGTATCCACGCGATCGACTTCCTGCTCTGGTTGCTGGGCGAACCGGACACGGTCTACGCTACGACCTCAAACCGGACGCTGGGGCTGGACATCGAAGATACCGCGCTGGTCACGCTCACGTTTCCGTCCGGCGCGGTGGCCGAGATCGCGACGAGCAACGTGTTTGTCGCGGCTGAGGAATCGGTCGAGATTTACGGCGACAAGGGCACCGCGATCCTGTCCGGCGTGGACCTGGCATCGCGCGACTTCGCCCGCCCGCCGTTCCTGAAGCACTACACCGGCGATCGCACGCGCGGCGAGTGGCAGGGATCGGCAACCGTGCCGTACTTCCGGCAGGGGAACTTCCACCAGCAAGGGCCGCTGCATTTCATCGACTGCCTGCGCAGCGGCAAACAACCGGTGGTAAACGTCACCCAGGGCCGCCAATCGCTGCTCGTCGTCGAAGCGGCCTATCGCGCTGCGCGCACCGGTCAGGCGCAAACGCCGAGTTTCTAGGCCCGTCAAAGGCCAACGATATAACGACCTACAGGAACAACACCATGACGACTCCCTACGACACGCTACAGGTCTTTTACGGCGACCTGCACAACCACTGCAACGTGGGATATGCACACGGTTCCATCGAAAACGCGTTTGACAACGCCGCGCTGCAGCTTGATTTCCTGTGCGTGACCCCGCACGGCCACTGGCACGACCTTCCGACCGAGCCGCGCCTCGCTGCCGTAGCCGATTACCACCGGCGCGGGTTCGAGCGCACCGCCGCCCAGTGGGGGCACGTGCAAGACCTGGTGCGCGCCCGCCACCAGCCGGGCCGCTTCGTGACGTTTTTGGGCTACGAGTGGCACTCGCTGCGTTATGGCGATCATACCGTGTACTTCAACGCGGACGAAGGCGACCTGATCCGCGCCGACGATATGCCGGAACTACGCGCCGCGCTGCGGCAGGTCCGTGCTTCGGGCACTGACATGATGCTGTTGCCGCACCACATAGGGTACAAAGCCGGGTATCGCGGCATTAACTGGGCCGAAGTCGATCCTGAATTCATCCACCTGGTCGAGATCTACTCGATGCACGGGGCAGCCGAAAGCCCGGCAGCCAATCCGCGTTACCTGCACACGATGGGCCCGCTGGACTGGGAAAGCTCGCTGCAATACGGGCTGTTGCAAGGGCACATAGTCGGCGTGGTCGGCTCGACGGATCACCACAGCGCGCACCCGGGCAGTTACGGGCATGGGCGCGTCGGCGTCTGGGCCCCGGCGCTGACCCGCGACGCGATCTGGGACGCCCTGACCGCGCGCCGCACCTACGCGCTGACGGGGGACCGAATCCAGCTTGCGTTCGCGATCAACGGGCACCCGATGGGCGCGGCGGCCAGTATGGGGCCGGAGCGACAGATCGCGGTGCAGGTGACGGGCGGTGACGCGCTGGACACGATCGAGGTGCTGCACAACAACCGCGTGATCCATCGCTGGACGCCGCCGCTGCTGCACGAACCCTCATTCCCCGCAACGGTCAAAGTGCATCTCGAGGTGGGCTGGGGCGCGCGCGGCGAAAACGTCGACTGGGATGTCGCGCTGCGCGTGGCGGATGGCGAGCTGCTGTCCGTCGAGCCGCGCTTTCGCGGCCACGCGATCGTCGAGCCGCAGGCCCAGGAACAGGATCGCTACGCCTTCAGCGCCTGGGAACAACCGTCCGGTGACAGCGTGCATTTCACGACGCGCACCTGGGGCAACCCGACCCCGACCACGGCCAGCACGCAGGGCATGTGCCTTGAGCTGCACGCCGACAGCCACACACGTCTGACCGGCACCGCGAACGGCCAACTCTTCGACGTCGCGATCGGCGATCTGCTGGTGGGGCCGCGCGCGCACTACCTGGGCGGCTTCCTGACCCCGGTGCTGTACTTCCACCGTGCAGTATGCGATAGCGACTACACGGCCTCGTTCCGTTGCACGCACCACGTGCCAGACCCCGGGCACGACTGGTATTACGTGCGCGTGCGCCAGTGCAACGAGCAACGGGCGTGGAGTTCGCCGATCTGGGCGCTGGCAGAGGATGGCTGAACCGGTGCTGCTGCAGATCGCGCTGATCGTGTTTGCCGCCGCGCTGGTGCAGGGGCTGGCCGGGTTTGGGCTGGCGCTGGTTTCCATGCCGCTGCTGGTGGGCCTGCTTGGCATCCGCACCGCCGCGCCGTTGGTGGCGGCGATCGGGCTGCTCAGCGTCACGCTGGTGGGATGGCACTACCGCCGGTCCTTTGACTGGGCGACCATCCGCCCGCTGGCGATCGGATCGGTCGCTGGCATCCCGTGTGGTGTCGTCGCGCTGGACCGTGCCAATGAGCATTTCGTCACGCTGCTGCTGGGGCTTGTGATCGGCGGTTATGCCGGCTACGTGCTCAGCAGGCCACAGTTCGCGCTGAGCGGGCGCGCCAGTTGGCGTTACTGCTTTGGATTCGTCGGCGGAATCCTCACCGGCGCGTACAATACCGGCGGGCCGCCGCTCGTGATCTACGGTGACGGGCGGCGCTGGCCCCCCGCCACGTTTAAGGCCAACATCCAGGCGCTGCTGTTGATCCACACGATCACCGTGCTGCTCTCTCACGCGCTGAGCAAGAACTTCACGCCGGACGTACTTGGTGCGCTGCCGGTGGCCTTGGTCGCGGGGATCGGTGGCACGCTCACTGGGCTGGCGCTGGACCGGTTCGTCAATCCCGCGTTGTTCCGGCAGATCGTGCTGCTGCTGCTGGTGGTGCTCAGCGTTAACCTGACGGTCACGTCACTGCACGCGCTGCTCGCGTAGTGTGGCGTGCGGCGGACGGGCGATCAGGCTCAAGAGCAGTACGATCACGGCCAGCGACATACCGAAGATGAACACCGGTGCATAGCTGCCAAGAAAATCAAAACTCAAGCCAAACAGAAACGGCCCGACTGACGTACCGGCAACCATCGCGGTCGTGACGAAGCCCCGAATCGCGCCCTGGTGCTTGCGGCCAAACAGGTTGGTCCACACCGCCCCGTCGAAGACCACCCCGGTCCCCATTGTGAACCCATAGCTCAGCGCGTAGACCATCAGCAGCGCGCGATCGGTCATGATCGTGGCGGTCCCCAGCATCATGATCATCGCGAACATTTGCAGCGCCAATACGATACCGGGCCGGATCCGGTCCACGAGGTAACCGGCGAGAATAGAGGTCGCGGCTGTGATCAAGGCCATCGTGCCGTAAACCTGTGCCGCGGTGCGCGCGTCGTACCCTAGCGATTCAAAGATCGACACCTGGTGAAACACCAGCCCGGTGGTATAACCCGGTACCAGCACGCGCCCGGCGGCGAACACCCAGAAGATGCTGGTTCGCATGGCCTGGCGCAGCGTCCAGTTGCGTTCGACATACTCGCTGGCGTGCGCGTCTTCGGTATTCTGTTCCTGGCCCGCAGGTGTGACCTCGTCCGGCGCTGCGCCGTCGGGCAGCAGGTCCAGTTCTTCGGGACGGTCGCGCACGAACAGCCAGAACAAGGCCGGCAACGTCGCGCCCACCGCGACGCCAAGCACAATCCATACCTGCCGCCAGTCCATGGTTTCCAGCAGCCGCTGCAAATTCGGGACGTAGATACTGCGGAACAGCGCATAAATCACGGCGGTCAGGCTCAGCATGCGCCCGCGCCGCTTCCAGAACCATTGCGCGATCAGCGTGCTGTTCGCCAGGAACAACGAGCCTTGTCCCAGCATCCGGATCGCGATGAATCCAAGCAACAGCGTCACGGGACCAGCCGTCAAGGAAAGCAGGCCCAGGACAACCGCAAACAAAATGCTGATCACGATCACCATGCGGCGGTTGCCGTAGCGATCGATCAGTTGCCCGATGTGCGTCAGGCTCAGCGCGGCCAGAAACGTGCCCAGCCCATACAGGCCGGAAACGGTGGTCCGGCCCAGCTGGAAATCTTCAATGTAATGATCGATGAACAGCGAAACGGTGAAACTCTGGCCGGGGGAAGTTGCCAGGATGCCCAGCGTAGCAACTGCCCATACGATGTACCCGTAAAAGAATGTGAAACGCCCACCCGTCTCCGAACGTATCCAGCTTGATACCGACTTCAAACGAAAAGCTCCCGGCGAAATACAGAAACGAACGTCACGCTACCTAGGGTAACAGGTGGCGCGCGTGTATCAACCCTTAATTCTCCCCGGCCAGCAGTTGGTAGCTCAGCAGCAGCGCGCGCGGCAGATGAAATGGCCCCTTCCACACCGATCCCTTTAGCGGCGTGAGAACCGACCCGTCACGGTGCAAATAACCGTACCATTCGCCGTAATCAGGATCGGGGAAATGCTCAAACGTCCAGGCGTGCACCTTTGCGTACCATTCGGCGCACCAGGATTCGCCGGTCAGGTGGTGCGCCAGCAAGAGCGCGTACAGCGCCTCGGTGTGCGGCCACCACAGCTTCTGGTCCCATTCGAGCTGTGTCGGCGGTTTGCCGGCATAGTCCACGAAGTAAAACAGCCCGCCGTATGTCTCGTCCCAGCCGAGCGCCAGCGACCAGCGAATGATATCCAGCGCGCGCCGGATCATCGTTTCGTCCTGGCGGTAGCGTCCCTCGTGCATGATAAACCAGGCCGACTCGATCGCGTGGCCGGGCGTGATGACGCGCCCCTCGACCGTGTCGAGCATCAACGAGCCGTCGGCGTTCAGCGTCTCAAACAAGGCGCGCTGTTCCGGTTTGACGAACTGCGTGAGGATTTGCTGCGTCGCTTCCAGCGCCACCTGGTCGTAGAACGGATCAGTCTCAACTTTGCGAAATTCCTGCGCGGTCGCCAGCAGGATCATCGGCACGGCGTGCGACATCGTGCGGCGCGTGGCGGGGTTGACCTTCGCTGGCAGGCGTCCGGGGTTCCGCGCGAGATCGACAACCAGGCGAAACAGGTCGCGGGCACGCTGCAGCGCGGCGTCGTCCTGCGCGGCTTTGGCATACTGCATGCAGGCGATCGCCCCAAACGTCTCGGTGAAGAAGTAGCGCCGCTTGCGCAGCGGTCGCCCGTCCCGCGTGACCTGGAAAAACATACGCCCGTCGCTGTCAAACCCGTGCCGGACCAGGAACTCGTAGCCCAGCCGGGCCGCGTCGAGCCATTCCCGGCGCGGTTCGAGCGTGTTGTACAGCGTGGCGTACATCCAGACGCCGCGTCCCTGCAGCCACATCGCCTTGTCCGTGTCGTACACCTCGCCCCGGCGATCCAGCATGTTGAAATAACCGCCGTACTGCTCGTCCAGCGAATGCGCCATCCAGAAGGGGACGACATCATCGAGCAGGGCGCGCAAATAGAACGTTTTTAGTTCCTGACGGCGTGCCTCATCCATAAGCAGCCTCTCCGATCGTGACAAATTGCGTGTATTCGCTCCGCCCATGATTGTAAGACGCTCCGCGCCACAGTCAATCATACCGGCAGCGAATCCGGGCCGCATCCCTGCCGCTCGCCTGCGTGCCAGGATCGTTATGTTGCTTAATTCATGCTGGTTTGGCATAGTCTGTGCAAGGGGCTGCGCAAGCTGCAGCACCAAGTTGAGCCTTGTAACACGACCGGACAGGTAGCTAATGACACGTGACGAGATCATCCGCTTGACCGCGCTGTCTTCCTGCGCGGGTTGAGCGTCTAAGCTGGCCCCTGAGGCCCTGGCGCACGTGCTGCGCCCACTACAAGATTTGTTCGATCCGGCGGACCATCCCGATCTGTTGGTTGGGTTGGGCATGCCCGATGACGCCGCCGTCTACCGGCTGGACGACGAGCGCGCGCTGATCGTGACGACCGACTTCTTCACGCCGATCGTGGACGATGCGTACCAGTACGGCGCGATCGCGGCGGCGAACGCCCTCAGCGACATCTACGCGATGGGCGGCAAGCCGCTGTTGGCCCTGAACATCGCGGCGCTGCCGCCCGACCTGCCGCTGGACCTGAGCAGGGCGATGTTGCTCGGCATGGCGGAGATGGTCCGTGAAGCGGGGGCGGTGATCGCGGGCGGCCACACGATCCAGGACAAGGAACCTAAGATCGGGCTGGCGGCGATCGGGCTGGCGCATCCCGACCACCTGCTGACCAAGTCAGGGGCGCGCCCCGGCGACCGGCTGATCCTGACCAAGCCGATCGGGACCGGCTGCATCACGACCGCCGCCAAAAACGACAAAGCCGAGCCGGAGCACGTGGCCGAAGCTGTCACCTGGATGCAGACGCTCAACCGGCACGGGGCCGAGGTCGCGTCCGCGCTGGGAGTCCGCGCTGCGACGGATGTCACCGGCTTCGGGTTGCTCGGCCACGCGACGGAGATCGCGCAGACCAGTGCTGTCACGCTGCACATCCAGGCCGCGCAGGTCCCGCTGTTGAACGGCGCGATGACGTGTGCCGTGCAGTGGACGTTCCCCGGCGGGACGGCGGCGAACCGGCTGGCCTATGAAGGCGGCGTGCGCTTCGTGGGTGACGTTTCCGAGGAATTGCAGATGCTGCTGTTTGACGCGCAAACCAGCGGCGGCCTGTTGATCGCGCTGCCGGCAGACCGGCAGGCAGCGTTCGCCGCCGAGATGGAGACGCGCGGCGCGGCGTGGTGGCTCATCGGGGAGGTCGCGCCCCGTGAAGGTGACACCGCAATTGTCGTCAGCGGCGCGTGACCATCTCCGCCCGCGCTACCTGGCGCGTGGCGCGCCGTTGTTCGTTCCCGGCGGGACCACGCCCGAACCCGCCACCTGGCCTATATCCGGACGCGCCACCTTCATCATGTAACAGTCGTGTGCACCGCTATACTCTACCGTATGGCACATTACAATGGTACGCGCCCGGTGTGATCCGGGTGGCATTTCGGCTATGATCTGGAAGTGAACACCGGCCAACACACCCGTTGATGACCTGGTCTGTAATCATACGCTTACCACACACAGTATCGTAACGAGGTGACACGCAACATGACCAAGCTACACGAACTCAAAGAACTCGGCCAGTCGGTCTGGCTGGACTACATCCGGCGCGCGCTCATGACGTCCGGCGAACTGGACGACCTGATCGCCGAGGGGCTGCGCGGGATGACCTCCAACCCGACGATCTTCGAAAAAGCGATCGCCGGGAGCGACGATTACACGGAGCAACTGCAAGCGCTCGTCGCGCAAGGCAAATCAGAACTCGCGATATACGAGGCGCTGGCGATCCAGGATATTCAAGACGCAGCGGATCGCTTCCGCACCGTGTTTGACGCCGATCCCACCGACGGCTACGTGAGCCTGGAAGCGAACCCGCACCTGGCCCACGACACGCAGGGCACAATCGAGGAGATTCGCCGCCTGCACAAGCTGGTCGACCGGCCTAACGTGATGTTCAAGGTCCCTGCCACGCGTGAGGGCATCCCCGCGATCGAGCAGTTGCTCAGCGAGGGCATCAACATCAACATCACGCTGATGTTCTCGGTCCAGCATTATGATCTCGTCGCGGAAGCGTTTCTGCGCGCGCTGGAAACACGCGTCAACAACGGCGAGCCGGTGGACCGCGTCGCGTCGGTGGCGTCGTTCTTCGTCAGCCGGATGGACAGCAAACTCGACCCGCGCCTCGAAGAGCGGGGACTCACCGAGCTAAAAGGCGCGATCGGGGTCGCCAACGCCAAGAGCGTCTACCAGCGCTTCACGCAGGTGTTCGGCTCCGCGCGGTGGAAGCGCCTCGAACAGCAGGGCGCGCAGGTGCAGCGCGTGTTGTGGGGCAGCACCAGCACCAAAGACCCGGCTTATCCCGATACGCTGTACGTCGACAACCTGATCGGCCCGCATACCGTGAACACCCTCCCGCCGGAGACGCTCGACGCCTTCCGCGATCACGGCACGGTCGCGCGCACGGTCGACCGGGATTGGTCCACCGCGCGCACCCAGCTTGAGCGCCTGTCCAAAGCGGGGATCGATATCCTGCAGGTCGGTGAAGAACTGCAAACCGAAGGCGTGGACAAGTTCATCGCGTCATTTGACGAGCTGATCAAGACGATCGCCACCCAGCGCGAGACGCTACAGTCCGCTTGATCGCCGTGTCCTGTACCTGCCGGGGGCGCTGTCTGGGGGTGTTACCGGCAGGTACCGGATAACCTAATCGCCCGGTTCGCGGTCCGGCGTCACGCCCAGTTGGGCCAGCGCCACCGCACACGCACTCCGGACGTGGTGATTTTTATCGTCCCGATAGCGGCGGATGGCCGGGATCGCCTGCGGATCGCCCAGCATGCCAAGCGTCTGGATGATGCCGGTGCGCACGGTCGGCGACCCGGCGTCTTCCAGCGCGGCGATTAACAGCGGCACGGCGCGTGCGTCGCTCTTCCGCTGTAGTGCCAGGATGATGCTCTGCTGGGTCATAATGTTGGCATCGGGCAGGGCCTCGATCAGCGGCACCAGCACATCCTGCCCGGCCATCGACTCCAGCGCTTTAACGGCAGTGCTGCCCACCATCGGGTTATCCGACCGCAGCGCTTTGACCAGCACAGGAAACGTGCGCGGGTCATCCAACCGGCCCAATACAGCCGTCGCAAACCAGGCGACGCGTCCTTCGCCCGACTCGACCGCCGCGACCAACGGGTCGAACGCGGCGGCGCCCATCTGAAGGAGTTCTTCTTCTGCGCGTTGGCGTCGCGCCGGGGGACCGCCGAGGGCCGCGATCAACTGCTGTATCCTGTCCGCTTGAGACATGCGCTCATCCTTTAGCAAGTTTAATAACCAAAATCATACGTTTTATAAACACTATCATAACAGATAGTGTGCGCAAAGCGAACTTGCAACCGGGTGCTGCTGGCACGCGGCAAAATCGACTATAATCGAGCAGGCCGCCGGGCAAAGCGGCCCTTACAGCAGCCTGCAGCGGCATCCGCACGCACCAGGTGCCGCGTTGCACACGAAAGAGCGTGTATATGACAACTCAGCTTGACAAACGACCCGAGCCGATCCAACTGACCAATGCCTTCGCCTATGACACCATGTCGGAGCGTGTGCCGGGCATCCTGCGCGAGATCATAGCCAAAAATCCCGATTACCCGCCCACGATCGTGCACGCGCTCACGCGGCTGCACGACGATCTGCAGTCCAACGCGCCGATCCCGATGTTGGATGCACACCCCGTCCCGCCGCCGGACTTCGACGCGTGGGCCGCCGCCTACCGGGCGCAACAGGCGCGCGTCCAGCCGCTGACTTGGCTGCACGGGGATTGGTTCTTCGCGGAAACGTTCCTCTACCGCCACGTGATCCAGGCCGTGCGCTGGCACGAAACTGGGCGCGATCCGTTCGCGCCAAACAAGCATGCAGCGTATGTTGAAGAAAGCCTGTGGAACTTGCTCGCGACGGCGCTCACGCTCGATGGCAGCCCGGAGGACCGGCTGCACGACCTGCTGTCCATCGGGCTGTGGGGCAATCGGGCCGATCTCAGCCACCCTGCCGGCACGCTCGCCAGCGACCAGGCCGCGCATGACGACCTGCTGGCGGACGACCGCCCGCACGTGGTGCGATATCTGGCCCCCGGTGCCGCAGCCGGGGATCGCCGGCCCCCGGTTCACATCATCGCGGACAACGCCGGGACGGAGTTGGTGATGGACCTGGTGCTGGCCGATTGCCTGCTGGCGGAAACGGGCAGCCCGGTTGTGATGCAGCTCAAAGCGCACCCCACGTTTGTGAGTGACGCGACGATCGCGGATGTGTGGTACGCGATCCGTACGCTGGCGCGTCACGAGGGCGCGGCGGCAGCGCTGGCACAGCGTCTGCGCGCGGCGTGGAGCCAACGGCGGCTGTTCCTGGTCGCGCCGTCCTTCTGGACCAGCAGCCGCTTTCTGTGGGACATGCCCGCCGATCTATATGACGTATTCAGCCGCGCGCGGCTGGTGATCCTGAAAGGGGATATGAACTATCGCCGCGCGATGGGCGATGTGTTATGGCCGCTCGGGACGGCGTTTGAAGACGTGATGCGTTACTTCCCGGCGCCGGTGGTCGCGTTGCGCAGCAGCAAAAGCGACACGCTGGCTGGTGTGCCTGCGGCGCGTGTGCGGCAGCTCGACGCGCACGATGATTCGTGGCGCGTCACCGGCCAGTACGGCATGATCCAGTTCAGCATGCCGGAACGCACCCCGTAACGCGGGCGGGCCTGCGTCACACCGCCGCGCTGAGATGGCCCGCTCCGCCGGTTATTCGACGGGTTTTTGCTCGTCGTTGCCCCACTCTTGCCACGACGCATCATAGACACTGCCGGTCTCAAACCCGGCCACACGCCACGCAAAGGCCCCGAAACTCGCGTCCACGCCGATGTTGCTGTAGAAAATCACCTCTGGCGCGCTGCCGTTGATGCCGGCCTGTGCGAAGCGGTTGCGCAGTTCCTCAGGTGAGTGCAGCGTGCCGTCTTCGGTAACCAGCTCCCGTACCGGCAGGTTCACCGCGCCGGGGATGTGTCCCGCCTGGCGCGTGAACGACATCTCGCCGCTGTACTCCTCTGGCAGCCGCATATCCACCAGCCGCGTCGTACCGCCTAGCGAGAGCAACACGTCGTGTCCTTGCCGCAGCAGCGCATCATCGGGGCGGGGATCGAAGCGCGCGCGCTCGACCGGCGCGACAGCGGTCGTCGTGGGGCGCTCTTCCGCGCGCCATCGCGGCCAGCCGCCATCTAGCACAGCGGCTCGCTCGTGGCCGTAGTATGCCAGCGCCCACCACAACCGCGCCGCCAGGCGGCCATTCGTATTGTCATATGCGACCACAAAGGTCGACTCATCCACGCCGATATCGGCCATCGCCTCGGCGAATTTCTGCTGACCCGCCACCCGCAAATGTTGCGGGTCGTCGGAGATGTGTTCGATCCAGTCGATGAAGATCGCGCCGGGGATGTGCGCCTCAAGGTATGCCGGGTAGTGGCTCAGGTTCTGAACCTCAGGATCGACCGGCGAAAAGACCTGCCCGCGTATATCGACCACGCGCAGGTTGTTATCGTCCGAATGAGCTTCCAGCCATTCAGTCGAGACAAGGATCGGTGTCTGCATCGCTGTTCCTTTCAGGCTATGCGAACGGGGAGACGATCATAATCCCAGCTTATCCCGTCCCGCCCGGTCACACATCGTGCACCTGGTGCATCTTGGTATAGGCAAGTCAGCGGATACACCGCCCGGCGCAGAAGAAAGATGAGCCACCCGGCGGTGGCTCACGTGCGTCATGATTTGCTGCAAAACGGACACAGCCCTAACGTAACCGTTTCAGACGCGGGTCGAGCACGTCGCGTAACCCGTCGCCCAACAGGTTGAAACCTAACACGCCCAGCATGATCGACAGGCCGGGATAGATCATCAACCAAGGCGCGATCTCCGAAATGCCCTGACTGTCGCTGAGCATCACGCCCCACGACGGCTCAGGGGGCTGCGTGCCCAGCCCGAGGAAGCTCAACCCGGCTTCGGTCAGCAGCGACCAGGACAGCGCCAGGCTGACCTGCACGATCAGCGGGGCGACGGTGTTCGGCAGGATGTGGCGGGACACGATCCGTGTGTGGCCCATGCCGATCGCACGCGCGGCGGTCACAAATTCCATCTCTTTAACCGACAGCACCGGCCCGCGTGCGACGCGCGCGAAAATCGGTGTGTAGGCGACGGCGATCGCGATGATGGTCTTGTTCAACCCGCGCCCCAGGATCGTGACCACCAGCAGCGCCAGCAGGATCGACGGAAACGCGAAGAACACGTCCATGATGCGCATCATCACCCCGTCAAACTGGCCGCCGATGTACGCCGACAGCGTGCCGATCAACGTGCCCGCCGCCGTGGACAGCGCAACCGAGAGCAGCGCCACATAGAGCGAATTCGTCGCCCCCTTGATCAGGCGGCTGGCGAGATCGCGCCCGAACAGGTCCGTTCCCAGCCAGTATGTGCTGCTCGGCCCCTGCAAACGATCGACGCGGTGTTGTTGTGTCGGGGGATACGGGGTGATCTCCAGCGCGCCACAAATCGCAACCGCCACGTAGAACAGGATAATGACCAGGCCCACCGTGCCGCTGCGGCTGCGTAGCAGGCGCTTCAACACACTGGGTTCTTTGGTCTGCGGTCCCCCGAGGTCTGGCGTGTCATTTCTTGCGGTCATAGGTAATCCGTGGGTCCACCATCGAATAGATCAAATCAACGATCAGGTTAATGAGAACGAAATTGACCGCGATGAACAGTGTCGTGCCCTGGATCAACGCGTAATCTCGCTGCGAGATCGCGGTGAAGGCCAGGCGGCCCAACCCCGGCAGCGCGAAGATGTTCTCGATGATCACCGCCCCGCCGAGCAGGTAGCCCAACTCCACGCCCGCCAGCGTCACGACCGGGATGATCGCGTTGCGCAACGCATGGCGGAATAACACCGTCCACGAACGCAGCCCCTTCGCGCGGGCCGTGCGGATGTAATCCTCGCCCAGGACCTCCAGCATCGCGGAGCGCGTGGTGCGCATCACCGAGGCCGAAAACGAGAAGCCCAGGGTGAGCGCCGGGAAGAAGATCTGCTGCAGGTTCTTGGTAGGGTTTTCGGAAAAATCGACGTAATCGCCGGCGTTCGGCAGAATCCCGAAATACACCGAGAGCACGTAGATCAACAGTGTGGCGATCAAGAAGTTGGGCGCGGCCAGCCCGATCAGCGAGAAAAAGCGCCCGAATAAGTCCACCAACGAGTTATGCATCACTGCCGACAGCGTGCCGAGCGTGATGCCGATACTCAGCGCGATCACCAGCGACACGACCGCTAGCTCTGCCGTGACCGGGAAGCGCTGGATGATCAGGTCAAGCACCGGCTTGCCGTGCCGCACGGAGAATCCAAGATCACCGCGCAGCATATCCCCCATCCACGAGAAGTACTGCTCCACAGCCGGTTTGTCGAGGCCGAAGTACGCTTCCAGGGCCGCGCGCTGGCGCTCGGTCAGCATGCCCGCCTCGGTGCCGAGCATGGTCACGATCGCGTCGCCCGGCACCAGCCGGATCGCGATGAAGACCAGCAGGGTCACCCCGATCAGGGTGGGGATCATAGCGATCAAGCGCTGAACAATATACCGGAACATACAATCCTCTTCTTTAGAAGTCACGCAGTTGCCGGTTTTCAGTGATCAGATCGTGTTATGACGGTGGTTCAGCCGGTCGGGTGCTGATCACCAGGGGCCGGTGCCGCGATACGTAACCCGCTCGCTGGCTCCGGCATGCCGCGTTGTTTTGCGCACTGCGTAAATCCTCTGTCTGTAAGTTGCGGAGCGCATACCGGATGTACGCGCTCCGCGACGGATTGGCATGATCAAGCTCGCGCGTTACTCCGCCAGCCGGGCCTGGCTCAGGTAAAAGATCGAGCCGGTCGGGGTGGGTGTGAAGCCTTCCACGTAGCCCTGCTGCCCGGTGTAGGTATACCCGGTGTAGAGCCAGACCCAGGGCGCCATCTCCGCCAGGTGACGCTGGAACTCGGCAAAGATTTCATAGCGCGCTTCGGGATCGGTCTCAACCTGCCCGGCCTTCATCAGCTCATCAAGCGTGTCGTCAATGTAGCCCGCCACATTGTTGAACTGGGCGTCATGCTGCCAGTAGCGCGAGTACATCGGGTAGGGATCCGCGCGCCCGCCATTGAGCGCGATCGCCGCCGTGAAGTCCGCCGCCAACCAGCGATCCACGTACACGCCGAATTCGAGCGATTCGATCGTCACATCGATATTGATCGCTTTCAACTGCTCCTGGATCACCTGCGCCTCGGAAAGCGCCGTCGGCGGTTCGGCCACCGCCACGATTATCGGCAGCTCGAAGCCTTCCTCAAGCAAACCGGCCTGCGCCATCAGCTCGCGCGCCTTTTCCACATCCGGCTCGTAGCAGAACAGCTCTTCGACCGGCAGCGCGTAAGCGGGCATCGTCAGCGGCCCGGTAACCTGGCCCTCGCCCAGCGCCGCGACATCGACCACTTCCTGGCGGTCAATCGCGCAGGAGATCGCCTGGCGGACTTCCAGGATATCCAACGGCTCGACCGCCGCCCGGAGCTGCAACACGTGGTACGAGATTTCGGGCGCGCGGTTGATGATCACGTCCGCATCGCCGACCGGCAGCGTCGCGATCAGCGGGTCGTTCAGCATCCCGAAGTCGATCTCGCCCGCACGCAGTGCCGCCATGATCGTCGCTTCGTCCGGGATGATGCGCATTTCGATCCCGTCCACATACGGGCCTTCGCCCCAGTAGTCCGGGTTAGCCGCGAGCTGCGTCCGCTCTTCTGGCCGCCACTCTTCCAAAATGAACGGGCCGGTACCGATGGCTTCCGCCGCCGGGTCGCCTTCCGCGATCAGCTCAGAGGGCAGGATCATGGTGTTGACACTGCTCAGCGCCGTCAACAGCGGGACATCCGGCATCGAGAGGTTCAGCAC
Source organism: uncultured Anaerolineaceae bacterium (assembly GCA_964425755.1). Taxonomy (GTDB): domain Bacteria; phylum Chloroflexota; class Anaerolineae; order Aggregatilineales; family Aggregatilineaceae; genus CAYRNY01. Next base: position 34,012 of record CAYRNY010000022.1, read on the forward strand.
GACCGTGTAATCGTCCGGAGCGTCGATGCTCTCAATGCTGAGAAGATTCGTGCGCGTCGCGGAGCCGGTTTCCTCGTCCAGAATACGCTCGATCGAGGCGACCACGTCTTCCGCCGTGAACGCCGAACCGTCATGGAACGTCACGCCCTGGCGCAGGAAAAACGTGAGTTGTGTCGCGTCTTCGGAGAATTCCCAGTCTTCGGCCAGTGCGGGTTCAAGGTTCAGCTCGGGGTCCGTGCGGACCAGCGGTTCGTAGATCAGTTCCAGCAGGCGCAGCGACGCAAACGCGGTCTGCGTGTGCGGATCGAGGCCGGTCGAGTCCACCGCGCGGGCCATGACCAGCGTGCCACCGTCCTGTGCCTGGGCCTGGCTGATCGTGCCCAGGCTCATCACCAACAGCGCAATAATCAGTACGATATGCGAGAACTTGAAGCGTGACATTATTCGCTCCTGTGCAAAATACTAGCTAAAAGGGGTGGGGACTACGTGTGCTCACGAGTCTTTTTTCTCGGCTGACCATTCTCGGTTGTCTCTATACCTGCACCTCCTTGCACCTTACACATGGCCGGCTTGACGATCATAAACGTTTCCAGTACAGGAGTTCCGCCACATCCGGCAGGATGTATGCATCCAGCGCGCCGATCTGGCGGTACCCCTGGCGCTGGTAAAAACGTTGGGCCGCGCTGTTGAAATCCGAGACCAGCAAGAACATAGCCCCGCCATCCTCACGCAAAGCCGTTTCCGCCGCGTCCAGCAAAGCTCCCCCGATCCCGTGCCCGGAAAATGCGGCCTTGATACCGAGCAGCTTCAGGTACGGGCTGCGTCCGAACATCCCCCGGCGCAAGCACCACGCCAGCCCGCACGCGTGCCCACCCGGAACGTGGGTGTCCGCCACGAGCATCACATCGCCCTGGGCCTGGCCGCGCTGGAGGTTGGTACGGGCCTCGGCCACCGTGATCCCATAGCGCTGCCAGAGCGGTGTCGCCGCGATCCAACCGGCCAGCACCGGGATATCGTCCACCTGCAGCGGGCGGATCGTGGCCGGTGTGGCAGCGGGTGTGTCGTTCGCCGGGTGTTCACTCATAATCGTTCGTGCCACGCAGCACCGCGTGAAGCTGGTATTCGTCGCCCCGGTACACCGAGCGCACATACTCGATCGGGCGGTCGTGGTCGTCGTAGGTCACGCGAGAAAGCCGCAGCACGGGCACGCTTTCATCAAGCCCCAGCGCGCGGCGCTCGTCCTCGTTTGATAGTCCTGCCTGGATCGTCTGGTCGGCCCAGACGGTCAACAGGCCGTAATCCTGCCGCAGCACCTTGTAGAGCGACACGCGGCTGAAATCGTTGCGTTCCAGAATGCCCGGGCATATGTCGTGCGGCAGGTGGCAGATCTCGATCGCGATGGGGCAGTCGTTCGCCAGCCGCACGCGGTCCAGCCGCGCGATCTCCTCCCCGTTTCGGATGTCCAGTTTCTCCGCGATATCCGGTGTGGCGGGGATGATGTCGGCCCGGCGCACGCGGCTGCTCGGCGTCATGCCGCGCCGCCACATCTCCTCACTGAAACTGGTCAGCGTCCAGAGTTCCTGGTCAAGCTTAGGCGAGCGCACAAACGTGCCGGTCCCCACCCGTGACTGGGTCAGCCCTTCCTGCGCCAGAGCTTGCAAGGCCTGGCGCGCGGTCATGCGGCTGACCGAATAGAGCTGTGCCAGCTCGCGCTCCGACGGAAGCTGCGAGCCGACCGGGTATTCGCCATTCTCGATCTGCGTTTTGAGCAAGCGTTTGATCTGAATGTACAACGGGACCGATGATTGTCGTTGCAGCGTCATAATATCAGGTATCCCTGTGATGTGGTATAGACCACTAGAGTTATTGTACGCCCAAACCTGAAATAATGCAATCAATTCATGGGGGTGGTTAAGCGGGAATGGGCGGGGTGAGGGAATAGGGAGAACAAAATGGCCTTGCCCGGCGGCTGCACCTGTCAGGGCAGTGCAGCACCGGGACAAGACCGACATGGGCGTTTGTGGCGCTCCGGCGATTCGCGTTTAGTTTTCGACCTGCAGCCCTTTCGGCGTGAGCACAAACTCGACGCGGCTCAGGATGTAATCCACCAGGATCGCCAGCACCGCAGCCGGTAACGCGCCCAGCAGGACGAACGCGTCGATCGTCATGCCAAGACCGCTCGCGATCGGCGTCCCCAACCCGCCGGAGCCGACGAACGCGCCCAGCGTCGCCGTGCCGACGTTCACCACCATGCTCGTCCGCACGCCGGCCATGATGATGCTGCTGGCGATCGGCAGTTCCGTTTGCAACAAAATTTGCGTCGGCGTCATGCCCATGCCGCGCGAGGAATCGATCACAAACGCGTCGACCGATTCCAGCCCTGCGATCGTGTTCCGCACGACCGGCAACAGCCCGTAAGCGATCAACGCGATGATCGCGGGCCAGAACCCAAACCCGATGATCGGGGCCATGAACGCCACGATCGCGATCGTGGGCACGGTCTGCCCGCTGTTGACGAGGTTGTTTACCAGCGGCAGGATCTCGCGCAGGTTCGCCCGCGTCACGGCGATGCCGATCAGCAGCCCGCCGGGGATCGTGACCAACGACGAAACGAATACCAGCTCAAGATGCTGTGCCACAAACTCGATCACGTTGGCCGTCGGGTAAACGACCTGGCGGCTGGTCGGGAAAATCTTACCCATCAGGTAATCCCACAACGGTTCGTGCCCGAACAGCGACCAGAAAAACAGGAAGATGCCCACCACGCGCACAAGCGCCAGCAGCAGTTTGTTCTCGTGCGAGAACAGGTAGAAAAACAACCCGGCTTCGAGCACCGCAAACGCGAGCGCGAACCAGTATAACTGGATGCCGCTGTCTACCGGTTTGACGCGGATCACGCGATCCGCATCTGGGACGATGGTCATCAGCCACAGGTTCGGGTTCATCGACGCGCGGGGATAGAAGTCGTTCAGCGCATCCTGGACGCGGCTGGTGATCTGCAACGGGATCGCGCCTTCGCGGTACGTGACGGTCAGGCGGTCCGGTGTGATCGTCAGCGCTTCAACCGCGGTGACCGCTTCAAAGATCGTCTGCGCCAGTGGCGAACCGTCAAGACCTTCCTCGCGCGTGGCGTAGTGTTCGGTGGTGCCCTGCTCGATCAGCGCCGGAATAAAGCGCCCGTAACGGAAGGTCTCGTCCGTGGTGGTGAACACCAGCGTGTTCGGTTCTTCTTCGGAAACGGCCCCCTGGATCGCCGCTGGATCATTGAGCAGCGTATTGCGCACGATCCGCCGGACGCGGCGCAGCATGCGCTCGCCTTCCATGTCGCCTTCATACGTCACGGTGATCGTCTGTGGCGCGACCGTGACTTCGGTCACCTCGTCGATGTTATCGAAGATGTCAGCGGCGACCGCCGCGCGTGACTCGCGCGTATACGTCCCGGTCTCGACATCCGCCGGCTGGCGCGGGGTGACGTTGTATTCGAACGTGCCGTCGGTCACTTCGAGGATGATCGTGTTCGCCGCTTCCCCTTCCTGGGAAGCGAGCCGCACGTCGTTGACGAAACGCTCCTCATCGCGCAGCGATATCGTCTGCGTGCCTATCAACACGACCAGCACCGTCGCGACGAGCCAGACGATCGCCGCGACCGGGATACGCCCGGCCCAACTGCCGTTTTGCGTGTCAGGAAGAGTCGTCGCCATTACGCCGGCTCCTCTGCGGTATAAGGCGTGGCGTCGGGTTCGTAGGCGGCGATGTCTTCCAGCGCGTCCAGCGTGATGCTGCCGACCAACCGCCCGCGCCGGTCGACAATCGGCGTGATGCGGAAACCACGCGCGACCATCGCGTTGAGCGCTTCGCGCGCGGTCGCGTCCTCGCGCACGGCGATATCGGCCCAGGGCGCTTCGTACATCGCGTCCAGCAGCGAGTCGCTCTTGTTCGCCGCTTCGCGGTCCACCCAGCCGCGCAGGGTGTTGTCGTCCTCATCCACGACAAAGACCGAGCGTACACCGGACTCCTTAAAGCTGTGCTGTACCTCTTCGATGGTGGCGTCCAGCGTGACATACGGCGGGTCGGGTTGCATGAGCTTCTTGATCCGCACCAGGCCCAACCGCTTGAGCGAAGCGTCCGTGCCGACGAAATCGCGCACGAAGCGATCTTTCGGGTGTGCAAGCAGCGTGTCCGGCGTATCGTATTGGACCAGCCGCCCCTCGCGCATGATCGCGACGCGATCGCCCATCTTGATCGCTTCGTCGATGTCGTGCGTCACGAAGATGATCGTTTTGCTGACCCTCTGTTGAATCTGCAAGAACTCCGCCTGAAGCACCTCACGCGTGATCGGGTCCACCGCGCCGAACGGCTCGTCCATCAACATGATCGGCGGGTCAGCCCCCAGCGCGCGGGCCACCCCGACACGTTGCTGCTGGCCGCCGGACAGTTGGCGCGGGTACTTGTCGCGGTGCAGGTCCGGGACCAGCCCCACCAGTTCGAGCAGTTCGTCTACGCGCTTGCGAATCCGCTCATCGTCCCAGTGCAGCAAGCGCGGCACGAGCGCCACGTTTTCGGCAACGGTCATGTGGGGCAGCAGCCCGATCTGCTGGATCGCGTAACCGATCTGCCGCCGCAGCTCTTCCGCCGGGATCTCGGTGTTCGGGCGGCCATCGATCAGAATTTCGCCGCTGGTGATGTCGATCAGGCGGTTGACCATGCGCATCGTGGTTGTCTTGCCACAGCCCGACGGGCCGATCAAGACGCAGATCTCGCCTTCGTGCACGGTCAAATTCAGGTTATCAACGGCGCGAAAACCGCTGGGATATTGCTTTACAACGTTTTTGAATTCAATCATGGCGTGCTTTCCTGAGTCTCTCGGTTCGACGAGGTGATAGGGATAACCGGCTCATCGCCAGTGCGTCACCGGCGGCCACGCCCTCTTCGGCCTACTGAACGTGGTGCCGGATGCCGGGCGACGTGAACAGCGCCTCAAAGATCTGCAACAGCGCATCCAGGATTACGGCCAGGATCACCGCGGGAATCGCGCCCAACAGGATCAGGTCGACGGATGTCGTGTTCACCCCCAGCAGGATGAAATCCCCCAGCGCGCCCGCGCCGATGATCGACGCGACCGCCGCGATGCCCACCAGCGAGATGCCCGCGTTGCGCACACCGGCCATGATCACCGGAAAAGCCAGCGGCAGCTCGATCTTGTTGAAGATCTGCGCAGGGGTCATGCCCATCCCGCGCCCGGAATCAATGATCGCCGGGTCAATGTTGTTCAGGCCAGCGTACGTGTTGCGCACCAGCGGCAGCAGCGAATACAACGTCAGCGCGATCAACGCCGGCGCGGTGCCGATGCCCGAAACCCCCAGGTCGCGGATCGTCAGGCTGCCCAGGTCACGCCGGCCCAGCACGCGCCCCGACGAATCGACAAACAAGGCGACGAACCCGATCAGTGCCGCGATCACAAGCGCAAACCGCAGGTACCGCAGCCCCTGGTTGTAACGCCCGTGGTCGCTGCGGCGGTCCAGCCACAGCAGCGCCGGGAAGATCACGAACACGGACAGCACCAGCAGCATCGGCTGGGCCAGTTCCTGGGTCTTGAAAATCTCCAGCAGGGCCCTGAATCCGAACGTGATCGCGATGATCGCGAACAGGCTCAACGGGACGAACAGCACCAGCGAAGCCAGCACCAGCGCCGGCGCGCGCAATATATCCGGCACCCGGCCCAGGGTGCGCATGACCACAAAGAGCAGCACAGCACCGGCTCCCAGGCTGACCAGGAAAAAGCGGAAGACATCCACAAACAACTGGTCGCCCAGGCGCGCCAGCGGGACCAACAACACGCCGAACAGCGCCAGGCTGGGGATCGTCTGGATAATGCCCACGGCGTAGAGGATGGCCGCTTCCATGCGCTCATCGCGTGACGCCCACAGCCCCAATGCGATGCCGATCGCCATGCCGGCGACCAGGGACACCAGCACAAAGACGAAGTGCTCGATGAAGCGCTGGCCCAGCGTCTCGCCACGCGAGTTAAATTCGACCAGGATCGAATAATTGTCCAGCTTGCCCGTGACAAGCAGCATCACAACGGCCAGCATCCCGAGCGATCCGCCAACCAGGCGCTGGACCTGCGAATAACCTGCCTCGCGCATGTCCATCAGGCCGCCGAAGAGCACAATGTAGCTGCCGAGGACGCCAAAGGCGATGGCCGATGACGTAAAAATACGCGGGTTGCTGATGCGCGTCCCTTCCCCGAACAGCGTGTCAGCACTTTCAAGCAGATGTGTCGCGGCGGTGGCAGGCAGCAGCAGCGTCAGGAAGATCAATAAATTGCCCAATGCCACCAGTCCGATCGCGCGGCGTCCCAGATCGGCTTGCAGCGCGATCACGATCGGCACCAGCGCGAGGACGAACAGCACCAGATAGCGGTAATCCCCCTGCAATTCGAGCAAGTCGATGGTCGTGCCGGACGCGAGGCGGTTGGGTTTGATTTCAAGTAGCGGGAAGAAGAAGAAACCAAACCCTGCAACAAGACTGCCAATGATCGAAATGCGATTAGCAGTGATGGTAGCACCTCCGATGGTCTACGCGTGGGATCAGGCGTATAATCCCGCGCTACATAACTATGTGGAGGGCCGGGGGCAAGCCGACCCTCTACGCGAATAGTTATTGGCTTTGCGCCCAGGGGGCCGGATCGCGATCCGGCTCCCTGTCATTTATGAGGTGTTTAGCCTCCAACGAAGCCACTTTCCTGCAACCAGGACTGCGCCACGTCGACCGGGTTTTCACCGTCTACCTCGACGCGTGCGTTCAGCGTCTGCAAGGTGACGTTGTCCAGCGCCGCGAAGATCGGGTTCAGCACCGCCGCGATCTGCGGGCTCGCGCGCAGGACTTCACCGCGCACGACGGGCGTCGGGGCATAAACCGGCTGCGCGCCGAGCGGATCGTCCAGCACGACGAAGTCATACGCCTGCAGCGCGCCATCGGTCGCGTAGGCCATCGCCACATTCACGTTATTGGCACCCTCGGCCAGCGCCTGCTCGGTCTGGGCCGGTGTCGCGCCCGCGATGATCAACAACTGGTCTTCAAACAGGTCAAAGCCGTAGGTGTTCTCAAAGGCGGGGATACCGTCCGGGCGCTGCGCGAACTCGTCGCCGGTCGCCACGTAGACCTCACCACCCTCGTTGACGTAGTCGGCCAGGTCTTCGACCGAGTACATGTCATGTTCTTCAGCAAATTCTCGGGTCACAGCAAACGCATACGTGTTGTTGGCCGGGGCCGGACGCAGCCAGATCAGGTCGTTGATCGCGGCGTCATAGGCGCTCACCAGCGGGTAGCCGACCGTGCGGTCGCCCCACGCGCTATCCGGGAAATCCACCCAGGGGATGTCCTGAAAGTGATTGGACACCGCCGTGCCCGTGTACTCGGCATAGATGTCGATCTCGCCGTTGACCAGTGCGTCGCGGTTGACCGCCGTGCTGCCGAGATTGGTACGGTCCTCGACCGCGTACCCGGCGTCTTCAAGCGCGAGCAGTATAATCTGGCCCAGCACGATCTGTTCGGTGAACTGCTTCGAGCCAACGCGGATCGGATCGTTGCCTTGCGCCGCAGCCATTGAGCCAAAGGCGCTGAGTGCGATCAGAGTGACGAGAAGTATCGAGAAGAACTTACGCATAATTCGCTCCTATTCGTAGGTGGACGGATACAATATGAACGGCACAGCAGGTCTACAGATCGTGCAGGCCGCAGTGCCGACCATAAACAACAATGAACTAACGGGCGTTAACGGGTAACGTACCGGCATTTGCGTAAACAAGATTGTGCGAGCAAAGCCACATGGCTTGCGCAGGGAGCAGTAAAACAGACGCGGCACAGGGGCACTTGTTGGCCCCATATGCGACCTACGCGGATATGCTGTTTTTCAAAATTTCGGGCAACGAACCTGTATAACTATAAGGGAAAGGCACCAGAATTGCAAATCACCCCCCGCTTCGAGAGGAGCTGGTGGGCATCACGCGCGTCAACGGGCGGCTTCGCGCACGATAGCCAGCCGGTTCAGCACCGCGGCGTTCGCGATCGCCGCGAACACGCCGCATGTCAGCAGCAGCCAGCTCGCAACCAGTACCGTGCTCAACACCCCGATCACGATCAGGACCAGCACGATCGTGATCGTGAACAGCGGATTCTGCAGCACCATCACCAGCGCGTTACGCATCGCCCCCAGCACGCCGGGCGCGGCCATCTCGTAGTAGATCGGCCAGGTGAAGAACAGCATCCCCAGCCAGATCACCGCCGCCACAATCCAGATCGCTTCCAGCGCCGCCACCAGCGGCGTGTCAATCCGTGCGTAGGCGATCACGTTGGTGAAGTTGATTAGGGCGAACAGCGCGTTCGCTGCGCCCCAACCCAGCGCGCGCCAGAAATTCGCCTTGAACGCGGCCCAGAACGCGGCGAGATCGGCCTCGCTTGGGTCGGTGTGTGCCAGGTGGCCGACGTACATCAACGCACTGAACGCCGCCGGGAGTGTGATCACCGGCAGGCTGAGCGCCACAAACGCCAGATTGGTCCAGATGTAGCTGTAGCCCCGGTGCTGGAAGTTCCGCAATCCGTGCCATGTGGCGCGCAGCCCCTCGATCATCGCATCGCCCGCCTGGGTTATCCTTTCAGCCCGCTGTAGCTGATACCTTCCACAAAGTAACGCTGGAAGTAGAAGAAGATCAACGCCAGCGGCAGCGTCGTCAGCACCGAACCGGCCAGGAACGCGTGCCAGCGCAACGTCTCGCCATACGCGCCACGCAGGAAGGCCATCCCCAGCGGCAGCGTCCACAGCTTGCTGTTGCCGGAAAGGATCAACAGCGGCATCAGGAAGTCATTCCACGTGCCCTGGAAGCTGAAGATCGCCAGGGCCGTCAGCGCGGGAGTCGCCATCGGCAGCACGACGCGCCAGAACAGCACAAAACGGTTCGCGCCGTCCACCAGCGCCGCCTCTTCGATCTCCGTCGGGATCGACTCAAAGAATTGCTTCATCAGGAAGATGCCGAACGCGTCCACCGAAAGCGGGATGATCAACCCCTGGTAGGTGTTCAGCATGCTCAGCTCTTTGAGGATGATGAAGCGCGGGATCAACAGCACGACCGGCGGCACCATCATCGTGCCGAGGATCATGAAGAAGAGGACCCGGTTCCCCACAAACTTGATCCGCGCCAGCGCGTAGCCCGCCAGCGAGTCAAACGCGAGCCGCGCGATCGTCACGGAGATCGCAAAGCCAGCCGTGTTATAGAGCCAGCGTAGCAGGTTGGCGTCGAAGATCTCCTCGTAGCCTTCCAGCGTGGGATGAAACGTCAGCGGTCCGGCGACTTCATTCGCCGGGCGCGCCACGCCAGCCCGCTCGCCTTCCTCGATCGCGCAATTAACGCCGAACGGTGGCACCGGGATCACTGCGCGGGGATAGCGTTGCACGGCGGGCAGGCACTTAAACGAGTTCGTGACTGTGAACACGAACGGCAAAATCTCCAGCATTGCGAAGAGGATCAACACCGTCCAGCCAAGCGTGGCAAAAGCCACCCGCAAGGGGGAGCGCCTGGGGGTGGTCACCGCTGTTTGCGTTGCCGTAGCCATATTACGCCCCTCCTAGATATTTGCGCGCTCTTGCACGACGACGCGTTGCAGCATGGTGAACGCGAAGATGATGATGAACAGCAGAATCGCGGTCGCCGCGGCCAACCCCATCGCGGAACGGTCGAACCCGTTGACATACACCATGTAGGCGATCGTGTACGTGGTTTTGGCCGGTCCCCCGCTGGAGATGACGAAGATCTGGTCGAACACCTGGAAGGTGCCGATCAACCCCAGCGTGACGACGAAGAACGTCGTCGGGCGCAGCAACGGCACGGTGATGCGGCGGAAGATCTGCCACGCGTTCGCCCCATCGATCGCGGCGGCTTCGTATACCGAACCGGGGATGTTCTGCAGCGCGGCGAGGAAGATCACCATCATCGTGCCGATGGTGGTCCAGGTGTTGAGGATCATGATCGTCAGCATGGTGATGCTGGGGCCGCTGATCCAGTCCCAGACGGTGAGGCCAAAATACCGCGCGCTGGCCCAGTCGCCCACGCTGCGGCGCGTGACGCCGAATTCCTCCAGGAAGATATGAAAAACGCCGCGCGGGTCGTCCAGCCAGTTGATGAAATTCGCCCGTTCGTAGCCCGATATCAGGGCATCGAGCGTCGTGTTGATCAGCCCGCCCCGGTAGAACATCCACATGAAAATGATCGAGATGACCACCGATGACGTGATCGAGGGAAAATAAAACGCGGTGCGGAAAAAGCCTTTTGCTTTCAGCCAGCGCTGGTTGACCAGCACCGCCAGGATCAATGCCAGGACGGTCTGGGTAGGTACGACGCCGAGCACGTAGTAGGTCGTGTTCTTGAGCGCGGTGAAGAAGTCGCGCTGGCGGATGGTCGCCTTGACGATGCGCCCGTCTTCCTCGTGCTGGCCTTGCAGCAGATCGCGATAGTTATCCAGCCCCACGAATTCATACGCCCCTTCGTCAAACACAGGGGTGATGCCATTCCAGTCCGTAAAGCTGATGTAAACCGCCGCACCGATGGGGATGATCAAAAACCCCAGGAAGATGATCAGCGCCGGTGTCATGAAAAGATACCCCGCCAGCGCATCCTGCCGCTTGCGCGCCGCCTGGGACATGACGCGGCGCTGCTTAGGGACCGTGATTCCGGTCATGCGACCAAACTCCTGTCACTAACCTGACGTGAATGGGGATGCGCCCTCGCCGGGGCGAGAGCGCATCGTTCGCATGACGTGGTGTTTAGCGGGCGAGCACTTCTTCCGCGACTGCCGCCGTTTCGATGATCACGTCCTCGGGCAGATACTGGCCCTCAAACGCCAGTTGCAGGCCGGCATTGAACGTGTCAAACACGTCGCCGAACCCGACCGGGAACTGCCACTGGTGGGCGTAATCCGCCCCGGCCAGGAAGCCCGCCGCGTATTCCTCGCCGCGCGCCTCAAGCCAGATGTCCGCCGCGCTCATCGCCGGCGGGACCACGCCGAAGCCTTCTTCAGCGATCATCGCGGAGCCTTCCGGCCCGGTCAGGAAGTTCACCAGTTGCCACGATTCATCGGGGTGGTCGTTCTGCGCGGCCACGCCGTAGCACACGGTGAAGACCATCGTCGCGCGGCCACCATCCGGGTGCGTCGGCAGTTCAGTCACGCCCCAGTTCAGCTCGGGGAACTGCTCCAGCAGGTAGTTGATCACCCAGTTGCCTTCCATCGCCATCGCGACGCGGCCCTGGCCGAACGCCTCACCGCCCCAACCGGCGTCAATCATCGACGGCGGGCCGGCGATGCCGTCTTCCGCCATGCCGACGTAGAACTCAAGCGCCTCGCGCGCCTCGTCGCTGTCCAGCGTGACCTCGGTCCAGTCCTCGTTGAGCACCGAGCCGCCGGCCTGGTACAGGAACGGCAGCCAGCGTTCGAAGTTCGGCGGGGTCACCAGGCCCAGCACGACATTGCCGTCTTCGTCCTCGCCCGTCAGCGCTTCAGCCGCCGCGCGCAGATCGTCCCAGGTCCAGTCCGGCGTCGGGTAGTCCAGCCCCGCCGCGTCGAACAGGTCCTTGTTGTACTGCAGCGCCATCACGGAGAAGTCCTTGGGCGGGCAATAGAGCGTGTCCTCGTAGGTGAACACGTCCAGCAGTGAGGGATAGTGATCGTCGAGATTCTCGATCTTGCCCTCACCGCTCGCCAGCACCCCGGCTTCCGCCCAGTCGGGCAGCTTGGAGCTGTCGACATAGAACACGTTGGGCGGGTCGCCGCTGGCGAACGCCGCCTGGATCGTCGGATCGTACTCGGGCACCAGGTTGATGTTCACGCTGATATCGGGGTTGGCTTCCATGAACGCGTCAACCTGCGCCATCAGCGCGTCGTTCTCTTCCTGCGACGATGACCAGCCCATCAGGGTGATCTCAACCCCCTGGCGGGCCAGCGTCGCGCCCGCGCCGGACATCACCAGCGCCAGGACAACGATCAGGGTAAGGATGTAAGCCTTACGCATTTTTCACACTCCTGTTAAACTATTCTCGGTCCGGTGCATCCCAACGTGTTGATCTCAGGTTCGCTTAGCACTTGCCTGGGCAGAACTGGCCGGTTCTGCTTGTGATCACACGCGTGGGATGCGCCTTTTTCATATCCTGCGAACGAACGATTGAACCGGTAAACCAAACGCGAAACCCGTCACATTACAGTTTTATGATGCGTGCTTCACCTCCTTGTCGAACGTCGACCTGGTACGTCGCGCCACGATAGCGAATGGAAAACTGCACGCGCTGCCAGTGCGCGGGCAGGCGCGGGCGCAGCGTCAGCCCGTCGTCGGTCAGCCGCAGACCGGCAAACCCGAAGGCCACTGCCTGCCACAGGCCGCCTGCCGAGGCAGCGTGAATCCCGTCGCCCGCATTCCCACGTATGTCGCGCAGGTCGGCGCGGGCGGCGAGCATGAAGTGTTCGTATGCTTCGTCGGGTCGGTCCATCTCGCACGCAGCCCAGGCGTGGAAGCTCGGCCCCAATGACGACCCGTACTGGTGATCGGTGATCGGCATGTAGGCGTCCCAGTTGGCCTGCCACGTCTTGTGGTCGTAGGCGTCGCGGAACAGGCACAGCAGCATGATCACGTCGGCTTGCTTGAGAATCTGGGTCCTGTTCGCGCCGTCGATCCCCAGCACGAGCTGCATCGACTCATCCGTCTCGCGGATGCGCGCCGGGTCGATGCGGTCGAGTTCAAAAAAGCCCTCGAACTGCTCAAACAGGCCCGTCTCGGGATCGTAGGGGATGATCACGTGCGCGATCACGTCGCGCCAGTGATCCAGGCGCTGCGGCGTCAGGTCCAGCGCGGCGCGGAGTTCGCGTGCCTTGTCCGGCGCGTGCGCCTCCAGCCACGCCAGCACATCGAGCGCCTTCTGCAGGTGCCACTGCGCCATGCGGTTGGTGTAGGCGTTGTTGTCTACGTGTTCGTGCCACTCATCCGGCCCCATTACGTCGCGGAAGGCATAGCGGTGCTCGCCATGGCTGACTTCCAGTTCGGCACGGTCGGCCCAGAACCGCGCCGTGTCCAGGATGATCTCCGCGCCGTAATCGCGCATGAACGCGTCATCTCCGGTCACCCGCCAGTACTGGTCGACCGCGTAGGCGATATCGGCGCTGATGTGAATCTGGATGTCGCCGGTCCAGATGCGGATCAGCTTCTTGCCTTCGAAATCCGGGACCCACTTCGGGGTGGTTTCGTCGCCCGTCGCCGCGCTTTCCCAGGCGTACTGCGCGCCTTCGTAGCCGTTTTCCGCCGCCTTACGCCGCGCGCCGGGCAGGGTGTGGTAACGGTACAGCAGCAGGTTGCGTGCCAGGTGCGGCTGGGTGTAGGTGAACATCGGGACGATGAAGATCTCCGTATCCCAGAAGACATGCCCCCGGTACCCCAACCCGCTGAGCGTCTTGGCCCCGATGCTCACCCGGTCATCGTGCTGCGGCGCGGCGATCAGCAGCTGGTAGATGTTGAACCGGATCGCGATCTGCGCCTCGGTGTCGCCTTCGATCACCACGTCGCTGTGCTCCCACAGGGGCGACCACGCCGCGATGTGCTCGGCTTTCAGCGCGTCATAGGCCAGCCCGTCCAGTTCGGCCAGCGCCCGCCCGACGACATCGGCGGCGTTCGCGTCCCGGTCGCGGCTGGCGGTGTAGCTGACCAGCTTGTCGACCTGGAGCGTCTGGCCCGGTGGCACGGTCTGCGTGATGCGCGCGCGCGGGTGGTCGGGGCACTGCTGGTACGCGATCCCGGCTTCCGGCGAGGCGCTCACGCGGGCTGCCGACGCCAGTTCGAGCTCGCTGTGCCGCGTGCGGCTGTGCAGCCAGAGCACCCCGTCGTCAGACTGCCCCTGCGCGAGGTGGTGCCAGTGCAGCAAGTCTTCGTTCGCTACAAAGCCGTCGATGCCGGTCGCAACGGTGATATCGCACGCCCGGTCGACGGGGGTGATCAGCACGCGCAGCGCCGCGACGTGCTCGCGTGCGTAGCTGGCGAAGCGCTCAAACGTCAGGTCGAGCAGCGTCCCGTCGGGGGCCTGCCAGCGCACGTGGCGCAGCAGCACCCCGCTGCGCAGGTCAAGCGCGCGGCGGAACAGCAAGCACGTACCCTGATCCAGCCGGTAAAGCTGGCCGTTCACATGGATCGTCATATCCAGCCAGTTGGGCAGGTTCGCCAGTTCCGTATAGACGATCGGCATGTCATCGAACACACCATGCGCCAGCGTCAGCGGGTGGTCGCCGGGATGCCCTTCCTCCAGGCTGCCCCGGCTGCAAAAATAGCCGTTGCCGGTGGTGAAGATCGTCTCGCGGTGATGCTGTTCAGCCGGGTCGAAATGCGCGTGCAGCTCGACCCAGTACGGGTCTACCTGGGCAGCGGCTTGCAGGTCGGCCAGCGTCACGGACTCCAGGCTGTCGTAACGCGCACCATACCAGCCGGCGAGCGCGGCGAAGCGTTCCTGCGGCCCCAACGCCAGCGCGGGCATGCCGGCAGCCAGCGCCGCTTCGATCCCCGCCGCCGCGTCCTCCACGACCAGGCATTCCGCCGGCGCGACGCCCAACCGGGCCGCCGCGCAGCGGAACAGGTCCGGGGCCGGTTTCTGGCGCGTGACGCTGCTGCCGTCCACCAGCGCCGCCAGACGCCCCGCGATGCCCAGCCGTTCCACCACATCGGGCGCGTTGCGGCTAGCCGAGGCCACCGCGTAACGGATGTTCGCCCGATCAAGTGCGTCCAGCAGCCGCGTGACCCCCGGTAACAGGTCATCAGGCGTGACCTGCTCCAACGACGCGCGATAATACCCGTTCTTGCGCGCCATCAATTCCTGCATGCGTGGTTCCGGCAGTTCGCGCCCTTTGAGCAACCGCCGTAGCGATTCCCGCCGCGATACGCCGCGCAACTGCTCGTTATCTGCGCGTGTGAACGGCAGGCCCTCTTCATCCGCGAGCCGCTTCCAGGCCCGGTAATGATATTCCGCCGTATCGGTAATGACCCCATCGAGGTCAAAGATCACTGCCTTGAGCGTCTCAGACATGCAGCCTTCCACCTACGCGTTACAGTAGCCTTGACTTGATTCGCGGATCACCAGTTCGGAGGGCAGCAGAATTTGCTGCTCTTTCGGTGTTTCCCCTTCGAGCAGGCGAACCAGCAATTCCACCACGTGCTGCCCGACATCCCAGGCCGGCTGGCCGATCGATGTCAGGCTCGGTTTGAGATAGCTTGCCACAGGGGTGTTATCAAACCCGATCACCGCGACATCCCGGCCCACCGCTAACCCGTTCTCTTCGATCGCGCGCATGGCACCGATGGCGATCAGGTCCAGCATGGTCACGACGGCGGTCGGGCGCTGCGGTTCCGGCAGCGCGAGCAAGCGGCACAGCGCCGTATAGCCGTAGTCGTAATCGCTCTCCCCGCGCACGATCCATTCAGGATCGATCGGCAGTCCCGCCGCTTCCATCCCCTCGGTGTACCCTGACAGGCGCTCGTTGCCGACGCGGGACTGCTCCGGCCAAGCCAGCGCGGCGATGCGTTCGTGTCCCTGGGCGACCAGGTGCTCAACCGCCTGGCGCATGCCGGTGCGCCCTTCGACATCGACATAAGGGAAGGGTTGCTCGCTTTGGGTCCGGCCAAACGCGACCAGCGGCACATCCAGCTTTTGCAGGATCGGAATACGCGGATCGTTGTATTCCATGCCGGAGAGGATGAAGCCGTCCACGCGCCCGGTAACGACCAGGTCGCGGTAGGTTTCGGCGCGTTCTGCACCTTCGCCCTGCGGGAACAGCAAAATGTGGTAGCCGTATGTCTCCGCCGCATCGACGATGCTCTGCTCGAACTGTTCGAGCACGGGGTTGAAGTACCCCTGGCGGTCCGGCTGCCAGGAATAGCCGATGAGGTGGCTGGCCCGGGTGCGGAGATTGCGCGCGGCGACGTTGGGACGGTAGCCCAGCGTTTCGACGGCGCTGTAGATGCGCTCGCGGACTTCAGGCGTGACCTGCTTCTGTCCGCGCAGCACCTTCGACACCGTCTGGTAGCTCACGCGCGCGTGTTTCGCGACGTCTTTAAGCGTAACTTTCTTCGCCATTGAGAAAACTCTTGAAAACACAATGTTGCACCTGGGCGAACGTTCGCCCTATTTGCATTAAAAACTATTTTGCAGGTGTTGTCAAGAGCCTGTCGCCAATTTTTTTTCGCCGGATATCAGCGGTTCTCGATGCGCTCGATCATGCGCCCATCGCGCTTGGCCTTCAAGATCAGCGTGACGCGGCCATCGGGCAGGCGCTCACGCTTGATCAAGCGGTGCTCACCGTCGCAGCACGCCAGGTCGCCCGCGTGCTTCCTTATTCCACGCCGCGCCAGTCGTCAAGGATCACCGCCTCCCACCGCCCGGAGCTGGCCGAACGATAGGCCGCGTCCATGATGGCGTTGACGACGTAACCGTCGTAGAACGTTTCGCGGGGCGCGCGCCCGGCTTCGAGCGCATCGAGCATGTCGGCGAACATGGCGGTGTTGCCCAGCGCACCGCCCTCGTCGCCGACGGGGAAGACCCAGCCCGCGCCGTGTTCGGACTTCTCGGCCACGTCGCCCACTTCACCGGTAGCGGTGTACATCTCGAACCCGGTGCGCAGCCAGTGATTGAGCCAGATCGTGCCCTCGGTGCCCGTGACCTCGTCGCGCAGGTCCATCCCGCCGCGAAAGGCCCAGCTTGCCTCGAACTGGCCGATCGCGCCGTTGGCATACCGCACCAGCCCGACCGCGTGGTCTTCGGCAGGGATGGGGTGCACCTGGGTCGCAGCCCAGCACATCACCTCCAGCGGTTGGATGTCCTTGCCGATGAAGCTGCGCCCGACCGCGATGCAGTGGCTGCCCAGGTCGATGATCGCGCCGCCGCCGGCCTGTTCGCGGTCCCAGAACCAGTCGCTGTGCGGGCCACCGTGCGCCGCGCGCGAGCGTGCCCACAGCACGCGCCCGATCGCCCCTTCGCGCACTGCCGCCAGCGCCTTGAGCGTTTTGGGCGCGTAGACCAGGTCCTCCAGGTAGCCGTGAAAAACGCCCGCGCGCTCGACACGGTCGAGCATGCGCCGTGCTTCGGTGGCGTCGCGGCCCAGCGGCTTGGTACATAGCACGGCTTTGCCACACGCTGCGGCCAGCTCTACCGCTTGCTCGTGCAGGTGGTTCGGAAGCCCGACCACAACGACGCCGGTGTCGGGATGTTCGATCGCTGCGTTCAGGTCGGTCGTCCAGACGGGGGCGTTCCATTCGCTGGCGAACTGCCGCGCGCGGCTCTCGCGCCGGGAATACACAACCGCCACCTGATCGCGGCTGCGTGTGTGTTGCAGGGCCTGCGTATAGGCGGCGCTGATCAACCCGGTGCCCAGCATGGTAATTCTCTGCATCGTGTCGCTCTCCTGTCGTGCGGGGCCGCGCCTGTGCTCGACAGGACACCGCACGGCTCCTTCGTTCCAGGTGTACTATACACCGCTTCGCGCTGCTGTGCGGCAACTGCATGGGGACGTGTTACCGCGCCGCGTTGGTTTTCTGGGCCAATGCCGGATCAGTGAGCGGGGCTGGGAATTTGCCGGGGTTGTGCCGCTGCAACGTGTGATGATGCTACCGTGCCGGGGAACCTCACGCCAGCGCGCTGAGCGCGTCTTCCAGCGCGGCGCTGACCGTATCGGCGGCGTGTTGCATCACGGGGGAAAGCGGCGCGGCGATCGCGTTGCGCGCGGGCTGGATGCCCAGCAGCGCGACCGCGCACCCTAACTCCGCGACCAGGAACTTCGCCAGGACGTAGGGCGGTAGGGTGTGGGTAGAGGCGCTCAGGCCAGACGTCTCGCGCCAGTCCAGCCAGCGGACGCTGCCGGGTTCGGCGTCCATCTGCGCGGCGTCGATGAAGACCACCAGCGCAGGACCGAACCGGCGCAGCGGCCCGGTCTGGTTTTCGGGCGCGGACCCGGCTTCCAGCACCAGCACGCGCGTGTTCGCCGCGAACACGTCGTGCAAACGCCGCGCGATGACGATCCCGGCGGCGTCGTCGCCGTTCAGCGGATGGCCTACGCCCAGCAGCGCGATCTTCGGTGGGCCGGATTGCGGGTCAGTCGGTTGAAGCCGCTTCAGGCTCGCCCGCATCCTCTCCTGCCAGGACGGATTCGACATCCGCGTCCTTTCCGTAGTACACGATGAAATCCTCGCGGTTCAGCGCGGCGAGTTCCCACTCGTCGTTTGCCATGCTCAGGCAGCCTTTGCGGCAGCTCATCACACACTGCGAGCAGAAGATGCAGCGGTCCACGTGATAGCGGAACACGAACTGCTTGGCCTTCTTGTCGATCGTGATGATGTCGATCGCGTTGGCCGGGCAGTCTTTCGCGCAGAGCTGGCAGCCGGTGCATTCGGCCAGGTCCCAATGCAGCTTGCTGCGCAGGTACTCCGGCGCGTCGATGCGCACGAACGGGTAACGTTGGGTTGCCGGGGACTTGACGAACGTCTCCAGCGCGTCTTTCCACATCGCGCTCAGTTTGAATGTCATGCGATGACTCCTTTCACAACGATGATCACCAGGAACTGCGCCAGCACCAGGATCGCGCCATAGCGCCACCACAACCCGACCGTCTGATCGATGCGCAGCCGGGTGAGCAACGCTTGCACGGCAGCCAGGCCGCCGAGCAGCACCAGTGTTTTTACGATGAAGTCAAGCGGGTTCGCCATGCCGCCCAGGTAGAACGTCGCCACCAGCGTTAGGCCGATCACCAGTTCCACGCCTTTGCCCAGGTGAAACAATGCCAGCCCGCGCCCGCTGTATTCGGTCAGCGCGCCCGCGACGATCTCGGTCTCGGCTTCCGGCGCGTCGAACGGGGGGAGTTCGAGCTTGCCCATCAACCCGACCAGCGCCACGATGAAGCCGACCGGCTGCGTCAGCAAGAACCAGGTATGGCCGCGCGCGTATGCGCGAACTTCCGCGATCTCCCAGCTTCCGGCGACGATCGCCGGGCCGAGCAGTGCCAGCAGGAACGGCGCTTCGTAGCTGAACAACTGCGTCAGGGTGCGTGTCGCGCCGACCAGCGAAAACCGGTTGAGCGTGTTCGCGCCCGCCAGCCCCGTGCACAGCGTGAGCAGGCTCAGCAGGTAGATCGTCACGACCAGGTCGCCCTGGAAGCTGTATGCCGGGTCCAGCCCTGCCATCGGGACGTAGAGCGCGGCGGTGAGCGCGCCCGCCAGCGCCACCACCGGCAGCGCGACGAATAGTGTCGCGTTCACGCCTTCCGGCACGACCTCTTCTTTCGCCAGCAGCTTGACCGTGTCCGCCAGCGGCTGGAACCAAGGCGGCCCGACCCGGTTCTGGAACCGCGCGATCAGCTTGCGGTCGATCCACTCGTAGAACATGCCGGCTGCCAGCACAAACAGCCCGCCGGGGAAGATCAGTAAGGCGATAATGGCTACTAGTGTGCTCATTGGTAGTACGCAATCCCGTATTGTCTCAGGTCGTCCCAGGTCATCAGGTCGCGCTTACCGTGCCGTCGGTCGCTGACGACGATCATCCGGTCATTGCACGAGAAGCACGGGTCGATGCCCGACAGGATCATCGGCACGTCCGCCAGCTGCGCGCCGATCGACAGGCGCAGCACGGACGCCATGTTCGGCAGCGTGGGCGTGCGCACTTTCACGCGCTCCGGCTGGTCGGTGCCGTTGCTCTTGATGTAGTAAAACAGCTCGCCGCGCGGCGCTTCGACGCGGCTGATCACCTCGCCCGGCTTGATGCGGCGCGGGACGCGGGTCGTCAGCTCGCCTTCCGGCAGCCGGTCCAGGATGTCGCGGATGATGCGGTACGTTTCGAACAGCTCGCGGATGCGCACCACGACGCGCGCCTCAAGGTCCCCGCCGGTCTCGATCATCATCTGCACCGGGAACTGCGCGTAAGCGGCATATGGCGCGTCGACGCGCACGTCGCGCGCCACGCCGGACGCGCGCGCCGTTGGGCCGACGACGCCCATACGCTCCGCCGCGTCATAGTCCATCACGCCGATGCCGCGCGTGCGGCGCAGGAACATCGTGTCGTTGCTGACCACCTCGAGGTAATGCCGGGTGCGCTCTTCGAGGAAGTCGATCCCCTCGCGGATCGCCGCGTCATGCTCCGGCGTGATGTCACATTTGACCCCGCCGATGATGTTGGCGGAGTAGTTGACGCGGTTGCCGGTGATGCCTTCGAGCAGGTTCATCACGGTTTCGCGGTCGCGCCAGGTGTACATGAACAGCGTGTCGAACCCGGCCTCGTGCGCCGCCACACCGAGCCACAGCATATGGCTGTGGATGCGCTCCAGCTCCGCGACCAGCGCGCGGATCGCCTGGGCGCGCGGCGGGACTTCGACGCCCGCCAGCGTCTCGACGCCCAGGCAGTACGCCGTCGCGTGGACGTGCGAGCAAATGCCGCAGATGTGTTCCAGCAGATACAGCGCCTGGATGTAGTTACGGCCCTCGGTGCCCTTCTCGATGCCGCGATGCACGTAGCCGAGGCGCACGGTGGCATCGGTCACGGTTTCGCCGTCAACCTGAAACTCGAAGTGCCCCGGCTCTTTGAGCGCGGGATGCTGCGGCCCGATCGGGATGATGAACTTGTCGCGTGATGGTTGTGGCTGCTGCATCGGACTCATGCTCCTCGCGTCGGCACGTTTGCCAGATCGTCCATGTTGAAATCTTTGCGCAGCGGGTAGATGCCCTGCGGCCAGTCATCCGGCAGGAAGAGCCGCTCGGTGTTCGGCGTGCCCTCGACCGTCACGCCGAGCATCTCGATCAATTCGCGCTCGTAAAACGACACCGATGGGATCAGTTCGTAAAGCGACGGCACGCGCGGGTCGTCACGCGGGGTGCGCACGCGCAGCGTGACCACGTTTGCACCGGATACAAAGTGATACAACACCTCGATCATGCCCGCCTCGACACCCAGATCCACGCCCGTGATCGTCGCCAAATACCCCCACCGCGCAGCGGTGTGCAGCGCCCGCACGGCATCCAGCAGGTCGGACGCCGCGATCACGACGTACAGCCGGTCCGGTTCCTGCGCTTCAGTATCTTGCGCCCAGGGCTGCAGGATCGCGCGTGCCCCTTCGATGGTCCCTGATTCGGTCATGCCGCTTCCTCTCCTTCACCGGCGCCGGGCAGCGTGGTCAGGTCGATCGCCGCGCCGGGTTCAACGTCCGGCAGGGTGCCCGACTGCATCGCCGTGAGCAGCTTCACCAGCCCGTCGATGATCGCCTCAGGTCGCGGCGGGCAGCCGGGGATGTACGCGTTGACGGGGAGCACCTGGTCGATCCCGCCCATGATGTTGTAACAGCCCTGGAACACGCCACCGGAGAGCGCGCACGCGCCCACCGCGACGACGTATTTCGGTTCCGGCATCTGCTCGTAAATGCGGATCAGCCGCTTGCGGGCCTGCCGCGAGACCGGCCCGGTGCAGATCAGGATGTCGGCGTGACGCGGGCTGCCCTCCAGCTTGACGCCGAAACGCTCCATGTCGTAGCGCGGGGTGAGCGTCGCCAGGATCTCGATATCACACCCGTTGCATGACCCGCTGTTGAAGTGAATGGCCCAGGGGGAATTGAAGCGTGCCCAGCCCTTGATCTGGTCCATTATGTTGTGCCAGGAAGCTTGTAAGCGGTCCATACTGTTCTCCTGCAGGCTTAGCGTCCGACGTGTCGTTTTGTGCATTCCTTCACACAGATTCTAAAGGAAACATTACCGTGATAACAGTAAGATTTATCCTAGAATCAGTGCCAAAAGCGCCAGGATCAGCCCGACGAGATACACGCCGGACAGCGCATCCAGTCCGCCGCTGCCGACCACCAGCACGCCGAGATGCACGATCGCGAAAAACAGCGCGATCGCGAAAAACGAGCGATACCCGGGCACGGCGGGGCGCGCCGGGGCCGCTTCACCGCCGGCGTAAGTCGATGTCTTGCCGCCTGTTGCCTGTCCCGGCCCGGCCATGACGCGGCCAATGCCCGACAGAATGCCGACCAGCAGCAGGTACAGGGCGAAGGCGATCGGTGGCGCGAGCAGAATGTCTTTCATGGTGCGTGTTACCTCAGGTTTTGGTTATTCGTGTCTGGTTCCCGGTTGGCGTGTGCCTCGGTACGGGTAACGTGTGAATTGCTCCGGTAACGTCCCCCGTTAGTGCTGATAACCGGCCACGGCGAACTGCATACTTGCCTACAATCCGAACGCCGCCAGCAGCGCGCGGCCCGCCGGTTCGTAGAGCCACGCCAGCAGCCCCGGCCACAGCCCGACCGCGATCACGCCGAGCGCCAGCACGGTGACCGGCGCGCGCAGCAGCACCGAAGCCGGGACGCCGCGCTGCACCGTCGCGGACGGTTCCAGGCGGTACATCGCGTTGACCAGCGGCGCGTAATAGGCCAGCGAGAGCACGCTGTTCAGCCCCGCGACGATCACCAGCGCCTGCACCCACCCCGCGCGCGTCTCAAACCCGGCGACAAATATCTGCCACTTGGACATGAACCCGGCCAGCGGCGGCAGCCCGCCCAGGCTCAGCAGGGCGATGCTCAGGCCGAGCGCGATGATCGGGTACTTCTGTGCCGCGCCGTTCAGGTCATCGCGCGTCAGCGGTGCGTGGTCGCCTTTGGCGACGTGCAGCGTGTACAGCAGCGCCCCCGCAGCCAGGAACGCCAGCCCCTTCATCATGCCGTGCGTCAGCATGTGGAACAGCCCACCCTGCGCGCCCGTCGCGTCCCCGGCGTAGATCGCCACGCCCAGCCCCAGTAACATGTACCCGACGTGGCTCAGGCTGGAGTAGGCGAGCAGGCGCTTGACCTGCTCCTGGCGTAGCGCCATGACATTGCCCACGAGCATGTTCAGCGTGCCGAAGATCATCAGCAGCTCGCCCCACGTCCCGGCGACGCCCGCCAGCGCCCCGACCGAGCGCAGCAGCGCGACCAACCCGGCCTCGATCACCACGCCGGAGAGCATCGCGCTGATGCCGCTTGGCGCTTGCGAGTGCGCGTCCGGCAGCCACGTGTGCATCGGGGCCATCGCAACCTTGACGCCGAAGCCGATCACGAACAGCCCACCCGCGACGGCCAGAGTCAGCGAGTCGCCGGCAGTGGCCCGGATCGCGACCAGGTCGAGCGTGCCGGTCTCCATCAACACCAGCGCGATGCCGAACAACACCGCTGCCGACCCGACCGCGCTCTGCACGAGGTACTTCACCCCGGCTTCGAGTGATGCTGCCTGCTCGCGATAAAACGCGACCAGCAAGAACGACGCGATCGCCATCCCCTCGAACCACACCCACAGGTTGAAGAGGTCGCCCGCGCAGCCCAGCCCCATCATCAGCGCGACCAGTGCCAACAGCGAGGCGTAATACTTTTCCTGTCCCGGTTCGGCGTCCATGTACGGGCCGGAATACAGCGTCACCAGCGTGCCCAGGCCCAGCGAGAGCGCCGCCAGCAGCAGCGCGAGATCGTCCAGCCGCAGTGCCACCGTGCCCAGTTTGTACGTCTGCACGCCGTTGCTGTGCAGGTCGGCGAGCGCGAAGGCGAACGGAATCCATGTGAAGACCAGCGCGACAAACGCCGCCCAGCGCGCCGCGAGCGCGCCTTCATGCGCCGGTTTGACCAGCCGCCCCAGCAAATACACCAGGGGCGCGGCCAGCAGCGGCAGCGCGATCATCCAGGTAAAGGCGATCATATCATGCATAGCGACTCCCCTCACGCCCCCAGTGCCAGGACGACCAGCACGACGATCATCCCGCCCAGGATGCCCAGCACGTTCCAGTTCACGTATCCCGTCTGGGTGACGCGCAGCGCGTCGGCGGTGGCACGCGTGCCGTCCACGATGCGGCGGTTGATCCACTCGAACCCGAAATCGTGCGTCATCGCTCGCGGCAGCAGTGGGACCCGGTCCCCCAACGGCGCGAGGCGGTCATGGAACCACCACGCCGCCAGCCCGACTGCGACGACTGCCAGCGCGAGGTACGTCGCTTCGGCGGTGAGGATCTCTTCAACGATATCCAGCGTGCTGTGTGCGTGCAGGTGGTGGAACGGCAGCGTTGTCTCCAGCATGTGCCCGAACGGCCCCGCCAGCAGCCACGTCACGAGCGTGCCTGCTGCCAGCGCGCCGGTCGCGACCTTCATGAACCGCCCCGCCGGGTGTGCGTGGCGATCAGCGCGGGCTGGTTTCGCGTAGAAGACCAGCCACACCATGCGGAACGTGTACAGCGCCGTGATGCCCGCCCCCGCCAGCATAAGCGCGTAAGCCCAGACTGG
Organism: uncultured Anaerolineaceae bacterium; assembly: GCA_964425755.1. Classification (GTDB taxonomy): domain Bacteria; phylum Chloroflexota; class Anaerolineae; order Aggregatilineales; family Aggregatilineaceae; genus CAYRNY01. The sequence continues at coordinate 58,351 of CAYRNY010000022.1, forward strand.
GCCGTTTTCCAGCCCGGCTTCGAGGATCAGTTCCTTGCTCCAGAAGCCGTTGAGCACGGGCAGCCCGGCCAGTGCCAGCGCGCCGATGACAAACACCGTGCGCGTGAACGGCATCTCCTTGCGCAGCCCGCCCATCTCGAACATGTCGCGCGTGCCGATGCTGTGAATCACCGCGCCCGCGCTGAGAAACAGCAGCGCCTTAAACACGGCGTGGCTCAGCAGGTGATACTGGCTGGCAAACACACCGCCCACGCCCACCGCGTAGACCATGTAACCGAGCTGGCTCACGGTCGAATAGGCCAGCGCGCGCTTGAGGTCGCTGGCGGTCAGGGCCATCAGCGCGGCCAGCAGCGCCGACAGCGTCCCGACCAGGATCACGGCGGTGGTCCAGCCTGTGACGCCTTCAAACGCCGGGTAGAAACGCGCCAGCAGGTACACCCCCGCGTTGACCATCGTCGCGGCGTGAATCAGCGCGCTGACCGGCGAGGGCGCTTCCATCGCGCCGGGCAGCCACGTATGGAACGGGACCTGTGCGGACTTCGCCGCCGCTGCCGCCAGGAACCCGAACGCGATCAATGCCAGGGTGCCTGGCGGAATCTCATTGTGCCGTTCGAGCAATGTCGCGATCTGAAAATCGCCCAGGTGCGCGTACGCCAGCAGCGCGCCCGCCAGCATCCCGACGCCGCCGAACTGCGTCATGATCAGCGCTTTGATGCCACCCGCGACGGCTTTCGGATCGTCGTTGTAGAACGCGATCAACGCGTAAGAGCACAGCGCGGTAATTTCCCAGAACAGGAACAACAGGAACAGGCTCCCGCTGAGCGCCAGCCCGCACATCGCGCCGATGAACAGCAGCACGAGCGCGTAGTAGCGTCCCAGCGCGCGCGCACCCTGCATGTAGTCCACCGAGAAGATCACGGCCAGGCTGCCGACGACGGTCGCGATGATGGCGAGGAACACGCCCAGCCCGTCCGGCACGAACGTGAATGTACCGAACGCGTCGCCCGCGTCAACCGTCAGCGCGACCGCATCCGAGGGCGCGGCGAGCATCAACAGTGCGACGATCGCGGCGGCGACGGCGAAGAATACCGCGAAGAGGTGTTGCTCATGCGGGTGTTCGTCGCCGGTGAACCAGACCACCAGCGCCCCCAGCCAGGGAAGCGCGATCGTGAGCAAGATCAGGATATCGATCATAGGAAAGGCTTCAACCTCGCAGTTTTGACAGCGCGGTAAGGTCCATCGTGCCGAGTACGCGCTTTACCTGGACGGCCAGCGCCAGTCCGATCACAGCAACGACGGTATCTGCGACGATCACGGTCATGGCGAGACCCTGGCTCAGGTCGATCTGGTCCGACGCTCTGCCTGCCGCGACCAACGCCAGCAACGCGGCCTTAACCAGGATTTGCAGCGCCACCACGACCTTCACGAGATTGCGCGTGATCAACAACCCGTACAATCCAACGCCGAAAACACCCAACGCCCCAAGCATGATGATCGTGACCGGATTCATGCTGTCTGCTCCTCAGAGTCTGTTTTTCCGGCGTTGCGCGTGCCGGAATCGCGCTCGTCAAGGGGGTTCTCGATGGCGCGTTGATCCACAATATTGAGTGTGGACGTGATGCGCGCGCGTGGGAACTCGGTTACCGGTTGTCTGGGCAGCTCCGGTGCATCGGCCAGCAGCCCCAGCAAGCACAGCACGCCCGTGAAGATCAGGACGAGCTGCACCAGCACGTCCAGCGCGCGATCGTCCCACAGCACGCCGGAAAATGTGCCCTCACCGGTCGTGATCTCGGGTTCGTCCAGCGGCAGGATCATTCCCCCCAGCAGCAGCACGACGAGCGCCGCCACGCTGATCGCCAGCGTGTTAGGGATGAATTCGCGCTCGCTGAGTCCTTCGTCCCCGGCGATGCTGATGGCGAACACAAACAGGACCGTGACCAGGCCCGCGCCGACGCTCAACTCCACCACGGCGACCTGTTCGGCTCCCAGGCGGTACATGATCGTCGCGGTCAGCGCGCTGACGCCGGCCAGCCAGATCGCCGCCGTGAGCAAGTGCCGGGCGCGAATCGCCCGGAACGCACAGATCACGGCAGCGAGCACCAGGAATGTGTATACCAACATTGTGATACCCTTCACAAATCGGATTTGTTCGATACTAACACCTGCGGACAGGGCCTCCAGTGCAGGAAGTCACATCGCAGCATGTCAATTATCCTGCTGTAATAGCCCTGTTTTTAAGCGCAATCGGCGCTGCGTGACGTTACAATAATTGATTATAGCCTTGCAGGCAGGCCGGTCCCCACACCCGCGGATCGCAGCTTTCTTGACAGCGTATTTTTTTTCTTATATGCTTGTAGTTAAGGGCTTAACTATCCATGTTTCTGGGATAGTGTGCTGCGCCGAGGATATTTTTTTCGGATTATAGTTAACCGCTTAACCAAAAGAGTTTGTCGCCTGGGGTTTTCGAAAGTGCCAACCTTAGAAGACGTCGCGAAACGCGCGGGGGTATCCACCGCTACTGTTTCAAAAGTGTTGTCCAATACCCCTTATTTCACCGAAAAGACACGCCGCAAGGTGATGCTGGCGGTCAAGGAGTTAGGGTATGTACCCAACTTGGCCGCGCGCGCGCTCTCCAGCGGCAAAACGCATATCATCGCTGTCGTTTTCCCGTTCGTCTACGAAGCCATCTTCACCGACCCCAACATCATGCACATCCTGGAAGGCATCGAGGCCGAGTGTACCGGGCGCGGCTATAACATGTTGCTCAGCACGCCCAACCTCGGCGTGGACAAAACCGATCCGCATTATCTGCAGTTGATCCAGAGCGGCTATCTTGACGGCGTGCTGGCGCTTGACAGTTACCCGCAGGCGATGGCGCTGGAGCCGGTGCAGGAAAAAGGCATCCCGGCGGTGGCGATTGGCTACGGGCAGAACGAATTCGTCGTGCGGCATGATGACCGGCGCGGGGGACAGATGATCTTCGAGCACCTGTACGAACTGGGCCATCGTCGCATCGGGATCATCGATGTGCCCGAGGAAACCAACTACGGCATGGTGTACCGCGCGCAGGGCGTCCATGTCGCTTGTGAGGCGCTCGGGATGGACGCTGACGCGCTGCCTGTGTGTCACGGTGACTGGTCGGTCGCCAGCGGCGCGCGCTGCGCCAGGCAACTGCTGGAACAGCACCCCGACCTGACCGCGCTGCTGTGCATGAACGACCGTATGGCGATGGGGGCGATCCAGCAGGCGCGCGAGATGGGACGTAACGTCCCCGGCGATCTGGCGGTGACGGGCTATGATGATATCCCGACGGCGGCGATCATGACACCCCCGTTGACGACGATCAACCAGCGCGCGCCGGAACAAGGCCGGGTCGCCGCGCAGATGTTGTTTGACGTGCTGGGCGGCAAAACGCCCGAGTCGGTGATCCTGGCCCCGCTGCTGGTGGAGCGCCAATCGTCCGCCCCGCCTGGCGAATCGACGTGGAAAGGGACGCAGAGGCGCAACGCAGCCCGTTGAAACAAGGCTGCCAGTCCAAATAGTGGTGTTTGAGCCTGGTACTACTATTAGGAACGGGGATTTGACGGAGAAAGGAGTTCATCTCACACACAAAGACCAACCGCACACCGGGTGCACTACGTGATCACGCTAGTTTTAAGTAAACCCTCTTTCGTTAGGTTTAAGTTTTTCTGAGGAGCGAACCGTGTCTAAGTTTAGCAAGCTCGGATTGTTTATCACCGTACTGCTGGTTATAGCAGTCGTGGTGCCGATGGCGGTATCCGCCCAGGCCCCCGAAACGATCGTCTATAACTCGATGCATGGCGACCCGCTGCCACGTGCATTTGACGAGAAAGTCGTCAGCATGTGGAACGAAGAACACCCCTTGATGCCGGTCGAGCACACGATCATCGCGCATGAGGACTTCAAGCAGGCCATTCGTGCTTACCTCACCGCGGACGACCCGCCGGATGTGTTGACCTGGTTCGCGGGCAATCGTGCGACCTTCTTCATTGAAAACGGCCAGATCGCTGACATCTCCGACATGTGGGTCGAGAACGGCTTCGACGAAGCCTATGCACCGGGCTTCAACGCGCTGGCGACCTACGACGGCGCGCAGTACTTCATGCCGACCTCGTACTACTGGTGGGCGATCTACTACCGGCCATCACTGTTCGAAGAAGTCGGCCTGGAAGCCCCGATCGAGACCTGGGACGACCTGCTGAACGCGTGCGACGTGCTCAACGAAGCGGGCTACGACCCGTTCACGATCGGCACCAAGTACCGCTGGACCACTGCCGCCTGGTTTGACTACATCAACATGCGTGTCAACGGGCCGGAGTTCCACCGCGACCTGATGCTGCTCAAGGAATCCTACGAGGATGAGCGCGTGAGGGCGGTCTTCGAAACGTGGGCCCAGCTCTTTGAGCACAACTGCTTCATCGACGACCCGGCAGCCTATAGCTGGCAGGAAGCGCTGGACTTCATGATCCAGGGTGACGCGGCCATGTACCTGATGGGACAATTCATCACCGACTCGTACCCCGATGAACTCGAAGACGACCTCGACTTCTTCCGCTTCCCGGTCATCAACCCGGATGTGCCGATCGGTGAGGACGCCCCGACCGATGGTTACTTCATACCGGCCAACGCCAGCAACCTCGAAGGTGGCAAGCAGTTCATGGCGTTCCTCGGATCGCAGGAAGTCCAGCAGATGGGCCTCGACGAACTGGGCCGCCTGCCCACGCGTACCGATGTCGACATTTCGGAGGTTCCCGAATCCGTTCAGAAGGGGATCAACCTGATCCAGACGGCTGATTTCATTCTGCAGTTCTATGACCGCGATACAACCCCGCCGATGGCCGATGTTGGCATGGACGGCTTCATGTCCTTCTGGGATGACCCGGCCAACATCGACAGCATCCTGCCGACCCTCGAAGCCGAGCGCCTGCGCCTGTTAGAAGAGGGTTACGAAGAGTAATCCTCGCGTGCGCGCTTGAGTGTTAGCCTGTAACGGGGCGGCACGAGGCGTGATGCTTCGTGTCGCCCTCTGGCACCACCGCTCGACCAGTCAGCGAGGAACACGCATTATGGCAACTAGCACACAGTCCCGATCGCTACGCCCTCCGATCGACCCGTCCCTGGCAAACTTCATCGGCCTGGTTTCGGCTGGCGTCATCCTGGTCGCGTTCCTGTTCGCGCCCTGGTACTGGGGCCAGATGAAATTCAACGGCGCGCGGATGATGTCCGAGGCGATCATCGACGGCACGTATAGCCCGTATGTGACGCTGCACATCCTGCTGGTCCCGCTGGCCGCGCTGGTCACCGGCGTGATCACGCTGTGGGGCCTCAACAGCCCCGAACGGGGCAAGATCGTGTCGGTTATCACCACGTTTCTGGGGCTTGCCAGCCTGTTTTACTTCATCAATTTCTACTACCTTGACGACAACGAACTGATCGCGCAGACCGTGCGGGACCCGGGCCAGGTAAGCAATGGGTTTAACTGGGCGCTCGTTGGTTCGATCGGGTTGATCGCACAGGTCGTGTTCTTGTGGGTTTCGTCCCTGTCGTTCGAGGGCGTGCTCCCGGCGTTCAAGCTGCCGAAAGTGTCGCGCCGCAAACTGACCCCGTATATGTTCCTGGCGATCCCGCTGCTGCTCTACGTGGTCTGGATTATCGCCCCTACGCTGTACACTTTTTACCTCAGCCTGACCAATTGGGACGGGGTCACCGATCCGCAGTACATCGGGCTGGACAACTATCGCAAGTTGTTCCAGATGGACGATTTCAAAGTCGCGCTGGGCAACAACATTCGCTGGTTCTTGATCTTCATCACGGTGCCGACCACGCTGGGGTTGTTCATGGCGCTGATCTTCAACACCGAGATTCGCGGCGGGCGTTGGTTCAAAGTGAGCTTCTACTCGCCGCTGGTGCTTTCGGGACCGGTGATCGCGCTGGTGTGGTCGTGGGTTTACCATCCCAAGCAGGGCCTGCTCAACACGCTGCTGACCGATGGCGGGATCACCAGCCGCCCGCCGGGCTGGTTGGCCGATTCGGACATCGCGATCTATTGCATCATCGCGGCGGCGGTCTGGCGGCAGGTCGGTTATGTGATGGTCCTGTACCTCGCCGGGCTGAAAAACCTCGACCCCACGCTGATCGACGCGGCGCTGGTTGATGGCGCGAGTCGCTGGCAGTTGTTCTATAAGGTCATTTTCCCGCTGCTGGCACCGATCACGACGATCATCATCATCATCTCGATCATCGATTCGCTGCGCGCGTTTGACCTGGTGCAGATCATGACGCGCGGGAATCAAAAGACCGAGGTGCTGGCAAACCTGATGTATATGCAGGCGTTCAACAATTACCGCATGGGCTACGGCGCGGCGATAGCCGTCGTGCTGTTCACGATCAGCGTGTTCTTTGTCGGCCTGTACCTGTGGCACTCGTTGAAAGATGAGCTGGAGTATTAGGAGCAGACCATGGCGACCGTTGCAAGCATCACCAAACCGGGCGATCAAGCCGCGCGCAGGCGTAAACTGGTCTTCTCCACGATCGCGTTCCTGGCCCTGGTCGGGCTGACATTGATTTGGCTGCTGCCTGTGTTCGCCTCGTTGATCACGTCGTTCCGCACGATGGACGATATCGCGATCAACGGATTCTGGAGCATCCCTGAAGACCTGAGCACGGATAAATTCCGCATGGCGTGGGAACAGGCCGGCATGCGCCAGTACCTGCTCAACAGCTTCATCATCACGATCCCCTCGCTGATCGGGATGCTGTTCCTCTCGTCACTGAGTGCCTTTGCCCTGGCCCGGTTCAAGTTCCGGGGCAACCTGCTGATCTATTTCACGTATGTGGCGGGCATGATGCTGCCGTTCCAGATTTTGCTGCTGCCGGTGTTCCGGCTCAGCAACAAGCTGAACATTTACGACACGCACGGCGCGTTGATCATGATCCACATGACGTTTCAGCTTGGGTTCTGCACCTTCGTGCTGCGCAACTTCATGAAGACGGTGCCGGGCGAGATCATGGACGCGGCGCGCGTGGACGGCTGCGGCGAGTTCCGCATCTACTGGCAGATCATGCTGCCGCTGAGCCTGCCCTCGCTGGCGGCGCTGGCGACGCTGGAATTTACCTGGGTCTTCAACGATTACCTGTGGGCGCTCATCCTGGTCAAGTCGAACGCATTGCTGCCGGTCACAGCCGGGCTGGCGACGCTGCGCGGCCAGTATGTCACCGACTGGCCGCTGATCACCGCCGGGTCGTTGATCGCGACTCTGCCGACGATCTTCATCTTCGTTTTCCTGCAGCGCTACTTCATCCAGGGCCTGACGTTGGGGTCTGGTAAGTGATCCTGGCGAGCGGTTGCATGTAGCAGCCATCGAATGACGCTACAGGCAGGGCAGGCGCGGCGCTTGCCCTGCCTTTTGGCTTTGCCGGCGCAGCTCACAGCGAGCGCCCGTGCAGGTAGCGCACCAGCAGGTCCTTGCGTGCGAAGAGAAAGATCGACAGGCCCGCGAAAAACCCGCTCAAGTGGGCCAGATAGTTCACGCCTTGCAGTTGGTCGTCCCCCTGGATCGTCTCGATCGAAGGGATTGCGTTCTGGACCAGGAACAGGACCAGCAGCAGCGCGGCGGGCAGCGACACCGTCCAGCGCCAGAATTTGGCTTCGCGGTTCCACAGCAGACGTAATGTCGCGTAAGGCAGCCGCAAGATCGCCCCTAGCCCCCACAGGACGTCAACTTTCGCCCCGTGAAACAACAGCAGGTACGCCCCCATCACCCCCGATATCGCGCCGCTTGAGCCGATCCCCGGCAGCGCGCCGATCCCGGGTTCGAGCAGCGCAGCGCCGATCCCCGCGATCATCCCGGCGGTGAGGTAGAACAGCAAGAAGCGCCATGTCCCGCACGCATCCTCTACCCGGCGGCCAAACGTCCAGAGGTAGATCATGTTGCCGAACAGGTGCCAGAAATCCGCGTGCATGAACATGTGCGTGAAGGTCGCGAACGCGCCGATCCCTGTGCCCGCCTTGAGTGCGTCCTCACGGTAGCCGTATACATTCACCAGCTCGCGGAACGGTTCAAAGTCGTCACGGACCATCAGCACGCCGTCCTGGTGCTCGTACATCGTAGGCGTGATCCACAGCACGAACAGCAGCGTGTTGACCGTGATCAGCGCCAGCGTCGCCCAGGGCACCGTGCGGTAGCGTAACGTGCTGGAGTCGTTGACCGGCAGCGGAAACAGGAAACTCATGATAAAGAGCTGAAACAAAAACACGGCGAGAATGGCAGCCAGCAGGCACATTGTCTCTTTCCCTGTGCGGAGCGTTACGTAGTCGGCATTGTCGGCTTCAGCGGGCGAGCGCCAGCGCGACCGCGTGGTAAGCCACCATATAAAACGCGAGCAGCAGCAGCAGGATGCCCAGCCCGCCCAGAATGTAGCGCGCGTCTGCGGGAATGCGCGCCAGGCGTGTCGGTTCTTCGAGCGCGCGCCCCGGTGCAGATATCACCTGCTGCTGCTGGAGCAAGTCCACCGGTGCGTCTGCGTCCGGCTGCGGCGGCGGGACACGCCCGCCAAGCCACGCCGCGATGCCGCGTTGTTGCGGTGACGACGTCGCCGTGACGACGAGATAGCCCCCGATCGCGCTCAGGAGCACGCCGAACCAGCGGCGCGGCCCCAGTGCCAGCAGGTCGATGCCCGCGTCCTGCCAGCCCAGGACCAGGTAGAACAGTGTGATCCCGGCGGTTTCCCGCAGCGCCAGCAACACGCTGCCGCGTTCGCGATCCGTCAGCACGGGCACGAACGCGCCCAGGCGTTTGTCGGCGGTCTTGCCTTCCGGCGTGCGCGCGCCCAACTGCACGACGCGTTCGTAATACGTCACTGCTTCCTGCTGCTGGCCGAATTCCCGGTACAGGTCGCCCAGGCGCAGCAGCAGCGCCTGGCTGTCGGGGTGCGCACCGAGGGCGTGGTCAAGGAACGCGAACGCATCTGCAGGCTGCTGGCGCGCGATGATGTCATCCGCGAGCTTGAGCAGCAGCTTGTCATCCGTAGCGGGCTGTTCGGCCAGGCGGCGGCGCAGGGCGTCGGCCTCGGTATAGCGGCCCTGGCGCTCAGCCATATCGATCGCGGTAAGGTAGATCGTCGGGTTGCGCGTCCCCGCGTCCAGCGCGCGTTGGACGAGTTCGACCGCGTCATCACGGTAGTCCTGCTGCCACAGGTGGCCTGCCGCGTTGCGCAGCGCGGTTTCGTGGTCCACGCGCAGCGCCAGCACGGCGACCCATTCCCGGATCGCGTCCTCGATCGCGCCGGCTTCCAGGTGGGTCGCGGCTTGCGCCATATGCGCGTCGATACGCTGCCGTTCGGCAGGCGTGACGGGATCGTCGACGGTTTTATAGCGCGCCCGCTTCACGGCGGGTGGCGCACCAGGCGCGGCTGTATCCGGCCCGGCACGCGCCAGCAGCCGGGCTTTGAGCTTGCGCGCGGTCTCGTTGGCCGGGTTGATCGCCAGCGCGCGCTCGACGTATTCAAGCTGCTGGTGGCTGTCCTGCACCGTCCGTGTGAGCCACAACCACGCCATGTCATGTTCCGGTTGCAGTTCCAGCGCTTTGAGCAGCAGCGCACGCCCGCGCCGGATATCACCCTGTTCGCGGATCGCCAACACGCCCTGGCGGTACAAACGTTCGTGGTCCATCGTGCCTTTGCCTTGTTTCCGCTGTGGTGCCGGGCAGTGTGCTTATTCTATGCCAAAACCCGATCCTGTACAGCCGGTGCTGGATATGTGGTATCATGGCGGCACGATGCAGTACCCGGTGGGGCAAACAGGAGCCGATACCCCCGTGCGTGTTGAAATTGAATTACGTGTGCTGCCGCGCTTCCGCGTGTTAAACTACCTGGAACAGCTCGGCGGCACGCCTACTGAAGCGTTCAGCGTGACCGGCGACGGCTGGCAGGCGGCGATCGTGGCGCTGGAACCGGACGTCATCGGGCGGGCACGCATCCCGCGTGACTGCCTGGTGATCGAAGGTGAGGCGGTCGCGGTCGAGCGCGTGGCGAGCTTCATGCAGCGCAAAGTACAGCAGATGCGGCGCGGGCGTTGAGGCTGCCGGAGATAGCCCTGTGTTATAATCTAGACGATCGTCGTAAAAATTAAGCACGCGTACCGGTACTGAGAAGTGTGATATCCATGACTGAGACCCCAACGATCACCGACCGTCTCGAACGGCCCTTCCGCGATCTGCGCATTTCTGTGACCGATCGCTGTAATTTTCGCTGCACCTATTGCATGCCCGCCGAGGTGTTCGGCGAGCACTATCGCTTTTTGCCGAAGGATGAGCTGCTGACCTTCGAGGAGATCGCGCGGCTGGCGCGGATATTCATCGGCCTGGGCGCGCAGAAGATCCGGCTGACCGGCGGCGAGCCGCTTGTGCGGCGCGAGGTCGAGACGTTGGTCGCGCAACTCGCCGCGCTGGACGGGCTGCACGACCTGGCGATGACGACCAACGGCGTGCTGTTGCCCAAACTGGCGGATGCGCTGCGCGGGGCCGGACTCAAGCGCCTGACGATCAGCCTGGACAGCCTGGACCCGGACGTGTTCCGGCGCATGAACGGCGACCGGGCCACCGTCGAACAGGTGCTTGATGGCATCGCGGCGGCGGAGCGTGCCGGGTTCGCGCCGCTGAAGATCAACGCGGTGGTGCAGCGCGGCGTCAACGATCACACGCTGATCGATCTGGCACGTTATTTTCGCGCGCGCGGGCACATCGTGCGTTTCATCGAGTATATGGACGTGGGCACGCTCAACGGCTGGCGCATGGACGAGGTCGTCCCGGCGGACGAGATCATCGCGCGTATAGACGCCGCGCTGCCGCTGGAAGCGGTCCCGCCGAATTATCCCGGCGAGGTCGCGCGGCGCTATCGCTATCGCGACGGGAGCGGCGAGATCGGCGTGATCGCGTCGGTCACGCGCCCGTTCTGTGGCAATTGCACGCGCCTGCGGCTCTCGCCGGAAGGCAAGCTGTTCACGTGCTTGTTCGGGGTCGCGGGCACGGACCTGCGCGAGCCACTGCGCGCGGGCGCGTCCGATGCCGATATTGCCGCGCTGGTGACCGGCGTGTGGACACAGCGAGCGGACCGTTACTCCGAGCTGCGCACCGCGCAGGGCGGCCCGGATGAGGCGGGGCGCAAGGTCGAAATGTTCCATATCGGCGGCTGAACGTGGACAGGACATCAGAGCAGATCATGACCAGAATACACATTACCTTCTACGGCGTGCTCAAGCAGGAAACCGGCACAAAACATCTCACGCTCGACCTGCCCGGTGACGCGCCGCCGGTGGGCACACTGGCGGACGCGCTGGCGGCGCAGTATCCTGCGCTGGCCCGGCGTTTGCCGACGGTGGCGTTTGCCGTGCGCGACGAGCTGGTGACGCCTGATTACCGGCTGGCGGATAATGACCGGGTGGCGCTACTGCCGCCCGTCAGTGGAGGTTAACACAGTGGGACGCTGGATTCTCGATACGCCCCTGGCACTGGAGCCGCTGTTGCAGGAAACCGAGGACCCGGGCAGCGGGGCGTTGGTCGTGTTTTATGGCACGGTGCGCAACACAAACGAGGGCCGCCCGGTCACCTCGATGGCGTATGAGGCACACGTCAGCATGGCCGAGCGCGTGCTGGCCGCGATCGAGCAGGAAGTGCTGGACCGTTTCGACGTGCGGCGTTGCCGCATCCAGCATCGCGTCGGGCACCTGGAACTGGGCGAACCGAGCGTGATCATCGTCGTGCGTGCCGCTCACCGCGCGGATGCCTACGCCGCCTCGCGCTATGCGATCGACGAACTCAAGCAGCACGCGCCGATCTGGAAAGAGGAACATTACGCGGACGGTGACAGCCGTTATCTGGACGGCGTGCCGCTGTCCGAGCGGGAAAAGGACGACGCGTGAAAGACGTAACGCATAAAGATTCGACCCACCGCGAGGCGATCGCGGAATCGTTCATCAGCATGCCCCCGGACGTGCAAACCTTGCTGCGCGAGCGTAGGCTGGAGAAAGGCGACGCGCTCGAGATCGCGCGCGTGGCGGGCGTGATGGCGGCCAAGCGCACGCCCGATATCATCCCGTTCTGCCACCCGCTGCCGATCACGGGCGTGGACGTGGTGTACGAATTCCAGCCGGACGGGGTGCGCGTGGTGACGCGCGTCAAAACCTACGCCCAGACCGGCGTGGAGATGGAAGCACTCGCCGCTGCCAGCCTGGTCACGCTGACGCTGTACGACATGCTCAAGCCGCACACGCAGGCGCTGGAGATCACGCGCACGCGGCTGCTGCGCAAGACCGGCGGCAAGAGCGGTGACGTGTGGCGCAAGGACGCGGCGATCCCGGCGGCGCTGGAAGCGGGCGATTGACGCAATCCACCTGCAAAATGATACCAGTGCCCCTTGCCAGATAGCCTGACAAGGGGCATTTATTTTCAAAGCGGTGAACGATGGTATGCGGTATTTACTGCGACCAGTCGGTCGGTTCGCGGTCCCAGCGGTGCTCGCGCAGCTTGGCGAGCAGGCCGTCCGGCAGTCCTTTGCCGTCGCTGGCCCCGATGTTCGCCTCGACGTGGCGCAGCTTGCGCATGCCGGGGATGATCGTGCTGACCGTGTCGTTTTCAAGGATGAAGCGCAGCGCCATTTCGGGCATGTCCATCCCCTGCGGGATCAACGGGCGTAGCGCGTCGGCGTGATCGACCGACGCGTTCAGGTTCTCCGGCACGAAGTAGCTGTTGCGCCAGTCGCCTTCGGGCCAGCTTGACTCTTTGGTCAGCGTGCCGGTCAGCGTGCCTTCGTCAAACGGCACGCGCGCGATCACGGCGATATCGCGCGCGTCGCAGATCGGGAACAGCGCGTCTTCCGGGGCCTGGTCGAAGATGTTGTAGATCACCTGCACCGCGTCGATGTGCCCGGTCAAGAGCGCGCCGATGCCGTTCCAGGGTTCCCAGCGGTTCACGCTGACGCCGAACGCGCGCACTTTGCCCTGCTGCTTCAGGTCCTCGATCGCGCGCTGCCATTCGTCCTGGTGCACCCACGAATCTTCCCAGACGTGGAACTGCATCAGGTCGATCTGTTCGAGGCCCAGGTTTTGCAGGCTCCTGTTGGTGTAATCAACGATGTGATCATACGGGAACGTGTCGGCAAGCTGGTAGCCCCGCCGCGAGGGCCACTTGAAGTTCTTCGGCGGGATCTTGGATGCGACATACAGTTTCTGGTTTGGGTACGCGCGGACCAACTCGCCCAGCAGCGTTTCGCTGTGCCCTGACCCGTACGCCCACGCGGTATCGAAGAAGTTGCAGCCAAGCTCGACCGCCCGGTGCAGCGACCGCAAGGCTTCCTCGTCGTCGGAGCCTTTCCAGTCGCCGCCCATGCCCCACATGCCGTAGCCGATCTCGCTCACCTGCCATCCTGTCCGGCCAAATCTACGATATTTCATTACGCTGCTCGCTCCTTAACATGTTCTATGTGCAAATCGATTATTAGATGCGCGTCCTACCCCAACCGTTGCACGGTAGTGGTGAACTATTGACTGATGCACTCTCGATTGTAGTGCTGAACGAATAGT
>CAYRNY010000023.1:0-58037 GCA_964425755.1 uncultured Anaerolineaceae bacterium
GACCTGGAAACGATCTATGAAACCTTGGCTGCCTAAAAGTGCATAACTTCAGTTAAAGTATTTGTTTCTTTTGAACTGGTATCGTGTCACTACGTATTTCGGAGATTACACCATGCTTGTCGAAGATTGCATGACCTCTAACCCCATCACCGCCACGCCTGACACAACACACAAACAGGCTGCCGAGATAATGCGTGAACACAAGATTCACCATCTCCCCGTGGTTACAAAAGAGGGCCGGCTGGCCGGTATTGTTGTGGAAGAAGATTTGCTCGCGGCACAGCCATCCCCCGCGACCACACTCAGCATTTATGAAATACACAGCTTGCTTTCGCGCTTGAAACTGAAAGACATCATGAGCCAGAAGGTCTTCACCACGACACCCGACTGCCCGCTCGAAGAGGCGGCACGCCTGATGCTTGAGCAGGATATTGGCTGCCTGCCCGTCATGGAACATGAGAAGCTCGTCGGCATCATCACCGATACGGATATTTTCCGAGCGCTGGTGATGCTGCTAGGGGGCGGAAAAGAGGGCGCGCGCTTCACGCTTCACCTGCCGCACAAGCCCGGTGAGCTGGCCCTGGTCGCGCAGACGGTGGCTGATGCCGGTGGCAACATCATCAGCGTCACGACCTGGCACAGCAACAAGGACGATAAAGCGTATATCACGATCAAGGAACAAGGCGCTGATTACACCGCACTTAAACAGGCCCTGGAAGACCTGGAAGATGTGGCCGTCGTCGACTTGCGCGACAGCCCGGGTTATCGGCAACGCTAATGCCATGTTGGGGGAGAGAGGTCGCGCGCAGCCTCAACGCAGACAAGCTCTCCCCCGCTGGAATCTCGCTTCCGGCGCTCACCTGGGGCGCGGTCGCCAGCGCCAAACCAGGTTATGCGCGCCAGCGTGCCTTACCAGTTGCGGAACCCCGAATAGTAGTAGACGTGCTGGCAATTTGGCTCGCTGTTTAACACGAGGCTCATGGTCATCGCCAGCGTCGTTTCGCTGGTGAACCGGAGCGTCATATTGACCGTCCCCGTCCCGTTGACGTTCGGCCCGGAATAGGCGTATACGTTCGGCTGGACCTGCGTCAGCATATACGGTGCCGGTTCCATGCCTTTCCAGGATATCCCCCCGGCGGCTGGCGCAATCGCCGCGAGGTGATCGCAGAAGTTGATCGCAGGCGCGCCGGAGCATTCACCGCTCATGTTATCCTCACCGGGCTGCATCTGCCAGACGGAGTTGGCCGCCGGAGCCAGGTCGACGCCGCCGGTTGAGTCACCGGCGCTGCCCGATGCCTCCGGCCCTTGCGGAGCGACCACAGAGGGCGCTTCGGCCTGCGCGATTTCGGCACACGCTCCGATCGTGCGAACCTCGGATTGCGTCGCCCAGGCTGTCCGGGCCCCGGTGTCCAGTTCCCACCAGGTGGTGCCCTCCGGATCGCCGGCCCAGGCCACTACGGGGTAACTCGCATTCGCTGAGACCGCGCCAAGCACGCCGCGATTCGGGCCGGGGCCCACGTGAAGCCAGGCATCAGCATTCGGCGCAGCCAGCCCTGCCGTGCAGGCAATCGGCGCCGGCAGCAAGTCTAACGGGGCATAGGCAACGCTTGAGAACGGATATGTTCCCAGCGCGAGAGGCGCGGCGACAGGCGTCAGGCCATCCTCACCCCCCAGATCAACCCGCAGCCTGCTACCCATCTCGGCATCCAGTGTCACGCCCCGTGCCGCGACCGAACCGCTTCCCGCCAGCAGTCTGACGTCCAGCGCATCGTCAGCCACAGCCGTCACGAGCAGTGTGGCGTCCGCGAATGTAAGCGTCACCTGGTTGATGCGCACGCTGGCAGGCTCCGTGCCGGTGCGCTGCAGCAACAGGCCCGAAGGCGCGGCTGCACACGTGGACGATGAGCCAGTAGTCAGGCTGAAAGCCTGGAAGGGTTCGCCGGCCTCGAAGACGGGGGTTACGTCATTGGGCGGGAGCACATCGAGCGCTTCCAGATCGCCGTCCCAACCGATCAACGGCGTGAACACCCAGGCGATCCCACCGGAGAACTGCACCCGTACCCAGTCCCCCTGCTGGTTGCGCCCGTCTGCGATAGCCTGCTCGCCAGCGGCAAGCTGCCCGATCACGGCATAGGTGATACCGGCCCCGTTGCGCAGGTTGATCACCGCGTCGCCGCGATTGTACACCGGCAGCGTGAAGCGTTCCTGCACCACCTGTCCGGGGCGCGTAAGCGTCGCCTCGCCGAACACAACCGCTGTTACACCGGCGTCGGATTCGGTCGCCCCGGCAGGCAGCTTCAGCACTGCCAGTCCCCACTGTTCTGCACCCGGATCGGCGGGCGACGAAACGATCTCACCCACGCGATCCAGCTTGACCACCTCACTGCTGGCGAGCGTCAGGTCCTCGCCGTCCTGCGCATATACGGACACGGCATCGCTGCCCAGGCATAGCTCGCCGCGCGCCACCCCTTCGCAGGTCTGCAACGCCTCCGCCAGCACCTGCCCGGAAAGCTGCTCGCACGTGTCGTCTCCCTGTGCTGCTACCTGGTCGGTGGGCCGGGATATATCGCCTCGTAACGCGCTGCTCGCAAACACGATTGCTGCCAACATCAGACTCATACGCCAGATTTTCATGATATGCTCTCCCACAAAACATGATCCCGGATTGGGCTTGTTTGTCTCAGCACTATATAATCGCGATCGGTCATAGCATGTGTCATATCGATGCAGCAAAAAGGACTCCGTCATGCGCCACATTCTGTTGCTTGCCGCCACCGTCGTGATTGGCCTGCTAACCCTGGCCGCGTGCGCCGATCAAGATAGCGCCACCGATGCCATCGCGCGTTATCTCAAGGCGCAGGTCGCCGGTGATACGGACCAACTCATCGCCGGTTCCTGCCCGGAGTGGGAAGCCGGCGCTAAAGCCGCGGCTGCCGCCTTCCAGTCCGTCGATGCCGACATCGAGAACCTCTCGTGCAAAGAAACAGGCAAGGATGGCGACTACACATTGGTCACCTGCTCGGGCACAATCGTGCTTCAGTATCGCGGCGAAGACCAGCGCAGGCAAGCGTTGCCCGGCCTTACGTATCGCGCCATCGAACAGGATGGCGCGTGGAAGATGTGCGGCACGCAAGAGTGATCGCTACGTCTCAGGCGCCACTGATGACTGCAGCACGGCAGCCAGCGTTTCGAGCGTCAACAGGTTGCGCACGGTGAATCCAGCCTGCATATTGTCGCCCAGAAAATAACAGCTCGCACCATTTGGCGGCGCGCTGAGATGTGTCGGATCGTCCGGATCAATGCCCTGGTTGGGCAGCGTCTCAAGCGCGCGCCACAGATTGATCAACGGGATATCGTAATCCAGCGCAACTTGAACCACGATCTGATTGTACAGCACGGACTTTTCGGGAAATTCGGGCCGGTGCGGGAACGTGCTCAAAACCGGCAGCGCGTCGCGGCGGATCGTCTCGGTCACGATCGAGCGCAGCGAAAAATCAAACTGCGCGCTGTCCAGGTAGAACACGTCGTTTGTACCGAACATGATCAACGCGACGCTGGGCTGCATGATGCGCATCTCGCAGGCCAGCGGCGTTTCGCCCGGCTCGCAGAATTCAGGATTTGCCCACAGGCTATCGAGTGTGCTGGCGGCGTTGAAGCCCCCTGCTGTCGCCTGGCTAATCCGGGAAAATGCGTTGTGCTCGTCCGTGACGAAGTGATCGATCACCGCTTCCAGGTGCTCGTATTCGCCCAGCGCGTAATCACCTTCGCCAATGGGCCGCAAAAAATACGGGTTATCGGTCATGCAGTCGCCCACTTTGATGAAGCTATGCGGATCGCTGCCCCGCGCCAACGCGTACCGGTAGATCAGCCCGGCGTGCTCGCTGATCACGGGCACCGGCGGATAGGCGTGCAGATCAAGTGCCGCGACAGCATCCAGATCGAGTGCGCCGGGGGTGGGGTCGGGCGGCGGGACAAGCGTAGGGGTCATGCCAACTGCGGCCCCAACACCCGCCTTGCCGATTGCAACGGTCAGCCACACGCCTAACAACGCCATGCAAATAAGCGCGAACGCCGGGGTCATTTTCCGCATATCTATCTCCACTATCAACAATTTCTTGTGGCGAGTTTACACCCTGCGTCATTTGGTGTAAAGTCAGTCACACATAACCGATCGCCGCTGCGCGGGTTATGAAGGAGTATGCTGCATCATGCGCAAATGGACACATTTCACCCTCATCGCTTGCGTATGGGCGCTGATTGTCCCCGCGATTCTGCGCGGTCGTCCGGCAGCCGCGCAAGACCTCTTGCAGGCGCGCACGTCTTATGCCGTCACCGTCTACAGCCGCCCGGACCGCACCGGCGCGATCGTCGGCGTCTTGCCGCCGCAGGCCAAGGTGCTGCTCGAAGCGCGAAATGTGGACATGACCTGGGTGCTCGGGCGCAGCGCGGACGGCATGGTCCGGGGCTGGGTGGAAAGCCGCTACCTGGAGGTAGGGACTGCGAGCGACACGCCCAAGTTACTCTTCAGCAATGAGAGCATCTTTGCTGCGCCAGCCACCGACCTCGACCTCACGTACCGCACGATCGACCTCAGCGACTATCCCATCCTGCCTGCGGATATGGGCCAGGCACGCGCGATCTACGAGCGCGGACAGCAGCGCGGCGCCGATCCCCGTGCCATCTCGAAGATCGGCGATTGCATCTCGGACAACCAGCATTTCCTGAGTCCCTTTGGTTTGGACGAATACCATCTTGCCAGCTACGGCGGGCTTGAACCAGTGATCCGTCATTTTCATGAGGCGCTGGCCTATGACAGCCTGGCCGCCTATGACGGGCTGGTCACTGGCGCGGTGCTGGACTCCACCTTCGCCAACCCGCAGAGCTGCCTGCCCGGCGAATCGCCTCTACGATGCGAGTATCGCGTCCACCGTCCCAGTGTCGCCATCATCATGTTCGGCGCGCAAGACCTGCTGTTCACGCCAGCGGAAGACTTCGACCGCAATCTGCGCCAGATCGTGCACGAAACCATTCAGGCGGGCGTGCTGCCGATCATGAGCACGTTTCCCGGCAACCTGGAGCATTGGGACGAATCGATTCGTTACAATCAGATCGTGGTCAAGGTCGCGTTGGATTACGATGTGCCGCTGATAAACCTGTGGCGCGCGCTGTATAACCTGCCGAATCACGGTCTTAACGCTGACGGGCGGCATCTCAGCTTACCCCTCACGACGTCTGGCGACTTCTCGCCCGACAATCTGCAACGCGGCTACCCGCTGCGCAATCTGATCACGCTCCAGGCGCTGGATACGGTCTGGCGGGCAGTCATGTACTAAAGCCCTACTTGCACAAGACGCAACATCATGTACAGTGAAGTTACCAATATGCAGCGTATTCTCGTCTCCCAAAGCACGACCGTGCGTGACGGGTGCGGCGTCCCACACGCCAGAGAAGGAGCTTGTTCAGATGATCCGCAGATTCGCTTTAACCGCCCTGGTCGCACTCTTGAGCGCGGCCCTCGTGCCGGGGGCCTTTGTGCAGGCGCAGGATGGCGAACACGTCATCACCGCTTACCAGCTCAACATGCGCACAGGCGCAGGGACCAACTACGACATCGTCGCCACGCTGCCCCCGGGCACCCCTCTGATCCTGGAAGCGCGTAATGCCGATACCTCGTGGGTGCTGGGGTATACCCTTGATAACGCGCACCGGGGCTGGCTCGCCAGTCTCTATTTGCGTTATCCGCCCGGACACGCAGCGGCACAATTGCCCGTCAGTTCAGAGGTCATCGACGCGCCTGCTGCCGCGCCAGATCAGGTGGCTCCCGCAGCGGACACCGGCCAGGAGCAACCGGAGCCTGCCGGCGGCGTGGGCGCGCACACGAACTACCGGATGAACGTACGCAGCGGGCCGGGAACCAACTACAGCGCCGTAGGCCAGATCTCTCCCAACGCCGGGCTGATCCTCGAAGCGCGCAACGCGGACGCATCCTGGGTCTTGGGCCATACGCCGGATAACAGCGTGCGCGGGTGGGTTGCGAGCCTGTACCTGAAATTCTCAATCGCGGCCAGTAGCCTGCCGGTCAGCGCTGAGATCATCGACGTCCCTGCCGGCGAGTCACGCGTGCCCGCATCTGGGGGAATTAATCCGGGCAGTTTCGACGTGTCACGTGTCAGCGGCATCAACCTGGCCGCCTATCCTGTTGTGGGCCGCGCAACCGGAACCGCGCGCGCCATCTACGTCGCGGGACGGGCGCGCGGCAACAATCCGCGCGTCGTGACAACGGTCGGTGACTGTTCTTCCGAACACTGGAACTTCCTTACCCCGTTTTCCTGGGGGGACTATGATCTTGGCGCGTACAGTGATCTGCAGCCCGTGATCGACCACTTCAATGAATCGTTAGGTTATGACAGCCAGGCCGATCACAACGGCTTTAATGCCAACGCTGTATTAGCGCCGGAGTGGGCCAACCCCGCATATTGCCGCGCCGGTGAGTCGCCGCTAGAATGCGAGTTCCGGTTGCACAAGCCGAGTGTGGCGATCATCATGTTCGGCACCAGCGACCTGCTCGTCATGACGGCGTCAGAGTTCGATCAGTACATGCGCGAGATCGTCGAGGAGACCATCGACGCGGGCGTGATCCCGATCCTGAGCACGTTCCCCGGCAACCTGAACTTCTGGGATCGCACCGTGCTGTATAACCAGATCGTCGTCCGTATCGCGCTCGACTTCGACATCCCGCTGATCAACTTGTGGCTGGCGCTTGAGTCGCTGCCGAATCACGGCCTGGAAGCCGACGGCTTCCACCTGAGCGAAACCGCATACGGCAAATCCTGCTATCTCACCGGCACCTATCTGCAAAGCGGCTATCCGATGCGTAATCTCGTCACGCTGCAAACGTTGAACAACGTCTGGCGCGGGGCGATGCGCTAGCGACTCCGATCACTAAGGGGCAGCGCCGGTGCTGCCCCCTTCGAACATAAGCGCCGGATCACGGGCATCCCCACCCGTGCAGGTGAGACACTGCCCCACGCCCGTTAAGGATACGGCTCCACCCAGTATTCAGCAGTTGTGCCGCTTGCGGTCCAACCGACCAGGCCCTGATAGTCGACCTGCCACCAGCGGTAACCGTCGGCGCACTGCGGGCCGCCGATCACCTGGAACACGCCCTCACCGGGGATGTTGCCGATCTGGGCCGCGCCTGTCCCCGGCGCGCTGCGCACTTTATTCGGCACCCCCGGCGTGATGCGCCCCTGCCGCCCCACCGTCAAACGCGCGGGCGGCGCGAGCGAACAGTCACCAGAAGGCGCGACCGGTTGGCCGGGGGCAGGCGCAGCTGTTGCCGGGATCGCCTGGTCGGCATCGTACAACACCTGCTGCCACAACTGGTACAGCACGTACAGCGCCGTGAGATTGCGCACCGGGTAGCCGTAGCGCAGGTGTTCGGCGTCGAACACCGCGTTCAGGCCGTCCGGCGCTGCTGAAGGGTGCACGCCGTCCGGGGCCAAGCCCTCCCCCGGCAGCGCGGCCATCGCGGCATAGTAATCCCACAGCGGCACATCATACGCACGCGCCGTCGCCACGATGATCTGGTTGAACTCGAAAATACGCGCGTCCGTCGCCGGGTTAAAGTGTTTCGGGGGAATGGTGCTCAATACCGGGATCACTCCCCTCGCGATCGACTTCTGCACGATCGCCTGCAGGTTCGCCTGGAACGTCGCGCTGGGCATGCCACCGGAGTCATTCGTACCGAACATGATCAGCGCCACGGCAGGTTTAGACAGGCGATACTCGCACTCCAGGGGCGTTTCGCCCGCGCGGCACACGTTGGGATCGGCGTTGGCGGGATCGAGCACGCTTTCCGTGCTCCAGCCGTTCCGCGCGGCGATTGACGCCGCCGCAAACGGGTTCGCGCCGCGCCCGTTCGGTCCGGAAAAGAAGCTGATCGCGCCGCCCAGGTAGCCATAATTGCCCAGGGCGTAATTGCCGCGCCCGATTGGTGTCAAATAATTCGGCGAGGCCGTGATGCTGTCGCCCACCTTCGTGAAGGCGTGCGGGAGGTTCCCCTTTGCCAGCCCGTCAAGGAAGATCTGCCGCGCGTTAGACGACACCCCCGACACGATGTCACCGGCGACAGGTGCAAGCCCTGCATCAGGTTGTACGTCCTCGGCCATACCGGTTACGCCCACCGTGTTGAGGTCCAGCGACACATCAACGTAATCGGCGTATACCCAACCCGCCACGCCATCAAGCAGCACGACCTGCAGCCAGGCGTTGTCCCCGGTCCGGCCAATGATGGTCAGCGGCGTGTTGGCCGCCAGCTTGGACATGATATCACCCGCCGTGCCCGGTGCGGCCCGCAGACGCAGCCCCGTGCACGTCGCGCAGACCTTTGCAGCAGGGGCCGACGTGGGGGATGGCGTCAGCGAGGACGGCGGCGGCGGCGTGTTGGTGACGTACACCACCGGCGTGAACGTTGGCGGTGGCGCGAATGTGAGTATGGCGGTTTGCGTCGGTGAGGGAAACGGGGTTGCCACCAGCGTCGGGCGCGGGGTCAGCGTCGGGGAAATGGTAGCCGCCGGTGAGGTCGCTGTATGCGTGGGTGGAAGCTCGGTTTGAGTTGGCGTTACGGTGCTGGTTGCCGTCGGCGTCGCGGTGGGGGCGGCGGTCGTCGTCGGGAGTGCCGTAGCGGTAGCTGTATGCTGCGCGACGCGAGTCGCTGGCGCTGTCGGCTCTACCTCGTCCGGTGTGCGGCTGAAGTTACACCCCGCCAGAACCACCCCTACAATGGCTGCTGTAGCGTACCATTTCGCCCACATCAACGCTCACTCCCACTCCGTTTTGCACCGGGGGCGATCCTATCCCGTGCTCCCTTACCCTGCAACCTCAACCGTAGCTGCCAATCCCCGCACAATTGGCAAACCAGGCCATCCCCCTGTAGAATGACCGCGCTGGCATGCGCAGCACGTGCAGAATTGGATGACACCCAGCGAGACGATCCCGGCATGACACTGACGCACATCCTCGTATTCACAGCGGCGGCTTTTCTCTACATCGGCGTGCTGCCCCGTGCCTGGCGAAAATGGAGCCTCTTCGCGGGCAGCGTTCTCGCGATCTATTGGCTGCAGCCGCTGATCATCATCCGCTGGCTGGATTTTCTGTTCCCGACGCTCACGCTGGGGCTGGTCGTGCTGTCGTGGCTCGTAACGCGCGCGCCAGACCAGCGCTGGACCCGTGAGGACAGCATCGCGGCTGGCGTGATGGCGGGCGGTGTGCTGCTACTGACCTTGGGCCGCTACATCGTGCCGGAGTATCGCATCACCGCTTCCAGCCCGCCCGCGCCGCTGACCGTCGCACTGTGGCTGGTCGGGGCCGGTATCGTGCTGGCCGCGCTGAGCAACGTGCCGCTTGCCCCGGCATATCGCGCCACAGGCGGCATCCTGCTGATCCTCGCGCTGTTCGTGGTGTTGAAAACGGAGCCGCTCGCCGAAGAAGTCAGCCGCCGCTTGCGGATGTGGGAAGGCCGCCCGGTTCGTTTTGCCAGCGCCGCCGAACTCTCGTGGCTGGGCTTTTCATACGTCGCGTTCCGCCTTATTCACACGCTACGCGACCGCCAGACCGGGCGCTTGCCGGCGCTCTCGCTACGCGACTACGTCAACTATGCGATCTTTTTCCCTGCCTTCACTGCCGGGCCGATCGACCGCGCCGAACGCTTCCTGGCCGACCTGCAAGAGCTGCCGGAGATGCTGGGGCTTGACGCCGATCGCATCGTGCAGGGGAGCATGCGTATCGCCGTCGGGATCGGCAAGAAATTTGTGATCGCGGACGCGCTGGCCTACATCGCGCTGGACTCGACCAAAGCGGAACAGGTTACGACGATAGGCGGGATGTGGGTATTGCTTTACGCGTACACGTTTCAGATCTATTTCGACTTCAGCGGCTACTCGGATATCGCGATCGGGCTGGGCCAGCTCTTCGGGATCAAGCTGCCGGAGAACTTCAACCGGCCTTACCTCACGCGAAATATCACGCTCTTCTGGCAAAGCTGGCACATGACGCTCAGCCAGTGGGTGCGCTTTTACGTCTTTTCGCCGCTCAGCCGCTACTTGCTGAAGCGCGAGCACAAACCGTCCCCGACGGTGCTCGCGCTGGTGGGGCAGACCACGACCATGCTCGCGATCGGGCTGTGGCATGGCGTGGCCTGGGGATTTGCCGCCTGGGGGCTATGGCATGGCCTGGGGTTGTTCATTCACAAGGTCTACAGCGACAAGACGCGCCGTCACTATATGCAACTCCGCGACCGCCCGCGCCTGAACCGCATCATCGGGATCGTGGGCATCGCGCTGACCTTTCATTTCGTCGCGCTGGGATGGGTATGGTTTGCGTTGCCGGACATCAACACAAGCTGGAACGTCTTTGCGAGCCTGTTAGGGATATGACACATGCAGAGCTGGAAATGGCTGTACACCCCTGAAAAGCCGTTCTCCGGGTGGTTTTTGATCCGGGTGGTCATCAAAACCGTCCTGCTGTTCGCCGGCCTGAACGTGCTTTTTGCGCTCGCTGAACCCTTGCCCTGGCTGGGGAAACTGTCGGTGTACAATCACCTGTTTGAAGGCCGCGCACGCCTGCCGTATGGGGAAAATCCCGCTGCCGCGTACAACCTGAGCCTGTACCAGCTTGACGCCATGTTTGCCTCGCACACGCTCGCAGGCGACGATCCGCCCGGTGACGTTCGCGTGCTGCTGATCGGCGATTCCGCCGTGTGGGGGATTCTGTTGCACCCGGAGGATACGCTCGCCGGCAAACTCAACGCCGGAGATTATCACGCGGCGGCGGGACAACCTGTGCGGGCTTATAACCTCGGCTACCCCACCATGTCGCTGCTCAAAGACTTGATGTTGCTGGATTATGCGATGCGTTACGATCCCGACGTGATCGTGTGGCTGTTCACGCTCGAATCGTTCGATCAGATCGCGCAACTGGATTCCGCAATTGTGCAGAACAATGCGAACCGCGTCCAGCGCCTGATCGCGCAACACGACCTGGACCAGGACCAGACCGATCCCCGTTTTGTTGAACGCTCGTTCTGGGAACGCACGATCATCGGGCAACGGCGCGCGCTGGCCGACATGCTGCGGTTGCAGTACTACGGCGTCGCCTGGACCCTGACGGGCATCGACCAGGAGTACCGGGATGATTACACGCCCCGCGCCATCGACCTTGAGCCGAGTGACACATGGCACGGCTTCAGCCCTGGCGAGCTGGATGCAGACGACCTGGCGCTGGACATCCTGCATGCCGGAGTCGCGCTAGCGGGCGATACGCCGGTTTTGTTCGTCAACGAGCCGATGTTGATCAGCACGGGCGAAAACAGCGACATCCGTTACAACGCGTTCTATCCGCGCTGGGCCTACGATCGTTTCCGGCAGATTGTGGCCGCCGAGAGCGCACAAGCCGGTTGGTGGTTGCTTGACCTGTGGGATTATCTCCCGGACGCAGCATGCTACACCGACAGCGCCGTGCACCTGACCCCCGACTGCTCGGCTCAACTGGCCGGACGGCTGGGCCCCATCATCCGCCAGATCGTCGCGACGGGCACATTCTCGCCCGATGCCGTTCAATGACTTCCACCTTTGCGCCAAAAGGCATACAATTGAGGCAAGAGATTTTTGGTGGGTGTTTTCATAGCTCAGGAGCAAAGCGCGATGAATATCACCGAACGCGAGCACAACGGCATCACGATCTTTACGCTGGAAGGCCGGGTGGACAGCGAAGGCGCGGTCGATCTCGATCTCGCCTTGCAGACGGCTGTTTCCGAAGGCAAATTCAAGCTAATTTTAGAAATGGCGGAGGTGCGCTATATCAACAGCGCGGCGTTACGCACGTTGGCGGACATCCTCACGCAGGCAAAGGAAAACGACGGCGACCTGAAACTGGTCGATCTGAACCCCAAGGTACGGCGCGTTTTCGAGATCATCGGCTTCGATAAATTCTTTAAGCTATACGAAACCGTTGGTGCCGCTGAGCGTGCGTTTTAATTCACCACTTGCGCGGTCACCGCGACCCCTTAGAGCAGCCCCCGTGCTCGCGGGGGGCTGTTTTTTCTCGCAAGGAAGGGATGTGTTACATGGTGTTTCTTGGCGAACTGCGGCTCCCGGCGCAGCACGAAAACCTGCGCATTATTTCGCACTTCATACATGGCATCGCGCACCGCTTGTCCTTGTCTGAGAAATCGCTATTTGATATTGAGTTGGCCGTCGAAGAAGCGGCAACCAATATCATTCACCATGCCTATCCTGACCCTGAGGCAAAAGGGGATATCCTGCTGCAGGCGGAAGAGTTCAACGACCTGGTCAAGATCACGCTGACCGACTGGGGCACACCACTGAATCCGAACGATGTCAAGCCGTTTGACATCAACGCGCCGATCGAAACGCGCATCAAAGGCGGCATGGGCCTGCATTTCATCCACAAACTGATGGACGCGGTCGAGCGAAAAACATCGACCGGGCACGGCCAGCCTAATACGTTGACCCTGGTCAAACGGGTCGAGCGTGCCGACCATCACGCGCGGACGCCCAGCGCCATGCAGGAATTTAACGCCATGCGCACCGTCAGCGAGGTTATGACGTCCAATATCCAGTTGGACGATCTGCTCAACCTGATCATCGACAAGCTGGTGAGCACGATCAACGCCGAGCGCGGAACGCTGTACTTGCTCGACGAGGAAACAAACCAGTTATGGTCGCGCGTGCTCCAGGAAGACGCCGGGACGCTGTCGGAGATTCGCCTGGACGTAGGTGAAGGGATCGCAGGATACGTCGCCGCGTCGGGTGAGACCGTCAACATCCCCAACGCGTATGAAGACTCGCGCTTCAATCCCAGCTTTGACCGCGCGTCAGGCTTTCGTACCCGCTCGATTCTCGCCACGCCGATGGTGAACCCGCAGCAGAAGATCATCGGCGTGGTGCAGCTGCTCAACAAGCGCGGGGGACCGTTCACGTTCCGCGATGAGCGTCTGGTCGCTGCTATGTCCGCGCAAGCCGCGATCAGCATCGAGAACGCGCGGCTGTACCAGCAGGAAATCCAGCAGCAGTTGATCAACCGCGAGCTTGAAACGGCCCGCTCGATCCAGGCCAGCTTCTTGCCCGATGTAATCCCCGATTACCCCGGTTGGGACATCGGCGCGGCGTGGCGTCCTATTCAGAACGTTGCCGGTGATTTCTATGACTTTTACCCGTTGGCGGATGGCCGGCTCGCCACCGTGATCGCTGACGTTTCCGGTAAAGGCATTCCTGCCGCCCTGTTCATGGCACTGAGTGTTACCGTGTTGCGCTTCGGCATGAACATCAACCTGGCACCGGAAGAGGTCACGCGGCGCGCCAACGAGATGATCATTTCCGAGCAGCGCTCGCGGATGTTTGCGACCACGTTCGTGGGCTACGTGGACCTGCAGACCGGTGAGGTCGCGTTCTCGTCCGGCGGGCACAACCCGGCCCTGATCTATCGCGCCCGCAGCCAACGCTGCGAATATGTCACCGCCCCCGGCGTGGCGATCGGCATCTTTGAGGCAGCCGAGTTCGAGCGCAGCACCACGCGGCTGGACCCTGGCGACATCCTGGTGTTGTATACCGATGGCATCACCGAAGCCATTAACGCCGACGAACACGAATTCGGCGAAGAACGCCTGGAGAAGCTGGTCATGCGCCATGCAACCACGTCCAGCCAGCGGCTCGTCGGGCTGGTGATGGACGCGGTCAAGACCTTTGCCGGTGATCAAGAGCTGTTTGACGACGCGACACTGGTGATCATCAAACGGCAACCGGCATGAGGGCGCATCCGCACCGCGTCATATCAGAATGCGATCGACGGCATCCGCTAACTGCGTGAGATTGCGGACCTGGAAGACTTCGCTGCACAGCGGCAGATAGGTCAGCATGTCGCTGTCGCCGGTCCCCCATTGCGCCGGGTACTCCGGGTTCATCCAGATCACTTTGCGGGCGCGCCGCCCGATGCGGCCAAACGCGCTCAGGTTGGGATCGTTAAAGTTGTTGCGGGCGTCTCCCAGGACGATCACCGTTGTACGGCTGTCCACCACATCCAGAAAACGCGCCTCAAACTCGGTCAAGCTGTACCCCAGATCGGTGTTGTAGTGACCGGAAGGCAGCTTGGTGAGCACAGTGTAGATCGCCCGCTCGATCTGCGCGCTATCCAGGTCCGGTGTCACATCCTCGATGTGGTCGATAAACGCGAAACTGCGCGTTTTTTGGATCTGATCCTGCAGCTCGTACAGCATGCGCAGGAAGAACTCGGCCACCGGTCGCATCGACGTGCTGACGTCGAGGATGGTCACCAGTTTGGGTTTGAGGCGTCGCTGGCGGTAGCGCATTTCGAACGGCACGCCACTGTAGCGCAAATTGGCGCGGATCGTCGCTTTCGGGTCGAGCTTGCCCTGTTTGCCGCGTTTCTGGCGCAGCACCGCGCGTGTGCGCAGCCGTGCCGAAATCCGCCGTACCTGCTCGCGGAGGCGATCCATCTCGTGCTGGCTGAGCGACCCGAATGGCCGCTGCATGAGATCACTGGCCGGCTTGTGCCGTTGCGCCTGCTCGACGCGTTCATCGCGTAACTGAGCGCCGGCAAACGCTTCTAGCTGCTCCTGCAGTCGCCCCTGGTTTTCGCCCACCTGCTGTTGAAGCTGCTCGATCGTGTCCGGCGACATCCCCTGTTCGGCGAGCGCTTCCCAGAGCTGTTCGAGCAACTCTTGAAATTGCTCCCAATTCAACAAGCGTTGCATGCGGCGGGCCGCACGCCGGGCCTGGTACGGCATAGCCGGATCGGCGTGCTGCAGCCCGGCCTGGTCCGCCAACTCCTCGAGCTGTTCCTGGGTTGGCTCCTGGCCGCCAAACAACCAGTCGAACAGTTGCTGCAGGTCGGCGGCAAGCTGCTGCATGATCTGTCGTGCCAACTCCTGCAACAGCTCCTGCTCTTCCGGCGATAGCTCGGCCTGCGGGTTGATCAGGGGCGGCGGGGCGTTGCCGAAATACTGGGGAAACAACTCGTCGAAGACAGGCAATGACTCCGCATCTTTGACGAGCGTCGCGCGCAGACTCAAGCGGAAGGTGTCCCGGTTTCTGATCCCAACTTGCTGGATCGCCTGCCAGGCGTCCAGGCTTTCGGCGATCGAGACGCGCACCCCGGATGCCCGCAGCGCCGCAACAAACCTAGCGATACGTTCTTCCATTGTCGCTTTCTCCCTGGCGCCATAACAACCGGCGCGCGCGCTCAACGTCCGTTTCGTATTTCAGCAGCACCGTCAGCGTGTTTTCGAGCGTCTCTGGATCAAGCCGCGACGCGTTCAACGCCACCAGCGCCCGCGCCCAGTCCAACGACTCGCTCACGCTGGGGTTCTTCTTCAGGTCGAGCTGGCGCAGCGATTGAACCACCTCGATCGCCTGCCGCGCCAGTTCGGGGGCCAGTTCCGGCACTTTAAGCTGCACAATTTGCAGTTCTTCTTCCGCGTTCGGATAGTCGATGTAAATATAGAGGCAGCGCCGTTTGAGCGCCTCGCTCAGTTCGCGCGTGTTGTTGCTGGTCAGGAACACGACCGGGTGCTGCTTGGCGGCGATGGTGCCGATTTCGGGGATGCTGACCTGGAAATCGCTGAGCACCTCCAGCAGGAACGCTTCAAACTCCGCATCCGAGCGGTCGATCTCGTCGATCAGCAGTACGGTGGGCTGGTCGTTGTTGATCGCCCGGAGCAGCGGGCGCGGCAGCAAGAACCGATCTGAGAAAAACACATCTTCCTCGGCAGCTAACCGATCCGCTGCATCGGTCAGCGACCGCGTATCGGCCAGTAGATCGGAGAGCTTGTCGCGCAGCAGTTGGGTATACAGCATCTGCTTGGCGTATTCCCATTCGTACAGCGCCTTGCTTTCGTCGAGTCCTTCGTAACACTGCAGGCGCACCAGCTCGCGCTGTGTCGTCGCCGCCCAAGCTTTGCCCAACTCCGTTTTCCCGACACCTGCAGGGCCTTCGAGCAACAGGGGCTTGCCCAGTTTCTCCGCCAGAAATAGCACCGTCGCGATCTCATCGGTCGCGATGTACCGCTGCTGTGCCAACCCCTGCTTCACGTGCTCAATTGTTTCGAACATCCTGCCACCTCTCACGCTCCACGTTACCAATACGTCCGGCTTACCGATTCGAATTTACATTATTTTACACCGTGCATCGTTCGCATTCCCGGCACGGCCATACTGCCATACACGAACGCCGCTTTTGCTAGATATTACGATGTTTTATCAACAAAAAACAACCTGCCGCGCCGTTTTGGTGGTGTGGCGAATACGTTTGCGGATGAAGATGTTTGCGCCGGACTTGTTGAATCGCCGAAAAAAGTGGAAACTTGGTGTGAGAGTTGTGCTGCTTTCATCATCCAGCATAAGCTGGCGCAAACCAGTGACTTGAGAGATTACGCTTGATTTTCGTTCCCTATAAAATAGAATAGTATCAATCGCTTACGATGTCTCACGTGGCACCTTTCGCCCCGGGTTGACGGAGAAACATGATGCCCACATGGATAGTTGTTGAAGACGAACCGGATCTCTACGAGACTCTGCTCGCGTTATTCGAGATCTGGAGCATTGATGGTGTCGCTTTCACGACCGGCGAGGATGCCATCCGCTGGATCGAAGACATCGATAGCAAGACCATCGAAACGAACGTCCCTGAGCTTGCAATACTGGATATTCGTTTGCCCGGGATCAACGGCGATGAAGTAGCACGCCGCCTGCGGCAGAGTCCGGTATTAAAGAATATTGCGATCGTGTTGATCACCGCTTATCACTTAGCGCCAAGCAAAGAAAAAGAGATTCTTCAACGCGCGCAAACCAAACACCTGGTCTACAAGCCTTTGCCCAACCCGGCTGATTTCCAGGCCGTGCTGCAAAGCGCCATCGCAAGCCGGCCCAAATAGCACCTTTCTCGCCGTTCCGCGCGGAAATGATGCCCGATCACCGTCTCCCTCAGACGTGGCTGTGCTGCGGCCAAGCTTTCGGTGGACGAGCGCAGGCGGGTGATGGACACCGTACTGGAAACGGTCGCTGGGCGTATCCCCGTTGTGGTTGGGACCAGCCATCCCGAACGTGACACGTGTATTGCGCTGAGCCAGGCGGCGTTTGCAGCGGGTGCGGCGGGCGTCATGATCGCGCTCCCGCCGCTGGACCCGCCGACCGACGAGAAAGTGCTCGCGCTCTACGACGCGATCGCCAGCGCGGTCGCCAACCCGATCGTCGTGCAGGATTATCCGGTGGTGAACAACGTGACCATGTCGCCGGACTTGCTGGCGACTCTCGCCGAGCAAAACCCGTACACCCGCCATCTCAAGCTGGAAGATCCGCCCCTGATGGAGAAGATCGGCGCCATTCGCCAGCGCACGGACAAGCTCACGATCTTCGGCGGGCTGGGCGGCATGTTCTTGCTGGAGGAACTCCGGCGTGGCGCGTCCGGCACCATGACGGGCTTTGCCTTTACCGAGATACTGGTCGCCGTTATCACCGCGTTCAAGGCGGGACGCATAACCGAGGCCGAACGTATTTTCGACCGCTACCTGCCTTTAATCCGGTTTGAAAACCAGCCCAAGATTAACCTCACCATCCGCAAAGAACTGCTGTACCGTCGCGGGGCGATCGCGCATCCCACGCCGCGCGATCCGTATGTCCCCATCGACAGCGGCACGCACGACGAGATCGACTGGGTTCTCAAGCGGGTTGGGATCGCCGATCCGGGGCAAAGACTGCACTTTGCTGCGTAACGATCCGAGCGCGCCGTCGCAAGGTGGCGCGCCGATCGATCGGGTGTGCCCAAACACCTGGGAAGACACACGTCCAGACGGCGATCGCCTCAGCGCGCGGACCGGTATTTTTGTTCGTACAACGACGCATCGTGGGGTGCGCGGCGATTGGGGCAATCTTCGAGCGGGCACAACTGGCAGCTTTCGAAGGTGTCTTCCGAGGCGAACAGGATACCGGACACGCTCTTGGTCGGGCGCATCAAGAAGCTGTCGGTGAGCTGCACCCCGATCGCGCTGGCCGGATCGCCCAACACGTCAAACAAGGCGCGTTGTTCGCTCAGGGGCCAGTCATCCAGCGAGCCGGGATTCATCATGGCTACCCGGCCCGAGTGATAACGCGTGGTGATGTGTTCCCTAAGCGTGTTGATGGCCGCCTCAAGCGCCTGTTCCATGATCGCATCGGCCCAGAAACGTTCAAGCAGGCCCTCAACCCCGGCAGCCCACGCTTCAAGCTCGACTCCACACGTCGCGACAAAGACAAACGCCCGGTGGACGCCGTCAAGATTGACGCGCAGCACCCGGCTGGAGAGGGTGACGCCTTCGATCACGACGGCGTCCTCACCCGCATGGTCTATCAGCCCGACACGGCAGAGCGCTTTGGGCCGGGCAATCGACTGTGCGGTCGCTGCCATGTCGGCCAGCGCGCCGGCGTCGTCGCTGCCGGGCTTGATGTGCAGGTCGTGCAACAACAGATCAACGTTAAGGTCGAACGGAATAGGGTTAAGCACTACTTCAACCATGAAGGACCTTGCGCACTCAAGCGACGCCCAGCTCAAGTTGCGGCAACTTGAGCTGGTTTCCTCGCCACGGTCGTTAATTGTGCGGGCGATGCACTACGCCGAACCCGCTGTTTTGGCGTGATGGGCTCACACGCCCACCAGTTCTTTCGCCTTGCGCACAGCCGCCGACGCGTCCGGCGAATAACCGTCTGCGCCGATCTCGTCGGCGTAAGCCTGGGTAACCGGCGCGCCACCGACCATGATCACGACCTGATCGCGCAGGCCCGCCGCTTTGAACGCCTCAACCGTGGTCTTCATGTTGGGCATCGTCGTGGTGAGCAGGGCCGACATCGCGACAATTTTCGCGCCGTCATTGGCCGCCTCGATGAATTTCTCCGGCGGGACATCAACACCGAGGTCCATAATCTCAAAGCCTGCACCTTCCAGCATCATCGCGACCAGCGACTTGCCGATATCATGCAGATCGCCCTTCACCGTACCGATCGCCACCTTGCCGATCGGTTCGACGCCTTGATCGACCAGGTAAGGCTTGAGCACCTCGAGCGCTGCCGACATGGCCCGCGCGGCGATCAGCATCTCCGGCACGAAGTATTCGCCGTCTTCAAACAACTGGCCGACTTCCGCCATCGCGCTGATCAACCCGTCGTTGAGAATCGAGCCAGCCGGTACGTTCTCCTCAAGCGCCTGTTCCACTTTGGAAACGACGAGTTTTGCTTGCCCGTCAATGACGGCCTCACGGATTTCTTGAATGATGTTCGACATGATCTTCCCTTCTATCTGCGTGCTGTTTAACTATCCAGTCTAGCTATCATAGGTGCCATATTCGCGGAACGCCTCATACATCGCGATCAAGTTTTCCGGTGGCACGTTACCCTGTATATTATGCACAGTCGCAAAAACGAAGCCACCATCTTTCGCCAATGCCTCGATATTGCGCTTCACGTCGTCGCGGACTTCCTGGGGGGTGCCGTCCCCCAGCACGCGCTGTGTATCCACCCCGCCGCCCCAGAAGGTCAGGTCCTTCCCGAACTCGCGTTTGAGTTCGAAGGGGTCCATCCCGGTGGCGCTGATCTGCACCGGGTTGAGGATATCCACCCCGTTTTCGATCAGATCGGGGATCACTTTGCGAATCGAGCCGCACGAGTGGAAGAACAGCTTGGCGTCGGTCAGTTCTTTGATGCGCCCAAACAAGTACTTCTGGCGCGGCGTCATCAGCTTACGGAATGTGCGCGGCGAGAACAACATATCGAACTGGCCGGCGAAATCATCGGCTTCCTGCACCACGTCCACGTACTCGCCAACCATCGGCAGCGCGATCTCCCAGTATTGCAGCTTGAGATCGATGACCTTGTCCATCAGGTGGCCGATCAACTCCTGGTTGCCGGCGAGGTCGGCGAAGTAGTCGGTGAAACCGCGCGTCCAGGCTGTGATCTCCATGAAGCCGGCGGTCAGGCCGCCCAGGATCACCGCCCGGCCACTTTCGGCGACGGCCTTGGCGCGTTCGGCCAGACCTTCAAACCGTGCCGGATCGGTTGGATCGGGCCAGGGATAGTTGTCGATATCGGCTTTGGTGATCGGGCCGGAGAGGGGATGATCGAACATATCGTAGTACAGGCCGCCATCTTTAGGCTTGCGCCACCCGATACCGAACTCATCGTAGAAGAAATCGTACCCCGGCATATCGGTCGTGTTGACCTCGATCCTGAATGTGGCGGATGAGCGCGGCGAGACATTGGTCACGTCCGTTTCCCACAATTCATGCAGGTCATCGTCAACCACCACGATCTGCTGAAACACGTCCATGATTTTGGGTTCGACTTCGGGCAAGCCTAACGCCTTCCGCAAGTTGCGATACACGTTGTGATGCATGCTGGTGAGGACCGTGCCCCCCAGGTCAAATGGAATGCGGTCCGGCTCCTTGTGATCAAGGGCCAGTCGAACACGTTCGCGTGAATTCATCGATCGATACTCCTTAATTATCTATAAGGTTCAGTTCCGCCAGGTGAGCTTGCCGCTCGCCAGCGACAACGTGCAGGGTCAGTTGCGCGGCTTGTGGGGGGACTTTGACAATCCGGTCCAGGTAAAGCGTGGTCAACGGATCGACCGGGCCGAGGGATTGGATCGTGATCACCGCGCGTTGGGCATCGCGCCACGCGAGTTGCAGCGTGCCCGCATCAAAGACACCCCCCGACGCTGTGATCCGGCTATACCGGTCCGGCAGTTGTTCTAATGCCAGCGGTGCGGCCAGGCACCCGGCCTCGGTCACATCGATCACCGGCCCCGGGCAGCGGCACGCGCCCCACTCGATGGTAAACGCGGTCTTTTCGCCGGGCGGAATGTTCTTAAGTGGGCCGAGCACCTCGGTCTCCATCAGGTAGATCGCGCTGTCCTCATAGTTCAGGTTGCCGACCTCACCCGCCCCGATCGTCCAGATTTCGACTGTTGCGCCGTCATCCGGATATTCCGCACCGGGCACAACCGTGAAGCGTTCGGCAAACGCATACCCCGCAGTCGCATTAGCAAACGCGATCCATCCCGCCACCGAATCCAGCCCCACCTTGCCGATCTGCCACCGGTACGGCGCTTTGAAAAGCCCTTGTTGTGCATCAACCTGCCACTGTGGGTTATCCTCTTCCCCGAACATCACGCGGAAACCGCGCGGGAACTTGCTGTCCGGGTTCAGCGGCGTCGTGACGATGCAAGCGGGTTCGTAAGCCAGTTGCCCGTCTTCCAGTTGCCGCTCTGCGCGGAGCTGGACCACGTCCCATATGCTCCACCGGATGGGGCGTCCGGTTGTGTTCGTAAAGCTCAGGTCGGCGCGAACCCGGCTGCTCTGCGGATAGAGCGTGAACTGCCGCGTGATCTGAACACCGGTGCGCGGGTCGGGCGGGCTGGTCATCGCGATCAGTGCGCGGTCATCTTGCGCCGCCAGCATATCGAGCGTGTAACGCCCGGTGTCCAGAACGGGATCGGGCGGGCCGTGCCATTGCTGGTCATTGTCCCACCCCTGCGGCGCGGGCCATGTTTTGTCCCCGCCGTAGTTCTTCCACGCTGCCAGCGTGCCATCGCCTTGATTCTCTTCGGGCGTGAAGAGTTTCCCCGCCAGATCGGGATCAACGAACAGGTACGGATAGGGGCCGAGGTCATAGGCCATGATCCGCCCGCCGATATCAGGCACAGCGACAAGCCGCACAAACGCATTCTCAAGAAAACAAGCACGCCAGCCGCGAAAGGTGTCGCGGCGCACTGAACAATCGCTCATGATGTCTTTTCCAATTGGGTTTGACCGGCGAATTGATCCTCAATCCCGGTTGCGTAAGCCATCAGGCTTTCTTCGTCGGCGTCGTCACGGTCGAGGATCGCCGTGACGCGTCCCTCGTGCATCACGACGATCCGGTGCGCCAGCATCAGGATTTCCGGCAGTTCGGAGGAGATCAAGATGATGCCGCGGCTTTGCCGGGCCAGGCGGCGGATCAATTCGTAGATCTCAGCCTTCGCGCCGACGTCCACGCCATGTGTCGGCTCGTCCAGAATAAGCAACTGGGGATCGGTAGCCAGCCAGCGCCCCAGGATCGTTTTCTGCTGGTTGCCGCCGCTTAAGCTGCTCACTGGTTCGTCAATCGAGGCGAGACGAATATCCAGGTCTTTTACAAAGGTTTTGACGGTTTTACGTTCCTGGCCCATGCGAATCAGTGTGCGACCGGTAGCCAAGCGGGGCAGCTTCGCCATTGAGACGTTATGCAAGACCGACATGCCCATGAACAGGCTCTGCACTTTGCGGTCCTCCGGCACCATCGCGATGCCTGCCCGGATCGCGCCGCGTGGCGACTTGAAGCGCACAACCCGGTCGTCGAAAACGATCTCCCCGGAACTGTACCGGTCCGCGCCGAAAATGGCCCGCGCAACCTCGCTGCGCCCCGCGCCCACCAGCCCTGAGAACCCGACGATCTCACCCTGTTTCACGTCAAAACTCACGTCGCGGAAGTTCTTGCCGGTCAGGTTGCGCACCTGGAGGATGACGCGATCGGTCTTGGGCGGGAGGCTGCTGGCATCGCGATTGATCTCGCGTCCCACCATCATCGTGATGATCCGCTCTTCGGTCGCGTCTGCCGCGTCCAGCGTGCCGACATAATGCCCGTCACGAAAGACCGTGATCCGGTCTGAGATGCGCAGTACCTCTTCGATCTTGTGCGACACGTAAATGATGGCGATCCCCTGGGCCTGCAGCGTTTCGATCACCTTGAACAGGTGCTCGGTCTCGCTCTGTGAAAGGGACGAGTTCGGCTCGTCCATGATGATCAGCTTGGCATTGTCCGACAACGCCCGCGCGATCTCAATCAATTGCCGCTGCGAGATGGACAGGTCACGCACCGTCGCATACGGATCGACACGCATGGCAACGCGATCCATCGCTTCATAGGCGCGGCGTTCCAACGCGCGCCAGTTCAGCAACCCGCCGAACACGCCTTGCATGCGGCCCATGAATAAATTTTCGATCACGCTCAGCGAGGGCATGACGGTCAGTTCCTGGTGGATGATGGCGATCCCGGCTTCATGGGCCTCAATCGGGCGGTTGAAGCGCACCTCTTGCCCCTCGAATACAATGCGCCCTTCGTCACGCGGGACGATACCGCCCAATACCTTCACCAGCGTGGACTTTCCAGCACCATTTTCGCCAACCAGCGCGTGGACTTCGCCGTAATTAAGGTCAAAGCGGACCTTGTTTAGTGCCCGGACACCGCCGTAACGTTTGGAAACGTTTTCCACCTGAAGAATTTGTTCTGCCATGCTGTACAGCCTTTTAACGTGCTAAAACACCTCAACCGGTAATCGCGCAAATCCTGGTTAAGAAAGGGGTGGGGCTGTGTCGTTGAACAACCCCACCCGTCCTGATCGTTTGTCTTACGGGGTCCAGAACTGGTCGATGTTGTCAGCCGTCACGACCGATGCGTCAGTAACCAGACGCGCGCACGGCGGCACATCACCGGCCACCAGGTAGTTGAACAGCCGCACCGCCGGGTCGTGCCCCTGCGCGAACGGGTTCTGTCCGATGGTGGCGTAGATCACGCCGTCCTGCACGTACTGCATGGTCTCGTCCACGAAGTCGAACGACACGACCCACACGTCACCGGTCTTGCCTGCATCGGCCACCGCACGCGCCGCCCCGAAGGGGCCGCCCGCCGTGACGTAGATCCCGGCCAGGTCGGGGTTCGCCAGCATCATGTCCTGCGCCTGGGTGAAGGCTGTGTCGGCCTGGTCCAGGTTCTCAACCTCGGCCACGATCTCGATGCCAGGGTATTCGGCTGCGATTGTGTCGACAAAGCCCAGCCGCCGCAGTTCGTGCGCTTCAACGGCAAAGAACCCGGTGATGATGCCCACCTTGCCCTCACCACCGATGGCGTCCGCCATCGCGTGCGCGGCAGTCTGACCTTGCAGGTACAGGTCCGCCCCGACGAAGAACAGCCGCTCGTTCTCAGCGTCCGTCTCCGAGTTGAACGTCGCCACCGGGATGCCGGCATCCACCGCCGTGTTGATGAACGGCACCAGCCCCGCATCGCCCGCGATCGTCGCGATCGCGTCGTATTCCTGGGCTACCGCCGCTTCCAACCCGCCGCTGAAATCATCCGCCGTGTGGGTGTCGCCCGGCACGATCCAGTCCACCGTGGTGTTATACGCCGCCAGCTCTTCCGCCGCCGCCTGCGTGCCTTCCTTCACCGGAATCCAGAACGGGTTGTTCTCCAACCCCAGCACCGCGATCCGCAGCGGCTCTTCCGGCATCACGTCCAGCGGCAGCACGCTGCCCTCGTCAGGCGACTGGCACTGTGAGTCAAACCAGCCTTCTTCACCCGGCATGGGGGCAGGTTCCGCTGCCACCAGACCTTCAGGGGTCCAGAACTGGTCGATGTTGTCAGCCGTTACGACAGCCGCGTCAGTAACCAGACGCGCGCACGGCGGCACATCACCGGCCACCAGGTAGTTGAACAGCCGCACCGCCGGGTCGTGCCCCTGCGCGAACGGGTTCTGTCCGATGGTGGCGTAGATCACGCCGTCCTGCACGTACTGCATGGTCTCGTCCACGAAGTCGAACGACACGACCCACACGTCACCGGTCTTGCCTGCATCGGCCACCGCACGCGCCGCCCCGAAGGGGCCGCCCGCCGTGACGTAGATCCCGGCCAGGTCGGGGTTCGCCAGCATCATGTCCTGCGCCTGGGTGAAGGCTGTGTCGGCCTGGTCCAGGTTCTCAACCTCGGCCACGATCTCGATGCCAGGGTATTCGGCTGCGATTGTGTCGACAAAGCCCAGCCGCCGCAGTTCGTGCGCTTCAACGGCAAAGAACCCGGTGATGATGCCCACCTTGCCCTCACCACCGATGGCGTCCGCCATCGCGTGCGCGGCAGTCTGACCTTGCAGGTACAGGTCCGCCCCGACGAAGAACAGCCGCTCGTTCTCAGCGTCCGTCTCCGAGTTGAACG
The DNA here is from genome assembly GCA_964425755.1 of uncultured Anaerolineaceae bacterium. GTDB lineage: Bacteria > Chloroflexota > Anaerolineae > Aggregatilineales > Aggregatilineaceae > CAYRNY01. Next base: position 25,062 of record CAYRNY010000023.1, read on the forward strand.
TCGCCACCGGGATGCCGGCATCCACCGCCGTGTTGATGAACGGCACCAGCCCCGCATCGCCCGCGATCGTCGCGATCGCGTCGTATTCCTGGGCTACCGCCGCTTCCAACCCGCCGCTGAAATCATCCGCCGTGTGGGTGTCGCCCGGCACGATCCAGTCCACCGTGGTGTTATACGCCGCCAGCTCTTCCGCCGCCGCCTGCGTGCCTTCCTTCACCGGAATCCAGAACGGGTTGTTCTCCAGCCCCAGCACCGCGATCCGCAGCGGCTCTTCCGGCATCACGTCCAGCGGCTTAACACGCCCTTCATCGGGCATCTGGCACTGCGAGTCAAACGGCGGGGCAGGACGCATTTCGCCATCCTGCGCCATGACCGGGGGGATCAAAGACAGCAATACAGCGACAATCAGCAAACCTTTGAGGAATTTCATTGGCTATTCTCTCCAGAAACTCGTTTTATCGAAAAAGTGTCTAGCATGGGTCTATATTGCTTTCGTGCGCGCCTCCTTTCTCTTCTCCGGTCGATCGGAAGTCATCGCCTGCGTCGGCGGAGTTGATCAATCGCGACAGCAGCGATGATGACACTGCCAATCGTGATCGTCTGCATATAGCTTTCGAAGTGCAGCAGCACAAAGGCATTGCGCAGCACGGCCATGATCGCCGCGCCGATGATCGCGCCGACGATCGACCCTTCGCCGCCCATCAAGCTGGCACCGCCGATCACCACTGCCGCGATCACGTCCAGTTCCACGCCCTGCCCGGCGTTGGTGGCCGATGTCGCCAGCAACCCTGCCGTGATGATGCCTGCAAAAGCAGCGAGAAGGCCCGTGATGGTGTAGACGAAAATCTTCACCATATCGACCGGGACGCCGGACAGGCGCGCCGCCGTTTCGTTTGCGCCGACAGAGTAAATCTGCCGCCCCAGGACGGTGTAGCGCATGAACAGGCTGAAGAAGATCACCAGCACGAACATCTCGATCACGGGAAACGGAATCCGGTCTACGATGGGCACGTTTTCGATGTACCCCGCCCCCAGGAAGTTTACGTCCTCATTGCGCATGGGGATGTTGCTGGCGACGGTCCCCTTGAGGTTTGACGCCAGGTAAAGCGTCAAACCTCGTCCAATACTTAACATGCCCAGCGTGGTGATGAACGGGTTCACGCCGATCTTCGTGATGATCAAACCGTTGATCAACCCCAGCATCGCGCCGAAGGCAAGCCCGCCCGCCACCGCGACCCAGGGAGAGGCCGTCTCGGTAAACATCAGACGCGCCGCAAACATCGCGGAGGCCGCCAGCACCGACCCTACCGACAGGTCGATCCCGGCGGTGACGATGATCATGGTCATGCCGATCGACATAATGCCAACAGTTGACATGCTGCGCAGCACGTTCATCAGGTTCTGCGCACGGAAGAAATACGGCGTCTCACTGCTGACGTAGAGCACCAGCAAGATCAACGCCAGCAGCACGCCCATTTCGCGCGCGCGGATCACGCGCAGCAGAAAACCGGCTGGACCTCTCAGTTTTGCGGGGGTGTGGGGAGCAGCTTTTGCGTCAGTTTGAGCCATCCTGAACTTCTCCAAAGACTTTTGATCTGTGATTCGACCGTTGAGACCTTCGCTGACATTGGCTTCCTATTTCGAACTGGCTTGGTGGTGGTCAATCTGCTGCCAGATCAACATAACATGTTCTTGAATCGCGCGCGAGGCGGCTTCAACATCCCTGGCGCGAAGTGCTTGCAGAATGGGCCGGTGCGTTTCAGCCATTTCCGACAGCGGAATAAACACCTTCGGATGCGTCTGGATGATGAAGCGTTGGATTTGCAGAAACAGCGGAACCCACAGGTTGACAAAGACGGGGCTATCTGCCCACTCACAGATCAGTTGGTGAAAGCGCATATCGTGCTGGACCAGCGTTTCGATGTCCTGCTGCTGTCCCGCTACGGCCATTTTTTCGACCAGCGCTTCAAGCTGCTGGAGTTGCTGATCTGTGATGTGCTGGACTGCGCGGCGAATGGCGTATTTTTCGATCAGGCTGCGTACGGCAAAGTACTCGTATATTTCATCGATGGGGATTTCCGTAACGTAGGTAGCACGTCGCGCCTGGCGGCTCACCAGGCCGTCACATTCAAGTCGTTGCAATGCTTCTCGAACCGTCCCCTGACTCGTCCCCATGCGTTCGGCGACTTCCAGCTCAACCAGTTTTTGATTTGAGGGGATGCGCCCGCTGACAATGTCGGCGCGGAGTTGTTCGTAGATCTGGTCAACGAGTGACCGGGGTTTTGCCATAGCAGCAAGCTCCAAAAGGGTCATTTTTTAAGCGAGAATTTTTTCTATTTGACAGAATAAACTAAATGCTGCTATCTTTAATTATCGATTATCGATAATTTGTCACAATACTATACGAACCACCTTGTTTTGTCAATCAAGTTTAAAGGCCTTCCCATGACGCTTAAACTCACCGCTGCACATCTCATCGCCGGACAGCCCAGCCGGTCGGATTCCACCACCTTCACCAGCACTAATCCGCGCACGCGCGAGCCGGGCACGCTGGCCTTTCCTAACGCGACCGCGCATGAGATCGACACCGCCGTGCGCCATGCTGTGGCGGCATTTGAACAGTCACGGCACTTTTCTGCCGGCCAGTTGGCGGCGTTTTTGGATCGCGTCGCCGGGGAGATCGAAAAACTGGGCGACCAACTGATCGAGACGGCAGACACCGAAACCGGCCTGGGGCGTGCGCGTCTGCAAGGCGAGCTAGGCCGCACGACCGGCCAGTTGCGCAAGTTCGGCGCGCTGCTGCGCGAAGGCTCATACGTCGAGGCGATCATCGACACCGCGCGCCCGGACATCCGCCGCATGTTGTTTCCGATCGGTCCCGTGGCGGTCTTCTCAGCGAGCAATTTCCCGTTCGCGTTTTCGGTCGCGGGCGGCGATACCGCCTCGGCTTTTGCGGCGGGCTGCCCGGTGATCGTCAAGGCGCACCCGAACCACCCTGCTACGTCGGAACTCTTCGCCCACGCGATCAACCGCGCCATCACTGCATCCGGCTTTCCGCCCGGCTTCTTCTCGTTGCTACAGGGCGACCAGATCGATGTAGGGCAGACGTTGGTCAAGCACCCCGGCATTACCGCTGTCGCGTTCACCGGGTCGCTGCGTGGTGGGCGCGCCTTGTTCGATACGGCAGCACAGCGCCCCACGCCGATCCCCGTTTACGCCGAAATGGGCAGCATCAACCCCGTGATCGTCCTGCCGGGCGCGCTGTCCGAACGCGGCCAGCAGATCGCGGACGGTTTCGTCCAGTCGGTGACGCTGGGGGCGGGCCAGTTCTGCACGAACCCGGGGCTGCTGTTCCTGGTCGATGGTCCCGAAGCTGAAGCTTTCGTCGCAGCGGTGACAGCGCGCATGGCCGAGGCAGCGCCGGGGGTGCTGCTCTATGCCGGGATTGAGCAAAATCTGGCCCGCGCAGTGGAACACACGCTGTCACAGCCGGCGGTCGAACGGCTGACCGGCGGCCACGTGGTTGAGGGGCCGGCCTACTGCTACGCCAACACCGTGATGCAGACGACGGCAGCGGCCTTCCGCGCGAACCCCGACCTGCAGCAAGAGCATTTCGGCCCGGTGACACTGATCGTGCGTTGCAAGTCCCACGCGGAGTTGCTGGATACGCTGGATGCCCTGCATGGCAATCTCGCGGCAGCGGTACACGCCTCAACGCACGAACTGGAGACCGCCGCGCCCCTGTTCGACCGCCTGCGCGAAAAGGCCGGGCGGCTGATCTGGAATGGCTTCCCCACCGGGGTTGAGGTCGTCCACGCGATGCAGCACGGCGGGCCATACCCGGCCACAACCGCGCCCGCCACAACGTCCGTCGGCATGATGGCGATCAAACGCTTCTTGCGCCCGGTCGCGTTCCAGGACCTGCCCGATGCGCTGTTACCGGACGCACTCAAGGATGCCAACCCGCTTGGAATCTGGCGCAAGGTCGACGAGCAGTTTACCCGCGCCCCCATCACGCGGGCGTAAAACCGGGGCGTGGAAGCCAGCGTGCCATCATAAGGCGCGTGTGACGAACAAAACGGGCTACCATACGCGCGTCGTTATTTTCGGTATGTTGAGGAGTACTTGCAATTATGAAACGGCTTGCAGGCAAAGTCGCGCTCGTAACAGGTGCAGGCAAGGGGATCGGCCAGGGGATCGCCGAGCGGTTTGCACGGGAAGGAGCAGCCGTCGGGGTGCTGGACATCCGGGGGGAGTGGTGTGAAGGTGTCGCAGCCAGCATACGCGAAGCGGGCGGGAAAGCGGTGGCCCTGACCTGTGACATCTGCGACGAGGCACAGGTACAGCACGCAGTGGAGCAGTTGACCGCGGCCTTCGGGCCGATCAGCGTCCTGATGAATAACGCGGCGGTCATGCCTGCCGGGCTGCTACACGAAACCCCACCCGAGGAATTTGATCGCTGTGTCTGCGTCAATCTGCGCGGCACGTATCTTGTCAACCGGGCCGTGATCCCCGGCATGCTGGCAGCCGGGCAGGGCAGCATCATCCACATGGCGAGCATCACGGCCATACGCGGGCTGCCGGGGCTACCGTTGTACTCGGCCACAAAGGGCGCGCTGGTGGCGCTGACACGCGCCATGTCCACCGATTACGCCCGGCACGGCATACGGGTTAACGCGATCTCGCCCGGCACGATCGACTCACCGATGCTGCATGATTTCCTGGCGGCACAATCCGACCCCGCGCGTTTCCGGCAGGCGTTTGATAAGATGCACCCGATTGGCCGGGTGGGGACGATCGAAGAAGTGGTGAATGTGGCCGTCTTTCTCGCCTCAGACGAAGCGAGTTTCGTCACCGGTTCGAATTACGAAGTCGACGGGGGTATGAGCGCTAAAGGCGAACAGCCCCAAGATAGCGCAGAATAGGAGCGGCGATCGTGGAACTTGCACCCGGAATCCATCGTATTCCCTGCGTGTTCGGCAACAACCGCGTGGTGTTCGCGCACCTGTTGATCGGCGATACGGCGTCCATGCTGGTCGATACCGGGTGCGCGCATAACCCCGAGCAGGACATCTTGCCCTACATGCGGCAGATCGGCTTCGATCCGGCTGATCTGACCTACATCGTGGTGTCGCATTCGGACATGGATCACCAGGGCGGCAACCAGCCAATGCGCGACGCCGCGCCGCAGGCACTGGTCGTGTGTCACCGCCTGGACCGGCCCTGGATCGAGAGCACCGACCGACTCATCGCAGGACGTTATTCGCAGTTCGAAACCGATCACGGCATCGGCTACAGCGCGGAAGCCAAAGCCGGGATTCGGGATGCCACGCTCAGCACGCCGGTTGATCTGGCGCTGGAAGGTGGCGAGCAGTTCCGCCTGGGCGCGGATTGGGTAGTCGAGGCGATGCACACCCCAGGGCACACCTGGGGCCACCTGGCGATCTACGACCCGGCGCAGCGCCTGCTGGTCGCGGGCGAGGCCGCGTTATGGAACGCCATCCTCGATCAGGACTGGGAACCCGCTATGCCGCCGACTTATTGCTACGTGGATACGTACCTCGCGACGCAAGACCGGTTGTTGGCCCTGCCGATCGATATCCTGTCGCCGGCGCACTGGCCGCTCCAGGAGGGGGCGGCAGTAGGGGAATTTCTGCGCGAGAGCCGGAATTTCTGCCTGTTGGTCGAACGCAAATTGCTGCAACTGGCCGGCGAGCGACCGTTCACGCTGCGCGAGGCGATCGACACGCTCGGCCCGCAACTGGGGCGCTGGCCGGCTGAAACCAACCAGGATTTCAGCTTTGGCATGTTGGGCAATCTTAACTCACTGACGCAGCGCGGCCTGCTCAAGACGAGCCGCAACGCCGAACACCACGTCGTATGGGAAAAAGCGTGATGGACCAATTGATACGGTTTCATGACCCTGTGTCCGGCACACGGATCGGCCTGTTGCAGGATGGGCAGGTGCGCGACGTAACGCCCTTCGCCGGATCGATCAGTGCGTGGCTGCAAAAGAGCGTTGGGCGCGTTCCTGAAGCGATCGCGGAACTGCGTGCCCGGGCTGCTTCGGCGGCGGTCGTGGCGGCGGCAGATGATCTTGCGCCGCCTGCATCCGGGGATCGGCACTGGCTGGCACCGGTCGATGATCAGGACGTTTGGGCCGCCGGTGTGACCTACGAGCGCAGCCGCGAAGCCCGCCAGGAAGAAGCGACGGACGGCGGCGACATCTACGCGCGGGTCTACCAGGCGGAACGCCCGGAACTGTTCTACAAGGCGCACGGCCCCAACGTAATCGGCCCGTTCGGTGAGGTGGGCATCCGCGCTGATGCAACATGGCACGTGCCCGAACCCGAACTGGCACTGGTCATGAATCCGGCGCTTGAGGTGGTGGGCATGACGATCGGCAACGACATGAGCAGTCGCGACATCGAAGGCGAGAACCCGCTCTATTTGCCACAGGCGAAGCTATACCAGGCGTCGTGCGCGTTGGGGCCGGGGATCGTGCTCGGTCCGCTGACGGAATGGCCCCGCACAACGATCACGCTGACCCTTGAACGAGCAGATCGCGTCGTGTTTGCGGGCCGCGTGCATACCGATCACATCCGGCGCAGCTTGTCCGAGTTGGTCGCGTATCTCGGGCGCAGCAATGTTTTTCCGAAGGGCGTTGTGCTCCTGACGGGAACCGGGGTTGTTCCACCCCCAGATTTTTCCTTGGCGCGCGGTGATGTCGTCCGCATCGGGATCGAGGGGATTGGCGAGCTGGTCAACACGGTGAAAGTAGTCTGAAAATGAAGATCACGGCGATTGAATCTGTGCAGTGGAAAGCCTATCCCCGCCTGATGGTGGTCCGCGTGCATACCGACTCCGGCTTGGTCGGTTTGGGCGAAACCGTCGACAAGATCCCGGCGGCGCGGGGGGCACTACATGGCACGCTCGCCCCGCTGCTGCTCGGCCAGGACCCGCTCGACATCGAGGGGTTGTGGCGTTTTGTGATGGACAACCTGATGTATCACGGCTATGCCGGGGGCGAACTACGCGCGCTGTCCGCCATCGAGATCGCGCTGTGGGATATCCTGGGCAAACACTACGGCGCGCCGCTGTATCACCTGTTGGGCGGCAAAATCCGCGACGCAATCCCGACGTACAACACTTGCATCGGTACGCCAGAAGTCCCTGATTACCTCGCCTGGCATCACGACGCCGGGGCACTGGCACAATCGCTGCTGGACGATGGCATCCGCGCCATGAAGATCTGGCCGTTTGACCAGTTCAGCGAGGCCAGCCTGGGACAACGCATCAGCACCGGTGACATCCAGCAAGGGCTGGAACCGATCCGGCAGATCCGCGACGCTGTCGGTCACGAAATGGAAATCGGCGTGGAATTTCATTTCCGCTGGAACCGCACCAGTGCCGAACGGATTGCGCGGGCGCTGGAACCCTACGACATCCTGTTTCTCGAAGACGTGCTGCCCGCCGTCTTTCCGGATGAGATCGCGTTATTGTCGCAGAAGACCTCGATCCCGATCGTCGGCTCCGAGTTACTCATGACGCGCTGGCAGCTTCGTGAATGGCTGGAAAAACACGTGTCGCAGATCATCATGACGGACCCCGTCTGGAACGGCGGGATCGCTGAGACTCGGAAGATCGCGAACATGGCGGAAGCCTTCGGCGTGCCGTTGGTGCTGCATAATGTGGCCGGGCCGATCTGTCACGCGGCTTGCATGCACCTGGGTGCGCATATCCCTAACCTGTTCTACGTCGAGTCTGTGCGCGCGTTTTACAGGACGTACTTCCCGGTCATGAGCGACCTGGCACCGCGCGTCACGGATGGCACACTGCCAGTTCCACAAGGGCCAGGGTTGGGGGTTGAACTGTATCCCGCATTCTTTGAACGCGACGATATCATCCGCCAGGTCACAGATGGCAACGGGTTGGCCGTAGGGCGGCGCGCGATGGGCGATCACTGGGCCGTGGAAGAGATCCGGTGACCCGGGGCCTGACCTGCCCGCAGCTACCAACCTGGCATGACGCTGCGCCCCGGCAAACGTTGTAACGCGCACGCATCCGCCCGGGGCCGGTTACCTGCTGGGGCGTCCGGGCGGACCGGCATCCCCCGGCGGCCCAATGCCATCGGGCGGGCCAGGGGTGCCCGGCGGTCCCACACCGTCTGGCGAACCGGCGTCATCCGGCGGGCCAGCATCACCGGGAATGTCCAGACCTTCCGGCGGGCCTTTATCATCCTCGTCATCGGGTCCCAGCGGGCACGCAGCCGCGTGCCGTTCTTCGAACAGGGTGATGGCTGCTTCATAGGCCCCGCTGTCGTACGCTTCCTGGAACAGCGCGAGCACGTCACCCCCGCTGTAAGGGTAGGCGATCTCAGGATGCACGGCGTTCAGCAGCGCGGCTACCGTCTGCCGCAGCAACGCATTGCGACCACCACCCGGCGCTTGGACGGCCTCACCCAACGTCAGGTCGCCGACATCGCGCCCCAACACCGCCGATGCCAGATCGTCGGGGTGGAAGCCGGTCCAGAAGGTGTAATGATGTTCCTGCCGCCAGAATCCGGACGCACAGCCGCCTTGTGCAGGGGATGTATCCCCGGCGCTGGCTGGTGTCGGGCGCGGCGTTGGCCGCGCATCGACGCCCGGCGGGGTCAGTGGTGGCCCTGCAGGCAATGCGGAGTCTCCAGGCGGCAGCTTGCTTGCCGCAGGGGACGCGGTCGGCGCTGGCGTGCGCGTCGGGATGGGCGCGCTCGAAACATCACCCACCACGTCCAACCGTTTCGCGACCAACCGGCCATCAGCGGTTGTCTCGGCGCGCACCGCGATACGTGCCCCTGGCTGGAGTGGTGGCACGTCGGCCAGTTCACCGATCTCAAGCGTCAGGTCACCCACCTGGATGGTCGCCGCTGAGGCCGCCTGCACCGTGCCTTCGAATTCGACCTCAGCCGCGCGTCCGATCGTCAGCAAGGCACGCGTTTCCTTGATACGCCGTTGTGCAAATTCGCGTTCCAATGTCGCGTCGTCGGTGGACAGCAGCAGGCGCACATCTTCCGTGAGCCGTTTGAGGGGATAGAGCCTATCACCGGGCAGGCTGTCTTGCGCCAGCGCCGCGCCTGTGCCCCCCACGATCACCGCCAACAGCAAGATCATCGTCGCGGCCACCGCCGCTACGCGGCGCCAGGGATAGGCATGCGGGCGACGCCAATCGTCCAGCGTGTGTAATTCGCGTTCCAGGCGCGCCATTGCCTGGGTTTTGGCATGCTGAACTTCTTCCGGGCTGCCCATTAATTGCCGCACCATCTGCCCGACCGCTAACAACGACCGGAGTTCTTCCGCGTGCTGCGGATAATCGTCGTAGTTGACGGGCTGGCCTGCGTGCTGGCGTTCAACACACTCGTTAAAGGCCTTGACCAGTTTTCGATCAGTCATGGTCGGTTTCCTGTTGGTCTAGCATGTCGCGCAAGGCGTTAACGGCACGGAATTGCAGCGATTTCACGGCGCTCACCGATTTTCCCATCACGTCGGCGGTCTCTTGCAAGTTCAGCATATGTCCGAACCGCAACATCAGCAGTTCTTGCTGCGCGTCGGTCAACTGGAGAAACGCTCGTCGGACGCGTTGAAGGTCGAATGTGTGGGTGAAGTGTAACTCAGGGTTATGCTGGGATGACGCCGGAAGCCATTCACCTAAGGCCACTTCGCGCACCCGTTTTTGCTCGCCATAATGATCGTACAACTCGTTTCGAGCCACCCGGAACAGCCAGGCGCGCAGGTTTTTGCGCGGAGGTTTGCCATTGCGGATCGCCCGCACGAACTCAAGGAATACATTCCCGGCCAGGTCTTCAGCGGTCTGCCGGTTAGCCACACGGAGACGGATAAACTGGTAGATGGCGTCAAAGTACTGCAAATAGATCGCTTTGATGGCCTCTTGATCTCCCTGTTGTGCGCGCTTCAAAAGATCGTTATCAGAAGCGGTATCCGGTAGCACAATGATAATCATTGAGGCGTATCCGTCCCGTGGATGCGAATCGTATGCCGTGATGCGACGATCCCTGACAAGTTGGGGAGAGAGTTTACCCCTCTCCCCAGAAATCTGCTTGTCTGTATTTTACCGCCGTGGCGGGCCTGCGCCATCAGGCGGGCCGGCACCTTCAGGCGGGCCGACATCATCGGGCGGGCCGACATCATCGGGCGGACCTGCACCTTCCGGTGGACCGACGTCAACCGGCGGGCGGGCGTGATCCGGGCGACCAACGGCAAGGCCCGGCGCGAACTTACCCGGTACCAGGTCGAAGCTAAGCATGATCTCGCCCCAGCCCTCACCTGCCGCTTTGCGGTCGAGCAGTTCCTGGACTGTGAGCTCATCCGACTGGGCCACGATCTGCTCGGCCAGCATGATCTCACCGAAGCCGAAGCCGTCGCAGAACCACCCCATGATGGTGTCATAGTCTTCGTCATACTTCTCGGCCAGGGCTTCACCGACAGGATGCGGATCAACATCAACGCAGCTATCGCCAGCGTCTTCCTCATCTTCCTCGTCGTCGCCCTCATCTATTTCTTCGTCGTCCCCGACCTCTTCATCAATGTCTTCCAACACTTCGAGGTCGATGGCCTGAATTGTCTCTCCATCGGGCAACAGGTAGCCGGTCAGCACGACGTCGTCCCCTACGCTGAGCAGCGCGGGGAGAAAGCCTGCAGCGGGCGCGACGGTCACGACAACCGCATCACCCACGCTAAAGATGTCGGACTCACCATCGATTTCGGTGACCTCACCGCTCACAATGATGAGATCATCTTCGAGCACATCGACGGTCCCCTCAATTGTAAACACCGGGCTGTCGCCACCCTGCGCGCGTGCCATCACCGGGGTGACTGCGACAGCGATCAATATGAGGATGGTCAGCCAAAGCCTTCGTTTCATTGCGCAACTCCTTTTGACTTGCAATATGGTATCTATGCTGTCTAAAAAATCGCGAAAAAGTTTCGCTACCCAGCCGGTCAATTCCCAGCACGGATCGTTTCGCGACGTTTGAGAGTGCCAGCTTACCGGGCCATCGCCGAAGTTTACCGCCCCTGCTGCAAATGCTATGCTTGTATATAGCGACAGGGTTTGGCCCGGACGCAGATGGTTTGACTCATTGCCCCCTATCGCTGACGGAACAAAGCGTTAGGGCTGACTTGTCGTCCGTTGACGTTACAGCCAACCTGGAGTCAAAAAATGCCACACCAAACCAAACACCTGGATGATCATCCCGTTTCGGCCCACCAACCGCAGTGGGAAATCGGGAGCTTTCTACGCTACGAACAGGAGCGCCCGGACATCGTTTCGATAACGCGGGATTGGGAAGGCGAAGTGCCCCGGAAAACAAACGACGCTGTGATACAGATCTTGCAGGGGGACTACCCCGCAAACGTCTTTTTGGCGGAACTGCCCCGGGCCCAGGGATGGACGCGCAAGCTCAAGCTGTTCATCCCCGGCCAGGAAGGGTGCATCGTCAATGTTATCGGCGGTGGTGCGCCGCGCCTGTTGCTGGGCGACGACGTGGTGTATCAACTGCCAAACCCCACTGCAAAACGCAGAGCGGCCACCTATCGCCATTTTCTGGCCGACAAAGGCGTGACAGAGGAAGCTCTCATGTTTGACGAGGTGCAGGGGGGACTGTCGTTGCCGCTCGCCAATCTCATTCACGAGCGCATGACACACGCCGCGGCCCTGGTCGGGGATAGTGTCGCCGTCCCCACCTTGCTCGCCAGGGGCCATCTGAGCATTCCACGCTGGGATGGTGCGTTCCTGGTTTACAGTGAGGCGTTGAATTATCGCCCGCGGCACTATCTTAGGCCAGAGTATATTCACCAGAAATTCAACGGCAAGCGCGGCTTGGAAATCTTTCTGGCGGGCGTTAGAAACCTGTTTCAGATTCTACGCCAGATAAACAAGCACGAAGATGGCATGTTTCACATGGACCTGGTGCACCGGCTGCAGGGGGGCAGTGCCAACGTAGGCTTCACACCTGACGGGAAAGCTGTCATCAAAGGCTGGGGGCGTCGAATCACTGAGCAAATTGGCGAATGGCCCTCCAGCGACCGCCGGACGTACCAGTTGCGGGAAGTGATAGGCGCGTTGGCAGGCTTGCTCCAGGATGTCTCAATCAGCGGCATCCGCGGTGAGCAGCGACATCGCCTGTTGGTCGATATCGTTTGGGCGGGCCTCGGAGAGTACACCGATCGATACGGCAAAATCGACCGCGTGTCGTTGGCATCTGGCTTTCCAAGCAACGCCGACCGGTTTGTCAAGTCAACCCGGACGTTTCTGAGCGAAGGGGATAGCAGCGACGATCTGCTCGCCTCGCTTTTGTATCAAGAAAGCAGGCAGTTGGAAAACGGCGTCAAACACTGGTTAATTGAGTGTGTTACCCATTATGTATAAGTGCCTGCCGGATCAGCAGCAGCACGACGATCGGGACTGCGCCTTGGCATTGTGCGCGTCCTGGGCGCCATCTGAAGACTCAACCAGGAGCACGACGCTAGAGCCTGTTCCGGTCGAAAGGCCGATTTGCAGCGCCCGCAACAGCACCAGGATCGCGTCGGCAGCCTACCAGGCGCAGTAGCCGCCGTCGATGACCAGGTCGTGCCCGGTCATCGCATCAGATACCGCCGCCGCCAGATAGACGACCGCGCCCTGCAAATCTGTGACTTCCAGCATTTTGCCCTGGGGCGTGCGCGCCATCCACTGCGGCAGCATGTCCTGCCCGACCGGCGTCGCGAGCAGGTCGTCAACCAGCTTGGTACGCGTGTAGCCCGGGCTGATGCTGTTAACGCGCACACCGCGCGGCGCCCATTCGGCGGCCAGCGAGGTCGTCATGTGTATCACACCGGCCTTGGTCGTGTTATAGACGACTTGATTCTGCGGCGTGTTTGAAATGATACCGGAAATAGAGGCAGTATTGATGATTTTGCCATAACCAGCCTGCAGCATAACCTTGCCGGCGGCCTGCGCACAGAAAAACGCGCCGCGCAGGTTCAGGTTACATATACGGTCCCAGTTCTCCTCGCTGACCTCTTCGGCTGCCGTCCAGTCGCCAATGCCTGCGTTGTTCACAGCGATCGTCAGTTTGCCCCACTTGCTCAGTACCGCGTCCACCATCTTCTCAATCTGCTCGACCTTGGTCACGTCCGCCGTTACAGCAAGCGCGTCGATGCCCTTGTTAGCAAGCTCATTGGCGACACTCTCCGCCAGCTCGCCGTCGATATCGACCACCGCGACCGCCGCCCCGGCCTCACCGAGCGCGTGAGCGTATGCGCGACCGATACCCTGCCCACCGCCGGTTACGTAGGCGACGCGTCCGGCGAGTGAAAAACGTTCAAGTATTGGTTTGGCTGAGAGAACAACATCTGTCATCGAATCTTCTCCGTCTCTAAAAAATTAAGGCGTAATCTGGTATTGCACCTTCATGCGTGCCGGGTCCGACTGTGCCAGCTCAAACCCGGTGGCAAAATCTTCGATCGGCAGGACATGCGAGATCAGCGCTTCGACCTTCACAGTGCCGCTCTCGATCATGGCGATGCTCGCCTGGAAGGTGCGGTTGACGGCAAAGCTGCCGATGATCGTCAGGTCTTTGCGGAAGATATCATAAGGCATGATCGCGATCTGCGCGTCGCGCGGTGTGACGCCAAAAACCCACAGCGTGCCGCGCGGGCGCAAGTATTGCATCGCCCCTTCAAGCACGTGGGGAATACCGGTCGCGTCCACAACCAGATCGAATCCCTCCGGCGCGATCGCCTTCAGGCGCTGCGCCTGATCGTCATTCGCGAGCACTGTATCAGACGCGCCAAGCTCGGCGGCCAACGCCAGCCGGTGCGCCACGATATCGACCACGACCAGCTTCCCCGCGCCGCCGTGACGCAGCGCCTGCGTCAGCAGGCACCCCATCGGCCCGGCGCCGAAGATCAACACGCTCGCGCCCGGGGGGATGTCGAGCCGTTCCAGGCCCCACGCGACGCAAGCAAGCGGTTCGACCAGCGCCGCCGCCGCAAACGACATATCCCCGATCGGGAACACGTTACCTTCCGGCACGACGACAAACTCCGCAAACGCGCCGTCACGCGTGACGCCGACCGCCGCGAGGTTGTGGCACTGGTTCGGTTCGTTGCGCTGGCACGCCGGGCAGCGGTTGCAGGGAATGTTGGGGTCTGCGGTCACCCGGTCGCCGACCTGGTAACGCGTCACCCGCTCGCCGACACCGGCGATCACACCGCTGAACTCATGCCCCGGGATCAACGGGTACTGCGCTTCATATTCGCCTTTGAGAATATGAATGTCGGTCCCGCATATCCCTGCTGCACGCACCTGAATCAGCACATCATCCGGGCCAGGACGAGGGATTTCCGCATTACCAAAACTGGCCCGTCCTGGCGCTTCGATTTTCCCGGCTCTCATGGTTTTTCTCACTTTTCCATCCTGGCTATGGCTTGAGGATCACCTTGATTGATTGGTCACCCGAAGCCACCAGATCAAACCCGTGTTGGAAGTCCACCAGTGGCAGTTCGTGGGTCACGATCTGGTCCAGCGGTAACTGCTGTTTTGCGATCATGTCGATGGCTACCGGGTAGGTGAACGGGCTAAGGCTCGATCCGTGTATGTTCAGCTCTTTATGATCGCCGATGATGGACCAATCGACCGTGGCCGGTTCGCCCATTACGCTGAACTCGACGAATGTGCCGCCCTTGCACAGCATGTCAAGCCCCTGCTGCACCGCTGCCGGATGTCCTGTCGCCTCGATGTACACGTCACAGCCATAGCCATCCGTCAGGCCGAGCACTTCGGACACAGCATCCACCTTGCGGGGATTGAACGTAAGATCGGCACCGCACGCCTTCGCCACGTCCAGCCGGTGATCGTTGAGGTCGAGCGCGATCAGCAAGCGCGGGCTTTTGAGACGCGCCGCCGCCACCATGCCCAACCCGAGCGGTCCTACCCCTGCGATGACCACGACGTGCTCGAATTCGATCTCACCGCGCTGCACCGCGTGGATCGAACACGCCAACGGTTCAATGAACGCCGCATGCGTGGGCGGGATCGACGCGGGCACCTTGTAGTTGAGCGCGCCCTGGGGGAACTTCATGTATTCCGCCATCGCGCCAAAGGTTTTCTGGCGGAAGCCGTACACATTGTGCTCCGAACACAGCCAGTACTGCCCGCGCGCGGCGTAGCGGTCGGTCCAGGTCGGCACGATCTGTTCTGATACTGCCAGGTCGCCCAGCGCCAACCCGTACTTGGCACCAGCACCCGCGCCGAGCGCGACGACTTCCCCGACGAACTCATGCCCGGCGATCACGGGCGGCTGGCAGTAGCCCGCAGCCTCGCCATGCCCCCAGAACGCTTCCGCGCCCTGGTAGCATTTCAGGTCGCTGGCACAGATGCCCACCGCCAGCACGCGGATCACCACTTCTTCAGGGCCGGGACGGGGGACCTGCCATTCCTGCAACCGGTAATCTTCCGGGCCATAGCATACAACCGCTTGCATAGTGTCAGGTAGTGGTTCTTTCGCCTCGTAGTTCATGGTTGGTCTATACACCTTTGACCGGTCACGTAATGACCTTCAACATGCCGCCATCAATGTAGTACGTCGAGCCGACGCTGTAGCTTGCCCGGGGCGAAGCGAGAAACACAACCAGGTTAGCCACCTCTTGCGGGGTAGCAAAACGCTTGATCGCCGCGTGTTCGTCAGCGATGGCGTCCAGGTAGTCCTGCGGCGTCTGGTCGGTGCCGGCGGTGAGTTCCGTCGCGGTGTTCACCCAATCGGGCGTCAACACCAGCCCGGCATTGATGGTGTTCACGCGGATGTTGTCCTTGATGAATTCGTGCGCCATATTCTTGGACAACATCACGAGCGCCGCCTTGGTCACGTTGTAGATCGGCTCGTACCATAGCGGCTGAGTCGCGCAGATCGACGCGTTATTGAGGATCGCGCCGCCGCCGCGTTTGCGCATCGACGGCACCAGCCCGCGCGCCATGCGTACCGCCGCCATGACGTGCAGGTCCCAGAAATGCTGCCACTTTTCATCTGGCGCATCCATGATCGTTTCGTTACTGCCGGTCCCGGCGTTGTTCACCAGGATATCCGCGCCGCCGAATTCCGCTTCGATCGCGGTTATAAAACGCGCGATGTCAGCAGCTTTCGAAACATCAGCAGGCACGCCGACCACTGTCACGCCGTATTTTTCGCCCAGTTCCTGGGTGCGCTGCGCGAGCCGGTCCTCCTGGCGCGCGCACAGCGCAAGATGCACACCTTCCCTGGCGAACTCCTCCGCGACGGCCAGCCCGATCCCTACACTGCCGCCGGTGATGACGGCTACCTTATCCTTCAGTCCGAGATCCATGATGTCAGTCTCGCTGCCTTACTGCGGCAATTCGATCTGAACTTTTACCGACGTTGGCGGCATGTCCGACGCGAACTCGAACGCTTCCACGCTCTGCGAGAAATCGTATCTATCCGTGATCAGCGGCTTGACGTCGAGCTGGCCGCCACCCATCAATGACAGCGCCTTGGGGTAGACGTGCGCATAACGGAAGACGTGCTCGACGCGCGCCTCTTTGATCTGCGCGGCGACGATGTCGTAGGCGATCGGGTTTTCGGGCATGCCGATATAGACGACACAGCCACCGGGGGCCAGTACATCAAAGACGCCCGCGGCAGCTTTTTCGTTGCCGCTGGCCTCGAAGACGATATCAACCCCCCAGCCGTCGGTCATCTTGTTGACGACATCCGCCAGGTTTTCTTTGCTGACATTGACCGGCGTCACCGGCCCCAGCGTCGCCGCCAGGTCAAGCTTCGGTTGCACAACGTCCGTCACGATCACCTGGCCGCAGCCACCGGCCAGCGCCGAGAGCACCGTCACCATTCCGATCGGCCCAGCGCCTATCACAACCGCGATATCGCCCGGTTTGATGCGCGCCTTATTCGCAGAATGGATGCCGACGGCCAGCGGCTCGACCATCGCGCCTTCGGCAAAGCTGACGTTGTCCGGCAGCTTGAAAGTGAACGCGGCGGGATGCACCACTTCGGGACGTAGCACGCCGTGAACCGGCGGTGTCGCCCAGAAACGCACATTCGGGTCGAGGTTGTAGATACCAAGCCGGGTAGCTTTGCTGTTGGGATCAGGGATGCCGGGTTCCATGCATACGCGGTCACCAACTTTCAACGTATCGACCGCTTCACCGACCTCGATGATCGTGCCCGATGCTTCATGGCCCAATACCATCGGCTCTTTGACGACAAACGGGCCGATGCGTCCGGTTTCGTAATAGTGGACATCGCTGCCACAGACGCCGACGGTGTGCAGCTTGATGCGGACGTCGTGCGGTCCCAGTTCTTCTTTGATGTCAATATCACGCAGATTAAGTTCATGAGCCTTTTCTAAAACGAGCGCTTCCATTTTTTCTCCTGTTCAAACTGGTTAGTTACCTGTCTAGCCACGGGCGATAATGATAGCGGATACGATGAGCATCAGGATCGTCGCAACCGTGAGCGTGATGTGCTCTGCCAAAAACCGCATCCACAACAGATGAACCGCAACGGTGATAAGTAAGCTCACGAATACCCGGTCAAACGGGTTGGTTTCGAAGGGCAGGAACCCGCGCCGCTTGCCTTTGAAGCGGACCGTTTGCATCCGGGTGCGGAACTTGCCGTAACGTGAATGCTTCGAGTAATCAGGAATCTTGCGTCCGAAATGGTCGCTGGACTGTTCGTTACCCACAGCGTTACTCCTTTACCGCGCCGAACGTCAAGCCCATCACGATATAGCGCTGGACGAACGAAATGAAAACCAGTGCCGGCAGCAAGGTGAGCGTCGCCACAGCCGCCATTTCGCCCCAGTTAGTGCCCGTCACCGTCACGAATTCGGCGAGACCGGTCGTTATGGTGCGTGCCTCGACGCTGGTCAGTGTGGCGGCGAACAGATACTCGTTCCACGAAAAGATCCAGCTCAAGATCGCAGTGATAGCCAGGCCAGGCGCGGCCAATGGAACGATGATGCGCCAAAGGATTCGGCCTGTACCGGCCCCATCGACCATCGCGGCTTCGTCCAGCTCAACCGGTATGCCGTCGATCATGCCCTGCAATACCCAGATCGAGAATGGCAAGTTAAATACACAGTAAAGCAAGATCAATCCGATCCGCGTGTCGTACAACGACCAGTCGCCATACCTGAACGTCTTGGTGAAGAGCAGAAACAACGGCAGCAAAAACACGGCAGGCGGAGCCATGCGGTTGGTGATCGTCCAGAAGAAGATATTGTCCGCCCCGGCCAGGTGCCAGCGCGAGAGCGCGTAACAAGCCAGCAGGGCCAGCACCGTCACCAGCAGCGCGTTCAGCGTCGCGACCACGATCGAGTTCATCATGTAGCCGCGCAGCGTCGAATCGTGGATGATATTGAGGTAGTTATCCTCATAGAACGAGCGAATAATGAAATTAGGGCGGTCGAACAACTGGACACGACTACGTGCTGAAACGACGATCATCCAGTAGATCGGAACCAGGGTGATGAGCGCCACTGCCGTCCAGATCCCGTATACCGAGGCATAATGCGTGACTTTGCGGGCGAGTTTTGACTGGATCATCGCTGTGCCTCCCCTCGTCTTTGTTGCCCAATCGCCGTGTAAAGCAACCACGAGATCACGATCGTGAAGTACAGTGTGAGCAAAGACATAGCTGCTCCATAGCCGTAGTCCGTTTGTGGGAACACGACGCGCCAAATATGGAGCCCTGTATAGCGCGTCGCAGCCGCCGGGCCGCCGCCGGTAAGCATCCACACCTCATCGACCGTTCGCAGCGCGTCCATCAACCGGATGAACACCGTGCTCAGGATAATCGGGCGCAACAACGGCAGTTTGACGTACCAGAACACCTGCAACCGGTTCGCACCGTCGACTAATGCCTGCTCCAGCGGCTCGTTGGGCAAAGACACCAGCCCTCCGAGCATCGTCAGCGTTACGAACGGAGTCCAGTGCCAGATGTCCATGATCACAGTGGTCCAGAACGCGTGGTCGGCGGACCTTGAGATGCTGTATTCGAAGTCAAACCAGCGGTCCAGGAAAAATGGCACCGGGCCGAAACCGGGGATCGTGAGCAGCCGCCACGTCGCGCCAACAGCCAGCGGCGCCACCATCAAGGGGATGGTATGAATCACGCGGAAGACCGACTTCCCTGGGAACTCGACCGTGAGCATGTTCGCCAGGAAATAGCCAATCACAAGCTGAAAAAGAATGGCATACGTCGCAAACTTAATTGTCAGCTTCAACGATTTCAGATACGGCTCATCGAACACCAAACGGCGATAATTATCGAGGCCCGTATAGGCCATCCCCTCGCGGACCGAAAACGCGTTCCAGTCGAAGAAGCCCACGTAAAGGATGTAAAAGAACGGAAGCAGGCCAACGATAAACAAGATGATCAGCGACGGTGAGATGAAGAACCATGCAGTTCGATTTTGGCGCATAATTATGCTTCCAGTTTAATGATTGACATTTAGAATTATAGTAAAGCTGTTAGTAACTCCTGGCGATATTGAAGGGGTATGGCAACCCCGCTTGAGAACGACAGTTGCCATACCCCACAGCTTTACGGCCCGATTTTACTAGTCACCGTAGCCGAGACGGGCCATCTCTTCTTCGGCGGCAACCGCAGCCCGGTCAAGCGCTTCAGCGGGTGAGATTTCACCGGCGATCGCCTCCCAGATGAACGGTTCAACCACCGTACGCACCTGCGCGTGGAACGGCAGCGGCGGCGCGCCAGCGAACAGGTAGCCCTCTTCTAGCATCAGCGTGTAGTACCCGTTGGTCTGCTCGTCCATCTCCTGGACCAGCGGATCGGAGAACGTAGCGGTGTGCACGATACGCGCACCAGCAGCGGCCCATTCCGGCTGGACCGACGGTTGGCCGACGAACTGCAGCCAGAGCAGTGCCGCTTCTTTGTTCCGCGATGAGTGCGGGATACCGAATGCACCACCGTCGTAGTAGCCGATATAGCCTACACCGGCTTCAGCATCTTCCATCACGCCTTCAGCCACCGGGGGCAGCGCAACACCAACATTGCCTACTACCTGCGAGCGGTCAGGATCAGAGGCGATCCAGGCCGTGTTCTCGCCGTAGACCCAGCCCTGTGCAGCACGACCGGCGGCGAAGCTGGCCGCGACCTCGTCCCAGGTGCTGGCCGTCGCTTCGGGCGGCGCGTAGTCGAGCATGCCGATCCAGAACGCGAGCGCTTCCTTGGCGGCATCACTGTTCATCTCGCCGCCGTTTTCAACCGTGGCCTTCCAGGTGTCCATGTTGATGCCCCAGTTGTACACCCCGAAGGTGGGCGCGATCGTCTCGAAGTACTCGTAGAAGGACGAGGAGTGACCCGACGCCGCCTGCACGGTGGTGCCCCACAGATTCAGATCGTTTTCATCGCCGTAAGCGGTGAAGAACTCGGCGATGTCAGCATACTGCTCGTGTGTGGTCGCCGGAGCAAGCGGGTAGCCGTATTCGGCCTCGAACGCGGCCTGGATATCCGGATCGCCAAATAGGTCGGTGCGATACAGATACGGCTTGATGAACGCTTCCATCGGGACGCCATAGACGTGGCCGTCTTCGGGCTTGATGAAGTAATCAAGGAAGGTCGTGAATTCTTCCAGATCGAAGGCCGGCGCTACAAGTTCAGGGTTGTCGTCCAACATCTGGGTGATGTCGACCAGGTAGTCCTGGGCCAGGTAGCTGTAGATGATGTCCTGTTCGATGTAGACGAAGTCATAGATGCCGGTGCCGGCTTCCATGTCCTTGATCGCCTTGTCGTACATCTGGTCCCAGGAGGTCACCTCGAACTCGACTCTGATCCCGGTCAAATCCTCAAACTGTGCCGCCAGCACGTCAGCAGCATAGCTGGACGGGGGAGTGCTTTCCGAGATGCCGCGAATCGTCACGCCTTGATAAGGCTCAGCCGCCGTTGTCCACCAGCTTTCATCATCCTGTGCATTGGCGGTCAGCGCAAAGCCACTCAGAACCGACAGCAACACGACGAACGTAATCAATCTTTTCATCTCTAATCTCCTAGTTAAATGGCTGTTCGATGGTGGTAGTGCTTAGCGTGTGTCGAAACATGATCCATCGAGAACTGGCTAATCGGTCAGTAGCATTACCTCCTTGAACTTATGCCGCTACGGTATCGCAGGAATGTGCCCGGTACGTCGAGGAAAATACGATTGAGCGAGAGAAACTTCCTCTCTATTGTCCATAATATGTGAAAATGTCACGGCGTGACCTGCCAAAACTCTGCCAAAATCCTGCCACCCAGCGTTGCAGGAGGCGGTGTCCGGCTTGAGATGGCGCGTGGCTGAGCGAGCCTCAGTCGGCGCAGGCTGTGGCGCTGAGCGCTTGAATGTAGTCCAGCAGCTTGTTGGTGGGGATGCGGTTCGTGTGGCGTATGACGATCTGGCTGCCCTGTTTTGCGAGCAGATCCTCGGCGTAGTTTGTGGCGCTCACCAGGATCACGGGCACATTCGCCAGCTCGGAATGCTCCTGCATGAATTCCAGGATTCGCAAACCGCTAAGGTCGGGTATGCTCAGATCGAGCAGCAGCAGATCAGGATGCTTGACCTGCATCTGGGATATCGCATTATCGCCGGTGTGGATGCGCTGGATGTCGTAATTATCGCCGGACGTCTGGAGCATACGCTCGACCAGTTGCGCGAAGCCGGGATCGTCATCAATGATCAGCACGTTATGCACAGGGCCAACGTCCCGCACAGCCTGGATCAATTCGGAGAAGATCACCGGTTTGACAAAACTTGCCACGACATGAAGCTGCTTCATGATCCACGACCGGCTGGGCAGCGAGCATTCGATCCAGGCGACTGACGCTGGCAGCGCGTATGCCGGGGAGTCATTCGCGTTTGGCGCTGTGTTATAAAGGATGATATCGGGATAGTACTCGTTGATCGCTGCCTCAAGCGCCGCCAGCCCGCCCACCTGGATCACATTGTAGTGGCGCATGTGTTCCTGAACCATCGCCGCAACCGACGGGTCGGAGTCGACCACCAGCATCACGGCCTTCTCTTCCGGTACTGGCGTGGTCGTGTCCTGATCGGGCACCTGCATGGTAACCTCGCCCACGTCTTCGAAGATCGGGATCGTGAACGTAAAACTCGAGCCAACACCGACCTCGCTTTCCACCCAGATCGTCCCGCCGTGCGACTCGACAAATTCCTTGGATATCGCAAGCCCCAGACCGGTCCCGCCGTGCCGCCTGCTAAGCGATCCATCAGCCTGGTAAAATTCGTCAAAGATGAACGGTAGATTTTCCGCCGGGATGCCCACCCCGCTGTCGCTGACCGTGATCGACACGTGGCGATCATCCGCCGTAGCGGACAGCCGGACGAAGCCCGACTCCGTAAAACGGTAAGCGTTATTGATCAGATTCAAAATCACCTGCCTGATCCGCGTCTTGTCGACTTCGACGACCGGCAGATCGCCGGGCAGGTCGACCTGAAGTTCAACCTGGCGTTCGCGGAACAGGTCCTTAGCAATGTCGACCCCTTCTTCGAGGATTTGTTTGATCGGCGTCGGCTCGCGGTTGAGCTTGAAGGCCGACATTTGAAAGCGTGACAGGTCGAGGATATCGTCGATCATCTCCAGCAGGTGACGGCTGCTACGAAAGATCTGGTAGATGTCGGCTTTCAACGTCGGGGGCCAGTTGGCCCCGTCGTAGACTTCGGGCGTCAGGTGCATCACTTCGGTGAACCCCAGCACGAGGTTCAACGGCGTGCGCAGTTCGTGGCTGATGTTGGCGGCGAACTGCTCTTTGAGCTGGCGGGCCTGTTCCGCTTCACGATGTGCGGCGCGCAGCTCAATCTGCGTCCGGCGCAGCGCCGCGTTCGAGCGTTCGAGCGATTTCAGCGTGCGCAGCGCCTCTTCACGGTGCTCCCGCGCTTCCTGGAGCAAGGCATTGGCGCGCTGCTCGTTCAGTTTCGTCCAATGCAGTGTGACGTAGATGGTTTCGACCGTCACCCACGACAGCACCCCCGTAAACAGTACCGAACCGGCAAAACCGAGCAGCGGATAATCACGCTTGCCGGAAAGCGTCAGGAGCAGGACAACCGCCAGGTAGAGCAGGCTGTTCAGCGCGCCGTTAATCGATAGCAGCACAATGCTTGCCATGATGATCGGCAGTCCCCAGAATACCAGCCAGGGATCAGGGTTAAACAGCAGGACGACGATCAGCCACAGCGTCGATGACCAGATGAACGCATAACGTGCCAGGCGCTGGTTGCCCGCCCCGCGACGGTAGATCAGCATGTCGACCGACATCAACAGCAGCGTAAAGAAAAACGTGTTGGCGTCGAACGCGTTCTCGGCAGCGATGAACCAGCAGATCGCTGCCGCGCTGATCGCGAACAACAGCGCCAGGCTGCGCGTTATCTCCCACAGCAGGTCGTCAAGCTCGGCTTCATGAACAGGTGGGGCTGCCAGGAACATCGCTACAGGATATGCTCCGATCTCAACGCCTGGATGATGCCTTCGCGCTCAACCGGCTTGGAGATGAACGCCGACGCGCCCAGCGCGCGGGCCAGCTCTGGATCGTCAAACACCGAACAAACGATCACCGTGATGTGCTGCGTGTCGGGATGGTTGCGCAGGCGCTGCAGGACTTCCCAGCCGTCCATATTCGGCATCATCACGTCCAGGATCACTGCATCCGGTTGAAGTTCCCGCGCCATACTCAAGCCGGTGGCGCCGTCGACCGCCGCCACGATGCGGCAGCGATAACCCGCCAGGTAACGCTTCAACAGGTGGCTCAGCGCTTCATAATCGTCGATCACCAGCACGGTCGGCATGTTTTTGCCGAACGATAGCTCAATGCATTGCGTTACGTCGTCCCTGTCGTCTTGCAGAATCTCCCACTTGAGCTGGGAGAGTAACTGGAGCATGATGTCGGTGAGCACCGACTCGTCGCAGGCGTCGCCTTGAGCGTAGTGTAACGCGAGCATGGCACGTTCATCGCTCGCCTTCAGGTTCAACCGCACCATGCCACCATCCGATCGCTGGACGGCGCTGCTGAGCAAGCTGATAAGCACGTGTTTGGCGACGAGTGGATCGGTGGAGATCATGACAGAGTCCGGTGGCGCGTCGATTACCACCTCGACATTGCGGTTACTTGAAAGCCGTTCGATGGACGACTTTGCCGAGTAGATCAGCGTCTTAATGTCAACGGTCTGAAAATCGGTCTGCAACTGTTCGATTTCGGGGTTAAGCAGTTCGTCTTGCCCGGAGTCGTCCGGGGGGGCTACATCTCGTCCTTCGACGTACCAGGAGTGCAAGATCGTCGCCAGGTCTTCTTCGCCCTGCCGCAGATCGCGGTAGATCTGGCGTTCGGAGATGTCCAGCTCGTAGGAGATATTCTGAATCGTGAGCCGCTCGACATAACGCAAACGCATGACCTGGTGCCGTCGCGAAAGGCTTGAACCGGTGGTGCGAATCTGGTCCGAATCGAGCATATTGATCGCGCGCGATAAGTCTTTTTGCAGCAACTGGCCGCGCGTCGCTTCGTAGGCGTCATGCTTGCGTTTGACCTCCTGGGCAAACGGGTGATTTTCCAGGTGGGTCAGGTCGTAGAAGCGCTCTAATGCATCCTTCGTCAGTTCCAGAAATTGATCTCGGGAATAACCGTTTCGAACATCCAGTTCGTGCTTTGTATCCATACCACTCTTCCAGCTAACGTTTAAGTTGGTCAATTTTAGTGGTTGAGGTGAACCTATAAAGATATGTGCACAGACCGGTACCAATACATCGGCCATCGGGGAGCAGCTGCCAGCGATAACTCTCGCTCGCGGTGCCAAAATGCGCTACAGATTCGTTCAACCATAGTCTATCACAAGCGACGTGGCAGAGGGAAACATATTTGGCATACACCGGCGTGTTCACTACTGAAGCAGGCCCGGCGAGTGCGGATTGCTTGATTTCTTCCATTCCGACAGTTACGCCGCCGAGTACCGTGTGCTTTCGAACCTGCCCGCCTGCACTGTTGTTCTGCCCTGGAACTTTTCGTTCACCGCCGCCACTTGACGTGCATCAAGTCTTGACTTGGGTTTTGGATATACTCTGGATATAGAGTCCCGCCAGGCTGCGCAGCGCAGAACCGGCTGGCGCTGGCGGAATTGCCAACCGTGCCTGGCTGTACCTTTGGCGTTGCGGAGAATGGGAGTTATGGCCGAACAGCGTAAAACGCCGCTTGAACCCGAAAACGTCGAACCGCAGATGTGTACGATCGATCTGCGCCTGACGATATTGCGCCAGCTTCCGTTTTTCAAAGACTTGCCTGATGAGGCCATCAGCGAGATCAACGCGCTGTTTCGCGATCAGGGATATGAGGTGAGCGATACGATCTACTTCGCGGGCGATCCGGCGTCAAAACTGTATGTCGTTGCCGCAGGCAAGGTCAAGCTCCTGCGTCATGCGCTAACCGGGCAAGAAGTAGTGCTTGATTTCCTGCTTCCTGGCGATTTTTTCGGGAGCCTGCCTGTGCTGGGTGAGGACACACACCGCGATACGGCGCAAGCCCACACGACAGCCTGCGTGTTGACCATCACAGCCAGCGACTTCCAGAGTATCCTGCAGCGTTATCCTCAAGTGAGCTTTGTTCTGCTCGAAATCATGGGCAGCCGCCTCAGAGAGGCTCGTGAAGTCATTCACCAACTCAGCGCCTCACCGGTTGAAAGCCGCATAGCTGCCACATTGCTCAAACTCGCCAGCAAGCTGGGCGAAGAACGCGCGGGTGAGTTGCTGATCCAGCTTCCCCTCACACGGCAGGACCTGGCGGATATGACCGGCGCGACTGTGGAGACGGTCAGTCGCATCATGAGCCAGTTTCGTAAACAAGCGTTGATTCGCTCCGGGCGAGGGTGGGTTGCGATCACCGATCGCGACGCGCTAACCAGAATCTCAGAGCAATGACATCCTGACGTACCTCGCGCTTCTTCCACCTCTCGACGCGCAATTGACGTGATTTTGCATGGTCGTGCAGTAAATTGCGCTAGATCATTCAACAATCCCCGCGTGCCTGTTATCGTTTAGGCAGAACTGTCAAACCTAAGGAGGTAACAGCATGCAAAAAACAACACTACGCAGCCAGGAACTGTCCTGCCCCTCATGTGTGGCAAAGATCGAAAAAGCACTGGGTGCGCTGGATGGTGTTGAAATGGCAAAAGTCCACTTTAACACCGGGCGTATCGAGGTCCAACATGATGCTACGCGCGCCGGCATTGAGGACCTGGTCAAGGCGGTTCGTTCCGCAGGCTACGAGGCAAAACCTGCCGCGTTCTAGCTCCCGACATGCCGGATGATTTACGTACAACGAGGCAGCCACCGTCGTTGAAGGCAGCGGCTGCCTCATAGGAGGAAACGCATATGCGACGAGTACAACAATGGATCGGGTCCCCAGCTCAGCGCCGCAAGCTGATCACGCTTGCGAGCGGAAGCTTGATCGGCACGGCGCTTGTTGCTGGAGAACTGCTAGAACTGACGACACTCCGCCACGCACTGATGATCATCGCCGCACTCATCGCGGGGAGTGATATCGCGTGGCGTGCGTGGCATGCTTTGCGCAACCGCCATATCAGCATCGAACTGCTGGTGACGATCGCGACGGTTGGCGCGCTGCTGATCGGGGAATACTGGGAAGCTGCCGCGGTGACGTTCCTGTTTATGTTGGGCGCATATCTCGAGGCGCGGACGATGAGCCAGACGCGGCGCGCGCTGCAGGATTTGCTCGACCTCGCTCCTGCCAGCGCGGTTGTGATCCGCGATGGACAGCAGGTCGAAATCATGCCCCACGAGGTCAAGACAGGCGAAATCGTCCTGGTTAAGCCGGGCGCCAAAGTGCCGGTTGATGGCGCGGTTGTGGGCGGTCACGGGGTCGTGGACGAGAGCGCCATCACCGGCGAGTCTATGCCAATGGAAAAAACCAGCGGTGACGCAGTTTTCGCGGGGACCATTAACCGGGACGGACTGCTCAAGGTAGAAGCACAAGGTGTGGGGGCTGATACAACGCTGGCCCGTATCATCCGGCGGGTGGAAGAGGCCCAGGAAGAAAAAGCGCCCACCCAACGCTTTATCGAGCGCTTCGCACAATGGTATACCCCATCGATTATCGCGCTGAGTGGCCTGACGTTTCTGCTGACCGGCGACGTCGAACTCGCTCTGACGTTGCTGGTTATTGGCTGCCCCGGCGCGCTGGTGATCTCGACTCCCGTATCGGTTGTCGCGGGGATCGGCCAGGCGGCGAAAAAGGGCATCCTGATCAAAGGCGGCGAATATCTGGAAAATGCAGGCAAGCTATCGGCGGTCGCGCTTGATAAAACCGGGACGATTACCGAGGGAAGGCCACGCTTGACAGACATCGTCGTGCTGAGTGCTAAACCTGTGTTTGCCGGGGCAGCCGGGACGCCTCTCGACCCCGGTGTGCCATCTGCTGCTGCAAGCCGCTGGTCGCCATCCCAGCAGGCCGTGTTGCGGTGGGCTGCCATCGCAGAAGCCGGTTCGGGGCATCCGCTGGCAGGACCGATCCTGTCCGAGGCTGAGCCGTTGTTTCACATCCCTGCCGCTGATGATTTTGAAAACCACACCGGCAAAGGCATTCACGCAACCTATGCTGGGCACGATATCTGGGTCGGCGCAGCCAGGTTAATGCATGCCGCCAACATTGGCATCAGCGCTGACGCACATGCACAGGTGGAACGGTTGAGCGCAGCCGGAAAAACAGCGGTGTTCGTCGCTGTGGATGGACGCCAGCTCGGTGTTCTCGGGATTGCCGATCCGCCGCGAAAAACAGCCCCAGCAATGCTTGGCATGCTGGACGAAATCGGGATCAAGCGGGTCGTTATGCTCACCGGTGATGATCGACGCACAGCCGAGGCTATCGCGGCTGAGGTGGGGATCGCCGATGTGCGAGCTGAACTCCTGCCCGAACACAAACTAGACTATATCCGGCAGCTTCAAAACGAAGGGCACGTCGTCGCGATGATTGGGGATGGAATCAACGATGCACCCGCGCTGGCAGCAGCGGATATCGGTATTGCGATGGGCGCTGCCGGTACAGATGTGGCGATTGAAACGGCTGATATCGCACTGATGGCCGATGATCTTCTGAAAATCCCGGAAGCGATCGGGCTTTCGAAGGCCACGCTGCGGAACATCCGGCAAAACGTGAGCATTGCACTGTTGACGGTTGGCGGTCTGCTGGCTGGTGTGCTGCTGGGGCAAGTTCACATGGCCGGTGGCATGTTCATTCACGAGCTATCGGTGCTGGTTGTGGTGGTGAACGGCATGCGTTTGCTGCGAACGAACCCGGTTGACAGGCGACTCAATTGACCGCGACAGGTGCGCTGCCATCGCTCCCGGTTGTTCATCTGAAGGGAGGAGCCGGAGGAGTCAGCGTGATGTGCGCTTCCCTGTTGCGGGAGTGGTGAAGTTACTGCTGGGGTATGAGACGGTGCTCCGGGACAAGCCGCCAGGTTCGCCCGGAGCACTGTATCGGTCGGGCGCGGCCCCGGGATGCCACCCTTGCTCAGCATCTACCCAGGCGGAAGCGTGCCTGTGGCGGTGAACGGTAACCACCTGGCCGGGGAACCTGCGCCCCTGCGACCGGGAAACAGCTACGATTCTCCCAACCAGGACGCTTTCTCGATCCCGGCCAATCTGGCGGCGGCTTTGCTTGCGCGCCCGTTGTGTTAATAGCTGTTTGGTGATACTTTTTACAGCAGGTCGCTTCACGTACAAGGGAACATGATGCCTATTTCAACCGCATTTCGCAAACGGCTGTATCCGCACCTGCCATCGATCGCCGCGCATTTTGGCACACCATTTCACATCTATGATGAGCAAGGCATCCGCCAGACTGTACAGCAGTTGTATGCAGCATTTAAGAACTTCGATTTTTGCGAATATTACGCGGTTAAGGCCCTGCCAAACCCTCACATTCTGCAAGTGCTTTATGAAGAAGGCTGCGGGTTTGATTGCAGTTCCATTCCTGAGCTGATTCTGGCGCGTCAGGTCGGTGCGACAGGCGATGCCATCATGTTTACCAGCAACAATACCACGCAGGAGGAGTTCGAATTCGCCACCGGTCAGGGCGGATGCATTCTTAACCTGGATGACATCAGTCAGCTTGACAACGTAGCACAGTTTCCCGACCTGGTTAGCTTCCGTGTCAATCCCGGCAGCGATATCGGCAATGCGATAATCGGGAAACCCAAAGAAGCGAAATTCGGCGTGCCAAAGACACACATAGTCGACGCTTATCGGCTGGCGCGCGAGCGCGGTGCCCGGCGCTTTGGCTTACACGCTATGATCGTTTCCAACGAACGCAAGGCTGACGTTCTGCTTGCTGTCGTGCGGGGTCTGTGCCGTATCGCCCAACAGCTACATAGCGAGCTTGGCACCCGGCTTGAGTTTATCAATATCGGGGGCGGACTAGGTATTCCCTATCACCCCGAAGAGCACGCTCTGGATGTGCAATCTTTGGCTGATGGCATCGCGAGGTTGTGGCATGCTGCAGGCTTGGCTGGAATCAAGCTCTTCATGGAAGCGGGGCGTTATGTCACGGGGCCACATGGTGTGCTTGTGACGCGTGTCATAAATCGGAAAGTAAGTTACCGGCATTACGTCGGCGTGGACGCGAGCATGTCTGCGCTAATGCGTCCCGGCTTATATGGCGCGTATCATCATATTGACGTGCTCGGCAAGACAATCGATCACCGCGCGCAGGTAGTTGATGTAGTTGGTTCCCTCTGCGAAAACAATGACAAATTCGCCGTGCAGCGTGCTTTGCCGCCTGTAGAAAAGGGAGACTTGCTCGTGATACACGATACAGGAGCACACGGCCACGCAATGGGATTCAACTACAATGGCCGCCTCCGTCCTCAAGAGCTGTTGTTGTGTGCGGATGGGACCGTTGAGAAGATCCGTCGGGCAGAGACACCAGCAGATTATTTTGCCACACTGGACTTCGCCAGGTCGACCCTGGCACTCGAACAAACATCGGATTTAGATTTAGAAGAAAGGGCTTGAACGTATCCCATGAAAGTCTTTATCTCTGCTGATATGGAAGGCGTGACCGGTGCAACTCACTGGGACGAGACAGACAAATCGCATGCCGACTATCCTGAGTTCTGCGAGCAAATGACGGCGGAGGTGGTCGCTGCATGTGAAGGCGCACTCAGCGCCGGAGCAACCGAGATCGTGATCAAGGACGCACACTGGACCGGTCGCAACATCATCGCCTCGAAATTGCCGCATGCGGCCCGGCTGATCCGTGGCTGGACCCAAGACCCTTACTCGATGATGGCCGGTCTTGACCAGAGCTTCGACGCTGCCCTGATGATCGGTTATCACTCGGGCGCCGGTTCCGATGCCTCGCCCTTGGCACATACGCTTACGGGGCACGTCGTCTACGTCAAGATCAACGAGCGCCTGGCGTCGGAATTCCTGATCAACGCTTACACTGCAGGGTGGCTGGGTGTGCCGGTGGTCTTCCTCTCGGGTGATGATGGTGTCTGTCAAGCTGCCACAACGTTGCTCCCAGAACTGACTACCGTCGCGGTCATCGAGGGCACAGGGGACGCGACTGCCAGTATTCATCCCGCGCTTGCCGTTGAGCGTATCCGTAACGGCGTTGAGATGGCACTGAACGGAGACTTAGCCCGGTGTCGTGTAACCATGCCAGCGCGCTTTGTCGCCGAAGTGCGCTACAGATCACACCCGCTTGCGCGGCAGGTCAGCTTCTTTCCTGGCGCTCGCCTCGTCGAGCCTCACGTTGTGCGGTTCGAAGCGGACGATTATTTTGAAGTGCTACGCTTCTTCATGTTCGGCATTTCGATGACAAGCCAATAATTGCCGGGCCCAAACGCAAAGATCGTGGCGCGTATGCGCAAGCCGCTAATGCTTCACCATCATCGCTGCGCCGCCGCGGTCTTCTCCCCGGTGGGCTGCAGTTCCGGCTTGCTGTCGCTGTCCAGTCGCGTCGGTGTGTGCCGATCCCAAGACCGTTTACGGTATTGCCGTAATCATAGTGAAGAGCAGCACAATGTCTCGTGCTTGCGCTCCTTCGTTTCGCCCCGGTCCGATCGCACATGCTCTTGACGTTGCTGGCAGAGGCTGGTAGAATTCCCAAACTAAGTTAGGGATACGCCCCATTCGTCTAGCGGCCCAGGACGCCGCCCTCTCAAGGCGGAAACAGGGGTTCGAGTCCCCTATGGGGCATAAATCGCTCGTAGTCTTGAGACTAGGGCGATTTTGTTTCTTACCACTTTGCGCACCACTGACTCCGCCCCCAGGATGCCCCTCAGAGCCGCCAGAATCGCCACCAGGGCCAGTACCACCGTCAGCAGGTGTTACCCCACCATCATCGCCATACAACGACGCTCGGAGTACCAGATAGCGGTCCGCCCAGGGCTTGAGCCGGAAGTCAACAATCTGCTGGCGGTCCAGGTCATAGGTCACGTATTCGAACAGCACGCGCGCCATGTGCTGTTTGTCTTCATCGTTAGCGGTGTCCCATAACTGCGCGAGGTTATTCAGGGCTTCCATGCACATCGTTAGTTCGATAGCCGCTTTTTCGGTCTCGGTGGTCCGCGCTTCCCAATGTGCAATTTGCCGTTCGTTGTGTTCCTTACGCTTGAGGTATTCTTCCTGGGTGATATCGCCTTCCAGCAGCAGGAACTTGGCGTTTTCCAGCTTGCGCCGACACTTGGCAATCGCTGCGACCCGCTGCGCTTCAAAGTCGGCATCTTCCACCGAAGCACCGTTCTCACTCTGCACCGCCAGTTCGAGCATCAGCGGTAACGCCTCTTCCTTAATGGTTAGCAATTCAATGAGCCGCCCGAAGTCGCGCTCAAGTTCGTGTGTGAACACCGAGCGCCGCTTGCAGCCGCACTTGACCCCTTCAGCATGACGATAGCGCAGCTTGCCGTTCTGGTTGACGCCACTCAGCCGGGAGCGCAGCGAAGGGTCGTTTTGCTCTGCCGCGTTACGCTCACACTGCGCACAGTACAGGAGCCGTGTCAGCGGGTAGTCATGCGCCGCACGCGTTGACCCCGGTGGCCGCGTCGTGACACTGCGCGCGGAATGAATCTCGGCCACCCGTTGCAGCAGTTCCAGCGGGAACACCTGCCGCCCGGTATCGTAAATCATGCCTGCCGGGTCTTCGAGCATCCCGGCATTAATATCCTTCGCTTTGCCCTCTGGACTCAGCCCGGCATACTGCATCCAGTTCGCGGTCACGCGCCGCACGTCATCCTTGTTGATGGAACGCGGTTTGTTTCTACGGTCACGGAACGCCCACCCTTCATCGGTCATCTGGTAGGCGATGCGTTCTCTGCCGTGCTGGTTCTCCGCGTACAGTTCCAGCATCCGCCCCGCACACTCGTAATACCCGCGCCAGAGCGCCCCACTCACAGGCGGTTCGTCATCCATGCGCCCCGCTTGCCATGTACCATCCGGCAGCAACCACGCACCATCAGGGCTTGGCTGTAGGTAGCCATCAGCGCCGCGCAGCGTGCCGAAGGGTGGCATCCCGATAGTCTTGCCTTGCGCCTTGCGGTACTGCACGCTGTCTTTGGCTTTGGCGGCAATATCGGCAGCATACGCTTCATCCTGCATCGCCATCATGTTGATGAACATGCGCCCCATGTAGGTGGACGTGTCTATCTCACGCCCAGGAGCCGCAAACACCAGCCGCACCCCGTATTCGTCCAGCAGTTCGAGCAGGTAGCCCACGCGCCAGAACTTGCGGTGCATACGCCCCGAATCATTGGCGACCAGGGCGATCACATCCGGGTCTTTGAGCCGCTTTTCCAGGGCTAACCAGCCGGGACGGTTCTTGACCTGCGTGCCGGATGTCACTAGCCGGGCGATAATGTACCAGGCAGCGCCGGCCAAAGTGGACCGGGC
>CAYRNY010000024.1:0-54050 GCA_964425755.1 uncultured Anaerolineaceae bacterium
CAGCGTTCACTCTGTTGAACCAGCCTTCAATTCATCCTAATTGACGAAGGTATTGCACGGGGTGATTTCATAATTTCGATCATGATTTGTACATGAAAATTGACGCCTCGCGCAAGGATGGCGTGAGAGTCGCCAACGTTGGCATGATCAAAACCGCCGGGATCAGAGTTGTTCCCGGCGGTCATGGTGCTGGGTTTTGCACTCGTCCGGCTTACACAGCCGCATTACTCGATATTCAGTTCGATCACGCGTTTTGACCGCTGGGATTCGAGCGCCGCGGTAAAGATCACGTGCTGCAGGTAGGCTTCTTGAGGAGTCACACAATAAAAGGGTTGTGCCTTTCCCTCGCGTCCATGTACCAGTTCATCGCAGTATGCCGCCCACGTCTGCAACATTGCCCCTGGTTGCCCAAATTCGAAGATTCCAGCGGTGATTGTGGGATAAGCGGAATGGTAGCCCAGGTCTACTTCCCGCCATCCCTGCTCTTGACCTGGCGCATAGTCCATCAGGCGCAGCGAGCGGGGATACTTCGTTGAAAATGCTGCGCTGAGCTTAGTCCCTGTTACGCGAAGATACCATGTGTTCATTTCCCCTGGCGCGATACGGTACGTTTTGAGCGTCATGGGGAATGTATAATCGTTGTTGCGGACCTCACAGTCGATGATCGCGTTGTCCCAGGTTTCACATGGGACCTTTTCCCCCCGCGCATTGAAGCGCTCAGGAACGATGTTCGAAAGTCGTGCATAGACGGTTTGTGGCCGCCAGCCCGCCCGAAGTGGAATATGCAACACGTGCATACCCAGGTCACCCATACAGCCGTATTCGCCATTTGTGCTGATAATGCGTTTCCAGTTGATCGGCTTGGCGGGGTTCAAATCGCTGCTGTGCAGCAGCCCGGCTTCGACCTCGATAATCCGGCCAAACGCGTGATCACGAATAAGCTGCACGATACGCTGTGCGCCCGGAAAGAACGGAAACTGGGACATACACGCAACAAACACATCGGGATGGGCATTCACGGCGGCCATGATCCGTTGATTGGCGGTTAGGTCAATGCCAAACGGTTTCTCTCCAAGCAAGTGAATGCCCGCCTCGATGATGTCTGTGTACATCTGTGCGTGAAGATGGTGCGGCACGGCACAGTAGATGGCATCGACGATGTCACGATCCAGCAGTTCACGGTAATCTGTCGTCGTCCGTTGAAGCGTATCGAAATTCTGTCTGAACCAATCAAACCGGGTGCCGCTGGCGCTGCAGATCGCTGTGATACGCGGTGTCACGCCTATGTCGTGCAAGTGACACCAACGTAACACCGCGCTGCCAAACTCGCGCCCCATCATGCCCAAGCCAATGATACCAAAACGAATCTCACGAGAACCAACCAAGACAGTCCCTCCATTTTCTACCCTCTAGCCTTTGATCGCCCCGGCAGCCAAACCCCGAATGAAGTAACGCTGCGCCACCAAGAAGACCAAAATCATAGGAAGTGCTGCGATGGTCAACCCCGCCATAACCGTTGTGTATTCAATGCGCAGGGCGCTGGCAAAGGACATGATCCCGATCGGTAGAGTTTTCAAGGCATCGGACTCGATGAAGGTCAGTGCGAACATGAACTCGTTCCAGGATCGCATTGCCTGGACGACCATGACCGATGCAATCACCGGTCGGCTGAGCGGCACGGCAACGTATAGAAAGACGCCCAGCGGCCCTGCACCATCGATATAGGCTGCTTCCTCAAGTTCGCGTGGCAACCCTAACATGTAGGCGCGAAGCAAAAACGTCGAGAATGGAATACCGAACGCGATATAGGGGATGATCAACGCCCAGTACGTGTTATAGATACCAAGATTGACCAGTGTCCGAAACAAGGGTATCAGCGTCACTTGTGGTGCCAGCATCAATCCACCCAGAATGAAGAAGAGCCAGAATGTTCGCAATGGAAATCTGAACCTTGCCAAAGCAAATGCTGCCGCCGTGCTGATCGCTGCGGTGCCTATGACTGACACTGCCGTGACAATCACGCTATTGACGATGTACTTTGAGATGCCGAAGTCCCAGGCGCGTTCGTAATTCTCCCAGCGGGGTTGTTCAGGCAGCTCCCATGTTTTCTCGAACAGGTCGATATCTGATTTCAGAGAATTGGTCACTATCCAAAGCATCGGATAGATCGAGATCACTGTCAGCGCTATGAACAACGTATAGACGACGATTTGGCTGGACAAGCGGCCTAGATTCAACGAGCCAAACAAGGCTTTTCGCTGCCCCAAAATAGCCTTTGTTGCATTCATGATACAGCTTCCTCCTCGATACCGCCGCCCAATTTCAATTGGAGGAACGACAGAACAAATGTGATCACGAAAATGACCGTCGCTAATGCAGACGCATAGCCCATTTCATCGTTTCGGAAGCCGACACGGTACAGGTAATTGCCCAGCACTTCGCTCGCATGATTGGGGCCACCTGCCGTCATCACCCACACAATGTCGAACACACGGAATGCGCCAATGACGGTGATTGTCGTCATGACCAGGAATGTCTGGCGCACGCCGGGTACGGTGATGTGGAGGAACTGCTGGATGCCGTTTGCGCCGTCAATACGCGCGGCTTCGTAGAGATCTTCCGAAATCGCCTGGATTGCAACAATGAACAGAATCATAATATAGCCTGTCCACTGCCATTGTGACACGCCAATGATCGCAAAGATGGCTGTGCTTTCATCGCCGAGCCACGTTCGCGTCCATGTTTCCAAACCGATTTGTGTCAGTGCTTGGTTGATCAATCCGGTGAGCGGGTTATACATGAGTTGCCACGTGATACCAACGATCGTGATTGCCAAAATCGACGGCAGGAATAGAACGGTACGGAAGAACGCGCTGACGAACCGTGGCATGAGCTTCGACTCGAGCATGGCAGCCAACACCAGACTGAAACACACCTGGAATGCCACTGATATCACAGCATACCAGAAGTTATTCACGATACTTGTATAAAAAATATCGTCGCCAAAGACGCGTGAGTAGTTGTCAAAGCCGACATAGCGCCAATCTTCAACCCGCTCGATGGCGCTCCAACTGTACAAGCTGAAGCGAAAATTCTGCACCACGGGCTGGTAGATGAAGACGACCATGATCGCTAACGCAGGAAGCAAAAACAAGTAGGGGAATAGATATTTTTTGTACCAGGGCATTCCCAGGTCGGTCATAGGTCTGCACTCCCTGATGAGTTGTATGGAGAAAACCGATCCTCTGGCTTTCTCCACACAACTTCAAATTACTGGAACGGGATTAGTCGCGATACGTGAGCAGGATCTGCGCCAGGTTATTCTTCAGCCAACTCCGCCTGAACTTCGACCGCAGCTTCGTGAACTTTTTGCATTACGCTTTCCGGTGTTTCGCTGCCGGTGAGCAGGGCTTGCATGCCGGGCAAATACACTTCCACGATCTTGATGTTGATGTCAGTATCCAGCCAGAGCGCCATGCCGCTTGCTTCATTGATGGTCTGTACACCTTCGACTACAATCGGTAGCGCTGTGTCCTCATTGACGGCACCAACTACCGCGCTGGGGATACCCAGGCGACGTACGTATTCAGCACCCATCTCTGGCGACAGCATGAAGCGCAGGAATGCAAGGGCCTCCTCGGGATGTTCGGACTCGGCTGAGACCATGAAGCCGTCTGGAGCGCCGGTGAGCAGGTTTTGATCACCTTCACCGCCCGTGCCACTTGGGAACTGGAAGAACCCGAATGCATCAGCACCCATGCCATCGGCAACCGTCACAAACTCTTCGAGTTCGATGTACATCATACCCGCACGACCCGCGATGAAGCTGGAACGGGCGAGGCTGTGCTGAAGTGCGTTCGCACCCTGGTTGAAGTAACCCTCATCGCCCAGCAGCTTGAAACGCGCCAGTGCTTCAACATAACCGGGGTGAGTGAAGAGGGTATCAGGCTCGCCTGTGAGGAGATAGTCGCTCTGGATGACATCGCCGGGGACCAGCTTTGCGTTGAAGTCGCCAACGTAGTGCGAAGATGCCCATGGGAATTCGTTGCCGAACGCGATTGGAACAACGCCTGCATTCTTAAGGGCTTCGCATACGGCCAAGA
The DNA here is from genome assembly GCA_964425755.1 of uncultured Anaerolineaceae bacterium. Classification (GTDB taxonomy): domain Bacteria; phylum Chloroflexota; class Anaerolineae; order Aggregatilineales; family Aggregatilineaceae; genus CAYRNY01. The sequence continues at coordinate 4,104 of CAYRNY010000024.1, forward strand.
ATTCATCCCACGTGGTCGGCACAGAAAGGTCAAGGTCTTCAAAGGTGGCCTTGTTGTAGACCATAAACTTGGCGTTGATGCGCATCGGCAGCCCATAAAGTTGTTCATCCCACTTGTAAGGTTCTGCCGCGCTGTTGATCACATCATCTTTCCAGTCCGTGCCGTAGAACGCATCGTCGAGCGCCATCGCGCGGCCCGCACGTGCAAATTTCCACGAAAACTCGCCGGCCCACGAGAAGAAGATGTCCGGCACGTCGCCGCTCGCCATGACGACACGGATCTTGTCCTTGTATGGTTCGTCGGCAACAGCCTCCATATCAATAGTGATATTCGGATTGGCTGCCTCAAACTGCTCGATGACCCAATTGTAGTAATCCATGTGCTCTGGCTCGGGCCATTTGTGGAAGAACCGGATCGTGACTGAGTCCTGTGCAGAGGTGACAGACATACCACCAAGCAGCAGACTGAGCACTACCGTGACGATCAAGAGACTTCTGCCATAACGCTTAAACATGTTGTTATCCTCCATCGATTAATTGGTTTGCCGGGATGTGGGTAATGAGTTTGATCGCGCTAGAATTGGGCTGGCCTCCTTTCGATAACGTTGTGCTTTGCTGAGAATACTCAAGGTATATCGACCCCATATCCGAATGCCCCGTAGTAACCGCAGGTTTCTGCCGCTGATTGAGCGGCTTTTAGCATCGCTTGTTGGATAGGCGTTTCACTCAGGTATTCCACGAGGAAACGGGCGGCAAACGCATCACCAGCCCCCAACGTGTCGACGATCCTGGTCTCCACAATGCCCTGGCGGTAGAACTGCCGGCCCTCCAGGACGGTGGCTCCCGAAGCCCCTTGTGTGACCAGAACGAGGTGCGGGCCTTGCTCCGCGATCCACTGCATTAATTCTTCGGTCTCCTCAGCCGAACGCTCAGGATAAGACAGTACGGCGATGTGGACCCAGGGAAGAGTCGCTGCAAGATAGTCGCGATCCCAGTTGTCTGAGAAATCGAACGACAGCGTCTTGGACGCTGCGCTCAGGCGCGACAGGTCTTTTTCGATGTAGCTGTAGATGCTGGTATGCGTGAGGTCGTGTTGGCTGACAAATGTGAGATCGTCGTCATAGAGTGCAATCTGGGGAGTTACTCCAGGTGTGGATGCGCCCCAGACGCGATCACCGTCGATCAGCGTAACTTCATTGTGGGCATTGGTTCCATCGAGAATTCGGCAACGCGAGGTATTAATACCCTCCGTGCGCAGCGCGTTGAGAATCAGGTTCCCGTAGATGTCATTACCGAGCCAGCCTATATAGCTGGCCGTATGACCGTATCGCTGAGCCAACACAGCCACATTGACGGCGTTGCCGCCAGGGAACATCTTCCCTAGATGGATGTACTGGTCGACAGTGTTGTCGCCCACGCCAATCACACGGACCACGATTAGTACTCCGTCTTCCACATGTAGCGCCGCGTTGTCAGGGGATGGTTATGCCATACTGCCAAGTGTTCCGGGAAGCGGCCCAATGCAGACTCCAGCACCATCGGTGCAAAGATTGCTCGGACGTCTTGGTCGATACCCTTCATCTCGTAGTCTTTGGAGTCGTAGATCATCAACCGTTCGGTGTATTTCTTGCAGAAGCGCACAGCACGCTCGGCCTCTGGGCGGCTCGGGTCTTCGCCTACGAGCAGGATTACCGGCATGGTTTCATCGATGATTTCAAACGGGCCGTGGAAGAATTCCGCAGCCACAACAGGATGCACATGCATCCACTGCATTTCCATCAGGACACAGACGCCGATGACATAGGCTGTGCTGAACATAGGACCAGCGCCGAGAATGTACATGATCCGGTCTTCGTGATAGATGCGTGCATCTTCCGTTGCGCGGGGATCATTCTTGATCGCGGCGTCGGCCAGCACATCGGGAAATGCGCCCAGGCCGTTCATGATTTTGTTGTGGAACGGCCAACGGGCCTCGACCTCGCTCAAAAGGCCGCTCACAAATGCCAGGCTCAGAATGAACGCGGCATAGTAGCCGCTGTCACTTTCGCCGTAGAGCAACGGATACTGAACGGCCTGTGCCAATGGCGAGTCCTCTTTCTGGGTGACGCCAACCGTGATGCAGCCTTTGTCTTTGAGAAATTCTGCTGCTTCAACGGTTTCTTTGGTTGTGCCAGAGTGTGATCCAAGAAAGACGAGTGTGTTTTCGTCCAGAGCCGCAGGATTCTGGTGTACAAATTCGGCGGGGAAATAACGTCGAACGTCCAGGTCTGTGACGTAGCGTTGCGCCCAGTATTCCAGAATTAACATGATGCGGTTGGGCGCGCCGCAGCCTACAAAATAAAGCCGCTTAAGTCCTTTCTGACCGAGTTCGCGGCCCAGGTCTGCGGCCTGTTGCCGAGACTCGGTAGCAAGTGCGACGTCATTCAGGAATTTCTCACGATCAAAGTCAACAGCCATTTTGATGATCTCCTTTTGGTGCGTCTTGAATACTGGAATGTGATTGTCTTGGATTAGCCCGTATTACTAAACGAACGGTTCTATGTCTAGACCAAATTATTGACTAAACTAGGGCATATTATGCCCCTTCGGTATCTGGTATAGACCAAATCCGTCAAAAAACTAACTAATCTTCGAGCAGGCGAAATGTGCGGAAGGCTACACGATCAGGGTGATTAATTGACTTGGTATACTCAATGCGCCGGTCTTCGGTATCAATGCCGACTACCCGCATGAACATTACCGGATCTCCCGGCTCAAGTTCCAGCAATTTTGCCTCTTCCTGCGTGCAGCGCGAAAGCTTGACTATGCCCTCGCTTCTAACCAAATCGATCCCATGGCGTTCACGCAGCAGATTGTAAAACGAGGCATTCTTGTCGAAATCGGTTGGTTCGAGACCGGGCACGAGATCGGCTGATATGTAACTTGTCTCAATACAGAACGGAATATCATTCACCAAGCGCAGCCGCCGAAACATCACCACTGCTTCACCAACACGCAGGTTCAAATAATTGGCCACTTTGCGCGGCGCGCGCGTCCTCTCGAACGCCAACAATATGGAGCCAGCACGGTCGCCTTCTTGCTCAAGTAGTTGGGTTATTCCGGTCGCGTATTGGGTGCCAACATGCCGCACGACACGCGGCTCGCGAACATAGGTCCCACTGGTTGAACGCCGTTCAAGCAGCCCGGAAGCAATCAGGTTTTCGACTGCACGTCGCACAGTCATTCGGCTAACCCCGAGCATCTCGGATAACTCTCTCTCAGCAGGAATCTGTTCTCCAGGGCTGAACTCAACATCCTCAATCATTTCCTTGAGCGTCTCCTCGACCTGTATATACAGGGGGATGTGGTTCGCGCTGTTTTTTTGCAGTGGGTGAAGCTTTACCAAGAAACGCATCCTTTCAGGATAATTGAAAGGCATTTGGTATATACCAAGCGCCAATATCATAACCCAGATCACCGACCAATGTCAATATGAAGACCGATGATATTGTAACAAACCCGTGGACGGGTTCCTATTTTTGGATATGAGATGCCTGACCTTAAGCGTACAAAGTGGAACTCCTGCCACCTCTTGTTTTTATCTGAGCGTATAGCCGCCAGACACTGAACAAAAGTTCGGGATAAACACGTCAGAGGAGGATCATTCAAGGCTAAACGGCACTCACTGAAAGCCCAACCTAAACGAAAGGTTCAAATCGTGGCAGTCGGTGCGATCAGCTTCAGGGGCGAGGCTTGTGGTCACGTGTCTTCCTCTGGGGTGTCGTCCGTGTCCAGGTCGCGCTGCATCGCCTCGACCGCTTCGCGCAGCGGTTCGAGATCGTTTTCGACAATCTCCCACAGAACGGCCAACTCGATGCCCAGGTAGTCGTGCACGAGCCGGTTTCGCAGCCCGGCAATCGCCGCCCAGTCGATGTGAGGATAACGTGCTTTGAGATCGTCGGGCAGGCGTTGGGTTGACTCGGCCAGCGTCTGTAATTCGTATTTGACAGCAGACTGGGCCTGTTTGGACGCCATAAACGCTGCCCGTCCTTCTCGCGTAAACTCACGAATATTGCCAATGTTCTCGATAATGTGGACCAGGTACAGGGCAGGGTTACTCATAACGCCACCGCTTCCTTCAGCACCCGGTCACGCAGCATTGGGTGCAGTGCCTTCTCCGACACGACATCGACTTTGCGGCCTAGCAGTTCCGCAACCCCCAGGTCGAAACCGACCCCGCCCCAGGACGACAGGCGGCTGTAGTCCCAATCGACCAGCAGGTCGACGTCGCTGTCAGGGTGGGCTTCGCCGCGCGCCACCGATCCGAAGACGCGCACGTTGGTCGCGCCGTGCTTGTCGGCCAGTCGCAGAATCTCGTCGCGCTTGTCGCCGATGATGTCGTCGATGCCTAGCCCGCGTGATTTCGTTTCAGCCATATCTTACACCCCAAAAAGCCAGCCAATCCCTCAAACACATTATGGACGACCCGTCGCATCCTGGCAACGCACGGCATGCCGCGAGCTGTAACATTTGTAACACCTGATGGCGCTAGTCGCGCCTGCCGCCGTGTGCGGGGTAGTCGTCCGGCCACTTGATGCCCACGTCCTCGGCGTGCTTCTTGAGCAGCATGTGGAAGAACTGCCGCACGCCCAGTCTGACGTCCAGCCCGGTCGCTTCGCTGGCGGCCCGCTCGGCGTGGGCGATGAGCGCGTCCAGCGCGCGCGCCTGGGCTGCCGTCAGATCGACCGTCTTGCGAATACGCGCGGCGCTCATGATCGCTCTCCCACCTGTTCGAGGTAGTGCTTCAAGCGGTAGGCGCTGTCGAGCGCGACCAGCCGCCGGATCGGCGTGTCGTTGCGCCGGCGCAGCTGCGCGCGGTCGCGGTCGCTGGCCTGGTCCAGGTCGATGGTATCGAGAAACATGGTGCTACTCCTTATCGTTGTGGCGCGTCATGCCAGGTCGATGCGAATCAGCCCTTCGGGGCGGAGGTGATCGACGTAGATGCTGCGAATGTGGTCGCGCATGGTCCAGGTGCGGTTGCGCACCTCGCGCTCGGCGCGCTGGTCCAGGTAGCCGTCGCGCCCGGTTTGGAAGCTGTCGCTGAAGACGGTCAGCCCGCGCTCGTCGATGTGGTCGATGCCGTAGCCGTAGCCTGCCAGCTTCTCGGCGATATCGGCGGCGGCCAGCAGGCGCTCGGCTTTGCGGCGCGTCTGCGCGATGGCGTCCAGCGCGTCCTGCGTGGTGCGGTTGGTGCGGTTGTGTGTGCGGTCGTTGGTGGTCATGGTGCGTTATTCCTTTCGTGTTGCGTGTTCCAATCGTGACAGCATGATACGCCATGTGGCGCGCGATGGGATGAGCTGTTCAGCCGGTCATCTGTGAGCTGGATGTCACATGCCGCTCGTCGGGCGATCGCCGGCAAAAAGCCCCGCCGGGGCGGGGCATGCATCCCGCGACGCGCTAATACGCGGTCAGCTCCCACACGACGCGGTGCCCGCGCGCCCGCGCTTTGTTCCTGGCGTTGGCAAGGTGCAGTCCCCCACGCGGCCCGATGAAGATGTGGCGGTAATCGCGCGCCAGCAGCGCGGCCGCCGTGCCTTCATCCCCGACCAGGCCAATCTCGGCGACCAGCGAGACGTTGCGGCCCACCTGGCTGACGTCCCAGCGCTTGTACTCGTACTCGTGCGTGCGGCCAGTGCGCCCGCCGCCGTGGTGGTACATCAGCGCGTGGCGCAGCCAGGCGAGGGTTTCTTGCTGTTTGGCGGTCATCTGGATGGCGCTCATTTCAGCTCCCGATGGAATGTGGTGATGTGCTGCAATTGTTCCTGGATGTAGCCCAGGTCGCCGACGTCGCCCCAGTTGTAGTCGTCGCGCTGGCTTTCGCGCTCGATCAGCGCGCTGATGCGCTTGAGCCGGTCCTGGATGTCGGCGATGAGTTCCTGGTGGCGCTGTTCGAGTAGCTGTTGGCTTTGCGTCTTCGTCATCTTCGTTCGCTCCTTTTCTGTTGCGTGTCTCAACGTTGACAGCATGGTACGCCATGTGGCGCGCGTTGGGATGAGTTGAAGAGCCGGTCATGGGTGAGCTGGATGTAACAATGCCGCTCGTCGGGCGATCGCCGGCAAAAAGCCCCGCCAGGGCGGGGCAGCGGGGTGTGCGCTCGTGAAGGCTACACCGGCACATCGTGGCGCGGGTAGGTGGTCGTCGTGCCGCTGTAGACGGTGACCATGCCCCAACTGTCGTGCAGGCGCGTGGTCCAGAAGCGCCCGTTGACCAGGGCGTCGAGCATCGCGCGCGTGACCGGCGAGAGCCTGCGGTACGCCGTCCGCCGCCTGCGCTCCGGGCGCGTGATGCACACGGTGCCGTCGGGGACGATGATCACGTGGGCGTGGTCGCGCAGGCTGACGGCGTTGAAGGGGTCGCCGGGATCGTAGAATGGTGTATGTGACATTGGTCGCTCCTCTTGGTATCATTAGTGCGGCAGGGATTCCATCCACCCCTAATCCCTGCCGCAGTGCCGCCCCCCGCAGGCGGCACTTGTATTACAGGTCCTCTTCGGCGGCGTCGTTTTCCAGCGCCTGGATCAACTCTTCCAGGTTCGCCGACTGGTACGGGTCCTCGATCCAGCTCTGCAGATGCGGGATGATGTAGGCGTCGGCGGAGCGCTCAAGCGGCGTGTCGTCGACCGCGTCGGCGATCAACTGCGTGACGTCGTAGAGCAGCTTCTGCGCGTCGCGTAGCATCTCGATACGTTCGTGTTTGTCCAGCATGGTGTTTGCTCCTTATGGTGTCTGCGCGCGTTGTGCGCGTCCCAATGGTGACAGCATGTTACGCCATGTGGTGCGCGCTGGGATGAGCTGAACAGCCGGTCATGCGTGAGTTGGATGTAACATCAAACGCCCCGCGCGGGGCGGGGCGAGAGCTGTAACAAATGTTACACCTGGCGGCGCGTCAATCCGGCCACACGGCGCGCTCGGCGAGCGCGGCAGGGCAGGGATACACGTCGCTCTCGGTGATCGCCCCGACCATGTCCTGCACGACGGCGCGGGCGTCGTTTTCCAGCGCAGTCCAGTTCGCAGCACGCTGGAGCGCGTATTCGTACGGCGCGGTCTGGCGGTAGCGCGCGACGATGCAGCGCGCCGCTTGGACCAGGATCACGGGCAGGTTGTCAGACGGAATGGCCGGGTATATCATTGGTATGCTTGACCTTTCGGGTTAGGCATGGAGGGCGCGTCTCTTGGCGGGGAGCGCCCTCCGCTACGTTTGGCTACATGAAGACCCTATCCCTGCCGCGCGCTGCGGCAGGGGCACGGACGGTTAAAAGTACGGGTCGTATCCGGCGTCGCGGTAGGCGTCGAGCCACTTGCTGTAGGCGGGCCACCAGTCGGTGAGCCAGCGTTTGAGCAGGTCGACGAGCTGCGCCTTCTCCTTGCCGAGCGCGACCTTGAGCACGTCGCCGTCGCGGTAGAACAGCACCGCTTGGGCGTCGACGTGCACGAACTCGCCCTGACCGAGCGACGCCATCCCGCCGTTTTCGAGCACCTCGACGAGACGCTCAGTTTGCGCGGGAGAAAGCTGCAACATCAGGCTGTCTCCTGGGCGGCTGGCGAAGCTGCGCGGGTCCAACGCGAAGGCGCGCAAGGTGACGCGTCGCTCGTACAGCGCCACGTACACGCCGCCGTCGCCGTTGTAGATCAGGTGTTCCGGCGCGTCGGCGAAGGGGAAGCTCGGTTCTGGCGGCAGCGCGTCGTCGGATTCGGGAGCAGGCTCAGCCATCGTAGCCTGCATTTCCTGCGCGTATGTTTCAGCAGCCGCGATCGCGCGGCCCAGGTTGTCAAGGTCGCCTTCGATGTCGTAGCGGCGATCATCGACGCTGGCGTAGAGCTTGTCGCGCCGGTGGTCGAGGCCGATGAACAGGTGCGGCGCGAGTTCGTAATGCACCCTATCCACCGACATATAGGGTTCCGGATCGGGCAGGTCGTCCGGCCCGATCTCAACCTCGAGGCCGAAGCGCTCGCAGAGCGCCGTCTGCAGCCTGGCAGCGTGCTCCTGGAGTTCGCGTTGGCGGCGCTCGGCTTGCTGGCGCTTGCGTTCCTCTAGCTCGCGCTGCTCTTGCTCTTTGGCCGCCTGGTGCGCCTGGCGCGCCTGCGCCAGCAGTTCGTCGACGGATACGGGATTCGGGGATATGGTCACGGTCGTGTCGATTGTCTGGGTCATGTTTCACCTCGTATATGCAATATGGTCGATCTATCGAGCGGTTTGCGCGTTGTTCCCGCGCAGGTGATCACGCATTACCAGCCGCGAGTACGCGTTCAGCAGCGCGATTTTTAGTTCGTAGGCCGCCCGTTCAAGCTCAATGCGTTCCTGGTATGTGCGTGGCGGAGCCAGGCCGTATTCCACAGCCAGCAGGAAATTCGCCGCCTTGTGCTGCAGCTGCGCCAGGTCGCTTCTGTCGTTCACGGCGTCCAGGTGCCTTACAGCGTCGGCCATCAGGGCGATCAGGCGGGCACAGCCGTCAATCGGTGTGGTCATGGCGTTGCCCTTTCGGCGGACCGGGGATCACGGTGAGCACGTACAACGTGCCCAGGATCGCCACGAATCCCAGTGCGATGAACAGGAAGTCACTTATCGTCATGGCCGTTATTCCTCACAGGTCTCTCCGGCAACCCGCGATCGCCATACATGGCGCGCGCGGATGCCTCGGCAACGGCGACGGGATCATGTGCCGGGTCGTCCCATGCGTGCAGCACGACGCCCGGCGACACGATGTCGTTGGATCCCGCGTGGGCCAGATATCGTCGTCCGGAGCGCCGGATGCGACGCAGCCGTGCCACCAGCAGGTACAGGACCAGCGCCAGCAGCCACACTGCGGAGAGAACGGTTAACGCGATGAATAGCTTCATGTGCTATACTCCTTATCTCCAGGGCGTGCTAGCAACACGCCCCCGGTGCTCTTGCGCCCCGCTCCTTCCTACGATGTGGTCGGGGCGTTTTTCTTGTTGACGCGGACGCCGATCGTGCGGACCGCTCCGCCGGTGCGGAGGGCCATCAGCCGCGCGGCGTGGACCATCAGGTCCCAGTCGTCGCGGATGTCCGGCGGGCGCTCGACGAACGCGACCAGCGAGGGGCGCAGGATGACCGGCGTGTAGCCTTCGCAGTCGATCTCGTACAGCGTGCCGATCGCGTTGAACACGCGCGTGATCACGCCTTCGGTGCCGGCAGGGATGCCGCCGGCGTAGGCGAGGTCTTCGGTGAGGGCGACCACGTCGCCCGGTTGCAAGGTAGTGTCGTTCTCGTGCATCAAAATCTCTCCTCGTAAAGTAACGGATGCAGTTGGCGGCGCTGGCCGGGTTAGCTCCGGTCGATCGTCGGGACTTCGTCGCGTGGCTGGTAGCGCAGGGCGTCGAGCTGGCGCTGGGCTTCCTGCCACTTCTGGTAGTTGATCTCGGCGGCGGCGGATTCGGCGTCCGCCCAGCGGTGCAGGTCTTCCAGGGCTTCGCGGGCGGCGTCGAGTTCGTCGCGGTAGAGCGCGGCGAAGACGTGATTGTCGCTCAGCACGTCGAGCAGCCCTTGCAGCGTGTCGAACATCAGGGTCGGGTTTTTAGGCATGGTTGGCTCCTTTCAGCTATGCGGGTCGGTCTATGCCGCTTCGTGCGGCGCGGTCGATGTTTCGGGCGCTTCGCTCGGCTCGTCGGCTTCGGCTTTGCGCTCGGCGGTGGCGGGTGGTGCCCCATAGTTGCGCTTGATCTGCTCGAAGAGCTGCGCGCGCTCCATCTCCGCCTTGCTGTACATGCGCTGGTAGTGCGCGGCGCGGTCGATCGCGGCCTTGACCATGCACTCCAGGTCGTCGCCGGTGTAGCCGGCGGCGCGGAGTGTCTGCGCGGCGAGCCTGGCGCTGTCGCTACCAGCGCTGTCGCCGTCGCGCTGCAGCTCGCGCCTAGCTTGCTGCTCGTGCAGGTCCTGGTAGCGCTGCTTCCAGTCGTCGGCCTGGCGTGCTTTGGCGATCGCCTGGGCGACGCTGTTCCGGACGTGGCCGATGATGCCGGCTGCTTTGAGCATGTCCTGGATGGTGTCGAGCGTCTGCTCGGCCTGGGTGCGGGCATCCAGCGCGGCGTCGAGTTGTTGGCGCAGGCGCAGGTTTTCCTCGCGCGCGGCGGCGAGTTGCTGCTCGTGCTCGCGGGCTGCCTTGATCCGCTCGCGCGGCTCGTCGCGCTCGTCGGCGAGCGCGCGCGCGTCGGTGACCAGGCGGCGGACGGCGTGCTCGTAGCCGCGCAATTGCAGGCGCATGAAGGCGATCGCGCGGGTGGCGGGGTCGGTGGGGTCGATCATGATGTCGGCCAGCACGCCCCAGCTGCGAGCGGTGCGGGCCTTGCGGTAGGCGTGCTTGTAGGCGTCGCGCGCGGTCAGCGCCACATCACTGGCTGTGTGGGTCTCGTCGCCGTCGGTGATGGTCACCTCGACTTTGTGGGCGTGTTGTAACTTGGTGTGCTTGACTTGGATCTCCATCGGGTTTGCTCCTGTCAGGTTTGGGTCTACGTCACCTAGACGCAGGCCGGCTCTTCCGTCTGTTCTTCGGTTTCGCTCGCGCCCGGCAGCTTGTCGAGCAGGGCTTCCAGGCGGTTGTACAACTCGGACATTTCGACGCGCGCGTGCAGGATGGCCTCGCGGGCTTCCTGCACGTGCCCTGGTTCCAGGTCGGCCAGCGGCAGGGCCTTGATCTCGCGGCGGACGCCTTCGAGGCTGGATTCCAGGCTGCCGAGCGCGATCTTCAGCTCGGTGTGCGGCTGGATGACCTCGTAGAACCGGTCGTGGGACTTGCGGACCTTGCGCTCGCGCACTAGCTCGCGCAGGGCCATATCCGCCAGGTGGGTGGGGATGCCCATGGCATTGAGCGTGTTCCAGTACGCGCCGGCGCGATTCGATAGAAACTCCATGATCTGCGCTTTGGCGTCCTCCATGGTCATGTCGTCGTCGACCGGCGGGGCGGATGTCTGCTCGCCTGCTGCGGGGCGCGGGGACTGGTCATGCTGGTGTGCGGGAAGTCCATACAGACCGCCGGCCTCGACAATGCGCCCGGCATCGAGTAGTGCCGCCAGCCGTTCTCCCAGGTCGGTCACGGTCATGCCATCGGTTTCGAGGCGCGCCTTGATCGCCCGGTATGGCAGCGGCTTGTCGTGGAGCATGGCGACGATTTTGGTTTCAAGCGCTTCTGCGCTGTCGTCGCCTTCAGCGAGCGTGAAGAACGCCTCGCCAGCCGGGTTGTTGCGCCCTGTCGGCACGACAATGCCCTCGTCGCGCAATTCAGCAAACGCGCTGGCAAATGGGATATTGTGTGCGCCCAGCCGTTGCCGGACGCGGTGCAGGATGATCGAGGTGATATGATCGCGTTCCTGGAGCACAGCGCAGATGGCATCGCGAACCTGGGCGATCGTGGGGTGATCGGCTTCGCCGTCGTCCCTGGACGTTGTCGGCACGATGGTGTAATCACGGCCCTTGACCAGGCTGGTGACCGGCTCGCGCTTGACGCCGAACAGGCGATCGTGCAGCTCGTAGACGTTGGTGTTGAACGAGAGCAGCGATTGGCCGTCCCACAGGTCCGCCGCGCGGAGCTTGCGAGCGACCTCGATCGCACGGTGCCACGCGCCCTGGTCCCAGGGTTCGGCGTTGATCTTCACCGCGTCGGTGTTGAACCTGGCGTTGAGTTCGGCGCGGCGCTGGGCGTCTTCGGCGAGCTGCTCGTAGCCGGGGATGTCGGCAGCGGTGACGGGCTGGCCGTCGATCACGGCCAGCGTGCGATCGGCACGGGGCCGGTCATCGCCTTCGCGCTGCGCGACCGGCGCGTCTGGCGTGAGCTCCCACGCGTCGCCGCGCCGGATGACGCGCCCCTTGTGCTGCAAGTGCGCCAGCGCCGGGACCACTTCCGTCGCGTCCATGCGCGCGTGGTTGTGGATGTCGTCGACCGTCGCCGGGCCGTGCTCGGCCAGGGTGTTGAGTACCTGTTCCAGCTTGGGCTGCGGCGGTACACGCGTCCAGGCGCGATCCACATCGATAACGCGGTCCTGTGCTTTGAGCACGTCCAGTTCGGCGTGAATGTCGGTGATTGGCGCGCGCACGCGCTGCACGGCTTTGCGTTCCAGCTTGTCGGGCGCGATGGGTTCCTGGCGGCGGTAGAGCACGTCGAGGATCGCTTTGCGGACCTGCTCGCCGTTGACGGGTGCGATGCGGTCGTAGCGCCCGCGCTCGCCGCTGTGCTGGCGGATGCGATATTCGGCCATGAGCAGCCCGATCGCGGCGTGGAGGATGGCGTTTTCGGTGTCGCCGAGCTGCGCGCGGATGTCGTCGACGTAGAGCGTGGTCTCCCGGTCGCCGTACATGGCCATGATCTTCTCGGCCAGCGCCGCCGTGCGCGTCTGCGGTTTCTGCGCGGGCTGCTGCTTGCCGTCGGTGCCGGTGACCGTGGCAGGTGTAACATTTGTAACACCTGTGGCTTCCAGTGCATCGATGTCGCGCTGCACGGTGACGTGGCTCACGCCGACGAGCTCGGCGATCTGGCGCAGCGACTTACCTTTCTGGCGCAGCGCGGCGACGACCTGCTGGCGGTCTTCGGCGCTGAGGTGCCGCCGCGCCAGGTTGAGCGAGTAGGCCAGGGTTTCGGCGGTGTCGTCGTCAACGTCGTGTTCTTTGAGCGGCACGGCGTCGCGCGGCAGGTCGAGTTCTGCGGCGATGGTGAGCCGGTGCTGGCCGTCGATGACGTCGTAGCTGCCGTCAGCGCGCTGGCGCACGTGGATATCGTCGCGGATGCCCATGGCATGGATGCTGGCGCGCAGTGAGGTGTACTTGGCTTCGGAAAGCGGGGGGAGCAGGTCGGCGTACACGAGGTGGAAAGTTGCGTCGCCGATGGTGATGGATTTGGCTTGCTCGGACATAATCTCGCCCTTCTTCTAGCTGCCGGATACGATCCGGGTGTTATCAGTTGCTAATCTGTTCTGGCAAACGGTCCGATTGGGAATGCTTGTATGGTTCTTAATACCTCCAATTCTAGCGCGAAACGCGGCGGGGCGATATCCGCAGCGCTGCGCCCCGCGCCAGACTAACAGGCCGTTTGGCTATATTGAAATTATATAGGACTTCTGCTATAAAAGTCAAGCAAAAAGAATGAAGAAGTCATATAAAAATTTGTGCTTCGCGCTAGTTCACTTGACTTTTGCTATCCCGCCGCCTTATACTTGTCTTTACGATCGAAAGGAGCGCCAATGAGTGAGAAAATCCTGTTAAATCGCTTAGGTGAACTGATGGCTGAATACTCGCGTAAGCGAGGCGGCAAGCGATTGACACAGACCGAGTTGGCCCAACGGACCGGGATCGCGCAATCAACGATCAGCGCCTATGTGACGAATCAGGTTACTCGGTACGATTCGGATACAGTGGCGCGACTTTTGCAGTTCTTTGACGCAGATATCAGCGAGTTCTTCATCTTTGCGGATGCCGACGAAGTCTCGGGGGAGGTTACGGCCTTGCCCGCCGCCGTGTGACGAGCAAGGCCTGCCGGGCCGGTGCAGGCACACCGGCTCGACACGTTTAATTGTACGCGCGCGGTTAGAGATATCAAACTGCGCATGGACCAGGGCGGGCGCGGCCACGAGCCGCGCCGGCGAGAGGTGGGTTTACGGTGTGGGAGCTGGTCCGGATGGGCCTCAGAAGTGGATCGACGCAAGCGAGCGCTCGCGTGGCCGGGTCGGGTCCGGTGTGGGGCTACTCGGTCAGGTGTAACATTTGTAACACCTGATCAGGGATTGCGCGGTGGGCTTCAGCCCGGAAGCGCCGTCGTGACGGCGCTCCCCCGCCAAGGCCGCGCAATCCCAAAAAGCTAACAAATTGGAGCGAGCTTTCCTTGCATTGGGGAAGCAGACTGGTGTATGCTTACGACATCGATTGGTTATGTAGAGGGATCGCGCGTGTGGTGTCCCCAAAAAGGATGCCCGATGCGGTCAACATCGGGCAAGAGCGTTATGCACTACACGACAGGTCGCGACGCTGCCATGCAGCAGAACCCACGCGTGGTCCATGCCGATCATTGTAGCATGCTTCCCGCGTTTAACACAAGCAAGAGGTTAGAATTAGTGAACAGGCTGTAGCGAGGGAAGCGTTTTATCCGCCGGAGCGCCGAGCAGAAAGCGCGCTATCTGGATCGCGCGATGGTTGCGATCATCGCCGCTGCTACGTAGGGCGGCTCCGGATCCTAACATCCGGAGCCGCAAGCACCTTACCAACTTAATAACTCGCAACAGAAATAAGGCTAAGGTGCAGTTCTCATTTTTCCCATCTTTGAGGGAAAAAGTGAGTGCCGAGACCCAGACTCGAACTGGGGACCCCCTGATTTTCAGTCAAGTGCTCTACCAACTGAGCTATCTCGGCATGATTGTTAACCGGACGCCATATATTGTAGCGAGTTTTTGCTTGCTGTCAACGGCGGTTTTGCCGTTGTATCGGGGATTCCATCGTGTTTCTCATGACATTTTAAGCGCCGGTGACGACGGCTTTTGTTACAATCTGCACAGTCTCTATTGAGAAAACGCCAGGTTATGCCGAAGACGTTCGAGCACCGGTCCGAAATTGCCACCTCAATCGATGCGCTTACAGCGTTTCATGCAGACCCTCGCGCACTGGCACGGTTGACCATGCCTCCCGCAGTACTCCAGGTGCTGCGCGACGAACGTGAATCCCTCACCAGTGGTGTAATTACCTTTAACCTATGGTTGGGGCCGATACCGGTGCGGTGGGTTGCGGAGCATGTCCCACTTCCTGCCGGGTACGGATTTGCCGACCGCATGGTGGCCGGGCCGATGGCACAATGGGAACATTGGCACATCTTCGAACCAAGTAGCAGTGGTGTCGCCTTGATTGACCGCATTACGTATGCCCACAAGCCCGGCCTGATTGGTGCGCTGACGCGGCTCGTGTTTGATGGCACGCCGCTGCGACTGCTTTTTACATATCGCCACTGGCGTACACGCCGCGCGCTGGAAGGCAAGTATGATAATGCGACGAGGTAAGCGCGAATCGTCGGCGCGTGTGCTTGTGGTCGGCGCGGGAATCGGCGGGCTTACGACAGCGGCATTGTTGGCACAGGCTGGTTATGAGGTGACCGTTCTTGAAGCGGAGAGTTATCCTGGCGGCTCGGCGGGGACGTTTTTCCATCAGGGATATCGATATGATGCTGGCGCGACTTTAGCTGGAGGGTTTCAGCCTGGCGGTCCACATACATTGGTTGGCCGACGTCTCGGGATCGCGTGGCCGGTGCGAAGGACAGATCCGGCCTGGGTTATTCATCTGCCGGGCCGCAGCATGACGCTGACTCCGGACCGTGCAGACGTGATCGCGCAGTTTCCTGCGTCGGAATCATTCTGGGACCAACAGGAACAGATCGCCGATCAGGTGTGGGCACTTGCGGCACAGGGATTGCCCTGGCCGCCAATTGATCTTGCTGAACTGAAGCGGCTTGTACAGGTAGGATTTGTCAATTCACCGGGCGATCTACGCCTGTTGCTGCCGGCGTTTCAATCGGCGCGTGATTGGCTGGCACGACATGGACTGGCGGATCATGCGGCGTTCATGCGCTTTATCGACGCGCAGTTGCTGATCTCGGCGCAGACGACGTCCACGCACGCCAATGCACTCTACAGCGCGACCGCGCTCGATCTGCCTCGACAGGGTGTGTATCATGTCGAAGGCGGCATCGGCGGGCTGGCGCAGACGCTTGTGGACGCGGTGCGGGTGTTCGGTGGGCGCGTGTTGTACAAACACCGGGTGACCTGCATCACGGTCGAAGGCAAGCGCGCGACCGGCGTCCGGGCGCTTAAGCACGGGCGCAAAAGTGTGATACTGCCTGCTGATCTCATCGTTGCCAACCTCACGCCCTGGTCACTCGATCGTGTGCTGGGCAGCGATAGCCCCGGACAGTTGCGGCGCGAAGTGGCCCGGCGCGATCCGGGGTGGGGCGCGTTTGTGTTACACTTGGCGGTGAAGTCGCATGAACTGCCGCCGGGACTCTCCGATCATCACCAGATTGTGACGTCCATGCAGGGGCCGTTGGGCGAAGGGCGTAGTGTTTTTGTCTCGCTTTCACCGGAATGGGACTCCAGTCGCGCGCCCGCAGGGTACCGCGCTGTGACGGCGACGACCCACACCGCTGTGCAGCCATGGTGGACACTTTTGGAACAGGATCACGCGGCTTATCAGGCGCGTAAGGATGCGTATACTGCACGACTGCTATCGGCCATCGAACACGCGATCCCTGGCTTCAACAGCGCAGTTGAGCATGTTTTGCCCGGCACGCCGGTAACGTATGCCACCTGGGCGCACCGGCAAATGGGGATGGTTGGAGGGTTCCCACAAGGATCGCTGCTGCGTGCGCGCGGCCCGCGTACCGGGTTACGCAACGTGTTTCTGGTTGGCGATTCGATTTTCCCCGGACAGTCGACCGCAGGCGTCACGCTCGGCGCGTTGCGCGTTGCGGACGTGGTGCAGCGTGCGCTGCCGCGTCGATCCGCCCAGGCGATGTTTTATCCCCGCACGCCGGAACTGACACAACGATGACGGTGATCCACTGGTTTCGGCGTGACCTGCGGCTTGCCGATAACACGGCACTGAACGCGGCGCTTGCCAGCGGCGAGCAGGTCGTGCCCGTGTTTGTGTTCGATCCCACGATTCTGCGTAGTCCGTATGCCGGCACACCCCGGCTGGCGTTCATGCTCAACGGGCTGCGGGCACTCGATCTCGCGCTGGGCAAATGGGGCGGGCGGTTATTGTTGCGGCATGGCGATCCAGAGACCGTGCTGCCGCAGATCGTGCGCGAACTCAACGCTCGCGCCGTGTACGTAAACCGCGACTATTCACCCTATGCCCGGCAGCGCGAGGGAGCGGTCGGGAGGGCGCTCCACGTGCCGCTGCGGGCGTATGATGATGTGGTGCTCCGCGCGCCAGGATCGGTCTTGAAGGATGACGGCGCTCCCTACATCGTGTATACGCCGTTCATGCGTAGATGGCGCGAGCAAGTCCCGCCTCCACGTCCTGAAACCGTCGTCCCAAGCCGGGACGCGTTTCACACCCTGAAGGGTGTCACAAATCCCGGCCTGCCCAGGCTGGAAGACTTGAGGCGTGCGTCGACGATCGCGGTACCCGAGGCCAGCGAGGAGGCGGCACGGCGACGATTGGCAGCATTTGTCGCAGGGCCAATCTATGCTTATGACGATCTACGTGACCGGCTGGTGATCGATCCGTTTTCCACATCGCCACCTGAAGGGCCGTCTTACCTCTCGCCATACTTGCGTTGTGGAATGCTTTCACCGCGCCAGGCTTACTGGGCCGCGCAGGCTGCGCGTGCCGAGACACCGGACACGAAAGCGCGAACGGCGGTGAATACGTGGGTGAATGAATTGATCTGGCGCGAGTTTTATGTGCACATACTGTATCACTTCCCGCACGTGCTGCGGGCTAGTTTTCGCGCTGAATATGAGGCACTTCCCTGGCGTGATGCGCCAGGTGACCTGCAGGCGTGGAAAGATGGCCGTACCGGGTATCCGGTCGTCGACGCGGCCATGCGCCAATTAGCGCAGATCGGCTGGATGCCGAATCGCGCCCGGATGATCGTCGCCAGTTTTCTCACCAAGGACCTGCTGGTCAACTGGCGCGCGGGTGAGACACATTTCATGCAGTGGCTGATCGACGGCGATCCTGCCGCGAACAACGGCGGCTGGCAATGGGCTGCCGGGACCGGCACCGACGCGCAGCCGTATTTTCGCATCTTCAATCCGGTGTCGCAGTCCGAACGGTACGATCCACACGGCACATATATCCGCCACTGGCTGCCGGAACTCCGCGCCGTGCCCTCAAAGCATATTCACGCGCCCTGGCTGATGGATCCTCCGCCGAGCAATTATCCGTCTCCGATCGTCGATCATCGTGTCGCTCGCGAGCGCGCACTCGCGGCATTCAAATCGACCAAAGGCTAGGGTAGAATGGTGCCGACACGCCGGGACGCGGACACTCCGTTTTGTCCTGATGGTGGTATTGCCTGGCTTGTAAGTATGACGTAGCTGGCGGACATTGTGCTTGACCTGGGCCGCACGATCGAATATTCTAAATCCGAATCGTTTTTATTCGAAAGGCAGCAAGGGTATGATGCAGCGGACAGCGAAGCTAACACCGGAGCAAATTGAGCGCACGTTAGATCGCGTGCTGCTGTCGGTGCAGAAACCGGGTCGCTACGTTGGTGGCGAATACAACAGTGTTGCTAAAGATTGGGATGCCGTAACGTTCCGCGTGGCGATGGCGTTTCCTGACATTTACGATCTCGCGATGTCTAACCTGGGGCTGATGATCTTGTACGGGATTATCAACGACCAGCCTGATATGTTCGCCGACCGCGTGTTCAGCCCCTGGACGGACATGCAAGCGGTGATGCGCGAGCACGGAATTCCCCTGTATGGGCTGGAGAGCAAGCACCCTGTATGTGACTTCGATCTGCTGGCGATCAGCTTGCCCTACGAACAGTTGTACACGAACGTGTTGACGATGCTGGACCTTGCGGGGATGCCGGTGCATGCTGCAGAACGTGATGCGTCATATCCGGTGGTGGTTGCAGGGGGACACGCGTGCTTCAATCCTGAGCCGATGGCGGATTTCATCGATGCCTTCGCGATTGGAGAAGGCGAAGAGCTAATCCTGGAGATCACGCACACTTTGCGCGACATTCGAGATGCATCTCGCGAGGCCCAACTGCGCGCGCTGGCACAGATCGACGGGGTGTACGTGCCGCGCTTCTACGACGTGACGTATGCTGAGGATGGCACAGTCGCGCACATCACGCCAAATGTGCCGGAAGCGCCGCCGGTCGTGCGCAAGCGGATCGTGCCGGTGCTGCCGGAGCCGTTCACGAATTTCCTGGTGCCGCATGTAGACACGGTACACAACCGCGCACCGATCGAGATCATGCGCGGCTGCACGCGTGGGTGCCGTTTTTGCCATGCAGGAATGGTCACGCGACCGGTGCGCGAGCGCGCCGTCGAAGAGATTGTCGCTGCGGCGGATGCGATCGTGCGTAACACGGGATTTGACGAGTTGGGTTTGCTCAGCCTGTCCTCTTCGGACTACACGCATGTGCAGGCGCTGGCGGACGCAATCGCGGAGCATTTCGAAGGTGAGAATCTCGGTATCAGCCTGCCGAGTCTGCGCATTGAATCTGTCAGCGTGGACCTGATGGACGCGATCAAAGACAACCGTCGTAGCGGTTTCACGTTCGCGCCGGAAGCTGCCACCGAGCGCATGCGCGACATTATCAACAAGTCTGTTCCAGACGACCAACTGCTTGCCACGGCGCGTGAAGTATATTCACGCGGGTGGGTGACGATCAAGCTGTATTTCATGATCGGGCATCCGCGCGAAACGCTCGAAGACGTGCGAGCGATTGCGGAATTGGCAAAACGTGTGCTGGCCGAAGGGCGCAAGATTCACGGCAACAAGGCGAAGGTCAACGTCGGCGTGAGCACGTTTGTCCCGAAGCCGCATACACCGTTCCAATGGGTACCGTTGGACACGCTCGACCAGATTCGCGCAAAGCAGAATCTGCTGCGAAAAGAACTGCGCGGACGGGGGCTGCATCTGCGCTGGAACCGCCCGGAGGAAACGCTGTTCGAAGCGTTCCTTAGCCGCGGTGATCGGCGTCTTGGTGCCGTAATCTACCAGGCCTGGCAACTAGGGACGCAGTTCGACGCCTGGCAGGAACATCACGATCATGATGCCTGGATGCAGGCATTCGATGATTCGGGCCTAGATATGGCGTTTTACACGCACCGTGAACGCGGAATGGATGAAGTTTTCCCCTGGGAACATATCGATATCGCGGTGAAGAAATCCTTCCTCGCGCAGGATTATGCCTGGTCTCAGGAAGGGCAAACCCGCGATGATTGTCGCAATCAGTGTTTCGCGTGCGGGATTTTGCCCAAGTTCAAGGAGACACGCGCCGAAACACCTGCTGAGGCGTGGAAGTGCCCGCCGGTGATCCCGCGCCATTTGCGGGGCAAACAAAAGCAAGACGTGATTCCGCTCAATCCTGTATGAGTCCACGATGATTGCCTGGCGGAGATGAAAAACAGGTATCCTCAGAGCGCGGAGGACACCTGTTTTGTCCGTTTCCAGAGTGGCGTTACTGGCGCTTCAGGCGATGATGATCGAACCGAAGACGGTGCTGGCGGTGATCTCCAGGTCGAGCGCTTCATCTGTGCCTGCCTCAACCAGCGTGTGCGTGGCGTATACACCAGGCTCGACTTCCTGGAACCGGTTGGCGTCTACGCGCACCCGGCTAAAGGGGCTGCTCTTGATGTGGACAATGGCGCGGCTGCGGACGGGCAAGGCGATCCGAACGGTGCCGAAAATCGACCGGGCGAACAGCGGCCCGTCAACGCTGCGCGGACAGGTGATCGTTACATTGCCGAATCCCGACGCGACATACGCGCGCGCAATCTGCAGATCGTGCAGATTGGCCTCCAGTTCGCCGAGATGGCTGCTCATTAATACGTCCCAGGGGAGATCATTTGCCAGTCCCACGTCCCAATCGGCCAGCGAGAGCCACCAGCTCTGGCCGCGCTGCATACGCAACACGGCGTGATTGTTTCGCACGCGCAGTTCAGGCCGTGAGCGCGCGGTATATTGCCCCGCGATCAGGCGACCGGACTTATGCAGCGCATGGAGTTGTACATCGAGTTCACCGCTTTCCACTTCGATCGAAGCCGACTGCACGCTGCCGCGCGTGATGCCGAAGGTATGCGCCTGCCAGCTTGGCGCGATATCGCCACGCACCAGCAATTGAAGCCCTAGCGCTACCAACAGCACCGGCCAGTAAGCCCTGATTTCCAGATCGACCAGCAGAAAATTATCCAGCAGCAGGGCAGTGCTGCCTGCTATCAGGATAATCGGCCAGAGCCAGGGAGCGCGTTTGGTCATCACGATCTCCTAGATTTCGAGCAAATAATCCTGCAAGAGCTGGTGCGCGGATGAATGCCGCAACCGGTTGAGCGCCTGGGCTTCCAACTGGCGCACACGCTCACGCGTGACGCCGATTTGCTTGCCGACCTCTTCCAGCGTGTGGGTTTCACCGTCCAGCAGCCCGTAGCGCAACTGCAGGATATGTGCTTCGCGATCGGGCAGGCGGGCGAGTACTTGTTCCAGGTGTTCGCGCAGCAGGTTATGCGTTACGATCTCGGTCGGCTTCGGGCTGGCCTGGTCCTCGATGAAGTCCCCGAATTCGGAGTCGGCATCTTCTTCGATCGGGGTTTCCAGGCTGATCGGGCGGCGCGAGATCTCGATCAGGTTGCTGATTTTGTCAGGCGTCGTTTCCATCGCTTCGGCCAGTTCTTCGTTGGTGGGGTCGCGGCCCAACTCTTGCGTGAGTTGGGTCGAAATACGCCGCAACCGGTTGATCTGATCGCCCATGTGCACCGGGACGCGAATCGTGCGTCCCTGATCCGCTACAGCGCGGCTTACGGCCTGGCGAATCCACCATGTCGCGTAGGTGCTGAACTTATGCCCGCGCTGCCATTCAAATTTGCGGGCGGCACGGATCAGGCCGATATTGCCTTCCTGAATCAGATCAAGGAAATGGACTCCGCGCCCAATGTACTTCTTAGCCACACTGATTACCAGGCGCGAGTTCGCTCGCACGAGATACTCCTGAGCAGCGATGCCGTCTTCGACAATTGCCTCAAGCTCCCGGCGATCCTCGGGTGAGAGCATATCACCCATTTCGTCGAGTTGCTCTGCGGCATACGTACCGGCTTCCATGCGCTTGGCTAACTCGACCTCTTCTTCTGCGGTCAGCAGCGGTACGCGGCCCGCTTCCTTTAAGTAAAGCCCCACAACGTCGTCTGTGTCAAGTGCGGCCTGGTAACCGGCATCCTCGACCAGATTCTCGTACAGTGCGCTCGGGTCCAGTCTGGCCTCTTGGTCGTCCGCTTCATCGCCTTCTTCCGCTTCGGCTTCCGGTTCCGGCTTGCTGGGGACGACTTCGATTCCAGCGTTATTCAATTCTTCCAGCAGCTCGTCTAGCAGTTCGATGTTTTCTTCGAGCGACGGAAAACGCGAGATAATCTCGTCGTAGGTGATATAACCGTCTCGTTCGCCCTGAACAATCAGTTCCTGCCATGCCGGGCTGCCGGGTGTTATAGGTGGTGTTTGTTGGCTTTCCACGAAGGTCATTGTGTCCTGCTGCTCAACCCCTTACACAAAAATACCCTACCGACAACGGTAGGGCACCCTTAATTCAGTCTTGTCCAAGCAAGACTGCTTATCAGGGCACGGCTATGCCTGCCTTCACGTTGTTCGGCAATTCGTCAAGCGTTGGTGTTGTGTATCGCAAACCAGATAACATATCGTCTAGAATATCCAGCGTTGGCTCGCGAATCAAATTGATCCGCAACAACTCAACTGACACTTTACTGCCGTTTGTACATAGTATGCCACATTCTGCAGGGCGATGTCATCCGCGACGAACAGTCCACCGCCAGCCGGCAACCCTCTGTGACATCCGGTGCCGTTTGAGTAAGCGCCGAAATGATAACGCAGCCAGACCGGATGCTGCCACTTTTTCCGTCATTGGATGTGGCGTTGTGCGGCATCTGCTGTGCTGCGGGAAAACGACGATCCTGAACACAACATCACTTGTGATTCAGAAAGGTCGTCCAACGTATAGCGGTTAGAGTTTAACGTAGTGTTGGCGATGTGGCCACTTTCTTCTGTTAGATATCGTTATGATCGTTGCAAGAGACACCTAAGAAAGTGCAATGTGTCAGGTGTTGGTTGGTGTCAGTGCTTCCGTTTCAGGCTGAACGAGCCGCCGCAGCGCGGCAGATAGCGTCAAGCGTTTGCCGGGTACCCAGTCCCACCCCGGAATATGCAGGCGTTCCGGCGCAGTGCAGCGGTAATAATAATAGAGATAGACGTCGTGCGGTATGACGGCGGTTTCGGCATAATGCGGCGCGGCGAAATCGAACCGCTCGTCGGTGATGATATCCGGCATGATCGACGGCGAAAGTGTTTCGCGGACCCCACGTCGCAGCACGTCGTCAGGGGTATCGGTGGCTGTTGCCAGCGGGAAGCTGGGGAACGCCGGCACCTTGATATCGGGCCGTACCAGGATGTGATCGTCGTGATGGACTAACGCGATCACCCAACTGTGTAGTGATGGGCGGGAGAGCGCATTTGCCCTGCTGGCAACATCACCCGAACGATAGGCACGCTCGCTCAGGATGATCTGGCGCAGGTGTTCGGCTGCAGGTTCCAGCAGGTCGTTTACAATGACGTAATGGCACCTTGGTGCAAATGTCATTTCGAACCTGACCCGCGCCAGCCGGTGTGCCAGATCGGCGGGGGTGGTGTTGCCGCGCTGCCTGATGCGATCGGTCAATATGTCCAGGCTAGATGGGGTGACGAAGATCAGAACCGTGTTTTCAGGATAGGCGGCGTGGATCTCTCCCGCGCCAAGAAACTCGATGTCAGCGATCAAGTCCTGGCCGGAGTGGATCGCGTTCTCGACCGTTTGGCGTGGGGTGCCGTAAAGGTTACCGCTGTGTACGGGCGTGTATTCGATCAGGGCATTGGTGTCGATCAGGCGTTGAAATTCCTGCCTGGTGACAAACAGGTGCTCGCGTCCATCTTCCTCATCGGGGCGCTTGGAGCGTGTCGTCGCGGTTGCCAACTGGGGCAGATCCGTGATATCTTGTTGCACGCGCTGCATCAAGGTGTTCTTTCCCGCCCCGGACGGCCCAACCAGGATGAAGAGAATGCCTTCCCGCGCCATAGATTATCGCTTGCCTTTCTGGTGTTTTGTTGCGCTTTACGAGTCAAGTGTAACACGTACACGGCGATTGGACGATGCCGAAGAGCGTGTTCGTGTCATGCGCGTGATCCAGCGCGGTACTGGCAAGCGGTTGATGATTGACAAATGTCCGGACAAATAGGTTACCCTGTACTGGTGCGAGAGCGCAGGTCATGCTACCCTCAAGTACCCGTAAGGTTATAGTTTTGAAAGGAATGTTATTGATGTCGGCTACGATAATTGATGGCAACGCTGTTGCAAAACGGATGCGCGCGCAGATCGCGGAAGATGTCGCGAAAATGCAGGCCGAGCACGGTATCACCCCAGGACTGGCGACGGTGCTGGTGGGTGACAATCCGGCGTCGGCAAGCTATGTGCGCATGAAGCAAAGAGCGTGTGAGAAAGCCGGGATCGTGTCTCTTGGACACACGCTTCCAGGCGACGCCTCACAGGCGGAAGTCGAGGCCCTGGTCACGAAACTGAATAACGATCCGAATGTGCATGGCATCCTGGTGCAGCTTCCGTTACCGGGGCACCTGGACGAGGAAAAGGTGCTGAGCCTGATCAGCCTGCACAAAGATGTGGATGGGTTCCATCCGGTCAACATCGGGCGGCTGGCGATGAAGGGTCGCGAACCGCTGTTCATCCCCTGCACGCCGCACGGCGCGCTGGTGCTGTTGGAAGAAGCGGGGGCCACGCTGGAGGGCGCGGAAGCGGTCGTGCTGGGGCGCAGCAACATTGTGGGGCTGCCAATGGCGATGTTGTTGATTCACCGTAATGCGACGGTGACTGTCTGCCACAGCCGCACACGCGATTTGCCTGCTGTGTGCCGCAAGGCTGATATCCTGGTCGCGGCGGTGGGGCGTGCAGAAATGGTGAAGTCTGACTGGGTCAAACCCGGCGCGTACGTGATCGATGTTGGCTCAAACAAAGTCGATGATCCGGACAGCGACAAGGGCTACCGCTGGGTGGGCGATGTCGCGTTCGACGAAGTGAAAGAGGTCGCCGGCGCGATCACACCATCACCCGGTGGCGTTGGCCCCATGACGATCACAATGCTGTTGAAGAACACGGTTCGCGCGGCGGAACTTGTCGTGACCGGGCAGGTCTAGCAATTCCGGGTTCGGTAAACAACATCCTTCTTTGTGTAGGCGGCACGTGCATTCGTAGTTGCCTTTGCTGTAGCGAATGATGCATGTGCCGCACATTGAAAGGAACTTCATCGTGAGCACGTTGCTAGTAAGAAATGCGCTTGTGCTTGTGGCGATGGACGACACGCGCCGGGAAATCCCTGGTGGCGCGTTATATGTCCGTGACAACGTGATTGAACAGGTTGGCCCAACTGCCGAACTGCCCGATACCGCCGACGAGGTGCTCGATCTCGATGGGCATGTTGTGTTGCCGGGGTTGGTTAACACGCATCATCATATGTACCAGTCGCTCACCCGCGTGATCCCTGCCGGGCAGAACAAGGAACTGTTCGGCTGGCTGCGCAGTCTGTATCCGATCTGGGCCGGGCTGACCGGTGAGGCAATCTACGTCAGCGCCAAACTTGCCGCGGCGGAACTGGTCCTTTCTGGCTGCACCACGTCAAGCGACCACCTCTATATTTTTCCCAAGGATGTCACGCTCGAAGACGAGATTCGCGGTGTAGGCGAGGTTGGGTTGCGTTTCACCGCGACACGTGGCAGCATGAGCGTGGGCGAGAGTAAAGGCGGCCTGCCGCCTGACAGCGTGGTGGAAACGGAAGACGCGATCCTGCGCGACAGCCAGCGTGTGATCGAGGCGCATCACGACAAATCGCGTTATTCCATGTTACGGATCGGGCTTGCGCCGTGCTCGCCGTTTAGCGTGTCGCCGGACCTCATGCGTGCGTCGGCTGAACTGGCGCGCAACTATCCCGGCGTGCGCTTGCATACGCACCTTGCTGAAACACGCCCCGATGTGGAATACAGTGTGGAAATGTTCGGGTTGAAGCCGGGCGACTATGCCGAAGATGTAGGGTGGATTGGCGATGACGTGTGGCATGCACACTGCGTTCACCTGACGGATGAAGCGCTGGACAAGTTTGGACGCACGGGCACCGGCGTGGCACATTGCCCGGCCAGCAACGCGCGTCTGGCGAGCGGCATCGCGCAGGTGCGTGCTATGCTGAACCGTAATATCCCCGTCGGTCTTGGGGTTGATGGCTCTGCGAGCAACGACAGCGGGCACCTGCTGAACGAGGCGCGCCTGGCGATGCTGATGCAGCGCGCGCTGACTCAGGATCCTGCCGTGCTTGATGCGCGTGAAACGCTGGCACTCGCTACGTTGGGCGGGGCGCGCGTGTTAGGACGTGACGACATCGGCGCGCTGAAGCCCGGCATGGCCGCTGATTTTGTGGCGTTCGACATGGGCCAACTGCCGTTCGCCGGGGCGCTGCATGACCCGGTCGCGGCGCTGCTGTTCTGCACGTCGGTTAATGTCAACTACAGCGTGATTAACGGCAAGGTAATCGTGCGTGAAGGGCAGCTCACTACGCTTGAAATCGAACCGCTGATCGAAGCGCACAACCGAATCGCGCGCAAGTTATTCAACGGCGAGTTGGCATAAGGAGTGTCTATGTCTGAACGGAAAATCGTACGCGGGGGAAGTGTGGTCACGCCGACCGATGTGCTTGTGGCGGACGTGTTGATTCAGGATGAGCGAATCGCGGGGCTTGTCGCCCCGGACACTGAAGCCTATGGAGATGCCGAAACGATCGACGCGAGCGGTTGCCTCGTGTTTCCGGGCGTGGTCGATCCACATACCCACATCCAGTTGGATACAGGCGTTTTCCAGACGGCGGATGACTGGGCGGTCGGGACGCGCTCGGCAGCGTTTGGCGGTGTGACGACAGTTGTTGATTTCGCGACGCAGTTTCCCGGCATGACGTTCCCCGACGCACTCGAAGCGCGGCTGAAAGAATGCGAACCGGCGCTGATCGATTATGGCCTGCATATGATGGTGACCGACCTGCCGCGCGATCCGGCTACCGCGCGGGATTGGTTGGAAGAGTTGCGCGATCTCGGTGTGCCGAGCATCAAACTGTATACGATCTACCGGCCCAACTACTACGCCGACGATGCGACCATTTTGCATACGCTTCGCGCGATGCCGGATGACATGATCGCGATGGTACACTGCGAAAACGATGCGATCGTGACCGACGCAACCGAGCGCCTGATTGCTGCGGGGCGTACCGGTTGGGCGTATCACGGCAAGTCCCGCCCGCCGGAAGCTGAGATCGAAGCGATCCGGCGTGTAATCTACCTCGCGCGGATTGCCGGCGCTGCGGTATACATTGTGCATAACTCGACATCTCAATCGGTGTTAACTGTTGCAGAGGCGCAGCAAGACCTCGATCAGCCGCCGTTATATTGCGAAACATGCCCGCAATATTTTTTACTGGATGACCGTCACTATGCGGGGCCAAAACCGGAACATTACGTTTTGCAGCCACCGCTGCGGTCGCCGGATTGGACGGTTGACTTGTTGGCGCTGGCCCCGGTGCTGAGCGCGGTCTCTACCGATCATTGCGATTACACGCTTGCCCAGAAGCAGGAGTTCTCCGAATTTGCCAAGACACCGGGCGGGCTGCCAGGATTGGAAACCTCGTTCCAACTGACTTACACGTATGGTGTGCATCAAGCCCAGCAGCGCGCTGAAGCCGGCGAAGCGGTTATCCCCTTAACCCTTCCGGAACTCGCGCGGCTGATGGCGACCGACCCGGCGCGCATCTTTGGCCTGTACCCACGCAAAGGCGCGCTTCTGCCGGGCAGCGATGCGGACTTGCTAATCTACGATCCAGAAGTGGACACCGTGATCCGGACGGAAGATCAACATACGATCGGCGGCTTTAACCCCTATGACGGGCTGGCGGTCAAGGGGCAGGTACGCACCGTGATCAGCCGCGGTGAGGTGCTGGTTCATGATGGCGCGTTGCGCGGTGAGCTCGGACGCGGGCGTTTCCTGCGCGGTGAGCCTTTTTTGCCCTTGGACAGTTAAACCGGTTGTCGAAAAAGTTGATGACAGCATGGCATTAGCGTGGTATGCTAACGGCCCCAACTGGTTAGTGTTTTCGTTGCTGTGTGGTTGGACACAGCACTGACATTTCATAAATAGGAGACTGGAAACGATGCGTAGTTTTATGGGGCGTGACATTCTCTCGTTGAAGGACTTCGAGCGTCACGAATATTTTCGCGTGTTTGAAGTAGCAAAGGAACTGGAGCCGTACGCCCGTGACCGTCGTAACGGCGACCTGTTACGCCACAAGACACTGGTCACGGCATTCTACCAGCCGAGCACGCGTACGCGCCTGGCGACGGAAGCCGCGATGCATCGCCTGGGTGGGCATGTGACGGGCTTTGCGGATGCGAAGATGACCCGTGCGGGTGACTTCTACCAGGAAGGCATCCAGGACACGGTCAAGATGCTGGAATACTACGGCGACGTAATCGCGATGCGTCATTTCCAGCAGGGTGCACCCGCTGAGGCTGCCGAACATGCCAGTGTCCCGGTGATTAACTGCGGTGACGGCTGGGGCGAACACCCGACGCAGGTGCTCACCGATATGATGACGATCTACCGCGAACGAGGCACGCTTGACGATCTGACCTGGATCTTGATCGGTGACATGCGCATGCGCACCATGCACAGCATCAGCTATGCGCTGAGCAAGTTTGACGTGAAAGCCTACGTCATCGCGCCAGACGAAATGTACCTGCTGCCGGAGTTTGAAGACGAAGTGCGCGGTATGGGCTTCGACTTCGAACGTAAGGAGCATATCGAGCAGGTTATTGGCGAGGCAGATGTGATCTACATGGAGCCGGTTGTGCAGCCGGACTATACCAAAGCGCGCCAGGAAGCCACGGAAGACAAAGGCCGGACGCCGGCGAATTACCAGGTCACCAAGCAGTTGCTGTTTGAAAAGGCGCGCAAAGATGCGATCGTGCTGCACTCGCTGCCGCGCCAGGATGAGCTGCTGCCGGACGTTGACAAGACGCGCCACCAGCGCTATTGGGTGGAAGCCTACAACGGCGTGTTGATGCGTATGGCGTTGTTGGCTTTAATCCTGGGCGCGGTGGAGTAGGCGCTTTCCTCGATCTAAACTGTGAGGGGCGGTTTACGCGATCGCCCCTTTTGTGCGACTGCTTGTTTAGCCTGTGAAAGAGGATTGAGACATGCAAACTTACATGGCCGGGCGTGACATGATCACGACCCAGGAATGGACGCTTGACGAGCTGAAGACCGTGTTTGATGTGGCGTTCGATCTTAAGCGGAAACGCGCATTAGGGGAGTCACATGCACTATTGCGTGATAAGGTGCTGGCGATGTTGTTTTTCTTCTCCAGCACGCGCACCCGCGTGAGTTTCGAGGCGGGTATGGCGCAGTTGGGCGGCCACGCGCAGTTCATCGACTCAACGACGACACAGATCAAGCACGGCGACACCGGCAAGGAAATCGGCGAGATCATCGGGCGCTACTGTGACGGGATCGCCATCCGCCAGTGTGATTGGGGCGTGGGCAACGACTATATTCGCGGTGTTGCCAAGCACAGCCGTGTCCCTGTGCTCAACATGCAGTGCGATCATTTCCACCCGTTCCAGGCGCTTGCCGACATGTTGACGATCTTTGAGCGCTTCGGGCGGGATGTGCGCGGCAAGACGTTGAATGTGTCCTACGCGTATGCTTCGAGCTACCAGAAACCGATGTCGGCCCCGCAGAGTTTGTTGCTGCTGGCGACGCGGTTCGGGATGAATGTTCGCCTGACCCGCCCGCCGGAATTTCAGATCATGCCGGAATATGAAGAGCAGGCGAAGGAAAACGCGCGCAAGTCAGGCGGCAGCTTCGAGGTATTGGACGATTTTGATGCCGGGTTCAAGGGCGCGGACGTGGTCTATCCAAAGAGCTGGGGCGCGATGCTGACCACCACCGACGAGCAAGAATCGGCCAAGATCGCAGCCAAGTACAAGGATTGGATCGCCGATGAGCGACGCATGGCCTTAACCAACGAGGGCTACTATATGCATTGCCTGCCAGCGGACCGCAATATCGAGGTGACCGATGCGGTGATCGATGGGCCGCAAAGTCTGGTGTATGACGAGGCGGAAAATCGTCTGCATGTCCAGAAGGCGGTCATGGCACTGACGATGCGTTAGCTTGCGTGATTAGCACGCAAAATCGTGTGTGTGCGTGTATCGTATTCAGAGTCTCGAGCCGATCAACTGTTACGTTCAGGCTGGTCGGCTTTCCTAATCCATGTCGACTACATAGACTATCGATAAAGATTTTGAGGAAGGTAAACCTATGCCATCAGCAAAGACTGCTGTCATCGCAATTGGCGGAAACTCCTTGATCAGGGACAAGAAAAAGACGGGCATCGAATTCCAATGGGGTGCTGTTGTCGAAACCGCGCGGCATATTGTGGAAATGATCGCAGAGGGCTGGCGCGTGGTGATCACGCACGGGAACGGCCCGCAGGTCGGCTTTATCCTGCGCCGTAACGAGCTGGCTGCGCAGGTCGAGGGCATGCATACCACGCCGATGGACATCATCGGTGCTGATACGCAGGGCAGCATCGGTTATATGCTTCAACAGGCGCTTGATAATGAACTGCGCCAACTCGGTATTCGACGCGGCGTCGTGACGGTTGTGACCCAGACGCTTGTGGACCGCGATGATCCGGCGTTTCAGGACCCTAACAAACCGATTGGCGCGTTTATGGAGAAAGAAGAGGCGCAGCGGTTCATTGATGAAGGGTGGACCGTGGTTGAGGACGCCGGGCGCGGCTATCGTCGCGTAGTGCCGTCGCCCCTTCCGATCGAGATCATCGAGTTGGACGCGATCAATGCGCTGGTCGAACGCAACTTCATCGTGATATGCACTGGCGGTGGTGGCATACCGGTGATCCGGAATGAACAGGGTGACTTGCGCGGCGTGAACGCCGTGATCGACAAAGATCGTGGCACCGCGCTCCTGGCCAGCGGCTTGAAAGCAGATTTGTTTGTCATCTCAACCGCGGTCGAAAAGGTGGCGCTGAATTTCGGAAAGCCCAATCAGAAGGACCTGGATATGATGACGCTGGCCGAAGCCAGGCGGTACATGGAAGAAGGACATTTCGCGCCGGGCAGCATGTACCCCAAGATCGAAGCGATTATAACGTATCTGGCAAATGGCGGGCCTAAGGCGCTCATCACCAATCCGGACAACATCGCGCGGGCGCTGGCCGGTGAAACCGGCACGGTAGTCGTGCCCGGCGCATAAGGATATCGTAATGTTTGTCGCTGAGCTGAGATGTGTCGTCTGCGGGCGGCGGTTTGCGCCCGGTGACGTGACCTATACCTGCCCGGACTGTGGGCAGGTTGGCACGTTGGATGTCATCTACGATCTGGACGCGCTGCAGGCGGCGGTGACGCGGGAAGCTATCGAACGCAGCCTGCAGCCGTCGCTGTGGCGTTACAAGCCCTTGCTGCCCATCGCGCAGGAAGCCGTCGAGCCTCCGCTGGCGGTAGGCTGGACGCCGCTTTATGAGACGCCGCGCTTGGCGGAGGCGCTGGGGCTGGCGAAAGCGTGGGTGAAAGATGATGGGCGCAACCCGACGGGATCGCTTAAAGACCGTGCCAGCGCGTTGATCGTGGCGCGCGCGCTCGACGAAGGGACCGAAGTGGTCACGACGGCCAGCACGGGCAATGCTGCGGCGGCCCTGGCTGGTCTTGCGGCGAGTGTCGGCTTGCCCGCTGTGATCTTTGTGCCGCAATCTGCGCCGGAAGCTAAGATCGCTCAGCTGCTGATCTACGGCGCGAAGGTGATGCTGGTGCAGGGCAACTACGACAACGCGTTTGATCTGGCGGTGGAAGCGTCTGAGCGCTACGGGTGGTACAACCGCAATACCGGCATGAATCCGTATACGCTGGAGGGGAAGAAGACCGTCGCTTACGAAATCGCGGAGCAGTTGGCCTGGCAGGTACCAGACGTGGTCGCGGTGAGCGTCGGCGATGGCAATATCATCAGCGGAGTGGACAAGGGCTTCAAGGACCTTTTCGATCTAGGCTGGATTGAACGCATGCCACGTTTGCTGGGCGTCCAGGCTGAAGGCAGCGCGGCCTGCTACCAGGTATGGCAGGCGGGCAGCGATCCGGCCATGATGGAGCCGATCAACGCGCAGACCGTCGCCGACAGCATCGCGGCTGACCTGCCGCGCGATCGTGTGAAGGCGGTACGCGCAGTGCGTGAAAGCAATGGCGCGTTTGTTGCGGTGCCGGACCAGGCTATTCTGGAGGGAATCCCACGTCTCGCGCAGTTGACGGGCGTTTTTGCCGAACCGGCGGCTGCCTCGGTCTATGCCGGGGTGCGTGCGGCATTAGGCGAGGGACACATCACGCCGGATGAGAGCGTGGTGCTGCTGGTAACGGGTAACGGTCTGAAAGATATCAGAAGCGCGATGCGCGTCGCCGGTGAAGGCTACACCATTGCGCCGGATATCGTGGAAGTGGAGAAGGTTCGGCAGGCGTTAGGATTGCCTTCGTTTAGCTGATCTGAAGGTCTGCCGGGGGTCGCTTTTGGGTTTTCAATCGGTTACAATGAACTTGAACGCTGCGTCTGCTGGAGGTTCGATGCGTCAAGAGCCTGTCGTCTCTGTTATTGCGCCGGTTTACAACGAAGAAGGTAACCTGGAGCGGTTGTACCAGCGCGTGTCTGAGGTGCTCGATTCTACCGGTGAACCGTGGGAAATGGTGCTCATCAATGACGGGAGCCGTGATCGTTCGCTGGAGATCATGCGCGCGCTGCATGAACGCGATGCGCGGGTGCGCGTGATCAGTTTCGCACGTAATTTCGGACATCAGAATGCCGTGACGGCGGGTATGGACTACGCGCGCGGGGATGCGGTGATCATCATCGACGCGGATCTGCAGGACCCTCCTGAAGTGATGCTGCAACTGCTGGATAAGTGGCGTGAAGGTTATCACGTCGTCTACGCTGTGCGATCGGAACGCAAGGGCGAGACATGGTTCAAGAAATTCACAGCCAAGATGTTTTACCGTTTTATCTACCGCATCACGGACGTGGACATCCCGGTTGATACCGGCGATTTCCGGCTGATGGACCGGCAGGTTGTCGACGCGGTGAACACCATGCGTGAGCACAACCGGTTCATCCGGGGCATGACCAGTTGGGTCGGGTTCCGGCAGACGGGCGTGTTTTACGTGCGTCAGGAGCGTTTCGCAGGGGAGACCAAGTATCCGCTGCGAAAGATGTTCCGTTTTGCGATGGATGCCATTACCGGGTTTTCCTTTTTTCCGCTGCAGGTCACGATATTCGCAAGTCTGGTACTGGCTTTGATCGCGGTCCTGGCGGTCCCTGTGGTCGCGTTTTTGCGGTTATCGGAGAGCCAGCTTCAGTTTGAGGGACAGGCGACAACACTGGTTGTGTTGTTGCTGTTGAGTTCCTTCCAACTGTTCTTTTTCTTCATCATGGGGCAGTATGTAGCGCGCATCTACGACGAGGTACGCCGGCGGCCCCTGTATGTGGTTGCCGAAGTCCTTGACGAGGACGGCGGTCAGGATCCGCCACCGGTTGAGGTGCAGGAAGAACCGCAGGCTGGAAAACCGGTGCAATAATGAGGGGGCCTTTGAGATGTACGTGATGGTTGATGGGGAGGAACAGGTGTCGTGACGGATAAACCGCAGCCGAGCGACGCGAGCAATCCATCTGATCTCGATCAGGTGCAAGAATACCAGCGGTTGATCCTGGCCTATGAGTCGCTGGACGAACAGGTTGATAACTTGCTGGCAGAGTATAATGGGGCGACGGAGAATATGCCGGAAACGGCCTATCATCGCTACCGGGAACTTGCGCGCCGCCGCG
Organism: uncultured Anaerolineaceae bacterium; assembly: GCA_964425755.1. Lineage (GTDB taxonomy): Bacteria > Chloroflexota > Anaerolineae > Aggregatilineales > Aggregatilineaceae > CAYRNY01. The sequence goes on from CAYRNY010000024.1 coordinate 37,830, forward strand.
ACTTCATCTATCACCAGATGAAAGCCCTGGAACGGCAACTGTTTTCGGACGATGACGCATCCTGAAATGCGGCGGGCTGGCTGTGAGGTGACAATTTGTGAGCTATCGTGCGGCTCTTGCGCAATCCAGCTAGGCATGATGCGTAAGGACTGACCTCATTCAAAACGTATTTAGGAGAGAACTTCACTGTGTCCATAGAACGTAAGCTTATCACCGGTCCGACGTTTGAAGAAATGCTTCACCCGCAAAAGATCGATCCGGAAATCAGGGCTAAGGCCCACGAAGCCAGAACCTCGGATCCGCTAGACTCGATCAACCTCTTTAACATTACCTGGCGTGATTTCAACAATCAGATTCAGCACATCGTCCTGCCGCCTGAACTGACCGGCGTGGATACGCCGATCGCCGTGCTGACCAGTATTCACTTTCCGACGCGCAGTCACAAGGTTGGCGCGACATACTCCGTGCTGCTGGAAAAAGAGTTATTTGGTGATGTGGACCCCTGGAACCACACGCTGATTTGGCCGTCGACAGGGAACTATGGCATCGGCGGTGCCTATGTTGCGGGACGCATGGGCTGCAACAGCATCGTGATCCTGCCGGAAGAGATGAGCCAGGAACGCTTTGACATGATCGAGGAGTACGGCGCGAAGGTCATCAAGACGCCGGGCTGCGAGAGCAACGTCAAGGAGATTTACGACAAAGTCAAAGAGCTGCTGGCCAGCGACCCGAACATGCGCAACCTCAACCAGTTCGAGGTCATGGGGAACTATCGTTTCCACTACTATGTGACGGGTAACACCATCATTGATCTGGCGAAGCAGTTGGCGGAGCAGGGGATCGGTGGCGGTAAGGTGTCGGCGTATGTGTCCGCAATGGGCAGCGCCGGGACGATCGCGGCGGGTGACCGCTTGAAGCAAGAGTGGCACGATCACAAGATCGTCGGTCTGGAGCCGGTTCAGTGCCCGACGCTTGCGCTTAACGGCTACGGGGGCCATGACATCCAGGGCATCGGCGATAAGCATGTGACCTGGATACACAACGTCAACAACATGGACGCGATCATGTTGATCGATGACATCGAAACCAAGCTCGCGTTGCAGGTTTTCGCGGATGAGGGCGGCTTGAAGGCGCTCACCGATCAGATTGGCGTGCCGAAGAAAGCCGTTGATTACCTCAAAACGCGCGTCGGCATCAGCAGCCTCTGCAATATTTTCGGTGCGATCAAAACGGTGAAATACTACGGGCTGGGGCCGGACGACCTAGTGGTTACGGTAGCTACCGATGGCCTGGACCGTTATGGCAGCGTGATGAATGATATGCGCCGTGATTACGGGGTGGTTGACGAGGTCGAAGGCGTTGCGCGGGTGCGTAGCCTGTTTCACGGCTTGCGGACCGATTATGTCTGGGAAGGCAACTGGGAGAATCGCGCCCGGTGGCATAATTTGAAGTATTACACCTGGGTTGAACAACAGGGCAAGTCGGTTGAGGAACTTGATGCCCAGAAAGATCAGGCGTGGTGGGAAGCTCAGCAAAAGCTTGTGCAGGATATCGACGCCAAGCTGCTTGAGTACCGCGCGACCGGCAAGATCTAAACTCGCGGCAGCACGCATCGCAAGGTGCGTGCAGGCAGGGAGATCGGCGTGTATCCTGAGGACCGGGTGCTGGTCGGTGTGATTAACCGCAAGCGCGACCTGGATAAGGCGCGCTATGAACACTGGTACCGCGTACCGCAGGGCCGGGCCCGTCACGGGATACACGCTGAATATCTGGCGTTCTTCCTGAGTCGCCAGTTCAAAGAGTTGAACGGCGGGATTCACTATTACGCGCGGCTCACGGGGTATGAGCTCGCCCGGCGACGTGACTTGTTGCCAGAGGAAGCCAACCATCCCCGCGCCGACAACGTGTATCATAAGCTGCAATTTGGCGAACTGCGGCGCAAGGACCCGCCGGTACTGAACCCGACCAAGCGCCCAATAACGTTCATCTACACGACGTGGGATCGTTTTGAGCAGGCGCGTGAAATCGCCGACCTGTACAGCGAGGCCGATCACTTTGTTGACCGCGTGTTTCACGCGTTGGAGCGCAGGGGCGTGCGCGGGGAGCGAATCTGGGAAGTCGAACGATTCAGCGAAGATAGTGGCGCACAGATTCGGGTGGTGTGCAATGATGGGACGGTGATCGCGTCAACCGCCCTGCGCAGTGAAGATGTCATCCAGCTTGAGGTGGACCGTGCGCAGGAAGCCGTGCGCTTCAGTGTTGAGGCGATCTTGAAGGCGATTGCAGAGTACGGCGGGTTACGAATGGCAAATCTTCCCTTAGATGAAGCAGACACAAGCTCATGACATTACTAATCACACATGCAAATGTTTTGACCTGGGGCGAGCCTAACGCGATCATCAACGATGGGGCGCTGTTGATCGAAGACGGTGTCATTCGCGAAGTAGGGGCAACGTCCGATCTGCTGGCACAGCATCCTGAGGCCGAACGACTCGATGCGCGGGGCCAGTACGTGCTGCCCGGCGGCATCTGCGCGCACACGCATTTCTACGGTGCATATGCGCGAGGGATGGCAATTCCAGGCCCTGCGCCCAAAGACTTTCCGGAAATACTGGCGCGCCTGTGGTGGCCCTTGGACCAGGCACTTGACGAAACGTCGGTGCGATTCAGCGCCCAGGTGTGCCTGATTGATGCGATCAAGCATGGCACCACGACGCTGATCGATCATCATGCCAGCCCGAACTTCATTGACGGCAGCCTGGATGTGATCGCCGACGCGGTTGAAGAGGCCGGGTTGCGCGCGGTGCTGTGCTATGAGGTTACGGATCGCGGCGGTTCGGAGAAGGCGCGCGCGGGCATTGCGGAAAATGTACGTTTTCTGAAAGCTGCACGCGAGCGCCCGCATATCGGCGCGACCTTCGGGCTGCACGCGAGCATGACGCTTTCAGACGAAACGCTCGAAGCGTGCGCCGCCGCAGCCGAAGGTTTGAATACGGGGTTCCATATCCACGTGGCGGAGCACGAGGCTGACGAAGAGGACAGTCTGAACGCGTACAACGAGCGAATTGTCCACCGGCTGCAGCGATTGGGTATTTTGGGCCCCAAGACGATCGTCGCGCACGCGGTGCACACAAACGAGGCCGAGCGCGCGTTGCTCAAAGACTCTGCGACGTGGGTATCTCACCAGCCGCGTTCTAACATGAACAATGCCGTTGGTGCTGCCCCGCTCGATCAGATGCTGGCTGAGGGGCTCCCGGTTGCGTTGGGGAACGATGGATTTAGCAACAACATGTGGGCGGAGTGGAAAGCGGCCTATCTGCTGCATAAGGTTGCCAATCGTGACCCGCGCCGGGCGCAAGCGGACGCGATCGCGCAGATGGCGATGACGCACAATGCACGGTTGGCTGAGACCTTTTTTCCGGGACAAGCGCTTGGGCGTATTGAGCCTGGGGCCGTAGCTGACGTGATCCTGGTGGATTACCAGCCGTTTACACCGATGACGCCGGGCAATTTCCCGTGGCACGTCATTTTTGGGTTTGAGTCCTCGATGGTGACGACTACGGTCGTGGCTGGCAAAGTCTTGATGCGCGACCGCGAACTGCTGACGCTGGATGCTGAAGCAATTGCGGCTGCCGCACGCGAGTATGCCCCGACTGTGTGGTCACGATATGAGCAGTATGCACGTGATGTGCAGAATCAATGATGGAGGCAAGCATTGACGAAAGACACCAAGTTTCTCACGATCGCGGTTCTTGGGGGAACCGGAAAAGAAGGCTCTGGTTTGGTGCTGCGTTGGGCGCACTGTGGCTACCGCGTACTGATTGGATCGCGTTCGGCTGAGCGTGCCCAAAAGAAAGCGGTTGAACTCAACCAGGCCCTGGGTGACGATGTGATCGTGGGGATGGGCAACGCTGATGCAGCGGCAGAAGCCGACCTGGTCGTGTTGAGCGTGCCGTATGCAGCGCATAAACCGATTCTGGAATCGGTGAAAGATGCGGTGCAGGGCAAGATTCTGGTTGATGTAACCGTGCCGATCAAACCGCCGGCGGTCACTACCGTGCATGTGCCCGAAGGACACGCAGCCAGCCTGGAAGCGCAAGCCTTGCTGGGTGAGAGTGTGCGTGTCGTGTCAGCGTTCCAAAACGTCAGTGCGTCGCATCTTAAGGACTTGCAGCACACGGTCAATTGCGATGTGTTGATGTGCGGCGATGATGCGGACGCAAAAGCGGATGTCGCGCGGTTGATCGAAGCGATTCCAGGGTTGCGCGCGGTGGATGCGGGTCCACTGGCGAACTCTGTCGCGACGGAAGCGTTGACTCCGGTGATTCTATACATCAATAAACGCTACAAGATCGCCGGGGCCGGGATTCGTATCACAGGTTTGGAGTAACGTGTCCGCTCGATCTCAGCTTGCACAACTATCCCTGGTTGCATTGCCAGGAATGCCGCACATTCAGCCGGGTGATGATCTTGCCCGGCTGATCGTTGCCCGGTTGGAAGACGCTGCTTTGACGCTCCAGCCGCAAGATGTGCTGGTCATCACGTCCAAGCTGGTGTCGAAGGCTGAAGGGCGGTATGTCGATCTGAACACGATTACGCCGTCGGCACGCGCGGCGAAAGTCGCTGCGCTCACGCGTAAGGACCCGCGACTCGTCGAGCTGATTCTGCGCGAATCACAGGGCGTTTCACGCATGCGTGGCGAGGTTCTGATTGTGCGGCACCGGTTAGGGTTTACGCTGGCGAATGCCGGCATCGATCATTCGAACGTTGGTCGGGACGGTGAAGACTGGGTGTTGCTGCTGCCGGAAGACCCGGACGCATCGGCACGCCAGATACGCGCGGGCATTGAAGCGCTGACCGGAACAGCGCCCGGCGTGGTGATCAGCGATTCGCACGGGCGCCCCTTCCGTATGGGCACGGTCGGGGCAGCGATCGGGCTGGCTGGATTTGCAGCAGTTTGGGACCGGCGCGGCGAGCGCGATCTGTATGGGCGCAAGCTTGAGATCACCATGACGGGGTTAGGCGACGAGATCGCGGCGGCGGCAGGGTTGCTGAGCGGGCAGGCAGCGGAAGGCCTGCCGGTGATATTGGTGCGCGGACTGCGGCTGCCGGAGGGTGACGGCAGGGCGGCGGATCTCGTGCGCCCGGTGGAGCTTGACCTGTATGCCGGTTTTCAGGACGTCGACGGTTAACCCCGATGGATGCTGTGACGTTGCTGGCTCTCATGCGCGAACGACGGTCGATCCGCCGCTATGCAGATCGGGCGGTGCCTGTAGCGGTACTGCGCCGACTACTGGAGGCGGCACGATGGGGACCTTCGGCGCATAATCGCCAGCCCTGGCGTTTTGCGGTGCTCACGGAAGCCGAGCGTAAGATCGCACTGGCGCGCGCAATGGGCGAACGCTTCCGGGCGGACCTGGAGGCGGATGGTATATCCGAAGCCCAGATCGAGCGGCAGGTTCGGCGTTCATATGAACGGATCACTGGTGCGCCAGCGGTGATTGTGCTATTTGTCAGTATGGTGGATATGGACCATTATCCAGATACTGCACGCCAGACCGCCGAGCGCACGATGGCCGTGCAAGGGGTCGCGCTCTCTGCGCAGAACCTGCTATTGATGGCGCACGCGGAAGGGCTGGGGGCGTGCTGGATGTGCGCGCCGTTGTTCTGCCAGGATGTTGTACGCGATGTGCTCGACCTGCCGGTCGATTGGGATGCGCAAGGTTTGATTACGTTGGGTTACCCGGCAGAACAGCCCACCAAGAGCCGGGAACCGATAGAGACTAAAACGATATGGTATTGAACGCACAAAAGAATGTTGTTGCACTGGCCGGTGGGGTTGGTGGGGCGAAACTTGCCTACGGGCTTTCAAAAACGCTTGCGACGGACCGCCTGACGGTTGTCGGGAATGTCGCAGACGATTTTTCGCTCTACGGGCTGCACATTTCCCCTGATCTTGACACCGTGTTGTACACGCTGGCCGAGATCGCCAATCCTGCGACCGGGTGGGGAATCCAAAATGACACGCGTCACATGCTCGATATGCTGCGGCAGTATGGCGAAGACACCTGGTTTGGGCTTGGGGATCGCGATCTGGCAACGCACTTGCTGCGGACGCAGTGGCTGGCGCAGGGATATACATTGACGCAGGTGACGGCGGAATTGAGCCGGCGCTTGGGGGTAGTACAGCGCCTGCTGCCGGTTACCGACGATCCGGTTCAGACGATGGTAGACACGGTTGAACACGGCACGTTGGGGTTCCAGGAGTATTTTGTGCGGCATCGCTGGCAGCCAACGACACGCCGCATATGGTACAGTGGTATCGAACTGGCGCGTGCGACTGAGGCCGTCGTAAGCGCGTTGCGTGACGCGGATATCGTCGTGATCTGCCCGTCCAATCCTGTGCTATCGATTGAGCCGATTTTGGCCGTGCCGGGCGTGCGCGAGACGCTGTTGCAGCGACGGGGTATCTGTGTGGCAGTCAGCCCCTTTGTGGGCGGAAAAGCTGTTAAAGGGCCGGCAGACAAGATAATGGACGAGTTGGCCCTGGGCATCTCCCCCACAGCTCTGATACGCTATTATGGCAAGGTGTTGGATGGGTTGGTGGTGGACGTTTCGGACCGCGCAGCGGCGACAGGAATCGCGCTGCCGGTGTTGGTCACAGAGACGTTGATGCAGTCTGCGGAAGACAAAATACGTTTGGCGGAAGGAATTCTCAAGTGGGTGGAAGGTATAACGCGATGAATGTGTGGGCGATCGTTCCTGTGAAGCCGCTAACCCGGGCGAAAAGCCGGTTATCGGACGTGATGCTGACCGAGGATCGCGAAGAACTCGCGACGCGATTGCTCAAGCGCACGGTCCGGCTGCTGATGTCACTGTCTGCGATTCAGGGCGTGCTCGTGATCAGCCGTGACTCAAAGGCACTGGCGATGGTGCGCGATCTGGGGGCGCAAACCGTGCAGGAAAGCGGCACACCGGAATTGAACAACGCCTTATTGCGGGCGACACAGGTGCTTAAAGCGTGGGGCGCAAATGCATCGTTGATCGTTCCGGCAGACATTCCGTTGCTCAAGCGCGATGATATCGAGAGCATGATAACATTAGGGCGCTATCACAATTCTGTGGTGTTGGCTCCTGACCGGCACGAACGCGGAACGAACCTGATGCTGGTTCGCCCGCCGGGGCTGATCCCGTACACGTATGGCGACGACAGCTTCTTCAAGCACCAGCAGGCCGCGCGTGCGATCGACGCGAGCGTATTGATCTACCGTTCTGAGCGCGTGGCGTTGGACCTGGACACTGCGGACGATCTCGAGGCTTACATCGATTTGGCGCAGCGGATTGACGTGCCGGTGATCGAGCCTGTGGCATCCGGTGAATTGATGGCCACGCATGAACCGCGCACGGGGACCTGACACGAAACTAGAGTTTTGGAGGCACAATTATGGCTGATCGAGTAGCACTTTATCTACAGGACGCCCACCCGTTGCAAGACGCGATCGAGTACGTGCAATATGCAGAGGATCGCGGTTTTGAGGCAGTGTGGCAGGCAGAAAGCCGTTTGGTTCGTGATGCAGTGGTGCCGATGGCGGCCTTTGCTGCGACGAGCAAGCGGATCAAGGTTGGTTCGGGCGTGATCAACAACTGGACGCGCAATGCGGCGCTAACGGCTGCAACTTTCCTGACGTTGGATGACCTCGCACCGGATCGGATCTTGCTTGGTATCGGGGCGTGGTGGGACCCGCTGGCGAAGAACGTCGGCATCGACCGCCGCAAGCCACTGCTGGCGATGCGCGAGCACGTCACGGTCGTGCGCGATTTGCTGGCCATGAAGAACGTCACGTTTGAGGGGGAGTTCGTGCAGATGAACGGCGTTGAGCTGGACATCGTGCATGGGCGCCGCGAGCCGCGCAATGTCCCGATTTACATCGGTGCGACGGGGCCGAAGATGCTTGCGTTGACCGGTGAGATCGCCGACGGCGCGTTGTTGAATTATCTTGTGTCGCCAGAGTATAACGTCCGGGCGCTGGAGCAGTTGGAGAAAGGTGCCAAACTGGCGGGCAAGACCCTGGATGATATCGACCGCCCGCAGTTGGTTGTATGCTCAGTGGATGATGATCGAAAGAAGGCGCTGGACGGTGCGCGCAAACTGGTGACGCAGTACCTCGGCCAGCAGCCGCATATCATGAAAGCCAGTGGCGTGAGCCAGGAATTACTCGACGAAATCCACGAGGTGCTAACATGGCCCGCGACCGAAGAGCAGATCGAACGCGCGATGGAGTTGGTCCCGGATGATGTAGTCCAGTTGATCACGGCTTCTGGCACGCCGGACGAGGTCCGCGCGAAGGTGCGTGAATACGTGGCAGCCGGCTGCACGTGCCCTGTGCTGTACCCGTTGGGTCCGGATGTGCGCAAGATGATCGATACATTTGCCGGGGGCTACTCGGCATAGGCGTTGCGTGGTCTGCAAACACGATCGGGGGCACATTCATGTCTGGCACGCCGCAAGCCGAAGGACGGCATGATCAGCAACCAAGTGCGAAATGGTGTTTTGTCTGTGGGGTTGAGAACCCCTGCGGCCTGAAGATCCGGTTTTTCAATGATGGTTATCACCGTTGCGTGGCGCGGATCACGTTAGGTGACCAGTACCAGAGCTATCCCGGCATGGTGCACGGCGGCATCCTGGCGACGATTCTCGATGAGACGATGGGCCGTGCGATCCTTGCAGAGGGCGAGGAAAATGTGCACCGCGAGATCCTTGAAGAACGTTTCATGTTCACGGCCAAGATGGAAACACGCTTTCGCAAACCGGTGCCGTTGAACCAGGAATTTACGGTGCGGGGGTGGGTGGAAGCCGACCGGGGCCGGATGGCACAGGCCGGTGGATCAGTGGTGTTGGCTGACGGTACGGTGGCGGTCGAAGCATCTGCGACGCTGGTGGCAATCCCTGAGGAGCAGGTTACCGCGATGCTTGATGAGGGCACCGATATGATCGGCTGGCAGGTGTACGCGCCCTAGCATGTTACTGGGGGTCGCCGTTTGAGGACAGAAGGCGCTCATGTCCAATAACGTGCACGCATTCGCACACGCGGCGCGCAGTGTTCCCGGGGCCGGTCGGCAGCAGTGGCTTGCATGGCTGGCCCTGGTGCTGGCTGTAGCATTGGTGGTGCTGCTGTACCTTTCGCTCAGCCTGGCGGTCAGTGCCGATCCGCTGCTGATGCCGCTGGATGACACATATATCCACTTCCAATACGCGCGCCAGTTAGCCGGGGGACAGCCGTTAGTCTATCACGACGGCGATCCGGCCACGACCGGTGGCACGAGCCTGATCTATCCGCCGCTGCTCGCGGTGGGAGAGTTGCTCGGCTTTTCGGGATGGGCGCTGGCGCATTGGGCGCTGGGCGTGAACGTACTATGCTTCTTTGGCGCGGTGTGGCTGGTGTACGTGCTCGGGTGTTCAGCTCTGCCGGTGATGCGTGATGAGGTGTCGTCGGAAGGTCATGCATTATTGCTGGCGCTGGCCTTTGCGGTGTCCGGCCCGTTTGTATGGGCGGCGCTCAGCGGGATGGAAACCGCGCTGTTTGTGTTCGCCGTGCTGCTGACGTTGTACGCCATCCAACGGGATCGGCTGTCGTTGGCGGTCGGTGCGGCGGTGATGATGTCGCTTACGCGTCCAGAAGGGCTTGCACTGGCAGCGATCGCGGTGGGTGCGCTGGCATTACGAATTCCCTGGCCGGCTGATAGGCTGGCGCGTGCGAAACGTGTGGTATTGCTGGCGTTACCGGTGCTGGCCGCACTGGTCCAACCGGCGATCAACGTGCTCGCTACCGGCAGTATGACGTCATCGGGGATGCAAGCGAAATCGCATCTCTATAATACCAGTGTGCCGCTTGAAACGCGCATCCGTGATAGCCTGGCATTCTTCGTGCGCATGTGGCGCGAACTGCTTACCGGGCACAGCGCTGATTGGGGCATGTTCATCCCCTGGCCGGTGATGGTGATGGCGTTCGCGGCCTTGCTGGCCGGCGCGTTTATGGCATGGCGGCAACGGCGTGTGACCCTGTCGCCGGTCATGCTGGCCTGGATGCTGGCGCTGACCGCAGGTGTGGCGACGCTGGATACTGCGTTCTGGCAGTTCAAACGTTACCAGTTGCCGGTGATGGCGCTGTTTTTTCCGGCGGCAGCGTGGGGATCGGCGCTATTGGGTATGTGGTTGGTGCGTGTGGTGGGACGGCGCTGGGTACAGTGGGTGCTCCCACTGCTCGTCTTGCTTGGGTCTTTGCTGACCAGCGTTTCCTTTGCCGAAAAGTACGCTGTTAACGTGCAGGTCGTGCGGGATCAGCAAGTCCCGATGGCACGGTGGGTGCGCGATAACCTTCCAGGCGACAGGCGGGTTGGCGTGCACGATGTTGGCGTGATGGGATACTTCAGCGATCACCCACTATATGACGTGGTCGGCCTGACGCTGCCCGGTCCGGCAGAGTCTTGGCGACAAGGTCCCGGTGCGATCTACGAACACATGGCGCACAGCGAGTTCCGCCCGGCGTATTTCGCGATCTACCCGGATGTGCAGGGCCTGCGCTATCTTGTCGACGCGAATGTGATGGGCGAGGTGCTGGCAGAGTTCCCCGTAGCGTTGCCGGCAGACAACGTCGCGGCGGCGCTGGATTACCAGGCGGTCTATACGGCTGACTGGCGCACGACGCGCGATGTCGAACATGTTACTCAAACGACGACGCTCGATGCGCTGGATCAAATAGCCGGGGCAACCCTGGTGGACTGGATCGACGTGGCGAATCTCGCCAGCGAAGCGGCGCATGAGTACACATGGTGGCAGACGGAGCGCCCCCCCGGTTTTGTCACCGAGGTGTACCGGCACGGGTACCATGCGTGCGGGCTGAGCGATGTCGAGACGGATGGGCAAAACCTCGATTGCTGGGCGACGGATGGCGGGCGCGTGCTGACGGGGGGGGAGGCGTTTTCGATCACGACGCGCCCCGGCGACGATTTGCTGTTGGTGACGCGCGTGCATGGGCGCGCGAGCGTGCCGCTGACGATCTATGTCAACGGCAAACCAACAGCGACACGTGTGCAGCCTGCCGTGCCAGGACGCTGGATCGAGATCGCGACGTTGGTTGACGGGTCGTTGATCACCGGCCAGACGACGCGCATTCGCATCAGCAGCGATGGCGTGTATATGCCGTATGCGCATTGGGCGTACCAGGGCGATTTTGAGCCGCGCTTGCCGGACGACGCCGTAGCGGCTGTCGCTGCGTTTGGCACTGAGGGACAGGTCCGGCTGCTGGACTTCGCGATCGGTCGCGCCTCTGGGGAAATTCGGCTCGAATTGACGTGGCAAGGCCCCGCACCGCAGACAGGAGACGGCGTAGTTTTCGTTCATCTGTATAATAGAGGTGAGATCAACGTGGAGCCAGTCGTCCAGACGGTCACGCGACCGGCGGGTGGTGTGTTGCCGCCTGAAAACTGGTTGCCCGGGCAGTTTTTTGATAACTATTCGATTACGCTGCCGGACGACTTGCCGCCCGGCACATACCAGATAGCGCTCGGTATATTCGACAACCGTACCGGGCAGCGCTATCCTGTCGCTGCCGAAACGTTGCATGTTGATGACGGGCGGCTGTTTATTGGTGAGATCACGGTCGAGGAGTTTTCCGGTGAAAATTGATTTCTTCTTGAACGGTGAGGCCGTGCAGTTTGAGGCTGCGCCGAATGAGTCTCTGTTACGCATGTTGCGCCGCAATGGTTTGTTCGGAATCAAGTACGGTGACGACCGTGGAGAGACCGGTGCTGACGTCGTTCTGCTTGATGGCAAGCCGGTGGTCGCTTCGTTGATGCTTGCGCTGCAAGTAGAGGGTCGCGCCGTTGTGACGATTGAGGGGCTTGGTGGCGCGCAAGAACGCGGCTGGCGCGGTTCGGAGCCGCTACACCCGCTTCAAGTAGCCTTCATCGAGACCGGCGCGATCCAGTGCGGCTACTGCACGCCGGGTATGGTTCTGGCAGCGAAAGCACTGTTGGATCGTAACGCTGATCCGACCGAGCAAGAAGTTCGCGAGGCGCTGGCAGGGGTGCTCTGTCGTTGTACGGGCTATGTTAAGCCGGTGGAGGCCGTGCTGCGCGCGGCTGCGGTGATGCGTGGAGAAGCCGTTCCGCCGATTGGCGATGCGAGCGCGATCCCTGCGCCGCCCGGATTGTTCAGCTCGCCGCAGGATGACGATAGCCCGGAAGCGCTGCCGCCGGAAGCTGCGGGAGGGCCGGGCGAGGAGCCTCGCGTGACCACACGCACGATGCCGAAGATGGTCGTCGTGCCAGAAGTTGACACACTGACCCAGGTTGGCAAACCGGCACAGAAAGTCGACGCGCGCAAGCTGGTGCAGGGAAACCCGGCCTTCACCGATGATGTTGAATTCCGGGGGCTGTTGGTCGGCAAGTTATTGCTTAGCCCACACCCACACGCCGTGATCAAACGCATCGATGCGAGCAAGGCGCGTGCACTGCCGGGCGTGCATGCCGTACTGACGCATGAGGATTTGCCGCGCGTGCCTTATACGACTGCCGGACAGAGCGATCCGGAGCCGGGGCCGCATGACAACTTCAGTCTGGATTACAAGCTGCGGTTTGTCGGCGATCGCGTCGCTGCGGTCGCCGCCGAGACCGAGGAGATCGCACGTAAGGCGCTGGATCTGATCGAGGTCGAATACGAACAGTTGCCGGCGATCTTCGACCCGCGTGACAGCATGAAACAAGGCGCGCCCGTGATCCACGACGAGCCGGAAAGCTGGCACATCGAAGATAAAGACCGCAACCTTGCCGCAGTGATCGAGTGGGAGGTTGGTAACGTTGAGGATGGCTTTGCCCAGGCCGATCACATCTTTGAGGGCGTGTATTACAGCCCAAAGGTGCAGCAGACCCCGATCGAGCCACATGTCACTGTGACGTGGTGGGACGAGGATGATCGGCTGGTCATTCGCACGAGCACGCAGGTTCCGTTTCACGTGCGGCGAATCCTCGCGCCGGTGCTCGGATTGCCCGAAAAGCGTATTCGCGTGATTAAACCGCGCATCGGCGGCGGTTTTGGTGTCAAGCAAGAGGTCCTGATTGAAGACATCTGCGCACACCTGACCATCGTCACCGGGCGTCCGGTGCGCCTGGAATACACGCGTGAAGAGGAGTTTTACGCCAGCCGGACGCGCCACCCGATGTATGTCACGCTCAAAACGGGTGTGAAGCGTGACGGCACACTGGTGGCAAACCAGATGTACGTCCTCAGCGATACTGGGGCCAGCGGCACACACGCGATGACAGTGGCCGGGAACACCGGGCACAAAGCGATGTCGCTCTACAATGCCCCGGACATCAAGTTTGTGGCTGATATCGTCTACACCAACACGCCGCCAAGTGGTGCCTATCGTGGTTATGGCGTGCCACAGGGGTTCTGGGCGGTTGAACAACACATGGAGTACATCGCGCGCGAACTGGGACTCGACCCGCTGGCATTTCGGTTGAAGAACGCCATCAAATCCGGCGACGAGCATCCAGCCAGCAAAGCGTGGAGTGAAGGGCGCGAAGCTGAACCGGAATTCATCCAGTCATGTGGGCTGCCGGAGTGTGTGGAGCAGGGGGCGGCTGCGATTGGCTGGCAGGATAAATTCAACAACCCGGATTGGCACCAGGTCCCCGGCAAGCCGCACCTGCGGCGCGGCATTGGCGTGGCGACGGTAATGCAGGGCACGGCGATCCCGCGTCTGGATATGGGTGCAGCCAGCATCAAGATCAACGACGACGGGTCGTTTAACCTGCTGGTTGGCGCGACCGATCTCGGCACAGGCTCGGACACCGTGCTGACGCAGATGGCAGCCGAAGTGCTGGGTTGCACGCCCGAAGACTTCATCACGTATTCGTCGGACACCGATTTCACGCCGTTTGATAAGGGCGCGTATGCGTCCAGCACAACGTACATCTCCGGGCGGGCTGCGGTGCTGGCGGCGGAAAAAGTCGCCGCGCAGATGCGGACGGTTGCCGCGCGTATCTTGAACAAACAGGAAGGTTACGATCCCGTGGAGCCGGACCAGTTGGTGTTGCGTGACCGGGCGGTGCACGCGCCGGACGGGCGCAGTGTGACGCACCGCGAGATCGCGCTCAACAGCTTACATCACGAGGACCAGTTCCAGATTATGGCGACAGCGAGCTATGTCAGCCCGGAATCGCCACCGCCGTTCGCGGCGCAGTTTGTGACGTGCACGGTGGACACCGAAACCGGACAGGTCACGGTCGATGAGATGGTGATGGCGGTCGACGGTGGCGTGATCGTCAATCCGGTGACTGCCAGCGGGCAGATCGAAGGCGGCATGGCGCAGGCGCTCGGTTATGGGCATTGCGAGGAAATGGCGTTCGACGCGCACGGGCGCATGCTCAATCCGCAATTCGGCCCGTACAAGATTTATCGCGCCGATGAAATGCCAGAGATGGAAGTGATCTTCATTGAGACCTATGAACCCAGCGGGCCGTTTGGTGCGAAAGCCGTGGCCGAGATTCCGCTCGATGGCGTTGGCCCTGCGTTGGCGAACGCGGTCTATGACGCTGTTGGCGTGCGCATCACACACGGTCCATTGCTGCCAGAAAAGGTCTGGCGGGCGATGCGCGAGAAAGCGCAGGCGACAGGCGTATGAGAGATGATCGCGCGGTATTCGAGGCCGTGCTCACTGCACAGCGCAATGGACGCCCGGCGGCATTAGCGACGGTGGTCGCGACCCAGGGATCGGTCCCCCGGCAGGCTGGCAGCAAAATGCTGGTCTGGCCGGACGGCTCAATCGTGGGAACGGTCGGCGGCGGCGAGATGGAAGCGCTGGTGATCGGCGAAGCGCAGGCCGCCATCCGGGACGGACAAACGCGTATGCTGGACTATAACCTTACCGATCTCGCGTCCGGCGATCCGGGTGTGTGCGGTGGCACGTTACAAGTGTTTGTCGAACCGTTGCTACCACCGCCGACCGTGGTGGTCGTTGGGGCAGGGCACGTCGGGAAAGCGGTTGCGGAACTGGCGAAATGGCTGGAGTTCCGCGTCATCGTGACTGACGACCGGCCCGGTTACGCCACGCCGGAGCAGATTCCTGACATGGATGAGTATCTTGAAATCGCCCCTGCAGCCATTCCGGACCGGATCGATATCACACCGACTACCTGCATTGTGGCCGTTACGCGGGGGTTGGTTGTGGACAAAGACCTGCTGCCGGCGTTGCTGGCGACGGATGCGCGTTACATTGGCTTGATCGGCAGCCGTCGCCGGTGGGCATTGACCGCTGAAGCACTGGTCGAGCAAGGCATCAGCCGTGAGTCGCTGGCGCGGGTTCATGCGCCGGTCGGCCTGTCGATAGGGGCGGAAACGCCCAAAGAGATCGCGCTCAGTATTATGGCCGAAGTGGTCATGACGCTTCGCGGCGGGAGTGGCGATTCCCTGCAATGGTTAGGCAAACCATCCATGGCGCGCCGTACTGGTGAATAACCGTATGACGGTGAAGATTCTGGCTGTTAGCGATGTTGAACTGCCCAAAATGCGCAATGCGCAGTTTTTGCTCCGTGAGTACTCTGATGTGGACCTGCTGGTGAGTTGCGGCGATATGCCGGTGCACTATCTGGACTTCATCGGATCAGTGTTGACTCTGCCGCTGTTTTACGTGCGCGGGAATCACGATACCAGCTACACGCCGCCGAACCCCGGCGGTGACAATCTCCATCTGCGCTTTCGCACGTTTAAGGCACTCACGTTTGTGGGCCTGGAAGGTTCGATGCGTTACAACAGGGGCGCGGTCCAATACACCGAGACAGAGATGTTTATAAACGTGATGCGGTTGATGCCGCGACTGATGCTCAACCGGGTACGGCGTGGTTATGGTGTCGATGTGCTCGTGGCTCATTCGCCACCGCGAGGTATTCACGACATCCCTGATGACTATGCCCACCGGGGGTTCCGGTCGTTTCGGTGGTTGATGCAGTGGACGTGCCCGCGTTATTTACTGCACGGCCATGTTGATACGTGGGACCGGCGCAAGACACGCGAAACCATGTTTCAGAACACCAAAGTGCTCAACATCAATCCGTATATGATATTGGAACTGGATACGGCATAGATCACCGAGCAAGTCAGGAATTTCAGTAGACCGCAACGGATAGGAGCGGTTTGAAAAAAGAGGACATTGGGATACC
>CAYRNY010000025.1:0-51733 GCA_964425755.1 uncultured Anaerolineaceae bacterium
GGGTTCTCGTTAGAAATCATCGTTCCGGCTACCGCTTGATTGCGGTCTACTGAATTTGTGTGTTAGTATAGCGACCTGTGCAAGATTATCGAACACACCAGACAGTTAGCGAAAAGAGCGATGTGGCACAATTACTATTCCGTTACAACAGTAACTGAAGCACTGGACCTGCTCGCGCAGCATGGCGAACGCGCGCGTGTCGTGGCCGGTGCGACAGATCTGATCCTGGAACTTGAGCGCGGTCAGCGGCCTGATGTGGATACGCTGATCGACATCACGCGCGTGCCGATGTTGGACCAGATCACCGTTCATGGCGACACTGTGCGAATTGGTCCCCTGGTGACGCATAATCACCTGGTCGGCAGTGATGTGATTGTGACGCGGGCGTTTCCGTTGGCGCAGGCGGCCTGGTCGGTTGGCTCACCGCAGATTCGCAATCGGGGCACGGTGGCGGGAAACGTGGTGACCGCCAGCCCTGCCAACGACACGATCACGCCGCTTTGGGCGCTAGGGGCGACGGTTACACTGGCTTCGCAGCGCGGCGAGCGCACGCTCGATTTTCCGTCATTTTATAAAGGGGTGCGCCAGACGGCGCTTGAGCCGGATGAACTGGTCACGGCGATCACGTTCCCGGCGCTGGGCACAAATGAACGCGGCGTCTTCTTGAAGCTAGGGCTGCGCAATGCGCAGGCGATTTCGGTGGTGAATATCGCAGTTGTCCTGGCCTTTGACGGTGATACCGTCGCCGATGCGACCATTACAATGGGCAGTGTGGCCCCGACGATCATCCGGCTGCCGGTTGCAGAGCAATACCTCAAAGGCAAGACGCTTTCCGATGCGGTGATTCGCGAAGCTGCACGGCTGGCAGCAGCAGCGCCAACACCGATCGATGACGTGCGCAGCACGGCGGACTATCGTGCCGAGATGTGCCGCGTGCTAACGGCGCGCGCGCTGCGCATCCTGCGTGGAAAGACCGAGCGTACCGGGTGGCCGGACGACCCCGCGATGCTGTGGGGCGAGCATCACGCTCGTGTCGAGACTCCATTGCCAAGCATGGTGCGGCATGAGGATGACGCCGCCGAGACGATTGTCACGACCGTGAACGGCAAGACGTATTCAGTTACGGGCGGCATGAACAAAACGCTGCTGCGCTTTCTGCGTGAGGACATCGGCCTGCCCGGCACTAAAGAAGGCTGCGCGGAAGGTGAGTGCGGTGCTTGCACCGTCTTTTTGGACGGTGTTGCTGTGATGGCGTGTCTCGTGCCAGCTCCGCGCGCGCACGGTGCGCAGATCGTCACAGTTGAGGGGCTGGCGGACTTGAGCGGCAGGCTGCATCCGTTGCAGGAAGCGTTTATCGAAACCGGCGCGGTGCAATGCGGGTACTGCACGCCGGGGTTCTTGATGTCGGGTGCGAAACTGCTGGACGAACATCCTCATCCCACGCGCGAGCAGATTGAACAGAGCATCACCGGCAATCTGTGCCGCTGTACCGGCTACTACAAGATCATCGATGCGTTCGAACGTGCGGTAAAACGTGGCGTTTCCAAAGCTGGCGACTGAGTCGTGCTAGCAATACGCCAGGTGATCGTCTCGACAACGCTGCCAGCGGTGTCTAACATGCAGTGTTACGCGCAAACGTAAAGTGGAGCGCAAAATGAGCGACCAGCGTCAAACCAAGAAGAAACCGGGCCGCAGAGCGTTCTTACCCTTGATGGGGCTGCTTTTCGCCGTGTTGCTGATCGTCGTCGCTTACGGCCTGGCACCATTTGCCCTGGAAGGGTTGGGTTCGATCAATGACGAATGGGATAGGCGGATCAGGACCGGTGCGGACCCCGATGCCGAGTTTGTCGATGAGTATGTTTACTTGATGGCGGCCATTTTGTGGTTCGCGTTGATGGGCCTGTCGATGACGATCGTATCGGCTGCAGTGGGAAGAGACCCAGAAACGGAGTCGCTTCGTTATATGGGCGCGCCACCGGCTGATAAGAAGGCGGTAGCAAAACAGTTGAAACGTGATCTGCGCGACGCGAAGCGCCGCGCGCGCCAGCAAAAGCGACAGAAAAAATAACGTGGGTTGGCGATATGTAATTGTTGACACCTGAGGAGCGTGTGACAGGTGCAAGATGAAAAAGAGTTAGCCATCGGGAAAAGCATCCATCGTGTCGATGCGTTAGGCAAAGTTACCGGCGCGACGCCGTATCCCGGCGATATCGATATGGACGGCCAGTTGTGGATGAAGATCCGTTTTGCGGATCGTGTCCATGCACGTATCCTGTCCATCGATACTGCTGAGGCCGAGGCATATCCTGGGGTGGTCGCCGTGTTCACGGCAAAGGACGTACCGGTGAACGAATACGGCCTGATCGTCAGGGACCAGCCGGTGCTGTGCGGCCCAGGTAGCAGCAAGGCTGGGGCGGACATCGTGCGCTGTGTCAGCGATCAGGTGGCGTTGGTCGTCGCTGACAGTGAAGAAGCGGCAGCCGAAGCCGCGAAATTGATCGCGATCGAGTATGAGGATTTGCCGGTTGTGGATGATGTCGAGGCAGCGATGGCGGACGGCGCGCCGCAACTGCATGAAGGCGTTGAGAACAACATCCTGGTGCATTACCGCATCCGGCACGGCGATATCGAGGCCGGTTGGGAACAGGCAGACGTGATCGTTGAAGGGGAATACCGGACCGGTGCGCAGGAACATGCGTATTTGCAGCCTGAAGCGGGTTTGGGTTATATCGACGAAGAAGAACGCGTGACGATTGTCGTCGCGGGGCAGTGGGTGCACGAGGATCGGGAACAGGTCGCGCACGCGTTAGGTTTACCTGAAGAGCGTGTGCGTATCATTTATCCGGCGATCGGCGGCGCGTTCGGCGGGCGTGAGGACATGTCAGTCCAGATCGTGTTAGGGCTGGCAGCTATGAAGCTCCGCCGCCCGGTGAAGATCATCTGGAGCCGCGAGGAGTCGATCATTGGGCACCACAAACGCCACCCGTTTCTGATCCGCGCGAGATGGGGCGCGACGAAAGACGGTAAAGTCGTCGCGGCGGAGTCGGAAGTGCTGCAGGACGCCGGGGCGTATGCCTATACGTCAACCAAAGTGCTTGGTAACGCGCATTTCATGGCTACCGGCCCGTATGAGATTCCGAATGCGAAGACCGATTCATATTCAGTGTATACGAACAATGTGCCCGGTGGTGCGTTCCGGGGATTCGGTGCGCCACAGGGGGCATTCGCGGCAGAAAACCAGATGAACAAACTGGCCGAAGCGTTGGATATGGACCCGGTTGAACTGCGTGCGAAAAACGTGTTAAAGGACGGCAGCATCACAGTGGTGGGGACGCCGCTGCCCCCCGGTGTGACAATCGACCGCGTGTTGGCGGAAGGTGCCGCCCAAAGCGATTACTGGCAGCGCGTCGACGGCCACTGGCAGCGGGCGGCGATCCAGCAACCCACCGATCCGGCGAAACGACGCGGAGTCGGTGTGGCGATCGGCCTGAAGAACGTTGGCTTCAGCTTTGGCGCACCGGAAGAAAACTGGGCCACGATCGAGCTGCACGGCGGCGCGGAGATCGAGCGCGTGGTCGTGCGCCAGGCGGGGGCGGACGTTGGGCAGGGTGCGCATACCGTTTTTGTGCAGATGGCGGCGCAGGCTGTCGGCGTTCCGGTCGAGAAGGTCGAGCTGCTCGGGCACGATACGGCGCAGACGGCGAACTCCGGCAGTTCGTCGGCCTCGCGCATGACGTTCATGTCAGGCAACGCGATTCGAGGGGCAGCGGAGGCGGCGCTGGCGAAGTGGGAGGATGAAGAGCGCCCCGCTATCGCGACGTATCAATATTGTCCGCCGAAGACCACGCCCTACGATCCTGAAACCGGGCACGCTGACCCGAACTTCGCCTACGGTTACATGGCCCAGTTTGTCGAGGTGGAAGTCGATATCGAGACCGGGCATGTGAATGTGGTGCGTGTTGTGTCGGCCCATGATGTCGGCAAAGCGTTGCATCCGCAGAATGTAGAGGGACAGATCGAAGGTGCGGTCGTGCAGGCGCTTGGTTATGCGGTGATGGAGAACCTGGTTACCGATGGCGGGCGCGTCCTGAATCCGTACCTGTCCACGTACCTGATCCCCACGATCTGGGACATCCCGCGCGAGGTGAAATCGGTCATTTTGGAATTCGCCGATCCACGCGGCCCCTGGGGGGCACGCGGCATGGCGGAGATGCCGTTTATACCGCTGGCGGCGGCCATCAACGCGGCCTTTCACGATGCGACGGGGGTGTGGGTGGATCGAATCCCGTTGGTGCCGGATATGGTAGTACACAAGTTGCGCGAGCATGGTGTCGGTGTTATTTGAGTCTGTGCCCGTCATCGTGCGCGGGGGGGGTGATCTCGCTTCCGGTGTGGTTCTGCGCCTGACGAAGGCGGGCTTCCCGGTGCTGGTGACGGAGCTTACCCAGCCGCTGGTGATCCGGCGGACCGTCGCGTTTGCGTCGGCAGTTTATGAAAACGCGATCACCGTTGAGGATATCCCCGCGCGCCGGATCGATCAGGTAGACGATATTCGGGACGCGTGGAACGCCGGGATTGTGCCGGTGCTGGTGGACGAGACCGGAACGAGCATCACGGCGCTTAAGCCGGTGGTGGTTGTCGATGCGCGTATGATCAAGCGCAACCCCGGCACGACGCCTGAGGATGCGCCGTTGGTCATTGCATTAGGCCCGGGTTACACGGCAGGCAGAGATTGCCATGCCGTGATCGAAACCAAGCGCGGGCATTTCCTGGGCCGTGTGATCTGGCAGGGTGGGGCAGAACCGAACACCGGCAGTCCGGGGAGTGTGAAGGGGCACGTAGCGGACCGTGTGCTGCGGGCACCGGCTGATGGTAATGTTTTGTCACATGCCGCGATCGGTGACCAGCTTGAACAGAGCGATCTGGTGGCTGAGGTTGGTGGCGTACCGGTCCGTGCCCCGTTTGCCGGCGTGTTGCGAGGTTTGATACATTCTTCAGTGCCAGTCGTTAAAGGTTTCAAGATCGGTGATGTGGACCCGCGTGGCGTGCGTGCGCACTGTTTCACCGTATCTGAAAAGTCGTTGGCCATTGGCGGAGGTGTGTTGGAAGCGATCCTCAGCGCACCCCAGATCGTGGAACGCCTGCGGATGCGTTGAGCCGGTATCAGCTGGTTGTCTTTCCGTCGGTCGTTAGGAATGAAGTGCAGGTAGACGATGCGTTTGCGTGATGCGCTGGGCGTACAGCGTGGCGACGTGGTGGCTTTTGTGGGAGCCGGCGGCAAAACGTCGGCTCTCTTTAGGCTGGCGGATGAACTACGCCAGGACGGATGGCGCGTGCTGGTTACGACAACGACACGCCTAGCGACACACGAAGCCCATCGCGCCCCGTATTCAGTCCAGTTGACGGCAGCGGTTGAACCGGCGGATGTGCGTGAGCTGCTCAACCAGCATGGCTGTCTGTTTTTGTACAGTCGTTCTGATCCGAGGAAGGACAAGGTCGTAGGGCTGCATCCGGACGCGATCGCCGGGTTGATGGATTCGGTTAATTCTGACGTGTTGTTGATCGAATCGGACGGCGCGCGGCGGCTGCCATTGAAGGCTCCCCACGACCACGAGCCAGTGATCCCGGCGGATGCATCGTTGGTTGTGCCGGTGGCAGGGCTGGATGCGCTGGGACAGCCGCTTGACGATGCCCACGTGTACAACGCAGAACGCATCCAGGCGCGGTATGGCTTCCCTGATGGCGGCATAATAATCCCGCCCTGGATGGCGGTGATCATCCGCGATCCTGAGCTGGGGTTGCGTGGTGTGCCGGAAAAAGCGCGGGTGGTCGCGCTCTTGAACAAAGTGGGCAGCGCACGCCACGAGTGGCGGCGCGCGCGCCACGTGGCGCAACTTGTGTTGCGCTCCGTGCGTGTGGACGCGGTGGCAATTGGCGCGATGCAGTCAGAACAAGAGCCGGTGCTTGAACGACACCGGCGCGTAGCTGCGGTTGTGTTGGCCGGTGGGCGCGCGACGCGGATGGGGCGCTCGAAAGTGCTGCTGCCGTGGGATGGCCGCACGGTGATCGAGTCGATTGTCTCGCGGCTGATGTTGATGCCGCTGGCGGAGATCATGGTTGTCACAGGATACCGGGCGGGCGATGTGGCACGCGTGTTGCGGAACAGGCCCGTCCAGACCGTGTATAACCCTGATTATGCTCATGGTGAAATGTTGTCATCGTTGCAGGCCGGGGTGCGCGCGTTGCCAGAATCGATCGCGGCGTGTCTGGTGGTGATGGGCGATCAGCCTTCGCTCGACGCGCGCGTTGTGAACCAGGTGCTTCAGGCGTATGCTGAAGGTCGCGGCGATATCGTTATGCCCGAGTTTATGGGGCAACACGGGCACCCGGTGTTATTCGATCGCCGGCTGTGGCCGGAATTGCTCGCCCTGGAGCAGGGCGCACCGCGTGATGTCGTGCGCCGCCATCCGGAAGACGTCGTGTCCGTACGGGTGGACACGGACAGTATCTTGCGCGATATTGATACACCGGAGAAATACCGCCTGGAGCGTTTTTTAGCGGGTTTGACCTAGCCAGCCGCCCGGCTACGGTGCAGCGGTTCCGATCGGCGTTGGCGTCGGCGGTGGCTCGCTGATATGGATCGTGATTTCGCACAGCGAGCGGAGCATGTTCGTATTGTCGAACACGCTCAAGCGGAAGCGGTATTCGCCTTCAGGAAAATTGAACGGCAGGATTTCTCCGAGTGGACCGTTTACCACCGGGACCGTGTAATCGCCGCCGATGGGGGCAAATTCTGCGCCGGGTTCGGCACGTCTGATTTCGAAACGGTAGAACGCAAAATCGGCAATATTCGCCGTGCCGATAATCGTGGTTGCCTCAAAAAGCAACTGGCCGTTGGCGGGAATGTACAGCCATGCACTATCCTGCGGGCACCCGACGATCTCCGGCGCTTCCGGCAGGATCGTGCCGACCGGGGTATTTGTTGGCACCGGTGTCCTAAACAAGCCCGGACCGTCAGCTTGCTGTTGTTCCGCATTGAGCGCGATTCCGGGATTGGCAGCCGGTGTGCTGGTCACAAACCGTTCGAGCGCACGGCCCGGCTGCACGTCGCCGCTTACGCGGATATCGCGGATCGTTGGGGCCACTACATTGGTGATGGCCCATACCCCGATCATGAATTCAACGAGCAGGCCGCCGAACGTGATCGCGCTGGCCTGGCGGACCAGGGCATGCTCGCGTTCCAGCTTGAACTGAGCCACTGCCAGGTCGCGCCGTGCTCGTTGTAACCGGACGGCCACGAGCAAGATGCCCGCCATGCTCAGGATATACAGCCCATACGATACCTGCTCGATGAAAAAAACGAAACTCGTCATGCTTCTTCCGGCGGATTTTCTACCTGGCTGGGATCATACGGCGGCATCTCGCGCAGCACACCTCGGATAATCGTCGCCAGTCGCGGCACGATCTGGCGGCCCAACTCCAGCACGCTTTCGTGACTGACCTCTTCCCTGGTCTCGGTGTCGTCCAGTGAGAGATTGGTGATCGATGAGAAGCCCAAAACACGCATTCCAGCATGGTACGCGGTCAGTACTTCCGGCGCGGTGGACATGCCAACTGCATCACCGCCCCACCTGCGCAACAGA
This sequence comes from uncultured Anaerolineaceae bacterium, assembly GCA_964425755.1. Classification (GTDB taxonomy): domain Bacteria; phylum Chloroflexota; class Anaerolineae; order Aggregatilineales; family Aggregatilineaceae; genus CAYRNY01. The sequence goes on from CAYRNY010000025.1 coordinate 7,644, forward strand.
CGTACTTCTGCAGGCGTTTCAAAGGTCGGCCCGGCGATCGAAACGTAGATGCCCTCGCGCAGTGTGATGTTGTTTGCCGCTGCAACCCGGTGCGCCAGTTTGCGTAACTCCGGATTATACGTGCTGGTGTGGATCGAGAAGCGCGGTCCGAAAGCGTCTATGTTTGGCCCGCGCAGGGGGTGGTTACCCGCCATGCCGGGCAGGAAGATGTGGTCTTCAATGACCATGATATCGCCGGCATTGAATTTCGTGTTAAGCCCGCCTGCGGCATTGGTCACGATCAGTGTGTTGACGCCTAGCAGCCGCATGACGCGTACCGGAAGCGCGACCTGCTGCATGGTGTACCCTTCATAGAAATGCGCGCGGCCCTGCATTGCCAGCACGCTCTGGCCTTCAAGCTCGCCGCTGACCAACCGTCCGGCGTGCCCCATGACGGTAGAATGGGGCCAGTTCGGGATGTCCTGGTACGGGATGATATCAGCGTGTTCGATTTCTTCGATCAGTGGTCCCAATCCCGAGCCGAGAATCAACCCCACCTGTGGTTCGCGCGCGATCTTCTCGCGGACTGCAGCAGCAGCGCTGTGGTAATGCGATTCGGGCATCCATTGTTCTGTGGTCATATGGTCGGAGTCTCCGTTGCCAATGTTAAAGAGAGCCAGTAAAACGCGCCTATTGTAACATTTGTTTCCATTGCTGTGCATGTGCAGTTCGCCGCATTTGACCGCGTGGCGATCAGAGGTGAGATGATACGTGTTTTTGTACAAAGTTGCACATTTTTAATGAGTTTTTTAGATCAAATGGCAGATAATATATAATGTTCCTTCAGTGAGCAGCTATGAGGTAATCATGGGTACATGGTTGCCCCACTGCCAACAAGCGAGGTAGGGATAACGTGGAGAACCACAAAAGAGTCGAAAAAGCGATGGCCCGTTATTCACATCTGTACCGGGCACTCTACCAGCGCACTCCGAAAGAACTCCGCGATCTGGGAGGCAATTGGGTGTTGGTCAACGGCGCATGGATGAGCGTCGACGAACTTGAGAAGCTTGCTGATGATTTGAATCACGAGTACCAACACATGCTCAGAAACAAATATAGCATAGTGAAGCGGTTGCTCGCCTGGTTCAAGACGTGACAGGGCCGCGCTTTGCATGTCCTGGTCTCCGGCATGTGATTGTTCATTGCCTGCCAGGTTCCCCCGCGCTGCTACGCATGCTGCTTTGGCTTTTCCGGTTACGTTCAGATGATCAGCATTGCATCGCCAAAGCTGTAAAAGCGATAGCGTTCCCGAATCGCCGCTTCGTATGCTGCCAGAACCTGTGCCCGCCCCGCGAACGCGCTGACCAGCATCAGCAGTGTTGAGCGCGGCAAGTGGAAATTGGTGATCATCACGTCCACCGCGCGGAACCGATATCCCGGTGTGATAAACAAGTCAGTGTCTTCATCTACTGCGATCACGGGACGCCAGGGACAGCGGTTATCGTCCAGTTGCTGCAACGTGTGCTGCACGCTGGCAGGATCGTTGAGGTCGGAGCCAAACGCGGCGGAACGGATCGCGGCGGTCTCCAGCGTACGGACGCTGGTTGTGCCGACGGCGATGATGCGGTGCCCGTGCAGGCGCGCGTTGTTGATGCGCTGCGCGTCATCAGCCGTGAGGACTGTGCGCTCCGTGTGCATGCGATGTTCCGTGATATGCTCCACACGTACCGGGGCGAACGTGTCCAGGCCGATATGAAGCGTGCAGTAGGCGATTTCGATCCCTTGCCGTTTGAGTGATACCAACATCTCGCCCGTGAAGTGCAGGCCAGCGGTTGGCGCAGCCGCGGACCCTTCCTGGTGCGCGTAGATCGTCTGGTAACGGTCCGGGTCATCTAGTGGCATGGTGATGTAAGGTGGCAGCGGCGTTTCCCCAAGCTGCTCCAGGTGTGGGCGAATTGGCGTCGAAAATTCAAGCACGCGTTCGTTTTCGCTGAGTTCTTCAGTCACGGTCGCTTCGATGGTCGCGTCATTGTGCCCTACGGCGAGCCGGGTGCCAGGCTTCAGGCGCTTGCCCCCAACGATCGCGCGCCAGCGGGTAGCGTCCAGTTGCCGCAGCAGCAGAATTTCTGCAGCGCCACCGGTGGGGACTTTTCGGGCCGGTAACCGTGCCGGGATCACGCGCGTCTGATTGAGCACCATCACGTCGCCGGGGTTAAGGTATTCTGGAAGATCGCGGAACATGCGGTGTTCGATCGTGCCAGATGCACGGTGTAGCACTAACAGGCGCGAGGCGTCGCGCGGTTCGGCGGGTGTCTGGGCGATCAATTCCTGGGGCAGGTCGTAGTCAAAGTCGGAGATGTGCATGGTGATGCTTTCGGTTTGAATGGGTTCCTCAGCGGCCAAAGAGCCGGATGATGATGTTCAGTGCCAAAGATAACAGGATACTGATGATGATCATGCTCACGATGGGGAAGAAGCATGAAAAGCCATCCCCTTCGATGCGGACATCGCCGGGCAGGTTGCCGAGGTTTTTCAGCCCCGGCACGCGACTGAATACGATCAACACTCCGCCCAACACGAACAGGCCGATCCCCAGGCCAGCTATCAAGCGTCCCAGTGCGTCCAAATCCATCGATGGAACTCCTCATGCAGGTCAGAAAAGTGTCGCCTGGCGCGGCGGGCGATCGTCTGGAATATCCAGATGTGCGTAGGCCAGCCGCGTCGCAACCCTGCCGCGCGGCGTACGTTCGATGAAGCCGAGTTGCAGCAGGTACGGCTCGTAAACGTCCATGATCGTATCGGATTCTTCGCTGATTGAGGCGGCGATCGTGTCCAGTCCCACCGGGCCGCCTTCGAACTTGTTGATGATTGTCATCAGGACCCGGCGGTCGATATCGTCCAGGCCAAGCGGGTCGATATCCATCAGGTCCAGTGCCTGGGACGCCACCTCGCCTGTGATCACGCCGTCAGCGCGCACTTCCGCATAATCACGCACACGTTTGAGCAGCCGCAGCGCTACACGTGGCGTGCCGCGCGAGCGCTTGGCGATCTCGCGTATGCCGTCGTCTTCGATCGGCACATCGAGCAGTGTTGCGGCGCGGTCGACGATCTGCGACATAGCATCCAGACTGTAGAAGTCCAGGCGATAGACTGCGCCAAACCGCGCGCGGAGAGGGGCCGTAAGCAGCGCGAGACGAGTGGTCGCGCCGATGACAGTGAAACGCGGCAGGTTCAGGCGCACGTTCTTTGCCGATGGCCCTTTCCCGATGACAATATCCAGGGCGAAGTCTTCCATTGCCGGATAGAGCACCTCTTCAACCGCGCGACCCAGACGGTGAATCTCATCGATGAACAGGATATCACCTTCGCGCAGATGTGTGAGGATCGCGGCCAGATCGCCTGCTCGCTCGATCGAAGGGCCGGCGGTAATGCGGATGTTGACGTCCATTTCGTTTGAGATGACGTGGGCAAAGGTAGTCTTGCCCAAACCGGGCGGCCCGTAGAACAGGACATGATCGACCGCCTCGTTGCGTGCCTTCGCCGCTTCGATCAGGATGCGCAGGTTTTCGACGACGCGTTCCTGGCCGGTCATTTCGTTCAGCCGGCAGGGACGTAGCGCATTATCGAGGCGGTCTTCGGGGCGTTTCGCACCGCTTACCATACGGTTGGCGTCAGCCATCGGGACTTTTCCTTCAACATTCCGATGCAATGTCTGCGAACAAACTTGCGGTTTTGCCATCCGAAGTATACCGGGCCGCGCCGTTATGGTAAAGGCCGCGCGTGTGTCATCTCGGAAACTGCCAGGCGACCATACGTTGACATAGGGGCAATGGACGTTACAATGTGCGGCGCGGTGTAGTCCAAAGGAGAGAATGCATGTGTTCTGACACGATCCATATCTCAAAGCATCCATTGGTGCAGCACAAACTCACGTTACTGCGCGACGTGACCACCGAACACAAGAAATTTCGTGAACTCATTCGTGAACTGGCGATGCTTTTGGGATATGAAGCCATGGCCGATCTGGCGTTAGATAAGCGGTCAGTTGAGACGCCGTTGGGCCAGGCACCGGGTTACGTGTTGCGCGAGGAAGTCGGCTTGGTGCCGATTCTGCGCGCCGGGTTGGGGATGGTAGATGGGATACACGAGATGATACCCGGTGCGCAGGTGTGGCACCTGGGGATATATCGCGACGAAGAAACGCTGCGTCCTGTGTCGTATTACAATAAGCTGCCGGTTGATCCAACCGTGCAGGTCTGTCTGTTGCTCGATCCCATGCTCGCAACGGGGGGATCTGCTGCTGCGGCGATTCAGGTGCTGAAGGAGTGGGGAGTCAAACGGATCAAGTTTGTGGGCTTGATTGCCGCGCCAGAGGGGATTGACACGGTCGTCAAAGCCCATCCCGACGTGCCGTTATATCTGGCGGCAGTAGACGATCACCTGAATGAAAACGGTTTCATTGTGCCGGGTTTGGGCGATGCTGGCGATCGCCAATTCGGGACCGGTTGAGCGACCGTTCTCCCGCGCGCAGATGGACTGGCTCGTGTGCATGTAACGTTCGCGCACATCGTGGGCACGCGCCGGCGACGACCGCGTGTGTTCCCGATATGCTTATCATGTGAGGTTGTATGACAACCAATCACTTGGTGTCATTTGCTGTGGTGTTTGTGGTGTCGTTTGGGCTGGCGCTGACGCTCACGCCGGCGGCACGCCGCTTAGGACTGCGGTGGGGGATTGTGGATGTGCCGCGCGACCGCCACAAGCATCCCGGCATAACCTCGAAGTTCGGCGGCCTGTCGCTGTATGTCGCGTTTACGACGGCGGCGGTGTTGGCGCAGTTCCTGCCCGTGGTGCGCACCGACGACAAAGAGATTATCCGTTTGGCCGGGTTGTTACTCGGCGGGGCGTTTTTGTTCGTGTTTGGCATTCTGGATGATAAGCATGAATTCAGCGCGCTGCCGCAATATATCGCGCAATTGATCGCGGCGGCCATCGCGATCGTGTTCCTGATCTTTATTGAAGGCTTTAACAATCCCCTGACCGGCAAGCCAACCCCGGAATGGCCGTATGTGGTCACCGTCACGCTGACGTTGTTCTGGCTCGGATTCATGATGAATACCGTCAACTGGCTGGACGGGCTGGATGGGCTGGCGTCAGGGGTCAGTGCAGTAGCCGCGCTGATGATCTTTATCCATGCTGCTTTCAGGCTGAATCAAGTCAGCGTGAGCCTACTTCCGCTGGCACTGTTCGGGGCCGCGGTAGGGTTTCTTCCGTATAACTTCCATCCAGCGCGCGTCTTCATGGGCAGCAACGGCGCGCTGTTTCTTGGCTACACGGTGGGTGTGCTCGGTATTATTGGCGGCGCGAAAATGGCGACGGTGTTGCTGGTGATGGGCTTGCCGTTGCTGGATGTCGTGTGGCAAATTGTGCGCCGTGTGAGCGCGGGCAAGAATCCCGCCGAAGGCGACCGGGGGCACGTGCATTATCGCCTGTTGGAACTGGGGTTCTCGGTGCGGCAGATCGTGATTGGCTATTACATTTTCTGCGCGTTGTTTGGGATGATCGCACTCATCACCGCGAGCCGGTTGTTCAAGCTGATCGCATTGCTGGTGTTGGGGCTGGTGGTGCTGGGCGGGTTCGTTTTTCTCAGTTTGCACACGTCGGTGGACGATACAATGCTTTCGGACGAGCAGCCGCGAGTCTAGAAATCATCGTCCGGTGGCAGGTCGATGTCGTCGAATGGCACGTATTCCAAATCGTCGTCCTCGGCGTGTGTTTCGTCTTCGACGAAAGGCGATGCTGGCCGTTGTCTGTCAGCCGGAGGACGTCGCCGTTGTTCGTCCGGTGTGGGGCGTGTTCTTTCAAACTGCGGTCGCACAGGAGGCGTGCGCGGCGCGGTACGGCCAGGGCGATCCGGGGGAGACGTGTGTTCTGGGGCGTCGCCAGGGGTCTCGCGCCGGCGATCTCGGCTCATCGATTCAGCGGGCGGCGACGTCTTTGACGTTGGGGTGCTACGCGGGCCTGGGCTGCTTCGGTCAGTATCGGGGCGGCGGAAACGTTCCGTTTGCTCCGGCACATCCTGGCGCGGGGTGCGCGGAGTCGGGGAGGGACGATCTGTTCGCGAATCGCGGTCGCTGGTCGGGGACCTTCTGAGGCCAGGATCGCGTGATCCGGCGCTGCGTGTTTCGCCAATGGTTTCTGATGGACGCTGTTCCTGTCCGCGCACGCGGTCCGGCGTTTCACCTGGCCGCACGGGACGGCCTGCGGCCCGCGTCTCCGTAGTTTGTGGCGGGGTGGTGGGGCGTGGACGTTGTGGGGCGTCGTCGGGCTTGACGCGTTCATCCGGGCCGGGACGTAGTGTTGGCGCTTCGGCCTGCGCTTCCGCGCTTCGCGTTTCTGCAACAGAGCTGGGCGCAAGCGAGGGACGCCGTTCCGGCGTGCCGGTGCGCGGCGCTGGATCGGCACGCTGGGGCTTGGGTCTGTCCGGGGGCAGTGGGACCGGCAGGTCCAGCAGATACAGCGATGGTTTTGGCTCGCCAGGGGGCAGCGGGGCGCTTGAACCAGGCTCACGCGGTTTGGCGACATCAGGCGGCACATACTGGAATTTACGTCCGGTGGTGCGCTCCAGGACCTCTTCCCCGAAACCGATCACGATCATTGCAGGAAGCTCCACAACGAGCACGGTACCGAAAGCGGTGATCAAGCGTTCCACGCCGGCGATAATGGTCGTTTCGTATGTCGCAAGTAATTGTTCGCCGGTGCCGATCAGGATCAAGAAGCTGACCACGACGGTGATAATTGCCAGAATCAGAACCCAACCTTCACGCTCAGCAGCGGTCGGGAGCATTGCGTTGCTGACTGCGAACAGCAGGTACAACCACAGGTAAAAGTCCGGGGTGCTGGCAAGATCGGCGATTGCGGCGGCAACCGTCGGAAGGTCGCTTGTGCCGAGCGCGTCAAGCAGATGGTCCAACTGCAGCACATAGTTGCTGATCGCCCAGACAACTGCCAGCCCAACGGCCAGGGGCGCAGCACCGATAATCGCGGCGCTGATCTTGTTGGGATGTTGAAGCTGTACGAAATCAAGCCGCAACGTGCCGTCCTGTTGAGGTTCCGGCCAGATGCGAATAGTCTTGGTTCTGACGCCCATCGCGCCGGCTACAAGCCACTGCACAAGCTCGTGGAGCAGCACGCCAGGGAACAACAACACGTAGTAGAGGATGGTCGCACTTTTTTCGTCGTTCGTCAGCAACCAGCCCACACCGTAAAGATGGCTGTGGATCCATCTTTCGATATAGACCAACGGCGCGAGCACCGCGATCAACATCAACCAGGGCGTGAGCAGGTCGCTGACGTTCATCGGCGTTACAAGGCTTACGCTAGTCCTTTCGCCTCAATCGCGAGCCTGACCAGCTCGACGAATGCGTCCTCTTTGAGCGAGGCGCCGCCAACCAGCGCGCCGTCGATGTGTTCTTGCGTCATGAACTCGGTCATGTTGTCGGGTTTGACGCTGCCCCCGTACTGGATGCGCATTGCATCGGCATGTTCCGCCCCGTAAAGCTCGGCCAGTATCGCGCGGATGCCGCCAATGATACTGTTGGCCTGGTCGCCGCTGGCGCTCTTTCCCGTGCCAATGGCCCAGATGGGTTCGTAGGCGACCACGATGTTTTTCAGGTCACCGGCGGGAATGCCATCGAACGCGGCGCGAATCTGGTTGCCGACAAAGGCTTCCGTTTGACCGGCTTCGTTGATCTCCAGGCTCTCGCCGACCGCGATGATCGGGTGCAGGCCATGTGCGAGCGCGGCTTTAGCTTTCTTGTTGACCATCTCGTCGGTCACACCCTGGTACGCGCGGGTTTCGGAATGTCCAATGATCACGTATTTGACGAGCCCTTCAAGCATGTTTGGTGCGATCTGGCTGGTATACGCGCCGCTTTCTTCCCAGTGTACATCTTGCGCCCCGACCGCGATATCGGTCCCGGCGAGGGCATGCGTTACAGCTTCCAACGCCACATAGGGTGGGCACACCACCCGTTCAACCGCCGAAAGTGCCATCAAGTCGTCTTTGATCGCATTCACGAATGCGACGGCTTCGGCAGGTGTCTTGTTCATTTTCCAGTTGCCAGCAATGATCGGCGTGCGCATATGAATCTTCTCCTGTTGCGGATGCAGTTGGTGAACGGTTGTCCGATTACTGAGTTTGTGCGACCAGCGCCGTGTGGGGCAGGTGATCGCTTTTTTGTCGCGTGCTGCCTTTCGGCAAGCGTACCGTTGATCGCGTCTATTTTAAGTTAGAACGGGCTGCGAACCAAGTCGATCTGTTCGCATGCCGGTAACGCTGGGCACGTAATGGATCGACTTGCGTCGGGCGCGGTGCTGCGATGGGGATGCGGCGGGCGCGTGGATGAAGCGCTGCCAGGGTGCGAATCCGGCGGGCTGCATTGATCGCCGACCCGCCGGATGGTGAGACATGCCACAGCGCGCGCGTTACGTGTCTTGTAGCGCCACGACGCCGGGCAGTGCTTTGCCTTCAAGTAGTTCCAGGCTTGCGCCGCCGCCCGTCGAGATGTGCGACATGCGATCAGCAAGTCCGGCCTGTTCGACGGCTGCCGCCGAGTCGCCGCCGCCGATGATCGTCGTTGCGCTTGATTCGGCAAGGATTTCAGCGATGCTAAAGGTCCCTTTGGCGAAATTGTCCATCTCGAACACCCCCATTGGGCCGTTCCAGACGACAGTTTTGGCGTCCTTGAGAACGCCCCGGAACTGCTCCACCGTCCCCGGCGCGATGTCAAGGATGCGCCAGCCTTCGGGCACGCCATCCGACGCCTCGATGATCTTGGTGTTGGCGTTGTTGTCAAACGCATCGGCGATCACGACCTCGGCAGGCAGGATCAGCTTCGCCCCGCTCTTGCCGAGCAGCTCTTTCGCGGTGACGACGGCGTCTTCCTCTACGAGCGAATCGCCTACGGCATACCCCTGTGCTTTGAAGAACGTGTTCGCCATGCCGCCGCCGATCAGCAGGTGGTCGCACCTGTCAAGCAACGCCTCGATCACGCCGATCTTGTCGGAGACTTTCGCCCCGCCCAGGATCGCCACAAATGGGCGCTCGGGGTTGGCAACGGCATCGACGAGGTAGTCGAGTTCTTTTTGCATCAGGAACCCGGCCACTGCCGGCAGGTGCCGCGCGACCCCTTCCGTCGATGCGTGGGCGCGGTGTGCCGAGCCAAACGCATCGTTGACGTAGACATCGCCAAGTTCTGCGAGCTGTGCTGCGAAGTCGGGATCGTTTGCCTTCTCTTCTGCGTGAAAGCGTGTGTTCTCCAGCAGCAATACGCCGCCTTGTGGCAGGTTGCCGGCGGCAGCCTTTGCTGTTTCACCTACGCAGTCTTCGGCGAATGATACGTCCACGCCCAGCAGTTCTGCCAGCACCGGGGCAACCGGCTTGAGCGAAAATGCCGGGTCAGCTTCGCCTTTCGGGCGTCCCAAGTGTGACATCAACGCGACATAGCGCGGCTTCTGGTCAAGGATGTATTGCAGCGTGGGAATCGCTGCGCGTATGCGGGTCGTGTCGGTGACTTTGCCGTCCTTCACCGGGACGTTAAAGTCCACACGGACCAGCACGCGTTTGCCGGTTAATTCGATATCACGAACGGTCTTTTTGTTCATGCAGGTCCCTCCTCTTCAAGTTAAAGGGGCAGGGCGTTTGTTGCCCGTGCCCCCAATGTGATCGATCAATCCGATCTTAACAGCGCCGGCGCTGATCTAGAGCTTGTCGGCCATCAGCTTCGCCATGTCGGCAGTGCGGACGGAGTAGCCCCATTCGTTGTCATACCAGGCCAGCAGCTTGATCATCGTGCCCTGGAAGGCCTGGGTGAACGTCGCGTCGATGATAGTCGAATTGCTATTGCCGATGTAGTCGCAAGACACCAGTTCTTCGGTTTCGAAGTCCAGGATACCCTTCAACGGGCCTTCCGCCGCTGCCTTGAACTTCGCGTGCAGATCTTCGGTTGTGGTTTCTTTTTCGACCTCAAGCACGCAGTCCACCAGCGATACCGTCGGAGTTGGGATACGTACGGCGATGCCGTCGAACTTGCCCGCAAGATCCGGAATCACCAGGCCGACGGCTTTTGCTGCGCCGGTCGTGGTCGGGATCATGCTGACCGCTGCTGCGCGCGCACGGCGCAGGTCAGAATGGGGCAGGTCCAGAATGCGCTGGTCGTTGGTATAGCTGTGGATCGTGGTCATGTAGGCGCGCTTGATGGTGTAGTTATCGTGGATCACTTTCGCTGCCGGAGCCAGGCCGTTGGTGGTGCAGGAAGCATTCGACACAATGTGATGCTTGGCCGGATCGTAGGTGTCATCATTCACACCGAGCACCAACGTCGCGTCGATTTTGCCCTTGGCCGGGGCCGAGATGATCACTTTCTTCGCGCCTGCGTCGATATGCGGCTGGGCCTTCTCGTTGTTGCGGAAGACGCCTGTACTCTCGATCACGATCTCGACGCCGAGGTCTTTCCACGGGAGTTTGCCGGGGTCTTTTTCGCTCAGCGCCTTGATCAGTTTGCCATTGATCTTCAGCCCGCCATCGGTGACTTCAACTTCGCCGGGAAAACGGCCATAGTTGGAGTCGTACTTGAGCAGGTGCGCCATGGTGGGCAGATCGCCCAGATCATTGAACGCCACGACTTCAAGCTCGTTCGGATACTTCTCGATGATCGCCTTGAGAACTTGGCGGCCAATGCGACCGAAGCCATTGATACCTACACGAACAGTCATGTTATTCTCCTTATGAGTAGCTTGAACACTTACAGATTGGGATAGGCGGCTATGCGCACTATCCGATTCGATGCTAAACCAAGCGGGTCGCCTGAAGCTTACCGTTCAGGTCGGACCGCATCAACTAACGCAGATGTCGCTGGCAGCGCCGCGTTGTACAGCGCGAGCAACTCCTGCGCAAGCTTACCGGGATCATGACGCCAGGGCCGTTTGCTGTCCGTAAGCTCGGCCATGTGCATCGTATACCGCTGGTAGATAGGGTGGGAGTCGGACGTTGGAAGAACATAGTGCGTCCTTTCGCCTGCGTTCTGGCTCGGATAGTCGTTATTGGCCAGCACGGCATCGAAGACGCCCCCCCCGATGTGTGCTTCCAGCGCGTGAACATGATCCGCAACCGAAAACCCGTCGGTTTCGCCTTCCTGCGTGGCGACGTTGCACACATAAACCGTGTAAGCACGGCTTGCGCGTATCGCTTCAGTGATGCCGTTGACCAGCAGATTTGGCAAAATGCTGGTGAACAGGCTGCCCGGCCCGATCACGATCAGTTCTGCGCTTAGAATCGCCTGGATCGCTTCGGGGTAGGCGCGTACATAGTCCGGCTCCAGAAAAACCCGCTCGATCTTACCACCCGCCTCGGGAATTTGCGATTCACCAACCACGCGCTGCAAGCGATTATCGTGCGAGCTGCGAACTTCGGCAATCAGTGTGACGGTCTGTAACGCGGATGGCAGGACGCGCCCTTCGACTGCAAGCACACGCCCGATCTCGGCAACCGCTTTGTCCATGCTACCGGTAATCCCGGCTAGGGCGGTCAGAAACAGATTGCCGAGACTATGCCCTTCTAAGCCCCCTTCAGTAAAACGATACCGAAAGAGCTGCGTCATCAGGTCTTCATCATTGGCAAGCGCCACGATGTTGTTGCGCAGGTCGCCGGGCGGAAGAACGCCTAGCTCACGGCGCAGTTTGCCGGAACTGCCGCCATCATCGGCAACGGTCACGATCGCCGTCATGTTGCTTGTGTAAGCTCTCATGCCCCGCAGCACTGCCGGAAGCCCGGTCCCGCCACCGATCGCGACGACTTTCAGCCCGCGTTGCCTGCGGCTGTGCGCGTAAACGGCGTCGAGCAAAGAGCCGCGCCGTCGCAGGGCATATGGGGCGAAAATGGACCGGTTGAGTTCGTACACCGCGATGACGATGGCTCCTGTTCCTAATATTGCCGATACAACCAGCCGCGCCCAGATGGGCAAAAAACGCAAGGTTATCAACGAAACGGCATAGGGCAGGTCTGTCGTGCGATAGAGCGCGACGATGATTTGAGCGAACCCCAACGCCAGGATGGTGATGCCAAGCAGCAGCAGGGCTAACCACCGCTTGACACGCAGTCCCGGTGTCAGCCATTTGATGATGGCACGTTGTGAATGCCGCATGGAGGTGTTTACCCTGCTTGCATCATGTTCTATGCTGCTGGCAAAACGAGTTCTTGTTGGCCTCGCTTCGAGCCGGGATTTTAGCCTGTTTGCGCATTTTCATCAATATCATAACGCCTACAATTCACAGCCAACGATCACTTTGACAACTGGCAAACGCGAGTCACAATATGGGCCGCAATCCACGCGAGAGACTAGCGAGCCGTGAAAGAGGGGATAGCTATGGCTGATTTTGAATTGATGCGCCGCCTGACGAATGCATCGGGCGGGAAAATTCTGTTGCTGGTACTGGATGGACTTGGGGGCTTGCCGCGTGAGCAAGGTGGCCCAACCGAGTTGGAAGCCGCTGCCACGCCGAATCTGGACCGGCTGGCACGCGAGGGCAGTACCGGCTTGAGCATACCGGTGGCGCGCGGTGTTGCTCCGGGCAGCGGCCCGGCACACCTGGCGCTGTTTGGCTACGATCCCGTAGCGTACGAGATTGGGCGCGGCGTGCTCGAAGCAACGGGGATCGGCCTTGAGGTTAACCCCGGTGATGTGGCAATTCGGGGGAACTTCTGCACGCTTGACGCGGACGGCAACATCGTCGACCGGCGTGCAGGGCGTATTCCGACCGAGGAAGGCGCGAAACGGGTCGAACTGCTGCGCCAGATCGAGTTGCCAGGCGTGCAGATCGATGTGCAGATCGCCAAGGAATACCGCTTCGCGATGGTGCTGCGCGGCGAAGGATTGAACGGCGATATCGCGGATACCGATCCGCAGAAGACCGGCGTTCCTCCGCTGCCGGTAAAAGCGCGTTCTCCGCAAGCCGAGAAAACCGCTGCGCTTGTGTCGCAGTGGCTGGAGAAAGCGCGTGAGCAACTGAAGGGCCAAGAACCCGCGAACTTCTGCACGTTGCGCGGTTTCGCGAGCGAGCCAGGGCTGCCAAAGTACGGCGATGTGTACAAGCTAAAGGCCGCCTGTGTGGCAGTATATCCGATGTACAAGGGCGTGGCGCGGCTGGTCGGAATGGACATTGTCGAGACGACCGCGCATGATACGACACAAGATGAATTCGAGAAAGTGGCCCAAATCTGGGATGAGTATGATTTCGTCTTCTGCCACATCAAGTACACGGATAGCCGGGGCGAGGACGGTGATTTTGACGCCAAGGTGAACGTGATCGAGGAGGTGGATGCTGCGTTGCCCGCGCTGCTCGATCTGAATCCCGATGTGATGGTTGTGACGGGTGATCACTCGACCCCCGCGACCTACCAGGCGCACTCCTGGCACCCGGTTCCCACGCTGCTGTGGGCACCGGCTACACACATGACGGACCGCGCCGAAGTCTTTGGCGAGCGCGCATGCATGACCGGCGCGCTGGGGCAGTTCCCGGCTACGGACTTGATGCCGTTGGCGCTGGCACACGCCAAGCGATTGGAGAAATTTGGCGCTTAACGCACGCTGTCTTCAGAATCAGCACGATGAACGGGGCTGTCAGAAGCCCCGTTTTTGTTTGCCGGGGGTGTGCTCCGCTTTTCCCACAAGTGTGCAGTCCCGATCGCACCCGCTGCGCCGGACAGCGTTAAGGCGCCGATCACGAGTGCGGTATCAAACCAGAATTGCTCCGAGTAGAGCCGGATCAGCGTGTCGTGGTTGTAGAAACGCCAGGAATTGCCTTCAAAAAGGATGCTGTGAAACCCGTCAAAGAAGATGTCCCATGCCAGCAGCGCGGCGAAAACCAGCGTGATCATCAAACCGATCGTGAGCGTTCCTCCCCCGGCCAGCGCCAGCCGGAGATCGCCACGGGTGGATCGGGACCAGCCGAGCGCGATCGCTGCCGCCAGCAGCGCGAGCGCCAGGCCAGTGTGGACGTGCATCGCGGCCCGCGTGACCACTTTGACATCCTGCATGTGTTCGAGTTCTTTGGACCTGAACGCGGGACTGCCGTCAATGTCCAGGCGGCTGAGATAGTCGATGTCCGCGTCGTTGAGCAGATAGCGCACGCCGTACGGCCCGTATTCGAGTCGTTGCTCGCGCGTCAAGCCGTACGGATCATCGGGGAAGCCGGGCCGGTGGTATTCCAGCCACAGGTACGCTTCATTCATTACCAGCCGCACGCTGGTTAATACGAGGAAAGCAGGCAATATAAGCGTGATGAACCAGCGCAGCGTCGCAATGATCCAGCCGGGCAACAAGGGGCGTTCGTGTGTTTGATAAGGGAGTCCGTGTGCTGCGTCGTTACCGGTCATGTATCTCGCTCAGTGTAGTTCGTTGATGCCACCTTGAAGCAGAAACTCGATCACCATTGAGTCAACCAGCCGCTCGACCGGGGCGTGGTCGTCTGTGAAGCGGATGTCAGATGCGACGGTAGGCACGATCGACCTGCTCGCCGATTCAAGCGCCGCGCGCAACACGGGATGCGCGTCACCTGGCAGTTGCGCGAGGTTCACCAGCAAGTTTTCCGGCTTGGTGGGCTGGTATGTGGCGACGAGGATCGTGTTGTACGAGTCCGGCACGTCGAGCGTGTGGACCGTCGGGAAGACATCCAACATCGTACGGGTCATGGCCTCGACCAGCCGCCGGTCGTTGCTTGTGCGTCCGACGTTGATCAAAAGAACGCCGTCTTCATCCAGACGCGTGCGAACTTCCTCGAAAAACTCGACCGTGGTCAGGTGCCAGGGTACATACGGTACACGGTACGCGTCAATGCCGATCATCGTATACGTGTGCTCAAGTTGTTTCAGTCGGAAGCGCCCATCACCGACGATCACGTTCAGGTTGGGCATCGTCATGCCCATGTGCGCGCGCCCGGCTTCGACGATATCGGGATCGATCTCGATGCCGTCCATTGGTAAGCCCGGGTAGACCGCGTCATGCTGCCGGGCGATGGTTCCCGCCGCCAACCCAACGATCGCGATCCGTTCCACGCGGTCCGGCAGGTAAGGGGAAGCGTTGAAATACGGGCCGATCAAAAAGAAACCCCAGGTGCGGTTGTAGTAAAGGTCGGTCGGGTGCCACTGCGAGTGAATACCTTGCCCCTCGTTCAGCAGCAGGTAACGGTAGCGATCCTTGTCTTCGACCACCTGCACCAGGTTGTACGGTGATTCGGACTCGTATAGCAGTGTCATGCCGGGCGGGGGCGGGCGCAAAGGGCCGCGCAACGTGATGATCGCGAGAAGCACCAGCAGGATGGGCATCCAAAGCAGTTTGAATGCTGCGCGGCGGTCATACAGCGCCAAGCCAACCAGCCCGACTGCCATCAGCGTCCCCGCAAAGATCAGAAACGTGCGCGCCGTGCCGACCTGCGGAATCAGTAGCAAGACGGGGGTAAAGGTGCCAATGATGCTGCCCAGGGTCGAGATCGCGTACATCTGCCCGGTGGTGCGGCCAGCGTCGTCGAGCCTGGCAAGCGCAAGCCGGATCGAGAATGGTGAGATGAAACCCAGCAGCGTGACCGGCACAGAAAACAACACCAGGACACTGATAAACGAGCCGATTGTCACCGCTGCGTCAAAGTCTTGCACCGCGCGGGCAGCCGCTTTTAGGAGTGGTTGCGCGATGAGTGGGACGAGCCCGCTGAAAAATGCGGCCCAGACGATGATGCTGTAGAACGTGGTGAAGTGCGGGTGACGATCCGCAATGCGGCCACCGATGAAGTAGCCGGCGGTCAAATAGATCAGAATCAGGCCAATGATGTTAGCCCAGACGATGTTGCTTGTGCCGAAGATGCTGCCGAGCAACCGGGATGCAGAGAGCTCGACGGCAAGCGTGGTCATACCGCCGGTGAACACGGCAACGTACAAAAAACGCCGCTCAAGGGCGAGGGATGAACGCGCGTCGGGTTCGTTTGTGTTGGGCACAGGTCCTTTACCTCGGTTGTGACGATCGCTTTTCCTGGCGACGAGTGATTATGATCGGGTCGCACCGATCTAAGTGGCACCGGGCGCTCTTGGCGAGTTGGGCTGAAAGCTTAACGCAGCGGTCAGGTCGTCCCCCTGCCGCACGGGGTAAACCAACACACCGGTCGCCTCAACCATCACGCGGAAGTCACTGTGGTTCTTCTTTGGCGCGCCGAAACTCTGCGCGTCCACCAGCACCGCGACCACGCGAATCCCGCGCCGGGTGAGGGTGTGCGCTTCGGCGGCCCAGGCGACGTCCTGTGATGCTGTGACGATGATCGCGGTAGTGCCGCGGCCCAGGTGGTCGGCTTCCAGTGCGAGCACCTGGCGTAGTGAAAGCTCGCTTTCGCTACGTGCAGTGGCGAGAATCTCCAGGATTCGTGTAAGCTGACGCGGGCCACGATCAGGCTGTACGATCTCACGATGTGGTGCGTAGGTTACGAAGGCCAGCGCGCGCCCCTTGCTCACGAAATATTGTGCCAGTGATGCCGCCGCCGTGATAGCGTATTCCTCGGTGGAGGGAGGGAGATCAGGTGGCAGCGTGTAAAACTGTCCATTTGACCGAACCTGGGGGCGTTCAACAAGCGAATCGCGGGACAGGTCGAGAAAAATCCACACATCCGCCAGCGGATCGAGTTCAAATTCCTTGACCAGCAGCCGGTCACGGCGCGCGGTGCTGCGCCAGTGTATCCGGTTGTAACTGTCGCCAGGTTGGTAATCGCGAATTCCCGCCGCGTTTGTGGTCACAAAATGCGCGCGCCGCCGCACGGATTCGCCGCCGGACAGGGTCCCGATGGGTGTAGCGAAGCGATGAATCGGCACGGTGGGCGGATAGACGATGATTCTGTTTGTGGCATCGATTTTGCGCGGAAACTGGAACAAGCCGAACGGATCGCCGCTGACGATGGTCATTGGGCCGAGCGTGAACTGCCCGCGTCGCGTGCATAACGTGTTGGTTTCCCAGGTGTAACGGCGGCGGGGCATCAACGTGGGCACGACATGGCTGGGGTTATGGTTTGGCAGGTCTGAATGATCGCGAATTTCGATCCACAGCTTGGGCAGCAGGCTATTGTTACGGATTGAGAAGGCTTCGGAGAGTGTATGCCCGACCTGCGCGCGCCGCGCCTGCGTGTAGCGCCCGATGGTTACCCAGTTGACGGACGTCCAGGACCAGATGAAAGCCGCGACCAGGACCGCACCGAAGGCATAGGCAAGATTGAACAAAAATGTCCTGCCGCTCAACAGGCCGCCAAGCAGGAAGAAAATGATCAAAACGTAGAACGCGTTGCGCCGGTTTGCCATCGTGCCCCGGTTTAATATCGTGCGCCGATTGTCGCGCCTGGAACGGGGACGGCGCTGAGAATGTTCTGGATAATGGCGCTGGCTGAGATGTCTTTGATCCGCGCGTTTGGGCCGACGATGATACGGTGTGCGAGCGTCGGTTCGGCCAGTGCCTTGACATCATCCGGGATCACGTAGTCACGTCCGATAACGGCGGCGCGTGCCTGTGATGCACGGAACAACGCGATCGCACCGCGCGGGCTGGCTCCCAGGTACACATCGGCATGCTGGCGCGAGGTTGTGACGAGGTTCACGATGTAGTTCTTGATGTCATGATTCAGATAAACATCACGCACAGCCCGCTGCGCGGTCAACAGCTCGTCGATCGTGACCACTTGCTGCAGTTCGTTCAACGGGTGCTGGTACTGTTGTGAGTCCAGCATTGCGATCTCTTCTTGCGGTGTGGGGTACCCAAGCCGGATGCGCAGCATGAAGCGGTCAAGCTGAGCTTCTGGCAGCGGGAAAGTCCCTTCATATTCGATCGGGTTCTGGGTTGCGATCACCAGGAAGGGATCGTCCAGAAGATGCGTCTGTCCATCTACGGTGATTTGCCGTTCTTCCATTGCCTCCAGCAGCGCCGACTGCGTCTTCGGTGTGGCACGGTTGATCTCGTCGGTCAGCACGATCTGCGACATGATCGGGCCGGGCCGGAACTCGAACTGGCGCGTTTGCTGGTTGAATACCGACACTCCGGTGACATCCGACGGCAGCATGTCCGGTGTGAACTGGATACGGTTGAATGTAACGCCGATGGATTTTGCCAGTGCGCGGGCCATCATCGTCTTGCCTACGCCCGGCACGTCTTCGATCAGAATATGCCCCTGGCATAGCAGGCCAAGCACGGTCAGGCGAATCTCGCTGCGTTTGCCGATGATTACCTGGCCGACGTTGTCGATGATGCGTTCGGCAACGGATTGAACAATGCTCATAAGGTCTTCTTACCTTCGCTTCTTGAACCGGGGCAAGCTGAGGAGATTATAGCGCAGGCGTGCAGCGGGTGAAAAGGGTGCATCCCCTACGGTGGCGGGGCGCTCACGCGACTCTCATCTGGGGTTCTGGCCCGCATTGTGCGCTTCCCCTGGCTTGAAAGCATCCCATGCGCGGCTGACGTGGCGCGCGATATGCTCATTGAATACTGCCGAGTCGAAACGCATTGCGTGGGCGCGAAGTGTCGCCGGATCAAAGTCGTACGCACTAAATGAGTCGAGTGCTGCCGCCAGCGAATCAACCGTCTGCTCCTCGAAGAACAGGCCGGTCTTGCCGGGGATCACGGTGTCCAGTGCGCCGCCCCCTTTGAAGGCGATCACCGGGCGACCCGCTGCCTGTGCCTGGACCGGTGTGATGCCGAAGTCTTCCAGGCCAGGGAAGATGAATGCGCGACAGCGTGCGAATAGCTCCGGCAGGTCTTCATCCGGCACGAAACCGAGGAACTCGACGGTCGGCCCTGCCATCGCTTCAAGACGTTCGCGATCGCGCCCTTTACCGCCGACAAGCAGCGGCAACCCCAGCCGGGTGCATGCCTGTACCGCGAGATCAATCCGCTTGTATGGAACCAGACGCGAGACAACCAGGAAATAATCGTCTCGCGCGTCCACAGGGGCGAAACGTTCCGCGACCTCTACCGGGGGATAGATGATCGTGGACTCGCGGTGGTAGTAGCGTTTGATCCGTTCCTGGATTTCAGTGCTGATCGCGATGAAATGATCGACGCGTTGGGCGGCAGCATAATCCCAGCGGCGGAATAAACGCGCGACAATTCTTGCTGCCAGGCGCACACTCGTGCCGAATTGCTCGCGATTCAGGTAGCTGTCGAGATTCCAGATGTAGCGTGTTGGGGCGAGACAGTAACAGATATGCAGCGTCGTCGTGCCAGTTCGGACCCCGTGGCAAAAGCCGCTCTTGTTGCTCAGAACGACGTCATAGTTCGATAGATTAAGCTGCTGCCATGCCAAGGGGTACAGCGGAAGGTAGCGCTGGTGGTGCTCATAGATTCCGGGCAGGTGGTTCATCCACGTGACCCGAATATCCCATTCCCTGTATGCAGCAGGCATGATGTCCGGCGCGTAGATGCTGGTGTAAACGGGGGAGTCGCGGTATACGCTGGTCAGATGGGACAGCACATCTTCCGCACCGCCGATCTGGTTCAACCAGTCATGGACGAGCGCCAGCTTCATGTAGCAGCATCCTCTGGTAGCGTGCCGGGATCATCCGTAGGGTCATCCAGCAGCGCGCGCACAGGGCCGAATGTTCTGCGGTGAACAGCGGTCGGTCCGAACGTGTCCAACGCGTGCCGATGCAAGGGGGTACCGTAGCCTTTGTGCACGCGAAATCCGTACTGCGGGTACAGCGTATCCAGGTGATCCAGATGCTGGTCCCGTGCGACTTTGGCGAGAATGCTCGCGGCGGCGATGCTGACAGATTTCTGGTCGCCCTTTACCAGTGAACGACAAGGCAAGACGATCTCCGGCAATTGAAGCGAATCGACAAGTAGCGCATCCGGCACGATGTCAAGTTGCGCCAGCGCGCGCCGCATGGCGAGTTTCGTGGCAGGGACGATCCCGATGAGGTCAATTTCCTCGCAGGTGGCGAAGCCGATTCCGGTGGCAACGGCAGTACTTAGAATGCGCGGGACCATCGCTTCGCGGCGGGCCGGGGTAAGCAGCTTGGAGTCGGTTACGCCGGTCAAAGCATGCGCCAGATCAAACCGTTCCAGGGGCAAGATGACCGCCCCCGCGACGACTGGTCCAGCCCATGCACCACGCCCGGCCTCGTCCAGGCCGGCAATATAGCGGAAGCCCTGCTCGCGCAGGCGAAACTCGTGTTGCAGATCGGCTTCGGGGATCATGACTCAGCGAGCGTACAGACCGCGCCGCCCATTGCGGCGAATCTTAAAGACCTCGACGAACATCGCGATTGAATCGCGGATCGGATCGATGCGTGTGTTGGCTTTATAGTACCAGTTGATCGGCACCTCGATAATCTTGTACCCGCGTTGGCGGGCAGCATAGAGCACCTCGACATCAAAGCTCCAGCCGTCCATCGTCTGCAAGGGGAATACATCCTCTGCAACTTCAGCACGGAACAGTTTGAAGCCGCATTGCGTATCCTGTAACCCCGGAACAGCAAACAGCCGCACGATCGTGTTGAAGACGCGTCCCATCAGGTGGCGGTACCAGGGTTCATTATAACGCACAGCCCCTTCGATCTCGCGTGAAGCGATGGCAATATCGACCGGGCCGAGTTGTTCGGGCAGGAACTTGTCGACCTCCTCGATCGGCATCGAGAGATCGGCATCGCAGATGAAGCGGTACGCCCCGCGTGCGGCCAGCATTCCCGTGCGGACGGCGGCTCCTTTCCCCTGGGTGCCCTCAAACAGGCCCCGGACATACGGGTACTTGGCGGCTGCCTGCTCAATGATCGCACCGGTTCGATCCTGGCTGTTGTTATCCACGACGAGCACTTCGACCGGGTATTCCTTGCTTGCTACAAAGTCTGCGATGGCTTGCAGGCTTTCGGGCAGGCGAGCTTCCTCGTTGTATGCCGGTATGACGATCGATAGATAGGGTTGTGTGCCGTTTGCGTTATCGCTTGCGTTTGTCAATGCGGACTCACTCATCTTGTTTGGATGCCTGTGCCAGATCAGAATCGGGCACAGGCGTCAAGATCGACTCGATATATGCAATAGATACACGGCGGGCGCGTTGAATCCGCCGTCGTTTGCGTAGCATTTTGGGGATGCCCAGGATGCCGGCAAGCATGCCTCGCAGACGGGCGCGTGCTGCTGCGCCACGCCAGGCCCGGATCGCTTCCCAGGCCAGCGCCCATTGCGCACGCAGAATTTTTCCAGCGTGCTTGCGCCATAGCACCGCCGGGTAATTCTTGACCAGCAGCCAGATCATGTTTCGCCCATCATAGTAGCTCGCGGTCTCTCCGCCGCCCGTGGCCGCGAGATGGTGGTACACCACTGCGCCGGGGATGTAGATGCATTTGTAGGCAGCCAGTTGGGCGCGCCAGGCAAGGTCCATGTCTTCACACGAAAAAAAGAAGTCGTCATCCAGCAGGCCAATGTCATCTAACATGCTGCGACGATAAACCGCCGAGCCACCGCAGGCGCTGAAGACGTATTCCTCTGCGTCGTACTGGCCCTCGTCGCGCTCCCATACACCACGATTGACCAGCCGTCCATCGACACGATACAGGTCCCCTGCAGTGTGCAGGTGATCACGCCGGTCAAACAGCAGCATCTTCGAGGCCACCAACCCGGCGTCAGGATATCGGGTGAAGGCGTCCACGACTGCCGTGGCCCAGTCAGGCTCGACGGCGGTATCGTTGTTCAGCAGCGCGATGAATTGCCCCTGTGCGGCCTCCATTCCGGCGTTACAGGCGCCAGTGAAGCCGCGATTTTCCGGCAGCGCGATCAGTTTGGCTTCAGGATAGTGCCCCGTGACAAGTTCGCGCGAATTATCGTGCGAGGCATTGTCCACAACCAGGATTTCAAGCGCGGGATAGGTCTGCCCGCGCAGTGCATCCAGGCATGTCGGCAAGTGATGCGCCCCGTTCCAATTCGGGATGACGATCGACAGCAGCGGCGGAGATGCGGTCATGGCTTACGCTTTCAGCAGGCCTTCACGCTGCAGGAACGCGGTGAGAGCATCCTGCCAGGGGCGCAACGTGATTCCCAATCGCGCGGCTGCCAGATTGCGCAAGACGGCATATTCCGGCGGACGGGATGCACGTGGATATTCGGCCAGCGCGATCGGTTCAATCGTGGTGTCAGTGTACCCGGCGCGATCGAGCGTTTCGCGTGCAAATGCGTAGCGTGATGCGCAGCCGTCATTAACCAGATGATAGATGCCGTACTGCCCGGTTACGATGAGCGCCATGATCGCGGCTGCCAGATCGTCGTTGTAGGTAGGTGAACTGACTTCATTTATGACGACGCGCAACGGCTGGCCGGCCTCCGCACGCTCCAGGATGGCGTGGATGAAGTTACGCCCACCATGTGCAAATAACCAGGACGTGCGCACGATGTAATGCTTTGGCACCAGGTCGCGTACGATTTGCTCACCGACCCATTTACTGTATCCGTAAGGGTTGCCCGGATCGGGACGGTCGTATTCGAGGTAATGGCGAAATGCAGCGCCACTAAAGACTTCGTTTGAGCTTACGTAGAGCAGAGTACTATTGTATTTCTGGCAAGCCAATGCAATATTTTGTGTACCGAATGCATTCACGTTGAGTGCTTGGTCAGGGTGTTCAGCACAATAATCAACCGCCGTCATCGCGGCACAATGCAGCACCAATTCGGGCTGCACCCGATCGAATATGGCGAAGACGCCCTCACGTCGTGTGATGTCGGCTTCGTCGACATCGATGCCGGTGACGGTGTGCTGTTGTTCAAGCAGATTGACCAACTGGCTACCCAGTCGTCCTTGCGCGCCGGTAACGAGTATCCTCATGACCCTTTTGCCCATGCTGGTGATATATGCTGGCTTCGTTGCTGCGTCTGAGCGTGGGGAATTATAACGGATTCGGCGGCAAGCGTAAAACAACGGTTGGCGCACGTTTCGGCGATCGTGGTTGAATCGGATTTGTGCGGGACGGTTTACGCGTTTTGCGTTAGCTGTTCATTTTTTGTTAATAAATAGGTGATTAGCTTGACACAAAATGCACGAATCGTTATAATTATGTCACTGAAATCGACAGACATTTCGGGTGGCCGCAACATTGCGCTCAAGATCGCTTGAGTGAGCGGCTTACTTTTTTATTCCTTTGCCGTTTTAGAAGGCCCATCGTGACTAATTACCAAGATCGGCAGTTCGTTAATCCGCGTGTACTAAAGATCAACGTTGGTTTCCTGCTGGCCCAGGGGGTAGGGTACCAGCGCGAGACAGAAATCGACCTTCCGCGCGTGCGGTTGGGCGATGATGTCATGTTGGATTTCTTGCGCGGCACTCTGCAAATGAGCCGCAACTCGCGCGGGATCCTGATCAGGGGAACGCTTGAAACACATATCTTGACAGAGTGTGGGCGTTGCCTGACTCCGCTTTTGTATCCTGTGGCGCTTGAAATTGACGAACTGTTCTCTCATCCCCCATCACCTGAGACAGCATATTCAGTAGACGAGGCGGGCAATCTGGATCTGACACCGTTGCTGCGCGAGGAAGCGATTCTCGCGCTGCCAATGGGCGTGTTGTGCAGCCCTGACTGCGCGGGTTTGTGCCCTGAATGTGGGCAGAACTTGAATGAAGGGCAGTGCGACTGTGAGCGTGAAGCGATCGATCCGCGCCTGGCGATTCTGGCTGAGCTTAAACGGCGTGACCATGCCGAAGAATGACCGTGACCATTTGGGTTAGGTGGACGCAACAACGCAGGCCGCAGCATAACCTTTATCGAGTAAGGGGGGCTTGGCTTTGAAAGACTATAACGATAAACAGGATGGGCAAAAGCTTAGCTCGGAGTTGATGCATGCGCTGCTTGAAAAAGCAGATAGCCAGGGGTTCTTGACAACAGACGACATATTAGAGATTTTACCCGATGCAGATGAAGCAATGGATAAGCTAGAGGGCATTTTTCTGCATCTGAATGCGGCCGGCGTAGAGGTATTTGGCGATAAGCCCGGCGATCTCGACCTGGACAAGCTCAATGATAACGGCTTCGACGACGATGATGATGACGACACGTTTGATCTAAGCGGGGTTTCCTCGGACGACACCGTCGGTTTGTACCTCAAAGAGATGGCGCGCGTTCCCTTGCTGACAAATGAAGAAGAGGTCGACCTGGCCATGCGCCTGGAAGCAGGCAATGCGGCGCGTGCGGAACTGATGCGGTTGGGGCAAGCGGTGTCCGACGAACTTCGCCGCGAGCTTGAAGCGATGATCGAGGATGGTAAGGCCGCACGCGATCATCTGATCAAAGCGAATACCCGGCTGGTGGTCAGCATCGCCAAGAAATACATGGGGCGTGGGGTGCATTTCCTGGACCTTATTCAAGAGGGCAACCTGGGGTTGATGAAAGCGGTCGAGAAGTTTGACTACACGCGCGGCTACCGCTTTAGCACCTATGCGACATGGTGGATTCGCCAGACGATCACGCGCGCGATTGCCGACCAGGGGCGCACGATCCGTGTGCCCGTGCACATGTCGGACCGGATTCGGCGTTTATATAAGACGGCGCGGCAGCTTGAACAGGAAAATGGGCGCAAGCCGACGCCAGAAGAGATCGCGGAACGGATGGGCCTTGAACCGCGAAAAGTGCAGTGGATGCTCAAGGTCAGTTGGCGTCCGATGAGTCTCGAACGCCCGGTAGGTGAAGAAGAGGACAGCGAGCTGGGCAGTTTCATCGAGGATTTGACGACGCCCACCCCTACACAAAGCGCGTATCAGAATCTGCTGCGCGAGAAAGTCGAAGAAGTGCTCAGCACGCTCACAGCGCGCGAGGCGCGTATTTTGCGGCTGCGCTTCGGGTTGCAGAACGGGCGTAGTTACACATTGGAGGAGGTCGGGCAGAAGTTCGGTCTGACGCGTGAGCGTATTCGCCAGATCGAAGGCAAGGCATTGCGCCGGCTTCGACATCCACGTCGCTCGCGCCAGTTGCGCGATTTTACATGATGTACTGGCTGAGAGCGGACGTGCTTCAAACGAGATTTGAGAATTGAACGCCACGCCCAGTGGCGTTTTTTGGTACGGAGCGTGGCCGACAATGCACGTGTTGACATCCGCCAGTAATACCCGTATACTCCGAACCGTCCGTGATTACGACTTTTCCGCCACTTCCTGCGCGTGAGGAGGCATGGTATGCAGGGTAGCAGCAGCTTCCGCCTAATTGTGCGTCGTGGCCCGCGCCCGAACGAGATTTATGAATTGAATCAGGGTGTGGTCACGCTGGGCCGTGATATTACGAATGATATTGTGATCAATGATCCGGAAGTGAGCCGGCACCATTGCCGTTTGACACAGGGAGGTGGCGGTTACACACTGGAAGACCTGGGATCGACGAATGGCACGTTTGTAAACGGCCAGCGATTGACAGGCGCGCGCCCACTACAACCGGGTGACATGGTCGGGCTGGGGGAGACGGTAACCTTAGCCTATGAAGGTGCCGCCCCAGGTGTGCCTTCTGAGCCGCGACAGCCTTCTTCGATGGAGGGTGGCGTGCAACCGCCCGGTAGCGACTTCGGCATCCAAGAATCAGCGACAGGCTATGCCCAACCGCCACGTGGTGACGCGGTGCCCCCAGGTGGTTATCAGCCTTCCGGTGCCCCCCCGGCGCAGCAACCCTATGGTGCGCAACCGCAGGAACCGATGGCGTATGACTACGAGTATGAGGAAGACTACTATGAGGGTGCTGGCCCTGGGCGGTGGGTTGTCCTGAGTTGTGGGTGTTTCTTGGTGTTGTGTATTGTGTCGTCGGTGATCGGTGGCATTGTGATCGATGCAAAATGCTGGTGGGATGATATTCCTGTGATCTCTGATGCGTTTAATCTAGGCATCCGGGAAGACGCGAACTGCCGGTAGCAAATCATCTGACAACCGGGCTGCGAGGTGGCGACGCTTGAACGAATTACTCGCGGTTGAGACGGTCCTCAGACGTATTTTGACGCGGGTGAAAACTTTGCCTGCCGAACACGTCCCAATTGCACACGCGTTGGGGCGTGTTTTGGCACGTGATGTGCACGCATCTGAAGCCAGCCCACCGTTTGCCAATTCCAGCATGGACGGGTACGCCGTGCGTGCGGCGGACGTAGCGAATGCCGCGCCGGACAGCCCCGTGCGCCTGGCGGTCATTGAAGATATCCAGGCCGGTGATGTTCCCCGGCGGGCAGTCGGGCAGGGACAGGCTGCCCGGATCATGACCGGCGCTCCCATGCCGGAAGGCGCAGATGCCGTGGTGCCAGTCGAAGACACCGGGGATGAATGGGCTTCAACCGGGGATGCGGAACTACCGGACCATGTGAGTGTGAAACGCGCAGTGGGAGCGGGGGGTTATGTGCGCTTGCCGGGTGAGAATATCACGGCGGGCACGCTGGTTTTGCGCGGCGGTACACGTCTGCGCCCGCAGGATATCGGCGTGCTGGCGTCATTGGGACATTCCCAACCCGCGGTCATCCGGCGCGCGCGCGTTGCGATCATCGCGACGGGCAATGAATTGATTGAGCTCGATCAGCCGAGCACCCCAGGCAAGATTCGTAACAGTAACACGTACATGCTGGCGGCGTTGGTTGCGGAATGTGGCGGCGAACCGGTGCGGTTGCCGGTAGCACGGGACACGCTGGACGACGTGCGACAGGCGTTTGAAGCGGCGTTGGATCACCAGCCGGATATGATCATCAGCTCGGCGGGTGTCTCCGTCGGGACGCATGACGTGGTGCGCGCGGTGGTGTATATGATCGGGCATGTAGACCTGTGGCGCGTGAATGTGCGTCCTGGGAAACCGCTGGCGTTTGGGCAGGTACAGGGCGTGCCGTTTTTCGGGCTGCCGGGTAATCCTGTATCCGCGATGGTGACGTTTGATATCTTTGCGCGTCCGGCGTTGCTGCGCCAGATGGGGCACCGGCAAGACACCACGCCGGTGACGCAAGCGGTATTAGGAGAGACGCTGCGCTCTGATGGCCGGCGTACCTACGCGCGGGTGCGGTTGGAACAAAGGGACGACGGCACGCGGGTCGCCTATTCAACCGGGACGCAAAGCTCCGGCGCGTTGATGTCGATGGTGTTGGCAGATGGCCTGCTGATCATTCCCGAAGGGGTGACCGAAGCGCGTGCCGGCGAACGTTACATGGTGCGCCTGTTGCGTGATGTGATGTAAAGCAGCAGGGCGAATCCCTGCTCGCCCTGTGGCTGTTCGTTGGTGTTAGCTCTGACCATTATGCCGGTTCGCGCTTGTACTCGTTCAGTGCCGCGATCATGTCGTCAACCCGCGTGAACTTCAGGCGCGGACGTCCGACGGCTTTCCCACGTTCGATCTCCAGGTGATCCAGGATGCGCCATTCGTCGTAACTCACATAACGGATGCCGCGTTCCTGCAGCAGTGCTTCCATCGCTTCGCGGCGGGGTTCTTGTACTTCCGGCAGGTTGTCGCTTGCGAGGTCTTCCAGCAGCAGGTCGACGGTTTCCTGAGCATCCGGTTTATTCGTCCCGATGATGCCGGTCGGCCCGCGCTTGATCCAGCCAACGACGTATTCACCCAGTAGCGGCAACCGATCGTGATCGATTACGCGGCCCTTTTGATTGGGGATCGTGCCGTTCCAGTCATCAAAGGGCACGCCTGGTAGCGGCACGCCCTGGTAGCCGATCGACCGGAAGACCAACCCAACAGGAAATGTCTCGTATTCATCGGTTGGGCAGGGCCGC
This sequence comes from uncultured Anaerolineaceae bacterium, assembly GCA_964425755.1. GTDB lineage: Bacteria > Chloroflexota > Anaerolineae > Aggregatilineales > Aggregatilineaceae > CAYRNY01. Next base: position 35,400 of record CAYRNY010000025.1, read on the forward strand.
AGCATGTGTTTCTTCTCGCAGATCTCATTGATTACGACTTTCATCGCTTCCACGCGATCTGTGCCGTGCAACTCAACAGGGGACATGAGAAAGCGCATGATGACACGCTTGGGTTTTCCTTCCGGTTCCTGTTCGGCGAATAGTTTGAGTGTCTGGTAGTTGCGTTCGGCAGTGCGGTCGTTTTTCTTGACCAGGTATTCATTGCTCAGCGGATCCAGCTCCAGGTCGTCCGCCGATACGATCACATCCGCCCCTTCGAGTTCTTCCAGCTCTTTGAGTTCGGGATTGGTGAATTTTGCCTGGACCGGTCCGCGCCGGCCCAGGACGATGATCTCTTTGACATTGCTGTTAGCCAGGGCTTCCAGGGCGTAATCCGCAATATCGGTCTGGCGTAGTTCGTCCGGCGTGCGAGCGAGAATGCGTGCCACGTCCATCGCCACGTTGCCGTTACCGATCACGGCGACGCGTTCTTGCGTAAGGTCGAAGGTCAGGTCGACATAGTCGGGGTGGGCGTTGTACCAGCCAACGAACTCTGTTGCGGCGTGGCTGCCGGGTAGGTCGATGCCGGGGATTTCGAGGCGGCGATCGGTCTGCGCACCGACGGCGTAGATCACCGCGTGATAATGCTTCGTAATGTCGTCGTGCGAAATATCCCTACCAAATGTGACGTTGCCGTAGAAGCGGAAATTCGCGTGTTCCGCGATCCGGTCGTAGGCTCGCGTGACAGATTTTATTTTTAGGTGATCCGGCGCGACACCGCCGCGCACCAGCCCAAAGGGGGTGGGCAGGCGTTCATACATATCCACCTCGACTCCGTCAGGTTTTTGTTTCAGCAAATGTCCCGCTGCGTAAAATGCCGAAGGTCCGGAGCCGATAATTGCCACGCGCAACGGATTTGCGGAGGTTCCCAGTTGTGAGGTCATACGAATTACTCCATGGTGCAAGTTGTTTCGACGAGAAGACATCAGGTTTGCCTGTATAGTTAAGATGCGCGCAGGTGTACCTGCGATGCATGAGACTTGCATCCGGTGCGGCATGCGCAGCAACTTAGGCGCAATGCACAAAAAGATCCCTCAAATGTCCGGCAGGTGGTACACTCGTGTACATATGCGCCGTCGGATTCTATCATACCACCGCAGGAAGTGAGCATGCATTCGTCCACACCGCCGCAGACGATCATCGTTAAACTGGGTACCAGCACACTTACCGGCGGCACAGATCGCCTTTCACGCCCTCAAATGGCTGACCTTATCCGGCAGATCGCATCGCTCAAGGCCGATGGTCACCGAATGGTGCTCGTATCGTCTGGCGCGATCGCTGCCGGGCGCGAGATGTTAGATCATCCGTCCCTGCCGGACCATCTGCCAGCCAAGCAGATGCTCAGCGCAGTCGGGCAGGGGTATCTGGTGCAGATGTACAGCGCCCTGTTTGGATTATATGACGTTCATATCGGACAGGTGTTGCTCACACATGGTGACATCTCGCACCGCACACGTTACTTGAACGCGCGCGACACGCTCAATACGCTGCTAGATTACGGTATCGTGCCGGTGGTAAACGAGAACGATACGGTAGCGGTCGACGAAATCAAAGTTGGCGATAACGATACGCTTTCTGCCAAGATCGCGGTGTTATTGAATGCCGCGCTGCTGATCATGCTCACCGATCAAAATGGGTTGTACGATCGTGATCCGCGCGTTGATCCAGCGGCGGAGTTGATCCCCCAGGTTGCCGTTATTGACGATCATATCAAAGATCTGGCCGGTCGGAGCGGATCTGGTTTAGGTGTGGGGGGGATGGCAACAAAAGTCCATGCGGCGCAGTTGGCAACGCGCAGTGGTACGCGCGTTGTGATCGCGAACGGTAACGCGCCGGATGTGTTGCAGCGAATTGTAGCCGGGGAACGGATCGGCACGGAGTTTTTGCCCGCGCTCGGACACATTGAGAGCCGGAAACGCTGGCTGCTGGCGGAACGCCCGCATGGGCGCATCCGGATTGATGCTGGTGCGGTGACGGTACTTCGCCAGCAAGGAGCCAGCTTGCTGCCGGTCGGTGTGTGTCAGGTACGCAATCGTTTCACACGCGGGGCGGTGGTATTGGTTGAAGACGAGACGGGTCATCCGGTGGCGCATGGTCTGGTGAATTACAGCAGCGCGGAGCTTGAGCAGCTCAAAGGCCACCATAGCTATGAGATCGTCGATATCTTGGGCTATACCTACGGCGATGAGGTCATTCATCGCGACAATCTAGTTTTGATGTGAGCACAGGAGGTAAAAACATGGGGATTGATATGCAGCAGCTCGGGCGACAGGCAAAGGCTGCTGGGGCGTCCTTGCGGCGCTTTGACACAGCGGCGAAAAACGAAGCTCTACGCGCAATTGCGGATGCGATCGATGTTAACAGCGCGGCTGTCCTGGAAGCGAATGCTGCAGATGTGGCAGACGGGCGCGCCGCAGGGCTCTCATCTGCGCTGCTGGACCGGTTGAATCTGGCGAACCGCCTGGCCGGAGTCACAGCCGATGCACGCCGGGTCGCGGAATTGCCTGATCCTGTGGGCGAGGAATTCGATGCGCGTGTGCTGCCGAACGGATTGGAGGTCCGCAAGCGGCGCGTACCGATCGGCGTTCTGGGTGTGATTTATGAAGCACGCCCGAACGTGACGGTCGACGTGGTGACGCTCGCGCTCAAGACGGGGAATGCCGTGATCCTGCGCGGCGGTTCGGAAACGCTGCGCAGCAATATGGCGCTGGTGGACACGATCCAGGGTGCGTTGGCTTCGGTCGGCTTTCCTGAACATGCAGTGCAGTTGATCCGTGATCAGGATCGGCGTTACGTGGCCGAACTGCTGAAACTCAGCGATTACGTGGACATGATTATTCCGCGCGGTGGCAACGCGCTGCATACGTTCTGCCGGGAAAACAGCACAATTCCCGTGATTACCGGCGGGATCGGCATCTGCCACCTGTACGTGGATGCGACAGCCGATCAAGATGCCGCCGTCGAGATCGTGCACAACGCGAAGGTTCAGCGTCCTTCGGTATGCAATGCGCTGGATACGTTGCTGGTGCAGGAAAGCATCGCCGATCGGTTGATTCCGCGCGTAGTCGAGCGCCTGGCGCAGGCGGGCGTGCGCTTCCGGGTCGATGAGCGCGCGGGTGCTGCAGCGCGATCGGTGACAGCGGAGGTTGCGCCTGCCGGTGAGGGAGACTGGGATACTGAGTGGCTTGACTTGATCCTCGGCATCCGGGTTGTGCCTGATCTTGATACGGCAATCGCGCATATTTACGAGCACAGCACCGGGCATTCGGACGGCATCTTGACCACCGACCCGGCTTCAATTGAACGGTTTCTCAACGAGGTAGATTCGGCGACGGTGTATGTGAATGCGTCGACGCGGTTTACGGATGGGGGCCAGCTCGGGTTGGGCGCGGAGATCGCGGTCAGCACGCAGAAACTGCACGCTCGCGGCCCAATGGCCCTGCAAGAACTGACCACGTACAAGTGGATCATCGTGGGTCAGGGGCACACGCGCCCCTGACCCAAGCTGTGATGTGATGATTGTGTAGCAAGTGATATGGGCATGATGACGGGCAACCGGGCACTTCAGGTTGCCCGGCTGGAATGTTACAAGACCTGGTGCGGTTTCCGCGCGGTGATACGTGCGCTGTAGATGCGCGGCATTCCGTCTTGTCTTCCTAAGATAGGCTCCGCATTGACTTTGTCAACGACCTGAATATCAACGAAACCGGCATCGCGCAGCATGCCAACATACTGTGTGACTTCAACCGCTCCGGTAACGCAGTCGGCCCATTGGGCGAGATCCCCTCGAAGTTCCGGCGAGAAGTCGCCATCGATCACGATATCACTGATCGACACTCGCCCGCCCGGATTCAGGACGCGGAAAATTTCACTGAACACCTTTGGTTTTTCTGGCGACAGGTTGATCACGCAGTTTGATATCACAACATCGATCGTGCTGTCTTCGACAGGAAGTGCTTCGATTTTGCCCTCCCGGAATTCGACATTTTGCGCGCCCAGCCTGGCTTTGCTGGCGTTTGCCTTCTCCAGCATGGCGGGCGTCATGTCAACGCCAATGACATGCCCGGCATCACCAACCTGCCGCGCGGCGAGAAAGCAGTCAATGCCGCCGCCGCTGCCCAGGTCTAACACAGTTTCGCCCGGCTGTAGCGAGGCGAGTGTGACGGGGTCCCCGCATCCCAGCGATAGCCCGGTGACATCGACTGGCAAACCTTCAAGTAAGGTCGCGTTGTATAGACTGTCATTGCAGCCGCATTCGACGGTTGCGCTGCTTGATTCGCCGCAACAGCACGATGTTACGACAGGTAGTTCCATCTTCGCTTGTGCGATCGCGCCGTAGTGTTTCTGAACAGCGTCGTGGATCGTTTGTTGAGTGGTCATGGCATGTCCTTATATTGATAGCTGTCGATATGTTGCCTGGAAAAAATGGCACTTCTTGAAGTGCCCACAACGTTGAGTGCCGCATGTCTCTAGCGGTTTTCCCTGTCAGTCGATTCCTCAATTCGGTGGTCAGGCGCGTATGCACGCATCAAATTACCGCAGCATTGGGTTACCTGTTCCTGGTTAAGCGTGTAGAAACGCTGCCGGCCCTGCTGACGCACCTGGACCAGATTCGCATCTTCGAGCCTTTTAAGATGGTGGCTCACGGTCGGTTGGTTGACCCTGCCATTGAGACGATCCACAATGTCGTTCACGCTCAACCATTCACAGCATAAATGCTGCATGATCTGTTGGCGTGTCGGATCAGCCAGGGCTTTCGCAAAACGTACCGGATCAATCTTCATGATTCAGATTATATCGACAATGATCGATATGTCAAGCCGTTAACGCGTTTCTAGTGCAAGTCCATGCCGATCTGCCCGCCACCGTTGCGCAACAGGGCGATGATCTTCTGGTCTGTGATCGGGAAAGCATACCCGTCCAGCTCTTCCGGCGTGATCCAGGCCCAATCAGCACAGCCAAGCGCCTGCGGCTCGCCACCAACGTAACGACACTCAAAGGCATGTAACGTGATACGGAAGTGCGTGTAAGCGTGTTTGACCGTGCCGATGGGCTGCTTAACGGCGATCGTGATGCCGAGTTCTTCACGAATCTCGCGTTTCAGACACGCCTCCAGCGATTCGCCCTGTTCGCGTTTACCACCGGGGAACTCCCACAATCCGCCAAGCATGCCCTCGAGTGGTCGCCGCGCGATCAACAGCCGCCCGTCAGGGTGGAATATCACAGCCGCCGTGACATCATAGTGCGGCGTCTTCGCTTTAGGGCTCTTGACCGGGCGCTTGTGCTGCGCGTCGTTTCGATAGGCTGTGCAGTACGCAGACACAGGGCAGGTGCTGCAGGCAGGCGATCTTGGCGTGCAGATACGACGGCCCAACTCCATCAGTCCTTCGTTCCAGGGGGCAGGGCGCTCGGTTGGCATAAGTTGTTCGGCCAGCGCCCAAAGCGCAGTTTTGGTTCTTGCCTGGCGTATGTCGTCGGGAATGTCAAACAGCCGGGTGAGGACACGCATCACATTACCGTCTAGCACGGGCGCGGTGACGCCGAAGGCGATGCTGGCTATCGCGCCAGCGGTGTACTGGCCGACTCCGGGTAGCGCAAGCAGTTCGTCTACGGTTGCCGGGAACTCACCGCCGTATTGCGTGACGACCTGTTGGGCGGCGCGGTGGAGATTGCGCGCGCGGCTGTAGTAGCCCAACCCTTCCCATGCCTTGAGTACATCGTCCAGGGGAGCAGCCGCGAGGTCGTGCACGGTCGGGAAGCGTGCCAGGAACCGCTCGTAGTACGGGATCACGGTTGCGACCTGTGTCTGTTGTAGCATGATCTCGGATAACCATACGGCATAGGGATCGTTGGTGCGCCGCCAGGGAAGGTCGGCTTTGTGCGTTTCGAACCAACCTATGAGCGCATCGTGCAGAGCAGTGAAGTCGTTGGTCGATTTGCTCGTGTGATTCATGCCTGTTCTCGCTTGAGGATACTGTAACGGTTCATGCTGTTAGTATGCCCGTCGGCGCGGTAAGTCGTGATTTCCGTGAGGCCGGTTACGGCGATCAGATCGGTATGTTCCGCATCATCGACATAATGGCAGTAACGCAGCGCGTGTTCATCGCGCCGCCAGTCGAGCAGGTAATCATGGCGTTCAACAGTGATATCGTCCGGCCAGGGCACGATGCGCTCGCGGAAACGCTCAAATTCGTAGAAACGCCATGCCGCGAAGGCGAGGTATCCCCCTGGCGCGACGTGGCTGGCGAGTTGTCGCATCAGGTCCCGGCGCTGCTGCGCGCCGGGAATGTGGTGCAGCACGCCAAATAATGCTACAAGATCGTATACGGCGTCGTTCACGATCGCGTGTAGCGGTTGTTCGATGATATCGTGCAGTTCGATCCGCGCGCCAAGGTGGGCCAGCGCTGCGCGCGCACGTGCGAGCAGGGCAGGGCTGTTGTCGAGGCCGGTATATGTGATCGCTTCCGGCCCGAATCGCTCGGCCAGAAAGAGGCCGAAGCGCCCGTTGCCACAGCCGATGTCCAGCACATTCAGCGGCGGATCAAGCAGCGGTAGCAGCGGTTCCCATCCGGGCCAGGGCTGGCTGCGCGACCGGTCAAAGCTTTCGGCGGTGGTCGCGTAGAATTCACGGTTGATGGCGTTCAGGCGTTTAATTGTCGCGTCGTTCATGGTAGGATTGTCAGGATTCAGGTGCCGTATTGGTAGATGGTGGTGACCGGCAAATGTCGAAACGAAAACGATATCGTCCTCCGGTGGACGTTGATGTATACCGCGAGCCGTTGTTAGCGATCTTACACGCTGTTGTACAGACTCCCAACCTGGACCAGAAGCGGCTGCTACAAATCTTGAAGGCCCACCCGCGTGACGGGGCCGGTTTGTTCAACAAGAACGATCTGATTCACGCTTATCGCACGTTGGCGGGCACGGACGGCCTGCCGCCGTTTGATGCAGCTGTGCTTGAGCGGCTGCGCATGAAGCCGATCCGTACCATGTCAGGCGTTACACCGGTTACCGTGTTGACGAAGCCTTATCCGTGCCCCGGTGAATGTATCTTCTGCCCGAACGACGTGCGGATGCCCAAAAGCTATCTTGCCAGCGAACCTGGCGCACAACGCGCCGAACAGAACCACTTTGATCCGTACCTGCAGACTTATTCGCGCCTGCTGACCATGCGTGAGAACGGGCATCCAACGGCCAAGATCGAACTGATCATCCTGGGCGGGACGTGGTCATTTTACCCTGAAAATTACCAGATCTGGTTTGTGAAGCGCGTTTTTGACGCCCTGCATGATTTTGGCAAGGGGATCGATCGCAGCGACGAGGTCCGTGCCGCTCTGCGTGAAGCATCCCAACTGGACCCTGACAACCCGACACGGGTGAGGATCTCGGGCGTGCAGCTCGACCGGTCCTATAACCAGACGGTGCAGCGCATTTACCGCGAAGAGATGCGGCGCTCGCGCGAGCATGCAGCCGCGATCGCGCGAGGCGAACGCCCCCGTTCGATCGTGGATGAGCACGCCACCTGGGAGGAGCTGGAAGCCGCACACCACGAAAACGAGCACGCGGCGTGCCGGTGTGTCGGGTTGGTGGTCGAAACGCGGCCCGATAACATCCGCGTCGACGAGGTGATTCGCATGCGCCGGCTGGGCGCGACAAAAGTGCAGATCGGGATTCAATCGCTTGATGATACGATCCTGCGCATGAACCGGCGCGGGCACACTGTCGCGATGACGCGCCGCGCCATACGACTGCTGCGTCAGGCAGGCTTCAAAATACACGCGCACTGGATGCCAAACCTGTACGGCTCCACCCCGGAAAAGGATATTGAAGATTACCAGCGGTTGTTTGATGATCCCGAAATCCGCCCCGACGAACTCAAGCTATATCCGTGCTCGCTAATCGAGAGCGCGGAGTTGATGCAGGTTTATGAGCGTGGCGAATGGCGGCCTTACTCCACCGATGAGTTGCTCGGCGTGTTGCGTGCGTGTTACCAGCATACGCCGGAGTACTGCCGCCTGACGCGTGTCGTGCGCGATATTCCCTCGACGGATATTGTCACCGGTGACATGAAACCGAACTTCCGGCAGGTGGTTGAACGTGACCTTAAGCGGCGCGGCGTGTACATGCCGGATATTCGCGCGCGCGAGATTCGCGGTGCGCGCGTCACGCAGGATGACTTGCGACGCGATGAATTGTGGTATGACACCGGCACAGGGCAGGATGTGTTCATCCAGTATATCACTGACGACCGCCGGATCGCGGGCTTCTTGCGGCTTTCGCTGCCACAGGTTGACCCGATAATCCCCGAACTTGAACACGCCGCCCTGATCCGCGAGGTGCATGTTTACGGTCAGGCGCTCGCCATTGGGCAGGAACAACCGGGCAAGGCACAGCACAGCGGGTTGGGTACGCAATTGATCGAGCGTGCGGCTGCAATCGCTGCTGAGCACGGTTACCGGCGGTTGGCAGTGATCTCCGCAGTGGGCACGCGCGGGTATTACCGCAAGCGCGGGTTTGTGGATGGCGAACTGTACCAGTTTCGCGAGCTTTCGTAATGGCGTGTTACGGCGAGCAACTGCATGACATTGTAGCGCGTATAAGTGGGTAAAGATCAAACAGGCCGGCCCACAGGAAGGGCAAGGATGCCAGAAACGCGCAAGCCCAAATCACTCGAGGTAGTCGACGAGACGGAAATTGTGCCGGTGCCGGATGGCGATCGCCTGCCAGATGATCCCAAACCGAAAGCCGCAAAGCCCCCGCGCAAAGCACGCCGCCGCCCGCCCCGACTACAGTTGTCGCCACACCAGGGATGTTGGGGGACGTGCGCGTTTTTTGCCGGGATGTCCGTACTGGTGATGACGCTGGTTGTGGCGTGTATGGCACTGGTGATGACGGTTGAGCTGGCACGCTTCATGCGCGATCCGTTGGACAATTTCCTCGCGGTGTTTGGGTTTGATCCGGATGCCGAACCGGTCACAGTGGACAGCACCACGATCGTGTTGGGAATCCGGGAAATGTCCGTGTTGCAAACTGCGACGGGTGACATCCTGATCAGCAAGACGGTGGTCGATACCGGGGCCGCGCCCGATGCCGAGATCACCGTGAACTTCATCGGGCGCGTTACGGCTGGCATCGATCTCGCGTTGGTTACTGAGAACAGCATTCGCACGAACGACGATGGAAGCCTGACCGTGATCCTGCCGCCCGCACAATTGACCGGGTGTTACCTGGGCAAGCCGGATATCCAGTATCGATATTGCGCGGACATTCCGCTGATTCAGGACTGTGGTAAGATTGTCGAACGCCTGCAAGAAGAAGCTTACGATCGCGGGATCGTGGAATTACGCGAAACGGCTTACGAAATGAACCTGCTGGAAACAGCCTACGAAGAAGCCGAATCGCGCATTTACGATTTGCTCAGAAACCTGGGCTATGCGCAGGTGGCCTTTGAGCGCAGCGATGACGTCCTGCCGCCCAGCCCAACATGCTTTGGCGAGTAGAGGCCTGCCGCTAGAAGCGCGCATTCCACGCGTCAGTTGCGTACTGCCCGGCGCGCAGTTCTTCCGCGCGCGTTTGCTCCGCTGGCGTCAGCGTAGCAGCATGCTCCAGATGGAGATCGAACGTTTCGCAGAAGCCGTCGATCATGGCATTGGTGGCTTGCTGCCACGTGATCGCACGCCCCAGCACATCTTCGAGTGTCGCCGCACGCTCGCGCACCCGCTCGCGAAGGTGTTCGCGTGTTTGATCGCTCTCAAATGCCAGCGCGTCTAGGATGCGCGTGATGTCACCGGTCAGTGGAAGCGTGCCGTGTTGCAGCACTGTGCCGAATTTGCGCACCTGTGCGCTGCCCACGAGTTTCTTTCGGTTGACGGTGATCTCGTAGTGACTGGGTACTTCAAAGCAAACCGGGCCCTTGGTGTTGGGCTGGCCCTCGGCGCGTTTATCCGCCTGGGGCATCGCCCCAAGGCGCTCCAGCCCTGCTACGAGCGCGCGACTCAGGCGGCGGTAGCTGGCGACGATATCGCCTTCGACGAGCGGGTGTTCGCGTTTTACGGCGATGCTGTAGGTCAATTCGTCCGTGTGCAGGATCGCACGTCCGCCGGTCATACGGCGCACGATGTTCCACCCGCGTGCCGCGATCCGCTGGCGATCGATATCCGCGATCTTTTGGGTGTAACCTAGCGAGAGGCATGGCGGCTGCCAGGCGTAAAAACGTAGCGTGGGGGGAACACGTTCATCTGCGACAGCTTCCATAATCGCCTGGTCGATCGCCATATTCATCGGGCCATCTTGCGCGGGCATAACCAGCAAACGCCACGTGGTATCGTTCATCAGCAGTTCCTGACTCCTGTAGCGATTGAATCGGTCAAACGTTGCCAAGCAAGCGGATTGTAACACATTGAGGCTGAACCGGTTTAACGCTACAATACAGATCGAGCCGTTCATGTGTGGAGTCTTTTTATGACGCCAGAAGATAACACAGTTCCAACACAGCCGCATCAGGACCCAGATCAGTTGCCGGACAATCCAGGGACTCCACGCTATGTTGCGCCGCGACCCGCGCCCCTTTCAGGGCACTGGTACAGTTTTCCTGGGCAGCAACAAAGACCCTCGTCGCAGGCTGAGCCGCCTGTCATGCCGCTGCCAAGCGTGCGTGGGCGTCCCAAGACGGCGCGCGAACGGGTCCGGCAGCGTAAAGTGCGCCGTGAACTTGGTGCGCCTGACGATTGGGCGTGGGTGATCATCGCGGCGGCGTTGTTGGGCACGACTGTGTTGATGAGCATGATCGTGTTCTTTTTGCTGCAGGCTACGCGTGGCATTTCCGGCACGGTAGCGACAGCTGGGCCACCGCTTGAGCCTACATCGGTATTGTACGGTCCCGGCGGCATCCTGGAAGGCGTCGTCAGTAGCGATTCCGCCGGGGGGCTGTTAGGTGACGGTGAAAGCATGGTCATCGAACCCTGGGATGGCAAGGAGCGCTTCACTGTGTTGGTGATGGGGATGGACGTGCGCCCTGGCGAATTCGGCTCGTCAATCCGTACCGATACAATGATCTTGATCAGCCTCGATCCGCAGACGGATCGTGTCGGCATTCTGAGTATTCCGCGCGATCTATATGTTGAGATACCCGGATACGGACTGCAGCGGATCAATTATGCGTACCAGGCTGGCGAGCTTGAAGGGCCGGGCGGCGGGCCACGGCTCGCTATGCAGACGGTGCAATATAATTTCGGTATCCGTGTCAATGAGTACGTAATGGTCAATTTTGAAACCTTTATCAGGGTGATCGATTTGATCGGGGGGATTCACATCAATGTGCCGTATGCCATCAACGATCCGACGTATCCGGATATGAACTACGGCTACGAGCCGTTTTACATAGAGGCGGGTTGGCAACAGCTCGATGGCGAGACCGCGCTGAAGTATGCACGCAGCCGCCACTCGTCCGACGACATTGACCGTAACAAGCGCCAGCAGCAGGTGTTGTATGCCATACGTGATAAGGTGCTGACCGCGAACAAGATTCCCGAACTGGCACCGAGGGCGTTTAGTATTTGGGCCGAACTTCAGGACGGGATTAAGACGGGGTTGTCGTTGGATCAGATCCTGCAACTTGCCTGGTGGGTCAAAGATATTCCGTCGGAGAATTACAATAATGCGGTCGTCGGCTGGGAATACGTGATCCCCTGGCGCTATCAGGGCATGGACATTTTGATCCCGGACCGGGACAAGATCGGGCCGTTGATGGTCGACGTGTTCGGTTCGAATTACAACCAGTAACCAAGCGCACGATGTGTGCAATTTCTTGAGGGAGCGACGTCTCCCTCATTTTGTGTACGCTGTGGCATTATAAGTTGCGTGTGGCAGGCGCAAACCAACCAGATCAGGAGTGAGCAACTTTCATGAAATCAATAGAACGCATCATTGATGCATTGCGCAAGAACGAGCGCGAGCTTTCCACCCCGTATTATGTGCCGGGTTTATGGGCCGATCACGAAACGTCCGAGCCGGTCGAGGTGAATCCGTACCGGTTCTATGCGGATAAGCTGGAATCGATTGTACGGATGCCGCAAGAACCGTTATTCGGCGGGGGTGGTGGGGGCGAATGGACGCGCTATGCCATAATCTACAACCTGTTCCCACGTGTAACGGCGGCATACGATCACGGTCATGATGATGACTTGGCAATCGAACCGTCGCCAGACGGCTGGCGCGATACCGGCACGCTGCTGAAATGCATCGCGTTGCTGCCTTACATCAAAAACCTTGGCCTGAACACGGTCTACTTGCTGCCGATCACGACAGTAGGGCAGGACGGCAAGAAGGGCACGCTTGGCTCACCGTATGGAATACGCAACCCCTACCGGCTTGATCATAACCTGGCCGAACCCGCGCTTGACCTGGATGTCGATGCGTTGTTCGCGGGCTTCGTGGATGCCGCACACCATCTAGGGCTGCGGGTTGTGATGGAGTTTGTGCTGCGCACATCCTCGAAAGACGGCGACTGGGTGGGGGAACATCCGGAGTGGTTTTACTGGATTCGCGAGGATGTGCCGGATCGCGAGGTGGGCAGTGATGACCCGCATGCCTACGGCAATCCCATTTTCCCACCTGAGGATCTCGCTGTCTTGAAGGATATGGTCTTTCGTGGCGATTTTTCGGAGCTGGTGCCCCCGCCGCAGGAATACCAGGACCTGTTCACCGAGCCGCCGCGTGCCGACCAGGTGCATATGGAAAACGGGCGCTGGATCGGCGTGCTCGATGACGGGACGCGCGTTCGTATCCCCGGCGCATTCGCTGACTGGCCGCCGGACGACAACCAACCGCCATGGACAGATGTTACCTATTTGCGCATGTACGATCATCCCGATTTCAACTATATCGCGTACAATACGATCCGGATGTACGACGAACGGCTTGCACAACCGGAGAACGCTGTCAGCGACCTTTGGGATACGATTGTCGGCGTTATCCCGCATTACCAGAATGAATTTGGCATTGACGGGGTGATGATGGACATGGGGCACGCCTTACCCATGCCGCTAAAGCAGCGCATCGTGAGCAAAGCGCGGGAAATTAACCCCGATTTCGCGTTCTGGGATGAGAACTTCTTGATCACCCAGAAGAGTGTCGATGAAGGGTACAACGCGGTGTTGGGTTACATGGTGTTTGACTTCCATTTGCCCGAGAAGCTGGAAGAGTTCTTGCATCGCCTGTCCAATGAGCGTTTACCGCTGCCGTTTTTTGCCACGCCCGAAACGCACAACACGCCGCGCGCTGCGAGCCGTCCCTTCGCTCTGCAATACGTACATTATGCCCTTATCTTGAGCGTGATGGTGCCCGGGCTGCCTTTCATCCATAGCGGGTTGGAGTTTATGGAGACCAAGCCCATTAATACCGGCCTGGGCTTCAGCGACGAGATGATCGCCGCGAATCCATCTGAGACGCTGCCGCTGTTCAGCCAATGGGCATTTGACTGGACGCGCCCCGACAACCTGGTAGGGTCGATCCAGTATGCCCTGAAGATTCGCAAGAAATACCAGCGGCTGCTGTCAAGCCCCGATCCGGACACCTTCGTGATGGGCTACAGCGATAACCCGCATTTCATCACGTTTGCGCGCGTTGACGCTGAGCAGGCTTTGATCGTCGCGGCAAGCACGAGTTTGGGCACAATCGAACAGGGCCGAGCCTACGTCCCGCTGTGTGACTGCGAGCTTCTCCCGGTGTGGGGAGCCGATGTCGCGCATCTTGGGCGTGGCACCATTACCGTCGAAACGGAACTGGGACACGGGCATGTGCTTGTGCTGGAAGCTGGTCCAGATTTTCCCGCGTTCAAGTGAAATGTGCTCGTGCGTTCGCTCGCATGATTCACATTTGATGGGCCGACGACCTCGCCTTGCCCGGCGGGGTCGTGTTTTGCGCGGATTACGCGAGAAGGATCACCAGCACAAGGATGATAATCGCGGTAGCAGCGAGCACGGTCATGACGAGTTGAGATTGCACGTGCGGCAGCATATCCTTGCCGGCGGTGGAGTCACCTCCCGCGACGCGGGCGCGTTCGAATTGCCGGATCTCTGCTGCGCGTTTCTTCTTTTCTTTTTCCAGATCGTCGCGCGTGAAGGTCACGGTCTCATAAGGGTCGGAGTCAACGTCACCTTCCAGGCTGGCTAGCATGTCGCGCACACTCTTGAAGCGCTGGTCAGGCTCTTTGTGAAGCGCGGCCATGATCGTATTTTCTACACGCGGATCGATTCCGACGTTGGTTTCACCGGGTGGGTGGGGGGTGGCTTTGAGCTGCAATTGCGCGATCTCACTGAATGTCGCAGCCTTGAAGGGGACATCTCCGGTGACGATTTCGTACAGCAAGATGCCCAGGGCGTATATATCGCTTTGCGGTGTCACCAGGGTGCGGACGGTGATTTGTTCTGGAGCCAGATAGACCGGGGATGCAGCACCTCCACGACCGGAAGGGTGCTCGCGGAAGCACGGGATGTTGAAATCGGTCAGTATCGGGCGCTGTGTGCGGTCCAGCAGGACATTATCCGGCTTGATGTTGCCGTGCAACACGTTCTGGTCATGGGCATAAGCGACGGCACTGGCGATCTGCCGAAACAACCGCAGGGCGTCGTGCCGGGCGAACCCTTTGGGGTGCAGGGAGACTTCGTCACGCAGCGTGGTTCCCGCGATTAACTCCATCACGAGATAATACGAATCGCCGGCGATCCCCGCATCCAGCACGCGCGTGATGTTTGGATGCTTCAGGTTGATAATGTCGCGGGTCTGTTGTTTGAAGACAGGGGTCAGGCTTTCGGTTCGCGTGATGTCCGGGTGGAAGACTTTGACCGCTACGTCGCGCCTGTAATCAGGGTGCGTGGCCCGGTAGACTTCGGCGTTTTCGCCTTTGCCCAACATGCCACGAATCGTGAATTCACCCAGCCGTTCGCCGGGCGCAAGGCGCGAAGGGGATGAACGTCCGGCCATAGCTCGCGATTGCCTCCGTTTTCTCCGATGCAATGTGACAAAGCGTGCGTGGAAGAGCACGGGAATGCACCTTCCACGCGTGGTGTGGATTATGGCATCGCCTGTTTGATCAACGTGCGGACATCGTCGTAGATCGCTTCGATCGAGCGAGTAGCATCCACTGTCTTGACGAGTCCGGGGTGTGACGTGTAGTGAGGCATGACGCTGGCTTCGACCACCGCATGGTCTTGCAGGCGCTTTTCAATTACTTCCGGAGTATCGTCGGGGCGTCCTTCTGCGCGATTCATCAGGCGCTCACGCGACACTTCAAGCGGCAGTTCGAAGTGGATCACCATCGCCAGTTGGCTGCCCATTTCCGCTAACAACTTATCCAGGGCTTCGGCCTGGGCCCCTGTGCGTGGAAAGCCATCGAAGATCGCTCCCTTTGCGCAATCAGGCTCTTGCAGGCGTTCGCGCACCATACCGATCGTGATATCATCGGGCACGAGTTCGCCTTTGTCCATGTACACTCTAGCTCTTAGCCCCAGCGGTGTTTCTTCTGATAGGTGTATGCGGAACAGCTCACCAGTGGAAATTTGCGCCAGTTCGAATTCTTCCACTGCGATCTTGGCCTGGGTTCCTTTGCCACAGCCCGGCGGGCCGAAAAAGACGATAAATGTTTGGTTCATCGGTGTCCCTCATCGTGATGCGTGCAAAAGCAGTGCACAGTATTGCGTGCGCATTGTACCCAAGTACGCTAGCTTGGGCCAAGTGCAAATGCTCACTTGCTCAGCCCGGTTCACCGGCGGGACGCCTAAAACAAGCGCGGCTGGCGACGGTCGTCGGCATCGGCTTTTGTATGAGTGGGCTCAATCCCCCGGCGGACCTTGTACGTATCGAGTTCGCGGCGTGCCCATGTAACGAGATACTTGATCGACGATCGCCAGGCGGTGTGTTGTTCGCCCAGGCCGAGATCATGCCGGGCGCGGCACACGGTTTCGAAAACGGCGTCTTCGCCCAGACTGGCAAATAGCAGGGGTACGAACAACCGGTAATTGCTGATCGCGGTCGGGATGAACGAATCCGGGCACCCCAGCTCGCGCAGCGCGGCTTCCAATGCGGACTGGTCGAACGGATCGGGCCGCCTCGTCATGGCTAGGACTCCTAACTGCTATCGCGACGTATGCGATCTAGTCTATGCCAGTCAAGAGGTTTGGGAAAGTCTCACAGGTGGCGCGCGAGATCAAAAAAGCCCCGGTGCTGCAGGCCGGAGCTGTTGGTGGCGACGGCGTGATTTGAACACGCGACCAAGGGCTTATGAGTCCCCTGCTCTA
>CAYRNY010000026.1:0-48647 GCA_964425755.1 uncultured Anaerolineaceae bacterium
ACAACACACCGTCATCCCCAGCGGCTTCCTGTCACTATTCTGTTGTTAAACTGCGGATGGGGCAAAAAAGCCGCCGCATGTCTTCACATCCGGCGGGGGCAAAAACAGACCGCAAAACAATCACGATGTTTTGGTTGTCTGAGCGCCAGATGCCCCCTCTCACTCTCAAATTTTCAGAACCACACCATCTGTCCGGTGCCGTTCATTCGAGCGTGGGAACATCTTACCATCACGCATGAGGGGCGTCAAGGGCAGATTCCTAGATTCTCCGTGAATCTAGAATAAAACCAGGATGAAACGCGTGCCTAATTTCCAAAAGTGGGATAATGCGGGATTCCCTTGCCCGGATATCCCACATTTTAAGCCGTTGGCCGGCGTTTATGGCACGCCAGCATCAGTGAAACGCCGGCAGCCAGTCCCCGTGCGCGTCGATCAGATCGTCCACCAGCGACCAGATCTGGTCGAGATCGAGTTCGGCAGCCGTGTGCGGATCGAGCATCGCGGCGTGGTAGATGTGCTCGCGCTTGCCGGTCAGTGCGGCCTCCACCGTGAGCGCCTGCACGTTGATGTTCGTCTGCATCAGCGCGGCCAGGTGCGGCGGCAGCGCCCCGATGCGCACCGGCTGCACGCCGTTTCTATCGACCAGGCACGGCACTTCGACGCACGATTCGCGCGGCAAATTGTCGATCAGGCCCGCGTTCATCACGTTGCCGTAAATCACGCGCGGCGTGCCGGTCTCCAGGCTGTCGACGATCAGCGAGCCGTACTCCATGCTCTGCGCGACCTCAAGCGCCGCGTCCGGGTCCTCGAACGTCTCGCGCATCGCGTCCCATTCCGCGATCTGTTCTTCACAGCGGCGGATGTACTCGTCCAGCGGGATGTTAAACCGCTCGACCAGGTCGGGCCGGTCACGCTTGATGAACCAGGGCACGTATTCCGCGAAGTGCTCGCTCGACTCGGTCACGAAATACCCCAGGCGTTTGAGCATCTCGTAGCGCACGCGGTTCCAGTCCGGCACGCGCCCTTCCTCGATCACCTTATATAGATCGGGGTACAGGTCCCGGCCCTTGTGCTCGAAGGTCAGGTAAAACGCCATGTGGTTGATCCCGACGCAAACGTAGTTGATCTCGTCGTATGGCACGCCGAGGTCCATCGCGAGCTGCATCGCCGTGCCCTGCACGCTGTGGCACAGGCCCACCGTCTTGATCGACGTGGCGCGGTTCAAGGCCCAGGTGATCATCGCCATCGGGTTGACGTAATTCAGAAACGTCACGTCCGGACAGAGCGCTTCCATCTCGCGCGCCATCTCCAGCAGCACAGGGATCGTGCGCAGCGCGCGCATGATCCCGCCCATGCCGAGCGTATCCGCGATCGTGGCACGCAGCCCGTACTTTTTGGGAATCTCAAAATCGATCACCGTGCCCGGCTTATAGCCCGCCACCTGGATCATGGCGATCGCGTAATCGGCCCCGTCCAGCGCCGCGCGGCGATCGGTCGTCGCCTCGATCGCCGGGCGCGCGTCCAGCGCAGCCGCGACCTTGTGCGCGACGATCTCAGACGTTTTCAGGCGCTCCGGGTCGATGTCAAACAGTGTGAAGGTGGAGTCTTTGAGCGCAGGGAAGTGCAGGATATCGCCCATCAGGTTTTTGGCGAACACCGTGCTGCCCGCCCCGATAAACACGATCTTTGGCATGAAGACGCCGTCCTTTCAGCAAAATGATAGGGCGCTCCAACCCGGTCGCGGATTCAAGCGCCCTGCAACGCGCACTGTACGCTGCGGGTCATATCTCATGCCGTCCCTGGAAGGCCCGCAGCAGCGTGACCGCATCAACGTATTCGAGATCGCCGCCGGTCGGCAACCCGCGCGCCAGCCGCGTAACCTTGACCCCCAGCGGGGCGAGCTGGCGCTGCACGTACATCGCCGTCGCGTCGCCTTCCATGCCGGGATTAGTCGCGACGATCACTTCCAGGATCGACCCGCCGCGCACCCGCTCGACCAGCTCGCGTATCTTCAAATCTTCCGGGCCGATGCCATCGACCGGGGATATCGCGCCGTGCAGCACGTGATAGCGCCCCTGGTACGCGCCCGCACGCTCGACCGCCAGCACGTCCAGCGGCTCTTCGACCACGACGACCTGCGTCTTGTCGCGTGCGTCGTCCGAACAGATGCCGCACGGGTCGGTCTCGGTGATGTTGTAGCACACCGAGCAATAACGCGTTTTCAGCTTGAGGTCGGCCACCGCCGCCGCCAGCGTCGCGGAAAGCTCGTCTGGCGCGCGCAGCAGGTGATACGTCAGCCGGGACGCGGTCTTCGGGCCGATGCCCGGCAGCCGCGAAAACGCCTCGATCAAGCGCGTGACCGGTTCAGGGATCGCTTTGCTCAACGCCTGCGCTCCGGCCTAGCCTAATAACCCGTCCATGCCGGGCGGCAACATCGACTCCAGGCCGCCGGTGAACCCGCTCATGCGCTCCTCGGATAGCTGTTTGCTCTGTTCGAGCGCCTGGTTCATCGCCGCGAGCAGCAAATCCTGCAGGTCGGTCACCCACTCGTCATCTTCGAGATCGATCACATCGGGATTGATCGTGATCGCCTGCACCTCGGAATGCCCATTGACGACGACCGTCACCGCGCCGCCGCCAACGCTGACCTCGATCCGTTCATCCGCGAGCGCTTCCTGCGCGGCGGCCATCTCTTCCTGCATTTTCTGAATCTGTTTCATGATCGCGTTTTGGTTCATGCCCTGCGGGCCGCCAAAACCACCGCCACGACCGCTACGTTTGCGTGCCATAA
Organism: uncultured Anaerolineaceae bacterium; assembly: GCA_964425755.1. Classification (GTDB taxonomy): domain Bacteria; phylum Chloroflexota; class Anaerolineae; order Aggregatilineales; family Aggregatilineaceae; genus CAYRNY01. The sequence continues at coordinate 2,792 of CAYRNY010000026.1, forward strand.
TCTCGTAAACTCCTATCTGCAAAACGTCCACTGTTACCGGGCGCTGAGGCCGGCTACCGCTTCGTACCTGGTGGCAGGTCGATGCAACCGCCCGCACAGGGAAGGTCTCCAAACGGTCCCGCCAGCGCACACGTCAATATATAGATCGTAGCACGATCAATCGTCAATATCGGTGATCTCGCCGCCGAGTTCATTCACCCCGTACGCCAGCACGTCATCCTGCGAAAGGATGTCGTCGGTCTTCGCATCGTGCGCGGCATCCTCGTCCATCACGATCACCTTAAAGTCGACCGGCGCGCCCAGCACCGCGTAGAGCGCGTCCTCAAGCGCGTTTCGCGCGTCCGGCGCTTCGATCTTCTGCTTGAAGATGTCGCTGTGCACGCTCAAGATCAGCACGCCACGCCGCATATCGCGCGGAACCGCGTGCTCCAGCAGCGCGGGCAACGTGTGCAGGTAACGCTTCGCCATGCGCTGAATCTGCGACCAGTTCTTGCGCACCGCCGACAGCGACACGTGCCCTTCCTCGTCCTCGGTGACGCCCGCGGCACGGGCCGGTGTGGCTGCCGGTTTGCGCACCGGCGGCGGCAGGTCTTCCTGCGTGCGGACGTGCGGCTGCTCGCGGCGCGCCGGGACCGGCTCGTCTCCCTCAACCGGTTTGATGCTCTCCAGGAACGCCAGTTCCAGCGGCAACTGCGGCTGCCAGCCGCCCTGCCAATCGGCCAGCGCGCTGTTAAACGCCCGGATCGCCGCCAGCAGCGCGCGCCGCCCGATCGCGGCGGCCTGCTCGGTGAGGATCGCGCGGCGCTCCTCGGTCACGTCGATCAACTCGTCGCCGGCCATCTGCACCAGCACCATCTGGCGCAGGTGCTCGATCACCTGCCGCCCGAACTGGCGCGGGTCCGCGCCCCCGTCGATGGTGTAATTAATGATGTCCAGGCCGCGTGCCGCGTCGTTATCGATCAACGCCTGCGCCAGCTCGACCACGTTCTGCCCGCTGGCCGTCCCCAGTACCTGCTCGGCCACCGCCAGCGAAATGTGCTCGTCCGGGTCGGCGATGATCTGGTCAAGCAGGCTGATGCTGTCGCGCACGCTGCCGGTGCCCTCGCGCGCGATCAATTCGAGCGCGGGGTAGTCGATCGAGACGCCTTCGCCTTGCGCGATCAGGGCCAGCCGCTCGGTGACCTCGGCCAGCGACACGCGCCGGAACTCGAAGATCAGGCAGCGGCTCTTGATCGTCGCCGGGACTTTGTGAAACTCGGTCGTCGCCAGCACGAAGATCGCGTGGTCCGGCGGCTCTTCCAGCGTCTTGAGCAGCGCATCGAACGCCGCGCCGGAAAAGCGATGCACTTCGTCGATGATGTAGACCTTGTACGCGCCCTCGTTGGGCGAGAACGCGATCTTATCGCGCAAGTCGCGCACGTCGTCCACGCCGGTATGCGAGGCTGCGTCGATCTCGATCAGGTCAAGAAAGCGCCCCTCGTTCACCGCGATGCAATGGCTGCACGCGTTACACGGGCGCATGTCCGGGTCAGGGTGCGTGCAGTTGACCGCTTTCGCCAGCAGGCGCGCGGTGGTGGTCTTGCCGGTCCCACGCGGGCCGCTGAACAGGTACGCATGGCGGACGCGCCCCAGGTGCAGCGCGTTGCGCAGCGTGCGCGTGATGTGCGCCTGCCCGATGACGTCTTCAAAGGTCTGGGGTCGCCATTTTAGGTACAACGCCTGTTGGGGCACGTGGTAGCCTCCGTCTCTGGACTTCGTGCGTCTAGTGTATCAAGCCGCGATCCGGTTCTGCAAATCTTGACCAACCGTGACCAGGCTCTGTATAATCTGCTTAGCAAGAGCAATCGTGCTGTACATATATTGAGGAGTGGACAAATCTAATGGGTAGCTTAGGCACGCCGGAACTGATCCTGATTCTCGCAGTCGTGATTTTGCTGTTCGGCGTCGGGCGCGTGGCGCGTATTGGTGGCGAGATGGGCTCGGCAGTCCGCGAGTTCCGCAAGGGGCTGCAAGGCGACGGTGAAGAGAACCAGGAAGAGACGAATTCGTCTGCATCGTAATATTCTGAGCTGGCGAATGTAAACACTGCCCTCCCGGCTGCATCCGGCGAGGGTATTTTTGTTGTGGTCCCCCGTGCGTAACGGCCCCTCCCGGCGGTCCCGCGTTCAGTTCTGGAACAGCGGCTGGTCCACACCGATCGTAAACGTCGCCTGCGCCTGACCGGTTGCATCGGCCAGCGTGACCGTCTCGCCGTCGCGCCAGGCCGGGGCTTCGCGATTCCAGTACAGCGCGGCGGGCGTGTTTTGCCCCTGGCGCGAGAAGACCAGCACGCGGCTGTCACGCTGCATGCGGAACTCCGGGAAGCGGAACGTATCGCCGCGTTCGTTGCGCAGCGTCCAGCCCTGCAGATTGACCACGTTGCCGATATTGCGAATCTCCACCGCCTCGCTGTTGACACTGCCCGCGCCCTGCACGTTCGCGATCACGATCTCCGCGTTGATCGCCGTTGGCGGCAGCGTGACCGTTGGCGCGGTGCGCGTCAATGAGAACGGCGTGTTCGTCGGTTCGGGTGGCGGCGTCGGCGTGTAGAGCGCGACACAACCTTCGATCGGGATGATCAGCACGTCCCCAACCTGCAACCGCGCCGCGTCGTCTTCGCTCATGTCATTCACGGTCAGGATGTCACCGGGGAACACGCCGTACTGCTGCGCGATCGCGATCACCGTGTTGCCGGATTCGACCACGTGGCGCAGGCAGCCGTCATCCTGCGCGGTCGGGGTCGGCAGGCCGGGCGGCAGGTCGGTCGGCACGGCGGGCAAAATGGCCGGGTCGAGCGTCGCGACCGCTGTGATCGAGGGCGCCGCCACGCCTTCCTCGAACGGAGTCGACGTGATCACGCGTACGGCCTGCGCGTCCTGCGCCAGCGCGGTGCTGGTGAGTTGTAACGCGTCGATCGTGCCTTGATACTCGGCGGGTTGCATATCCATGCCCGGAATCGGCGTCGCGGTCAGGATCACGATCTGAGTCGGTCCGGGCTGGGGTTCGTTAGGCTGCCGGGACCAGTAATAGCTGATGATCCCCAGTGCCACCACCAGGGATACGATCACGTTCAAAATGACGAAGCCAACCAGCACCCGACGGCTCATGCGTTTATACCTTTTGCATTTGATAATCGTCTGATAACACGCTCCAAGAACGCACGCATGCGCAAGCGATTCGCATGCAGTGCGCAGTCATCTTAGCATAGCCCGCCCGCCGGGGCAACGCGGATCATGTGGGCGCTTTATCACGCTTACAGTGTGTTAATTCTGTGTTAATCCCGGCCCGTGATAGCATCTCGCTATTGTCGGCAGCCCACAAATTCGCTATGCTTGCGTACTCTCGACAGGTTGGCATGGGTGAGGTGATACACATGCAACTGCCATCAACGAACGGCGTCAGCCTGATGCTGATTGCAGGATTGTCGATTGTCAATTTTTTCGGCGCGTTAGCGCTCATGTCGCTGGATAACCAACCGGATACGGCCTATATCCCGTCCGATCCGGGATTGAACGATTCCGATTCCCCCTCCCTTAACGTGACTCCTGCCGCAACCCCAGTCTTGGTCCGGATCGATAGCGTGATCCAACCGGGCGACATAGACCGGGAAGCGCTGCAACTGGTCAACCCCGGCCCCACGCTCGACCTGGCGGGGTGGACGATCACCGAGCAAGGCGGCAACCGCTACACCTTCCCGCCGTTCACGCTGTTCCAGGGCGGTGGTGTGATCGTCTATACGCACTCAGGGACGGACACACCGGTCCGGCTGTACTGGGGGCTGGATCACGCGGTGTGGTCGATCGGGGAAACGGCCACGTTGCGCGACGCAGAGGGCAATATCCGCGCCACCCTGATCGTCCGCGAACCGCAGGCGCGTTCGGACCGCACGTAGCCGTAAAGCGAAGGGAAAACTCATGTCAGCCGACGAACGCCTGCAGATATTGCAGATGGTGCAGGACGGGGTGATCACGGTCGCCGAAGCGGAAAGCCTGCTCGACGCGCTGGCGACCGTACCCCCTGCCACCGCGCCGGACGCCGCGCCCGTGCCGCTGGACATCCCGCGACCAGGCCCGCACGGCCAGACACCACGCGAGGCCGCGCCGGATATGCAGCACTTCCGGCGCTACTGGGAATACCCGTTCATCATCGGCCTGATCATGCTGGGCGTGGCCGGGCTGTGCGCGTCGAACACGCCGGTGCCGCTGCTGTCGTTCTGCGGGTGGTTCGTGTTCGTCGTCGCCGGGCTGATCGCGCTCGTCGGCTGGTTCAGCCAGTGGTCGCCCTGGATGCACGTCCGCATTCGCGAACATGACGGCAGCCGGATCGCGTTCAGCCTGCCGCTGCCGCTACGCCTGGCCGGCATCGTAGCGGACATCGCGCATGTCTTCGTGCGCCGCTTCGCGGACCGCGAAACCGCCGACAACGTCCAGATGACCGCGTCCTTTCTGAGCACGCTTGAAACAGAAGAACTGGACGAACCGATCATGATCGAGATCGTGGAAGAAGACGGCGATCATGTCCGGCTGTATTTCGGCTAGGTGCCGCTGCAGGACCGGCTAACCCGCCCCTGAACACATTTGAGGAAGTGCCATGATCGCACAGAAAGCCCGGCGCGCGCAGCGCCGCGCGAAGCCCATCCCTGACAAACCAAGCCTGGCGCGCAAGCTATGGAAGCGGCTGCAGGTGGCGATCCTGCTCTACGGGGTGGGAGTCAGCCTGTACGTGCTGGCGTTCGCCGCGCTTGGGGAGCGTTGGGCGTGGATCGCGTTTGCGAACAACTTCCTGCCCTGGTGGGCGTTGGGCGGGCTGGTGGCCGGGATCATCGCGCTGGGATCGCGCTGGCGCTGGCCGCTGCTCGCGCTGCAAGTGCCGGTGATCGTGGCGTTCGTGCTGCTCTACGGGGAGTTGCTGCTGCCACCGGAACCCGCCACGACGCCCGCCGGACCGCGCTTCACCGCCGTGTCGTTCAACATCATCGGCGTGCAGTCCGACCCGGCGGCGATCGCCGCGACGATCCGCGAGCTGGACGCGGATATCGTCGGGCTGCAAGAGGTCGCCCCGGAAAGCAGCGCGTGGCTCAAGCGCGAGCTGGCGGATATGTACCCCTACCAGGCGCATTATCCCCTGCCGACCGTGCAAGGGGTCGCGCTGTTGAGCCGCTACCCGATCGGTGAGCAGCGGGCCTTCACACCGCTGCGCAGGTCGCCGCTCCAGTTACGCGCCGAGGTCGACGTCACAGGCAGGCCGGTGGCGGTGTACGTCATTCACCTGACGCCGCCCGGCAACAAGCTGTTGCCCGTCATCTACACCACCGAGCGCCGCGACCGCGAGTTGGCGATGCTGCAAAGCGAGTATCTGGCACGCGAAGAGGGGCCGGTGATCGTCCTGGGCGACTTCAACATGACCGATCTGAGCACGTCATATCGCACGATGGCGGAGCAGTTCAACGACGCTTTTCGCGCGGCGGGGCGGGGCTTCGGGTTCACGTTTCCGGCGGGATATGCGTTTGGCGCGATGCCGCGCCTGCTGCGGATCGATTACGTGTGGTATACCGACGACCTGACCGCACTGGCGGCGCGCGCCGGCAGCGATAGCGGCACATCCGACCACTACCCGGTGATCGCGGACCTTGCCCTCAACGAAAGCACGGCGGCTGAATGAGGTTGATCAACACCTGGCGACAATCCCCCACATTCCGCACCCTGACCGGCCTGCTGGCCCTGGCGGGCTGGTATGCCACCCGCGTCGAACCGCGCTGGCTGCGCGTGACCCGGCTCACGCTGCCCCTGCACGATCTACCCCCGGCGTTTGACGGCTACCGCATCGCCCACATCTCCGACCACCATCTCGGCATGCGCACGGCGGATGCCCTGCTGCCGCGTGTGGTCGCGCTGGTGAACCGCGAAGGGCCGGACCTGGTCGCCATGACGGGCGATCTCGTCACGTGGGGCCGCGCCCACAACGTCAGTAACCGCACGGTCGCACCGCTGGGCGACCTGCGCGCCCCGGATGGGGTCTGGTCGGTATTGGGCAATCATGATTATGTCGATCCACGCTTTGTGGGCGAACTACTCTGCGGGGCAGGAATCACGCTGCTGCGCAATGAGGCGCGGATCATCCGGCGCAGCACGGACGGGCTGGCGGTGGTCGGGCTGGACGATGTTCACTTTGGCACGCCGGACCTGAACGCGGCGCTGGCGCACATCCCTGCCGATATGCCCGCGCTGTTGCTAGTGCACGAGCCGGACTTCGCCACCGCTGCAGCGGCCTACCCGAACATCTTGCTGCAACTGTCGGGCCACACGCACGGCGGGCAGGTCACGATGCTGCAGCGCCCACTGCTGCTGCCCCAACACGGGCGCACCTTCTACCGGGGACTGCGTTCCGTGCGCCGGATGTGGGTTTACGTCACGACCGGCACCGGTACCGGGCGCTTCGTCATCCGCTTCGGCAGCCGCCCGGAGATCGCACTGATCACGCTGCGCCGCGCCGCGGGCACGCAACCTGTGGTATAACTGGATCAGCGCACCGTCACGGACCGCCTGTCATGGCGTTCCCGGTGACACCGCGCGCGTGAACCCGCTAGCGACGAGAGAAAAGGATCATGCCGTACCTGATCGACGGGCACAACGTGATCGGCCAGCTCCCCGACCTGGACCTGAACGACCCACAGGACGAAGCGAAGCTGGTCGAACGGCTGAAACGTTACATGGGGCGCAAACGCAAACGCTGTACCGTCGTGTTTGACAGGGGCCTGCCGGGTGGCCGCTCGCGCGATCTTTCGACGCCGAGCGTGCGGGTGATCTTCGCGCACGGGGGGACCACCGCCGACGCGATCATCATGGAGCGCATCCGCACCGCGCGTGATACCGGCAGCCTGGTGATCGTCTCCGCCGACCGGGAGATCGTGGCCGCTGCAAGCCGGCGGCGGATCGGGGTGCTGAGTCCGCGTGCATTTGCCGAAGCGATGCGTGCATCCGTGATGCCGGACGACACGGACCCCGATCCCCACCTGACGCCCGACGAGGTCGATGAATGGCTGGCGTTGTTCGGCGGCGAAGCGGACGACACCTGACGCCAGACCCAGCACACCTCGCGTCACGCCGCGAGCGCCCTGTTCTCATCTATTACTAATTTTACTTTCACCCTGAGCTAAGCCATAGTCTCTATCATTACGAACAAGCGTCTCTTCCTGATCGGATGCAGTGGCTCATGTATGGGATAGAAGTGGCTTGTAGTAAGTAAGAGGCGCTTGACCTAGCATTGACTGGAGATGCGCGTCGCCGGTAGTGTTAGGTCGAATCTGAGGGCCGTTTGTGGTGTCCCCCCTCTCCACAACGGCTCTTTTCTTTTTGCCAAATCTCCACAACAGAACGCCCTTGTCATGGCCCGGAGCGCCGGGTATACTAGCGTCCGTCAACGGGGTGTGGCGCAGTTGGCTAGCGCGCTGCGTTTGGGACGCAGAGGCCCCCGGTTCGAGTCCGGGCACCCCGACTACCTTAACGCTGATTTTGGATCAAGTTGGTTCCTTAGCCCGACCTGGCAAACGATCAGGTCGGGTTTTTTGATTCGGGTTATGCACCGGGGTTGATTAGGTGCAACTTATCGCTGGCGGCCTGGACCGCTTCACGGTCCAGACTGCGCAGATATTGCAGCGAACTGATTCAAACTTTCGTTGCGAAAAGCTGAACGCGATCCACGCAGCGAGACTGAGTGGGATCAGCACAGCAGCCAGTGCGCCAGCGTGTCCAGGTTGGCCCCCCTTGAGCCAGCCCCAGGGACCCAGCAGCACCGCCGAATACAGCAGCGCGCTGCCAACGCTTTGCAGGCTCCGTCCAGGCGGCGTGCTTGGGCGACCGGATGACTTCGCGGCGCGTCTCATTGCAGTTTTTGTGAAAAATATCACTAAAATTGACTTAACCGGAAGCCAGCCCCTATAATTGGTATACATCACGCTTCATTGATGCCTTTCGATCGCGCTGGGATGTAATGGGAGGCGCGAGATGGGCGCTACGATATGGCACGACGTGCCCGCCGTCAGTTCCGTAATGGTCATCGGCGGCGGGATCGGGGGAATGCGCGCGGCACTCGATCTGGCTGATGCAGGTTTGAAAGTCTACCTTGTCGAGCAAACGCCCTGCCTGGGCGGGCGTGTGGCGCAGCTCGGCTATATGTTCCCCCAGCATGACTGCGTCCTCTGCCGCGGAACGCCCGATCACGGCTATGGTTGCACCCGCCCCTCGATCTCCCCCGCCTACATCGAGCACAACCAACACCCCAATATCGCAATCCTGACAAACACACATGTCGTAGATGTGGTCGGCCAAGCCGGGGATTTCACCATCTCGCTCCGGCAGGAACCGCGCTACGTCGATCCGGCGCGATGTATCAACTGCGGTCGCTGCGTCGATGTCTGCCCGATCGAGCTACCGGACGACTACCAACAGGGCATGGTCACGCGCAGAGCGATCTACAAAGTCTCAGCGCGTGCCTCACCCGACGCCTATGTCATCGACCATGGCCCCTACTGCGACGACTGCGGAAAATGTGCTGCTGTGTGCCCCAGTAATGCGATCAATTTGAACGACCAGCCACACCTGATACATGTCGAAGTCGGCGCGATTATCCTGGCGCTGGGCTTCCAGGTCTACGATCCCGGCGTGCAGGAAGAGCTCGGTTACGGGCGTTATCCCAATGTGCTGCACGCCATGCAATATGAACGACTGGCCAGCCGTTCCGGGCCGACCGAGGGCATCATCACGCGCCCGTCTGACAAGCGCCATCCGCGCTCGATCGCCTGGTTACAGTGCATTGGCTCGCGCGATCAGCACAACACCTTCTGCTCTTCGATCTGCTGCATGTACGCGACCAAAGAGGCGATGCTGGCCAAGCAGCGGCTGAACAATGACGTGGCGTGCACGATCTTCATCATGGACGAGCGCGCCTTCAACAAGGAATACAGCACTTATTTCGCTACCGCGCGCCAGAAGTACAATATCCGCTATGTCCGCTGCCGGGTTTCCTCGATCCAGGAAGACCCCGCCACACACGATCTGATCATCGACTTCGCCGACGCGGCAGGACGGCTCCAGCGCGAGCGCTTTGAAGCAGTCGTATTGGCGACCGGGCTGCAGCCGCCAGGATCGGCCAAGTACCTGGCGGATTTGCTTGACGTCGAACTCAACCATCACGGCTTTTGCCAGACCGATAAATTTACACCGCTGCAAACATCCCGGCCCGGTGTGTTCGTCTGCGGGGCGTTTTCGTCGCCCAAAGAGATCGCCGAAACGATCATTGATGCCAGCGGCGCGGCGGCTGAGGTCATGCGCTTGCTCAGCGATCATCTCAACACGCACACGTTCTCGCGCGAATGGCCGTTCCTGGTGACCGGCGACCTGCCACCGGAACGCGATGTGAGTGTGGAGCCACCCTGGATCGGCGTATTCGCGTGCACCTGTGGCGGCACGATCGAGAGCGTGCTCGATCTGAAAGCCCTGGTGCGGCAGGTGGAACAATGGCCGGGCGTGCAGGCGGCGGAAGTCCTCGATTTCGCCTGCTTCCCTGACGCACTAGAGCGGATTCAATCCGCGATCCACGACCAGCAGCTCAACCGTGTTGTCATCGCGGGATGCAGCAACCGCACGCATGATGCGCTGTTCCAGCGCGCGATCCGGATGTCGGGCCTGAACCCGTATTTGCTGGAGATGGTCAACCTGCGCGAGCAATGCAGCACTGTGCACCGGGACCAGGCTGCCGTTGCCAACCGTAAAGCGATTGAGCTGGTCCGCGTAGCCGTGGGACGCGTGCAAGCCGGGCGCCCGATCCACAAGGATCGCCACCGCTGCCGCCCGACCGCGTTGATCATCGGTGGCGGCGTCACCGGCATGACCACCGCCCTGGCGATCGCCGACAGCGGGTTTGATGTGCACCTGATCGAACGGGCCGAGATGCTCGGCGGCAATTTGCTCAATCTACACTACGTGGCCGAAGGGTATAACCCGCAACGCCTCTTGCGCGACCTGGTAAACCGTGTGCGAGCGCACAAGCGCATCACGACGTACACACGTACCGAGGTGGTGCGGCACTGGGGCCACGTGGGGTATTTCCGCGCCGTGCTGCGCACCACGATGCATGACGGTGCCGCGACCGACACCTCGATCGAGCACGGCGTTACGATCGTAGCCACAGGGGGACGCGAAACACGGGACCATCCCTGGCTGGCGCTACCGGGCGTCATAACGCAGCGCGAGCTGGAGCACATGATCATCCACCAGCCGGAAGCGGTGATGAGCTTGCGGGACGTGGTCATGATCCAGTGCATGCGCCCACCGGGCACGCCAGAATACTGCTCGCGCGTGTGCTGCACCAACGCGCTCAAGAACGCGATCCGCCTCAAGCTGTTCAACCCTGGCTGCCGGGTCAGCGTGCTGTACAAGAACATCGTGACCTATGGTTTCCGCGAGGAATACTACACCCAGGCCCGCGAGCGTGGCGTGAATTTTATCCGCTACACCGATGACCGCCCGCCCGAAGTGATCACCGACGGTGAGCGAGTCCACGTGCGGGCGTGGGACCTGGCGTTAAGCCAGTGGCTTGATTTGCCTGCCGACCTCGTGCCGATGAGCATGGCTGTCGCACCGAGTGAGGGCACAACAGCGCTGGCGCAGATGCTGCGCGTGCCGCTTTCAACCGAGGGATTCTTCGAAGAAGCGCAAATCAAGCTGCGCCCAATGGACTTCATGCGTGAAGGCATTTTCCTGGCCGGGATGGCCCATTACCCGAAGTTCGTCGAGGAAAGCATCAGCCATGCGCTGGCGGCGGCTGCACGCGCGCTGCCCCTGCTGGCGCAGCAGTCGCTGTACCTGGGGGGCATTGTGGCGCAGGTCGACCCCGACAAATGCGTGGGCTGCCTGACATGCACGCGAACCTGCCCCTTTGGCATCCCGCAGGTCATCCAGCAGGAAGACCGTACCGGGGTCGGCGGGTTGGGCGGTGCGGCATTCATCGATCCCGCCCAGTGCCAGGGCTGCGGCACGTGTACCGGCGAGTGCCCGGCCAGCGCGATCCAACTGCTGAACTACACCGACGCGCAGGTGATGCTGCGCGAGATTGGCGGGCTGGGAAGCTGGTCGGCGACCATGCCACAGGAGGCAGTGTTATGAGCACGTCCGGCGATGGCAGCCAGTTTGAGCCGGAGATCACGGCGTTCTACTGCATCTACTGCGGGTACATGGCCGCGGACACCGCCGGGGCGCTGCGCGTACAGTATCCGGCGAACGTCAAACCGCTGCGGCTGCCGTGTACCGGCAAGACCGACATTCGCTACCTGCTGGAAGCGTTTGAACAAGGCGCGGATGGCGTGTATCTCATCGCCTGCCCGATCGGCAACTGCCACCACGTGCGCGGCAACGAGCGCGGACGGGCACGGGTCGAACGCGCCAAGCACATTCTCGACGAGATCGGGCTGGGCGGCGAGCGCCTGGAGATGTTCTTTATGTCCGGCAGCCAGGCGTATGCCTTCGCCGCCGCTGCCCGCACGATGACCGATCGCATCCGCGCATTGGGACCTAACCCGCTTAAACCGGTCAAGCGCGCGGACGAACCGCCCAAACCGCCGGACGAAGACGAGGATATCGGCTTTCGGGGCAGACGCCCTGATTCGACACAAGGGACAGAATAGCCTATACGACCGAACGTGATCAGTAGACCACAAAGGGGTGCTTCATGGCACACCCCGAGCAAACAAGGCACCGTCAAATTGATGCACCGGTTGGCGCGGTGATGGTTGTCGGCGGCGGCATTGCGGGCATGCAGGCCGCGCTGGACCTGGCCGACCAGGGGTTCAAGGTCGTGTTGGTCGAGTCACAGACCGCGATCGGCGGCAAGATGGCCCAACTCGACAAAACCTTCCCGACCAACGACTGCGCCATGTGCACCATCTCGCCCAAACTGGTCGAAACCGGGCGCCACCCGAACATCACGCTCATGACCGGCACGGACGTGCTCGACATCGCCGGGGAAGTCGGGCGATTTGCCGTGCGCGTGCGTCATGCCCCGCGATACGTTGACCAGGCTAAGTGTGTCGGTTGTGGTGACTGTGCGGCGGTTTGCCCGGTGGTCGTGCCGGACGGGTTCAATGAAGGGCTGGCCCAACGCCGGGCGGCCTACAAGCTCTATCCTCAGGCCGTCCCCAACGCCTACGCCATCGACAAACGCGGCATCGCGCCCTGTCGCGATGCCTGCCCCGCCGGGCAGCGCGCCCAGGGCTATATCGCCTTGATCCGCGAGGGGCGTTGGGACGATGCGCTGCGCGTGATCAAAATGGATAACCCGTTTCCCGGCATTTGCGGGCGCATCTGCAATCATCGCTGCGAGGACGCATGCAATCGCGGGCTGGTGGACGAAGCGGTCAACATCCGCGCGCTCAAACGTTTTGTGACGGACAAGGTGTATGCCCAACCGCGCCAGCCGGTCGAACCGGCCCCGCGACTCCATGATGAGCGCGTCGCCATCATCGGTGCCGGACCGTGTGGCCTGACCGCCGCGCAGGACCTCGCCCTGGCAGGCTACGGCGTGACCGTGTTCGAGGCGATGCCGGTCGCGGGCGGGATGCTGCGGCTGGGCGTGCCGGAATACCGGCTCCCGACCCACATCATCGAACGTGAAGTGCAGGACATCATCGATCTCGGCCTCGACCTGCGCCTGAACCACCAGGTCGACAACCTGGACGATCTGTTCGACCAGGGCTTCGACGCGGTGTTGATCGCGGTCGGCGCGCATGAAGGCATCCGCCTGCCGATTCCGGGGCGCGATCTGGACGGCGTGCTGATCAACACGCGGTTTCTGCGCGACGTGCGGCTGGGGCGCTACACGAACGGTACACAGGATGACGCGCCGCCCCTGGGACGACGCGTGCTGGTGCTTGGCGGTGGCAACGTGGCGATCGACGTAGCGCGCAGCGCGATCCGGCTGGGACGCGAGGTGCACCTGGCGTGCCTTGAAGCGCGCGAGGCGATGCCCGCGCACGCCTGGGAAGTCGACGCTGCCGAAGCGGAAGGCGTCACCATACACGCCGGGCGCGCGTTTGAGCGCATTCTGGGCGACGATCAGGGGCGCGTTACCGGCGTGGCGTGCGAGCATGTCGCGTCGTTCGAGTTCGACGACGCGGGCCGCCTGCATGTTGAAACGGTCCCCGGCAGCGCGCACGTCATCCCCTGCGACACGGTGATCTTCTCGGTGGGTCAGCGCGCCGGTCTGGCGTTTATCCCGGACGATGCCGGGGTCGGGCTGACCGGGCAGCAGACGATCGCGGTCAACCCCAACACGCTCGCCGCCACGCGCGCGGGGGTCTTCGCGGCGGGCGACAGCGTCTCCGGCACGGCGTTTGTGATCGAAGCGGTGGACAGCGGTCACGTCGCCGCGCGCTCGATCATGCGCTACCTGCGCGGGGAGCACCTGGAGCCGCCGCGCAAACCCGACCTGCCGGTCGTCAAGCTCTCCCGCGAGGAGATCGAGCAGCGTATCGCCAGCGGCGAGATCACGCCGCAGCCGCGCGTGCCGATGCCCGAACTGCCGCTTGAGCAGCGCATCAGCAGCTTCGCGGAAGTTGAAGGCGGCTATGATGACGCATCGGCGCAACGTGAGGCGGCGCGCTGCCTGGCCTGCGGCATCTGCTCGGAGTGCATGAGCTGTACGTTCGCCTGCGGCGTGGACGCCATCGATCACGACATGGTAGCCCGCGAAGAGACGGTTGATGTCGGGGCGGTGATCCTCGCGCCCGGCTACCAGATTTACCGCGCTGAGCTGTCCGAAGAATACGGCCTGGGACGCTACCCCAACGTGATCACGGCGCTCCAGTTTGAGCGGCTGCTCTCGGCGTCCGGCCCGACGCTGGGCCACATCGAACGCCCCTCCGATCGCCGCGTACCCCGCCGGATCGCGTTCCTGCAATGTGTCGGCTCGCGCGACCAAAGCCACGATTACTGCTCGTCGGTGTGCTGCATGTACGCCACGAAAGAAGCGATCATCGCCAAAGAACACGCGCCGGATATCGATATCCATGTGTTCATGATGGACATGCGCGCGTTTTCAAAAGGTTATTGGCGTTATTTCGAACGCGCGCGCGACCGTTACGGCGTGCAGTACACGCGCTGCCGGATCAGCGCGCTCAGCGAAGATCCGCGCACGCACGACCTGCGCCTGCGCTACCAGGACGAGGCGGGGGATATGCACCATGAAGACTTTGATCTGGTGGTGCTCTCGGTCGGCATGGCGATCTCCGAGTCCGTGCGCGCGCTGGGGCGCAAGCTAGGCGTTGAGCTGGACGAATACGGATTCTGCCACACCGTGCAGTTTAACCCGCTGGAGACGAGCCGCCCCGGTATTTACGCCGCCGGACCGTTCCGCGAGCCGAAAGACATCCCCGAATCGGTGACCGAAGCCAGCGGCGCGGCTGCCGCTGCCGCCGCGCGGATCGCGCCGTCGCGCTTCACGCTGACGGTCACCCCGGAGTTTCCCCCGGAGCGTGACGTAGCAGGCGAAGACCCGCGCATCGGCGTGTTTGTGTGCCACTGTGGATCGAACATCGGCGGCTATCTCGACGTGCCGGACGTCGCCGCCTACGCGCACACACTGCCCGGCGTGGTTCACGCCGAAGACAACCTCTACACCTGCGCGCAGGACAGCATCCGCCACATCGCTGAGCAGATCGAGGAACGCCGGCTTAACCGCGTCGTGGTCGCGAGCTGCACGCCGCTGACGCATGCCCCGCTGTTCCAGGACTGCCTGCGCAGCGCCGGGTTGAACCCGTACCTGTTCGAGATGGCGAACATCCGCAACCAGTGCTCGTGGGTGCATTCCACCGCGCCGGCGATCGCCACGCACAAAGCGCGCGATCTCGTGCGTATGGCGGTCGCACGGGCCGCGCTGCTCGAACCGCAGCACACGCTCGATGTCCCGGTGCAGCGCGCGGCGCTGGTGGTGGGTGGCGGTGCAGCCGGCATGACGGCGGCGCTCTCGCTGGCGGAGCAGGGCTTCCCGGTGCAGCTCGTCGAGCGTGACGCCGAGCTGGGCGGCAACCTGCGGCACGTCTTCACACCATCGGACGGCAAGGACCCGCAGCGCGTGCTGGCCGAACTGGTCGCCGCCGTGCGCGCCGAACCCGCGATCACGGTGCATCTGAACAGCACCGTTGTTGAGAACAGCGGTTTCATGGGCAATTTCACCAGCGTGATCCAGGACGCGCACGGGACGCGCCACGACGTGCAGCACGGCGTCACGATCCTGGCGACGGGCGCGCAGGAATACCGGGGGCCGGACTACGGCTATGGCAGCGACCCGCGTATCGTGACGCAGCAGGAATTCGAGCACCGCCTCGCCCACCGCGACGACCTGCCCGGCTCGGTGGTGATGATCCAGTGCGTCGGCCCGGCGGAGCGGTTTTGCAGCCGCATCTGCTGCAGCGTTGCGCTCAAGAACGCGCTGGCACTCAAAGAGCGCAGGCCGGACGCTGACGTCGTGATCCTGTACCGCGACATACGCGCTTACGGATTCAAAGAGCGGCTCTACACCGCCGCCCGCGAGCGTGGCGTGATCTTCGTGCGCTACGACGACGAGACGCGCCCGGTGGTGTCCTGTGATGGCGAGCTGCGCGTCCAGGCCGCGGACCCGGCGCTCAAGCGCAAGCTCACCCTGACGCCCGACGTGCTGGTGCTCAGCATGCCGGTAGTGCCGCACGATGACGCCGCCGAGGTCACGCGGCTGTTCAAAGCCAACCTTGACGCGGATGGCTTTCTGCTGGAAGCGCATGTCAAACTGCGCCCGGTTGATTTCGCCTCGGATGGCGTGTTCATGGCAGGCATGGCGCATTATCCCAAGCTGCTGGACGAGAGCATGATCCAGGGGCAGGCAGCGGCGGCGCGCGCGGCGCGCATCCTCAGCCGCGAAACGCTGGCCGCCGGGGGCCAGGTCGCGGTTGTCGACGAGACGCGCTGCACCGGCTGCCTGACCTGCGTCCGCATCTGCCCGTTTGGGGTGCCGCAGATCAAGGCTGGCGTGGCCGGGGTGGGGAACGTGATGGGGGCGGCGCATATCGAGCCGGCGGTGTGCCAGGGGTGTGGCTCGTGCGTGGCGGAATGCCCGGCGCAGGCCATCCAGTTGCAGCACTACACCGATGCTCAGATCGAAGCAAAAGCACACGCGTTGCTGAATCCGCCGCCGGGGGTTGTGCCGTTGGAACCGGCACAGACTATATGAACGAGGCCTCACCTCAAACCCGCACCCCCTGGGTTCCCTAAACTCCCACCCAGAGAGGCGACGAGGTGAGGCCACCTCACAAAACCGCATGACAACCTGCGGTTCGGTGAACGTGATATGGAGTGCGCCTGGAATGACCGACACTCAGTTACACATTATAGCGTATTGCTGTGAACACTGCGCCTACGCCGCCGCCGATTTAGCCGGAGGGCTGCGCATGCAGTATCCGCCGGCGATCAAAATCGTGCAGCTTCCCTGCACCGGGCGGCTTGATGTGCTGGCCGTGCTGCACGCGCTTGAGGACGGCGCGGACGGCGTGATGGCCGCCGGTTGACTGCCCGGCGACTGCCATTACCTGGACGGTAATATCAACGCCCGGCGGCGGGTGGAGCACATACAGAGCTTGCTGGCCGCGATCGGCCTGGAGCCGGAGCGCGTGCGCATGTTCAACATGTCGGCGGCTATGGCCGGCGAGTTCGTCGCCGCTGCCACCGCCATGACCGAGCACATCTCAACCCTGGGGCCGAATCCTCTTCGCGCGCCCTCACCTTCATCGTCCGGACCGAACGCGGAGCGTGAACCATGATTATCGCAGAGCAAAAACCGTTGGAAGAGATCAAGACCCTGATCGGCGAGGCAGAAAACGTGCTGGTGGCGGGCTGTGGAACCTGCGTGACCGTGTGTTTCGCCGGTGGCGCGCGCGAAGCGGCGATCGTCGCGGCCTCGCTGCGCATGGCAACCAGGCTCGATGGCAACGGCAAGAACGTCACGGATGTCACCGTGCAGCGCCAGTGTGAGTGGGAATATCTGGACGAGATCACGGAGCACGTCAAGGCCGCGGACGTCGTGCTGTCGTTGGGCTGCGGGATCGGCGTGCAGGCGATTGCGGAGCATTTCCCGGATGTGTGGGTTGTGCCGGGCCTCAACACGAGCTTCATGGGGCTGCCCACCGAACAGGGCGTGTGGGCCGAACGCTGCGCGGCGTGTGGCGACTGCGTGCTCGGTCTGACGGGTGGCATCTGTCCGATCGCGCGGTGCTCCAAATCGCTGCTCAACGGGCCGTGCGGCGGCTCCGAAGGCGGGCACTGCGAGATCAACCCGGATATCCCCTGCGCGTGGCAGTTGATCTACGACCGACTGAAAAGCATGGACAGGCTCGACCTGCTGATGAGCATCCAGCCGCCGAAAAACTGGAAGACGGCCCGAGACGGCGGGCCGCGCACGATCACGCGCGACGATCTGCGTTTGTCATCGGAAGAGAGGTGAACCACGATGGCTGAACCACAACCAACCCGCAGCAACGGCTATCGCGTCGGGTCAAACCTGGAGCGTGTCTTGCGCGCCGGTCATTTTGCGGTCACGGGGGAACTGGGGCCGCCGCAGAGCGCCGACGGCGCTGTGATCCGCGCGAAATGCGCATTACTGCGCGGCTGTTGCGACGCGGTCAACATCACGGACAACCAGACCGCGATCGTGCGCATGTCGAGCATCGGCGCGGGCACGATCGTGGTGCAGGAAGGGCTGGAGCCGATCATCCAGATGACCTGCCGCGATCGCAACCGGCTTGCCATTCAGAGTGACCTGCTGGGTGCCCATGCGCTCGGCATGCACAACGTGCTGTGTCTCTCCGGCGATCACCAGAGTTTCGGCAATCACCCCACCGCCAAAAACGTATTTGATATCGACTCGATCCAGCTGATTCAGATGGTCGCCCAGATGCGCGACCAGCATGTGTTCCAGTGCGGCGACGAATTCAAAGGGCCGGAGCCGCGCTTCCTGGTCGGCGCGGCTGCCGCTCCGTTCGCCGACCCGGTTGACTTTCGACCCTACCGCCTGGCGAAGAAAGTGCAGGCGGGGGCCGATTTCATCCAGACGCAGCTAATATACGACATCGACGCGTTTAAGGCTTACATGGAAAAAGTGCGCGCGCTGGGACTGCACGAGCAGACGTATATTCTGGCCGGTGTGGGCCCGTTGAAGAGTCCCGGCATGGCCCGCTATATGAAAAACAATGTGCCGGGCTTGCTGGTGCCTGATGCGTTGATCGATCGCATGACCGCCGCAGGGGCACCCTGGGCCGACAAATCGAAAGACGAACTCACCAAAGAGGACAAACAGGCCCGGTCGGCAGCCTGGCGCAATGAGGGAATCGCGATCTGTGTGGAGCTAATCCAGCACATCCGCCAGATCGAAGGCGTGGCCGGGGTGCATATCATGGCGATCGAGTGGGAAGAAGCGGTCAGGCCGATCGCGGATGGCGCCGGTTTGTTGCCACGCCCTACGGTCGAAGCACCGGCAGCATAGGAGACGATCATGAACCAGCAGGAGCCCGATCACGAGATGACGATTAACCCAGAGCTGGCGAAGCGCGTCCGGGACGAACTGGGGCAGAACGTCTACCTGTGTTACCAGTGCGTCCGGTGCACAAGCGGCTGTCCGTTCGCCGAATTCTTTGACTGGCAGCCCAACCAGATCATGCGCGCCCTGCAGCTAGGGCAGGAAGACATCGCCTTGCATGCCCAGACCCCCTGGTTATGTGCGGCGTGCTTCACCTGCAGCACGCGCTGCCCGCAGGGCCTGGATATCCCGGCGATCATGGACTTTCTCACGCGAGAGAGCCGCGCGCGCGGCATCGAAGCGCAAGTGCCCGAAGTCGAGATCTTCAACCAGGCGTGCATGCGCGAAATTCGCCTGTGGGGTCGCAATTACGAGCTAGGGATGCTGGCCGAGATGAAGCTGCGCACCCGTAACCTGACCGGCGACCTTGACCTGGGCTTGAAGCTGATGCAGAAGCGCAAACTGTCATTGCTGCCCCACCGGGGCCACCCGCCGCGCAAGGTCAAACCCGTGCCGGGTGCGGCAAAAGCTGTGGCCTACTATCCGGGTTGCTCGCTGCATTCGACGGCCCCGGAGTTTGACCGTTCGGCCCGCGCCGTGTGCGAAGCGCTCGAACTCGACCTGATCGAACCGCGCGGCTGGGTGTGTTGCGGCAGTTCCTCGGCCCACCGGATTGATCCCGCTGCGGCGCTGCGCCTGCCGATGGAGAACCTTTCGATAGTGGAACAAAGCGGCTTCACCGAGGTCACGATGCCGTGCGCGGCGTGTTTCAATCGCCATAAAGCCGCACAGCACGAATGGCGTCACGCGCCCCAGGCCCGCGAGCGGGTGACGCGCGAGATAGACTATGACTATCAGGACACGGTGCGCGTCCGCACGTTGATCGAGTCGCTTCGCCAGCACGTTGAACCGGCAGCGATCGAAGCGCGGGTCAAGCGACCGCTCACGCAGCTGCGCGTGGTGAGCTACTACGGCTGCCTGCTGACGCGCCCGCCCGAGGTAACCGAAGCCGAGCACCCGGAGTACCCGACGGACATGGACCAGCTCATGGCGGCATTGGGGGCCGAGGTGCTCGACTGGTCGTACAAAACGGCTTGCTGTGGCGCTGCACACGCGCTGACCCGCCCGGACATCGTGCTCAAGCTGAGCAGCGATCTGATCGCACACGCGCGCGAAGCAGGCGCGGACGTTATCGCCGTTGCGTGTCCCTTATGCCACGCCAACCTGGACGCGCGCCAGTTCCAGATGCAACTGGACGAACCCATGCCGGTGCTGTATTTCACGCAGTTGATGGCGCTGGCGTTGGGGCTGCCGGAAAATGCGGCAGCCCTCAAGAAGAACCTGGTCGATCCCTACCCGCTGCTGAGGCAAAAAGGGCTGCTCGACTTATACCAGTGAAACCCCCGGCCTGTCACACGTACCAGGTCCGGGGGATACCCAGAAGCCATCGCTGCCCGCAACTGCACCCTCCCCGATTCCACGAGTCGCTTCCGGGAGGCCTATGGTGATGACGCTTGATCTGTACGATACCTTGCAGCATGTGTGGGGCGTGCTGTGTGATGCCTATGACGTGACGAGCGAGCTTCCACCGGTCGCGGCGCTCTTCGAGGGGGCTGACCTGTCTTTTCCCGCCGAAGCAGCCCAGATCGCGATGGTGAACATGCTGGCGGAGATCATGGAATGTGTCGGGCGCTTCTCGCCCTGGTACAAGCGCCCGGCTGCTGCGTTTGGAATTCTGCTGAAACACAGCACGCTTGCCGGTAAGCCGGCCTGGGTCCTGGTCCCCGACGCTTATCAAACCTACCGCCCGCTGTTAGGCAACCTGGCTGAGGCCATCGAACACAATATGGGCGTCATCCTGGCTACGCGGTTTGTGGATGACCTGGAACAACAGCCGGAACCAGGCAGCCCGTGCCGCCTGGCGGCCTGCCAGTGCGTCCCGCCGCGTACCATCCTGGTGCAAGACGTCGTGATCGCGAGAGCAGAAATCATCTGCGATGCGTGCCGTCAGCCGTTTGCGCTGGCTAAGTGACGTGCAGGGGGCGATCAGTGGGAATGACGCTTGCAGAACAACGGCTACTGCCTGTAGCAGGCCACAACCACCCGCGCACAGGCGACGAAGCCACTGCACATCACACAACACAGCGGCTTCGCTAGATACGCGCACACGCGCCGCGTAAAACGGCATGACAGCGTGCGATCAGCCGGCAAACCCGGACGACTGCCATATCCGCGCGTCCTTTGCCACAAGGTACGCCTCGCATGCGGGCAACCTCTCGACCAGGTCAAGCCCGCGTTCCGGCCCCAGGACCATCACCGCCGTAGCCAGCGCATCCGCCTGCATACCGTTCGCCGCGACAAGCGTGGCACTCGCCAGTTCAGACGCGGAACGCCCGGCGCGCGGGTCCAGGATGTGGTGCGCGCTCAAATCGTCGCTGTACGGCTGCATGTAGTCCCCCGACGTGGCGACGGCCCGGTCGGTGATGGTGAACACGTGCAGCGGCGTTGCCTCGTCCCCGCGCGGGGCGCGGATGCCGATCTGCCAGGGGACACGCTGCGGCTTTGTCCCTGCTGCCGCGAGATCGCCGCCCGCCTCCACCAGGAGATGCTCAAAGCCGCGCTGCCGCAAAGTCGCCAGCCCCTGATCGACGATATAGCCCTTGGCGATGCCGTCCAGCGTCAGCGCCATGCCGGGCCGCGCAAACGCGAGGCGATCATCGTCGACCGCCAGTTTGCCGTACCCGACCCGCTCCAGCACCGCCTCGACCGCGTGCGCGGGGGGCAGTCCTGCACCCGAAGCGCGGTGCTGCTCGTACAGGTCAACCAGCGGTTTTACCGTGACATCAAACGCGCCTTCTGTCAGCGCCGCGATCCGCTGCGCCTCACGCAGCACGTGCACGAGATGCGGGCTTGGCGCGTCAAGCCGTCCCGCGCGGTTCAGGCGCGCGAGCTGGCTGTCGTCCCGGTGACGGCTCATGATCGCTTCCAGCCCGGCCATCCGGTCCAGGCACGTCGCGATCGCCGCCCGTCCGGCGGCACGATCCGGCGTCACGAGTGCAAGGTTCACCACCGTGCCCATCAGCAGCCGCATCTCGTTGACGACCACGGCCTGCGCGGTCTGCTCGCGGCCTAGCGCAAACGCCGCCAGCCCCCCGACGCCGGCCACCCCGACGATGCGCAGGAAGTCACGCCGCCCTATCATGTTACGCTGTGCCATGCCCGCCCCCTATTCCTGCACCGGCAGGCTGAAATCGATGGTTGGCGTCGGCCCGCTGGGGGTCGGTGTCGGTTCCAGGCCGCCATTCGCAAGCTGTTCTGCGTTCCGTTCCTGTTCGAGCGTATCCTGCACGTTCTGCCCGATCTGAACGGCCAGCAAGCCGACCGAC
Source organism: uncultured Anaerolineaceae bacterium (assembly GCA_964425755.1). Classification (GTDB taxonomy): domain Bacteria; phylum Chloroflexota; class Anaerolineae; order Aggregatilineales; family Aggregatilineaceae; genus CAYRNY01. The sequence goes on from CAYRNY010000026.1 coordinate 24,808, forward strand.
ACGATCACAAACGCCAGGATCAACACTTCGATCACGCGTTCTTTCTTCTTGGATTTAGCTTTTGCCATAGTTCGTTTATCCATTGGCGAATGACTCGGACGAAATCAACAACGGGATCGATCGGACATAGAAAACTGCACCAGGGCCGCTTGACGAACATCGCCACAACGAGCACCAGCGCCAGCACGGCCACGCTGATCATGTTGCCGAACAGGCTGAACAACGTCCCGAATATCTCAAAACTCGCCAGCCCCGGGCTGCGGAAGTAAACCCCGAGCAGAATCGCGCTCAAGGCCAGCCCGCGCTGCACCCACTTCAGCCAGGTACGGTGGCGGCGCAGCGTGTAGACCTTCGCGCCCCCGATCAAGCCCATGCACTCCTGCGCCGCGCCGAACGGGCAGAACCACTCGCAATACGGGTTTTTGTTATCCGCCGTGACGACGAATAGCAGGCCGCCGACCAGGAAATACCAGTACAGGTTGGTTTGCCACTGCGGCCAGTAGCCCAACACCAGCTTGGTGAAATAGGCCAGCGTCACCGGGATGTTGTACAGGAACCCCAGGATGATCAAGCCCGCCAGCATCGATCCCCAGCGGAACTGCTTCTTATACTTGAAACCGCGCCGGTGCCCGATATACCCGACCGCGAACAACCCCAGCACCGCGATCTCCGGCAGGCCGAACTGGATCTCCGGCGCTTCGGACTCCCTGAGCGCCAAGCCGATCTGTTGTGCGGCGGCACGGCTGCCATCGAGGGCGGCCTCCGCCAGCGCGCGCGAGGTATACGTCGCCCCTGTGACGTTGTCGATATCTTGCTTAACCTGGAACCTGTCATCGTACGATTTGCCGGTCAACGAGTCCAGAAGCCCCTGGTTAACCACGCGCTCGTACCACTGCTGGGTTTCCTTGTGCCTGACCGTGCTCACGCCGACGATCTGCCCGTCTAAATCGACCGCGACCGCCAGGTTCAGCGGGCCGCCATAGCCGCTGGCCGTGCCGATCGCGACATACCCCAACAACTCCTGCTTATCCTCGCTGGCCCAGGCCGCGTAGATGTCGCCGTTCTGTCGCTCGAAGTAACCGGCATCGGGCATCGCGCGCCGGACGGCAGGCATCCGATCGGCCTCGGCACGGATCGCGCCCAGCACCCACACCAACGCGATCAGTATGATCGCGACAACGGCGAGCGCGCGCTCCATCCTGCGCCGCTTTTGTCTTCTTGACAGTTGCTTCGTTTCGGGTTCGGTGGTCAAAGGGTCGCCTCCCGCTTCGTCAACTTGCGTTTCCAAACCGTGCTAAGCCGCCGTGATCGTCGCCAGCAATTGCCGGGCGTGGGCTTCCTCTTTGGTCAATTCCGCCGCTGCGAAAACGCTGATGGCCTCGCGACAATACGCAGCCGCCTGCCCGGTGTCGCCCTGGTCCAGGTAGGCCAGCGCCAGCATCGTCAACTGCTCGCCTTCAAGCTCGGTCAGCTCGCGCTCGCGGGCCAGTTCTGCCGCGCGGTGATGCTGCGCGATCGCGGCCTCGGTCTGCCCCAGTTCAGCCAGCACGACGCCCAACCTGCCGACGATATACGCTTCATCAGCGGGGCGCTGAAGCTGCTGCACGCCATCCAGCGCGCGCTGGTACGCGTCCCGCGCCTGGGCGTGCAGTTCCGCCAGCATGCACGACTCGCCCAGGTTCAGCAGCATGTTGACTTCCCGGTCCAGGTCCCCGATCGCCCGGGCATAAGCCACCGCTTCCTGAATCGCTGCCTTCGCCTCAGCAAGCTGCCCCATGCGGTAATGCGCCAGGATCAACGTCTGGAAAAACGAAAACGCCGTGTCGCGATCGTCCTGTGCCTGTGTCAGCGCGATCCCGCGCCGGGCCAGCGGCGGGACCTGGTCATACGCGCCGGTCTTGTGCAGGATTTCGGTCAGGTAGCGCAACCCGGTGAGTCCCGCCTGCTGGTCGCCAAGCTCCTCTGCCAGCGCCAGTACCTCGCGCAGCACCGGGATCGCCTGCGCGTAATTTTGCTGCCACGCCAGCACCGTTCCCGCGTTGCCCAAATAGCCGCACTCCGCGACCTTGTCGCCGTGCTCTCGCGCCAGCGCCAGCGCCATGTCGAAGAAGGACCGCGCCCCATCCAGATCGGCCAGCGCCAGCCGCAGATTGCCCAACGTACCAAACACGTTCATCAAATAGCGCTGGTCGTCAAGTTGCTCGGCAAGCTCGCGCGCGGACTTCAGCGCGTCCTGTGCCAACACCGGCTCGCCAGACTGGATCAGGACCTGTCCCTGCGACGTGAGCGCGGCACACAATATCTCGCGGTCATCGTGCGCTTCGGCCAGTTGTACGATCGCCTGCACCGTCTCGTATGCATTGTGAAAGCGGTTGACCGACTGGAAAGCTTCAGCCTTTCGCGACAGGCACTGCGCCTGAAAATGCCGATCGTTCATGCTGGCAGCTAACGCGATTGCCTCATCAAAGGCCGCGATTCCCTGGTCATATCCCCGCGCCTGGAACAACGCCTGTCCCAACTCCGCGAGCGCATATCCCACCTGGCGCGGATCGCTGGCTTCGCGGGCTTGTTTCACGCGCGCGCGGGCCGCGATCACCTGCTCTTGCGGATGTCCTGACTGTCCGGTTGTCATCGCCACTTCCAACTCCAGTTCACATTCCAAAGCACGAGGAAGGGCGTGGTTGTCCCTTCCTCGTGAGCGTGTCTTCCTGCACGACTGAGACTATTCTCTCGCCTCTGTAGACTGTTTCGCTCCCAGCATCATCAGCCGCCACAGGCCAACGCCCAGGATCAGGCTGATGAACAGCATCAGCAGCATCAGTTTAAACCCGGCGCTGGCTTCGTTTTCGCCCGCCAGCGTGCCGTAGGTGTAAAAGCTCAGGCTGAACAGGCCGTACCACAACAGGGCCAGCAGCCCCTTCCACCAGGTCAGGTTCCAGCCCTGATCCTCGGCGAAAGCTTTGAACGCAGCGCCAACCAACACCAGGATGACGCCCATTACCAGCCAAAAGAAAGCACTGCCAAAGAAGACCATCGGTTACTCTCCTTCGTGCGGGCTAACGATGTCGATATCCAGGTACTTGTTCGCCTTCAGGAATCCCGGCTCCTCGCGGAAGCTTTCGAAATGTCCTGTCGGCGGACGGCGATACTCCTCGGCGTCCGGGGCCGGGAAGAAGCTCTTCTGCATCCACAGCAAGCTGCTGCTGACCAACCCGGTCGGATCGACCGGGTCGAGCGTGCGGGCAACGTCATGGATCCAGTTGTCCTTGCGGCTGTAGGGGCAGGTCACCACGCACAGGCGGCAGCCCATCGGCCCCATCGTCTCGCGCCAGAAGTTGTAGCACGCGCCGTTGTTGATGTACCAGTGCTCATAACCGCGCAGCACCATGCCATCGGGCGAATCGGCCATCGAGATCGCCCCGGACGGGCACCCTTCGGCGCACAGCTTGCACTTCTTGCAGAACTCCGCCACGCCGAAATCGATCGGGTTGTCGATCTCCATCGGCAGGCTGGTGGTCACGAGCGCCATACGGCAGTTGCCACCAAGTTCAGGCGTGATGCAGTACCCGGTACGGCCAACCTCACCCAGCCCGGCCTCAATCGCGTGCGGTGGCACGATCAGGTCGTAACCCTTCATCGGCGTGTGCGCACGAGCCGGGTAGCCCATGAACTTCAAGCACCCTTCCAGGCGGATGGCAGTCGTCGAAACACGATCGTACGCGTCGTAACTGGTGGACGCCTGGGGGCTTGCCATGACCACGTCCCACTCCATCGGGACACCGATCACGATCGCGTATTCCCAGTGCTCGGGCATCTGCGAGAAGTCATAGTCCTCGGGGCAGCCGCGCCAGCCTTCGGAATACAGCCAGTCCGGATTGGTCTTGGTGATACCGACCAATGTCGCGCCGTAGCGGTGTGCCACTTCCTTGATGAACTCGGACGCCAGCTTAGGCGACTTGAACGGTAGCGGGTCGCCCAGCGGTTTGCTGACGGGCGGCGTGTCGGCACTGGTGCGCGTTGTGATCACAAAGTCCGACTCTTCTGGCGGGGCTTCCGGCGTCGGGAGCCAGGCCCCGTGCGCCTCGAAACCTGAGCTATAGGCATCCGCCAGCTTATAGTAGTTACCGTACTTCTGGCGATCCTGCATGTTCTGCGGGATCGTTTCGTTGAACGTCTTGAAGTCCCATTCCAGGCGTTCCGGGAATTCCTCGTAGAATTCCACCAGTTGGGGCGGGACGCCAAGCTCCTCGATCGGATCCTCGAGTGTCCAGTCGGGGTTCTGCTCATATGCCGCCTGGAACGTGCGAACACGCCCAAACACGTAGTCGGTCATGTGGCTGGGACGGCGCACTTCGCCTACCGGCTTGTGCTTCGGAAAACTGACCTCGAACGGTTCGCGGTTAAAGAACTGCGTCCCCGGGTTGAAAGACTCCCAGCCCGTGTAGCTCTCTGAACTCGAACCCTCGTCAATCCCCGCCGCCACAAGACCGCCGGCCTGGGCTGCCACGCCCACTAATCCGGCGAATTTGAGGAAATTACGGCGTGAGAGCGACGTAGCCGTCTTTTGTCTTTCGCTCATAAGTTGCTCCTCCTAAACAAACTGGCTACTTGGTGCGTGCGCTTCACAAAGTGGATACGCTGCTTATGCCTGACCTGTGTGGTCAGCAGGTCGAAACGCTCCGCGCCTGGCGCTGTGCCTATAACACAAAACACCAGACACAGAATCGGCCTGGTGTACCTTGACGCGAGATACACTCATCACTTACGGTAGCCTGGCTCCCCGGCTGCAGTCGTACCTTGAGCCGGGTTACAGTTGCGCGACAGCACCGGATTTGCACCGGTTTCCCCGCCATCAATGAGTGCTGCCATTGTACAAATTGGAACACACGGCTGCATCGGACCTAAGTTCAATCTTCCATAGGACTTTGGTCCAATTACGGGCCGCCAAACCGTTCGCCGTCGTCTCGTTCTTTCTTACACGGTTACGCTGTTTTACGGGGCTTTTTCGTTGGGACATTCCACTGGCTGCCGGTATAATGGAAGCTAAAGACAACATCGAAGTTTCCCCTGTTCGCGGGGCTTATCCCGTGTATTTCCGGTTGCTAACCGTCCATCGACCAGCAAGCACGAAGAGCGTAAGTCCATGACATCAAAAAGCATATCTTCTGAAAGCACCATGCGCCCGCGCCAGGCGATTCACGAACCCCTGATCCAGCGCTTGATCGTGTTGTTCTTGATCCTCGGCCTGGCCCCGACGGTGGTGCTTGCGGCAGCCCCGACGATTTATATCTCGCTGCACGGCACCGAAGCGCTCGGCGAATCGCTGCTGCTGATGTGGGCGGCCCAGGGGGTGACGTTCCTGGTCATCGTGTTGTTAGGGGCCAGCGTCGTGCTCAAACTGCTGGCAATGCCGATCCAGGAGCTTGTGAACGGCGCGCGCGCGATCGCTGAGGGCGACCTGGCCTATCGCGTCCCGATCACCCACGTCGACCAATCGCTCGCTACGCTGGCCGAGACGTTCAACGCGATGGCAGAAGCGGTCGAAAGCATGCGCGACGAGCTTGAAGAACAACGCGCCGCGCTGCAAACCACGCTGGATGTGCGCGAACGCGAGTTCAACACGATCCTGCGTATCGCGAATCTCGTCAACAGCCAGGACAACCTGCACAGCACTGCCGACCGCGCCTTGAAGATCGCCCGCGAAAACCTGGGCACGGATATCATATCGCTGGCCTTGCTGGACGAATCCGACCAGATCGCGTCGGCGGTCTTCGCCTGCAAGGATTGCTCGTATGCGACAGGCACACGCTGTGACCAATGCCCACAACAACGCCTGCTACGCCAAAGCCTGCACGCCATGGAGGACAATCTGATCCAGCGTGCCATCACCCAGCGAGAAAAAATGCGCATTGACGATATCCATGCGGCGGACTCCAACCTGAAACCCGCCGTGATGCAGGTTCTCGACCGGCTGGGAACGCGCAAACTGGCGATCAAGCCCTTAATCACGCGCGGGCGTGTGCTGGGCGTGTTGGTGTTGATGCGCCCGGAGGTTAAACACGTCCCGGAACGCGCCTCAACCCTGCTCGAAGCGCTGTCGGAAAACATCACTGTGTTGCTCGAAAGCTGGCGGCTGCGAAACAAGAGCCGCACCCTGACTATCCTGGAGGAGCGCCGCCGCCTCGCCAGCGAATTGCACGACTCGGTGACACAATCGCTGTTCACGCTCAGCCTGACCGCGCGCGGCTTGAAAAACTCGCTGCAAGACGTGCCCGGCGTCAACCACGCGGCGCTGGATGTGCTGGTCGAGCAGACCAAAGTGATCCAGGCGGAGATGCGCACCCTGATCAACGAGTTGCGCCCGATCGACCTGGAAACCGACGACCTGGAGAATGCGCTGCGCCAGCATGTGCAGAGCCTGCAACATTCCACAGAGATGGACGTCAAGCTGATCCTTCGGGGCAACGTGCGCGGCCTTCCCAAGCCCGTGCAGCAAAACCTGAACCGCATCGCCCAGGAAGCGCTCAGCAACGTCGCACGCCATGCGAACGCCCAGCATGCCACGATCGAACTGGAAGTGACCGGCGACCTCGTGACTCTGACCATCACCGACGATGGCTGTGGGTTCGATCCGCGTGAGGTGGCGCTGTGCCAATCGAACTGCCTGGGGCTGCTCAGCATGCGCGAGCGCGCCGAGATGCTTGGCGGCGTGTTGATGGTTCGCTCCAACCCCGGCACAGAGACTTCGATCACCGCGCGTATCCCGCTAGGTGTGACGGAGACCCCCTGATGGAAGACACAAATGTCGCACGGGTCATTCTAGTTGACGATCACCAGATGGTGCGCCAGGGGCTGCTCTTTTTCCTCTCTACCCAGCCGGGGATCAGTGTCGTGGGTGAAGCCGAGACCGGTGAAGACGCCGTGCGGCTGGTAGCCGAACAGCAGCCCGATATCGTGCTCATGGATATCGTGCTGCCCGGCATGAGCGGCATCGACGCGCTGCGCGTGATCCGCGAAGAACATCCCGCCGTCGAAGTGATCATGCTCAGCAGCTTCGTCGACGATGAGAAGGTCGAGCAAGCGATCCAGATGGGTGCAGCAGGGTACTTGATGAAAGACGTCGATCCCGGCGAGCTGGCTGAAGCGATCCGCGCCACACGGCGCGGCGAAATGTATCTGCACCCGGAAGCCGCACGGCGGCTGGCTGAAACGCTGCGCCCCGGCCCAAACGAACAGCAAGAGCCGCTGCCCGCCACGCTGACCGAGCGCGAGCGCGAAGTCCTCGAACTGGTGGCGCACGGCCTGACCAATCAAGAGATCGCGGACCAGCTCGACATCACCTTGAAAACGGTCAAAGCGCACGTCAGCAGCATCTTGCAGAAGCTGCGGCTGGAAAACCGTGTCCAGGCGGCGCTGTATGCACTGCGCCACCACATCGTACAGCTTGACGAACTCTGACCCCTTGCCCCGCTAATGGCACGCCTTCGCTACTTATCACCCTAGGGAAGTATGCCGCCTCAACATAGGGAATACCCCGCCCCTAACATAGGGAAGCCTACCGATGAATCTTCGGTGTGCCTGGTGTATCGTTTTGTCATCGTATGCAAAACGACACAGGAGAAAAACACCATGCGTAAGTTTGTCATCGAACGTGAAATTCCGGGCGCAAGCAACCTCACAGACGAAGAGCTGCGCGCGATCGCGCAGACCAGCGTCGGCACCCTGCAGGACATGAAAGTCCCCTACCACTGGGTGGAGAGCTTCGTGGCGGGCGACAAGATCTACTGCGTGCACGTCGCGGAAGACGAGAACGTGATCCGCGAGCACTCGCGCCGTGCGGGGTTCCCGATCAACAGCATCACGGAAGTCCGGGCCGTGATCGATGCGACAACGGCCAACGAAGCGTAACGACTGGTAACGGCATCGAGAGGGCATGGCGCTGCACCGCATCCACGTGTGAGAGTCGCCATCCCTCTGTATTCGCAAAGACACAACAGGAAAGGTGGAAGACCATGAAAAAGCAACTCGTAATCGCATCGCTGGTGCTGCTGATGCTCACGGCGATAGGGTCAAGCGCGCTGGCGACTGACGGCAGCCCGCAGGATTTAGCGGCTATTCGACGCGCGACTGTGCGTTATCATGACCTGGATGTGGCGCTGGCAGAAGGCTATGAAATCCTCTTTGACTGCACGGTGAACCCCAACAACCCGGCTGAAGCGATGGGCCAGCATTACATCAACCCCGCGTTAGTCGATGACGTGCTGGAGCTGGAAAAGCCGGAAGTGCTGATGTACGAAACCCTGCCGAACGGACGTATGCGCCTGGTGGGCGTGGAATACGTCATATTCCAGGACGCCTGGACCGGCGAGCAAGCACCGGAATTCCTGGGGCAAACCATGGCCCTCAAGAACGCGGTAGGCGTCCACCCGGTCCCGCCCTTCTACGAGGTACACGCCTGGGTGTGGCGGCACAACCCCAACGGTATGTTCGCCGACTGGAACCCCAAAGTATCCTGCCCGTAACCACTGGCTGCTGTAGTGCCGTGCCCGCTGCGCGATAAGCGGGCACGGCGACGATTCTTCCCGCGTGGAGGTATAATCACCAACCAGAAGCTTTATTGTGTTGAGGTCTGTCACCGGCTGCGAAACATTAATCTTGTGCCGGTATACCTGTTGACTCTATAATCTGTAAACGCGGTGTGTTAAGAGTCGCAGGATCACAACGATGCTCCTCGAAAGAGATCACTGTCTTACAAGCCTTGACGATGCGCTCAACAAAGCCTGTATAGGTAACGGCCAGGTTGTATTAGTCAGTGGCGAGGCGGGGATCGGCAAGACCTCCCTCGTTGAGCATTTTTCACAACACCACAGCCACGCAGCGCGTTTCTTGCGGGGTACTTGCGACCCGCTGTTTACCCCCCACCCACTCTGTCCCTTGCACGACATTGCGCGCCAGTTGCCGGACAGCCAGTTGTCCGAGTTGATCTGGGGGACGGATCGACTGCTCGTGTTCTACACGTTCCTCCAGGAATTGCAAAAGAGCGCGCTACCGACTGTGGTCATTTTTGAGGACGTCCACTGGGCGGATGAGGCATCACTGGACCTGATCCACTTTCTAGGACGGCGCATTCAAAGCTGCGCGTGCATGGTCGTCGTCACGTATCGTGATGACGAGCTGAATGCCGAACATCCCTTGTCGTTCGTGCTGGGTCACCTCTCAGGTTCGTGGGTCAATCGTATCAAGCTGGAAGGGTTATCCGAGCAGGCCGTCGCCGCGCTCGCCGAACAAGCGGAACACCGCATCGATAACCTGTACGAGATCACCGGCGGCAACCCGTTTTACGTCACCGAGATGTTAGCCGCCGCACACGACGGCGTGCCGCACTCGATTCGCGAAGCGGTCCTGGCGCGGACCGTGCCACTCGCTCCCGCTGCACGCGACTTTCTGGAACTGGCGTCCGTTGTGCCCAAAGAGCGGTTCGAGCGCTGGTTGTACCGGTCGATCATGAACCCGTCCCCCGAGATTCTCGACGCCTGCGCGCGGAGCGGGCTGGTGCGCCTGGATGGGGATGCCGTGATCTTCCGGCACGAGCTGGCGCGGCAGGCGATCGCGGAGTCGATGTCCCCGGCGCGCCGGCGCGAGATGAACGCCCTGGTATTACGCGCCCTGCTGGAAGCGCTTGAAGACGGGCAGCACGTATCACGCGCGCACATCGTGCACCATGCGCACCAGGCCGGTAACAGCGATATCGTTCTGCGCTTTGTGTACGATGCGGCCAACGAAGCCAGCGCGCTCGGTGCGCACCGCCAGGCCGCCGTGCACTACCAATCCGGGCTGGCCTATGCCGATCACCTGTCGCCTGCCGAGCAAGCCGAACTGCTGGAACACCTGGCTTACGAATGTTACTTAACGGGCCAGATCGCCAAAGCAGCACGCCACCGGAAAGCGGCCCTGGCGATCCGCCGCAAAGCGCAACAGGACGAAAAGGTAGGGGAGAACCTGCGCTGGCTATCGCGGCTGAGCTGGTTTTTGGGCGAGCGCGCGCCGGCAGAACGCTACGCGGTGGAGGCTGTAGAGACTCTCGAAAACCTGCCGCCGGGCCGGGAGCTGGCGATGGCCTACAGCAACCGCGCGCAGTTGGACACGCTCTCCAATAATGTCGAGGGGGCCGTCCACTGGGGCACGCAGGCGATCGCGCTGGCGAAAGCGCTCGACTGTACCGAAACACTGGTACACGCGATGAACAACGTCGGGACCGCGCAATGGTTCACCGACAATGCAGCAGCCCAGCATAACCTCAAGGAAAGCCTGCGGCTGGCCCTGGCGCACAATCTCGAAGAGCACGCCGCCCGCGCATACACCAACCTGGGATCAGTCGGCGTCACGGGGCGGCAGTATGAACTGGCGGAGCTGTACCTGGACGAAGGGATCGACTATACGACCAATCACGATCTCGATTCGTGGAGCTTCTACATGCAAGGCTGGCGCGCCAGGCTGCACCTTGAGCGCGGCCAGTGGGATCAGGCGACCAAAGAGGCGGCGCATGTGATCAAGATGTATCGCGGGTCGCCCGTCATTCGCCTGCCGGCGCTTGACGTGCTGGCCCATTTACACGTCCGGCGCGGCGATCCACGCGCGGACGAGCTGCTGGCCGAGGTCTACGAGTACGCGCAGCAAACGGCTGAGTCGCAGCGGCTGGCCCCGATAACCTGTGCCAGGGCCGAAGCCGCCTGGCTCAGCGACGAACTAGACCAGGTTGTCAGCGATCTGCACGCGGTCAGCCAGCGGCCAACAGACCCCTGGACAGCAGGCCGCATCGCGTTCTGGTTGTGGCGTGCCGGGGCGCTATCAGCACCGCCGGAGAACACCGCCCACCCCTATCGCCTGCAGATCAGTGGCGATTGGCGGGCCGCAGCACAAGCATGGGCCAGCATCGGCTGCCCATTTGAGCAGGCGCTGGCATTGATCGACGGCGACGACGAGGCGCAGAAAACAGCGCTCACCATCCTGGAACGACTCGGCGCTGTGCCATTTGTAGACTGGCTGCGTAAGAAGATGCGTCTCGAGGGCGTCAAAGGCATCGTGCGCGGTCCCCGGCGCGACACGCAGGAAAACCCGGCAGGGCTGACGCAACGCCAAATGGAAGTGCTGGAGCTGCTGGTAGACGGTCTGAGCGATAACGAAATCGCGGACCGTTTATTCATTTCCCCCAAAACCGCAGGGCATCATGTCTCTGCGATCCTGGGCAAGTTGGGCGTCCGGTCGCGGCAGGAGGCAGCGGTTCTCGCCATCCAACGCGGGTGGGTCCTGCAAGCCACGGATTAAGCGTCACCCCAGCTTAAAACAGGGCGCCATGCGGGACGATATACGGTGTCTTCCCAATGCGCGGGCGGTTACGTGGGACAGCGAACCGGCAGCGCTGGCCGCGCAAGGGGCGTGCCAGGGGCGAGGCGCGGACTCGCCCCTGGCGTTATCAACTTACCGCCCGAAATGCATGTGCGCGGTAACGGTACAACTGCCCGTCGCGGTGAAGGTAACCGAGTTCTCACCACCGGAAGCACCGCAGCCAGACCAGTAGTTCACGTTACACTTGGGATCAACAGCGACGGCGTGGGCCTGTATCAAGGTGCCCGGTGCGTAACCACCGTTGCAGTTCGGCACGGTGTCGATCATCGCTGAACCAGAGATACCCTGGCAGAGTGTCATGTCAACCGCCGCCCTGATGGTGTAGCAGTCGCCGCCTGACGGGACGCCGCACGTAGCCGGATCCCACAGGCAGACACCTTCCGGCGAGAGCACACATTCACTGGCCGGGTGCCCGCAGGTGTCGCACGAGCCGCACGGTCCCCAGCTTCCGGGTGGCACATCCGGCTCTGCGGGGATCACTGGCGGCACGTCGCCGGGTGGCACCTGGCCACAGTCGCCGAAGTCCTCAACGTCGCTGGCCTGCACCCACAAGCTGATCACCACTTCGTGGCCGGGAATGAGCGTCTTGTCGATCTGCCACCACAGGTTACCGGCGGCATCCATCGCCTGGCCGATGACCGGGTAGTCTACGCCCGGTGTCAGGAAGGCGAAAGCGGACCGCCCCAGGCCCGGCCCGACGCGCGCTCGCACGTCCGGGCGATCAGTGCGGATCCAGCACATGAGTACCCATTGCTCCGGCACCTCTTCGATGTCGAAGGTCAGCCCGGCGTGACAGATGGCACCTTCAGGATCGAACCAGGGGGCGACCACGAAGGTATAGCTGCCCGGTTCGAGCCAGTCCACGATAACACTGTGCTGCGTGGGTGCCAGCAGGGCGGGGTAGCCCGGCAGCATATTATCGCTGTCATCGAGGATGTAGAGCATGTAACGCTCAGCATCAGGATAGTACGTCCATTCGAAAGTGACTGCCGTGGAGGTGCGAGTGGCGATCGTCACCGCGAAGTCCTCGCAGGCCGGCAGGCCATCACCCGGCGGAGGCGGCGTCTCAAGCTCGATCCGGGTCTCCTCGGCGCAGACAACGTCGTCGTCGATGGCGACGCGCAGCAGAAACCGGAAGCCGACGTAGTGTCGCGGCAGGAACCACGTGAACGCGGTCGGATCGCCGGGCGTCCACGTGCTGTGTGTCAGGTACACGTCCCCGCCGTCGGTGGTGCGCCCGTAGACGGTCACACTATAGCCGGTCGCGCCGGTCATGGCGTCCCATGTGACCGTCACCCGCAGCGCATCGTCCACCGGGAAGCTTTCAGCGCGGAAGTTGAGGTCGGGACAGCCGCCGCTATCCAACGGATCGCCGGGCACAAAGCACGGCGGGCATTCCTGCGCGCCGCTGCCTGCCACGCCTGAGATACCAGCCTGCCCCGGCGGGCAGCCGGGCGCGTCCGCTGCGCAGGTCACCAGCAAGCGAATATCCCCCGGCTCCAGCAGGTCGTCTGAGGACACTTCAACCTCGTAGCGCCCGCTGCGCGGCGTGACCGTTACCCAGTCTTCAAGCTCCTCGCCACCGCGCAGCAGCGCGACGGTTTGCCCGCGCTGATCGTAGACCTTGCCCACAAACGGGTAGGTGAAGGGCTGTCCTTCGCTCAGGTTCGTCGCGACAAGCGTAGTCGGGCAATCCACCGCCTCAAACCAGAAAAGCTGCGGCTCAGCGCCCGGTGTCAGAGTCACATCCACCGCTTCGCCGAAGATTAGCTCGATGCTGTCCGGCGCGGGATGTCCGAGCAAAGTCAGCGCAAAGTCGCCGGTAGTCCCGTTCTCGCCGGTGATCCACAGCAGGTAGACGCCATCATCCGGCAGGACTGCCAAAAGATACGCGCCCTGCATGTTGTCGTCGAGCGTGTTCTGCGTGCTGCTGCCGATGCTCACCCCGTTGGGGGCGATTAATTCGGCGCGCAGGTCGAGCGTGCCCGCCCAGTTGTCCGCGATGACCGTGACGACATCCCCCGCGCCACCCGTAAAGCTGTACGTTACGCGCGGCGTCTCCTCGCTGATCGTGTCGAACACCTTCGCCCCGTAGCTGATGCTCCCGCCACCCTGGGCCTCGATCACTGCCGGCGCATGAGGCAGCGATCCGGTGACGATGAGGATCGCAACCAGCAGCCCAATGCGCAGCCAGCGCGTGTGCGTGCTGTTGTGTTTCATTACCTGTTCCTCCTCTGACCTGGGCTAGGTCGCTGGACCCCACTCGATAGGGAGGGCAGTGGGAAATTCAAAGATCGTTTCTCCGCTGCACAGGAAGCCCTGGGGCAGGTCCCCGAAGGCTCCGCCGCCGGTTGCTTCGCCATAGGCGCGGACGCCGATCTGGAAGCGCGCGTAGTCGGCGGGGAAGATGCCTGCAAGATGGTAGCTGGTGGCGTCGCCCGGCACGGTCAATACGCGAATTCCGATCAGGCTGCCGTCACGGTCAACGGCATAGACGTGGATCGTGTAAGCAGCAGCGCCCGGCGCGGCAGTCCAGCTTGCCACGACCCGGCGATGCTCGGCTGGCACGATATCCACGCGGACGTCAACCCTGCACTCTGGCACGGGAACATCGCCGCCGAACTGTACGTCATCGATGCAGATATGCTCGGCAGCGCCCGACTCTGTGACACGTGACGCGCGCACGATGGCGGTGAACGGTCCCCGCAGCAGGTCGGCGGGAGCGTCGAACCTATAGGTGTGCGTGGTTTCGCCTTCCAGCAGGACCGGCGAGTCAGCGAGCATGACGCCCCAGGCGTCGATGATCGAGAAGATATACCATTCCGCGTCCTCTGGGGCGGGCCAGGTGAAGGAGAATGTGCCGTCTCCCTCGTGCGTGGCGGTCACCGCGAAGTCCGCGCACAGCTCGCCGCCGAAGTCATCGCTGAAGCACGGCGGGCACTCAGTCGCCACGCCCAGGGCAGCCCCTGCAGCGCTGCTGCTGGCGCTTCCGATACAGCCCGGTGCCTGGTCCGCACAGCTCACCAGCAGGTGGATCATGCCCTGTTGCCGGGAGTCTTCAGAGAACACCTCAACTTCATAGCGTCCACTGCGCGCGGGCAAGAGAAGACGATCTTCGACCGCATCGCCGCCGTACAGCAGGGCGCTCAGTTTACCTTGTGCGTTGCGCACCTTGACCACGAACGGAAACGTGAAGGGCTGTCCCTCGCTCAAGCCGGTGACGGTGAACACGGTCGGGCAGTCCTCGGTGTCAAAGATGTAGTACTGTGGCGGTGGGTTCTGCGGGACGGACACGTCGCGGCCCTGCCCATAGAGCAGCGGCGCGGCGATGATCGGGCTGCGTCCCTGTAAGATGAGCAGAAACTGGCCGTTTGTCCCACCCTCCGCGCTGACCAGCAGTGTATAGACGCCGGTCTGTGGTAAGAAGAGCGCCAGCGTCGCATCCTGGCTCCCGGCAGCCCAGGGACTGCGCGCGCTGCTGTCGATGGTGAGGCCATCGGGAGTCAATAACGTGACCTGTGGGTCGAGCGTGCCAGCCCAGTGCTTGACCTGCACCTGGACGAGATCACCAACTGTGCCGTTAAAACTGTACATCACTTCTGGGAGATCGGCGGAGATTCTGCCGAGGACTTTCGAGCCGTAGCTGATACTCCCACCACCCTGGGCGTCCGCCACCGGGTGATGGAGCAGCATGGCCCCTGCCGCGACGATGATCAGCAGCAGCGTAAGCGCAATTTTGCCCCCACCGGGGCACCGGTACATGGGGTTGCTTCCTCCTCAAGAAACGACTATACGCGTACACCTCCCAGCCCAGTTAGGAAACTGGACACTGCCGATTGTGCATCCTGGCACAATTTAATCTTATTCTGTTTGGTCATATTAAAGCAACCAAGAGTCCACAACGAACATGGGGCAACAGCAGTCGCAGCGCAATAAAAATAATTTTGCTATAATTATCTACATTACGTATGCGAGTGTGCGGTTTACATGATCATGCTCGAACCATTAACTGAACGAGAGAGGGAGATCCTGGCGCTTATCAGCAGCGGGATGAGCAACCAGGAGATCGCCGACACGCTCTATCTCTCACGCGGCACCGTCAAAGCGCACAGCCACAACATCTACAGCAAACTGGGGGTGACGAACCGCACCCAGGCTGTGTTGAAGGCCCAGGAACTCGGACTATTGACCGGGGCCGACGTCCCCGGCAGCAAGCAACACACTGGGCAGCCGGACCTCCCAAAAGGCAATCTACCCCCGCAATTGACCCCGTTCATCGGGCGGAAGACAGAGCTGGCCCGCATGACGGAGATGCTCGCCGATGACCGGGTGCGCCTGATTACCCTGTTGGGCGCGGGCGGCATGGGCAAAACGCGCCTGGCGATTGAAGTAGCGCGACGCGCGGCTGGTTCATTCGAGGATGGAACGTTTTTCATATCGTTGACCCGCATAACCAGCGCGAAGAGCCTCGCGCCCGCCATCATCGATGATATGCAATTGCGCTTTCAGGCCAGCGAGAAGCCGGAGCAGCAACTGTTAAGTTACTTGCGCGACAAGCGACTGCTGCTGGTATTGGACAACTTCGAGCACCTGCTGGACGCCAGCAACTTCCTGACCACCATCCTGCAAGAATCGCCCGGCACGAAGATCGTCGTGACCTCGCGCGAACGGCTTAACCTCAGCGCTGAGGTCGTCTTTGTGCTGGTTGGGCTGGCCTACAATGTTGCTACCGACGGTACCGATCCGCTGCAGCTTGAAGCCGTGCAATTGCTCTTGGAACGGGCGCAGGTGGTCCGCCCGGGGTTTGAGTTACAGCCCGGCGAGTGGCCGCACGTGCGCCGTATTTGCCGCCTGACAGGCGGGATGCCGCTGGCGCTTGTACTGGCGGCGAGCTGGTTGCAGATGTTAACGCTTGAGGAGATCGCCAACGAACTGACGCACAGCATCGACATCCTGGAAAGCCAGTTCCGCGATCTCCCGGCACGCCAGCGCAGCATGCGTGCAACGATCACCGCCTCCTGGAAACGCCTTACCGCCAAAGAGCAGCGCATCTTCGCCAGCTTATCGGCGTTTCGCGGCGGGTTTACGCGCCAATCGGCCCAACGTGTCACCGGCGCTTCGCTCAGCGATCTTCAAAAGCTGGTCAATTGCTCTTTCATCACCGTCAATGATGGCCGCTACCAGATCCATGAGCTGCTGCGCCAATTCGCCGAAAGCGAGCTGCTAAAAGAACCCGCGCAGCACCGCGAGATCCTGATCCTGCACTGCGCCTATTACGCCGAGTTCCTGCACACGCGGTTGGAGCCGTCACGCATGAACCAGCGCCATAAATATGTCGAGGAAGTCAAAGCGGAGCTCAACAACATTCGGGCAGCGTGGCAGTGGGCCATTGAACACCTGGAACTTGATGCCCTCTACCGTATGGCCGAAAGTCTGGGGACCTTCTGGCACGTGCAGAGCCGGTATCTGGAAGGGATAGCGCTGTTCGAAGAGGCTGTCACGGCGTTGAATGGCGCACCAGAAAGCGAGCAGCGTGATCTACTCACCGCGATCCTGTCGACCGATCTCGGCTATTATTACATCCGCCTCGGGCGGCTGGATGAAGCCGAAACGCTTTTCCAGCGCGCCGACAGCCTCTTCGAAACGCTGGGGTTTCCATCCCTGAATACCACAACTGACCCGCTGATCGGCCTGGCGTTGATCGCTTCTATCCGGGGCCACTACAGCGACGCCACAGCCATCGCGGAGAAGACACTGCACCGCAACGAAGCGCTGGGAAACCTCTCCAACCAGGCGTATGCTTTCTACGTCTTGACGGGCATAAACCTCGCCCAGGGACAGTACCAGCAGGCGCGCGAGTTTGGCGAGCGGGCGGTTGCCATGACGGAACAGGTACAAGACCGGTGGCTGCAGGCGTATTGTTTGATCGAGCTTGGCAACGTCGCCCGCGCGCTGGGGGATGATGAAACTGCAAACCGTCATTACCAGGCCAGCTATGCCATTCGAGAAATGTTTCATGATCCTGAGGGCATGGCAGTGGCTTTGAACCACCTCGGGCAACTGGCATTGCGCCGTCTTGATCTGGCCGAGGCGGAGCGCCTGTACCGGCAAAGCCTGGCGATCTACGAGGAAGTTCACGACCAGGGCGGCCTGGCTACCACCTTGCATGGCCTGGGGCAAGTGGCACTCGTCAGAGGCGATTACCAGGCGTGCCACGATTACCTTCGCCGCGCGCTGCACACGGCCAGCCTGATCGATTATGTCCCCCTGCTGTTTGCGATCCTACTCACAGTAGCGGACCAGCGGCTGCAATCCGGGCGGACCGAAGAAGGGCTGCAGCTCCTGGCCTTCATCCGGCAGCATCCATCCAGCAACCAGGAGACGAAAGACCAGGCCGCACAGATGCTCACCGATCACGGGGCGCGTGATCGGGACTCCGCGTCCATCAGCGTGCCGGAACACGAAGCGCCGGATGACCTCACGGTCGTGGTGCTCGCCGTGCAAGAGGACCTCTCCCGCCCGGCCTGATCCCGGCACGCCGCAAGCGGGAACAGCGACCGTGCGGTGTGGACACGGTCTTTCAGCCCCAAAATAAACCCTGGTTAGTTCCTAACCCCCCTGGTTTAGCCCTATCCTGGCATTCGTAGTTCGAGAAAGAGCCTAAAGACAAGGCTAAGTCAGAGGAGGCAACCCGATGTCATTCAAGCAGCTTTCACGCTTCGTTAGTTTCGTCGTTCTGGCCCTGAGCATCAGCCTGCTGGCCGGCGTGAATCCCAGCGCCGCCCAGGATGGCCCTGCCGTGCAACCCGGCACGATGGTCGTCGAGGTCGCTGAAGACGGCAACCGCTTCGTCTTTGACGATCTGAACCTGTTCGAGGACGGCATGCCCGGCTACGGCAGCGCCTTCGTCACCCAGGGCTACGTCTACCCGGTGGGCACGCTCAACGGCAGCAACGGCGTGCTGGACAACGGCGAGCCGGAGTTCCCGGAGCAGGTGCTCGGCACGTGGACATGCTACGGCTGGCTGATCGGCGATGGCGCGCACACCGAGACCGGCGCGTAGGTGATCTCGACCCAGGTGTACCACTTTAACGACGGTTCAATGATCGTCACCGACGGTTTCGAACTGGCAGATTTTGACGTGCCGGTTGCCCGCGCCATCACCGGCGGCACGGGCGAGTATCGCAGCGCGAGCGGTGAAATGGTCCAGACTCTACGCGGCTT
This sequence comes from uncultured Anaerolineaceae bacterium, assembly GCA_964425755.1. GTDB lineage: Bacteria > Chloroflexota > Anaerolineae > Aggregatilineales > Aggregatilineaceae > CAYRNY01. Next base: position 43,438 of record CAYRNY010000026.1, read on the forward strand.
CACCGACGCAATGGGCGTTAACCTGAGCGTCGAGTTCCAGTTCGATGCCGAGTAAGCGGCAGATTACGGGGGCGGGTGCGGCTCGCCCCCACCCCAAACGCATACATCAGGGAGGAAAACATGAGCACGATCACACTTAACCAAACGGTATTGCAGCAACTGCGTTCGGCTTTCAAAGGCCAGGTCATTCTGCCTGGCGATGCTGACTACGACGAAGCGCGCAAGGTCTGGAACGGGATGATCGACAAGTACCCCGCGATCATCGTCCGCCCGGTGGACAACACGGATGTCGCCGCGGCGGTCGGCTTTGCCCGCCAGAACGACCTGCTGCTGTCTGTTCGCGGCGGCGGGCATAATGTCGCCGGTCATGCGACCAATGACGGCGGCATCGTGATCGACCTGTCGTCGATGAAACAGATCAGCGTCGATCCGGTGAACCGGACGGCCCGCGCAGAAGGTGGCGTGACCTGGGGCGAGCTGGACGCGGCGACGCAGGTCTACGGCCTGGCTACGCCGGGCGGCGTGTTCAGCGAGACGGGCATCGCCGGCCTGACGCTGGGCGGCGGCTACGGATTTCTGCGCAACAAATACGGCTTGAGCTGCGATAACCTGATCGCGGCGGAGGTCGTCACCGCAAGCGGCGCGATCGTGCGGGCCAGCGCAGACGAGAACCGCGACCTGTTGTGGGCACTGCGCGGTGGTGGCGGCAACTTCGGCGTCGTGACGGCGTTCGAGTACCAGCTCCACCCGGTCGGGCCGGAGGTCATGATGGCGTTCGCGTTACACGACACACCGACCGCCGAGGATATGCGCCGCGCGGTGCGTCTCTACCGTGACTTCTCGCTGACGGCACCGGACGAGGTCAGCACGATCCTGGCGATCGGACAGGTCCCACCCGACGAGCACTTCCCGGAAGCGCTGCATCGCAAGCCGTTCACGCTGCTGGCGGGAGTCTATGCCGGGCCGGTGGAAGAGGGGAAAAAAGCCCTGCAACCCCTGATCGACTTCACTGAACCGCTGCTCGACTTTAGCGGGGTGATGCCTTACGTCGAAGCGCAGCAGATGTTCGACGCGGATTATCCGGATGGCCTGCGCTACTACTGGAAGTCCCTCAACCTGTCCGAACTGAGCGAGGGCGCCATCACGCGCATCGTCGAGCACGCGCGCCAGCAGCCCTCCCCGTTCAGCACCACCGACTTGTGGCATATCGGCGGCGCGGTGACACGCGTCAGCGCTGAGGAAAGCGCCTTTTACGGGCGGCACGCGACCTTCATGCTCAACCCAGAGGCGAACTGGATCGATGCGGCAGACGACGCGGCAAACATGCACTGGGTGCGGCAGTTCGTCAGCGAGATGGAGCCTTTCTCAGACGGCAGCCGGTATCTGAACTTCCCCGGCTTCCAGGAAGAAGGAAGCGAGATGATGCGCAAATCGTTCGGCGATCACTACGAGCGGCTGGCAGCGCTCAAACGGCAGTACGATCCGGATAACCTGTTCCGGCTGAACCAGAACATCAAACCGGAATAGGCAAACGCAGCACGGGGCCAGCGGCTCAAGAAGCCCTGGCCCCTTTCTGATCCGCTCCAGAGACATGAATCAAGCCGCGCCATTAACCCCTTCCAGGCTGACAATCGGCAGCGTGACGGTGAATGTCGTGCCGGTGCTCTCTTCGCTCTCGTAGGTGATCGTCCCGCCGTGCAGCTCAACGGACTGTTTGACAATCGCCAGCCCCAGCCCGGTGCCGGATACCTGCCCCACGTTGCTGGCGCGGTGGAACGCCTCAAACAAGCGCGCCTGGTCCTCAGCCGGGATGCCAATACCCTGATCCTGGACGCGGAACGTGAGCTGGTCCGGCTCGCAGTGCACAGCCAGCGTCACGATGCTGTCGTCAGGCGAGTATTTGAGCGCATTTGAGAGCAGGTTACCCAGGATATACCGCAGCAATTTCTCATCCACTGACGCGGTATCGCACGTCCCTGAAACGGAAAACTCGATGCGCGACGTCTCCCCCACAGCCTGGCGCGTTTCCGACACGATCTGGCGGCAGAATGCGACCACGTCCAGGGGCGCAGGCTCAAAGGTGAGCGTGCCGGATTCGGCTTGTCCTAGCGTGAGAACGTCATCCAGCATCGCGACCATCGTCTGGATGCCGGTCCTGATCGTGTCAAATTTGGCTTGCAGGCGCTCCTGGTCCAGGCGGTCACGATAGTTTTCGATGATGCTGACCGCGCTCTGGATCACGGCCAGCGGGTTACGCAGGTCATGGGCGGCCATCGACACATAGCGCGATTTGAGCTCGCTCAACTCCATCTCGCGTTCCAGCATCTGGCGGAGGTGTGCTTCCATCTGTTTGCGCCGCGAGATATCACGCAGGCTGCACACGACGCCTAACAAGTTGCGTTCGTGATCGACGATCGGCGAGAGGACGATATCGGCTTCAAAACTCACACCTTTCGAGCAATCCACCGGCACCTCAAGGCGTTTGGCGTCGCGGGTTTCGATCACGCTGGCGAACGCCTGCTCCAGCACGGGCCGGGCGTCAGGTTCGACCAGGCGGATAAGCGGCCAGTTGAAGACTTCACCCGGCGCGCAGTGAAACGTCGCTAGAAACGCAGGATTGACCTGCTCGATCGTGCCGTCCATGCGGCACAAGACGATCACGTCCGTGCTGCTGTTGAGGATCGCCTCGACGCGTTCTTTCGTGTGGTTAAGCTCGGCGGTGCGCTCGATGACGCGCTGTTCGAGTTCCTCGGCGTGCTGCTGGACCTGCTCGTAAAGCTGGGCGTGTTCGATCGCGATGGATGCCTGGTCGGCGAAAATCTGCAGGCGTTGGGCGTGCGCTTCTGTGAAATGCCCCGGCGTGCCGCTGTCCACGTTCAGGAAACCGATCACATCCCCGTGCGACCGGATCGGCGCGGCGATGTAGGATTTCACCCATGCCGTCAGGGGCACGTGCGCCCAGCCCGCGTAGTGCGCGGTGTGCGGAGCCAGGAACGGCTCTCCGGTCTCCACCATGTGCTGTAGATTGGGCGTATCGGGCACGGAAAGAATAAATTCGCTGAACAAGCGGGCATGTTCCGGGCTGTAGCCGCGCCAGTACTTGACGGGCGCCTGCGCGCCATCAAGCAGCATGATGTTGGCCGCGTCGTGCGGCACGACCAGCGCGATATTCTCCAAGATCGTGTGCATCACCTCGTCCAGGTCGACCGCGCTGATCAGGGCGCGCGCCGTCTGCGCCAGCGCTTCGGCCAGGATGCGCTGCTCCCGTTCGGCGTGCTGCGTCTGCTTCAGATCGGAGACGTCCGTGATCATCGCCTGGGAGCCTTGATACTGCCCCTGCGCATCTACGAGCGGATTGGCGGAGATGAACGTCCACAGGCGCGTGCCGTCCTTGCGGCGGAACGTCAGTTCGTACTGCCCGCGCAGGCCGCGTTTGCGGCGTTCGATCTCCGCCTTCACCACCGCCTCACCCTCGGTGTCCAGGAACGCGAACAACGGCTGCCCCAACATCTCGTCGACCGTGTAGCCGAGCATTTCGGCCATGCGCGCGTTCACAAAGACGGTCTCGTTTTCGGCATTAATGACCCAGATGCCTTCATGTGCGGTCTCGACGATCTGGCGATATTTTTCCTCGCTTTCTTGCAACTTTCGCTCCCACTGTTTGCGCTCGGTGATGTCCTGAGCAACCACTAAAACAGCTTTGCGACCGGCGAAATCAAGCGTGTGGGATGTGATCTCAACGTCGATGATCCGTCCATCTTTGAGACGATGGCGCCAGTTACCAGAACGCTGCAGCGCCGAGCGTCGTTGTTGGATATCGTCAAGCAGACGCGCGACATCTTCCGGCGGGCGAATATCCGTCAGATTCATTGACAAGAACTCATCACGCGAATAGCCGTAGTGACTCACCGCCGCATCATTGACTTCGAGGAATTCCAGGGTCTCCAGGTCATAAACCCACATCGGATGGGGATTGCTTTCGAACAGGAGCCGGAACGTCGCTTCGCGCTCTCTCAGGCGGTCTTCCGCGCGTTTGCGCTCGGTGATGTCGTCCACCGCAGCGATGATCCCGATGATGTTACCTTGCGGGTCGCGCATGGGGGCGGTGGAGATGCTGATCGTGATCTCCTGGCCGTCTTTCCTGCGTCGCTGCGCCTCGACGCCGTGAAAGCTCTCCCCTTGCATAACGCGCGCGCGTAACTGGGCGAATTCTTCCAACTTTTCCAGCGGCACATACGGCAGCACGCGCCCGACGGCCTCATCCGCCGGCCAGCCGAATAAGCGTTCAGCGGCGGCGTTCCAGCTCTGGACGACGCCATCCGGATCGAGGTGGATGATCGCCAGCGGGGTAGCTTCGATGATGGACCGCACCATGTTAAGCAGTTGCCGGTGTTCCATTTCAGCCTGTTTGCGCGCGGTGATGTCGCGGGTGATCAAGATGGCCGCGTGAATGTGTTCGTTGTGTTTGACCGGGCCAAGATGTGCGGCATACCAGACGAGCGCGCCATCTGGGCCGCGCGCCGCGATCTCACAACTTGTGGGCTGGCCGGCCTCAAACACACTGGTGATGGCGTCGCGCACGGTTGGATGGTAGTCGGGTGGGACGTAATCATAGATCGAGGTCCCTTGCGCTTGCTCGGGGCTGAGGTTCGCAAGCGCATGATTGATGAACAGAATCTCTCCCTGGCGGTTCACCGTGCCGATCATGTCGGGCGCATTTTCCACCAGCGAGCGCCATTGCGCCTCTGAGTTGCGCAGGGCGACCAGCATCCGCCCCTGGACGTCCAGCTCGCGCCGCAAGAGCACATACATGACCCCGGCAGTCACCGTGATGAAGAGCAGCCCCTTGATCGTTTGCAGGGTTAGCTGGCGTGCGGAATCCGGCGCAAGCCACGCGAGCAAGCGATCTGACGCGATAATCCAGATGGCCGTGATGATGATGTAGATAATGCTGACTCGCCGTGCACGTGCGAAATGTCGACGCTTCATTACAGGGGGGCCCTGTACCCGTCTCGCCTTGCGTTATGCGATTTTGTCTCCGGAACGATTACTGCTCCCAAACAACAGTGGCGAAATTTATCCCAGGAAAAATTTTGAACCGAAAATACCGCGCTTTAAACACTGGCATGTGTGCACAAGCATTATTTGATGTTAAGCAATACCTTCGCCAAAAAATGAGGGTATGTAGGGCTTTTGAGGTAGAGTTATTG
>CAYRNY010000027.1:0-38369 GCA_964425755.1 uncultured Anaerolineaceae bacterium
ACCTCACTTGAGGCTTTTTGTCTACTTTTTCATTGTCAGGTTTTGCTCACACCCGAAGCGGTTGGCGCGTGATCTGCGATCAGGAATATCAGGTCGAGGCTGCCGTCTCGCGCAGGCGTTGTTCCTGCCACGCGATATGCCGCGCCAGGATCGTTTTTTGCTTGGCCTGTGGCAGGGGAGTCTGGCTGCGCTGCCGGGCATGGTAACGTGCGAGCAGTTTAAGCAGGTTGCTGGCCCATCGCGCATAAGGGCGGTGGTATTCGACCTCGCGACGCAGCGCGTCTTGCACGTCCGCGTTGAACAACAGGCGCGGGTTCCTGCGCAGTGCCGCAATCAACCGTTGCTGGCGCGCGAGATCAAACGCCGGGGCCGGCAATGCGGGCGGCATGTGCAGCGTGATATCCGCGTGTGCCTGCTGCGTCTGCACGCGGGTTACCGGCTTCGTCTGTGCGCTGCTGCCGGGTTCTGTGGGCTGTGCGTCGGTAGCCTGCCTGGCAGGTTCTGCCTGGCTCGAAGGTGCTGTCCGGTCAGGTTGGCGTGCCGGGCCTGCTTGCGTTGTTGCTTTGGCCTGAGACTTGCGTCGGGTCTGCTTCGAGGTTGCTTCGAGCGCCCGCGACTTGGCGGCGCTTGGTGCAGTGGCAAGTTTGGGGGCCAGCGTGGTCTTCCCAATTTGATCGCGGGAGATGATCCCCAACTCCCACAACCGCAAACCGGATTCATACGCTGAACTCTTATGCGGCCAGGGCGTATGCGTCAACTCTTCCCAGCGGGGACCGGCAATGCTGGCACTCTTGTATTTGTTGAAGACACGCCCATCAGGGCCGGTGATATTGTAACGGCTGCCTTTGCGAATAATCCGGTAGCGAGGTGTAGATGCGGGGACGCGATCAAACGGCGCTTGGGCTGACTTGTGACGATCTGGCAGCTCGGACACACAGCGCTCCTGCGACAACTGTACGGACTGTTTGAGTCGTATTGTAGCGTAATTCATCCCGCCTGTGTGTTAGGATTGGGTTGAAGATTCTTTACATGAAATCAAGACTCGCGCCGCACTACTATTCACGGCACACCGAGTCAACTCTTAGCGTAAGCACAAGTGATGTTGGTGGCCCCCGAATCAATGCGCGGTTCACACTTTGCGGATGCTGTGTTCTGGTGAGTCGAACGCGCCATCGAACGCGGAAGGTCGGTACGCGCATAGATTGCGTGGGGCTGGATTATTCGCTAAGCTCCCAACCGGGAATCGATGCTGCACAAGTGGCAGCCAGCCGGAGGAAGTGCCCATGAGCGGGCGTCATGCGCCGCTGCGCGTGTGGTTAGGCGGGTTACTGCTGGTATTATCATCACTGGCTTGCACGTTGAGTAGCGAGACAGGCGTCAGTACGCGGACGAGTGAATCCGCGCCACTGGTCTTGTTGCTTGCGCCGGTCAATAACAGCACGTTTGCGGAGGGCGCGACTGTTGAGCTTCACGCGCTGGCCCAGGATCTGCAAGGCCGGGTCGCGCGGATGGAGTTTCGTGTTGACGATGTCCCCTTGCCCGACAGCCCGGAACTGGTCCAGTTATCGCAACAGACGGTGTCGGCGCGCGCGCAGTGGACCGCCCAGGAACAACGCAAGCACGTGCTGACCGTGGAAGCGTTCCACGCGGAAGGGCTGTCACTTGGTTTCCGCGACATCGTGATTGAAGTTGTTGCAGCCCCTGACGCCGGCATTGCTCCGGGGGCTGTGGCGCGACCTGCGCTGCCGGATGAGGCGGCGACCTTCACGCCTGCGGCCACAGCAGCGACCAGCACGCCGCAATTTGACATCGGAATTCTCTCAGGCCCGCTCGCGCGTGTGCAGGTGGCGGAACTGAATGTCCGGCAGGGGCCAGGGACACAGTATCCGTCGGTGGGCACGTTGTCCGCCGGTGACTTGGTTGAGATTGTCGGGCGCAACGCGGATGGCAGTTGGTGGGCGATCGCATTTCGCGGCGGTTCGGCGTGGGTCTTCGCGGACCTGGTCACGCCGGAAGAAGATGTGAGCGAGGTTCCGTTGGTCGCGCCGCCTCCGTAGCCCATTCCGTCAAAACTGGTAACCTAAACCGTCCCCCAAGACTGCCGGATCGATCGGCGCACGGGGTATGATCACCAGCAAATCCGGCGCGACGCGGTATACGCTGTGGGGCACGCCAGCATTGTGAAATGACTGCTCAAAGCGTGTATCGGTCTGTCCTGGCAGGATCACCTCGACAAATGCAACACGATCCGCGTTTTCGATGCGCTTGAGGACATCTGGAAACCGCAAAATCCCCTTCGCGCCGTAAATATCATACCAGTCCGCGGCGAGAATCCGTTCCCGTGTCTCAAACATCAGTACGTGCGCGATGCCGACGTCAGTCCAGACGTGCCGGATATCGTGTGCATCCAGGAACGCGATCAATGGGGCAAGCGTTGCCGGTTGGCGCGTGTAGTAGGGCGACGTGAAGGCCGGTTTTGGCTCAGTGCGCAGCGTGCCAAGCAAGTTCAGCGCGATCACGCTGCTGAGGATGGCGGCAGCCGGCAATCTCAGCCATCGTCGCCAGCGCGCCAGTGCTACGAACAGCGCCGCCACACCAACCGGCAGGACCGAATGGATCATCAGCACGTAGCGCCCCGTAGCGTCAAACCCGAATTCGTTCAACGCGTGGTTTCCGTACCCGCTCGTGATGTAGATCACAGGCAGCGCGATGACAAATAGCGCAAGCAACGTGCGTGCCGGGCCGCGTGTGCCGTGCCAGGGTCCGCGCCATGCCCAGATCAACAGCCCGACCAGGCCGCCTTCGTACACGATCTGCAGCCACCAGATCGCGGGCCAGCTTAGCACACGCCACGACGGATCGCCGCTGACCATGCGCGGCGCGAGATCGTTGTTGAGATGTGCCGCCACAGCCCCGGCATTGGCCCAGGTGTCGCCCTGGTTACTGAAAAGGTAACGGAAGGTAGCCCAATCGTGTTGGATGTTGTAGACCCAGAGCGGCGCGCTGCCGGCCAGGAATGCCAGCAACAGCCATCCCAGGTTGCGCCGCACGACATCCTGGTCGTGTAAGGCGATGACGATCAGAATGGGAATGCCGAAAAACCCGATCAGCCAGGATACCCAAAACGCGATCCCACCGATCAACGCCAGCGACAAAGCGGCACGGTCGCGCGTGGCGCGGGGCGCTGTAGGGTCCAGTACGTAGCTTGCAGCGATCAGCGCGCTGTTGCCGAGCACAAGCGTTTCTGCGGTCGCGCCCCAGGACTTGGTGCCGACGATGAGCAGATATGCCGGCGCAAAAGCAGCGAGCATCGCGCTGAGCACGCCGGTCTTGCGGTCAAACGCGCGCCAGCCCAGCCAGCCGGTCGTGCCGATATATGCTCCCGACAAGAGCCAGGGCAAGAGCTTGAGCGTCGTCCCGTTCGCGCCGCAGCACCAGAACAAGAGCGCGATCAGGTAGGATTCCAGGGCGGCGAGATACGGTTGGCCGGGATGAAAGACCGGGCGCGCGCCGTCCAGAATTTGCAGCGCCTGCAGTCCGACCATCCCCTCGTCGTAATCATAGCGCCAGTTTGCGTGGATCAGCAGCCCCAGGCGTAGCAGCAATCCCGCCGTCGCAAATAGCACGATCCAACCTGCAGCGCGGTGCGCGGATGTTAACCGGTGGTGGGACATAATGTCTGAGCGGGCAGGCGCGGTTATGGCGCGGGAAGGACCATAAAGTTCCGGGTGCTGACCGGCTGGTCAGATGCACCGATGAACAGGCGTATCTCATAATTGCCTGGCTCAAACCCGTCAGCACTGCCGAAGAAAAAGTACGTGGTGCCGGTGCGCCCTTGTCGCCAATCGTAGCTAACGCTGTCGATCTGCTCGCCGTTTTTGTATAGCTTGCGCGTCCATGCCACGCCATCGGACATGGCTGCATATTCGACAAAGAAATATATCCGATGCGTGCCAGCGATGAACGTCGTGCGCGGGTTGACCGGTTCGAGCGTGTCCGAGATGCGGTCATCAAGCGCGGTGATCGTCAGGCTGGCCTCTGGCTGCGGCGTGATGCCGCCCGGAATTGAAGTTATCGCGCGCGGTGTGAACGTCGGGAACGGCGTCTGTGTCGGCGTGTGCATTGGAGTGGTCGTGATGACCAGTATGATTGGCGTGTCAGTGGCGCGAGGTGTCGCCGTCGGTTCCGGCGTAACCTGGGTGTGGGTCGGTTCAGGAAGGGGGGTCTGGCCGGACTGGTCGGGCGTCTCTGGTGCCAGCGTCAATGTGGCGGTGGGGCTTGCCGCGGGCGCGTTCTGGGTTTGTTGCGCGGCGAGATCCGGCGTGGCGGGGATTTCGTTATCGTCATGGATCATCGTGACCAGCAGGGTTACCAGGCACATTACGCCCCCGGCCATGAAGAAGATGAATGCCAGCACGGACACGTGCAGACCGCGCTGCCCTGCGTCGCGCCGCCGCCGCCAGTAGGTATCCGTGCGGCTGCGGCGAAACAGGCGTACGGCCACGATCAACAGCAGTAATGCCAGACCGAAGATGATCGCTGTGATGTAAGGTAAAGCGGTATCTATCGTTTCAAGCATACGCGTAAACCTGATTGGCCTTGATAGAACAGGGCCGGATTATAGCACGGTGGGCCACAACGCGCGCGGATCGGGCGCGAATCACGCAGGAAGAATTCCTGATTCCTACCCTTGTCAAATCCGACAGGGTTAACTATAATGATCAGCGTCTTGGGTCGTTAGCTCAGTTGGCTAGAGCGCGTCGTTGACATCGACGAGGTCACAAGTTCAAGTCTTGTACGACCCACAGAAACCGGTCACTGTTTTGTGACCGGTTTTTTGATCCGTCCTGTCGTGCCTAGCGCAGTGGTGGGCACTCAGATCCTGGTTGCGGCTGAACCAGGTCGGCCCGCACCCAACCTGTGATCTCCGAATCTTCGACTGTGAACGTCACGCGGTACCAACGTTGATTGTCATCTCCCAGCCTTTGATCCATCACGTCCATCGGCTGGCCCAGGTTCACCGTGATGATGCGACGCGCGACCGGGCTGGGTTGTGAGCGCACATTGACCGCTTCACGATCGGTGTAAACGAAGCAGAGCGCGGCTGGCGTGGGCGTGATGCTCGGCGTATAGGTTGGTGTTGGTGTGTCGGTCGGCGTCGGCGTGTTAGTCGGCGTCGGCGTGACGCTCGGCGTGTTGGTCGGCGTGGGCGTCGTGGTCGCGGTGGGAGTCAGGGTCGGCGTCGATGTGTCGGTCGGTGTCGGCGTGTCGGTCGGCGTGGGCGTGATGCTCGGCGTATATGTGACGGTAGGTGTATCGGTGGGAGTCGGTGTCAGCGTTGGTGTTGCCGTGTCGGTCGGCGTGGGCGTGATCGACGGCGTGATCGTCGGGGTGTCGGTGGGGGGATTGACGATCGGCTCCCAGGTATCTTGAGTCGCCAGTGCAACAGCTCCCAGGACGATCAACAAGACGAACAGCGTGACTCCCCACGCAGCGTACCGCCGCCGCCGCATCTGGCGCACCTCTTCCTCCAGGCGCAAGATATCGGTGCGGCGACCCAGGATGCGGAAGGGTTCCTCTTTGGCGATGTCCAGCCAGCGCTGCGCGGTCTGCGGATCGTTGCTGTCGATCGCGGTCTCGGCGCGTTCGAGATGCCGCGCCAGCAGGTCGGCTACCGTCATGCGGTAACGCGGGTCCTGGGCGTACATGCGCAAGCCTGCGAGCATCGCGCGCGCCTGGCTGAGTTCGTTTTCGTAGTTTTGCGCGATCAGGGCCGTCGCGCGTTCTATGATGTGACGTGCTTCGGCCATGTCCGCCTCGCTCTGGCGGGCCCGCTGAAGCAGCGCGTTGATCTCCTCGTTGCCCGGATCGATCTCGGCGGCTGCTTCCAGTGCGCGCACGGCTTCGGACGTCAACCGTAACCGTTCTTCAAGCACAGTGGCCGAGTCCATGCGGGTCAGTGCGCCTTGCGCCTGACTGAACAACTGCGCGGTGATGTTGCCGATGCGCTCTTCGATCTCGCGGCTCAGTTGCCGCAAACGTTCGCTGCTGGGCAGCAGTTGGCGCAGCCCTGCCAGCGTGTTGTGTAGTTGTTGCAGTTCGCGCGCGCGCTCGTGCAACGACCCGCTCGTCATATTCAACTGGACCGTGGCCTGGTCAAATTGCTGGCGCACATTGCGCACGAGGTCGATCCGTTCCTGGGCCAGTGGATCGTTTGGTACGACGCGCATCGCGCCTTCGTACTTCTGAATTGCCCCGTCCCAGTCATCTGCTGCCAGCAGGCGATCCCCTTCGGCGAGCAGTTCGCGTGCCAGTGCCAGGTCTTGGATGTCAAGCAGGGCCTGTTCGACGTCTTTCCAGGTTGTGATGCCGGCGCGTGCGGCGAGATCGCGCGCTTCACGGTACAGGCGTTCGGCTTCGTCGTAGTTCCCGGCGCGGACCAACGAGTTCGCGCGGTTATAGGCGATGCGGGCATCGAAGGGGATCCGGTGGTCCGGCACGACACCGCGCAGCAAGTTATCTTCGGCTTTCTGCCGGTAGTCTTGCGCTTGGATGTTATCCGGCTCCTGGCCCAGAAGCTGGTTTGCCAGGTCGACGGTACGCTGGTAGTCACCGGAATAGTATGCTTGCGCGATATCAGAAAGCAGATCGCTGAACGAGCCGCTTCCCGCCGGCGGGATGGGACTACCATCCTCTGGCGGCAAGGTGCGCTCGGTCTCCGGCACAGTGGTCGTCTCACGCCGTTCACCGGGCGTGGACTCTGCCGGAAGTGTATCACTCAACTCGAGGCCGTAGCGTTCCAGCAGCCCGCGCACCTTGAGTTCCAGGTGTGGGCTGCGTTCGGCTGCCTGATGCAGCAGCTCTAGCGTTTCCTCGTTGTCCGGGTCCTGGTCCAACGCCTCGGCGAGGATATCGACCGCTTCATCGATGTCGTCTTCGTCGCCCGCGATCTCAATGCGGATACGCGCGCGGCGCAGCAGGCCACGCACTGCCGCCGCTTCCGGTGAAGGCGGGGCGCTGTGTTGGGCCAATTCGGCGAATAGCTCACGTGCCTCGGCTTCAAACGGCGTGTTTTTGCTTTGGGCCAGCAGCGTACGAGCTTCGGTTTCAAGCTGCGCGATCTCACTGGCGGTTGCACTGGCGGGCAGCGCTTCGATCCGTTGGCGCAATTGCGCGAGTTGCTCTTGCAGATCAGCCATCAGGCAGTTTCCTCGCTACTGTGTTAGGGGATCACACGATGATTCAGTGCGTCGTTGATCTGGGCCAACAACCGGCGTAATTCGGCTTCCATATCTTCGTTAATGTCGTCCAAGATCATTGCTTCAACCAGCCGGTCGCGTGCTGAACGCAGCGCATCCTGGCCCTGGCGTAATTCTTGTAATCCCACGCGGACTTGCTCGCGTGCTTTGCGCAACGCGGGAATCGTAGGCGAGCCGGGAAGGTCCCAACCGTGTCGCCCGGCAACGCGCTCTAACCCGTCGGTAAACTCGCGGATCGTCGACAACTCTTGCCGTGCACCCCGCTGCAACAGGTCCTGTAGCTGGGGGCTGAGTGTCGGCTCGACGCCGAAGTCGAGGTGCTTCACGTCAGAATAGCGGCGCTCGACCTCAGCTTTTGATGCCGGTTGGGGGCGCAGCGTGCCCTTCTGCGGTGACAACCCCGTGAACACGGGATACAAGATGCCTACACAGAGATTGTGCACATCCTGAGCAAGGTATTGATCAAACGTGTGCGTCCCGCTTTCGAGATGCTGTGAGCTATTGTAATCGATCACACGCAGCGTGCTGCCGTCCCAGTAGACGTGTTCGAGTTTGTGATCCAGGTACACGATACGTTGGTCGTGCGCCTTGCGCAGGAATGCGGCGAACTGCAGCGCGAGATCGATCCCTTCTTCGGTCGGCAGGCGACGGCGTCCGTTCGCGCTGCTTGGTTTCATCAGGTAGAAGAGGTTGTGATGGCGCGGCAGCAGTTCCAGGGCCAGATAGGGCCGCCATCCCTGCGCGGTATAGGCGTATAACTGCTCGCGAAAGGCGGCGATATCGGTGCCCAGCGAAAGCAGTTGTCCGCTGTCGGGGCGTTCGTTGGTATCGGACATGAAGCCGCAGTCGTACAGGTCAATCGTCGCCTTGCTTCCCTCCAGGCGTACCAATAAATCAGCCTCATTTACGAATGCACGGGCTTCCCAACGCGGTGTGCCATCATCGGATATATGTTCAGGACGCATTACCTTTAAAGCGACAAGCCGGTCGCTGCGTTTGTCAACCGCTTCGAGCACGCGCGCATAATGTCCCAGTGCAAACGTGTCAATGTAATTCCCAATCCGGTAACGTGCTTCCAGCGCTCGTTCCAAGTTGCGCATTCCAGTTCCTTCCACGTTTATCATCTATGGTATCTCGTCCCGCGGACTATAGTTAATCTCAAATGCACTGACTTCGACCACGACATCGCGCCCGGTGACGCTTAGGATTAAGGTCAAGGGGTCGCCCTGCGGGAAGAGAAATACCGAATCGCCCAGCCACCGTTCATCGACGTAGAAACTCAGCGTGTTGGGATTGGTGCGCCGGATCGATAAGTCAAGTTGAGGGTTTTGCTGCGGAAAATCTGCCGACGAGCGAAAGCGCCCGTTCTGGTTCAGGCCCAGGCTCACGAACCCGGCCCCGGTGATCTGGGCTTGCCCGATCGTCTGTTCGCCGGCGGTGTTTGCTGCGCCCAGCCCAAACGCGACGTCACCGTTATCCAGGGCAGCCTGGTCCGCACTCAGCAACTCGAGCGTGGCGTCTGCACGGCGTAGGGTGCTCGCTGCCCCTGGCTGGAATAACTGGCTCAGCAGTTCCGGCGATAACTCGATTCGGAGTTCACCCGATCCCGCATTCGTTGTTGAAAGCAGCCACGCGTCACCAGCGCCGGGCACAAATGCATCCGGTGGGCCAGGGCGTTGATCAGCGGGGATGCTGGCGAGCACATCGAGCACGTCCGTCCCGCTACGCGTGCCAACGGATTCCGCCGCTATCGCTTGTGGTGTGCGGGTGGGCAAAAGCGTGCTGGTGGCAAACAGAGTCGGTGTGATGCTCGGCGTTGCAGTGGCGCTCGGCTGCGGTGTTGCGGTTGCCTGGGGCGTTGGACTCGTCGGGATTGTAAACGGTGTGGCGGTCGGCTCCGGTGGCATTGTGGCGGTTTCTGTCGCCGGGATGCTGCTTGGCGTGGGGCTGTCTTGCGCCGCGTCAAGTGCCGGGGACGCATCAGTTGCCGGGCTGCCGGTTTCTGTCATGGCGATAGCTGCGGCGACATCGCCGGTTGCTGCTGTCGTCGGCGTGGGGACAGCTTCATCCCCGCTTAAGTTCCGGATCACAGCATACCCAACGATCGCGATCAAGCCGATCACCGCCAGCACGATGATCCAGTTCCAGGGGAGATCGCGCGTGGTATCGCTCTTCTCTTGCAGGGCGGGTTCGGCGACCCGGTCGTCCTCAAGATATGCGACGCCTGCGGGTTCGGGTATCTCCTGGACGTCATCTAACGTGATCGTTTCTGTTTCCGTCTCGTCCGGTGGGAGTTGCTCGATCAGCGATTCCCAGTGTCGGAACAAAGGATAGGCCGGGTGGCGCGTGATGAACAGCGACGCAAAGTGACGTTTGAACGCGGTGAGTTTTTCTGCACGCGTCAAACGCTGGGTGGTGTACGTATCGAGCACAGCCGCGTACATGTCGAGCCACTGCCGGACCTGGTGTGCGTAGTCCCCGCCAAGCCGCCGCTGCGTCAACTCGACGATCTGTTCGTGTGCCTCAAGAATGGCGGGATCGGGTTCTTCGGTGGTGGCGACTGCCCCCTGCTCGATGCCCAGGCGCAGTTGCTGCAATTGGGCGGCGTCATCGCGCAGCCCCGCGACCCAGTTGGCGAACGGTTCGATCGCCAGATCGGTGTGTGTCAGGGCCTCGTCAATATGCAGCAGCGCATCGTCAAGTGCCTGCCGCGCGTCGTAAAAATCGCCGTCCGACCAACTACGCAACGCGTTGTTAACCAGGTGCACGGCTTGTTCCACACCGATCAGAATCTCGCCGGCCAGCGGAGCGTTGATGGTTTGCCGCACAGCTTCCAGGTCGCCGGGACGTGCTACGGCATTCAGCGCGCGCTGGGCTTTTTGAACCAGCAGACGGCTGGTCAGGGCGCGATCCAGGATTTGAAATGCGCGGTGTGTACGGGCGCTATCAAAGCTCTTGCTGGCGACTTCACGCCAGAATTCTGCCTCGTCAAGCTGGTCATCGAACAGCGCCAGCATGCCACGCAGTACATAGTGCATGTACAGCGCGCGCCACCCTGCGCTGCTGCTCTGGTGCATGTAAGCGACAATGCCCCGGCTCATCGCGCGCAGATAGAGGTTGGTGTTGGGCATCTGTTCGGCAAAGGTCCGGCGCTCGTGCTCTTCTTCCGCCAGCAGCACGGACAGCGTTTCATGCTCCGTCTGGTCGGTCGCTTCGGCATTGGCATACCCGCCCGCCGACGCCCAGCTATCGAGCAGATCCCCCATCCGTCGCAACCGGTTCGCTGCAAGACGCTCGCCTTCGGTGTTGGCGAGTGCGTGCGCCTCATTACCTAACCGTGCGGCATGAAGTCCATCGCCGCGATCCCAGGCTTTCCACCCTTCGATCAATTTGTTGGCAAGTGTTTCGTTTGGGCTGAGCCGTTCGGCATGCGAGGCGTCAGGCAGCCGGTTTGCCAGGGTGCCCAGCCATGCCGCGATGTGCTGGTTGACCGGGCGGATCGTATCCGCCGTCTGGCGCAGCACGTCGATCGTTGGCTGGCGGCGGCCCAATGCCAGGTAGCTCACGACGGTGTGCCAGCCTGTCGCGGCGCTGTGAAGGGCCGAAGCGGCCTCGTGTAACGCGGGATCGCTGAGGTCATCGAGATACGGCTTGATGAACTCCTGCACGTCCGCGAACCATTCCGCGAGATTCTCGCCGTTGGTGCGCGGGCGGAATTGCGACAACGCGGCGATCGCCTGGTGAACTTCATCAAAATAATCGTGCAATGCGTCGAAGTGGGACGCGGTCGGGTCGATTTGCGTCGCTTTGTACAGCATTTCGCCGGCCCGTGAGGGATCGTGATAGACATTTTCACCGACCGATTTCAGCCGCGTGACAATCTCTTGCGCCGCGTGACGTGCCCGAACGGCGCTCGCAAGCAGCCCTGCACCCTGTTCAGAGTCGTGTTGCTCGCTCGGTTCTTCAAGCAGTTCCTCAAGTTCGTTGAGCAATTCGATCACGCGTTCATAGATCACCTGCCGCCCCGTGATGCCAGATATCGGGGGACGATCAAGCGCGTTCTCAATGCGGTCCACTAACTCGCGCACAGGTTCGGGAGCCGGTGTCTCGTGCAGATCATGTCGCAACCGGACCAGGTGCGGGCGCAGCAATGTGATATCAGGCATGTGTACGGCAAGCTGTTCGGCAACCAGCCATTGTGCCTGCCGCGCGCGTGACCGGTTTTCGGTAGTGGTGAGCAGGATGTGCGCGGCTTGTGACGTGTCGCCACGAAACAAAGGCGTCAAAGCGTCCACGAATCCAGCAGGCGGCGGCGAGATGTTCATGTTGTTGAGTGTCGTCACCGCAGTGACCAGAAACTGGATCAAAGCCTCGTTTGCGCTTCCGGAATCCGGCTGCAGATCGTGCAATAGCGACAACGCACGGGGCCAGTTGGCACTCTCGATATAAATGCGGATCGCGTCCAGGTCGGCTTGAAACGCGATCTGGCGCAGGAACTGCTCGATCTCGCGCTTGATGCGCCTGGCCTCAGGATAGCCGGGGTCCATGTCGAGCGCGGTCTGTAGCGTGGCGTGCAACTCCTCCAGTTCATCCTGGCTGGCGGTGGAGCGAACGCGTTTCCGCACATGGGCTACAATCTCGTCACGCTGGCGTTCCAGCGGTTCGCGATGCTCGCGCAGGGCATGGCGCAGTTCAAGGATGCTGCCGAATTGTTGCTTGGGATCGGGATGTACAGCCCGGGTGACGATATTTTGCAAGCGTGGCGGGATGTGTTCCGCATTGGGGCCGAAGTTCACAAAGAACGTGTTTCCATCGTCTTCCATCTCAACCGACAGCCGGTTGGCGCCGGTCAGGATGAAGTACAGCAACTCGCCGCACTGGTAGACATCCGTCCTCCGATTAACCGAAGCAAGCGCGCCCGGATCATCGAGAAATACGGCGTTTCCCCAGTCAATCACTTGGAGTTGGTAAGTGGCGCGGTCCCAGAAGAGATGTTTGGCGTCCACGTCGTTGTAGATCACCTGCTGATCGTGGGCGTGCGCCAGCAGGTCGAGCAGTCTGTCGATGATGACCAGTGTTTCGAGTTCGGGCAGATAGTCATCCCGCGCGGCATATTCGAGCACCATGTCCTCGACGATCTGTCCGCGTGCGCGATCCATCACGATGTAGGCGTGCATCTGCCCCCCGACCCGGAACGAGCCGCTACCGCGTAATTCTGTCAACACGGGGTGCCCGCTCAAGCGTTCGAGCGCCTGTTTTTCCGTGCGGATGCTCACTTCCTGCCCGGCGCGCATCGGCGGCGCGTCCTGCGGGGCAGGGCGTTTGATCACGACGGGATGATCGTCGTTATGGGTATCATAGGCCCGCAACGTTTCGCCTGACCGACCGCGTGGATAAATGTGATCATAACGGTAGCGGTTGTCAAACAGGCTTTCGGTGCGACGCTTAGGCGGTTGTGCGGACATGCTATACTCCCGGCTACACGTGCAGTCAGCAATAACGTCTCCTATTGTACGCACCGCAATGCTGAAAACCAAACGAAAACGCTTCGGTTCGCCTGTTTTCCTGGCACGGGCGGCTTAGTTATTCGTCCAGGTATGCAAGCTTTCGGCAGCAGCGAGTGTTAACAGGAGAATGTGCCAGAGGCCATCGGCGATCGGCGCTGTTTCGATATATTCATCGAGACGGTGCGCTTGCCCGCCGTGCGTGAGGCCTACCGTCACCGTGGGCAGTGCGTGCGCCAGCAATACGTTTGCATCGGTGCTGCCGCTTTCAAAGGCCGGCTGGTAGTCGATGATTTCGAGCGCCGCCGCTGCCAGTTGTGCCAGCCCGTGTTCGCGGTTAATGCGCCCCGCAGGGCGATCGCCTACCACCGTGACTTCGAATGTCATATTGCTTTGCTGCACGGCGGCGACGTCGCTTCGCACGCGCTGTTCAAGATCAGCCAGGCTTTCGGGCGCTTCGGAACGCAGATCGAGGTACAGCTCCGCTTCGGTGGCCAGGCTGTTGACCGAATGTCCGCCGCTGATCAACCCGATGTTGTAAGTTGTGCGGGGATGCTGCGGTGGTTGGTGGCGTATAATGCGCGCACCGAGATCGATCAGGCCATGTACCGCGCTGGGATGCCCGAAATGCAGCCAGCTATGCCCACCCGGTGCGTGACAGGTAATGTGCAGCCTTCGCACCGCGATCCCCGCGTGGTAGATGCGGCCCAAAGCCATGCCCTCTAACACGATCGCAGCGCCAAGACGCGGGCCGAGCACGTCCCACACGGCCCGTATTCCGCCCAGGTCACCCAGGCCCTCTTCGCGACTGTTGGCGACGAACCAGATATCGGATGTGGGCGTCACGTCCCCGAGCTGGAGCAACCGCAGCAGCGCGATCAAGCCTGCAACGCCCAGGCTGTTGTCCCCTAAGCCCGGTCCGTAGATGCGGTCCCCTTTTTCGCGTATGGTCAGGTCGGTGTCCGCAGGAAAGACTGTGTCGGTGTGTGCTGATACCAATAATGCCGGGCGCTGTGGATCATGACCCGGCCGCCGTCCATAGACGTTATAGACCTCGTCCATGCGCACATTGCGCAGCCCGTAGCCCTTGAAGATCTCCTCGACAACCCGCGCGCGCGCTTTCTCGTCAAATGTCGGCGCAGGAATCTGTTGCAGTGCGATCGCGTCTTCGATAATGAGTGTGGCATCGATCTGGTCACGAAGCGTGCGCAGGGCGTCCTGGTCAGCGAGTGACCGGATGAGGTCGGCGTAATGAGTCATGTGTTTTCCTTGTCATCTGCGAGCCTTGATGGGCAACGCACTTTAAAAACCAAAAGTTTTTGGTATGATGATAGTACATGACACTACCCCGTACAATACGCGATTGCCGGGTTGTCTGCCGCAATTTCATGCACAGTCCTGGTCGGGCACGCGCAGGATTACCCGCGTTTATTTCTCCCATCCGCGCGGGATATGTGGGATAAGTGCATATGCCGAGTCTTAAGAGGGTACCGGGGTGATGACGCGAAAATGAAGAAAGATTAATTCGCGGCTTACGCCCACATATAGGGATTGAGCACGCGCGCAACCCTTGTATGTGTGATTTTGCCCGTCTGTGTGAGCATTTGCTGGCAGCCGGAAAACGATAGGGCAAGCAGGTGAAAGTTGCGGCTGGCGTTAAGTTGTCAGGCTGGGTAATCTGCCGCTAGACTATGGTTGCCGTTAGTCTGCGGGAAGCTGGACCAGCATCATTTTCTGTTCCATACTTGCCGTTCAGGGGGTCGCATGAGGACAACAAAAGTCCTGCTGATTGAGAGCGCGCGAAACAACGGCGTGTCGTTCGCCGCATCTTTACAGCGCAAGTACGAGGTACAGATAGCGCGTTCGGGCAAGCAGGGATTGGCGCTTGCCAGAGAATCGCTGCCTGATGTGATCGTTCTCAATGCGGCTTCGATGCGCACGTCCGGGGATCGCATTTCAGCGCGACTGCGTGCCCAGGTTGGTGAGCTGCCGATTATCCATATCCGGCCTGAGGCAGTGACAGATGATAAGGTTGTCGCCGATGTACTTCTGACGCCGCCGTTCACATCGCGGAAGTTGATCAATCGCGTGGAGCGGTTTGTGCCTGCCCTGGAAGCCGAGACGATCGAGGTTGGCCCGTTCAGTCTGAATGTCGAGCAACATACACTGACGACCCCCTGGAGTGAAAAGAAACTCACGCCCAAACTGGTCGAACTGCTGAAACTGTTTTTGAGGCATCCCGCTACCACGCTGGAACGCAAACACATCATGCAGACGATCTGGAAAACGGACTACATGGGCGACACGCGCACGCTCGACGTGCATATTCGCTGGCTGCGACAGGTCGTGGAGCCGACTCCGCGCAAACCCCGTTACATTTTGACCGTGCGTGGGGTAGGGTATCGGTTCGCCTTGCCGGACGAGAAAGCCAGCGCGGGCGATACGGGAAAACAATCGTCCAAAAAAGAACCCAGCGTGGAAACGCAGACACGCACGGAAGCATCAGGGCAGCAAGGCCGTTCCGAGCCGCCCAAGTCACCGGCGGCGCCGTCACATAATGGTAACGTCCCGAATTCTGCTGGCAAACGCGGAGAGCAGGCGACGGCGGCTGGCAAGGTCGGTGTCGCGGAAGCTCAACGCGGTGGTGCGCCATCGGAAACCGTCGATACGACGAACGTCAGGCCGCCCGAGAGAGCGAACGGCGACGCGCCCACTGAGGAAACGGCATCCGAAAAAGAGGACTAGCCGTCACACGACACATTGGTGGACGTGAGTTGAGCGCGACCGCACGCTATATGATCGAGCGCGGTTTTTGATTCCTGACTGCGACACTGCCAGCTGCACGGTGTTTCTGGCGCTGCGGTCGTTTTTCGAGGATCGCGAATAGCAAAAGGCACCCCTACATCTAGCAATGCAAGGTGCCTTGTTCAACGTTATGCAACGCTAAAGCGAGCGCGGTTACTGCTGTTGTTCGAGTTCCGCCAGGCGTTTCATCAGGCGGCTTTTGCGTCGTGCCACGTTGTTCGGATGCAGCACGCCTTTGCTCGCTGCCTTGTCAAGCGTGCGAATGGCCTCAATGGTGGCCTGGCGCGCTTCTTCAACAGCACCCGTTTCGATCGTCGCACGCGCTTTTTTGACTTTGGTCCGGGCGCTCGAACGCCACATGCGATTGCGCAGGCGTTTGCGCTCGTTACTGCGAATGCGCTTGATAGCAGACTTGTGGTTAGCCAACAGTAAGTCTCCAGGATAATTTCACTCAACCGACTTCGACAGGGCAGCATTTTACCAGAGTTAGCGGGTTGTGTCCAGACTGAACGGCGACGCTCCGTGAGGGGCTGCGTTGGTGTGGTTTCGTCAAGCAGCGAAACGACTCGTGTTTTTGTGCGTAGTTATTTAAGATGGGATGTGGAAATGGCTGCAACGTTGATTCCCCGGGGGATATGCCTGGACGTTGTTCCAGGCGTGGCATGATCGTGCTGGCACAAAGGGGGCGCTATGTTTCGACAGAGTAATCGCGGTACGGCGGTCTGGCTGGTAATTGTCGGTTTGGCGCTGGCATTGACCTTGCTGGCTGGCGGTGTTTCGACCATGGTCGGCGCGGGACTGTTGGCTGCGTATCTTGCTCTGGTCGCTGTTGTAGCGCTTAACGTGAATTGGCGCGGTTTGGTTGCCAGCCTGCCTGCTACCGGTTTGCGCGAGCAGCAGGCAACGGAAGTCGCACAGGAAGCGATGGCACGTGCACGGACCATGCCCGCATATGATGCGTTGATTCAGTTGCTGGACGTGGGGCTGATCGTCGATGAGCCGCGCCCGGATGGTGTCTCGTTACGGCGCGGACGATTTGTATCGTTGGATGATGATGGCATGCGGCCCTTTGCGATAATCTCTGTGCCTGACGGGTTAGCGGGCCGTTTGGGACATGTGCGGTTTGAACTCCGCGATGAATCGGGACGTTTGCAGTATGTGTACGAAGAGGAGAAATGGCTCCAGGCAGGTGAAAACGTGCTGTTGCCAGATTACCGCTTGCCGATCAGAAAGAAAACACCGGAACTGACGCCGGGCGGTTGGACGGCACAGGTCATGGTTGACGGTGGTTTGTTGGGAGTGCATCATTTTAATTTGGCGCCTTCGTTGGCTGCACGGCGCAGGCAGATATCGTCGGATGGGGAGGTTCTGCGCGAGCGCGTTTGGCGCAGCCAGGAAGAGGACGAGTCACTGCCATTGAGCCTGGAAGAGTTGCTGCGTCAGCAAAGCCAGCAGCGCCGCCAGTAGAGGTTTGGCAGGGTACGGAACCGGTTATGATGGGGAGTATCGTATTTGTTGTCTTGGTCCTCCTGTTCTTGTTGTTTGTCTTTGGCCTTTTCTCGATCGCTGAGAGTCCGCAGAGGCCAGACAAGCACGTACGCGAACGGGGACGCAGGTCTGCCGGAATGCGTGCCGACAGCCGGACGCGTCAGCGATTGGCGGCGCGTGGGAACCTCGCGGCGCAACAGGCGATGCGGCGCGCGGGGTACGAAGGTGGCGCCGCATACGTCCGCGTGGTCGACGTCGGTTTGCTGGCCTATCGTGAGCTTGATGAACCGAGACTCGTGCGTTATAACGACGTGTGGACCGATACGCAGTACATCCGGCCATTCGTCGGGGTATCGGTGCCGCACGCGGCGCGTGGCACAATCCGCATGGAGATTCGAGACAATGACGACCGGTTGCGCTATGTGGACGAGACACGTTATGACCTAGATGCCGGGTCAAATACGTTGCTGCCGGGCACGTGGCTCCCCCTGCGTGATCAGAGTGCCGTCACAGGTTATTGGACGCTACACGTCCGGGTGGGCGATACGCTGTTGGCCGTGCACCGCTTTGGCTGGCAGGTGGCGGGTGACCAATTGCGGCACTATATTGAGGCGGACGGCGAGATTTCACCCGAACTACAGCAGGCGCTCAATGAGCAATCCAGTCAGGCGATAAGCCTGGCGCAATTGCTTTCCGGACAAGATGATTGAGTACATACACGCGGTATGCCTGGCGCAGCGAAAACGGCCCGGTCCGATCTGCCGGCGGAGAAAACGCAGATGGTCTTGAAGCAGTGGCGATCTAATCCTGCGCGAACGCGGCGTTTCAACTGGTGGACGGTCGCGTTTGTAATCGCCGCGTGCACGCTGGGATTGTTCCTGGCCGCGTTGGTGCTGAGGGGGCATGCATGGCGTGCAGTGGCGTATGCGGTGGTCGCGTTGTTCGTGTTCTTAGTCGCGCTGGCCGTGCATTTCTGGGGATCGTTGCTGTTTGGCGGGCTGCTTGACGTGGCGTTGCAGCGGCGCGCGGCTGTGCCCTGGAGTCTGGGCGACGAGCACGCATTGCAGGTGCCGGAACATGATATCGACCCTGGACTGGAACTGTTCGCTGCGGGAATGCTGGTCTACCGCCTGGGGGAGGTGAAGCCGAGCGCCTATTTTCGCACCGTACCGCTGGCCGGAGTGCGCGCGCTCAGACCGTTTATCGTTGCGCGGACCGGCGCGGGCCGGGATTATCCGTTCACATTTTTGTTGCGTGACGCAAGGGATGTCACGCAGTTTGACGAAGCGGTTATGTTTGCATTGCACAACCGGCCCCAAGTGGTGATGCCGCCGTACCGGCTGGTGACCGAGCGACCGCGCATCTTGGCGGGACAACGCTGGACGCTGCAGGTAAAATCCGGCGTGACGGTTGTGGCGACGTTTCGCTTTCTGTTTGTGGATGGCGCAGTACAGGGCAATCAGATCGATGCAGGGCGGGTAGATGCCCAGGATCGGGTACCCGCGCATACGGCATGGCATCTGGCGGTGTTGCCACAGTTGCTGGATGAAGCTGTCAAGCGTGATGCGATGGCAGAAACGCGGGATGTTGTGTTGGAGGTCGTCTAGAAATGGCAAATACACCCTGGTGGGGGACGCGCCGGGAAGTCTCGAACCGGCTGCGCCTGGAAGTTGAGATGATGCGGGCGACTTTCGCCGACACGTTTCAATTGAAAGTGCCCCGGCGCGGCAATTTGTACTGGATTGGGGATGTTGATATCAATCTGCGGGGGATTCCACAGCGTAAGCATACGCTCAAGATTGTTTACGTGGACGATTATCCCAATCGTCCTGCCGAAGCGTACGTTTTGGCCCCTGAGATTTACAGCGAGAAACACCAGTTTGAAGACGGCCAGTTGTGCCTGTTCAACCCCAAAGACGGTGTGACGTATGGCTGGAATCCGTCGACTTCCACTGCGGTGACGGTGGCCGGGTGGGCGATCCAATGGCTGTACGCATATTATACCTGGCGGGCGACAGGTACCTGGCCCGGCATTGAAGAGCATGCACGTCCCGTCAAAGATCGCGGACGCCGTAGAAGAAGGAGAAGGTGACGATGACCGATCCACGACCTGGAGCGGCGCATGAGGGACCGCGCGTCGTCTTCGCGCAGCGTGTGCTCGACAAGATCGTGCAGAGTGCGCTGCTGTACCCGGGCACCGAGACCGGAGAGGCGCTGATCGGTCTGGTGGTACCACGTGATGATCGCGCAGAGCCGGATATTTATGTGCTCGATACGATCGGGCCTGGTGACCATGCCGTCCGTGAGTGGGGTATGTTCGAACAGGGGGATGACTGGCAGGGCGACGTGCTGCACTGGTTGTACGTCAACTGGGAGGCGTTTCGCGAGCAGGGCTGCACACCGTCCGGCGATCCCCTGGCGGAGACGTTTGACGCACCGTTAGCCCATGTGGGCGACTGGCACAAGCAACCCGGCGATATGATCGCACCCTCCGCAGGAGATGCAGAAACGGCCCGCCTGATGATCACCGACCGTGAGACACCGGTCCAGCACATCGTCGCACCGATCGTCACGCTTTACCCGCTGCGTGGTGACAGCGCACCGTTGGCGGACGCGGATGCAGACGGCGGGGATGGGACGGATGTGGCGGAATCAGAGCTTGCCGCGAGTGGTACCGGACCGGTGCCGGAGAAAGGCGCGGAATCCGGAGCACAGGAAGACGTGCCTGAGGGCGAGGAAGCACGCTCAAGTCCGGCCCCCGGTGCGATGCCGGAGCAGAAGCCCAACACGATCGTTCGCACTTTGCGTGACGCGGGCTGGATCGTGCGCGTTGATTGCTGGTACATGAGCAAGCATGTGCCACAGTTTGTGGCGGCCAAACCAGAGATCTGGGCCGACGAGCGGCTGCCCGAACTACCGCCGCTTGCCTGGCACCTGGCGCATCCACGCCGTTTTGACCAGGAATACAAGCTGCTGGCGGATGCCGGGTACATGGTCGATGTAGTGCGCTGGGATGCCGACGGTCAGCCGCCTTACGAGATATGTTTTTCTGTCTACAAGCGCGGCAGCAGCAAGGTGATCCTGATCGTGACACCGGTGGACTACCCGGTAGCGATGCCCGCCATTCGCCTCGCGCCGCTGGTGCCCGTTGTAGATGACGAGGATGTGTTTGAGAAGCTTTACCAGGCGTCAGAACCGGTCTTGCTGACCGATCTGCCGGAATGGGAATGGGATACCAAACGCACGTTGATCGAGCTGGTATGGCACATGGAGCAGGTGATCGCGTGGTACGATAAGCAGGATGGTGGTGCTCAATGAGTTGGGACCGGATCGAACGCTTGCTGGGCGAGGATGTGCTGGCTTATCTACATACACAGACGGTAGGGATTATCGGACTGGGTTCGGGCGGCAGTTTTGTCGCGGTAAGTCTGGCGATGAGTGGAGTCGGTCGGTTTGTGCTGATCGACAATGACCGGGTAGAGGCGCACAATGTGGTACGGCACGTCGCCGATCGTCGCGACATTTCGCGTCTGAAGGTCGACGCCGTCGCCGACCTGATCCGCCAGCGCAATCCGGCAGCCGAGGTTAAAACTATAGCCGGGCGCATCGAAGATCACCTGGATTTACTGCCAGAGATGGACATCGTCATCGCGGGTGTGGACAGCGAGCACCCTAAGTATGTGATCAATCAAGCGTGCATTGAGCACCAGCGCACGGCGGTGTATGCCGGGGTGTATGAGCGCGGCGAAGGGGGTGACGTCTGTATCATCCGCCCGCAAGAAGGGCCGTGTTACGCGTGCTGGGCTGAACACCTGCGTGAGGGGTTATTTGATGCCAATAGCGGCGAGGACGAACTCGATTACGGTATGATCGGTCCCGATGGAACGCTGGCCGCCGAGCCAGGCCTGTGGCTGCACGTCGTGCGTGTCGCGGCATCCCAGGCGGATATGGCGTTGAACTACCTGCTAATGGATACGGACGCTTATCGCGCGTTGCCCGCTAATACGGTGGTTTTGGCGAATACCTACCTTGAAGTGTACGAGGGCCAGATCGTCTTGCCCTACACGGCGGAATGGGTTACCGTACCGCGTAACCCGGAATGTCTGGTCTGCGGGCATCTGCACCGCGCAACGGCTGGTGAAGCATCCGTTTCGCTGGATGATCTGGCGCGCCAGGGGCACGTGGTATTGGAAGATGATGACGAAGGTGAACAGGGAACTGAAGAATGACTGACCCGAACAACAACTTGCCACCGGCTGACGACGAGATGTCTGCCAACCCGCCACACGATGATGGAGGGGCGCCCGAAGACGCTGCGCCGTCACAGGCGAGTGACGACGCTATGCG
Organism: uncultured Anaerolineaceae bacterium; assembly: GCA_964425755.1. Lineage (GTDB taxonomy): Bacteria > Chloroflexota > Anaerolineae > Aggregatilineales > Aggregatilineaceae > CAYRNY01. The sequence goes on from CAYRNY010000027.1 coordinate 21,404, forward strand.
ACCGCGCCTGGAGCGGCTTGGGGGCGAACCGGCCCCCGATATCACACCGGAAGAATTTGCCCGGTTGCAGCAGGCCGGCCAGATTCACATCGATCCGCGCGGGCGTGTGCGGACGACACAGCGCGATGAGACCGACGCAGGGATTTCGCTGCGCAAGCGGCGCGCATGGTACAGTATGTGATGGAAACAGTGACGCTGCAACACGTTCGTGCGGCGTTGGCCCTGCATCCATTTGACGCGCGTACTGCCCATCGCCGCATGGCACCTCAACCGCGCGCGTTGAGTCGGAGCACACAGCGTCCGGGCAAACCGCGCAAGGCAAGCGTACTGATTTTGTTGTTTCCTGCCGCCGCTGGCCTGGCGTTTGTGCTGGTCCGGCGCGCGCACAACCCGGACGACGTCCATAGCGGGCAGATCAGCCTGCCGGGTGGCGCGCGTGAAGACGGCGAAACAGCTATCCAAACCGCGCTGCGTGAAACCTGGGAAGAGGTGGGGGTCGCACCGGATGATGTTGAGGTGTTGGGGCAGTTGGCGTGTCTCTATATCCCGCCCAGCGATTTTGAAGTACGTCCGGTGGTGGGACATGTCGACGCAATCCCGGCATGGCGCCCGGAAAGCACTGAAGTCGTTGATGTTCTGGAGTGCCCGCTGGTATGGCTGCTCGATGATTCGCGCAAGATGGTTGAAGATTGGGAGCGGTCCGGCCAGGTGCTGCGCGTGCCCTGGTATGACGTGCATGGGTGCAAGGTGTGGGGCGCAACGGCGATCATCTTGAGCGAGTTTGAGTACCGGTTGCGGATGGTGATGGGCAAGGAGAATAGCGCCTCGTCCTTGCCGAGTTGAGGTCGCGAGGATGGCCTTTGCACCGGCACCGATTTGCGTCGGGAAATTCCACGTGGTACAGTGCGCTCAAACCTAACGGTACGTTAACCGCATGCCAGCGCTGAAGGGCGGTTGAGGGATTATCATGACTGAAAAAATCCTGGTAATTGACGATGAAGACTTGACCGTGCAATTGATCAGTATGCTGCTTGAGCGGCGGAATTATGAGGTTGTGAAGGCCTATCGTGCCGAAGAAGGATTGCGTCTGGCATATCGTACGCATCCCGATCTGATCCTGCTCGACATCATGATGCCGGATATGGACGGGTGGGAAGTGTGCCGCCGCCTGCGCGAGCTTTCGGACGTACCGATCATTTTCTTGACCGCGAAGGATGATGTGCGCGACGTGGTGAAAGGGCTGGAAATGGGGGCGGATGATTACATCGTCAAGCCCTATGATAATAATGAGCTTGTCGCGCGCATCCGGGCGCATTTGCGGCGCGCGCCAAAACCATCTGTCGCCGAAGAACTTGTGTTTGATGCCGGCAACTTTCGCATTAACTTCATCAGTCGTGAGGTGCGCGTAGATGGCGAGGCGGTGCACCTGACCCCTAAGGAATTCAATTTATTGGGCGTACTGGCACGTAATGCCGGACGTGTGATCACGCGGACAGAGCTTGTCAAAGAAGCCTGGGGACCGGAATACAGCGACGCGATTGATAGCCTGAAGCTTTACATCCACTACCTGCGCCAGAAGATCGAGCAGGACCCGCAGCACCCGAAATATATCCTGACGTCGCGGGGAGTCGGGTACCGGTTTGCGAACATTTAGCGCCGGTCATAAATAGAGCAACACGACCACCAATACCAGCACGGCAAGGAGCACGAGTAGGAGTAGCAGGCTGATCCTGCGAAAGCGATGGGTCCGTTTGCGTTGTGTTGGGGATGTGTGGAGCGGCATCTGTGGCGGGGGCTGGGGCATTCGGCGTTGGGTACGCGCGGCAAGTGCGCGTTCCAGGGCGCGCCGTTCAAGTTTATTCAGCTGCCGCCGGGCGGTGGGGTTGTCCGGATCGAGTTCCAGCACGTTTTCAAAACAGACCCGGCGATCGTCATCATCCTCAACGACGCTCGCCAACCATAACCAGACCTGTTTGTGGTATGGGTCGATCTCAATCGCTCTGCGGAAGAGATCATGTGCGCGCTCGTTTTCACCTGCGCGGGCGGCGTCTTTACCTTCCTTGAACAACCGCAAAAACTCTTTGGGCGTATTACGCAGTTCGGTTGACATCGTCGTCGTTATCCTGCCCTTCTGGCTTTGTCCCTTGTATTCTAGCACAAGTTGTCTGGCCGGACGCCGGTGCTGCGGTTATGCTGAGATGATGTTCCCGGCTTGCACGTGTCTGGTGTGTTGCTGTGCGCGATCAGCGGCTCCAGTCATTGGCGATATCGTCTTCAGGGCTGGTCGTGAGCTGGTACGTGTCGTCCTGTGTCATGTCGTAGATGAACACATCCCAGTTGCCGGAGCGGTCAGACGAAAACAGAATGTACCGGCCATTCGGCGAGTAACGCGGGCGGATATCGTTGAACTCCGAGTCGATGATTTTTTCCGGTTCGCCGCCGCCGTATAGCGAAATGCGGTATATATCCCAGTCGGACGCCTCTGCTTCTCGTCCTTGAAAGATGATCGAGCGGCCATCCGGTGACCAGTCCGGCGCAGCCTCGATGATATCGGCCCCGTTCGTGGTCAGGCTGGTTATTTCACCGGTCTCGATGTTGTAGATGTTCAGGTCGACCGGCGTGTTAAATTCTAGCCGGCTCTTATCTGCCACGTAGACGATGAACGCCCCATCCGGTGAGTGGGCCGGCCAGCTCTCGATGACGTCGTCCCGGGTCAGCCGCTGCAACGACGTGCTGCCTTCACCGCTCTCAACCACCGCGACCCGGTACAGGTCGGGCAGCACCGCTCCCATGCCCACCGCTGTGAATGCGATCCAGCCTCCGTCGGGTGACCAATCTGGCGTGTCCTGTTCGAACAGCCCTCCGATGGTCCCATTCTGCCAGTAGATGCTGGCGTTGCGCGGGTTCGTGCCCTGGATATTGTCCAGTTTCAAAATTACCTCGCGCGTTCCGCTAAGGAATTCAATATAAGCATACTGGCTGCCATCGGGCGAAAGCACGGGGGTGTGGCCGCGTGCATCACCGGAGAGCAGTCGTTGCCCGCTGCCATCAGCTGCCATCAACACGATCGGGTGATTCTCACGGTCGCCGGGCACGTTGCCGGATTCCAGGATCACATTTCCTGCCAGGCTGGAAGGCGGAGCCGGGTAGAATGTCGGTAGTATCTGCGGGACCGGCGTTGACGAGGGGACCGGGGTCCAGGTTGGCGGTGGTGATGTTTGCGTGACGGGTGGGACGCTGGTTACGGTAGGAAGGTTGCCGGCAAGCGGTGGACTATCGGGAACCGGCTCGCTTTCGGACGCATCCGGCCCGGCGCTGCTGTCGGTCGGATCGGCGGAGCTGCCATTGTCATTTCCGCCCAGAAGCAACAGTGCGGCCCCTCCGCCGAACACCAAAACCAGGACGATCCCTGTGACCAGCAAGAAAAAACGTTTTCCGCCGCGCGCAGCACCAGCGCTTTCTACGGGCACCTCAGCATGTACATCAGGGGGCTGGGCGACGGGCTCTTCCAATGTTTTGGAAACGGTTTTTTCCAGCTGGGCGAGCAACTGTTGCGCACGTTTGTTTTCCGGATTGAGCACCAGTACATTGTTGAGGCAGATACGTTTTTCGTCGATGTCATCGGTTATCGCAGCCAACCAAAACCAGCCTTTTTCGTTGTGCTGGTCTTGCTCGACGACGCGTTCCAGCAGCGGGCGTGCGGTCGAGTAGTCGTTCGCCTTGGCTGCCTGTATGCCTTGTTTGAGTAGCGCTTCGACGGACTGGTTGTCGTCCATGTTTCCCTCTATGTGATGATGAGGCGTCTTATTGGGGCTTCCAATCCGGGTAACGCGTGTCAATGGCGTTATCGCCAACAGTAAGTCGTTCGATGGTGCTGCCGTCGGGCCGTATAAGGTACAGATCGAAAACCGTGCCTTCCCGATTAGAACTAAACGCGATCCAGCGTCCATCGGGGGACCAGGCCGGATCAAGCTCGTCAGCGGCGACATCGCGCGCACGGATGGCGCGTTCACCGCTCCCGTCAGCGTTCATAATATACAGGTCATTGTTGCCGCGACGGTCCGAAACGAAGACGATTTGTTGGCCGTCGGGTGACCATGCCGGTGCATAACTGTGATTCATGTTGTTGGTCAGCCGTTGCAGGTTGTCGCCCTGCGCGGTCATGCTGAAGATCTCCAACTCACCGGGACCGGCCAGATCGGTAGCGAAGGCGATCGTGTCGCCGGTAGGCGACCACGCGGGCTCGCGGTCTTCGCCGCTGTGCGTTGTGATAGCGACGGGAGGACCGCCCGTCGCCGGCACGACGTAGATATCGAAGTCGCCGTCCGCATCCGAGGCGAAGGCCAGCCGTTGACCGTCCGGGGACCATGTCGCGCCGTGCATGTTGTTGGCCTCTTGCGTCGTCAGGCGCTGCGCGACGCCCCCTTCTGCCGGAACGACGAACAGGTCAAAGACCGCATCTGCTGCAGGGGTCGTTCTGATGTGCCCCGCAAACGCGATCTGTGTTCCGTCAGGGGAATAGGCTGCATCAAACATGCCGAGCAGTTGCAGCCCGGCGTTGCGATCGGCTTCCGACAGTGTGATCACCAGCCGCTCCTCACGCGTGCCGGAACCGGGGAGCGTGAAAAGTTCCGGGCTTTGGTTAGCCGGCTGTTTGCTGATTAGCAGCGTGTAGGTATCCAGCGGGGGCGGAGTCTCTGTCGTGGTAGTCGTTGGGGACGGAGTCCATGTGGCGGTAGGGGTCCAGGTTGGTGGCGGGCTTTGTGGGGGGCGTGTTGGGCGTGCAGTACCACTATCGGGAGTCGGATTGTCAGCACGCGGTGTGCGTGTCGCAGTGGGCCCCATCGCCGCTGCACCCAGCGGAGTAGCGGTTTGATCTGCATCATCGCTGCGTGTTTCGTTCCATAACAGCAGCAAGCCTAACGTGATGAGTAAGATTCCCAGTATTGCCAGGAGCGCCATCATTGTGGGTGCCAATCGGCGACGACGGCGGCGCGGCGGGGTGAGCAACACCTCACGTTCTGCTGTTGTCGCGTGTTCCTGGCGTTTTCTCCGCGGTGACGATGTGGGACGTGGAGGGCGTGCGATGCCACCGCTGCGTTCCAACCGCTCAAGTGCCTGCGCGGCGCGTTCGTTGTTCGGGTTGATTTTGAGTACCCGTTCCAGATATTCGCGGCGTTCGCCGATGTTTTCGGCGACAGAAGCGAGCCAGATCCATGCCAGCTCATTATTCGGTGCCTGCGCGACAACCTCGTGCAGCAGGCGTCGCGCGGCAGACCGGTTGCCTTGCCGTGCAGCCCGAATGCCCGCCTGTAAAAGCTCTTGGATATTTTCAGTTGACAAGGTAGTTTTTCCTGAATAGATAAGCCTGACTACGAGCGAATCTTATATCGGGATAGCTGGCAAAGCCAGACCGGCCACAAAAGCGCAATAGCCTTTGTCTTGCGGCACGTTCTGTCCTGAGCTGTGACGGCCAGGATGTGAGGGCTACACCGCGATGAGCACGATGATGGCAAGCGCGACCAGCAAAATAAGAACGCTCAGCCCGATGAACCCGTAGCGGATCACCGCCGTATTGCTGGACTCCTGGCGCTTTTTCATTTTTTCGAGTTGATCGAGCGCGGTCTTGTTGTTTGGGTTGATGCGCAAGACGGTGTTGAGGCAACGCAGGCGGTCGATAGGCGTTTCTGCAACCGCCGCCATCCACAGCCAGGCACGCTCGTTCTCATTGTCTTGTTCCAGTACTTGCTGGAAGATCATGCGCGCATTGCGCTTGTTACCTGCCTGAGCTGTCTGGACGCCGAGTTGCATCAACTCTTCCAGGTTGGGTTTGTTTTCTCTTGCGTGTGTTGTGTTCGAATTTATCTCTGCCATCTGCGATCTGACTCCCGCCGAATCGATCTTACCGAGCATACGATCTTGACAAAAACTTAACACTTTTATAGTCATGAATGCTCGTGCTGACAAGTTCAGGTATGTGACACGGATGTCGCGATGCCGATCCGTCCTGTCTCGGTATGTCAACGGCTGGTGGCTGTTTTGCATTGATCTCGCTCAAGGCAGGCCGTATCCCTCATACTATATGCTTGTGGCATGCTTTGCAATCGATTCGCCACGAGGTGATTGACGGGAGAGGCCGCCTGGGGCACAATGTGCTGGTAGCCGGTAGCGCCGGGGACGAGCAGTCATGCGGTTTCTTGCCCGCTAGCGTGTTTTGAGGAGCTAAAACGATGGATTCAGATCGGCCAGTGGTTGTGATCGGCGCGTCCGGGATGGATATCAAGGGGCGTGCGAATGAGCCGTTCGCGATGGGGCGCTCAAACACGGGCGTGGTGCGGAGCAGCGTGGGTGGTGTGGCGCGCAACATAGCTGAGAATCTGGCCCGGCTTGAAGTCCCGACAATTTTGCTGTCGGCAGTGGGGCAGGATCATTCCGGGGAGTACATACTCTCTCGGACGGCGTCAACCGGTGTGGATACAAGCCTGGTGCTGCGCGTGCCGGATATGCATACCGGCAGTTATGTCGCGGTGTTGGACGAAAGCGGACAGCTTGTTGTGGCAGTGAGCGAATATGATTGCGTTGAACGCATCGCGCCAGCTTATCTGCAGAAGCACCGCGCGTTATTCGCCGAAGCCGGCATGATCGCGATCGACGCGAATCTTTCGGCGCGTTCGCTGACGTCGGTGTTCCGCTGGGCCAAACGATATGCGGTGCCGGTGTGCGCCGATCCGACCTCTGTGGCGCTGGCCCCTAAACTGATCCCTCACCTGTCCGATCTGTACATGGTTGCCCCAAACGCAGCCGAAGCCGCTGTTTTGTGTGAAGACCCGGAACCGCCTCAAACAAGTGAAGATGCCGTTGAAACTGCGCAACGCCTGGTCTCGCGCGGGGTAGGCATCGCGATCGTGACACTGGCCGAGCAAGGTCTGGCATACGCAGATGGCAGCAGCGCGGGGCATATCGCGGCGCTGCGGACCACGGTCGTGGACACGACCGGTGTTGGAGACGCGCTCACGGCGGCGGTGATCTTTGGCCTGATGAATGATATGCCGCTGGACGAAGCAGTCCGGCTGGGCGTTTCTGCGGCGGCGCTGACCTTGCGTACGCGCGAAACGGTGCTGCCCGACCTGAGCCTGGACCGGCTGTATGACGAACTGGTAGTCTAAGGCCACCGGGTGTTGCTTCTGGCAGCGAGAGAAATCAGCATCGCACTATGAACGCTCACAACCTGACAGGATGACACCATGACAGTATCAACACAGCACGGACTGGATACAGACACACTCGCGCGGCGTCGCAAGCAGTACGTGCAGGTCGCTGAGTTACTTGAGCAAGAATACGGCTATCCCGAATGGCGGCAGCATCTACTGCCGGTTGACGAGTTGGTAAGCACGATCCTCAGCCAGAATACAAACGACACAAACCGGGACCGGGCATTTGAGGCGCTCAATGCACGATTTTCCTCGTGGGAAACGGTGCGCGATGCGCCAGTCGAGCAGGTGGTTGATGCGATACGCCCGGCGGGTTTAGCCAATCAAAAAGGGCCACGCATCCAGGCGGCGCTGCGGCTTATCACCGAAGAGCAGGGCGCGATCACGCTCGATTTTCTCGACGATATGAGCGTCGAGGATGGGAAGGCGTGGCTGACGAAGATCAATGGCATCGGGCCCAAGACTGCGGCAATCATTTTGCTGTTTGCGTTCAACAAGCCGGCGTTTCCGGTCGACACGCATGTCCACCGTGTCACAAAACGCCTGGGTTTGATCGATCCACACGTGAGCGCAGAACGCGCGCATGACCAGCTAGAAGCGATCATCCCACAGGACGATTATTATCCTGCCCATCTAAACATCATCCGGCACGGGCGTGAAATCTGCCTGGCGCGGCAACCGCGTTGTGACGAGTGTGTGCTGAGGGCATATTGTGCGTACTATCAGACGGGCCAAAAGCGGTGATCAAGCGCCCGGCAGTTGTACGTACAAATCAGCGCCGGCGTTCGCATGCCCGGAGCGTGACTCAGCATTGACGATTTTCGCGTGTCCGTGCTAGACTAGGCCGTGTTACCGTGGCGGCACTCTTACCTGCACAGGCTGGAACGAGTACGTATGTTTATGGGGCAGTGGCGGAATGGTAGACGCCGCGGACTTAAAATCCGCTGAGGGTGACCTCGTGTGAGTTCGAATCTCACCTGCCCTATCCCCAGTTTGAGCCAAAATAGCGCCTTTTGGGGCGCTTTTGTGTTATAGCGTACAAGGGACGTACGGCAGTCATTGACGCGGTCTGGTAACCGTGCTACAGTGAGCATGCTACAGGTGGGATTGTCTACCGTATGTCAATTAAGATGATCACTACAGCACTGCAACCTTATTTATGTGTTGTGTGTGATTTTGGGATGGATGTTATGCGACCATCCGATCGCTGTTGCAAATGGTAGTGCGCAATGCGCCTCGTCCTGTGGCTTGCCGTTTATAGATTGGGGCTGCCATCACCCGGGCGACCACACCGCAGGTACTTCAACGGTCACGTCGCCACCCTTTATTTCCAGGCGACGGTCCGTGGTGGGGGTAGCCAGGAGGCGTCAGCATGAGTTTCGAGTTTCTTCTCCGTTTGATCGGTATGATGATCTTCACATTGTTGGGAGCACTGCTGGGAGTCGATCTTTCCGGTGCGTTGAATCTGCCCCCGGAGGCAACCGGCCTGACGTTTTCACTGATGGGGGCGCTGGCCGGGTTGATCATGACGCCCTGGATCACGATTTATCCTGCCCAGAACGCACGGCGCATCATCACCAAGCTACCGGTCGAAACGCTGGTGATGGCAATGGTTGGGCTATTCTTGGGAATGGCGGCCTCGGCATTGTTGGCATGGCCGCTGTCATTGCTGCCGGAACCGTTCGGCCCGATTCTGCCGACTGTGGCTGCGGCGATTCTGACCTACATCACGATCACAATCTTCGCGCTGCGCGGGCATGACGTGTTTATGCTGTTCGGTGGCCTGTGGCGCGGGGACCCGGCGGCAGCGCGCGCACTTGCCAGGGAAACACCAAGCGGCGAGATTCTGCTTGACACCAGCGTGATCATTGATGGGCGTATTCTTGACATCAGCAAAACGGGTTTCATTCAAAGCACAATGCTGGTGCCGCGCTTTGTGCTCAACGAGTTGCAGCACGTCGCGGATTCGGCGGACGTGTTGCGGCGCAATCGTGGCAAGCGCGGCCTGGAGATTCTGAGCGAGCTACAACAGCACAGCGAGGCGCCCGTCCGTATCATCGAGGACGACATCGAGGGTATTGATGAGGTGGATGAAAAACTGGTGCTGCTGGCTCAGCAGATTGGCGCGCCGATCATGACGCAAGATCACAATTTGAACCGGGTGGCCGATCTCCAGGGCGTGAAGGTGTTGAACATTAACGAACTGTCGAACGCACTGAAGGCGATCTTCCTGCCCGGCGAAACAATGGATATCCAGATCGTGATGGAAGGGCGCGAAGAAGATCAGGGCGTGGGCTATCTCGATGACGGCACGATGGTGGTGGTCGAGGGCGGCAAGCGATACATGGACCGGACAATCCCGGTGCTGGTGACGCGTTACATTGTGACCAATGCCGGACGTATGTACTTCGCGCAGCCTGAGGGAACCGGCTCGCTGCGCAAATAGCAGCCGGCAGGCGTGCAAGTCGAGTAAGGGGCGTTTCCAGCGCATCGATGGGGACGCCCCTTTTTCATCAGGACCGGTTATGCCTTGTATTCGCGAACTTGCGCCATATCCGCGCGTACCATACGGAACGCGCGCTGCTCAGCTTCGTGCATGATGCGATCTTCGTCAAGCGTCAGCAGTTCGCGATCCCGCATGAGCAATTGCCCGTTAACAATGGTATGCGTCACGTCCGCGCCTTTTGCGCTGTGAACGAGGTTAGCAACCAGATCGTGACGCGGGCGCATATGTGGGCGGTCAAGATCGACCAGGATCAGGTCGGCAGGGCGACCCTCCGCCAGTACGCCACTATCCGCAAAGCCCAGCGCCGCCGCGCCGTTTTGAGTCGCCATGCGCAGCGGTATATCTCCCGGTAGCGCTTCAGGGCTTTGCTGCGTAAATTTCTCCAGCCACACTGCCTGGCGCAAAATCTCCCACATATCCATCGTCGCGTTGGATGCGGGACCGTCCGATCCGAGCGCGATGCGTGTGATGCCAGCCTGTTGCAAGTCCGTGATCGGGGTGGGGATGGACATGGCGAGTTTCATGTACGTGATCGGCGTGCGGACGATGTAGACGCCATGTTCTTTCACGATCGCCTTATCCGCAGCGGACATTGTGAGTGAATGCGCGGCAATGGCGTGGTGATCAAACAGTCCGAGGTCGTGGAGTTGTTCCACCGGCGTTTTACCATAGCGTTTGATCGAGTTGATCACCTGGTCTTCTGCATCGGCGATATGCAGGTGGACCGGCAAGTGATGCGCACTGGCTTCTGCGACAATGCGCTCCAGAAATGCTTGTGGGCACACGTAAGGTGAGTGTGGACCCAGGCTGGTGTGGATGCGCCCATCGGCGGCGTTGCGCCATTCCCGGCTGAAAGCGATTTGCTGTTCTGCGCCAGGGCCGATCTCCTGGTCGTCGCCCGTGCCGAAGACACACCAGGCCAACATGGCTTTCATGCCGCTATCACGCACGACTTCGCCCACGCGGTCCATGTAGAAGTAGTGGTCATTGAAGGCGACGGTCCCGCTACGGATCATCTCGCAGGCAGCAAGCGCCGCTCCCCAATACACATCATCGGCTGTGAGCGCGCTCTCCGCCACCCATATTTTCTCGTTTAACCAGCGCGGGAACGACAGGTCTTCGGCCCAGCCGCGTTCGAGCGTCATCGCGATGTGGCTGTGCGCGTTGAAAAACCCCGGCAGCGCGGCGTGCCTTCCGGCGTCGATGATCTCATCGGCAGTTGCGCCTTCCGGCACGCGGCCCAGATGTTTGATGCGTCCGTCTTTGATGTAAAGGTCAGCATCGCGCAAGATCGTGCCGGCGTCATCCAGTGTAATGATCTGTGCGTTCTTGATCCAGATTGTGCCCATCCGAGTGATAACTCCTTGACAATGGCATCATCAGACCTGCATTCTACTGCGCCGGGGCACAGCATGCCAGTTCTGCGCTGCGCTGGCCCTTAACGTGGTTTGTAGTTTGCGCTACAATCTCTGGTGTTGGCTGACCGGACAGCGAATACCTTAAGGACAACAGGCTATGGCGCTACAAATCTATAACGTCTTGCACCGTGAAAAACAGCCGTTCGAACCACTGCACGAAGGCAAGGTCAACATGTATGTGTGTGGGCCGACGGTGTATGACCACGCGCACGTGGGCCACGCCAAGACGTATGTTTCGTTTGATGTCGTGGTGCGTTATCTGCGCTTTCGCGGCTATGATGTGCTGTACGTGCAAAACATTACCGATGTAGGGCATTTGCTGGACAGCGGCGAAGATCGCGTCTTGAAGAAGGCTCGCCAGGCCGAAGCGCTGCCCATGCAGATTGTCGAAACCTACACGCGCAGTTACTTTGCAGACATGGACGCGCTTGGAGTTGTGCGCCCAGACATTTCGCCGCGTGCCAGCGGACATGTTCCTGAACAGATCAAGATGACCGAGCAGTTGATCGAAAAGGGCCACGCTTACGTGACTGATGAAGGCAACGTCTATTTTGACGTGACGAGCTGGCCGGAATACGGCAAACTGTCCAACCGGCGCATCGACGATCAGGAAGCAGGGGCGCGCGAAGATGTGCGCGACGACAAGCGGCATCCGGCGGATTTTGCGCTGTGGAAGCGTGCCGAACCAGAACACATCATGCGCTGGGATAGTCCCTGGGGCGAAGGCTATCCGGGCTGGCACATCGAATGCTCCGCGATGGCGGGGAAATACCTCGGCGCGACATTTGACATTCACGGTGGCGGCGTGGACAACATTTTCCCGCATAATGAGTGCGAGATCGCGCAAAGTGAAGCTGCGCATGGCGAACCATTTGCGCGGTACTGGATGCTGGTCGGCAGCCTGACCGTGCCGGACGAATTCGGAATCCCGGTCAAGATGTCCAAGAGTCTGGGGAATTTCTACACGATCAAAGACGCGCTCGAGATTCACCGCCCAGAAGTGATCCGTTATTTCATCCTCACCGGCCATTATCGTAACCCGATCGTTTTCAGCCTGGATGCGCTTGATGCCGCAGCGAAGGGATGGGATCGCATCTACGGTGCGGTCCGGCTCACGCGGGAGAAACTACGCAACGCCCCTGCCGGTGAGGAAGGGAATGCCTTCCTGGACACGCTGGACAGGACACGCCAGGAATTCATCGAAGCGATGGACGATGATTTTAATGCGCCGGGCGGACTGGCGGCATTGCAGAACCTGACGCGTGACGTCAACACGTTGCTGAATAGCGGACAGGCGGTCAGTAAATCCGTGCTGGAAGCGATTGACCGGACCTACCGCGAGCTTGGCGGCGACGTGTTGGGGATCGTGCCCGATGAAGGTGTGGGGTCAAGCGTAGTAGACGCCGACCGCGAAGAAGGGCTGATCCGGCTGTTGATCGATCTGCGTGCCCAGGCGCGCGCCGAAAAGGACTTCGCCAGGGCCGACGCGATTCGCGATCAACTCGCTGAACTCGGCGTGGTGCTGGAAGATCGCCCCGATGGCACGATCTGGCGGATCGAATGAGCGCCCGTTAGCATAACTCGATCGCACAACAAAGGTCAACCCGTAGCGATCACACGTGATGGTATGCAGGGCGCGATGGAGCGCCCTGTTTCGCTATTCACGCTACAGGACGAGAGAGGTAAAAACCAAATATGGCAAATTACTTGTACGGGCGCTGGGCGGTGCTCGAGAGTCTGCGTGCCGGGCGTCGCTCGTTTGAGCAGCTTTTGCTGGCAGAAGGCATTGACGAGAAAGACACGGTCGAGATGATCGTGCAGCAGGCTGAAAAACGCGGCGTGCGAGTCCGGCGTGTGCCGCGGCGCGTGCTCGATGACCTGGCGAAGAACGCGAATCACCAGGGGGTCGCACTGCGCACGGGAGACTATCCGTATGCCGGTGTCGAAGACATGCTCGCCTGCGCGGCTGATCGTGGTGAGAAGCCGTTTTTGTTGGTGCTGGACCTGCTGAAGGATCCGCAGAATGTCGGTTCGCTGATCCGCGTGGCGGACGCGGTGGGCGTGCACGGTGTGGTATTGCAGGAACGGCGCGGCGTGGACATCACGCCGGCAGTGGTCAGTGCGTCATCTGGGGCGGTGGAACATCTTAACGTCGCGATGGTGACAAACCTTGTAACGGCGATGCGCGGCTTGAAAGAAAGAAACGTCTGGCTGGTCGGGCTGGATGTCGACGCCGATGCCCAGACGCTTGATCAGGTCGACCTTGATATGGGTGTTGCCATTGTCCTGGGAAGCGAAGGAGAAGGGCTGCGGCGGCTCGTGCGCGAGACATGCGATCTGTTGATCACGCTGCCGATGCGGGGCCATGTCCAGAGTCTGAATGTGGCGACGGCTGGATCGATCGCGCTTTACGCTGCGTGGCAGGCGCGCGACTGGCAGGGCTGGAAGCCGCACGTGTAAAATGGCCTATATTTTGAATGACACTTGGCAGGTCCCGGTATGCTGAATCGTACTTCACACGTGTGCCAAATGTGTGCTAAAGTATGATCAGAAAAGAAGCAGTCTCTCTGCCATCTGAACCAACACACTTTTTGAAGGGCACTCATCACCGTCTGTGACGGCCAGCCCACCTGCGTTATGAGGTTCATTAATGCGCTGAGACGGCTTCTTTTTTGGATTCCAGTGTTCGTGGCGAGTGCTGTGGTCTGTCCTGTCGCGAAAGCGTAGGGATCGCATTGGGCAAAGCGTCGCACCGCACGCTAAACTTTGACATGCCGTACCTGGGGTGTTACGATCCGTGCGACGCGCGGCGGGACCGAACGAAACTGATAAGCGAAATCGACCGGGGGGAGATATGCTCGCCGGTTTTTTTGGTGAAGATGACGACAGACATTAGCTTCATAGCGGAGCGTAGGCATGTATATCCGGCGTGATCGATCCAATCTGCATTTTGGGCGACAGGCGCGGCGACGCGGCAGCCGCACGTTTTTCGTGGTCTGGGTGATCGTGATGGCTTTGCTTGTTGGCGTGATCTGGCGTTTCAATACCGTGCAGTCCTGGGTCCTGGCAAGTGTGGGAGTGGAAGCGACGCCAACACTTGACGCTGTGACGCTGGCGAAGCAGGGCGAGCGCGCATACCTGACCGGTAATATCCAGCTTGCCATCCAACATTACGAAGCAGCGGCCCAGTTGGTGCCCAATGACATGGACATCTTGTTCGAATACGGGCGCATGCTGGTTTACCGCAGTTATGCCGGGCGCAGTTATCGTTTCCGGGCCGAACAGGCGCTTGAAGTGGCGCGGCAAGCGGTCGAAACTGCCCCGGATAGTGCCCGCGCGCATGCATTGCTGTGTCTCGCGCTGCTGGAAAATGGCCGCGCCGAGGAGGCGATCGGGGCCGGTTTGACAGCCCAGCAGCTAGCGCCGAACTACGCTGAAGCGAAGGCGTATCTCTCGATGGCGTACCGCAACGCAGGACGTCCGAACCAGGCGTTTCAGATGGCGGATGAAGCGGTCCAACTGGATCCGAACAGCCTGGACGCCCGGCGTGCGCTGGCGTTGGGGCTGGCCTATGTGGGCGAGTTTGAAGCGGCGATCCAACAGTACGAACGCGCGATCCAGATTCACCCGCGTTTTGACGCGCTCTACTTTGAGCTGGCGGTGTATTACAAGGCGCAGTTTAACTATGAGGCGGCGATCGCCGCTTATGATATGGTGCTGGCGATGGAGCCGGACAACGTGAAAGCGTACACGCGCAAGTGCGAGACGTATTTCACCATGCGCGAAGACCAGTTGGCGCAGGAAGCGTGTGAGCAGGCGCTTCAGCTTGACCCGGATTATGCCGAGGCCCATCGCCAATTGGGAATGGTGAAGTATACACGGCGTAATTATGAAGGCGCGATCGAGTCGTTTGAGAAATGTGCCGAGTTGCAGATAGAACAGGGGGTTCCGCTCCAAGAACGTGAGATCCAGTGCTGGTATATTCGCGGGCTGGCGCATGCATTGCTGGCACGCTGTGATCAGGCCTGGCCGGTGTTGAAAGAGTCGCTGGAGATGAATCCCGCCGAATCGATCAAGGAAGCCATTAACAAGGGGCTGATGTCGTGCGTGAACTACGAGGAAGAGTACGATATCAGCGAGATTCCGACCCCGATCCCGAATACGCCCATTCCGCCGGAACCGATCGGCATTTTCTAGGAGCGGTTGATGTATTTACGCACGCCGAAGCGTTACCGGCCTGGCCGCCGTCGTAACTTGCGGCTGTTTTCGTGGCGCACGGTCTTCATGCTGCTCCTGATTCCCGGGCTGGCGTTTTTGGGCTGGCTGATCTGGGAACATCAGAATGTTGTGCGTTCGACCGTGCAGTCGGAAACGGACCGGATCATGAAAGTGGCCCAGACGCAGATCGCCCCACAGCCAACGGCGACCACTACGCCGGATCTGGTGGTTGCCGAGTCGGGGTGTGAGAACGCATACCGTGCGGGCGATCTCGAAAAAGCGATCGAGCAGTGCATGATACTGGCGGAGAGCAATCCGAATGATGTGCAGTTGCATTACCGCATCACACACATGTTGATCATCACGTCGAACTTTGGACGGAGTGAGGAACGGATTCAGCAGGCGGTTGAATTTGCCGAACGGGCAATCAATGCTAATCCAGAAGCGCCGCACGGCTGGGCGATCCGTGCGATGGCGTTGGATTGGGCGGGGGACTACGGTAGCGCGCTGGCGTCCGCATTGCATGCGAAGGCGCTCAATGACCAGTTCGCGCCGGCTTACGCATTTCTGGGGGAGATCTACCAGGACCTGGGGCAGTACGAGATCGCGATGGGTTATTTAGAGCAGGCGCTTGAGTTGGACACGGGTGGTATCGCCGTCGCGGATACGTTCCGCAACCAGGGGTTGTGGTATTCCAACCAGGGCTATTGGGAAGATGCGATCCAGCCGTATCAGGCCGCGCTGCAGAACGCACCGACGCATACGTACATCGCGGTTGAACTGGCGAATAATTTCGTCGCGTTGGGCGACATCACAAGAGCGATTGAGGTGCTGCGCGGCGCGCTTGAACGTAACCCTTCAGACACGTCAGTGTTGTTTGCGCTGGCAAGTGCGTACTGGCGGGACGGCAATTTCGAACGCACGTATGAGTATTATCGCCGTTGTTTGGACCTTGACCCCGACAATATACCGTGTCTGTCTTATCTCGGTGGATTGCAGTGGAGTGATGGCGATTTTGTGACCGCGTCGGCAAATCTGGAACGGGCGATCGAACTCGGGTCAACAGACCCGGACGACTATTACCAACTTGGCCATTCACAGATGTCGCTCGGGCGCTGCGATCGCGCGATCCCGTACCTGCAGCAGGGCTACCAAATGGTGCTGGAAAGAGAGGCCGGGGCCGATATCGAGCGGTTCGCCAGCGCACTCCGTTCGTGCGGGCAGATGCCCGGCGGCGGCACAATGGATCCGGCGGATGCCGGTGACGCGGCGGACGCTGGCGATGCAGCGGATTCTGCCGCGCAGTGATGTAGCGACGGCTGAAAATTTTATACGCATTTCTAATGCGCGACATTAGCAAACAAGCGCTTTGAGTGCTAATTTCCGCTTGACATCTACCACAAGAGGTTGGTAGACTCAAGGGTGGTTAGCACTCTTTGATTTAGAGTGCTAATTTCTGCGTCAGGTAGGTTCGACGCAACAATACCAACACGGTCCATATTTCTCTGATGTGTAGTTCGCGATCCTTATCAGAGCTATTGAGGAGATATGATAAAGCCATGCCAAAGCAGCTAGTATTTGACCAGGAAGCACGGAACAGCTTGAAGGAAGGC
>CAYRNY010000028.1:0-35594 GCA_964425755.1 uncultured Anaerolineaceae bacterium
AACCTATCGTAGCCCTAGAGCGTCTTTCATTCAAAACTGCATAACTTCAGTAATGAGATAACCACATTGGGATTCTTCCTAACTTGGCAAGTTGAATAGAGCCATGAACGCTAGTGAAATACAACGCCCCATGCAGCCGGGGCGTTTGTTTTTTCGTCCTGGCCGCGCGTTGACCATCGCGGCGGGCCGCAGATTCGGTATAATGGTGGCGGTGTGATGAACGGTGCAACTCCCGGGAAATAGCGACTTATGGGCAACCTGAATCCGAACCTGTTAACCAAAGACACGCAAACCGTGTTGGACGACGCCGCCGACATTGTGAGTGCGTACGGTAAGGGCCTGATGACGCCGGAAGCCGCGCTGCTGGCCCTGATCCGCAGCAAGGGCACCGCCGCCGCGCAGATGCTGCGCCATTTCGCCGAACGGCGCGGCGCGGACCTGGACCGCCTGGAGCGCACCGTCAAGCTCGCGGTGCAGAGCCGCCGCGACGTGTCCGGCGACCTGACCTATCTCGGCGGTGACGGGCGCAAGATCGATCTCAGCCGCACGATGATCATCGCGCTGGACGAGGCGCTCAGCGCGGCCCAGGCGCTGAACCAATCCACGATCGACACCGATCACCTGCTTGGCGCGATGACCGAGCGCGAGGTCGGCACGGCGGGCATGTTGACGCAGCACGGCATCACCAAAAACGCGATCCTCGACCTGCTCACGTCGTCCGCGACCAGTGTGGGCGTGACGCGGCGCGTCGATACCGAAGCGAGCGAGGACATGGTCGCGGCGGCGAAGTCCGGCTCGCTGGAAGCGGTGTATTTCCGCGAGGACCTGCTGCGCGACCTGATCCAGATGTTGGGCCAGACGGTCAACCGCCATGTGATCCTGATCGGGCCGGACGGCGTCGGCAAGCGCACGCTGGCTTACAGCCTCGCGCTGCTGATCGCGGAAGGCAAGGGACCGCAGGACCTGGCGAATCTGGTACAGATCGACGAACGGGCGCTGCTCGACCGGCAGGAAAAAGCGCTCGCTGGCGGCCTGGCGCGTGCAAAAGGCGGTGTGCTGTTCGTGCCGCACGTCCATCGCTTCTTCGGCGGCGCGCTGAAAGCGGAGTTCCCGAAGGCGGCCCCGGCGCTGCAAAAAGCCTTTCTGGGCAACGACCCTGTGATCATCGGCAGCACGACCCAGGCATTGTGGGATGAGCGGCTGCGCAGCATCAGCGCGATCGCGGAGAACGCGCAGGTGCTGCACGTGCCCCCGGCGGACGTGCGCGAGACGATCGAGATTCTGAAGGTCCACGCGCCGCACGTCGCCGCCGACTACGATATCATGGTCGAGGAAGAGGCGCTGCAGGTCGCGGCGAATCTCGCCAGGCGTTACCTCAGCGGGACGCCGCTGCCACTCAGCGCGGAACATTTGCTGCACCGCGCGGCGTCGCTGGTCAGTTTGAGCGACCAGACACACCTCGCGTTCCGGCAGGAAGTTGCCGATTCGGTGCTGGACGCGGAAGACGTGACGCTCGCCGCCGCACAGATGACGGGCATCCCGGTGGCGAAGCTGGGCCAGGACGAGCGCACCAAGTACGCGAGCATGGTCGAGCACCTGCACGAGCGCATCATCGGGCAGGACGAGGCCGTGATCGCGTTGAGCCGCGCGGTGAAGACGGCGCGTGTCGGCTTGAAGGACCCCCGGCGCCCGATCGGGTCGTTCCTGTTCCTGGGGCCGACCGGCGTCGGGAAGACGGAGCTTGCCAAGGCGCTGGCGGAGTTCATGTTCGGCAGCGAGGACGCGATGCTCCAGCTTGATATGTCGGAGTACATGGACGAGAACACGGTCAGCCGTTTGATCGGCGCGCCGCCCGGTTACGTGGGCTACGAGGGCGGCGGCCAGCTCACGGACCGCGTGCGCGAGCAGCCGTACATCGTGGTCGTGTTCGACGAGGTGGAGAAGGCGCACCGCCGCGTGCTGGATATCCTGCTGCAGGTGATGGAAGAGGGACGGCTCACCGACGGCCAGGGCAACGTCGCGAACTTCAGCGAGGCGGTGATCATCATGACCAGCAACGTCGGCGCGGAGTCGCTCGAAACGACGGTGATCGACGACGACATCCGCACGGACGTGATGGAACAGGTGCGCGACGCCTTCCGCCCGGAGTTTCTCAACCGCATCGACGAGATCGTGATGTTCCACCCGCTGAGCGACGAACACCTGGCGTTGATCCTCGACCTGATGTTGCACCAAGAGCACCGGCTGGCCCAGGCGCGCGGCCTGACGCTTGAGTTCACGCCGGAAGCCAAGCAGTGGATGCTGGCGCAAAACCAGTATCCGGAGTGGGGCGCGCGCCCGCTGCGGCGCATCATCCAGCGTAACGTGCGCGAGTCGCTGGCGGATTACTTGCTGCACGAAGCGCCGGAATCCGGGACGACGGTCCGCATCGACGTGAGCGGCGCGGGGGACGCGCTGGCCTTCGAGATGGCGCAGGCGTGAGGCGGGCGGCTGGCCCGCCGGTCATTGGCAACCCGCGTTGCGATCCACCAACACCCGCTATCCACGCGCTGCCTGTGCTATAATGACGCTAAGCGAATGTGATGGTTATGTGAACGGATAACGGCGATGGCATCGGAACACACAGTCTCACTCGACCTGCCCCCGGACCTCTACGAGCGCGTGCGGCAGATCGCCGCCGAGCACGATCGTTCGGTCGAGGCGGTGCTGCTGGAGACGCTGCGCGTGATGTTCGGCACGCTGCCGGTCGAGGTGGACCTGGAGGACGAGGCGCTGGCGCAGTTCAGCGACGCGCAACTGTGGGGCGTGGTGCACCAGCGGCTCGCCTGGCCGGGGCGCGAGCGCTACCGCGAGCTGGTCGCGCGCAGCCGGTCCGGCGACCTGGCTCCGGGCGAAGAAGACGAACTTGACGCGCTGGTCGAACAGATCGATCGCTTCACGCTGCTGCGCTCGCGGGCGCTGCACGAATTGCAGCAGCGCGGGTATGACGTCTCCGCCTATTTCCGCGCCAGTGCGTGATGGTGACGCTGCCCGCCGCGGTGCGCCGCCAGGTGATCGCGCGGGCGGCGGGGTACTGCGAGTACTGCCGCGCGCCGTTGGCGGTGGTCGTCGAGTGGGAAGTCGATCACATCGTGCCGGTGGCGGTGGGCGGTGACTCCAGCGCGGACAACTTGTGCGCGGCCTGTGCGGGCTGCAATCGCTACAAAGCGGCATTTCAAGACGGGGCCGACCCCGACACGGGACAGACGGTCCCGTTATTTGATCCCCGGCGGCAGCGGTGGGACGAGCATTTCGCGTGGGATGCGGACGGCGTGTCGCTGGCCGGGCGGACGCCCACCGGGCGCGCGACGGTCGCGCGGCTGCGCATGAACCGTGCGCGGATGCTGGCGGCGCGGCGGCTGTGGGTCGCTACGGGGTTGTTCCCGCCGCGCGATGGCTGAGTTTGCGGCGGGCGGAAACACGATTTCAGGCAGGAGTTTGTGCAGTGACAGCACCACACGACGATGGCGCGGTGATCCGCACGCGGGAGTTCGCGCTCGAACGCGACACGCTGTACCGGCTGCTGGTCGCGCGGACGTTCGGGGGGCAGATGCGCATCTTCATGCTCAACGGCGTGGTGATCGCGGTGCTGGTGGCGTCGGTGGCCTATGCGACGTTCGACCTGTCGCAGGCGGGCGGGCTGGCGCTGCTGGTGGGGCTGCTGGCGGTGATCGCGCTGGCGCTGGGCTACCCGCTGTGGCGCTACCGGCGTTATGTCAATGCGCCCGCGAACGCGGTGATGTTCCAGCCGGTGCGCTGCGAGATCGACGCGCAGTTTGTCGCCGTGCGCCGCGCGGACGGCACGATCGCGCGGACCCCGCTCGCCAGCATCACGCGCGCGATCCGCACGCCGGCGCACTGGCTGCTGTACGTGGGCGGGCTGGTGCAGCACGTGATCCCGCTGGCCGCGTTCGAGTCACCCGACGATGACGCGCAACTGGCCGAGCGCCTGCAACGGTACCGTATCTACGTGCAGCGCACGCGGCGCTGACCCCGTTGGGCCGCGCGCTGGTGTGCCCGTCTGCGCACCGGGGACTGCTATAATTGGGGTGTGCGGATACGAGCGACAGGAGGTGTGGTCATGCGATGGATCATTGCGTTGGTATGGGGCAGTGTGTCGGCGTTTTTGGGCGTGTTGAGTATCTGGCCGTCGGTCCCGCAGCGCGGGCGGCGGTGGCTGGCGCAGTTCCAGGTAATTGCCGCTGAAGTGCCCGTCGTGGGGCTGCTGTCCGGCTTGCTGGCGCTGTGGCATGGCGCGCGCGGGCGCAACCGCACCGCGACGCTGCTCGGCGGGCTGGGTACGGCGCTGGCGCTGCGGCCCTGGTACCGGCGCGGGTACGTCGATCGCGTGATGGCGGACGCGATGCGCGACGGGTTGGGGCTGGGCTGGCAACGCGCGATCCCGCCGGAGTTGCATCGCGGCTTCACGCAGCAGCGCCGCACGGATATGCTGGGGCCGTTGTGGGGCCTGATCACGGCGCGGGTGTGGGAGACGCGCGACGTGCTCTATGCCTCTCCAGAAGGGCACCCGCTGCGCCTGGATGTCTACCAACCCGCGAACGCGCACCAGTCCGGGGAAGATAACGCGCCGCCGCCGCGCCCGGCGGTGATCGTGTTGCACGGCGGGACGTGGTTCCAGGGCGACAAGAGCCTGTACGGGTGGGGTTTGCAGAACCGCTGGTTCGCCGCGCATGGCTACGTGGTGTTCGACGTGCAGTACCGCACGACGGGGCAATGGCCCGCGCCGCTGAGCGACGTCAAGTGCGCGATTCGCTGGGTGAAGGCGAACGCAGGGCGCTTCAACGTCGATCCGAACCGGGTCGCGTTGTTGGGGCGCTCGGCGGGGGCGCACCTGGCGCTGCTGGCAGCGTATGCAGCGGATGACGCGCAGTTCCCGGCGGGGTGCTTCGTGGGTCCGGAAGCCGCGGAGGACGTCAACGGGCACGTCGCGGCGGTCGTGGTCAGCGGCGCACCGGCGGACCTGCGGCTGTGGGCACCGGAACCGGACAGCGCGATCGTGCATCTGCTCGGCGGCACACCGGAAGACATCCCCGACGTGTACGCGAGCGCCGCGCCGGTCACGCACATCAAGCCCGGACTGCCGCCCACGCTGGTGATTCACGGGCAGCGTGACCGTACCGTACCGCCGAACCACGCGGAGTTGCTGGTCAACCGCTTGCGTGCGGCGGGCGTGCTGGCGGTGCTGCTGCGTATCCCCTGGGGGCGGCACGGCATGGACGGTCTGCCGGTGGGGTTGGTCGGGTCGATGATCCAGCACGATATCGATCGCTTCCTGGCCTGGGTACTCTTTCGCAGCGAGGAGCCGGCTTGATGCGCTGGATGAGCCTGCCACGCGGCACGTGGCCGGTGATCGCGATTGTGGGGGGCGTGCTGCTGGCGGTGCTGGCCGCGTGCGGGGGTGAGGAAGACCACACGCCCGATCTCGCTGCCCTGCCAACGCGCACGCCGGTGCCGGCGACGCTGACGTCCGAACCCGCTGATGCACTGGCGAACGTGTCGCTGATCGCGCTGCGCGAGCGGGTGGCGGCGTTTCTGGACGAGGCCGAGGACGCCAGCCCGCTAGACCGGCCCGTATTGTTTGACCAGCACGTTTTTGCGGCGCATCCTGACTGCTTTTCCGACGCATATCACACCAATACCGAGCCGCTGGAGTTGTTCGATTTCAACCTCGTGTCGCTGGACCTGGCGCAGTGGCGTGAAGCGCTGGACCAGTTCCCTGAAGCTGAACTGATCGCGGCCATCGATGCGGCGCTGGCGCGCGCGGTCGAGGTCATCCCGCCGGAGGGGCCGTTTCGTGTGTGCCTGTTCCCGTCCCCGCCCTGGCCGCACCGGGGAGACGCGCCGGTCACCGGCGCATTCCAGACGCAAACGTTGAGCAGCGATCTGGTGGTAGCGTGGTGCAGTGAGGGTGCAGCATGTCTTGATGGGGTGGGCAAAACGATCGCCTTTGCGTACCACTACGCGGTGCAGTTGGGCCACCTGAACCGCACGGTCGGAACAACCACCCTGCGCGATTTCATGATCCTGGACGCGCGGGCGGACGACTTCGCTACGTACCTGTATCCCGGCGCGGTCTTTCCCTGGCATGTCGATCTCGATCCGGCACTGGAAGCCGATCTTTGGGCACGCATGCAGGAGTCGCTGGACGTCACGTACCAGGATTATCCCGAATACCGCCGGATCGAGCGTTTTTTGTACGGGCGCGGCACGGAGCAGTATCCCGACTGGGGCGGGATCGTGATCGGCATGCACATCGTTGAGGCGTTCCACGAAAACAACCCGCTGGTGACGTATGCAGAGCTCGCGGCGCTGCCATCCGAGGACGTGATCGCGCGAAGTGGGTACGCGCCCCGCTAGGCCGCGATCGCCTGGCGCATGGTGCGGTCGCGCTGGTTGTGGCGCTAATTGCCGCGCGGCGCTGAAACGTGTATATCTTTGGGGAAACGGATCAACCACACAAGGACACATACCATGAATCGCCGTCTATTGGTTAGCGTGCTCGCGTTGGTGCTGGCGCTGGCCGGATTGGTCGCATTGGGGGCACTGACGCCGCGTGCCGGTGCGGGTGTCGCCGGGCCTGACGATGACGCCACGTATGCTTCCGCCCGCGTCGTGCCGGGACGTGACCCGGCTGGCCTGCTGCGCAACAACGCGGAGTGGACCGTTCGCGCGAACGAATTCACCAGCCTGTACCCGAACGGTTTTCGCTTTACGCTGGACGTGGAGAGCAGCGGCGGCGCGATCGTCAGCGCGCGGGTCGAATGGCAGCACCGCCCGAACATCCGCCCCAACCAGCCGATCCGCGTGCGGCGTGAAACCGGCGTGATCGACGCGGCGACGGGCACGGTCACGGCGACGTGGACGCCGACCGGCGGGACGGGTGTCCCGCCCTGGGCGGCGGTGTATTACACGTGGCGATTGCGCGACGAGGCCGGGAACGAGTACGTCACCGAGCGTGTGATGGCGGAATATGCCGACAACTCGCGCCCCTGGACGCGGCAGGAAACCGAAGACGCGTTGATCTTCTCCGAGGGGCTGCCGGAGAGCGCGGGCGTGCTGGTCGGGCAGGCGCTGGCGGAGAACCGCCACAAATACCTGGACGGGTGGGGCGACACGCTGCCGTACAAGCCGCGTATCATCCTCTTCCACGACTTCGACACGTTCAACGAGTGGCAGGTCGACAGTTACGATACGTCGTCACTGGGGTACGTGTCGGTCGGCGTGACCAGTGATGCCTGGGGCGGCACGGCGCAGGTATTGTTCGGGTCGGCGCGGGCGCTGGCGTATGAAACCGTGCTGCACGAGGTCGAGCACCTGCACCAGTACGAGTATCTGTTCCCCGGACGTACCAAGATGACGCCGGGCTGGTTTTACGAGGGCGACGCGCGTTTCTACGAGGCGCACGACCACAGCTTCGACGAAAACCTGGTCTATGACCTGGCGCGCAGCGGCAAGCTGCCAACACTGCTGCAAGGCACCGGCCCCAGCATCGACGGCGAGAACTCGCTGCGCGGCTACGCGATGGGGTACATGTTCTGGAAATGGCTCACCGAGCGTTGGGGCATGGAAGTCCACGCGGAACTGATGGCCCTGCTCGGTGAGAATCTCGCGCTGAATGACGCGCTGGCCGAGGTGACGGGACTTGAGGCGCGGGCGCTCGAACGCGAGTGGCGCGCGTGGCTTGGCGCGACACCGGTCGACCCGCCGACGCTGATCCCGACGCCGACGCCGCTGCCGTTCCCTGACCCGCCGACGCCGTTCGGGCGCTAGGGCCGGGGGCAGCGTGTGGCGCGGGGGTGCGTCATGACGCCGCGCCAAGCAGCGCCCCGATCAGGCCCAGGATCGCGTAGTTGCCGATGGCGAACACGAAGCCCTGGATGATGCTGCCCAGGACGATCGCGCCGCAGCCGGACCACGCGCCGAACGCGTATACCTCACCGATCAACTTTGAGAGCAGGTAGGTCACGTAGAACGATCCGACTGTGGCGGCCAGGCCGATCATGAACAGCAGCGCGCTGAAATCCCCCACCAGGCTCAGCGCCAGCAACACCAGCGCCACGATGAGGATGATCAGCGTCTGGAATGGCACCAGCCGCCGGTAGAGATAGACCAGCGTGCCGTCACCACCGAGCACGGCGGTCGCCGCCAGGTGGATGAACACGCCTTGCAGCGCCAGCGAGATCACCTGGTAGATGCCGAAGAACACCGCCGAGATCAGCACGCCGACGATGCTCGCGCCGAGCAGCACGTCGATATCTTCGGCGACCGCGCCGGTCGCGTACAGGTCCATGCTGGTGAACATGTCCTGGATCAGGTTCAGTGTGAAGATCAGGATCGCGATCACGCTCATTGTCGCGGCCAGCCAGTACACGCCGAAATCCTTCGCCACGTTGTCCCATGTCGCGGTGTGTGCGGCGACGCCGTGCTGTTGCCCGCCTTTGAGCTTCCGCTTGCCGCCCATGCGCTCGATCAATTCGGCGCGGCGGTCGGGATGGGTCAGCGCGGGCACGGCCTGCGCGACGGTCATACCGGTGGTGGTCATGACCAGGTTGCTCACGAACTGCTCGTTGATCAGCGCCGGGTCCAGGCTCAGCGCCTTGCCGAGATTTTCGACCGCGCGTGCCTTGTCTCCCGCCATGTGAAAGTCGGTGGCCGAGTTGAGGTAGCCCCGCGCGAGCTCGCGGTCGCGGGGGGAGATGTCCGCTTCGCCAGCGGGAATTGGCGCACCCGGCACGGCGTCGTCCTTCGCGTTGATCTGCTGGATGAACTGGCCCGCTTTCAGCGCCAGCTCGCGCAGCGCCGGGTCGGGGTCGCGGCGGTAGACTGCCGCCAGCAGGCGCAGCGCGTCGGGATCGCGGCTATTGCCGAGTGCGACGATCGTGGCGCGGCGTTGAACGGGATCGTCACTTTGAAGTTGGCGGATCGTGTATTCGATCATACGCGCATAGTCTCCCTGGTCTGGTGGTAAGGCCACGCGATCGTTAAATATGCTGTGGCGCGAGATTGCGTTACAATGACTGCGTATACCGAGGCGCATCCGGCGCGGCACACATGCCAATACCATACGCCAAAATGCGCGATCGCGAAAATAGCTGTGTATGATATCGCGACACCGGGATAACCGGCCACATCCGGCCCGGCGCGCGCATACGAAAGGGGATCGAGAGCCGTGGTGATTGTGGTAACAGATAGTTGCGCGGCAGTGCCACAGACGATGGTTGACGAGCTGGGGATCGAGGTCGTGCCGTACCACGTCCACACGACGATGGGCACGCTGTATGATGGCGTGGATATGTCCGCGGACGACTTTTACGAGTGGGTCAAGACCGCCGAAGAATGGCCGACTACCGCCAATCCCAGTTCGGGGGAATACCTGGAAGCGTTCCGCAAGGGGGCCGCGCAGGACGGCGTGGTCGCCGTGAGCATGACCAGTACCGGCAGCGGGGGCTACCAGTCCGCGTTACTGGCGCGCCGGCTGGCGGAGCAGGAGTTTCCCGATCTGCCGATCGAGGTGGTGGACACGCAAACCGTCGCGATGGCGCATGGTTGGGCCGTGATCCAGGCGGCACGGGCCGCGCTCAAAGGGCTGCCGGTGGCGGAAGTCGCGGCGATCGCGCAGCGTACAGCGGAACAGTCGTTCGTCGCGTTTACCGCCGACACGCTGGAATACCTGCAACGCGGGGGACGTATCGGGCGGGCGGCGGGCTTGATCGGCGGCGTCTTGAGCATCAAGCCGATCATCGGCATGCGCGGCGGGATGCCCTCACCGCTGGGCGTCGCGCGGACGCGGGGCGGGGCGTACAAGCGCATCGTGACGCTGGCGCTGGGCGCGATCCCGGAGGGCAGCACGGTACGCGCGGCGTTGATGCACGTCGCCGCGCCCGATGAGGCCGAAAAACTGCGCCCGTTGATCGAGGCGCGCTATTCCGTGATCGAGTGGGTGAAGGCCCAGTTATCCCCGGCGTTGGGGGTCCACAGCGGCCCCGGCACGGTGGGGGTCGCGTTGATCCCCGATGCACCATCGGCATAAACGTGTGGCGACATGGGGCGCGTGATCGCTGCGGGCCCTTTGCTGTCCGGCAGCGCTCACGTACAGAGTATCCCCGATTGATGCGCAGAGCCGCGGGCGATTGAAGGGCCGGTTCGCGGCCCGATAGGTATATAGCCGGGTGCTTGCAGCGCCCGGCGAACCGTGACGCAGTGCAGTACACAAGATGTTTGTTGCCAGAGGGACACTTACCGATGTTGACACCGGCCTGGGATGATTTCCTGGCGGCGGCGCGCGGCGCTGAGCCGGAGCGCGTCCCGGTGGCGTTGGGCGTGGATTGCGTGTTCGCGCCCGGCGTTTCTGGACTCAACACGCTGGACTATTTCCTGTACCCCCGGCGCTGGCTTGATGCGAACCTGGCGCTGATCGAGCGCTTTCCCGGGCTGGTGCTTTTCCCTGGATTCTGGGTCGAGTACGGGATGGCGAACGAGCCGAGCGCATTTGGCACGCCGATCCTGTGGCGCAGCAACGACGCCCCCGCGATCCGCCATCTCGACCGCGCGCCGGAAGCGTGGGCCGGGCTGCCGGTGCCCGATCCGCGCGTGGATGGGCTGATGGCGCTGGTCGTGCGGCGCTACTGGAACCTCGAGCGCGAAGGCGAGCTGCCAGAGCCGCACCGCGTGCGCATCGTCGCGGCGCGGGGGCCGTTCACGACCGCAGCGCACCTCGTCGGCATGACGAACTTCCTGGCCGCTGCCGCCGATCCTGAAGCGGAGGAATATGTGCGCGCGCTGCTGGAAACCACCACCGTCACGACGGTACGTTTTTTGCAGGCGCAGTTGGACTGCCTGCGCGAGCCTACCGGGGTGCTGGTGCTGGATGACACGGTCGGGATGCTGTCGCCGCGCCTGTTCAAGCGGCTGGCGGTCCCGGCGCTGAACCGCGTCTTCGACACCTTCGACGGGCTGCTGCGGCTGTACCACAACGACATGCCGTGCGAGCACCTGCTGCGTTACATGGACGCGCTGCACTTCGACCTGTGGCACTTCAGCCACAAGATGCCGGTCGCGGAGGTGCGCGCCGCGTTGCCCGATCGCGCCCTGATGGGCAACGTCTCGCCGCTGCTGCTGCGCGACGGCACGCCCGCCGAGGTCGAGCAGGCCGCGCGCGCGGTCATCGAGCAGGCCGGGCGGCGCGGGTTCGTGCTCGCGCCCGGCGGCGGGACCAACGCCGGGACGCCGCTTGAGAACATCGACGCGCTGGCCCGCGCGGCGCAGGGCTGACCGGCGACCCGCTGGCGCTGTGCTACGATCTGGGGGCGTGATGCGGGCGCGCCCCGCGCGACGTCTTGCAGGGGAAAGAGCCGAGGACTGCGACCGATGGCCGGACGACCACACCCTGGCCTGACCGTGATCTACGATGGCGATTGCGGGGTTTGTAGCCGGTTGGTGCTGTGGGCTGAGGCGCGGGATAGCGCCGGACGGCTGCGCTTTGTGCCCAACCAGAGCGCCGATCTGGCCGCGATCGCGCCGGGACTCACGCATGAGCAGGCCGCCGCTGCCGCGTACGCCGTGCGCCCGGACGGGACGCGCTATCGCGGTGCGCGCGCCATCTTCGAGACGCTGCGCCGCGTGCCCGGCTTTTGGGGCGTGGTCGGGTGGATCGGGGCGTTGCCGCCGCTGAGCCTGCTCGCCGAGCCGTTCTACCGCGTGATCGCACACCACCGCGGGCGCATTTCGGCCTGGTTGGGGCTGGCGCAGTGCCGCGTCCCGCTGCCGCGCGCGGATTCCGAATCGGAACCCCGGACGTGATCGCGTGTTTATAAAAGCGAGTTTTCAATTAGCCATTGTTGGTTGGTGGGCAGGCACAACCTGGAACGAACACGGAAGGCCCACAGCCAACGACGACGCCACGATAAGGACTGTTCAACCGATGACTGTCACTCCGACTGCGGACGGCGCGTTGAGCGTGCGCCAGCCGGCCCCCGATCTACGCTACGATATGGGCAACCTGCGCCTGTTCGCCGCGTGCGACGCCAGGGGCCGGATCACCGCGTTCCAACTGCCGGAAGGGATCGCCGTGCTGCGGCGCTGGGATGTTGACCCCCGGTTGGATGGTGTGCCCGTGCAGTGGCGCGAGGCCGAGGCGTTGGGACGCCGCTGGACGCTGCGCGGGGCGGTGCTGGGGGTGCAGGTGACGCTGCGTACGGTTTGCGACGGGGCGAGCGCGGCGCTGGCCCAGCAGTGGGAATTGCACAACGCGGGACACGCGGCGCGCACGTTCACACTGAATCTCGATGTCGCTTTTGACCTGGGCCGCCCGGATGTGCAGGTCGGCGCGTCTCCGGTTGGGGCGCGGCTGTACCGGCTGGTGCGCGAGCACCCGGCGGCGCACCGGTTGCTGGGCTACCGGCGCTGGCGTGTGCTGGACTGGATCGGCAACGCGCAGAAACGGCTGCGCGCGCAGCCCGGCGGCAACCTGCGCGTGACCACGCTGCACGACGGGGTGCAGGTGCAGGGCGATATCACGGCGACGCTGCGCGCGGGAGTGCCGTTGCAGGCAGTGACGCCGCACGACGGCGGGGCGCGGCTGCGCTGGCGCGTGACACTCCGCCCAGGCGAAACGCTGAGCGTGCCGGTGATCGTCGCCACCGGGCCGGAAGCGGACGCCGATCCGGGGCGCGTGGACGCGATCCGCGCCGACGCTGACGCGTATGCCGTGTGGCTGTCCGGCGCGTTTGAATGTGCCGATCCGTTGCTGCGCAGCCTGTACGTTGCGGCGCTGAATGTGGTGCTGGCGATGTATAAGGAACTGCCCAGCGGCTTTGCGGGGCTGTGGGCCGGGCCGGGCTATGCGTTCCCGCCGCGTATCTATTTCCGCGACAGCTATTGGACCGCGCTCAATGTGTTGCCGTACCGCCCGGAATGGGTGCGCCGCCACCTGCTCAGCCTGGCCGAGGGTGTGCACGCGGACGGCACGTGCCCCAGCGGGGTGATCGACCGCGCGATCCTGCCGTTCGAGGACCAGGATACGCCCGGCGCGGCGGACTGGTTGCCGGATCACCACGATTCCCCGGCCTTCTTCGTGCTGCTGCTGCATGATTACGTGCTGTGGACCGGCGACATGGCGCTGCTCGATCAGCGGGTTGAGGACGGGCGCACGCTCTGGGCCTGCGCGCGGGCGGCGCTGCGCCACCTGACGCACAATCCCGGTAAGGCGCACGCGCCGAACGACTGGGCCGATAACGTCCTGCGCAGCGAGTGGGTGACGTATGACCTGGGCTTGCTGGTCGGGGCGCTGCATGCTGCTGCTGACCTCGCCCGGTTGCGCGGTGATGACTCCGTCGCGGCGACCTACGCGCAGGACGCGCGCCAGGTCGCGCGGCTGCTCGACGTGCACACCTGGGACGCCGAACGCGGCTACTACATTGACTATCGCCGCACGCGCCGGCCCGCCTATGCCGAGACACATCTCGCGCTGGATACGCTGGTCGCGCTGCGCTACGCTGCCGCGCCGCCAGAGCGCGCCGAATCCGTGCTGGACCACGCACGCACGATGCTGCAGACGCGCCATAACGACGCGCAGCCCTACGGCGACTGGGGCGTGATGTGCTGTTTCCCGCCTTACGGCAACCCGGCGGACTTGTTCGCCAAGTCCGCGCGGGCGTACAATTATCACAACGGCGCGGAGTGGCCTTACCTCAACGCGATCTACGCGCAGGTGCTGCTGGAGCGCGACGATCCCGACTGGCGCTACGTGCTCACGCGCTGGTGGGCGCTACAACTGGAACGGGACCAGCTCACGCCGCTGGAGTATCACACGCCCGCGTACCCGGATGGTGCGCCGCTGCAAGGGTGGAGCGGCATGGCGGTCAGCGCGATGTTGTGCGGCGGGCTGAACCTGCGCCCTGCGCCCGGCGGGACGATTTCGCCGCGCGTGCCGCCCTGGGGCGCGAGCACGTTCCGCCACCTGGTGATCCGGGGCCAGCCGCGCACGGTGACGGTCGCTGATGGCGCGGTGACGATCACCTAGCGGCGCACACCTGATATCAGCCGGAGGCGGCTCGTGACATGAGCGAGTTTTGGATCGACCAGCTTCGCAGTCCCGACGCTGCCGCCCGGCGGGCAGCGATCGCGGCCCTGGCGCAAACCGGCGATCGCGCCGCGCTCCCCGCGCTGGACGCGGTCTGCCGGGCCGATCCGGTGCTCGATCTGCGCCTGCTTGCATTCAAGGCGATGCGCGATATCGAACAGCGCGTGCCGGCCACAAACCCCGACTTCGCCCTGACGGATACTATCATCCCCACGCCCCCACCGGACGCGCCGCCCCGGCGCAGGCGGCAGTTAGGCCGGTTCTACTTCAATGCCGCGTTGAATTATTACATGGACGGCGACACGCCGCGCACAATCGAGAATCTGGGCAAGGCGCTGGGGCACGATCCCGATCTGGCACGCGAGCGCTACGTTAAGAACCTGGTCTGGCGCGTGATCGATGGCGATTATGACGACGCGCTTGGCATCCTGACCGATGACGCCCGCCGGGACGCCTTGATCGCGCAACTGGGCGGCAAGCGCAAACTCCAGCGGCGACAGGATCACGGCGCGGGCGCGGATTCCGTCACCTGGACGACCGTCGGACGCGAGGCGGCCTTGCTGCTGGGGCTGGCCATCGTCGCAGCGGTGTTGTTGGTGCTGTTCGTCCCGTCGCCGCTGGTGGTCATGTTCGACAGTTTCTCGTACCGCATCACCGGGCGGATCGCCGCGCGGCTGGACGCCGTACGCGACGCCGCGCTGTACCTCCGCGTGGGTGGGGCGGCGCTGACCGGGGCCGGATTCGTTGCCGCCGTGCTGGCGTTCAGCGTGCTGATCGACGCGGTCGCGGCGTACGCGCAGGCGGGCAGCGGCACGTGCGTTTACCTCACGCGGCAGATCGTGCGGCTGCATGGCGGCGTGGTGATTGTCGGGACCGTTTCATGTTTGCTGCTGATGCTGATCCACGATCTACCGCTGCGCATGGGCGTGCTGAGCTTCGTGGGAGTCGTCGAGATTGTGATCTACATTGTGCTGCTCAGCGCAATCACGGGATATGTGTATGAATTCGACGCGCTGACCGGTTGCTACACGCTGGGCATCGTCCAGTTGGCGCTCGCGGCGCTGGTCGTGGCGGGGTACGCTCTGATTCGGTCCCTTTGGTGAGCACAGAAATCCCCGCTCCGGCGGTCCGGAGCAGGGACGTGATGCGTGTTGGCTGCGGCATGAGTTTCTGCCCAACGATCCAGCGTTACGCTTCAAGTTGGTCCAGCGATTGCTTGATCCGCGCGATGCATGTCTCGCGGCCCAGGATCGCCATTGTGTCGAACAACGGCGGCGTGACCTTGCGCGCCGTGACCGCCTGCCGTAGCGTGCCGAACAACTGCCCGCCTTTCAAGCCCTTGTCCTTGGCGAGCTGGCGCAGCGCGGCTTCCAGCGCTTCCGGCTCGAATTCCGGCACCGTTTCGAGCACGTCCAGCGCGGCGGCGAGCGCCTCGCGGGTGCTGGCGGCGTCCATCTTCTTCTGGATCAGGTCGTCCGATGGGGAAGGGGTGAAGTCGCGCTCGAAGAAGAACCCGCCCACCTCGATCGCCTCGTTCAGCGTCTTGATGCGCTCCTGCAACACCTGCGCGACCTTGCGCAGCCTGGCGCTGTCGCGCACGTCGTAGCCCGCCCCGGCGAACACGTCCTTCAGCCGCGCGGCGAGGTCATCGATAGCTAGCTTACGGATGTAGACGCCATTCAGCCAATCGAGCTTGTCGATCGGGAACGCGCCGCCTGCCGGGTTCACGCGCGCGAGGTCGAACCGCGCGATCGTCTCGTCCACGCTGAACACCTCGCGGTCCTCGCCGAAGCTCCAGCCGATGTTGGTCAGGAAGTTGACCAGCGCTTCGGGCAGGTAGCCCGCCGCGCGGAACTCGTGCAGCAGCACCGGGACGCGCTGCCCGTCCTCGGTGAACCCGGCGCTGCGCTTGGAGAGCTTGCCTTTGCCGCTGGGGTTCAGGATCACCGGCAGGTGTGCGATCTGCGGCATGTCCCACGCGAACGCGTCGTACAGGTTTTTGTGCAGCGGCGCGGTGCTGATCCATTCCTCGGCGCGCATGATGTGGCTGATCTGCATGAAGTGATCGTCGACCACGTTGGCGAGGTGGTAGGTCGGGTAGCCGTCGGTCTTGAGTAGCACGAGGTCGTTAAGCTGCTCGTTGTCGAAGTCGATGTCGCCGCGAATCAGGTCATGCACGGTGGTGGTGCCTTGCAGCGGCATCTTGAAGCGGATCACGTACTGCCCGCCCGTTTCCCGGTGCAGCCTGTCGCGTTCTTCCGGCGTGAGGTAGCGGCAGCGGCGGTCGTAGCCGACCGGTTGCTTGCTGGCTTTCTGCTGCTCGCGGACCTCGGCCAGCCGTTCCGGGGTGCAATAGCAGCGGTACGCTTTGTCGTGCGCGACCAGCCACTCGGCCCATTCGCGGTACAGGTCCGTGCGCTCAGATTGGAAATACGGCCCGTACGCGCCGCCAACTTCCGGCCCTTCGTCCCACTCCAGCCGCAGCCAGCGCAGCCCGTCGGTGATCTGGCTTACCGATTCGGGCACGTAGCGGCTGCGGTCGGTGTCTTCGATGCGCAGGATGAACGCGCCGCCGTGATGCCGCGCGAACAGCCAGTTGAACAGCGCGGTGCGCACCCCGCCGATGTGCAGCGGCCCGGTGGGGCTGGGCGCGAACCGTACGCGAACGGGAACGGTCGAATTGTCAGGCACAGGCTCTCACTCCTTGTCAGGCGTTTCGTGGCGTTTCAGCACGGGGATTATAACAGATGTGCGGGGCAGGGCGTGAGGGGGAGTTAGCGAGTGAGCGGATGATGTTGAAGCGCCCTTTCAGGGTGCGACAGATGTGTAGCCCCGTGCTTGCAGCGCGGGACGGTGATCGATCGCCCTCTTTTGCCCAACCTCCACCTACGCAGAATGGCGCGAATTTGCTACACTATGCCCCGATATGATCGCAGCAAGCCGAAGCTACGAAAGAGTGAACACCTATGACCGATCCGGCTAAGACGAACGACGACCGCCCCGCGAATTTCATCCACCAGATCATCGAGCAGCACAACCAGTCGGGGCGCTTTGGCGGGCGCGTGCATACCCGCTTCCCACCGGAGCCGAACGGCTACCTGCACATCGGGCACGCCAAGTCGATCCTGCTCAACTACACCACCGCCGAGAAGTACGGCGGCAAGTTCAACCTGCGCTTTGACGACACGAATCCGCTCAAGGAAGAGCAGGAGTTCATCGACAGCATCATCCGCGATGTGCAGTGGCTGGGCGCGGATTTCGAGGATCGCCTGTTCTTCGCCTCGGACTATTTCGACCAGCTTTACAAGTGGGCC
Organism: uncultured Anaerolineaceae bacterium; assembly: GCA_964425755.1. Taxonomy (GTDB): domain Bacteria; phylum Chloroflexota; class Anaerolineae; order Aggregatilineales; family Aggregatilineaceae; genus CAYRNY01. The sequence goes on from CAYRNY010000028.1 coordinate 17,455, forward strand.
GTCGAGCTGATCAAGAAGGGGCTGGCGTACGTGGACCACCTCAGCGCCGACGAGATCCGCGAGTATCGCGGCACGCTCACCGAGCCGGGCCGCAATAGCCCCTACCGCGACCGCAGCGTCGAGGAAAACCTGGAGCTGTTCGAGAAGATGAAGAACGGCGAGTTTGCGGAAGGTGAGTGCGTGCTGCGCGCCAAGATCGACATGACCTCGCCCAACATCAACCTGCGCGACCCGGTGATGTACCGCATCGTGCACGCGTCGCACCCGCGCACCGGCGACAAGTGGCACATCTACCCGATGTACGACTGGGCGCACGGGCAGTCGGACTCGATCGAAGGCATCACACACTCGATCTGCACGTTGGAATTCGAAGACCACCGCCCGCTGTACGACTGGTTTATCGAGAACCTGGGCATCTACCACCCGCAGCAGATCGAGTTCGCGCGGCTGAACCTGACCTACACCGTGATGAGCAAGCGCAAGCTGCGCCGGCTGGTCGAGGAAGGCTACGTCGCCGGGTGGGACGACCCGCGCATGCCGACGATCGCCGCGCTGCGGCGGCGGGGGTATCCGGCGGCGGCGATCCGTGACTTCACCGAGCGTGTCGGCGTGGCGAAGAGCAACAGTGTGGTCGAGATCGAACTGCTGGAGCACAGCATCCGGCAGGACCTGAACTATCGCGCTGAGCGCCGCATGGCCGTGCTGGACCCGCTCAAGGTCGTGATCGAAAATTACCCCGATGACCAGGTCGAGTGGATGACCGCGATCAACAACCCGGAAGACGAGAGCGCCGGGACGCGCCAGGTCCCGTTCAGCAAGGTGATCTACATCGAGCGCGAGGACTTCATGGAAGAGCCGGTCAAGAAGTTCTACCGCCTGGCCCCGGGGCGCGAGGTCCGGCTGCGTTACGCGTACTTCATCACCTGCACGGACGTGATTAAGGACGCGGACGGCAACATCGTGGAGCTGCGCGCGACCTACGACCCGGCGACCAAAGGCGGCGACGCCCCCGACGGGCGCAAGGTCAAGGCCACGCTGCACTGGGTTTCGGCACAGCACGCGATCGATGCCGAGGTGCGCGAATACGACCGCCTGTTCACGGTCGAGAACCCGAGCGACGTGCCCGAAGGCAAGGACTTCACCGACCTGGTCAATCCCGACTCGCTGGTCGTGCGCACCGGCTGCAAACTGGAGCCATCGCTCGCGGACGTGGCCGAGGGGCAGTACCTGCAGTTCGAGCGCAAGGGCTATTTCGTGCGCGATCCTGACAGCACGCCGGAGCACCCGGTATTCAACCTGACGGTGGGCCTGCGCGATACCTGGGCCAAGATTCAGAAGCGCCGCCAGTCGCAGGGCAAGCGGAAATAAGCGGCGCGAACGGCGCGCGTTCAATACTGATGAGGGTCGCGGGCGCGGCCCTCATTGTGTTCGCCCTGGCGCGCTGAAGACGGTATACTGGTGGCTACTTGAACGTATGAGCTACATCGCACCACACCGGCAGGACGCCATGACCTCAGCCAGCGACATCGCCAACGCGCAGCCGTTCCTGAAGTGGGCCGGCGGCAAGGGGCAACTGCTCGAGCAGTTCGAGCCGTATCTCCCGGCGGACCCCATGCGCGGCTATTACGAGCCGTTTGTGGGCAGCGGCGCGGTGTTTTTCCACCTGCGGCCCCGCGACCTGTTCGCGCGCTACCAGCTTTCCGACGTCAACCCGGAGTTGATCAACTGCTACGGCGTGATCCGCGACGAGGTGGACGCGTTGATCGCCCAACTCGCGGCGCACCAGGCGGGGCATCACGCGGATGGTGCGGATTATTACTACGCCGTGCGGGCGTGGGATCGCCAGCCGGACTGGGCGCAGCGCGATGCCGTCACGCGGGCGGCGCGCATGATCTACCTGAACAAGACCTGCTACAACGGCCTGTGGCGTGTCAACAGCAAGGGGCATTTCAACGTGCCGGTGGGGCGCTACACGAACCCCGCGATCCTGGACGAACCCCGGCTGCGTGCGGCGTCGGCGGCGCTGCAAGGTGTCGACCTGTGCGTGCAAGACTTCGAGGCGGTGGTCAAGCAGGCCGGGCCGGGCGATTTTGTGTACTTCGACCCGCCCTACGTCCCGCTGAGCGACACGGCGAACTTCACGAGTTATGCGCGGCGCGCGTTCGGCGCACAGCAGCAGCGCGAACTGCGGGACGCGTTCGCGGCGCTGGCGGCCAACGGCGCACGGGTGATGCTCAGCAACTCCGATACGCCGTTCGTGCGCGAGTTATACGCCGGGTTTCGCGTGGAGACCGTCACCGCGCGGCGCAACATTAACTCCGCGAAGCGCAAGCGCGGGCGCGTCAATGAGGTTGTGGTGGTGGGATAGCGTTCGTGCCGGTGATTGGACTTCGCCCGGCGCTGCAAGCACCGGGCTATAGACGCGAAAGGACCCTGAAGGGCCCTGGGTGGCGGCGCTTGCGCTGTGAGGGCCGTTTACGGTCCTTTCGGTGATTAGCCATGTCCTTGCAGGGCACGGCGGGCTATCTCTTCGACGACCGTCCCTTGCTTTTGCGCTTGCCGCTGCGCGTGCCAACCGGCGCGCTGCGCGTCGCTTCTGAGAAGAACTCCGATTCCACCGCGTCGAAAATGCGCCGCTCAACCAGGTCGTAGCGGCCCGGCTGCGTGTTGGTGATGAAGCCGCAGCGCTCGAACATCGCGATATCGCCGAGCAGTGTCTCGTTCTGCAACTGCTCGCGCAGGTCGTCATCCGTGATATTCTGCCACTGTGGAATGCTGTGGTCGTGTGCCATGCGAATCCACCATGTGGCCCGTCCGTTTCTCTGATGCAGCTTCAACCCGTGCGCGAGCGTGCGCAACAGGTCGCGCTGCCGGTCGGATAATTTACACTGTCCCATTGTCTACCAACTCACTTTCGTTTAGCGTTGTTTTCGTTCCACATGTCCCAGTACCACCTCGCCCGTCTGCCCGTTGACCAGCACCGGCTGCGTGTCGCCGTCCGCCTCGATCAGACGCCCGATCCACACGGGCAGCAGCCCGAGGCGATAGCTCATGTGGCGCGTGGTCGCGTTCAGCACAAGCCGCCCGGCGTCGTCGTCCGAGTCGAACACGATGAGCAGACGGGAATCGGACCTATAGCTGCTGCCGGGTTGCAGCAACTGGAGCGACGGGCGCGCCCGTCGCATGGCCTCGCGCACCAGGCGGGACCGCACGTCCAGCGACGCGCGGTCGATATCGCGCGTGTAGAGCTCCGCCGGGAAGTGCGCCAGCAGGCGCGGGTCGTAGTCCACGCCGCGCCGCACGTCGAACGGCTCCAGCCGTTGCAACAGGCGCGCGTTGGGCGTATCTGCCGCGAAGTGCAGCACGTCGCCCAACAGCACGGGATGCTGCCCGTGCGCTGGCGCGTTGGTCCAGGACCAGTTGACGCTGACTTCGGCGTCGAAAATCCAGAATGGCAGGTACACGCCCTGCAGCGCGATGCGCTCCACCGCGTCCGCAAACAGGCGCGTGATCAGACGCAGCCCGCTTTTCAAGTGCTGCTGTACGCGTGCCTCGGCGTCCTGTTGATCCACGCTGAACGGGACGATCAAGTCCGGCTGTTCGAAGCGCAGATTGGCGCTCTCGCGGACGACGTGCTGCGAGTCGCAGAAGCGGCAGGTCGTCGTCAGTGCCAGCCGCGACAGGGTGGTGATCGCGCCGCAGGATGTGCAGCGCAGCCAGCGCGCGCCGATGTTCCAGGGCCGCGCGGCGTACTTGCGTTGCAGCAGCGCGATCTGCAGCGCGGTGGCGTCCTGCGTCCGCTTGAGATCGTCGGCATCCAGGATGCGGTACCCGCACGAACGGCACACGACACATTTGTCGCCTGCGTGGTAGCCCAACCTGCCGCCGCAGCGCGGACACTTGATCTGCCGCCCTGCGATCTCGCCCGGCTCAAGCGTGCCGTCACCGGCGGGGGTGGTCTCCGCCGGGACCAACCGCCCGTCAAGCCGCAGCAGCGCCTCGACCGCGATCTGGTTCTGCGGGTTGCGGGCCAGCGCCTCTTCCAGGTAGTCGCGTTGTTCGGCGGGATTTTCCGCCAGCGCCGCCAGGAACAACCACAGGTTATCCGACAGGTTGTGCAGGTCCAGCGCGGCCTGCAGCGCGGCCCGTGCGGCGGCGGTGTCGCCGCGCCCCAGCGCGAACTGGGCATCCTGCACGCGCCCTTCAAGCCGCATCCTGTCGCGCGGTTCCAGGCGCGAGGTGTCGCCCAGCGCGATGAAGTTCGGCAGGTCGATCGCGACTGTGCCGTTGGGCCGGATCGGTGGCGGGGCGGGGGGCTGTGGTGCGCGCGCGGGCTTGGGTTCCGGCGGCTGGATCGGGCGGATCACGGAGCGCGTGCGGCGCGGCCCGGCGACGGGTGATCGCTGCACGCGGTTGGTGATTGCATGCGCACCTGCTGCCAGATCGAATCCACATGCCGGGCAGCGCGATCTGTTCGCGCTACCGGTTTCCAGCGTCGCGCTGCAACGCGGGCATTCCATGTGCCGCACCTCCACCGGGGATAACCGTCCGTTGCCCCAAGTGTACCATATCCCCCTGGCGCGTTCGGACCCCGAATGTGGCGGGGTCCGGGCGCGGCGTATTGGCGGCGTTTGTTCGAGGGAGAGCAGCACGCGGTGCGAGCGCGCGGCCTACATGAATTCGCGCGTCCGGTGGCGCATCACGACGCTTTCCACCAATCCGATGCCCATCAGCATCGTGATCAGCGACGAACCGCCCGAACTCACGAACGGCAGCGTCAGCCCGGTCACGGGCAGGATGCTTAGATTCATGCCGATCGATACCATCGTCTGGAAGAAGATCATTCCCCCGACGCCGTACCCGATCAGGCTGCCCAGCGGATCGGCGGCGATGGCGGCAGCGCGCATGCAGCGCCAGATCACCACGCCCATCAGCACGATCACCACTGACGCGCCGAGGAAGCCGGTCTCCTCCGCGATCACGCTGAAGATGAAGTCGGTGTGCCGCACGCGCAGGAAGCGCCCCTGCGTCTGCGAGCCGTTGGTGTAGCCCTTGCCGAGCATGCCGCCGGAGCCGATCGAGATCAGCGCCTGGTCGATGTTGTAGCGGCGGTCTTTGTTGTCCGGGATGCCGTTGCCGTCTTCGTCGACGAAGACACATTCGCCGCTGCGCACCAGTTCGGGATCGTCGGCGCAGCTTTCGCCCGAATCGAGGAACGTGGTGATGCGCTGGCGTTGGTACTCTTCCATATTGGCCCACAAGATGGGCAGCATCGCCACCCCGACGACCACAAACAGCGCCAGGTGTCTGAGCCGCAACCCCGCCGCCCAGACCATCACGAACCACACGAACATTATCACCGTTGCGGTGCCCAGGTCCGGCTGCACGAAGATCATGAACGTGGGGATCGCGATGTGTACCAGCGACATTAGCACCGTGCGCAGGCGGTGCATCTGTTGGTAGCGTGTAGCGAGGTGCTGGGCCAGCGTCACGACGAGCAGCATCTTGCCCAGCTCTGAGGGCTGCACCTGCAGCCCGACGTTCAGCCAGCTTTGCGCGCCGGCGGCCCCCACCGCTCCCAGGCCGGCCACCAGCCCCAGGATGAACAGGATGAAGGCGTAAAGGAACCCGTGCAGGCTGCCCAACAGGCGGTAGTCGGTCGCCGCCAGGATGAAGACGACGCCGAGTCCGATTATGGTGAACTGAATCTGGCGCGGCACGCGGTTGATCAGGTCGGTGTCGATCGCGTCCAGCGTCGCGCTGCGGATGAACAGGATACCAATGATGATCAACAGGATGGTGACACTTAGCAGTACGTAATCAAAATCACGCCAGATGTTGTATTTGGTTTGCATACGACTCAGGTTCGCTTACGCTCACGGTTGCCGGTTGGCAATGATGATGTTCAGCTTTCGACGGGTGACACCGCCTGCCGAACACTGAAAACCGTCCACTGATTGGTGAAAACTGCCCAACCGTGCGCCGATTATAGCGACAGGCCAGCACAGATCAAATGAGAGGCTCATAAGAATTCGAAAGTCAGCGCGCGATGTTCTGTTCATGGTGCATGGGTTCGCCGCGCTCCATCTGCCGCTGCGTACAGCGTTGCTGTGGCGCGTGCTCAGGCTTCGGATGGCGTTTCCGGTGGCGGGTCGTCAGCGGGTTTCGCCTCGCTTGAATCGTCGCCCGGTGTGTCGTCGGATGCAGCGGGCGCATCGATCGCGCCGTAGCCCGGATCACGGCTCAACGGCACGTCTGCGACGAGGTAATGTTTGCGCTGGCGCTGCTCAATATTGATCTGCACTTCCATCTCGTTAATCGGGATGTAGCGTTTGATCACGTCGATGATGTCACGTTGCATCGCCTCGAGCCTGTCAGGCGACAGGTTGCTGCGATCCGTAACCAGTACCAACTGCAGGCGCTCTTTGGCGATCTCTGCGCTGCTCGGTTCTTTGCGTCCCCTTAAACGATCGAATAACGAAGCCATCAATCGCCCCCACTACTAGCCATTACCGGGCGAAGCCAAAAAGCCGCGCCAGTCGTCTGAATACCCCAACATCCTGACCATCCAGGGCCGCGATCGGCACGTGTTCCCCGGTCAGGCGGCGTGCGATATCGCGAAATGATTCGCTTGCCGGTGTCTTTTGCGCGTCCAGCGTCAGCGGTGCGCCCCGGTTCGAAGAGATGAGAATCTGCGGATCGTCAGGGATCACGCCCAGCAACCGGATCGACAGGATGTCCATCACGTCGTTGACGGAGAGCATGTCCCCTTTGCGGATCATGTCCGCTTTGGCGCGGTTGATCACCAGGCTGACCGCGATCGGGCGTTCTTCCGCCTCGATCAGGCCGATGATGCGATCCGCGTCGCGCACGGCGGGCGCTTCGGGGTTCGTGATCACGATCACCTCGTCGGCGGGTGCAAGCGCGTTGCGGAAGCCCCATTCTATGCCCGCCGGGCTGTCGATCAGGATGAAGTCGTAGTCGTCGCGCAGTTCGCTTGTCAGCGTGATCATGTCCTGCGGGCTGACTGCGGTTTTGTCGCGCGTCTGTGCGGCAGGCAGCAGGTACAGGTCTGCCGCACGCTTGTCCTTCACCATCGCCTGCCGCAGCTTGCAGCGCCCCTCAATCACATCCACCAGGTCGTAGACGATGCGGTTTTCCAGGCCCATCACCACGTCCAGGTTGCGCAGCCCGATGTCCGCATCGATGCAGACGACCCTTCTGTCCAGCCGTGCCAGGGCGACTGCGAGATTCGCCGTGGCGGTTGTCTTGCCTACGCCCCCTTTGCCGGACGTAATTGTTACAACTCGTGCCCCCATTTACGTTCCTTTCATGTGAGCTGGTGTCCGGGCGCTAGTTCGTGATCTCCCATGCCACTGCTTCGATGCGCCCGTTGCGGACCATCGCCATCTCCGGCTTTGGCCGCCGTCGCCGGTCGTCGGGCGAGATCGTGATGTACCCGGCGATTCGAAGCTGGGTCGGGGCAAGATGCAGCGCACAGACTTTCGCGTTTTCGTTGCCCTGCGCGCCCGCGTGCACCACGCCGCGCAGCCGCCCCCATACGATCACGTCCCCTGCTGCGACAACCACCGCGCCCGCGTTCACGTCCCCCAGGATGACGGCGTGCCCGTCGCTGTGGACCGTGCGCCCGTTGCGCAGCGTGTGGTTAATCAGCACGCCCGGCGTGCCGCGTTCCTCCGGGTCGATCGGCGGCGGCTTGGGGATCACCTCGACCTGGCGCGTTTCGAGATCGCTGGATGCCAGGTCGACGTTCAGCCCCAGTTTGAGCGCCGCGCCCTGTGTGTTCATGCTCTCGCTCAGCACGCCGATCAGGTTGACCTGGTGCTTTTTGAGCTGGTCCTGCGCGTTCGCCAGGTCGCGCTGGCGCAGATCGCGCGAGCCCACCGCCAGAGTCACCTGTGCGCCGTTGAAGAAATTGCCCTGCGCTTCGATCAGCTTGACCAGCCGCTTGACCTGCTCGGACCACCGATCATCCGGCGCAAGCGTGATCAGCAGGCCGTCCTTTATGCCTTTGATCGTGATGGAATCATCCATGCGTCGTGTTGCAGTCCTCGTCCCTTACCGCTGCACGTTTGCCATAGCGATACATACTACTATACAGATTTTCGCAGGATGTGCTATTGTGGGTTTGAAGCTGTGCGGGAAGGACGCCGGGGGTGGGGTGGATCGGCGGCACAAGATCGCGGGGCACGCTATGGTTTTGCGCCCCCTGGCGGGTCATTCTGAGCTGTACGGCGCGCGTGCCAGCTCATTCCTGGCTGCGCTGGTTCTTCAGTTGGAAGTAGGCGTCCATCACCTCGCGCACGATCGGTGTGGCGACCTGCGACCCCTCGCCGCCGTTGTAGACGAACGCGATCACGATGATCTCCGGGTCTTCATACGGTGCATAACCGACATACCAGGCGTGCGCGGGCCACTGGCCGGGCACGCACAGGCCCTGCGGGTAGGCGATATCATCGCAGTATTCCGCCGTGCCGGTCTTGCCTGCTTCGTTGACGTAGGGCAGCGGGAACGCGGTCGAATCCAGTGAAGCCATCGCTTCCGCCGACGACGTGCCGGAGATGACCGCTTCGCGCATCCCGCGCTGCATCCACTCGATCGTTTCCTGCGAGGCGAAGGGCGGGATGTAATGATGCCCGCGCAGGAACTGGCTTTCGCGCTGCAGGCTTTCGAACTCCAGTTCATCGCACACGCCCGCGTTGAAAGTGTAGTTATACGGCACGTTGACGGTGTAGCGCAGCGGGTCGGTGAGATCGTCTTCCGGGTTGGGGTCGCGGTCGACCTGCGCGACGTACGAGTCCGGGTTGCACAGGGCCTCGTCGTACCACTCGCTGTCTTCTTCGCAGCGGCAGGCCAGGCTCGCCGTCTGCTGGATCAGCATGTCTTCCTGGAGCAGCAGCACCGGCTCCTGGTCGGGTTGCAGTATCAGCGTGCGCGCGATGCGCGGCTCGAACTCGCGGATGATGTTACCTCTGGCGTCCTGCAGGTTCTTGGCGATCGTCGGCTGGTAGAGCGTGCCGCCGTTGGCGAGTGCCGCGATCGAGCTGATCAATTGCAGCGGCGTGACGGTGACATACCCCTGCCCGAACGCGGCGTTGTACGTGTCGCCGGTGGACCAGCTCTCGCCGTAGTTGCGGCGCTTCCAGTCGCGCTCAGGCATGCGGCCCGCCAGCTCGCCCGGCAGCTCGACGCCCAGCTCCGAGCCGATGCCGAAGGCGGTCGCCCAGCGGTACAGGTCGAAGATGCCCAGCCCACCCGGACGCAATGTCTGCGGGCTGACTTCCGGGTTACCGCCGCCGATCTGGTAGAAATACACGTCGCAGGACTGCGCGATGCCCTTCAGCATATCGACGCGCTCGTGCCCGCTGCGCAGCCAGCAGACGAACGTCTGGCCCTGGCTCTCGTCGCGCGGGGCGTAGGCGTTCGGCAGCACCAACTGCCCGGGACAGAACAGCGCCGAGTTCGGCTGGATCACGTCTTCTTCCAGCACGCCGGTCGCGGTGATCATCTTCCACACCGATCCCGGCGGGTACAGCGCGCTGATCGCGTGGTTCACCAGCGGTTTGAGCGGGTCATCAAGCTGGTTGAAGTAGTAGTCGGCGTCGATCGCGCGGGCGAAGCGCGTGTTGTCGTAGGTGGGGTAGCTGACCATCGCCAGGACTTCGCCGTTGCGCGGGTCCATCGCGATCACGACGCCCTGCTGGGTGACGAGGCGTTGTGCTTCGGCGTTGACGATGCTGATCCGCCGGACCAGCGCTTCCTGTGCGGCCTTCTGGAGCTCAACATCGAGCGTCAACTGCACGCTAAGCCCGGCCTGGCGGGGCCTGTCTTCCACCAACCGGAGCTGCTGGCCTGCCACGTCCACGATCCAGGTCTCGGTGCCGCGTTCCCCGGCGAGATCGTTTTCAAAATAGCGCTCGATGCCAGCGTACCCGATGCGGTCAAACGCGGGGTCGTAGCCGAGTTCGCGCAGCCGCAACTCTTCCTCGGGGCCGATCGGCCCCAGGTAACCGACGACGTGCGCGGTCAGCGCGCCGGTGGGGTATTCACGCACGGACGCGACCTGGGCTGACACGCCCGGTAGCAGGGCGGACTGTTCCACAATCTGCGCCATGACTTCGTAAGGGACATCCGTCGCCACGACCACCGGGCGAAACGGCGCGATACCCTCGCCCTCGCGCACCAGCTCATCAAGGCTGCGCTCGTTGGTGCGACCGGCAGCATCCGCGACCGCGCGCGTGGCGGGCACGTTGACGAGCGCCGACAGCCGGTTGTAGATGTCCAGCACGGCGGCGGGGTTGTTCGGCAGTTCGGCGGGGGTGATCGTGATGTTGTACGCGGGGTCGTTCCTGGCGAGCGCCACGCCGTACCGGTCCAGGATCGTGCCGCGTGGTGCGGGGTTCAGCACCAGTTGGAGCCGGTTTTCCCGGGCGTCTTGTTCAAACTGCGTGCCGCGCAGGAACTGCAGTTCCACCATGCGCAGCAGCAGCACGATCAGCGAGAAGACGATTATTGCCTGGAACAACACCAGGCGCCAGCCCTGGAAGGGCATCATGCGGCGGTCCATGTTTGTGTCCCTTACCTGCTACTCGAACCGTCCGGCCCGCGTCACATCACGCGCGCCGGTCCCCCATACGTTTTACCGCTTTGCGGCGAACCTCACAAGGGAAAAGCGGCGCGCCAGGGGCGTTTTCGCCGGGCCGGCGTCGCTTTCTAAGCTTACTCTAATCTGATTCGGCGCGGAGTCAGCCAGAAATGTAACTGCCCCAGGCCCCGGAAAACCGGGACGATCAACAGCGTGTTGAACACGACCGTCGGCAGCGTGACGTACAGCAGGCCGCGCCCCAGCGGCACGTCGATGTTTACGATCTGCAGCGCCAGCAGCGTGCTCAGGTGGTAGATCACGGTGCCGGCTGCCGCGACCAGCGGCGGGATCAGCACGTTGCGGCGCGATATTTGCCCGAACAGCAGGTCGGCGACAAATGCCACGATCACCAGCCCCAGCGCCGACGTGCCCAGCGGCGCGATGGAGAACATGTCCTGCAGGACGCCGCCGATCACGGCCCAGTACATCGCGTCGCGCAGGTCAACCAGCAGCGCCCACGATATCACCAGCATAAACACGAGGTCCGGCCCGCCGTTGCCGATGCGTAGTTCGGCCATGACCGTCGCGTTCAGCAGCGCGGCGATGATCAGAATCGGGATGCCAATGTAACGGGTCATGCGTTATCGTCTGGCCTTCGGTGCCGGGCAGCCGTCGCCGCCCGCCGATCACCGGTTAGGGTGCCGCTTGTTCCTCCGCTTCGAAGACCGACAGGTCCACCGGCTCGAAGTTGATGATCACCTGCACGATCTCGACGCGGTCCAGGTCCACCAGTGACCGGACGCGCGCTTCCTGGTACAGCTCGTTTTCCGACAGGCTGACGCTGAGCACCTGCCCAACCAGGAGATCCGCCGGGAGCGTTTGCCCCAGGCCGTTTGTCATCACGAGATCGCCTTCCTGGATCGTCGCGTTCAGCGGCAAAAACGACATGACCAGGTCGCCGGTCAGCTGCCCGCGCACGATGCCATCTTCGCGCGTAGATTGCAGCCGCGCGTTAACCGAGCTGTTCGGGTCCCCGACCAGCTGCACTTCCGCCCCTGTTGCCGAGACGGTACGCACGCGCCCGACCAGCCCCAACTCGGTGATCACAGGGTCCAGCGGCTCGATGCCGTCGCGCCGCCCGCAGTTGATGTGAATCGCGTTCACGAAGCCGGTCGTGTCCGCGCCGATCACGTCACAGGTCACATATTCGTGATCTTCGGGACCGAAGCGGTCATACTCCAGCAGCGCGGCGAGTTGATCGTAGTCGTTGGCCTTTTCGCGCAGTTGGGCCAGCTCCGCCTGGTACACGGCCAGCGCTTCTTCCAGGTCGCGGGTGCGCTGGCGCAGGCGGCGGTAGTCGCTTACCTCGTCCACGAAACCGCTCACGCTACGCGCGGCCCCGCCGACGATACTCTGCGCGACCTTCAGCGGCACGGAGACCGCGTTCTCCAACGGGCCGAGCGACCCCTGCGCGCTGAGGTAGATCAGCAGCACGACGACGATCAGCGTCACGCCGAATGTAAACACGCGTCCGCCACGTGCAACCATAGCACCTCCCACACCGGTTAACCAGCGCCCTGTAGTATAACGCCGCCCCCGGCGCGATCAAAGCGCCCCGAACCGCTTGATTCGGGGCCGCTGTTGTGGCGTAGAGACCGTCGGCGCATTGCCCGCACAGTGAGCGCCGCCCCCAAGCCTAGTGCTGGGTCGAACCGCGCTCCAGGCCCGCCAGCAGATCGCGCAGGTTGTCGTAGTCTTCGAGGATGCGTCCCGCGCCGCGTGCCACGCAGGTCATCGAATCTTCCGCCAGCCACACGCGGATGTTCACCTCGTCGGCGATGCGCTCGCACAGCCCCTTCAACTGGCTGCCGCCGCCCGCCATGCAAATGCCCGATTCCATCAGGTCGGCGACGAGTTCGGGCGGGGTCTCGTCCAGCGCGTCGCGGATCGTGTCCACGACGATGCTCACGGATGGGTTGAGCGCCTCGCGCAATTCGATCGACGAGACTTCGACCGCTTCCGGCAGCCCGGTCACCAGGTTGCGCCCGCGCAGGATCATCGTGCGTTCTTCGGGCAGCGGGTAGGCCGAGCCGATCTCCATCTTGGCGCGTTCGGCGGTGCGTTCGCCGATCAGCAGGTTGTACTTGGTACGCATGAACTGCACGAGGTCTTCGTCCATCTCGTCGCCGGCCACGCGGATCGAGCGGCTGATCACGATGCCGCCCAGCGAGAAGATCGCCACCTCGGTCGTGCCGCCGCCGATGTCCACGACCATGCTGCCGCGCGTCTCCTGGATCGGCAGCCCCGCGCCGATCGCCGCCGCGACCGGCTCCTCGATCAGGTACGCTTCGCGCGCCCCGGCGCTGATCGTGGCGTCGTAGACGGCCCGTTTCTCGACTTCCGTCACCCCGGACGGGATGCCGACCACCACGCGCGGGCGCGGGATCGGGACCCAGTGCTGCTCGTGGGCCTTGCGGATGAAATAGTCCAGCATGGCCTCGGTGATTTCAAATTCGCTGATCACGCCGTCGCGCAGGGGACGCACAACCATGTATTTGGATGACGGCGTTTTGCCGAACATCTCTTTCGCTTCGCGCCCCACGCTGATCGGGCGGCGCGTCTTGCGCTCGATCGCCACGTAGGACGGCTCATTGATCACGATGCCTTTGCCGCGCACGCTGACCAGCGTATTCGCTGTGCCGAGATCAATGCCAATATCCAGCGAAAATAGGCCCAGTAACCAGTCAAGTGGGCTAACCAACGGTGCGTTCTCTCCTCAAATAGACGTGCCAGCGCAGTAGTATACCACGCCCACCATGCCAGCGGCAGCGTTATTCAGCGAATGCTCATCTTTGCAGCGGTCACGCTCAGCAACTGGCAGATGTGCGCCGCCCCGCCAGCACGCGCGTTTGTACCATGCTTTACCTCATTCCGCCAGAGTCAATGCTGCGTTCATGCAATATTGACGCTATGGCGATCCTGGTGCTGTACACGGGACGGCGCAGAGACGCCCTGCGGGTATTCCTGCGCCGGACAGGCGCCGTTCACATGTTGCGGAAGCGCTCGATCTGCCGCCGCAGTTCGCCGCGATCCACCTGGGGGTAATCGTCCAGCAGCGCGTCGAAACGCTGCATGTACTCGGCAAGCTGGGCGTTGGTGCGGGCCTCAAAGCGCATCGTGATCGCGGGCTGCGTGTTGCTGGCACGGACCAAGCCCCAGCCGTCCTCGAAGATCGCACGCGCGCCGTCCACCGTGACGACCTCGTACTGATCCTGCAATTTGTCGCGCACGGCGGTGATGATCTCGAACTTCACGTCGTCCGGCGCTTGCATGATGATCTCCGGCGTGGCGGGCATGGTCGGCAGCTCGCCCAACAGCTCGCTGAGCGTCTTGTCGGTCTTGCTCATCACTTCCAGCACTTTGAGCGCGACCAGCGGCGCGTCGTCAAAGCCGTAATAGTCCTCGCCGATGAACATGTGCCCGCTGACCTCGCCGCCGATCAGCGCCCCGACCTCGTGCATCTTCTGCTTCATCAGGCTGTGGCCGGACTTCCACATCACCGGCTGGCCACCGTTGGCCTTAATGATCTCCGGTAGCACCTGCGAGGATTTCACGTCGAACACGACCGGCGTGTTGGGGTGGCGCTGGAGCAGGTCGCGCGCCAGCAGCGCCAGCAGGCGATCCGCTGCCACGTGGTGCCCGTGATCGTCGATCAGGCCGCAGCGATCCGCGTCACCGTCGAAGCCGATGCCGAAGTCTGCGTTGTGGTTGACGACCGCCGCCTCAAGGTCTTTGGTCAGTTCGGGGTCTTCGGGGTTTGGCAGGTGGTTGGGGAAGGTGCCGTCCGGCTCGCAGAACAGGCACACAACCTCGATACCGAGTTCTTCCATCATCGGCGGGACGTAGGTGCCGCTGAGGCCGTTTCCCGCGTCCACAACGATCTTCAACCTGCGGTCGCCCAGCCTGACCTTGGTCTTGATCGTGTTCATGTGCCTGGTGATCATGTCGGGGTCGCGGCGGCGCTCGCCGTTGCCCGATTCAAAGTCGTCATTCTGGATCAGGTTCAGCAGGGCTTGAATCTGCTCGCCAGCCAGCGCGAGTTTGCCGTAGGCCATCTTGATGCCGTTGAAGCGGGTGCTCAGGTGACTGCCGGTGACCATGATACCGCCCGCGTTTTCGTGCGAAGCCGAGGCGAAGTACACCGTCGGGGTCATCACTTCGCCGATGTCCGTCACGGCCAGGCCGGTGCTCAGCACGCCCTCGATCACGCCGTCCTTCAGGCTCTTGGTGCTCAGGCGGTTGTCGCCGCCGACAAAGACCTGCGTGATGCCCAGTTCGCGCTGCACGTACGTGCCGTAAGCTTTGCCGACCAGCGCCGCGAATTCCGGGGTTAGCTGGACGTCATCGCCTGCCACCGTGCCGCGAATGTCATATTTACGGAAAACTGCGGTTGGAACCTGCGCCATGAATGTGCCCTCCTGTGGTGTGCGTGTATGTGTTGTGCGCGGTGTGCCCGGCGCGCCGGGCACGTTGCAAGATGCTGGTCGCCCGTAGTTGGAGTTTTGGCAAGTGACCACGCTGTCCGCGCAACGTGTCCTGGTACCAATAAGGAACGGTTCACTACCAACGTTTCGATTGCCGCACCATTATACCGTACCGGAGTCCCACGCGAAAAAAGTTTAGACGTCGCGCCAGTGTCCCACCATGTTAGCCGACTCGCGGGTGATGTCAATGCTCGGTGCGCTGGCCGGGCGGTGGCCTGTGCTAGCAGCGCAGGACGGATGCCCTGGCGCGTTAACTTGTGC
This sequence comes from uncultured Anaerolineaceae bacterium, assembly GCA_964425755.1. Lineage (GTDB taxonomy): Bacteria > Chloroflexota > Anaerolineae > Aggregatilineales > Aggregatilineaceae > CAYRNY01. Next base: position 32,866 of record CAYRNY010000028.1, read on the forward strand.
AAACGCGGCGTGTTCTGATACACCTGTACCAGGACACGCAGTTGTTATGAGCGCACACCGCGCAAGGAGCGAACGATGGATACGATCCGTTGGGGCATTATCGGGGCGGGGGATGTGTGTGAGGTTAAGAGCGGGCCGGGCTTCCAGAAAGCCAACCATTCCGAGCTTGTCGCGGTGATGCGGCGCGACGGCGACAAGGCGCGTGACTTCGCCCGGCGGCACGGCGTCCCGAAATGGTATGACGACGCCGACGCGCTGATCAACGATCCGGACGTGAACGCGGTCTACATTGCCACGCCGCCCTACGCGCACAAGGACTATACGATACGGGCGGCGGCAGCGGGCAAGCCGGTGTATGTCGAGAAGCCGATGGCGCTGGATCACGACGCGTGCAGGGCGATGATCGACGCGTGCACGCTGGCGGGGGTGCCGCTCTACGTGGCCTATTACCGCCGCGCGCTGCCCAAGTTCCTGGCGATCAAAGACCTGATCGACAGCGGCGCGATCGGGGAGCCACGCAGCGTGATCGTCACGCACCACCGGCCCGATGCGCCGGACCTTGACCCTGCCGATCCGCCCTGGCGCTACCAGCCCGCGATCAGCGGCGGCGGCATTTTCGTGGACATGGGATCGCACATGCTTGACCTGCTTGATTTCCTGTTGGGGCCGATCAGCACGGTTGAGGGCAGCGCGGGCAACCAGGCGGGGCGTTATCCCGCCGAGGACACGGTCAGCGCGGCGTTCACGTTCGAATCCGGCGTGCGGGGCGTGGGGAACTGGTGCTATTGCAGCGCGGCAGATGTCGACCGCACGGAGATTCACGGGTCGGCGGGCAGTATCGTGTTCGACACGTTCGCGGGCGGGCGGTTTGCGCTCACCACGCCGGACGGAAGCGAGACGTTCGACCGGCCATTCCCGCCGCACGTGCAGCAGCCGTTGATCCAGACGGTGGTCGATGCGCTGCGCGGCGTGGGGACGTGCCCCAGCAGCGGCGAATCCGCCGCGCGCACGACGCGTGTCATCGACCGGGTTCTCGCGGGCTACCGGGCCGCGCGATCCTGATGCGCCGGGCGGCACGTTATAATAGGGACATTATGCGCATGTATCATGCTGGAGGGCAATCTTATGTTACACGATCTGGTGAGCCGCACGCGGACGGTCCGGCGCTTTGACGAATCGCAGCCGGTCGCGCCGGGCACGCTGCGCGACCTGGTGGAACTGGCGCGCCTGTCGGCTTCCGCGTCCAACTTGCAGCCGCTCAAGTACGTTCTCAGCAGCGACCCGGCGACCAACGCGCGCATTTTCCCCGCGCTGGGCTGGGCGGGCTACCTGCAGGGCTGGGACGGTCCGGCGGAAGGCGAGCGCCCGGCGGCGTACATCGTGATCCTGCTGGACACCGCGATCAGCAAGTCGACGGACTGCGATCACGGCATTGCGGCGCAGACGATCATGCTCGGCGCGACCGAGTGCGGGTTGGGCGGCTGCATCATCGGGTCGGTGCAGCGCGGCCTGCTGCGCGAGGTGCTGGCGATCCCTGAGCGTTACGCGATCAAGCTGGTGCTGGCGTTGGGCCGGCCCGCCGAGGACGTGGTGATCGAGCCTGTCGGCGCGGACGGTGATATCCGCTACTGGCGCGACGAAGCCGGGGTGCATCACGTCCCGAAGCGCGCGCTGGACGAGCTGATCCTGCGGCAGGTGTGAGCTGTACCGGGACGGTGGCGACGCGCGCCGCGATTCTGCGATGATCAGGGTACGCGATAATCACACAGCGAGGGGAGGGACGCATGAGCAACACGAACGACCAATCCATGCAGGGACAGGTTGTGTTGATCACCGGCGCGACGGACGGCGTCGGCGAGGCCACGCTGCGCGCGATCGCAGGGATGGGCGCGCGCGTGGTCGGTGTGGGGCGCAACCCGCAGAAGATCGCCCGCGTGCAGGACGCGATCCGGCGCGCCACCGGTAACGATGCCGTCGCGTTTCTGGAAGCCGACCTCTCCGAGATGGCACAGGTGCGCGCGCTGGCGGCGCAGTTCGAGGCCCAGTACGACCGGCTCGACGTGCTGGTGAACAACGCGGGCGCGCTGTTCCGCGACCGGCAGGAAACGTCCGAAGGGCTGGAAATGACGTTCGCGCTGAACCACATGGCGTATTTCCTGCTGACGAACCTGCTGCTTGATATGCTCAAAGCCAGCGCCCCGGCGCGGGTCGTGAACGTGGCGTCTGATTACCAGCACGACATCGACGTGGACGATCTCCAGTTTGAGCGGGGCTACAGCGGGTGGGCCGCTTACGGGCGCTCCAAGACGATGAACGTGCTGTTCACCTTTGAGCTGGCACGGCGGCTGGAAGGGACCGGCGTCACGGCGAACGTGATGCATCCCGGCGAAGTGCGCTCGAACTTTCACCCCGCTGCCGGAATGTCGCCGATGGGCAACCGCACGCCGGAAGAGGGCGCGCGCACGGTGGTATATCTCGCCACGTCGCCGGAGGTCGCGGGCGTGACCGGCGAGTACTTCCGCGACGAGCGCCGGGCGCGGGCCTCGCGGCAGGCATATGACACGGACCTGCAGCGGCAGCTCTGGCAGCGCAGCGCGGCGATCGCGGGGCTGGAAGGGTGAGCGCCGCGCTCGCCCTGTCCCGTTCATATACATCCCTAACGTTCTCCCCATTGGGGTGTGAGCAAAACCTGACAATGAAAAAGTAGACAAAAAGCCTCAAGTGAGGTA
>CAYRNY010000029.1:0-33132 GCA_964425755.1 uncultured Anaerolineaceae bacterium
CGGTGGGGCGTGCGTAGCCTGGGAAGCTCCCCGCTTTAGCGGGGAGAGTCGTCACTGTACGCCAGAGTTGCTCTCCGCCGGGCAGGACGATCACGCTGTGGCAGATTGCCCGGCTCTCCGGTAGCATTAAGCCCGCTTTCGTGACGACCGGAGGAATGCGTTAATGACCACAGCGATCAGCGACCCGGCCACCATCGATCAGCCTGACACGCCGCCAGAGAGCATGGCGCGCGCGACGGGGGTGATCGCGCTGGGCAACGTCGCCAGCCGGGTGCTCGGGTTGGTGCGCGAGATCATCCTGTCGCACCTGTTCGGCGCGGGCGTGGCCGTGGACGCGTTCAACCTGGCGATCATCGTGCCGCGCAGCCTGTACGACCTGCTGATCGGCGGGCACGTGAATTCGGCGCTGGTCCCGGTGCTCAGCGAGTACGCCGCGTCCGACGACCGGCGCGACCTGTGGGACCTGGTCAACGTGCTGTTGGGGATCGTGGTTGTGGCGCTGGCGGGGCTGGTGCTGCTGCTGGAAGTCTTCGCCCCGCAGGTGATCGGCATCGTGGCGAATGACGACGCCACGCCGGAAGTGATCGCGGAAGCGACGAACCTGCTGCGCATCACAGCGCCCGCGTTGTTGTTCCTGAGTCTGTTCGCGGTCGTCTCCGGTCTGCTTTACGCCTTGCGGCGCTTCACGTGGCCCGCCTTCGCCTCGACGGTGTTCAACGCGACGATCGTCGTCATCACGATCGTTTTTGCGGGGTCGCTGGGCATCACGGCGGCGGCGCTGGGCTGGCTGATCGGCGCGCTGGTGCAGCTCGTGCTGCAATCGCCCGGCCTGCGCGATGCCCGGCTGCGCATCCGGCTGCGCGGTGCGCTCACGCATCCTGGCGTGCGGCGCATCGGCCTGCTGTACCTGCCGGTGATGGCGTCGCTGGCGCTGGATGTGCTGGTGAACCGCCCGTTCAGCTATAACCTCGCGTCAGGCACGGGCACGGGCAGCATCTCGTACATGTCCTGGGCCACCACGCTGATCCAGTTCCCGCAGGGGCTGGTCGCGATCGCGATCTCGGTCGCGATCCTGCCGACGCTCTCGCGGCAGGCCGTCGACACCGGGCAGCCCGGCCTGCACGCGTTCAAGCAGACGCTGGGCCAGGGGCTGCGGCTGGCGACGGTGTTGATCATCCCGGCAGCGGTGGGGTTGTTCGTGCTGGCGGAACCGGTGGTCGGCCTGATCTTCGAGCACGGCGAATTTGGCGCGACCGACACGCGCATCACCGCGCTGGCGCTGCGGCTGTACCTGATCGGGCTGCCGTTCGCGGCGATCGACCTGCTGCTGATGTTCGCGTTCTACGCGCAGCAGAACACGCTCACACCGGCGGCGATCGGGCTGGTGGCGCTGGTGGCGTATATCGTCGTGGCGGTGGCCTTATTGCCCTGGTACAGCTTCTTCGCCTTGATGATCGCCGACTCGGTCAAACACCTGATCCACACCGGGATATCGGCGTACCTGCTGGCGCGCGCGATCGGCGGGTACGGCAGGCAACGCTTCGTCAGCACGGCGCTGCGCACGCTTGGCGCGGCGGCGATCATGGGCGCGCTGTCCTTCGCTGTGGCGCGGCTGCTCGACTCGGCCCTGCCCTTCGGCGGCACGCCTGCCCACGCGATCACCGTGCTGGGTGCGGGCGGGGCGGGTCTGCTGAGCTTCGCGCTGCTGGCGTCCTGGCTGCGGCTGGACGAGTGGCGCTGGCTGCGGGACATCCTGCGCCAGCGGTTGGGCGTGTGAGAATCGCCCGGCGCTGCGTCGCCCCAGCACGCTTGAAGGCGCGCGATCGCCTGACCAAACGCGGCAGATGCGGTATAGTGGCGGCATTGAGATGCAGCGTTTAGAGACCGTTTGAGAAGTGTGGCTAATGTGCTTTTTTGGCCCTCATCCCCGGCCCTTCTCCCTCAGGGAGAAGGGAGCAAGCACGCCGTTAATCCCTCGCCCTGAGGGAGAGGGACCCGACGCTGTCGGAAGGGTGAGGGCTTTTCAAATGGCCTTTAAGTAATCGCCACCAGGAGCCAGTATTCCCCATGACGACTCACGACAACCACACCCCCGATCCCGCCACGCGCGCGATCCACAGTGACAAGCACCACCAGGAGACGTTATCGGTCGCCCCGCCGATCTTCCAGTCCGCGACGTTTTTCGCCCGTTCGGCGGACGAGTTCGCGCAGGTCGCCACCGAGCCGCGCAACCCGCGTTTTTACGCCCGCTACGGCAACCCGAACCACGCGCAGACCGAGCAGGTCATCGCCGACCTGGAAGGCGCGGAAGCGGCGCTGCTGGCCGGGTCCGGCATGGGCGCGATCACCACGACGGTGCTGAGCCTGGTCGGGCAGGGCGACCACATCATCGCGCAGGAGAGCCTGTACGCGGGCACGGTCTCGCTGCTGGAGCGGCTGTTGCCGCGTTTCGGCGTCACGGCGACGTTCGTCGACCAGACGGACGTGGCCGCGTTTGAGGCGGCGATCCGCCCCGAAACGAAACTGATCATCGTGGAGACGCCGTCCAACCCGCTGATGAAGCTGACCGACCTAGCGGCGGTCGCGGCGCTGGCGCAGGCACGCGGCATCACCACGCTGGCGGATAACACGTTCGCCTCGCCGCTGAACCAGCGCCCGCTGGACCTGGGGATCGACCTCGTCGCCCACAGCGCGACCAAGTACCTCGGCGGCCACTCCGACCTGATCGCGGGCGTGGTCGCGGGCAAAGCCGACGCGATCGAGGCCATCTGGCGTACCTCGCTGGTGATGGGCGCATCGCTGAACGGGTTCGATAGCTGGTTGCTGCTGCGCGGGCTGCGCACGCTGGCGCTGCGCATCGGCCAGCAGAACCGGAACGCGCTCGCGCTGGCGCAGTTTCTCGCGGCGCACCCGCAGATCGAGGCGGTGCATTATCCCGGCCTGCCGAACCACCCACAGCATGGCCTAGCGCGGCGGCAGATGCGCGGCTTTGGCGGCATGCTCAGCTTCCAGGTGCGCGGCGGGTACGTCGCTGCGGACCGCGTGATGGCACGGCTCGCGCTGATCGGGCGCGCGGCGAGTCTGGGTGGGGTACATTCCACGATCGTGCACCCGGCGGCGATGTGGGCCGGGTCGTTTTCCGAGGACGAACTCGCCGCGAAGGGTGTGCTGCCGAACCTGCTGCGCCTCTCGGTGGGCATTGAGGCGGAACACGACCTGATCGCGGACCTGGGCGCGGCGCTGGATTAGGGCGCTGCGCCGGGATGGTGGCGGGCAATTTATATAGCATATCCCCCGCACGACCTGTATAATCGCAGGGCATCGAGACGAAAAAACCTGCCGAGGAACGTGGTTTGACCGACAAACGCCCGGAGCCGGTAGCACCGGACCTCTACACAGAAGAATATTTTCTCACCGCCTGTGAGGGCTACGAAGACTTCATCGCCAGCGATGGCGAGAACCTGTCGCGGCGCTTGAAGGCCGCCTTCGAACTCGCCGCCGTCGAGCCGGGCATGAAAGTGCTCGACGTGGCTTGCGGGCGCGGCGAGATCGTGCGGCACTGCGCGCGGCTGGGCGCGGATGCCTACGGGTTTGATTACGCGCACGCGGCGATCAAGCTGGCGCGCGGCGTGCTGGCGAAAGATCGCGACCGGGCGCGCGGCGCGATGGGGCTGATCCAGGCCGAAGCAAAACACTACCCGTTTCCCGACAAGACCTTCGACCGCGCCCTGATGTTCGACATCGTGGAGCACCTGCACCCCTGGGAACTGCACGCCTCGCTGCTGGAAGCGCGGCGCGTGTTGAAAGACGACGGGATGCTGATCATCCACACCGCGCCGAACGTGTGGTATGACCGCTATGCCTACCCGGTGGTGCGCCAGTTCCGGCGGCTGATGGGCGAAGGGCACAAGTACCCTGCCGACCCGCGCGAATTTCTGGTCGCGCACAACCAGGATGTGCACGTCAACGAGCAGTCGCTGTTCAGCCTGGCGCGCGCCCTGCGCCGGGCCGGGTTCAAGGCCCGCGTGTGGCTCGACTCGCCGCCGCAGCAGCGCGACGAGGGACCGTTGCTGGCGGCGCTGCGCTACGTGCTGTTCAACGTGCCGCCGCTGCGCTGGTTTTTCGAGCGCGAGGTCTTCGCTGTGGCGCGCAAAGTGTAAGCCCGAACAGCAAACCAAACCGGCCTTTAACGCCATCCGCTGCTCATTCATGCTATACTGGTCACCACCAACGCTGTTTGAATTGGTCGCTGTAACTGGCGGCTACAGAGCACCGAAGTCTGTAGATTGTAAACGGTCGCCTGGTGATTGAAGGATGATTGTATTGGTATGCGTGATAGACGACCCGTTGACGAACTGAGCATTGACGAACTGGAACGTATTCTCGCCGTCCGCAAGCGCGAAGAACGGCAGGCCCGGCTGCGGCGCATGGCCGACCATGGGCGGCGCATCCCCTCGGCTGCGCCGGCGGACACATCCCCCGGACCCGAGCCGCCCCTCATGCCGGTGCAGCACGAAGCGGCGGCAGCGGTCCCGCCGCCAGAGCCGCCCGTGACCTACGACATCACCGACGACGTGCCGCGTTTTGAGGACGAGATCGAAGCCGCGCCTGGCGAACGCCGCCGCGCGACTCCGGCCCCGCCAGCCACGCGAGATAACGGCGCCGTGCCGGGGCGCTCGCGCGGGCGCGCGATCTGGGACCGGGTGCTGCTGGCGATCGAGATCGTGGGGGTGGTGGGCATCATCGCCGTGTTGGTGTTTGGGGCGTACCTGATCATCAACGAGAGCAACAAGATCGAGGCGCTGGAGCAGAAATCCGCCGACATCCAGCGCGAAGCAGACGCCATGCGCGCCACACCGACGCCGCGCCCCGACCTGAGCGTGCGCCTGTCGGATTACGTGCTGCCGGGCGGGCATTATTCCCCGGACCAGACCGGCGGTGAATACGCGTTCAACCTGGACGAAGTGCCCCAAAGCCTGCGCCCGATGGCGGTCGCGCAGTTGACCGCGCCGCAGGTGGAGCGCGTCGCGCCGCAGGCCAACAGCCCGGTGCGGATTGTGATCAACACCGACCGCGTGAACGTCGATGCCTCGATTTACGGAGGCGACGACTGGTACCAATTGCTCAAGGGCGTGGGGCACCTGGCGGGGAGCGCGAATCCCGGCGAGCCGCGCAACATGGTGCTGACGGCGCACAACGACATCTACGGGGAAATCTTCCGCGATATCCAGTACCTGGAGCCGGGCGACGAAATCCGGGTACAGGCAAACAACGGACAGTGGTATACTTACGTCGTTGACAACAAAGTGATCGTCGACCCGACGGATGTCTGGGTGCTTGACCCCGGCAACGAACCGCTCGTGACGCTGATCACGTGCCACCCGTACCGCGTGGACACACAGCGCATGATCGTGTTCGGCAAGCTGCGCGACGGGCCGCGATCCTGACACGGCAGCGGCACGACGATCCCTGACGACAGTTCACGTTACTGTAGAGGAGACTGATAGCCCTTATGGCTAAGAAAACACACCGCCCGAATATCCCTGAAACGACGCTCGAACGCGCGCGCCGCCAGATGCAGCGCGAAAGCGCAGCAGCTCCCGCCCCAGAAGCGCCGCCATCCGGCGAAGCCAAAGCCAAACCCCGGCCCGCCGCGCGCCTGAGCAGCGCCGACCTGCGTCAAGAATACCAATACGTCGTCTCGGACTTGCAGAATATGGGGATTCTCGCGACGCTATTTTTAGGCACGCTGATCGTGTTGTCGTTTTTCCTCTAGCACCACCGCGAACGGCACGCAAGGACGCAAAATAGCGTTGCACACCAGGGGCAGCGTCCGGCTGCCCTATGATGCTTCCCCTGAGGAACCGGTAGACGGCGGCGCTGACCCGTCCCTTTCACGCGTGGGCCTGGACGGTTTTGAAGGGGCTTCTGGGGGCGGCTCTTCCGGTTTTAGGCGCTTCGTGATCGGCCTGCTGGCCGGTTTTTGATCCGGCGGCTGATCCTGTCCGGCGGGCGTTGGGCGCGGCGCGCGCCTGTCTACCGGCTTGCTGTTTTCCGGCGGCGGTTTGGGGCGGGACGCCGGGCGCAGTTTGCTTCCCTGCGCGTCAGGCGATCGCGGGGGCCGCAGGTGCGTGATCGGGCGCTGGGATGCGTCGGACTTGCGCGGCGTCGAAATGGGCTTGGACATGCGGCGTGGCTTGGGGGCGGATGTCTTGCGCACCTCGCGCTGACTTTGCAGTTTGAGGGGCTGGCTTGATGGCTTGCTGCTGCCCGGCACGCCGGTAGTGTCAACCGGCACCAGCACGGTGATTTTCGTGCCTTTGCCCTTGATCGACTGGATATGCAGCCGTCCCTCGATCAGCCCGGCACGCTCGCGCATATTGACCAGCCCCAAACTGCCGCGCTGGTCGTAGTCCTGGTCTACTTCGGAGAGGTCAAATCCTTTGCCGTGATCTTCGATCTCGGTGATCACGAAGTTGTCGCGCCGGGACAGGCGCACCCAGATCTGGTCGGATTGGGCGTGTTTGCGCGCGTTGTTGACCGCCTCGTCCACGATGTAGAACAGCACCCCCTGCGCGTTGGTATCGAGGTAGGTTTCGACATCCGGCGCGGCACGGATCAACACGATGGTGTTGTGCGTCTCCTTCATCTTCTCCGCCAACTGCTCAAGCGCCGCGACCAGCCCCTTGTTTTCCAGCACCAGGGGACGCATCGTGAACAGCATGTGGCGGATCTCTTTGGTCGTGCGGCGGGCGATATCCTCGATCTTCCACAGCTCCTCAAGCGCCTGCTGCGGCTGGCGCTCGATCAGGCGGCGGATGAAGTTCGCGCGCATGGCGATCGTCGCCACGCTCTGTGTCGGCCCGTCGTGGAGATCGCGGGCGAGTTTCTTCCGCGCGTCCTCTTCGACCTCGACAATTTTCTCTTTTTCCTGCAGCAGATTCTGGTACAGCACCGCATTTTGCAGCGAGAGCGCGGCCTGCTTGCCCAGCGCGGAGACCAGCTCGACATGCTCGTCGGTGAACGCGTTGGCCTTCTCGCAGCCGAACACGATCGCGCCGTACAGGTCAAAGCCCGCCCCTAACGGGACGGCCAGGATCGATTTCGCTTCCTGGAAGGCGGCGAAGTAGCGTAGCTCAGGATCGTGGATCGCGGCACCGCCGAAGATCGGCTGGGCCTGCTTCAGCGCGAGCCCCAGCACGCCGCGCTGCCCGGCAACCCGCACGTTCTGGTCGCTGGGCGTCAGCCCGCGTGAGGTCACCACGCGCAGCTTGCTGTCGTCGTCCTGAAACAACAACACGGCGCTGATCAGGCGCACATCGTCGCCCAGGTTTTCGCGCAGGTTCAGCGTGCCGATGCTTTGGGCGGCTTCCATCACGTGATAGTGGTCGAGCGTGCCACTGATCGAGGTGACCATCTCGAAGATCGCGCGGGCCTGCTCGCGCGTCGTGCGGAGTTGCAGCGCTTCGGCGGTCACATCCTGTTCGTGACTGTGGCTGCGGCGCGCCAGCAGCCGTTCCAGCATACCGGCCAGCAGCGCGCCCGCCAGCCCGCCCATCACGGCGATCACAATAATGGCGGGTAGATGGTCTTGTGCCAGTTGATCCGGGACGACGGCCAGGGCGTACAGCGGCAGCGCCAGCCCGATCACGGCGGCGGCCAGCAGCCAGCGCAACGCAAATGTCACGATCACCTGTGAGATGAAACCCGTCCCCGTATTCACCGTGTCGCCAATCTCGATCGCCCCCCGCACTGAACGGCCTTCGGCAACGGGCAGCGATAACAAAAAATACCGCAGTGGAGGAAGGTCCTACCATGCGGCATCTTGCAGGTGGGCGCGAAGGGACTCGAACCCCTGACCTCACGGATGTGAACCGTGCGCTCTAACCAGCTGAGCTACGCGCCCAAGATGCGCGCATTATAGCACCGATATGTTCCCCTGACAAGCCTCGAATACCCGTCTGGCGCGATTATACACCATACCATAGTGTAACATGAAACCCCCGGCATGCGTTATCGCGGCATCCTGCAAAACAGGGCAAACGCATCAAACCAGGGCGTGTGCTGCGGCGCGGGCGGGTAATGCCGGCTCGCGCGGGCGGCGGCTGCTGCGGGATTCGAGGCGGTGACCGTGTAATGTAATGTGAACACACCACGCCTAACGGGGTTTGACAAGCGGGCGCGAATAGGCGACAATTTTCTCGCGGTGCCGGGCTACAGGTGCTACACTGCCAGACCGGCAGCACCGTATCTCTATAATTCTGGTTCGTCGTGGAGTTTCATCATGATAAAAGATGTTTTGAAAGATGCCGAGGAACGCATGAAAAGCGCGCTATCGGTGCTCGAAGAGGACCTGCGCGGCATGCGCACGGGGCGCGCCTCGACCGCGCTGGTCGAGCGGCTGCCGATCGACTATTACGGGCAGGAAACGCCGCTGCAACACCTGGCGACGCTCTCAATACCGGAACCGCAGATGATCATGATCCGCCCGTTCGACAAGAACTCGCTCAAGACGATCGAAAAGTCGATCATGGCCTCTGACCTGGGCCTGACGCCCAACAACGACGGCACCGTGATCCGCCTCAACATCCCGCCCCTGACGCAAGAACGCCGCCAGGAATTACAGAAGGTCGTGGGCAGACGGGTCGAGGAGGCGCGCGTAGCGGTGCGCAATATCCGCCGCAGCGCGATCGACGACCTGCGCGAATTCGAGAAAGAGAAACTGATCTCGGAAGACGAACGGCGACGTGGGGAAGATCAAATCCAGAAACTGACCGATAGCTACATCGAGAAGATCGAGCAAGCGGGCACGCGCAAAGAGCAGGAAATCATGGAAGTCTAGGTCGTGTTGTCACCGTCACTACCTGCCCAACGCATGCTGCACGCGCTGCCAACACGACCGGGCGCGGGCCCCTAGTCGCTCGCTGTTCGCATCGCTGCAAGGCGGACGGTTTGCGCGCACCTGCCGCTGCCTGATCCATAACGACGACAACCGAATCATCATTGACTGAGTTTGCGGAGCAAGAACACACACATGACTGATGAGGCGCTGAGTCCGCCTGAACGTGTCCCGTACCATCTGGCCGTGATCATGGACGGTAACGGGCGCTGGGCAAGAGCGCGCGGTCTGCCGCGCGTGGCCGGGCACCGCGCAGGGGTCGAAAACCTGCGCCGGGTGCTGCGCGCGTGCAGCGAGTTTGGCATCCGTATCCTGACTATCTACGCCTTCTCAACCGAGAACTGGGGCCGCCCGCCCGCCGAGGTGCGCGGCTTGATGAACATCCTTGAGACCGTGATCGACCGCGAGCTGAAACAACTGCATGCCAACGGCGTGCAACTGCGCCACATCGGGGAACTGAGCGGGCTGTCGGAAGGTTTGCAGCGCAAGGTCAAAGACGCGATCGCCCTGACCCGCAACAACGACCAGCTCGTGCTCAACGTCGCGTTTAACTACGGCGGGCGGCAGGACCTGATCCAGGCCGTGCAGCGCATCATGCGCGAGGGGATCCCGCCTGAAGAGGTGGATGAAACCCTGATCAACTATTACCTGTATACCGCCGGGCAGCCCGATCCCGATCTGATCGTGCGCACGGCGGGCGAGATGCGGCTGAGCAACTTCTTGCTCTGGCAAGCATCCTATTCGGAATACTATTCGACGCCGGTATACTGGCCGGACTTTGACCGCGATGAACTGTTGAAGGCGCTCGAACACTTCGCGCACCGCGAGCGCCGCTTCGGGCTGGTTCCGCACGCCTGACCGCCCCTGTACAGCCTCATACAGGCGAAAGGTTGACATGCTACGGACGCGCTTCCTGACCGCCCTGGTCGCCTTGCCGGTGCTGATCGCGATCACGATCATCGGCGGGTGGCTGTTCGCGCTGTTCGTGCTGGGGGTCCTGCTGATCGGCGGCTGGGAATACACAACACTGCTCAAAAAGAACCGGCACGGCCCCTCGCAGCTTTTGATCATGGCGCTGATCGCCCTGCCGGTGGGCGCGACGTGGTTCGAGCGTCCCGACTGGCTCGCCCCCGGCCTGATCGCGCTGTTGATCGTGGGCATCGGGAGCATGATCTGGCGCATGGAGCAGCAGCGCCCACAGCCGGGCATCGACCTGGCGCTGGCAGTGTTCGGCGGCGTGTACCTGGGGTGGCTGGGCAGTACGATCCTGGCGATCCGGCTGCTGGATGACGGGGCGTACCTGGTGATCGTGATCTACGCGCTGATCGCACTGGCCGACACCGCCGCCTATTTCGTCGGCAGCGCGACCGGCAAGCACAAGATGGCCCCGCACGTCAGCCCGAAAAAGAGTTGGGAAGGCTACGCCGGCGGCGTGATCTTCGGCATGCTCGCTGGCGCGGCGATCGGTAGCTTCAGCCCGACCGGGCCGCTGACCTGGGGGCATGGTGCGCTGCTCGGCCTGCTGATCGGCGCGCTGGGCGTGGTGGGCGACCTCGGTATTTCGGCGATCAAACGCCAGGTCGGGGCCAAAGACTCCAGCAAGCTGATCCCCGGGCACGGGGGCATCCTGGACCGCATCGACTCGGTGCTGGTCGCGGCGGCGCTGGGCTACTATTACCTGAGCTGGTTTGTCATATAAGCGAGTTGATCAAGGGAAAAAATTCGGGTTTGACCGGGGACAAACAGTGTGTTATATTGTCACTAGCTAGTTGTACGCACGCTACTCCTGATTTGCGTATCCACAACTCGTTAAAATTCCTGTCCTCAGGTACACACGATGACTCAGAAACGTGGCGGTGGTCGCACCAGCGGCTTGCCCGTGAGAATAGCTTATCCGCTCATCATTGTGAAACATTGAGGCGATGTGTTAGCACGGGAGCGTAACGCTCGCGGCCTCGCTCGGAGATTCCGTATGGATATGGATATAGCAGAACTCGAAATGCAAAACCTCGACACCTTGCGCGAGATGGCGCGTGATGCCGATATTGCCGGATTCAGTCGCTTGAAGAAGCAGGACCTGATCCTGCGGCTGCTGCGCGACAAAGCCGAAAAGCAAGGGCACGAACTGCGCGGCGGCATCCTCGAAGTCATTGACGATGGCATTGGCTTTTTGCGCGCCGACAATTACCTACCCGGCCCGAACGACATTTACGTCAGCCAGACGCAGATTCGCCGCTTCGGGCTGCGCACCGGCGATATGATCATCGGGCAGGTGCGCCCGCCCAAAGACTCGGAGAAGTACTACGGGCTGCTGCGCGTCGAAGCCGTCAACGGGCTGGACCCCGAACAGGCCAAGCGCCGCCCCCGCTTCGATGACCTGACCGCGATCTTCCCGGAAGAGCGCTTCAACCTTGAGACCAACCCGCGCATCCTCTCGACGCGCCTGATCAACCTGGTCTCCCCGGTCGGCAAAGGGCAACGCGGCCTGATCGTCAGCCCGCCCAAAGCCGGTAAGACGAGCATCCTGAAGGACATCGCCAACGGGATCAGCCACAATTACCCGGAAGTGCACCTGATGGTCGTGCTGATCGGCGAGCGCCCGGAAGAGGTCACGGACATGGATCGCTCGGTACAGGCAGAGGTGATCAGCAGCACCTTTGACGAGCCGGTGCAATACCATGTGCGGGTGGCCGAGATGGCGCTGGACCGCGCGAAACGGCTGGTCGAGTCCGACCAAGACGTCGTGATCCTGCTGGACAGCATCACGCGGCTGGCACGCGCCTACAACCTCGTCGTGCCGCCCAGCGGGCGCACGCTCACCGGCGGGCTGGACCCGTCCGCGCTGTACCCGCCGAAACGCTTTTTCGGCGCGGCGCGTAACGTCGAGGAAGGGGGCAGCCTGACGATCGTGGCAACCTGCCTGGTCAAGACCGGCAGCCGCATGGATGACGTGATCTACGAGGAATTCAAGGGCACGGGCAACATGGAGCTGCACCTCTCGCGCGAGTTGCAGGAACGCCGCATCTTCCCGGCCTTCGACATCCAGCAGTCCTCGACCCGCCGCGAAGAGCTGCTGCTCGGTCCGGACATCTTGCAGCGCGTCTGGACCATGCGCCGCATGCTGGTGCAGATGACGCAGCCGCCGGCCAACTACGACACGGCGAGCGCGACCGAGGCCCTGATCAACCAGATGCGCCATACGGACAGCAACGAGCAGTTCCTCGATGAGTTGATGCGCGGAACGTAGCACCGTCTCACGTTGCGATAACGGCATATGCGCACACCCGCCCGCTATTGTGGCGGGTGTTTTGCGTTACCGGGCTTGCCCTGCTGATCCGGCAGCGCCGCACACCGGTGCCCGGCCATGAAGGGCTTGTGCCGGAACCATTGACGGTGTCTTCGCTCGACATAATGTATACTAGCGCATGCACACAGGGCTATCATCGAACGGGTGAGGACAACCACCATGACCAAGCCGGACTACGAAGCCGCCAAAGCCTACGCGATCGAGTTGCTGGCGACAAAACTGCCCCCTACGGTACGCTACCACACGCTGGAACATACACGTGATGACGTGCTGCCCGCCACGCAGCGCCTCGCTGAGGGCGAAGGGATCGACGGAGCCGGCATCCTTTGCCTGCAAACGGCGGCTTGCTTTCACGACGTTGGGCACATCGAGCGCAGCTTCAACCACGAGGAGATCGGCGTGCGGATCGCGGCGCGGGTGCTGCCGCGTTTTGGGTACTCCAGCGCGCAGATCACGCAGGTCTGCCGCCTGATCCTGGCGACGAAAGTCCCGCCACACCCGGCGTCACAGCTTGAGCAGATCATCGTCGATGCAGATATGGACTCGTTGGGGCGCGATGATTTTCTGAGGACAAGCCTTGCCCTGCGCAAAGAACTGGCGCTAAACGGGAAGCACTTCACTGATGCCGCGTGGTACGAGCGGCAGATCGCGTTTCTCCAGGCGCACCGCTACTTTACCCCCACCGCGCAAAAGCTGCGCAATCCCGGCAAACAGCGCAATCTCAACCTGCTGCGCGATCTGCTGGCACAGTGCACCGTCCCGGACTGATCGCGCTACCCGGTCAGCAAGCCCGCCGCCAGCCCGGCATACACGTGCGCCGCCGCGTGCAGATCGTCCAGCCGCACGTATTCATGGCTCGTATGCGCCAGGCCCGGATCGCCGGGGCCAAAGCCCACCGTCGGGATCGCCGCCTGGCCCATCGTGTACACGCCGTCCGTCGAAAACGGCCAATGACCGATCGCCGGTACGCTGCCGCGCACCGTCTGGATCGTGCGCGAGAGCGCCGTCACCAGCGGGTGCGCACGGTCCAGCACCCACGCGGGATGTGCTTCCTGCGCGACGCGCACCAGCCCGGTATACGAGGGATCGTCATACGTGGTGATCGCCACCTGCGCCGGGATCGTCTCGCGGCTGATCAGGCTCTCCAACTGGGCCTGCGCCGCCATGACCGTCTCGCCCAGGGTCAGGCGGCGGTCGATATACACTTTGCACAGGTCAGGGATCGCGTTCAGGCTGGCCGCGCGGCTCTCGATCCCGGTGACGGCGATCGTGCCCGGCCCCAGAAACGGGTCGTTGGGCAGGTCCAGCGAGAGCAATTGCACCGCGAAGACCAGCCGCGCCGCCGCATTGATCGCGTTGTTGCCGCGATCCGGCAACCCGCCGTGCGCCCCCATGCCCTCGACCAGGACGCGGAACATCACGCGCCCGCGCTGGCCCCGGCTGATCTGCATGTTGGTCGGCTTGCCAAGCAGCACAAAGTCCGGCTGGATGCCCGCTTCCTCGATCACATGCCGGATCGCCAGGCCCTCGCACGGCTCTTGCTGCACGACGAACGCCAGCACCAGCCTGCCGTTGAGCTGGTCCTGGTAAGGGAGCAACTGCCGCGCCCCGTAGACCATGCTCGCCAGCGCGCCCTTCATGTTCGCCGCGCCCAGCCCGTACAGCGCCCCGTCCGCGATCGCGCCGGCGTAGGGGGGGTGCGGCCACAGGTCAGGGTCAGTCGCCGCGACGGTATCCATGTTCGCATCGTAGAGCAGCACCGGGCCCTCACCGCCGCCCAGCGTCGCGATCACGTTGCCCATCGCGTCGACGCGCACATCCGGAAACCCCAGCGCGTTGAGATGCTCAACGAGCATCTCGGCGAGCGCCGCTTCCTGTGATGGCAGGCTCGGCGTCTGGATCAAGCGTTGGGCGAACGCGGTTAATGCCTGTGCGGATTCCTGCTCCAGCGCCAGTTGGCGGACAAAGTGCGAACGAAAAACCACGATTTACGCTGCTCCGTAAGCTAAGAGGACATGCGGTATGGTCCGCAATATGATCTGTATATCCAGGCCCAATGACCAGTTCTCAATGTAGTAAATATCCAGCAGGCACATTTCCTCGAACGGCACCTCGCTGCGCCCGCTGACCTGCCACAAGCCGGTCAACCCCGGCAGCACGTGCAGCCGCTGCATATGCCAGGGTTCGTAAAGCTCGACTTCCTGCGGTATGGCCGGGCGCGGCCCGACCCAGCTCATCTCGCCCCGCGCGATATTCCAGAGCTGCGGCAGCTCATCGATGCTGAAACGCCGGATGATGCGCCCCACGCGCGTGATGCGCGGATCGTCTTGCAGCTTCGGGTGGCGCGGGTCCTCGCCGGTCGCACGGATCAGGTCTTCCCACATGCGATCGGCATCGACAACCATCGAGCGGAACTTGTAGACTTTGAAGCGCCGACCGTTCAGCCCGACACGCTCTTGCGTGTAAAAGATCGGCCCCGGCGAATCGAGCTTGATCGCCAGCGCCGTTAAGCCCGCGACCGCCAGCGCCAACGGCAGCGCCAACAGCGTCAGCGTGAGGTCGAACGCGCGCTTGGTGATGCGCGCGCTGGGCGTGATGTGCGGCTCCCCGTTCAGACCCAGCAGCGGAATCCCGCCCAACATCTCGACCTGTACCTGGCTCATGCTCAGTTCAAAGAGGTCCGGCACGGTCCGCACGCGGACTTGCTGGCGCTCGCACTCGCGGACGATCTTCACGATCTTGCGCTGGACCTGCGACGGCAGCGTGATGATCACCAGGTCCACACGGTACCGGTCGATCAGGCGCGGCAGGTTGTCCACCCCGCCCAGCGCCGGCAGGCGTCCGAGGTCATTCGCGCCGCGTTCCGGATCGTCGTCCACAAACCCGACCACCTTGTACCCCAGGTCGGGCCGCGCGACGAGCATCCGCATCACCGACAGGCCCACCGATCCCGCGCCGACAACCAGCACGCGCTCAACGCCGATCCCGCGCCGCCGCAGGTAGCCCCGGACGATGCGCAGGATCAAGCGCCAGACTCCCAGCAGCAGCACGACCAGCACCGCCGCCTGCACGATCAACAGACGCGAGAAGACCAGCGGGCGCAGCAGGAAGCTGAGCGCCATCACGACGACAGCGGCATTGGTCGCGCCGTTGGTGATCGCGAAAACTTCGTCCCACCACGTCCGGCCCCGGCGCTCGCGGTATAACCGCGCGCCCTGGTTGAACAACACCACCATCACGGCGAAGATCGCCGTATAGGGTACGTAGGGACGGAAGGGCGCGAAGTTGGCTTCGTCCACCGGCTGCAAGAACTCGACGTCGTAGCGCAGGTAGTACGACAGCAAGAACGCCACGCCTGTCAGCGCGATATCCGCTAATGGTAATAACCAACGCGGCCAGCGAAATGATGTATCGTCCATAGTAGCGTTATCGACTCGTGTAAACTACCCGGTCGTTAGCGTTCTCACAGGGCTTATGCCAGCGCGCGCCGGTAACTCGCGACGGTTCGGGCGGCTGTATTGGCCCATGTAAAACGGGCAGCATGGGCGATCCCCCTCTCGCGCGCGTCGCTGCGCCAGGCCGGATCGCCGATCGCCCGTACGAGCGCCTCTGCCCAGGCGTCGGGATCGTCAGGCGGCAGGCGCAGGCCGCCATCCCCGACGGCTTCGGGCAAGGACGACACGTCCGACACCAGCGCGGGCGTCCCGCAGGCCAGCGCCTCGATCACCGGTAGCCCGAACCCTTCGAACACCGACGGGTAAACCAGCACGTGCGCCGCGTTGTACCACAGCGGCAATTCCTCGCCCGGCACGTAGCCGGGCAGGTGCACCGTCGCGCCGAGATCGTGCTGCTCAATCGTAGCGAAAATCTCGCCGGTCATCCAGCCGCGCCCGCCCGCCAGCACCAGATGTACCGCGTCGCGGTCGCGGGCGGGCAGTTGTGCATATGCACGCAGCAGCACGGTCAGATTCTTGCGCGGTTCCAGCGTGCCCAGGAACAACAGAAACCGCTCCGGCAGCCCTTTCCGGGCGCGAAACGCAGCGATATCAGACTCCGGCAGCGGGGTGAACTGTTCCCCAACGCCCGGCGCAGCCACGTCGATCTTCGCCGCCGGTACCCCGAACGTCACGGACAGGTCGCGCGCGGTGCTCTCCGATATCGCGATCACGCGCCGCGCTCGCCGGCACGATTGGCGCGTGAACAGGCGCAAATACACCCGCCGCGCAGCGGGCAGATGTTCAGGATAATGGATGAAGCTCAGATCGTAAACCGTCACCACTGACGGCGTGCGCACCAGCACCGGCGCGACGAACGCCAACGCGTGCAGCAGGTCGGGCCGCGTGCCCAGCACAGCAGCCGGCTGGATCACCTGTTCCCACACAATCCGCCGCAGGGGATGCTGTGTGTCCCAGGGCGCATGCCTTACGTGCAGCCGGTCATGCGGCGGCGGCTGGGCTTGCCGCCCGACAAATGCGGTATAACGCAATGCCGGATCGGCATCCGGAAGCGCGCGGAGCAGGTGATAGATGTACCCGTTGATCCCGGCACTGCGGTAACCGGCCTGGGCTGTAAGTAAGTGCGCGTTCAGCGCGACATGGTGCTCATTGGCGTGCATGGCGGCGATTATACCAGAAACGACAGTGAAGCAGATGAGAAACTCGTTGGAATCGGGCGCGCTGCCAGCGCCCGGCAGCGGTACGCTTAAACAAACGAGGGCTGCCCGGCGGACAGCCCTCTGCATATCCGGGAACGGTCTCCCCGTATCACCGCCGGCGGCGCGTCAATAGCCACCACAGCAGCGCCAGCACCAGCACGATCAGCACCCCTAGCAAGAACAGCACGCCTGTGCTGAGTCCGTCTTCATCAGCTTCGGCCTGCACCGTCGCTTCAGGAAGCTCGGTCGGCGTGGCGGATGGCGCCTCGGTGGGGGCTGGGGTATCCGTCGGCGTGCGGGTTGCTGTGGCGGTGTCCGTCGCGGTTTCGGTCAATGTCGGCGTGTCGGTCACCGACGGTGTCACTGTCGCGGTCGGCGTAGCCGTCACGGTCGGCGTGGCGGTGAATGTCGCCGTCCACGCGGTGGCCGTGGCCGTCTGCAGCAGCGCCAGTTGCTGCGCCGTGGCTGACGCGTCCGGCGTGGCAGTGTCCGTCGCGGTCTCGGTCAATGTCGGCGTGTCGGTCACCGACGGTGTTAGCGTCGCGGTCGGCGTGGCGGTCACGGTCGGCGTGGCGGTGAATGTCGCCGTCCACGCGGTGGCCGTGGCCGTCTGCAGCAGCGCCAGTTGCTGCGCCGTGGCTGACGCGTCCGGCGTGGCAGTGTCCGTCGCGGTCTCGGTCAATGTCGGCGTGTCGGTCACCGACGGTGTTAGCGTCGCGGTCGGCGTGGCGGTCACGGTCGGCGTGGCGGTGAATGTCGCCGTCCACGCGGTGGCCGTGGCCGTCTGCAGCAGCGCCAGTTGCTGCGCCGTGGCTGACGCGTCCGGCGTGGCAGTGTCCGTCGCGGTCTCGGTCAATGTCGGCGTGTCGGTCACCGACGGTGTTAGCGTCGCGGTCGGCGTGGCGGTCACGGTCGGCGTGGCGGTGAATGTCGCCGTCCACGCGGTGGCCGTGGCCGTCTGCAGCAGCGCCAGTTGCTGCGCCGTGGCTGACGCGTCCGGCGTGGCAGTGTCCGTCGCGGTCTCGGTCAATGTCGGCGTCGGCGTGTCGGTCACCGACGGTGTCACTGTCGCGGTCGGCGTAGCCGTCGGGCTGGCGGTCGGCGTCGCTGTGTCGGTCGGCGTGGGCGTGTCCGTCGGTGTCAGTGTCAGTGTCGGCGTGAGCGTGTTCGTCGGTGTCGGTGTCAGTGTCAATGTGGGCGTGTTCGTCGGCGTGGGCGACGGGGTGATGAACAGCGTTTCATCGACTTCGAAACTCCGCGTGAACGTTGTCTCGCCACCGGTCTCGACCACGGTCACGCTCAGTGTATGCGCGCCGGGGCCAGCATCCAGCACATCGAGCGTGTGCTCATACGGCGGGCTGTCAAGCTGGGCGACCGTGATCCCGTCGACCTGCACGATGACCTGCTCTACCGGCTGCTGCGCCTGTTCGACCGTGATCGCCAGCGCGACTGCACCCTCGCTGATGAACGCGCCTTCGTCCAACCCTTCGAGCGCGATCACCGGCGGCAGATTGGCAACACTGAAGGTCTCGCGCAGTTCGCGGCGTCCGCCCTGGCTGTCGACGGCTCTCAGCACCAGCGCGTGCTCGACGGCGGGATCGTAGGCGTACGGATCGAGCGTGAACTCAGCACGGGCCGTGTTCGCATCAACTTCGGTGAACGTCACCGCGAGCGGCGCATCGTCAACCAGCACGCTATTCGTGCCCAACCCGCGCTCCGCCGCTACCTGCACCGCAACGGTTACCGGGTCGGACAGTTGGCCTTCTGGCAGGCCCTCGATGCTGAGCTGCGGGTACAGGTCCGGCGTGACGTAATCGACGCGCGCGCTCGGCTCGCCAACGCGAACCGTGATCGGCGCGGCGGTGCCATCCGGTTCCAGCGTCGTGTCCAGTGTGATCACGTAATTCGTGCGCAGATATTTCGACAGGAAGTCATACGCACGGTTTAAGGTCGAGGTGTCGGGGTAAAAATAGCGCTCGCCGCGCGTGCGCACGGCCAGGTCGGACAGGTAGCCCGGATCAACATAAAAGCCGATGCCAAACACGTAAAACGGCAGATTCTGCTCGGCAGCCAGCGCGATCCCTTCTGCGGCTGAATGGACGCTCAACCCGCCGTATTCGTTGCCATCCGTGAGCAGCACCGCGAAACGGCGCTCGTTTGCGGCTTCCGCGCTCAGCTCGACCGCGCGGTATACCCCGTCGCGCAGCGCCGTTTTGCCGCGCGCTTCCAGCCGCTCGATGATCGCGCGCACCGCGTCACGATCGGTCGTGAACGGCTGCTGGACCGTCACCGTCGAGTTAAAGGTCACCAACGCGACCTCATCCCCCGGGGCCAGGTTGTCGAGGAAGGTCAGCGCGGCTTGCTTGGTGTTCGCCAATGGCTCGCCCAACATGCTCTCGCTCGTGTCGATCACCAGGATCACGGAGATCGGCAGGTTGTCACGCGCCACGTTCTCGACAGCAGTGATGCGCGCAGCGCTCCCTGCGATC
This sequence comes from uncultured Anaerolineaceae bacterium, assembly GCA_964425755.1. GTDB lineage: Bacteria > Chloroflexota > Anaerolineae > Aggregatilineales > Aggregatilineaceae > CAYRNY01. The sequence continues at coordinate 19,350 of CAYRNY010000029.1, forward strand.
GTGATATCGAAGTCACCGGCGGCCAGATCAGGGACCGGCACGCCAAACGCATCCTCTACATCGACAAGCAACGTGAGTTGTGGCAGGTCGCCATCATCGATATCCGTGATCGCCACCGTAGCCGGTTCGCCGCCTTGCGCAAACACCCCCCCAGCCACAACAGCTACGAAAACCAGCATAGATAATGCCGCCAGGCATACGCGCATCGTGTGGAATCCTTCCTGCTTAGCCCGACTAAAAAATCGTATTTCCGCCGATGGTATAAGCGAATTTCACGCTTAATTCTACTCGGACTTTGTCCTGCAACGCAAAATGGGCGTTGCGGGAACGTGCGAGGGAAGGGTTATGTGTGGCGGCAAGCACCAGGGGCGGGCGAGGAAACAAGCCGGAAAAGGGGATACGTGGGACTCCGCTGCTCCACCTGCACGCTAACGCGGCGGCGTGATCTCTTGGGGCGGGGGCACAGGCGACTGACGCGGTGTCTTGCCGGTCCGGAAGCTGAACAGGCCCACAAGCACCACCCCCAGCCCCACCATGAACAGCATCACCAGCATCGATCCGACCGTCGCCAGCAGCAGCCGGGTGCCGGAGTCCAGCGGCTGGGCGGCGTCCTGTTCCGCGCTGCGGGCGGCAAACTCGGCGCGTACCTGCTGGATCGGGACCGGCACCGCGCCAACGGGGTTGATCACCAGGCGCTCGCCTTCGTCCAGGGTGAACGTGCCTTCGCGCGGGGTCGTGAAGCGATGCGTCGGCGCGTCGGTGAAGCGGACCGTGTACTCGCCGCGCAGCAGGTTCTCAAAACAATAGGACTCTTCGCCCTCGGCCATGATGTGTGTGGCGATGATCGCGCCGCCCGTGATCAGGTTCACGTTCATGCCTGCGAGCGCCGTTTCGCCGGTATCCTGGATGCCGTTGCCGTTCGTGTCGGCAAACGTCGTGACGCAGATCGCGCCGGGTTCGGGTTGCGCAGCGGCGGACGCTAGCGCCCAGCCTCCCACCACCAACACGCTTACAAGGCCCACACTGCGCAGCAGTAACTGGATCACGCGATCCCCCTTTAGCATTACATTCGGTTTAACCTCGGCAGCAGTATACTGCCGCCGCCCACCGCCGTACCGGACGCCCGGCGCGCGGAAAACCTGCGGCTGCCCGGCGGTGTCTTGCTGCTGCTGTAAATGTCTTATCCTTCATCTCTATGATATTCACTAATGTTTATTGATATATCGTACAAATTACCGTGTTACTATGAATTACGCGAATCGATCCGATCAAGCAATTGGCTTACGGCGTGAAATCATGTACAATGAAATACACGATATCTGCCGCTTTGTGGAGCGGGAAACCTAATTTTTGCACGTATCACATCGAGGAATTTGAGTCCATCAGGGGGCTATGATGCAACCGACACACCCACCTCAAGTGGCTCCTGACACACCACCATCGGACGAATCCAGGACGGTGGACATTATCAAGGTCTCGGCGCGTTCACGCTCAACCGCGGTCGCAGGAGCAATCGCAGGCGTGGTACGCGAACACAACCGAGCCGAGGTACAGGCTATCGGCGCTGGAGCAGTGAACCAAGCGGTCAAAGCCGTTGCTATCGCCCGTGGTTATCTGAGCGACGATAACATCGACGTGATCGTGATCCCGGTGTTCACCGAGGTCATGATCGAAGACCAGGAACGCACGGCGGTACGGATGGTCGTCGAGCCGCGTTAGGCGGTAGGCTGGCGTTCACTTACAACAGCATATCCACCTCACACGGCCTGTGCTCGCAGACGACACGGGCCGTGTCCTGTTGGCAACACCCCTGATTCACGCGTCGCTGCGGCTTAAGGCACGTAGTGCCGCGACATCGTGCAGCAGCAGGCGGCGCGACCCCGTCAAACCGATGATCCCCTCGCGCGACCATTCCGCGAGCATCTGCGCGACCCATTCCTCGCTCGTGCCGATCGCCGCCGCGATGTCTTTCTGGTTGAGCCGTGATGTCACCAGCCCCGGCCTGACGTTGCCGTTACGGTCGGCCAGAAACAGGATCGTGTGCGCCAGGCGCGCCGCGCTAGACCGGACCTGCGTCACCTCGGTTTGCAGCACGCGCTGCCGCAGGGCGGTGCTCAGATATTGCAGCAGGTGGATCGCTGCCTGGGGCTGCTGTTCCAGGTGTGCCAGCAGCGCCGCGCGGTCCAGCGCGACCAACTCGCAATCCGCCAGCGCCTCGACGGTCGCCGACCACGCCTTGCCGTCCAGCACCGCCAGTTCGCCCAACATCTGGTCCGGCCCAACGATATCAAGCACGATCTCCTGGTCATTCGGCCCGTGCGTGAAGACCTTCAAACGCCCGGAAAGCACAATATATAACGTCTGTCCCGGCTCGCCCTGCGTGCCCAACCGCTCGCCTTCGTGCAACCGCACGCGACGCACGGACTCCGCCAGCGGTTCGAGCGCGGACTCGTCCAGCCCGGCAAATAACGGAACCCGGGCCAGCACCTCTACATTTTCGACCATGAGCTTCCATCCTTAGCCTATGCGTGCTTTCAGAGTATAAAGCGTGAGCAGGTGCGTGAAAAGGTACGGTATAATCACGGCACTGTCTTACCGTTAACCACCTTCACCCCTGCGAGAGAGACATGCACACCCTGTTTCGCACTCGAACAGCACCCTCCTGGCTGACCGGCGGACTCGCCGTCGCCGTGCTGGTCGCGCTGGTCGCGCTGTATGCCGCCACGCTGCAGACGCATATCAGCGGCAGCTTCCCGGAACGCGGCGCGGAGCACATGCTGAAGAACGAATATATCAAAGATGTGAGCGAAATTCAGGTCGCGCTGAACCTCTGGGGCACGATCCACCACACCGGTTACCCGCTGTTTGCGATCCTGGGCAACTTGTTTACTGCGCCGCTGCGCGTGGCCGGGATCGAACCCGCCACCGCCGCGAGTCTTTACGCGGCAGCCTGGGGCGCGGTGATGCTGGCGTGTTTCGGGATGCTGGTGGCCCGGCTGACCGGGCGCGTCCTGCTGGCGGGGTTGAGCGTCGCGGTGCTGGGGCTGGCGCGCTCGGTGTGGATTCACCACGTGATCGCCGAAGTGTACAGCATGAGCCTCGCGCTCGTCATGCTGATGCTGCTGGTCGCGTTGTGGCCGGCGGCGCGCGAAACCCGCGACGGCTGGCGGCGGCGCACGCTGGTGCTGGCGCTGCTGGGGGGCATCGGTGTGGCGCATCATCGCGCGGTCGCGTTCGCCGCGCCGGGACTGATCCTCGCGGTGTGGCCGTACCTGCGCCGTTATCCCGGCGACTGGCGGCGGATCGTCCCGGCGGGGATCGCGTTGTGCGCGCTCGGCTTCGTGCCGTATCTTTACCTGCCGCTGCGTGCGTGGCAGGGGGCGGCGTGGGTTTACGGCGAGCCGGGCACGCTGCGCGGGCTGTGGATCGAGTTCAGCGGCAAGGAAGCCGAGCGCCTGGTCACGCTGCCGGAAAACCTCGCCGCGCTGTGGGATAACGCGGTACGCGTGTGGGATATCCTGGTCCGCGAACTGACGCTGCCGGGCCTGCTGGCCGGGCTGGCCGGGCTGGCGCTGGCGGTCACGGTGTCGCCGCAGCGGCGTGCCGCGCGCATCGTCGCGCTGAGCGCCCTCGGCCCGGCGCTGTTCGCGATCGTTTACCACACCGCCGTGCTGCCGCAAGCGATCCTGATGCCGGTGGTGCTGGCATTGGTCTTTGGCGCGGCACTGGGGCTTGACTGGCTGGCCCACCGGGGACGCTACCTGCTCGCCGGGGGCCTGGTCGCGCTGGCGCTCTGGGTCGGGGCGCTGGCGACCTGGAGCTACGACTACGTGCGCGAGCTGGTGACGGAACCGAGCGGCCTGCACGTGATCGCGCGGATGGACGCGATCCCGCGCGATAGCAAGCCCGCGTTCATGCTGCCCTGGGGGCCGCGCCACGCGGCGGCAGCCTACGCCGAACTTGTCACGGGTGAGCACGCGGGGATTCGCGTCGTGGATCACAAGGCCGACTACCGCGCGCTGCTCGCGGATGGTTACGCACTCTACACCGAACCTGAGACGTTCTACACCTACCCGCCGCCCTGGGACACACCCTACGGCACCCCGTCGACGTGGTGGTCCGACCGCCTGGGGCGTATCTACCTGCGCTCTGCAGCGCCGGCCATCGTGCAGGTGCTGACCGTGCCGGAACTGGCACCCCCCGGCACGCCGGGCGGCACGCGTATTCTCGACGGCATCGAGCGCCGGTCGGCGTGGCTTACGTGTGACGCGCAGCAGATTTACCTGCACGTGATCTGGAGCGTGGACTCGCTTCCGGACCGCGATCCGAGCATCTTCGTGCACCTGACCGCCGACACGCCCGCGCCGGACCCGCCCAACGCCGACCGCCGCCACCCGGTCTACGGGCTGTACCCGTTTTCGCAGTGGTCGCCGGGCGAGATCGTGCGCGACGATTACGTCCTGCCGCGCCTGCCGGACAAAACACAGGTGCGTTTCGGACTCTACGAGCAGGACGCTGCCGGGCAGTTTGCCAACTACGGCACGCTCGCCCTGCCGGTGGACGCGTGCCAGCCGGTGCCGTGACGCGTTCGCTATGCCCGGACCGTACCGAACCAATCCGGCCCGCAAACGTCGCGGTGCTGGTATACTAGATGACGCCAAATGCACCGTATTATTACAGGAGTTGTCCATGCGTAAATTTATAGCCAAGCGTGTTGAGTCGGTGCCGCCATCGGGGATTCGCAAATTTTTTGACATCAGCGCCGAAATGGATGATGTGATCTCGCTGGGCATCGGCGAGCCTGATTTCGTCACGCCGGACGCGGTGCTGCGTGCCGGCATCACCGCGCTGGAAGAAGGCCACACCCACTACACCAGCAACAGCGGGACGCCCGAACTGCGCGAGGCGATCGCGGCCTACCTCAAGCGGCTGTACGCGATCGAGTACGACCCGGCCAGCGAGATTCTCGCCACCGTCGGCGTGAGCGAAGCGCTCTACCTGGTGATGAACGCGGTGCTCAACCCCGGCGACGAGGTGATCATCCCGCAGCCGAGTTTCGTCTCCTACGCGCCGGAAGTCGTCTTCGCGGGGGGCACGCCGGTGATCGTCGAGACGACTGTTGACACCGGCTTCCAGGTCACCGGCGCGGCCATCGAACACGCGATCACGCCCAAGACCAAAGCGATCCTGATCGGCTATCCGAACAACCCCACCGGGGCCGTGATGACCCGCGAGCGGCTTCTTGAACTCGCGCGTATCGCGGAAAAACACGACCTGCTCGTGATCTCGGACGAGATCTACGACCGGCTGGTGTACGGCATTGAGCACACGCATTTCGCCACCCTGCCGAACATGCGCCCGCGCACGATTGTGCTCGGCGGCTTCAGCAAGAGCCACGCCATGACCGGCTGGCGGCTCGGTTACGCGGTTGGCCCGGCGGACCTGATCGCCGCGATGCGCAAAATCCACCAGTACACGATCATGTCCGCGCCGACTGTTGCGCAGCTCGCCATCGCCGCGACGCTCGACCGCGTTGATGAGGACGTCGAGGCGATGCGTGCTGAATACGACCGCCGCCGCAAGCTGATCGTCGGCGGGTTCAACGAGCTCGGCCTGGACTGCTTCGAGCCGCGCGGCGCGTTTTATGCCTTCCCGTCCGTCAAGGCTTCTGGCATGGACGAGGAAACCTTCGCCGAGACGCTGCTGCAAGAAGAACGCGTCGCCATGATCCCCGGCACGGCGTTCGGGGCAAGCGGGGCGGGGTTCGTGCGCGCCAGCTACGCCACCGCCTACGAACAGATCGAAGAGGCGCTGGAACGGTTGCACCGCTTTATGCAGCGGCACGGCTAACCACAACCGGCCTGTTATCATCCTGCCACCGGGCACGCGGGACGATCGGCGTGCCCGGTTTTTTGCGCTCGTCTGGCCTGCACACACGCAGTTGCACGCGGTTCGCTTTTGGACCAGAATTCAGGCAGCATTCGACGGGGAAGCGATACAGGAGTGACGCCAGTGAACACCAGCGACCGCGAAGACCTGCTCAAGACTCTGAACCAACTCATGACACGGCGTATGCAGTTGCGCCGCACCCTGAACGACACGCTGCACGAGTTCTGCGAGCGCCTGTTCGCCGGAATGGAAGCCGTGCTGGAAGCCATGCAGGCATCCGGCATTCCGGGCGTCGGCAAATACCGGCGGCTGACCCATCCCGGCGCGCGCGGGCACGAAGCGTTCCAGCTTTTCATCGAGGACTGGAGCATCATCTTTGTGCCGATGTCGGGCTTTGCGCGGCCCAATATCACCGACGAAGCGCTGATCGAACAGTTCCGCTTCAAGCAACCGTGCGCGCGGATGGGCGTCTTCCTGACCGACGAACCGCAGGGCGCGGCCTTCTACGACTTTCTGATCTTCGAGGATCGCTCGTGGTTCGCGTGGGGCTACGGGTGGCCGCGCCAGCATGCCGATATCCAGGATACGGACTTCGAAATGCTGGCCCTGGAGTTGATCCACAGCTTCGTGAAAGACATCTTCGTCACGTGGTACACGCGCGAAGGCTCGCGCCTGTCAGACGCCCTCGACTCCAAGAAACGTACCTACGAATTCGGGCTGCCCGGCGAAGAGCAGCAGGGGGGCCGCAAATAGAGGGCCAGCGACTGCATAGCGCCGCGCAAGCCAGTAAGCCCTCGACTCCGATGTGCTACAGGGCTTGATGTATAACACGCACATAGAACAAGATTTCTATTTTGTACATTTCCAGCGCTTAGATTCCAGGCCGGGACGTACAATCGCGAATCTTAAAATTTTGGATTTGGTCGAAAATTTTAAGGTGGGAAAACGCGAAAGTTTCCCACTTATCGCACAAGGCCCTAAATAGCGGCACACCGCCAGCGCCCGCCCCCATCTATGGGGCTTACGGACGCTGCGACTCCGAGTCGCCACCCAGTCTTTCACGATTTTGGAATCCACACCCGCGAGTCGATTCCGGCGAATCTTAAAAAATCTAATTCTTTAAGGTTCGGACCGGCGAATCCGATTGAGTTGCAGCGAGGGCTTTGCTACAATGAGTTTACTCCAGTCGGGGAGACCCCACCAGCGAAACACGGAGCGCAACAAACCCCGGTCGCCAGACCACCAGGCTCCATTGTCACCCTGGCGGGGAACATAGACTAGCAACATCAACCACATACCTGATAGCGTAATACCGGCAGGTCGATCGACCTGTGCGTTAGTGCATTGCATGTTTTTTCAAGCAATTATTTGAGGCCTGGATGCCGATGCTTAGCCCAAGAGAAGCCTGGGATACGACCCTCGACCAAATCGCGTTACGCGTGGGCCGCGCCGAATTCGAAACGTGGCTCAAAGGGACCGAGGTGATCGCCTATGAAGACGGCGAGTTCACCGTCAAGGTTCGGCATGCCTATGCTAAAGACTGGCTGGAACGTCACCTGCTGCACGATATCACAAGCCTGCTGAGCCGCACGATCAAGCGCGCGGCGAAGGTCCACTTCACGGTGCACCTGCCGCACCGCCACAAGGAAAGCTCGCTCAGTGACGCCGGGCCGCTGTTCAACGCCCTGGCCGAGCCAACCCGCCAGAAGGCCGCCGCGCCTGCGATGGCCGCGCCTGACCACGCGGCCACCCCTGCGCCTCACGCGCTGCCTGCCACGACGGGCACGGTCCAGGCCGGGGCAGTTGCGGCGTCGCAAGTCGAGTCGCCTGCAAGCACGCCACCATCCCCCCCGGCGACGGTTGCCCCGGACGCGGCGACTGCCGCTGGCGGGGATTATTCCGAGTGGGACCCGCGCTTTACCGACGTGCGCCGCACGCTCGACCGCGACACCGCGAACACCGAGCACTCGATCACGCCGCTGAACCCGGCGTTCACCTTCGAGACGTTTGTCACCGGGACGAGCAACGAATTTGCACACGCCGCGGCCCAGGCCATCGTCGAGACGCCCGGCACGCGCTACAACCCGCTGGTGATCTTCGGCGGGGTCGGCCTGGGCAAGACACACCTGCTGCACGCGATCGGGCACGCGCTGCGCGCTGCGGGCCGCGACGTGCTATACGCCACCGCCGAGACCTTCACCAACGAAACCATCGACGCGATTCGCGGGCGCACGACAGGCGATCTGCGCCAGCGTTACCGCAGCGTGGACGTGCTGCTGGTGGACGACTTCCAGTTCATGGCCGGCAAAAGCAGCACCGAAGAGGAGTTCTACCACACCTTTAACACGATCGTCGGGCGGGGCGGCCAGGTCGTGGTTGCGATCAACCAGCACCCGCGCCAGTTGACCAAGCTCGATGAACGCCTGCGCTCGCGCCTGGAAGGCGGCCTGATCACCGACATCCAGGCCCCCGAACAGGCCACGCGCCACGCGATCCTGCGCGTCAAGTCGAGCGCGCAGGGGGTCAGCCTGCCGGAAGATGTCGCGCAGGCGCTCGCCGTGCAAGCCGTCGCGAACGTGCGCGAGCTCGAGGGCATGTTGACCCAGGTCCTCGCCCGCGCGCAGTTAGGCCGCCAGCCGCTGACGGTGGCGCTGGCGCAGCAGGTGTTACGGCTGAGCAACTCGCAGGCGGTCCACCAACCAGCCAGCAAACCCAACATCAGCCGCATCCTGGAAGCGACCGCGACCTATCACCAGCTTTCGCTGGACGACCTGCTGAGCAAGCGCCGCACGCAAAAGATCGCCCGCGCGCGCCAGATCGCGATGTACATCGCGCGCGAGGAGACCAACGCCTCCCTGCCACAGATCGGCGAGGCGCTGGGCGGGCGCAATCACAGCACCGTGCTGTACGGGTGCAACAAGATCGCCGAAGCCCTCAAAGAAGACGGCAGCCTGAAAACGGAGATCGATTCGATCCGCCAGACGCTGTTTTCGAAAGACTGAGCACCCTCTGCCCGCACACTGCACGCTACCTCAGCAGAACACCGCCGCGCCGGCTCGCAACCGGCGCACTTTTTTGCCGCCCCCACACCGGACGCCGTCGCGCTGCCCGATCCAACGTCAGGTGAACGCCATGACCAGGCCACTGCACGCGTTTTTCCAGGTCCCGGCGCATGACCCGGTGCTATCGACTCCTATCTGTATGGTTATCAACAACGGCCCGGCAAGCCCCGTGTTTTAACATTGGCACGCGGCATTATCCCACCCGGAATATGTAGCCCCAAACCAGCCAGCCACACCCCTATATAGCGCGCCGCGCGCTGCCGCCGGGGTGCGTTGCGCGCACGCCTGTTACACGCTGTCAGCATCGCGTGGCCCAGCCCTGTGCACAACCCTGCCCCGCCATGCACAGCCTGTCAAAAAGCCGTTATCCCACATATCCCACAACCCAGATATGGCCCCCATCCGGGCGCACCGGGCGATATGCAGGGGGGCCATTTGGGGGCCTGAATCTTCGCTGAAACGGCCTGTTTATGGAGTCCACAACTCGCCCGATCTTTGCACAAACCGGAGTCCATAACGCGCGCATAGCAGGTTCTGTATGTGGGATTTACGTGGGAAATATAGAGGGGCAACGCAGCGGCTACCGGCCAGATGTGGGCGTCCGTGCGGTTTGCGGTTGGCCGCGTCTCCAGAAACACGCAGTTATTCACAGCATCAACAGGCCCTACTACTACGGCTAGAAATAAATTACGTCGTGCTATTGTGTGAATAAGTCTTTTCGCTGCGCTATCCCACGCAGCCAGCACCATGCCCTGGCGTGATCTCCAACGCGAACAGGCCGCAGGGCAACCGTAAGCGTACGGTTTGACTGTGCACGGAAGGCCAGGCAGCGGTACAATCGGGCGCGCAGTACCGCGATCCATGAAGTGCGTTGCAGGGGGTAGCGTGATGACGACGTCATTTGATTTTGATGACCTGGAGCACGTCCGGCAGGTGGACCGTGACAATATGCTGGCACACATCGATGCGCTGGCCGACCAGTTTCAACAGGCCTGGGTTGCGGCGCAGCAGTACGCTTTGCCGGACGCATACCTTACGCCGCGCCAGATCGTACTGTGCGGCATGGGCGGGTCGGCGATCGGGGGCGATTTGCTCGCCGCGTTGATCGCGCCCACCGCGCCGGTCCCGTTCACGGTCGTGCGGGGTTATGATCTGCCGGCATATGTCGCCAGCCCGGACACCCTGGTGATCGCCAGCAGCCACTCTGGAAACACCGAAGAGACGCTCGCCGCCGCCGACCAGGCGCACGCACGCGGGGCGCATCTGCTCGCCCTCACCACCGGTGGTGAGCTGGCGGAGCACGCCAGTTATCATGGCTACCCGCTGTGGCAGTTCGATTACCTGAGCCAGCCGCGCGCGGCCCTGGGCTGGAGCTTTGGACTGTTGGTCGGGCTGGCGCACCGGATGCGCCTCGCGCCGGCGCTTGACACGGACCTGCCAGAAGCGGTCGCCCTGTTGCGCAAACAGCAGCCTGCGTATACCATCAGCACGCCCATCGCGGCCAACGTCGCCAAGCAAACCGCGCAGCAGATCACCGGCTACCTGCCCGTGATCGCCGGTGCAGGCGTGTTTGAGCCGGTCGCGCGGCGCTGGAAGTGCCAGCTCAATGAAAACGCGAAGGTCTGGGCGCAATACGAACCCCTGCCGGAGATGAATCACAACGCGGTGGCGAGTGTCAGTTTCGCGGCAGAGCAGGCGGTCAAGCTGGCGGCGGTGTTCATCACGTCGGCGCGCTTTGACCACGCGCGTGTGGCCTTACGGCACGCCTTGACCGAGAAGCTGTGCCGGGAGCATGGCTTTGTCACGCGGCGCTTTGAGCCGCAGGGCGAGAGCGTCCTGGCGCAGATGTGCCACGCGATCCAGTTCGGCGACTACCTGAGCTTCTATACCGCGATGGCCTACAGCAAAGACCCGACGGCAATCGAGCAGATTCTCGAGCTCAAAGCCCAACTGGCACAGCAGTGAGCGGGCCCGCGTCTTATGCCGCGCGGACCTTTTTACAGTAGCGGTTAGCAATGGAGGATTACAACGTATGGCACGTAAAGCAGAGCATGTGCGTTTGTTCATTCCCGGCCCGGTCGAGGTGCGGCCCGAAATTCTCGACGCCCAGGCAGACTGGATGATCGGCCACCGGTCGGCGGCCTTCGCGGACCTGTACGCGCGCATCCAGCCCAAACTGCAGCAGACCTTTAGCACCACGAATCCGGTGTATGTGTACACGTCGTCCGGGACCGGCGTGTGGGAATCCGCGTCACGAAACTGCGTCCGCGATGACAAGAAAATCCTGCACCTGACCTGCGGCGCGTTCAGCGAGCGCTGGGCCGAAGCCAGCCACTTGAACGGTAAAGACGTGGACATCATCGCGGTCGAATGGGGGCAGGCCGTCAAGCCGGACGACCTGGCGGACGCCCTGGCACGTGAGGAATACGACGCGGTGGCCTGCGTGATGAACGAGACCAGCACCGGCGTGCGGAATCCCGTTGAAGCGTATGCCGAGGTGTTGAAGGATTACCCGGATACGCTGTTCCTGGTAGACGCAGTCAGCATCTATGCCGGGGCGGAGATTCTGTGTGACGAGTGGGGTATTGACATCTGCCTGACCAGCACGCAGAAAGCGTTCGCGTTGCCGCCGGGCATGGCGTTCGGGGCCGTGTCGGAAGCGGCGCGCGAGCGCGCGCAGACGGTCAAGAATCGCGGTTACTATTTTGACATCCTGGAGTTGCACAAGCGCCACCTGAAGAACAACACCCCGGCTACGCCGCCGGTCGCGCTGCTCTACGCGGCGGACAAGCAGCTTGACGATATGCTGGCCGAGGGCCTCGACGCCCGCTACAAGCGCCACGAGCAAATGGCCGCCATGACGCGCGATTGGGCGCTGCGGGCCGGGTTCGAGCTGTTCGCGGAGGAGGGCTACCGGTCCCCCACCGTGACGACGGTCACCAACACGCGCGGGATCGACATCCCGGCGCTGAACGCGTTCCTGACCGAGCGCGGCATGGTGCTCTCGAACGGCTACGGCAGGCTAAAGGGCGAAACCTTCCGCATCGCGCACATGGGTGATACACAGCCGGAACATCTCGAAACATTGTTCGCTGCCATCGACGAATTCATGGAGAACAAGGCGTAACCGTCTATGAGTTATCTTGTGGTCATTCCGGATGATCTGAACCAGGCCGGGCTCGACCGCCTGCGCGCCCAGGAGGGCCTGGCGGTCCACGCGCCGGGCAAGATGACGCGCGACGAAACACTCGCCGCCGTGCCGGATGCGGACGCGCTGATCGTGCGCAGCAGCACGACCGCCGACCGTGAGTTGATCGCTGCCGCGCCCAAGCTGAAGGTGATCGTGCGGGCGGGGGTTGGTGTGGATAACATCGACCTGGACGCCTGCACCGCGCGCGGGATCGTGGTGATGAATGCTCCCGACGGCAACACGATATCGACCGCCGAGCACACCTTCGCATTGATGCTCGCGCTGCTGCGTCACATCCCGCAGGCCGACGCGTCGATGCGCGCCGGGCGCTGGGACCGCAGCCGGTATGTCGGCACCGAACTGTACGGCAAAACGCTGGGGATCATCGGGTTCGGGCGCGTGGGACGTGCGCTCTCGCAGCGCGCCCAGGCATTCGGAGTCATCGAGCTGGCTTACGATCCGTTCGTGCCGGAGCGTCTCGCGCGGCACCTGGGGTTGTCGCTGGTGTCGAATGTGGACCTGCTGTTCGAACGTGCCGACATCATCTCGCTGCATGCGCTGGTGACGGACAGCACGCGCGGCATGATCAATGCCGAAAACATCGCCAAGATGAAAGACGGCGTGTGCATCATCAACGCGGCACGCGGCGCGTTGATCAACAATGCCGACCTGGCCGCGGCGCTCAAATCGGGCAAGGTCGCGGGCGCGGCGCTCGATGTGTACGATCAGGAACCGCCCCCCGCCGATAACCCGCTGCTCAACCTGCCGAACGTGATCTACACGCCGCATCTCGGCGCGAGCACGATCGAGGCGCAGGCGGCGGTCGGCGTGCAGGCGGCGGAAGAGGTCATCGACGCACTGTTCAAGCGGCGCTATGAGAACGTGCGTAACCGGGATGTGCTGGAGCAGATCCTGCAATAAGCCGCGTTGAACGCGCGCCGGAGCACTCCGGCGGTCCGGCTGAACACACAATACCGCGCGGGGAGCGTCCCGGCGCGGTATTTTTTTGCGGGCTGCGTGTTGTGGCGGGGGAACGCCCTTGTCTACAATCTGCGTGTACACATGTTGAAGTTGCTGGAGTTCAGAGGCAGCCCTGGGCAACTCGCGAACTACATCGATAGGAGACGCCGAAACAGATAGATGATGCTAGATGGGGTATAGAACATGTAGGATTGTGCCAAACCATTCCGCAGGGGCTCCTGAGGATGCTGGCAACGCCCAAATAGGGATTAGGAAAGTCGAAAAATGAAGAAGAAAAAAGCAGAAACGTCGATAGAGACATTCTTTAGAAAACAGGTGCAAAAAGACGCCACGGTAAGGAATGCTTACTTGCTTGTTCATTCGGGCAAGTTGGGCGTTCACATCAACCTGGCCGAAGGTTTGACCGACAGTATGCCAGCCAACCCTCAACAGCCCTATTACACAGCCAGTGTTGGAAAGTTATTCACATCCACGCTGATCGGTATCCTGATAGAGGCAGGGAGGCTAACGTTTGAAGACAACATTATCGACTACTTGGATCAGGAATTGCTAGACAACCTGCATGTTCACGAAGGAAGAAACTATGCGGGCGACATCAAGATCAAACATTTACTGAAGTTATGCACTTTTAGGCAGCCAAGGTTTCATAGATCGTTTCCAG
>CAYRNY010000030.1:0-28669 GCA_964425755.1 uncultured Anaerolineaceae bacterium
ATAGACGCTTTTACCCCGCTTGGGTTAGGCGTCTTCTAATTGATTTGTCCATAAGCATAGCCTGGACAAAAATCTGTTGATCTCAGTTCGAGATAGGACTCCAGACGTACATTAGCGCATTCTTGGCATGTGCGCTATTCACCTCATCCCCTGGCGTCGCGGTGCGCCGTCTTTACCCCTCTCCAATTCGGTTGGAGAAGGGAAGTCGAGGCCCGTCAGGTCCGCGACGGGGATGAGGTAAATCCGTAACCCGAACTCAGGTTATTGAGATCATCGCACAGATCGCGCGAGGAACGGTAACGCCCGGCATAACTGGGGTGCCAGAAGGCCATGAACGGCATCCGGACACCGAAACGCTGTCCGGCTCACCGACGCCTGCCGCGCCAGTGCGGTTCAAACCGGGGACGCTGCGCGCCCGCACAACGTCCCCGATAACACCGGATCGTGGTTTACAGCCCGGCCCGGAAGCTTACTCCATGTCGCCGTTCTCGTGGACGATCAGCGTACCTTCGTCGTCCACTTCGAACGTGATCTGCCCGTCAATGATGGCCTGCTTGACCGTCTCGGCGGCTTCCAACACCATCTCGTCGAGTTCAAAGTCTTCGTTGTATTCGACCAGCAACCCGCCGTTTTCCAGCGTCAGCGCAAAGGCTTCGCCCTCGACCTCACCCGCCTCGATATCCTCGATGATCGGGTTCAGCGCAACGGTCCAGTCATATACCTGGCTGGCGACCACGATCTCCGGGGCCAGCGATGACTGGTTGGCCTGCGTGCCGAACCACAGCGCATCGGCTTCTCTGGCCTTGTTCACCGCGCCAGGGACCATCTGCGCCGTACCGGTGAGGATATCCGCACCTTCTTCAAGCATCGCTTCGGCTGCCGTGGCTGCCAGCGCCACATCACTGAACGACTGGATGTAGTTAACCAACAGCTCGATATCTTCGTTCTCGTATACTACGCCTGCTTTGAAGCCATCGACATATAGCTTGGCATCGCCGGTCTCGATGGGGCCAATAATCCCGATCACGCCCGTTTCGGTCATCATCGCTGCCATCACGCCCATCACAAACGCGCCTTCTTCGGACCGGGCTTCATAGGCGTACACGTTGGTGATGCCTTCCTCAGCGAAGGTGTCAACCGTCGTGCCGTGCGCGAACGCCGTGTCCGGGAAGTCCGGCGCGATCTCGGCCAGCGACGAACCATACTGCGAGCCATGCGCGATCACCAGATCGAACCCCTCACTGGCATAGTCACGCAGCGCGGTTGCCGCATCCTCAACTACAAACAAGTTTTCGGAATAGGCGATCTGGAAATTCTCTTCGCCCCGCTCTTCCTGGATCGCGAGCAGTGCATCATAGATGCTCTGGCTAAAAGCCAGATCGTTGACCGTGCTCGGCATCACCACCGCGACGCGAAACGGCTCATCGTCCTGGGCACGTGCCCCGATCGGTAACGCAGCAACAGCCACCAACACAACGATCAGCAAAACAGCTAACTTCTTCATGGGTTTCGATCCTCCTAAAAACTTCTTACGTTTCGTTCGCTCCACAATGGAGCGCGTAAACCAAGTATAACCCGATCAATCGTAAATACGCCTTCGTGTAATTTGCCAACCCGCAGACAGTCCAACATGTTCAGGATAACCCGCTCACTCACCACGCTCGAAAGGCTTGGTCAGGGCAGCGGGTTGATCGATGCGCTGCGAAGCGACGATCAGCGCGATGATCGTCAACAGGTAGGGTGCCATGCTCAGGTACTCATTGGGGATGCCTACCCCGATGGTGCTGGCCTTGACCTGCAACGCTGTGACGACGCTGAACAACAACGCGCCAAACATGATCCCGCGCGCCTGCCAGGCCCCAAAGTACACCAGCGCCACCGCGATGAACCCTTTGCCCTGCGTCATGTTGTAAAAGAACACGTTGTTGTCGGCAATTGCCAGGAACGCCCCGGCAACCGCGGCCAGGACACCGCCCAGCGTGACCGTCAGATACCGCACACGGTGGACGCTGATCCCCATCGAGTCGGCAGCTTCGGGGTTCTGGCCCACCGCGCGGATCTTAAGGCCCAACGTGGTCTTGTTGATCACAAACCAGGCAAGTGGCACCAGCGCAAACGCAATGTAGACCAGGATGTTCTGCTGGAAAAACACCCTGCCAACGATCGGCAAGTCGGCCAACAAGGGGATCGGCACCGTCGGGAACCCTTTCACCGACTCAACCCCGGCGAATTGCCGCTGGTAGAGCAGGTCGCTCATGCCCAGCCCGAACAGGTAAATGCCGATGCCGCTGATCCCCTGCTCGGCGTTCAGGGTGACGTTGATCAACGCCGTCGCAAGTCCCATCAACAGCCCGATCCCGATCGCCATCAACAACCCGATCAGCAGTGCCGGCGTGTGGAACCCGGTCGCGCCCTCCGGCGTGAACTCGTATACGGCCCAGAACGATGTGAACGCACCCATCAACATCACGCCGTCAACACCCAGGTTCAGCACGCCGCTGCGCTGCCCGAACATCTCGCCAATTCCGGCGTAAAGATACGGCACAGCAAGCCGGATGCCGGAGGCCAGCATACCAACGGTGATCAGTTCTTCAATCATCGGCTTCGTAACCCATTGTTTGATTCTGGGACCGGCACACTCGCTTTCGCCTGCGCCAGACGGCGCGCTGCCCGGCGACGCACCCAGATATCGCTGCTGACCGCAAACACGATCACCATCCCGATCAGCACGGTGGTCAGCGCTGAGGGGACCTGTACCGTGCGCTGAAGTTTGTTCCCACCAACCAGCAGCGCGCCGAACAGCAGCGACGCCGGGATCGTGCCCAGGGGGTGCAGCTTGCCGAACAGCGCCGCCACGATCCCGTTAAACCCGGCGTTCCCTGTGAAAGCCAGCGCGCCACCTTCCGCATTCATGCGGTGCCGCACACCGAGCAGTTGGATGCCGCCTGCCAGCCCGGCGAACCCCCCGCTGAGCATCAACGCCAGCACGGTATA
Source organism: uncultured Anaerolineaceae bacterium (assembly GCA_964425755.1). GTDB lineage: Bacteria > Chloroflexota > Anaerolineae > Aggregatilineales > Aggregatilineaceae > CAYRNY01. The sequence continues at coordinate 2,995 of CAYRNY010000030.1, forward strand.
GCGCTTGACCTGTATCCCGGCATAGCGCGACGCACGCGGGTTCTGGCCCACCGCGCGAATGCGGTAGCCGATAGTCGTGCGCCAGAGCAGGACGTAGACCACCACCGCCAGAACAATCGCGATGATGATGCCGTTATGCATCAGGGTCGTGGCCCACATCCGCTCGCCATACCCCGAAAGCCCAAGCCAGTCCCACAAGCGATCGATATCTTCGCCGATACGCGGCAGATCGAATTCGCGCGAGAGGCGCTGCGTTTCGGGAATGGGTGCGCCAAGTTGTTTTTTCGCGGGGTCAACGAAGGTGTTGCTCACAAGGTAGATCATCCAGAAATTGGCGATCTGGTTGAGCATGATCGTGGAGAGGATTTCATTGACGTTGAAGTACGCTTTTAGGACCCCTGCAATGCCCCCCCAAACCGCCCCGGCAAGAAAACTCGCCACCAGCGCCGCCGGGATGATCACTATGGGATCGCCATTCGGATACTCCAGCGCAACGGCCAGAGCAGCCAGACCGCCAATGATCATCTGGCCTTCGCCGCCGATATTGATCACGCCGCCACGAAACGAAATACAGATCCCGATCCCGACGAGCAACAGCGGCGTTGCCTTGACGACCGTGTCGGCAACCGCGTTTTTGGTGCCGAACGCGCCTTCCCACAGCCCTTGATAAGCCTCAATCGGATCGGCGTCCATCAGCGCGATCATCACCGCGCCGATCAGCAACGCCAGCACAACCGCAAGCACCGGCATCAGGAGGTCAATTAGGCGGTCCAGGCGGGGATTTCTCAATAAATCTAGTTGCATAGGCCCCTCAACGCGTGGCAAAAGGGAGTGCCGGTAAGGATATCAATAATTTTTATCACAGTCGTTTTAGGTTATGCTGACATTATACTCTAAACATTCTGGACAGGCACCCTCACCAACATGTGCTACCAAGCCAGATCATCGTAACATAGTTTGAAATTATGGGCAAAAGCCTTTGCTTTGGACAAATGCACCATACGACTTGTACAAAGGGCACAGTATCATAGCGTGTTTGACGTTTAAACGCACGCTGTCCATTAAGGAGTCCGGCTGATGCAGCAGCAACCGATTACTAAAGTCGTCCTGGCCTACAGTGGCGGGTTGGACACCTCGATCATTGTGCCCTGGCTAAAACACAACTACGGCTGCGAGGTGATCTGTTTCACCGCCGACCTGGGGCAAGACGAGGAACTCAATGGCCTGGAAGAAAAAGCACTGGAGACCGGCGCAAGCAAGCTGATTATCCGTGACCTGCGCGAAGAATTCCTGACCGATTTCGTCTACCCGACCATGCAGGCAGGCGCGGTCTACGAACGCGTGTACCTGCTGGGCACGTCGTTCGCCCGCCCGCTGATCAGCAAGCACCTGGTCGAGATCGCAGAGGCCGAAGGCGCGGAAGCGATCGCTCACGGCTGCACCGGCAAAGGCAACGACCAGGTACGCTTCGAGCTGACCGCAATGGCACTGAACCCCAAAATCCAGGTCATCGCCCCCTGGCGCGAGTGGGACATCCGCAGCCGCGAGGATGCGATCGCCTATGCCGAAGAATTCAATGTGCCGATCACGTCCACGCTTAAAAGCATCTACAGCCGCGACCGGAACCTGTTCCACATGAGTCATGAAGGCGGCCCGCTGGAAGACCCCTGGAACGCCCCTGAAGAAGACATGTTCGTGCTCACGAACAGCCCTGAAGCCGCGCCCGACGAACCAACCTACGTTGAGATCGGTTTCGAGAAAGGCATCCCCACCTCGATCGACGGCGAAGCACTGGACCCCGTCCCGCTATTCGAGCGACTGAACGAATTAGGCGCGACAAATGGCATCGGGCGCGTGGATATGGTCGAGAACCGGCTGGTCGGCATGAAAAGCCGTGGCGTGTACGAAACCCCCGGCGGCACAATCCTGCGCGCAGCGCACCAGGCGCTCGAAAGCCTGTGCCTCGACAAGCAGACCATGGGCTACAAGGATTTCGTCGCAGTCAAGTATGCTGAACTGGTCTACAACGGTATGTGGTACACCCGCCTGCGCGAAGCGCTCGACGCGTTTGTGCAGTTCACACAGCAGACCGTCACCGGCACCGTGCGGCTCAAACTCTACAAAGGCAACGCGATCGTCGAAGGGCGCAAGAGTCCCTACAGCCTCTACCGCGAGGACTACGCGTCGTTCGGGCATATGGACATCTACGACCAGACCGACGCCAAGGGGTTCATCAACATGATCGGGCTGCCGATGAAGGTCGCCGCGATGCTGGACATCGAGGGCACCGGTAAAAGCCGCTATCGCCAGCCGGACTACACTCGTTTCAAGCGCGATTAAACGCCGGGCATCCGGGCCTGCCAGGCGCGCAACACAACAGTTACAAATGCGGTAGTGAAGGGAAACATATCGTGACGCTCTGGGGTGGCGCTTTCTCCAAACCGACCGATGACACCGTGCGGGCACTCAACGACAGCCTGCGCTTTGACTGGCGGCTGTACGATGTGGACATTACCGGTAGCATGGCCTGGGCGCGTACGCTGGCGGATGCAGGCGTGCTCACAGACGACGAGTGCGCGATGCTGCTCAGTGGCCTGGAACGCGTGCGCAGCGAGTTTGCCAGGGGCGTCTTCACCCCTGCCCCCCGCGATGAAGACATTCACACGGCTGTCGAGCGCCGCCTGGGTGAGATCGCTGGCGCGGTCGCGGGGAAACTACACACCGGGCGCAGCCGCAATGACCAGGTCGCGACGGACGTGCTGCTCTTTCTGCTCGCTGCCGTACCGCACGTCACCAGCGCGCTGATCGGGCTGATCGAAGCGCTGGTCACCCAGGCGGAGCAGCACGCCGACGCCATCATGCCCGGCTACACGCATTTCCAGCCCGCGCAACCGGTCAGCGTGGCGCACTGGTGGTTGAGCCATGCCTGGGCGCTGATGCGCGACGTTGACCGGCTGAACACGCTCGCGGAATCCTGGCGGGACAAGTGCCCATTGGGGTCCGGTGCGCTTGCCGGCACGCCCTATGCGATCGACCGCGAAAAACTGGCCCAAACGCTCGGCTTTCGGCGCGCCAGCCCGAACAGCCTGGACGCGGTCGCGGATCGCGATCATGTCGCGGAGTTCCTGTTCGCCGCAGCCCTGGTCGGGACGCATCTCAGCCGCCTGGCAGAAGACCTGATCATCTTCGCCAATCCGGCGCTGGGCTTCGTGCAACTGGACGAACAATACAGCACCGGCAGCAGCTTGATGCCCCAAAAGCGTAATCCCGATCCGCTGGAACTGGCGCGCGGCAAAGCGGGACGCCTGGCAGGGCATCTCGCGGGCATGCTGACCACGCTCAAAGGGCTGCCCAGCGGGTACAACAAAGACCTGCAGGAAGACAAAGAACCGCTGTTTGACGCGTACGACACGCTGATGGCGCTGCTGCCCGCGCTGGCGGGATTGGTCCGCACGCTGACCATACGCCCGGACCGGATGCGTGCGGCGCTGCATGACGCGATGCTGGCGACCGATCTCGCGGATTACCTGGTCGGCAAGGGGCTGCCGTTCCGCCGGGCACACGCGCTCGCGGGGCAGATCGTGCAGTTGTCCGAACGCCGCGACGTGCCGCTTTCCGCGCTGACGCTGGAAGACTACCGCAGCGTTTCGGACCTGTTCGAGGATGACGTGTTGCGTGTCTTCGACATGGACGCGGCGGTCGCGCGGCGGCAAGCAGCAGGCGGCACGGGGGACATAAAAAGCCAGGTGTCACGGGCGCGATCCTGGCTTGTTGAGCATACAACCACAGCTTGACCGGGGCGGTCAGGCGCTTTCGTCTTCGGCGGCATCCGGATCGTAGATCGCGGGCAGGCCGTATTCCTCGCGGATGATGTTTTCGATCTCCATAGCGATCGCTACATTGTCGCGCAGAAACTCCTTGGCGTTTTCGCGACCCTGCCCGATCAACTCGTCCTGGTAGCGGTAGAACGCGCCGCGCTTCTCGATCACGCCGAGTTCGGTCCCCAGGTCGAGCACGTCCCCCATCTTGCTAATGCCCTCGTTGTACATGATGTCAAACTCGGCCTCGCGGAAGGGGGGCGCGACCTTGTTCTTGGTCACGCGCACGCGGGTGCGATTGCCGACGATATCCGTGCCCGCCTTGATCGCCTGGATGCGGCGGATATCTATGCGCACGCTCGCGTAAAATTTCAACGCGCGCCCGCCGGTCGTGGTCTCCGGATTGCCGAACATCACGCCGATCTTTTCGCGAAGCTGGTTGGTGAAGATCATGCAGGTGTTGGACTGTTTGATCACGCCGGAGAGCTTACGCAGCGCCTGTGACATCAGGCGCGCCTGCAACCCCACGTGTGAATCGCCCATCTCGCCCTCAAGTTCCGCACGCGGGACCAGCGCCGCCACGCTGTCCAGCACGATCACGTCCAGCGCCCCGCTGCGAACCAGCGCCTCGGCAATTTCAAGCGCCTGCTCGCCCATATCCGGCTGCGAGATGTAAAGATTGTTGACGTCAACGCCGATCCGCGCGGCATACCCCGGATCAAGCGCGTGTTCCATGTCGATGAACGCGCAGATGCCGCCGCGTTTCTGCGCTTCGGCGACCGTGTGCAGGCATAGCGTCGTTTTGCCGGAGCTCTCTGGCCCGTAAATCTCAACCACGCGCCCGCGCGGGACCCCGCCCACACCCAGCGCAATATCGACCGCCAGCGACCCGGTCGGGATCGCCTCGACGTGCAAATGTACCGCATCCCCCAACCGGACAATCGAGCCGTCGCCAAAGCGCTTGGTAATGTCATCCAACGCGGACTCTAACGCTTTCTCACGCCCCTTGTCACTCATCAGTTCCTACCCTCTTCTGTCGCCACTCGCGGGAACGATCGTGTCGCCCAAGTCTACACCGTTGAGAGCGACTCCGCCAACGATCAAGAAAGCCCACACCGGGGAATCGGTGCGGGCCGTGATGATCATGACCTGGCCGAACGAAGAACGCGTCAGTTCTTCGGCAGGATGCGCAAGGCCGGGGTCGTGGGTTTGGCCTCCGCGAATTTGACCGTGCGCGTTTCAGGATCATAGGCACAGAACGGTTCCTCGGCCATGTAATTGCCCGTCATGCCGTAGGCCCGCGCGCGGCACCCGCTGCACAACGACTTGAACTGGCACGCGCCGCATTTGCCCTCCAGCAGATCCTCGTTGCGCATCTCTGCAAAGAGCGGGCTGTTTTGCCACACGTCGCCAAACGTCTGCCTGCGGATGTTGCCCGCCTCAACCGGCAGGTAGCCGCAGGGGAATACCTCGCCGCGATGCGACACAAAGCCGACGCCGGTCCCCGCGAGGCAGCCTTTCGTCGCGGCGTGCATCTTATGCGCGTGCGGGTGATCGCCACCTTTGCTGGCGTGCGGGTGGCCCTGTGCGTGACCGTGCACCTGGCGGTGATGGCTCGCCGGCAGGTCGCGCGCGATTCCGTTGCGGCGATCCTGGGCGCGGCGCTGGTTCATCACGCGGAAATAGTGCGGCGCGCAGGTCGCTTTGAACTGCAACTCCGTCTCGGTCGTTTCCATGTCGTACATCCAGTTCAAGATGCGCTCATAGTCTTGCGCACTGACCATCTGCTCATCGGCGATCTCGACGCCGCAGCCGACCGGAACCAGCAAGAACAGGTGCAGCGCGATCGCGTCGAGGTCTTTCGCCATTTGCAGCACGCCTTCAAGCTGCGCCTGGTTGTGCTTGGCGACCGTCGTATTGATCTGCACCGGCAGGCCGACGCGCCGCAGCGCCTTGAAGCCGCGCACCGCTGCATCAAACGACCCCGGCAAGCCGCGAAACGCGTCGTGCGTCTCGGCATCCGCGCCGTCAAATGAGATGCTCACGCGCTTGATGCCGCTGTCCTTGATCCGCGCGGCCATCGCGTCATCGATCAGCGTGCCGTTGGTCGCCAGCGCCACCGGCAGCCCGGCATCGGTCGCATAGCGCGCGATTTCGAAAATGTCAGGCCGCATCAGCGGCTCGCCGCCGGACAACACCAGGACCGGCGCGCCCATCTCCGCCAACTGATCGGCAAAACGAAACGCTTCTTCGGTGGTCAGGTCTTGCGGGGTGAGTTGGTCGGCGACTTCAATACGGCGGCAGTGAATGCAACGGAGATTACAACCGGCGGTCGTTTCCCAGAAAACCAGGCGTGGTGGTGGATAGGTCATTGATTTCGCCCTTTAAAAGCTAGCAAAACTATGCAAAATTGACTAAAATTTATTTGACACTAAAGTTTGCTTATTTTCAAGTGCTTTTTGTCACACACAGAAAATGAGATTTGATCAGGTTTAGACGGTGTTTTTATGCCATAATCTGCTACGATGCTTCAACACGCTTTGACAGAATCTAACGAAACTTGAGTAACAAAGCGAATCCACCATGCCCTTACCCGATGATAAATGGCTCACCCTCTCGCAAGCCGCAGAAGTACTAGGCGTGCACCCGACGACGTTACGCCGCTGGGCCGATCGCGGCGATATCCCGGTACGGCTCACACCCGGCAGGCATCGGCGTTTCCGGGCATCCGAAATCCAGCAGCATCTGGAACAACAGTCCAGGCATGGATCGGTCTCCAGCACCGGCGCTTCGCCGGCGCAAACGCTCCCTGCTCTGGATACCACCGGGCGCGTGTGGGCGGATTTCGCGCTGGTCGAAACGCGGCAGCGCCTGTTCAACCAGCCCGAACCGCAGTGGTTGATGGCGTTTGACAAAGACGACCGCGACGAAAAACGCGAACTCGGGCGGCGCTTGATGGCCCTGCTGATGCAGCATATCTCCGCGCCGGACGACGATCGCAGCCTGTTGATCGAGGCGCGCAGCATCGCCACCCGCTATGCGCAGAACTGCCTGATGGTCGGCCTGTCGGCATCCGAAAGCCTGGAAGCGACGACCTTTTTTCGCGACGCCATGACCGAAGTCGCCCTGCAGATGCCACACGTCGCCCAGCTTGACAGTGACGCCCAACTGCGCCTGTTGCGCAAGCTGAACCAGATTTTCAACGTCGTGCAGGTGAGCCTGATCGAGTATTTCGACGAAACAAGTGCCAGCGCACATAACGACCATAAATGAGAGAGCTTATGTATTACTGCCGCAGTGTCAGCCATCACAACACCCCGCTCGCGATTCGCGAACGCCTGAATCTGACCACTCAGCAGCAGGCGAACTGGCTAAGGACCCGGACCGACGCTGAGACGGTCGTCCTGAGCACCTGTAACCGGCTGGAACTCTACGCCTACACCCACAGCGACGCTGATATGAAGATGCTGTGGCACGACCTGCTCGCCCAACGTGGCGTCGACCCGGCTACGATCGCGGAGCACACGGTCGCGCTTTCCGGTCAACCGGCGGCACGCCACCTGTACCGCGTCAGCAGCGGGCTGGAGTCAATGGCGCTGGGCGAACCGCAGATCCTGGGCCAGGTCACCGACGCCTACAAGAACGCACACGAACACGGGGCAGCAGGGCACATGCTCTCGCTGCTATTCCGCACCGCGATCCATGCGGCCAAGCGTGCCCGGGCCGAAACCGGCATCAGCAACGGATCGGCGTCGGTCAGTTCGTTGGGCATCAAGCGCGCCGAAGCGATCGCCGGTAAGCTGTCCACTCGCGAGGTCCTGGTGATCGGCGCGGGCGAGATGGCGCAGACGATCATCAAGGGCCTGACACAGCGCGACGTGACCAATATCACCGTTGTCAGCCGCACCTTCGAGAACGCGCGCCAGCTTGCAGAGCAATGGGACATCCGCGCACGCCCGATCACCGACCTGAAGGACGCGCTCACCGCTGCGGACGTGTTGTTCACTACCTCCAGTGCGCCGTTTACGATCCTCGCACGCGAGGATGTCGCGCCGGTCATGCAAGCGCGCCCGGAACGCGCGTTATGTATCATCGATATCGCCGTCCCGCGTGACGTGGAGCCGGACGTGAGCGAACTGCCCAACGTCTGCCTGCACGACATGGACGACTTGCAGACCGTCATTGCAGATAACCTCTCCGAGCGCGAATCACATATCCCTTCGGTGGAACAGATCATCGAGGAAGAGTTCGCGACGTTCTGGGCCGACTACCAGTCGCGCGCCGTCGTGCCGACGATCAAACAACTTCGCGCACAGGCGGAACAACTCCGCCAGGCCGAACTGACGCGCATCTACAACCGCCTGCCTGCTGACTGCGAAGACCAGCGCTCGCTGATCGAGCAGTTCAGTCACCGGTTGATGAACAAGATGCTGCATCACGTCACGCGCAACCTCAAAGCCCGCGCCACAGAAGGCGACGGCGCGCTGGTTGCCGCTGTCGTGCGTGACTTATTCGAACTGGAAGATGTGGTCTAGCCAATGGCACACTTACGCATCGGGACGCGCCGCAGCACACTTGCACTGTGGCAGACCCATCACGTCCGTGATCAATTGCTTACCCGCCACCCTGATCTCGCCATCGATATCGTGCACATGACCACTACCGGTGACCGCGTCCTGGACAGGGCGTTGCCGGAGATCGGCGGCAAGGGGCTGTTCACGCAGGAACTCGAAGCGGCGCTGCTGGCGGGTGAGATCGATATCGCGGTACACAGCCTGAAAGACCTGCCCACCGATATGCCGGACGCGTTCACACTGGGCGCGATCCTGGTGCGCGCGGCCCCCTTCGACGCGCTGGTCAGCCGCGACGGGCACACGCTCGACACGCTGCCTGAAGGCGCGACGGTTGGCACAAGCAGCCTGCGCCGCCGGGCACAATTACGCGCTCACCGGCCCGACCTGCATACCGCAAACCTGCGCGGCAACGTCGATACCCGGCTGCGCAAAGCGTTCGATCCTGCCGGTCCGTACGACGCGATCGTGCTGGCAGTGGCCGGGTTAGAGCGGCTGGGGCGCGCGGACGCCATCAGCGAGGTGCTGGACAGCAGCATCATGCTGCCGGCCCCGGCACAGGGCGCGATCGCCGTGCAGTGTCGCGCCGGTGACGCGCAAACGCTCGCCCTGCTCACGGCGCTGGACGACCAACCCACCCGTATCGCCGTGACCACCGAACGCGCCTATCTGCAGCATCTAGAAGCAGGCTGCCGCTTGCCGGTATCGGCCTACGCCACGCTGGAAGGCGACACACTGCATCTGACCGGGCGCGTCAGCGGGCTGGACGGGTCGCAGACGATCACAGTCAAGGGCAGCGCGCCACAAGCCGAAGCAGCAGCGCTCGGCGTGCGGCTGGCGCAGCAAGCGCTCGGCCAGGGCGCGGATGCGCTCCTCGCGCAGGTCAAAGGAGATTTGCCCGCATGACGCCAGGTCCTCTCGCCGGCAAACGGATCGCGATCACGCGCCCGAAGCACAAAGCCGCCGCTTTCGCCGGCATGCTGCGCGCACAGGGCGCTGAGCCGGTCCTCATCCCGACGATCGCGATCGAGCCACCGCGCGATCCGGCACCACTGGATGCCGCGCTGCGTGAACTGGCACGTTTCGACTGGGTCATCATCACCAGCGCCAACACCGTCACACACACCTGGCAGCGGATCGACGCGATGCGGCTTCACATCCCGCCGGAAGCATGGCCGCCGGTCGCGGCGATCGGGCCTGCCACCGCGAAGGCGCTGCGCAGACGCGGCATCGAACCGGCGTTGGTCCCAGCGCAGCACATCGCCGAAGCACTTTTCGCCGCGCTCGATCGCCAGGCCGATCTGCGCGGCACGCGGGTACTGCTGCCGCAGGGCAACCTGGCCCGGCCTGTGCTGGCGGATCTACTGCGCGGTACCGGGGCCGACGTCACCGCCGTGACCGCCTACGAAAACGTCCAACCAGACATCGATCCTGGTGTGCTCGCCGTACCGCTGGACGCGATCACATTCACCAGTTCATCGACCGTCCAGAACTTCGCCGCACAGTTTGAGGACCCACACGCAGCGATCGGTGATGCGCTGGTGGCCTGCATCGGGCCGGTCACGGCGGACACGGTACGCGAACTCGGTCTACCCGTTCACATCGTAGCTGACCCGCACACGGTCGAAGGGCTGGTCGCTGCGTTACAAACAGCATTCGAAAGGACTTCGCCACTATGAGTTTTCCCACCGTCCGGCTGCGCCGCCTGCGTACAACGCGCAATCTGCGCGCAATGGTGCGCGAAACAACCTTGCACGCGGAAAATTTCATCTACCCGCTTTTCGTTGTGCACGGCACGGACATGTACAACGAGATTCCGTCCATGCCAGATGTCTACCACCAGTCGATCGATCGCTTGCCGCGCGAGGTTGACGCGCTCAGCGAGCTGGGCATCCCGGCGGTGATCCTGTTTGGCGTGCCGGACCACAAAGACGCTACCGGGACCGAGAATTTCGCCGACGATGGCATCGTGCAGCAGGCGATCCGCGCGATCAAACAAGCTAACCCCGACCTGCTGGTGGTCACGGACGTGTGCATGTGCGAATATACCGATCATGGGCACTGCGGCATCGTGCGCGAGGGGAACATCCTGAACGACGAAACGCTTGACATCCTGGGCAAAGTCGCCGTGTCACACGCCAACGCGGGGGCCGACGTGGTCGCGCCCAGCGGCATGATGGACGGCATGGTCAAAGCGATCCGCGCGGCGCTGGACGGCGCAGGCTACACCGGCGTGGGGATTCTCTCATACGCGGTGAAGTACGCCAGCGCGTTTTACGGCCCCTTCCGCGACGCGGCACAAAGCGCCCCTGCTTTTGGCGATCGTCGCACGCACCAGATGGACCCGGCCAACGCGCGTGAAGCCCTGCGCGAAGCGCAACTCGATGTCGCTGAAGGCGCAGATATGCTGATGGTCAAACCGGCGCTGGCCTACCTGGACGTGATCCGCCGTGTGCGCGAGCGCTTCGATCTGCCCGTTGCCGCGTACAACGTCAGCGGCGAGTACAGCATGGTCAAAGCTGCCGCGCAGCGTGGCTGGATTGACGAGCGCAGCGTCGTGTTGGAGACACTCACCGCCATGCGCCGCGCCGGGGCCGACCTGATCTTGACCTATCACGCGAAGGCTGCCGCCCAGTGGTTGAAGACAACGGAGTAAGGATTTATGAACACCGAAGCAACCGGACGCCAAGTCGTCAAGTACACGTTCTATAAACTCGATACGGCTAGTTTCCTGCGCCTGCCAGAAGCCAAGCAGCGCGACGCCAAACTCGATTTCATCGACACCGTGCGCGGGTTCAACCGCCGCATGTTGCTACGCTCGTACTCGCTCGTGGGCATGCGCCAGGACGTGGACTTCCTGCTGTGGACCGTTGCGGAAGATGTCGAGGCGTTCCAGCAGCTTGAGACGGCGATCCGCAACACCGCGCTGGGACCGTACATCGCGCCGGCGCGCTCGTTCCTTTCCGGCACCAAGCGCAGCATGTACGACATCACGCTGCCGGAAGATACCGCGCCGGAAAAAGAGCGCATCCGCATCGAGATCAGCGACAACAAGTACCTGTTCGTGTACCCGTTCATCAAAACCCGCGCGTGGTACGAACTTCCGCACGAGGACCGCCAGCGTATGATTACGGAGCACATCCGCGTCGGGCGCAAATACCCGGACATCCGGCTCAACACCACCTATTCGTACGGCATCGACGACCAGGAATTCGTCGTCGCGTTCGAGGGGGACAACCCACACGACTTCGTCGATCTCGTGAATGACCTGCGCTTCACCGAAGCGAGCATGTACACGCTCCGGGACACGCCAATGCACATCGCGGTCGCGATGACGCTGCCGCAGGTGATGGACGCCATCGGCGGCGCGATGGTCAGCGACCTGGTCGACGACGACGTGACCGAGGTCGGCGGCTGGCTGCCGGTCGCGCAGGCGGACGAACTGGAAGCGGAATCGGCCAAACTCGTCTACTACGGCACGCAGCAGGTCGCGTTGTTCCGCAGCAACGGCCACTTCTACGCGCTGAACAACCGTTGCCCACACGCACGCGGCCCGCTCTGCGAGGGCACACTGCATGAAAACGGCGACGGTCCCGCCGTGCGCTGTCCCTGGCATGAGGCGTACTTCAAGCTGGAGACCGGTGAAGTGCTCTCTGGCCCATCACCGCGCGGCGTGGAGACGTTCAAGATCAAGATCGAAGACAACACCGTCTATATTGCCCGTGCCGAAAGCGAGGAGGCATGAGCGACTACCGTTTCTTGAGCGCCTGCCGCCGCGAGCCGGTGGACGCAACGCCGGTCTGGTTCATGCGTCAGGCCGGGCGCTACATGGCCGAATACCGCGCCATCCGCGCCCAACACAGCATGCTGGACGTGATCCGCACCCCCGAACTGGCCTGCGAGATCACGCTGCAGCCGATCAACGCGTTCGACCTGGATGCCGCGATCATCTTCGCGGATATCTTACCGATCCTGATCGGTATGGGGCTGGAGCTTGACTTCGTGCCCGGCAAAGGCCCGGTGCTGCACAACCCGATCGCTTCAGCCGCGGACGTGGCGGCACTGCGCACCCCGCCCGCCGAAGAGAACCTGCCCTACACGCTCGAAGCGATCCGGCTGACCCAGCGCGAGCTGGCGGGCCGCGTCCCGCTGATCGGGTTCTCCGGCGCGCCGTTCACGCTGGCAAGCTACGCGATCGAGGGCGGCGGCTCGAAGAATCACGTCAAGGTGAAATCCTTCATGCACACCGAACCGGACGCCTGGGCGCAGTTGATGGACAAGCTCACGGCGCTGGTCGGGGATTACCTGGTGGCGCAGGCGGAGGCGGGCGCGCAAGCCTTGCAGGTCTTCGATAGCTGGGCAGGCGTGCTCTCGCCGCTGGACTATGAGCACAAGGTGCTGCCCTACGTTCGCCGCGTGATCACGCAGGCGAAGAGCACCGGCGTGCCCGTGATTTACTTCGGCACGAACCTCAACGGCATGCTGGGCGTGATGGCCGACACCGGCGCGGACGTGATCGGCGTGGACTGGCGCATCCCGATCGATGACGCCTGGCACCAGATCGGGGAAACGGTCGCCGTGCAGGGCAATCTCGACCCGGTGGTGCTGTTCGCCCCCTGGGACACAGTGCAGCGCCACGCGAACAACATCCTGGAACGTACCACCGGACGCCCCGGCCACATTTTTAACCTGGGGCACGGCATCCTGCCGCACACGCCGGTCGACACCGTGCGCCGGCTGGCGGATTATGTCCACGAGCGCAGTGCCAAACTGAAAGTGAGCTGATCACCATGACGACACAAACCACCGGCGTATTGCTGATGGCCTACGGCGGGCCGGATTCACTTGACGATATCCCCGCTTACCTGCTGGACATTCGCGGGGGCCGCCCGACATCGCAAGAACTGATCGACGAGATCAAAGAAAACTACCGCAAAATCGGCGGCAGGTCGCCGTTGCTCGAAATTTCGCGCCGGCAGGCTGCCGCCGTCGAACGGAAGCTTAACGCGGAAGCGCCGGACCATGTGCAGTACAAAGTCTACCTGGGCATGCGGCACTGGACGCCCTGGATCGAGGACGCGGTCGCGGAGATGGCCGCCGACGGGATCAAGCACGCGGTGACGCTGGTGCTGGCCCCGCACTACTCCGAGATGAGCATCGCGAAATACTACGCCAAGCTCGACGCGGCGCTGGACAAACACGGGCATCCCTTCACCTACAGTGCGATCACCAGCTACCACGATCACCCCAAGTACATCGAAGCCCTGGCACAGCGCGTGCGCGCCGGGTTGAAGGACATGCCCGATGACACGCTGGTGATCTTCAGCGCGCACAGCCTGCCCGTGCGCATCATGGACCAGGGCGATCCCTACGACCGCCAACTGCGCGAAACGGCGCGGCTGGTCGCGGAACGCGCAGGACTTACCGCCGCGCAGTGGACGTTCTCTTACCAGAGCGCCGGGCGCAGCCCGGAACCCTGGCTTGGCCCGCAGATCGAAGAGTACGTGGTCGAGCTGGCAGAGCGGGGACACAAGCATCTGCTCTCGTGCGTGGTCGGCTTCGTGGCGGACCATGTCGAGGTGCTGTTTGATATCGATATTGAAGCCAAGCAAGCTGCCGCGAGCGCCGGGGCACGGCTGGAACGCGTGCCCTCGCTGAACGACGACCCGCTGTACATCGCGGCGCTCGTCGACCTGATCCGGCAGCACGAGGGGACAACCGTATGACACGTGTGGTAATTGTTGGCGGCGGCATCGCCGGGTTGGCGACCGCCTATTACACCCAGCGCTATGCAGCCGAAGCGGGACTCACGCTTGACCTGACGCTGGTTGAACGCGATGACCGGCTCGGCGGCAAAATTGCGACTGAAAGCCCTGGCGGTTTCGTGATCGAAGGCGGCCCGGATTCGTTCATCACCCAGAAACCCTGGGCGATCGAACTGGCGCGCGAACTCGGCCTGGGCGATCGCCTGATGGGCACCAATGACGCGCAACGCGCGACCTACGTGCTGCGCGATGGCAAGCTGCGCAAAATGCCGGACGGCATGCTGCTGATCGTGCCGACCAGGTTTATGCCGTTCGTGACCTCGGACCTGATCTCGTGGCCCGGCAAAATCCGTATGGGCATGGACCTGTTCATCCCGCCGCGCAAAGATGACTCCGACGAAAGCCTCGCGGATTTCATCCGGCGCAGGCTGGGCCAGGAAGCACTCGACGTGTTGGCGGAGCCGATGATGGCCGGGATTCACGTTTCCGACGCCGAGACACTGAGCCTGAAAGCGACCTTCCCGCGCTTCATCAACATTGAGCGCAAATACGGCAGCCTGACGCGCGGCATGATCGCGGCGCGACGGGCGCGGGCCGCCGCAGCAAAGGACGAATCTTCGAACGGGTCAGGCGAAGCGACCACCGTGTTCATGACGCTCAAGGACGGGCTGCAAGAACTCGTCGCCGCGCTGGAAAACGCGATTCAGGGCACCATCATCACCGGCCACAGCGTGCAGCAGGTCACTCGAACGGACTCAGGCTACGCGCTCGACCTGGACGACGGGCGCACGCTGCCCGCTGACGCGGTCGTCCTGGCGACTCCGGCTTTCGTCACCGCCCGCATGCTGCGCGCGATGAAACCTGAGCTAGCCACCCAGCTCGACGCGATCCGCTACGTCTCCACCGCGACCGTGTCGCTAGGCTTCAACGCGCAGGACTTCGAACATCCCCTGAACGGGTTCGGTTTCGTCGTGCCGCGCAAAGAACCGACGCGCCTGCTGGCCTGCACCTGGACCAGCACCAAGTTCACGCACCGTGCCAAGCCAGGAACCGTGCTGCTGCGCGCGTTCGTCGGCGGCCCGCGCCGCGAAGAGCTTGTCATGCAGGATGACGAGGCCCTGATCACCCTGGTGCGCGAGGAATTACGTGCTATTATGGGCGTCACTGCCGAACCGACCGTCGCGCGCGCCTTCCGCTGGGAACGCGGCAATCCGCAGTACGACGTGGGCCACCTGGAACGGGTCGACGCCATCGAGGCACAGTGCCCGCCCGGGCTGTACCTGACCGGCAGCGCGTATCGCGGCGTGGGCATCCCGGATTGCGTCAAGCAGGGCAAAGCCACCGCTGCACAGGTGATCGAGCGCCTGCAACAGATCGCGCCCAAACCGGTCACGGCCTGACCGGACCGCGCGCGGCACAATGAAACACCAGCCCAGAGGAATCGGTCGCAACCGCATTCGAGCGATCACCGGCTGGCAGTTGCCCTGCCAACCGGTAACCGCTGGCTGGAAACTAAACACTTTGAATGAGGATGGTCACACATGAAAACTGAACGTTCAGCACGCCTATTCCAACAAGCACAGCAAGTCATGCCCGGCGGCGTGAGTTCACCCGTGCGCGCGTTTCGCGGCGTGGGGGGCGATCCGCTGTTCATTTCACAAGCTAACGGACCGTATCTGATCGACGCGGACGGCAACCGCTACGTCGATTACGTTTTAAGCTGGGGGCCGCTGATCCTGGGGCATGCTTATCCCTCAGTCGTCGAGGCGGTGCAACGCCAGGCCGCGCAGGGCACCAGCTACGGCGCGCCGACCGAACTGGAGATCCGCCTGGCCGAACTGGTGATCGACCTGATGCCCGCCGTCGAAATGGTGCGTTTTGTCAACTCCGGCACCGAGGCGACGATGTCCGCGCTGCGACTGGCGCGTGCTTATACCGGGCGGCATAAGATCGTTAAGTTCCAGGGTTGCTACCACGGACACGCGGATATGCTACTCGTGCAGGCAGGGTCCGGCGTTGCGACGCTCGGCCTGCCGGACAGCCCCGGCGTGCCCCCCGGCGCGACGCAGGACACACTCAGCGCGCCTTTCAATGACCTGGACGCGGTCAAAACGCTGTTCGAACGCTTCCCTGAGGACATCGCCGCCGTAATCGTGGAACCGGTCGGTGGCAACATGAGCGTGGTCCCGCCGGTTGAGGGCTTTTTGCAGGGATTGCGTGACCTGTGCACGCAGCACGGCGCGGTGTTGATCTTCGACGAGGTGATGACCGGTTTCCGCGTGGCGCTTGGTGGTGCCCAGGCGCTCTTCGGCGTCGAGCCGGACCTGACCGCGTTCGGCAAAGTGATCGGCGGCGGGCTGCCGGTCGGTGCATACGGCGGGCGCAAAGCGATCATGGAACACGTCGCCCCGGCAGGCACGATGTACCAGGCCGGCACATTATCCGGCAACCCGCTGGCGATGGCCGCCGGGCTCGCCACGTTGCGCACACTGGCCGAGCCGGGTGTGTTCGAACGCATCGTAACTGTCGCCACGACGCTACGCGAAACGATCGAAGCGCAAGCCCAAAAAGCGGGAATCTCGGTCCAGACTACCCAGGTCGGCACGATGTTTGGTATGTTCTTCAACAGTCAAACACCGACAAACTATGACGAGGTAAAATCCAGCGACGCGAAACGCTACGGGACGTTCTTCCACAAGATGCTGGCGCAGGGAGTCTATTTTGCGCCATCCGCATTCGAAGCCGCTTTCGCGGCGCTGCCCCACGAAGGGGACGCGCTGGAGCAAACCGTCACCGCGCTAGAGCGTGTGTTCCCGCAGCTTTAGCGCGCAAAACCGGCACTCAGGAGTCATGATGCAAAAACGCCGCCTGCTAACGATTTTCGCTGTCGCCTTCATTGACCTGCTAGGCTTCGGGCTGATCCTGCCGCTGCTGCCGTACTACGCCGATACGTTTGACGCGAGCGGCACAACGGTGGGGCTGCTGGTCGCATCTTACGCCGCTGCCCAACTGGTCGGCGCGCCGCTGTTGGGCCGGCTTTCCGATCGTTTTGGGCGGCGTCCTGTGCTGCTGCTGAGCATCTTCGGCACGCTGATCGGCTTCGTGATGTTGGGCCTGGCCCAGTCGCTGTGGCTGCTGTTCGCCAGCCGCATCATTGACGGGCTGACCGGCGGCAACATCTCGGTTGTGCGCGCGTATATCACGGATGTCACCGATGAAGAGAATCGCGCGCGGGGTATGGGCCTGATCGGGGCGGCATTCGGCCTGGGCTTCATCATCGGGCCGGCGATGGGCGGCATCCTGAGCACGGGCGGGCGTTACGCCGTCCCGGCGTTTGCTGCGGCGGCGCTTGCCGCGCTCAACCTGATCGCGGTCGCGATCTGGCTGCCGGAGTCACTTCCCGCCGAACGCCGCGCCAAGCAAATCGGCACCATACGCCCCAGGATGACGCTTCTCGCGCTGCGTAATGCCTTTGCGCGTCCGGGCGTAGGGCCGCTGCTGTTCATCAGCGGGTTGTTCGGGCTGGCCTTCGCGATCTTCGAGGGGATATTCTCGCTGCACGCCCAGCGACATCTCGCGCTCGCGTCCAACGAAACCGGCTATTTGCTGGCTTATGTCGGGCTGCTGGTGGCCCTTGTGCAAGGGGGCGCGATCGGGCGCTTATCCGCACGTTTCAGTGACCAGCAATTATTGCTGGGGGCCGCCGCGATCATGACGGCGAGCATGGTCGTGTGGTCATATGCATCGTCGGTGTTGCTGTCGGCGCTGGCGCTGGCGCCGCTTTCGCTGGCAATCGGCGTGCTGAGTGCGACGCTACACAGCGCGCTGACGAAAACCGTCCACACGGACGACGTCGGCGGCATCCTGGGGCTGGCTGCCGCGATCGGCAGCCTGACGCGCGCGATCGGACCGGCGCTGGGCGGTGTGCTGCTGGACACGGTCGGCACCTGGGCACCCGGCGTCGCCGGCGCGTTGCTGATGGGCTGGGTGCTGATCTACGGCACCCGAATGCTTCCCCGGCACGGCATGTTGCAGGCCCTGGAACACGAAAGATCGCGCGTCTGACACACCCCACGCGGCGCGATCATGTCCCCTGCCCGCACGTCGTACGGTAAGGAATATCCGGCATGTAACGCGCCCACTCACCCGGTGTCAGGTCCCGGTTGGCGATGCGGCACGCGTTCGCCTGCCATGTCTCCAGCGACGCCGCCCATACCATGATCTGCGTGTCCCAGCTTCCGGAAACAAGCACCCCTGCCGGGCTGAATGCGAGGTCCGCGACCCAGTCTTCATGCGCCGCGAACGGCTGCCCGATCGTGCGCCCGGCAGCCACATCCCACAGCCGGATCGTCGCGTCCTGGCTGCCGGACGCCAGCAGGTCGCCGGAAGGGTGAAATGCCAGCGCCGTGATGCGCCGCGCGTGCCCGATCAGCGGTTGTCCCACCATCGTATTCGACCGCCAGTCCCACAACCGGATCGTCTCGTCGCGGCTGCCGGAGGCCAGCAGCGTGCCATCCGGGCTGAACGCCAGCCGCGTCACCACATCATCATGCGCATGAATCGTGACGCCGGAAGGCTCGGCGGCGGATACATCCCACAGTTGGATCAGCCCGTCCTCGCCGCCGGACGCCAGCGTAGCCCCATCCGGGCTGAACGCGAGATCGAGAATCCCCCCTGTATGGCCGAACAACGGCCCCGCCAGCACGTCACCAGATGCCACGTCCCACAGCACCAGGCTGCCATCGCCGCCCCCGGACGCCATCACCTGCCCATCCGGCGCGATCGCCAGCGCCAGCAACAACGCGCGATGTTCGGTCAGCGGGGGCATCACCGGCTCGCGCCGCGCCACATCCCACAACCGGATCGTGCTATCCGCGCTGGCCGAGGCCAGCACGTCGCCGCCTGCGCCAAACGCGATCGCGCTGACCACGCTGTCATGACCTTCCAGCACCGCGAGTTGTTCGCCGGTTGCCGCATCCCACAACCGGATCGTGTTATCACGACCTCGCCCCAGCGGCTCGCCCCCCGCCGACGCGATCAACGTGCCATCCGGGCTGACCGCCACGCTTGATATAGCTTCCAGGTGCCCGATCAACGTTCGCAGCCGCAGCCCATTCGCTACGGCATCCCACGCGATCACAGACGTATCGGCTCCTGCCGATACAAACATCGTCCCGCCGGGATCAAACGCCACACCCCACACGGCATCGCGGTGCGCTACCAAGCGCGTGTGCTCCCGCGTGAACGTGTCCCATAGCCTTACCGTGCCATCCGCACCGGCAGAAACGAGCTGACCTTCCGGGCCATACGCCACGCTGCGCACCCAGTCCGTATGGCCGGTCAAGGGGTCGCCTTTGGGTTCGCCAGAAGCGACATCCCACAGCCGGATCGTGTTATCCGCGCTGCCGGAAGCCAGCACGCGCCCGCCAGGGCTAAACGCCACGCTCCACACCCAGTTAGTGTGGCCTTCCAGTGGCTCGCCTACCGGTTCGCCGTTCTCGACATCCCAAAAACGCACGGTGTTATCCGCGCCACCCGATGCGAGCAGCGTTCCCGCCGCGTTAAAGGCCACGCTGAACACAAAATCCTCGTGCCCCAGCAGCGGCTCGCCCACCGGTTCGCCAGCCGCGACATCCCACAGCCGGATCGTTCCGTCCGCGCTGCCGGAAGCCAGCATCCCCGTATTCGGATCAAACGCCACACTCCAAACCGCGGCCTCGTGCCCCGTCAGTGCCACAGGGCCCTGATCCAGCGCGTCATGCTGCCAGAGGTATACCCCCCCGTCATCACTGCCTGCCGCAAGCACCATACCATCCGCGGCGATCGCGACGGCGTTGATCGCTTCCGGTTCAGGCAGCGCGACCTGCGCGATGAGTTCGCGGGTCGCCGCGTCCCACAGCACGATCTTACCGGCGCGGTCACCCGTCACGAACCAACGCCCATCGGGGCTGAAGGCCACACAACGCACCGGCGCGGCATGCACATGCAGCAACGTGTTGATCTGCGGGTATGCCTGCAATAAGGTGAGCAGGCTGTTGCGTGCCTCATACGTGTCGGCGGCGCGCAGCGCTTCCAGGCCCAGCAGCAGCGCCAGGGCGGGTTGATCGTCGTTGCTCAGCGCCGTGACTGCAAGTTGGCGCGAGCGCGCGATCCGGGCCTGTTGATCGGCACGATCGCGTTCGGCGGCAGTCGTCGCCTGCGCGCGTTCGGCCTCTTGCTCGCGATCCAACGCCACACCTGCCGCGATCAGTGCCGCCAGCGTGATGATCACCAGCACGGCGATGACCCCGCGCCGCCGCCAGACCGCACGCTGTCGCAGCCGCATACTCTGCTGCAGGTACTCTTGTTCGTGGGCGGTGAGCGCGATCTGGTCCGAATCCATTAACGACTCGAACTGCACCAGCCGCGCACCGCGCGCCAGAAAACTGCTGTCTTGCCCCGCTGCGCGCCATTCCGCCGCCGCTGCCGCCAGTTGGCGCTGCACGCGCAGGCGGTCGCGATTCTGATCCAGCCATGTCCGCAAGCGGTCCCAGTGCGTGATCAGCGCCTCGTGGGCCACCTCGACCGTCGGCTCGCGCGTTTGCGGGTCGTGATCAAACGTCAGCAAGCGGTAACGCCCCAGTTCATCCAATACCGCGTCCAACACCGAACGCTGGATCGACCGAATGCCCAACAGGTCCGAGAGCAAGATACGCCGCCGCGTGTCCGCCGTGCTGTCGCCCAGCGTGACCAGCCGCAAGAATATCTGGCGTAACGCGACCTGGTGCGCGTACAGCATCCCTGAATACAACGTCTCGGCGCGCCGGGCCAGTGCGCCTGAAACCCCACCGCTCTCGCGATACGCGGCCAGCGTCAGAATGCGCCCATTCCGCCGTTCGAACAACTCGGTTAGCGCATACTGCAGCAAGGGCAGCGCGCCCGGTTCGTCACTGACCTCCGCCACGATCGCATCAACCACCGCCTCTTCGATATCAAGCATTTCCTTGCGCGCCGGTTCGACGATCGCCGCGCGCAAGTTAGCCGCCGACAGAGGCAACACAACCTCGGTATTTGCACGCACCAACGAACCGAACTCCGGGTACATCAGCGGGCGATCGTAAAAATCCGCACGCAGCGCGATCACGATGCGCAAACGGCTTCCGGGCGTTGTCGCGGCCCGTTGCAGCATGTTCAGGAACGCGCGGCGCTCGTCTTCAAAATCAACCAGCGTAAACACCTCTTCAAACTGGTCGATCACCAGCACCAGTTCCGAATCATCGTCCGGCAGTATCGTCTTGACCGCCGCCGCCAACCCTTGCCGGGGATCGTTGAGCAGCGTTGTGAGCGTGTCCGGCACATCGAACGTCACGCCCAGCAGCGCCATTTCCAGTTCGGCCAGCGGAAACGCACCAGGTAACATGCGGGCGATAAACCACTTCTCCGATCCGGGAACATCGCCGCGCCGCAACGCCGGGATCACACCGGCTCGCACCAGGCTTGACTTGCCACTACCACTCGGCCCCACCACCGTCAGCAGCCGCGAATCCGGCGGCAGCTCGGCAAGCCGCCGGCAAACCTGGCTGATCAGGGCGTTGCGCCCAAAGAAGTACCCTGTGTCAGCTTCATCAAACGCACGCAGCCCCATATACGGGTTTTTCGGTTCCGCCAGCATCATCCCGAGGTCAAGCGTGCCGTAGGCCTCGGATTCATCGATCGGGCTGGTCGCCATCCGCACAGCGGACGCAGGCTGCGCCATTTCCGGAGACAGCGACTGCACCACCTGTTTGAACTCCGCCGCCATACTCAGCGCGTCGGGGTAGCGCACACCGGGATTCTTTGCCGCCGCCCGCATTACGATCACGTTCAACTCCGGGGCGAGATCGGAGCGCACACTTTGCAGCGGGGGCAGCGGTGCCTGGACCTGCTGGCGGATCAGCGTCGTGTGGTCCGGGGCATCAAACGGCAGTTGGCCGGTCAGCAACTGGAACAACACGATGCCCAGGCTGTAAATGTCCGACTGTGGCGAGATATAGGCCCCGGTGATTTGCTCGGGGGCCATATACGCCGGGGAGCCAAACAAGGGCTGTTCTTCGTCCTGCTGGCTCCGGGTGAGATCGCGCAGGTCTTTCGCAATCCCGAAATCGGCCAGAAACGCGTTGCGCTCTTCATCCAGCAGGATGTTCGCGGGGGTCAAGTCCTGGTGAATCACGCCGCTGCGATGCGCCACCGCCAGCGCCGCCGCGACCTGGTCCAGCAAACGCGCGATATCTTGCAGCGGCCACGCGCCATCTGTCACCAGCGAGTCGTACAGCGTCCCCCCGCGCAGCCAGCGCATCACCAGATACGCGTTGTCGGGTTCGCGCCAGTAATCGTACAGCGGCACAATGTGAATATGCTCGAGCCGCGCGATCAATTGCGCTTCCGCTTCAAAACGGCGCACAAAGTCCGGGTTATTCGCATAACGCGGCAAAATAATCTTGATCGCGACCTCGCGCTCGACCGCCGGCTGGTACGCACGGTACACCGCCGCAAAGCCGCCAGAGCCGATCAACTCCTCAACCTGGTACCCTCTGATCTGCTGCCCACTCAAGTCGCGTACAGCCATCGCCCCCATCCCACGTGGTCTTTTTATCTACCTTCAATTGACAAACATAATTCATGATAAACCAAAACACGCCCCAGCAATAGCCGGAGCGTGTTGGCGGTCAGGGTAGGTTCGAATCGAGTAGAACGACAGGGACTCAGGCCAAGTGCACTTGCAGCATGTGACCAGCCCGATGCACTCTTGCCCGGGTTAGCGAGCTTAATCTTTGTCTTTCTTTGCCTGTCCCGGTGGTGTGCCGTTCTGACCTGGCGGCATATCATCGACCAACCCGGGGTTATCGACCAACCCCGGCGGCGCATCCCCGGCTGATGGGTTGGGATGTCCGCTATCCTCACCATCAGCAGCAGCTTCCTGCGTCACCGCCAGTTCGATCTCTTCTTCGGTCAGCGGTTCTGCGATCTGGACGGGTGTCTCCATAAGATCAACCGGCAGCCCAAGCAGATTCGCCATGTCATACGGGCGCGGCGGCGTTGGCGGGCCGGACGGCTTGCCACTGCCATCGAGCGGCACCTCGACTTGAGTCCCCGCAAACGCCGTCTGCGACTCCCCGTCAACCGTGACACGCGCGCGGCCCTCTACAACGCTGACGGTCATCTGGTCACCGGGTTCGGCCTGGAAATAAACCGTCGACCCGAGTTGGATATCCACCTCGTTGATCAGTAGCGTGACCTCGGCCACCCCTTCCGGCGTCTGGATCAGAATCCCGCTGTTTGGCGCTTCCGGGCACATCGCATCCTGCCCGCCGCTCTGGAAGTAGAACGCCTGCATAGGACCGTAATAAGTCGAGGCGGGGTCAACTTCTCGCAGTGTGTCGAGCGACGTACCGTCCACGCTCGCTAGCAGCGGCGCATACACCCACCCGGAGATGCTGCGCTCAGGCAGATTGATGCGCAGCCACGAGCCGCCTGCCAGCTGGCCGGTTGCGGTCACGACCTCATCCGGTTCGACAAGCCCCACGATCGGTGATTGAGTCGTCGGGCGGTAGCGCACATTGATCGTATTGAGCGGCGAACGCGGTGTGACATCCACCAGCGGCAGCGTTGGCACGGCATTTTCGATCGCAACGTCTCCAAACAGCAGCAACGAAACATTCTCGCCCGTGGCGACAGCCGGAAGATTCGCCTGAATCTGCAACAACGCCACGCCCCAGGTGCCGTTCAGCAAGTCCATCGTGCTCAAACGCAACGAACGTAGATCGGCCACATTTACGGTCTGACCTTCCCGGTCGAATGAAAAGCGCATGACACCCGGCTGTGGCTGTGCGTCCAACAGCACATGCCCATAGCACGCCTCGTTGCGGCCTATCGCGTGACACAGACTGTCTATATTGCTCCACGCACGTTGTACAATCTCGGGGCAAGTCGTCTCGATTGCGGGTTCTGCTTGCGGCACGGTTGTGTGCGCCGACTGTGCGGGCAGCACCGGCAGAATCAGCACCATCGACAGAGCTAAGAACTGAATGACACGCTTCATGATTGTTCCCCAAACGTCTAATGGGAGTTTCGCAGCACCCCCTCAGCGTGTATGATAATTCAAACCGTCAGTATCGCCGTTGCTTTATGTTACCATTTTAATACAACTGGCGATAATCGATGCCAGCCAAATCCAAACCTTACAATACTCTATCAAAGCTCCTATGGATTCCAGGCGAACAACGCGCGCAGCACGTTCTTGATCGCACTCCTACGCTGGTATGATCCTAGCCGATACGTGAGCCTGCTGCAAGCGAGAAGCGATGACTGGCATTTTCCGCAAGACACGTCACAATATCTGAATGTCGCGGCTGTCTACCGAAAGTGATTTCCGACTATGAACGACATTTTCCCGATCATCATCCTGAACGGGCGGCCCGCTGCAGGCAAAAGCGAGATCATCGACTACCTCAACCGCATACCGGCCACTGAGCGGCGCGCACAACTACACATTGGCGAGCTGGTCGAAATCGACGATTTTCCCATGCTGTGGACGTGGTTCGAGGAAGACGCGATCCTCGAAAAAAGACTCGGCAGGCCACGCCTGCACACGGACTCCGACGGCTACTTCATCCATAACGACCTGTGGCACCTGCTGATCGAGCGCCTGGCGCTGGACTACGACAAGCTGCTGCGCGACAACCCCGATATCCACGCCGGGCACACCGTCCTGATCGAGTTCTCTCGCGGGAGCGAACACGGCGGCTATCGCGAGGCTTACCCGCACCTGAGCGACACGATCTTGCAACAGGCAGCGATCCTTTACATCGACGTGAGCTATGCCGAATCGCTGCGCAAGAACCGGCGCCGCTTCAACCCGGCACGACCCGACAGCATCCTGGAGCACGGTCTGCCGGATGAGAAACTCGAACGACTCTACAAGGACGTGGATTGGGAAGCGATCAGCGCTGCCCATCCCGACACGGTCGTCGTCAAGGATATCGACGTGCCGTACGCCGTCTTCGCCAACGAGGACGACGTGACCACTACGCTCGGCCCGGTGTTTGAACAACGCTTAAGAACGTCGTTAGATACGCTTTGGAAGCGTTGGCAAGCACGTCGAAAGTGACCATCAGTCGCCTGGTAACATACTATTCGGCAGGTCGGTTCAGTTTGCGCGACATTGGCTGGTTGGCTACACTCAACTATATGGAGATATCGCGTCTCCTGCGCTATGTGCTTATTAAGCAAAAGGAGTTTACGGAACCGATGGTGAAGAAATCTGTCGTCATGTTGATCGTTGCCGTGCTAGCGCTTTCGGCGCTCGCGGTGCCCGCTGTTTCGGCTCAAGATGGCTTGGGGACTGAAGCGAACCCGATTCAGGTGTACTTCGTACCGTCCGGTGAAGCCCAGACAATTGTTGAGACCGGTGACGTACTGGCACAAGCCTTGAAGGATGCGACCGGCTACGAATTTCAGTAGACCGCAACGGATAGGAGCGGTTTGAAAAAAGAGGACATTGGGA
>CAYRNY010000031.1:0-19993 GCA_964425755.1 uncultured Anaerolineaceae bacterium
CGACGCGCACGCCAACGGCGACGGATACGCCGACACGTACCGCCACCGCAACGCGGACGCCCCAGCCGACCGCGACGGACACACCGGAACCAACTTCGACAGACACGCTCACGCCGACGTTGACGCCGACGCGCACGCCCTCACGCACACCAACGGCGACGGATACACCGTCACGTACGCCGACCGCGACCCGGACGCCAACGCCGACCCGGACGCCAACGCCGACCCGGACGCCGACACCCACGCGCACGCCGACCGTCATCCCCACGCCGACACCACGTTACACTCTGACGTTCACACCCTATCCGACGCTGACGCCGAGCGTGACGCCGTTTGGCGGCGAGCGGACGGGCACGCCGGCGGTGCGGGATTGCATCGTGCCGGAAGAGTGGGTGCCGTACTTCATCCAGCCGGGGGATACGCTGTTCAGCCTGGCGCGGCGCTTCGGCGTGGCGCTGGGTGACCTGGCGGACGCCAACTGCATCGAGGATGTGGACAACATCACGGCGGGGCAGGTGCTGTTCGCGCCGCCGGGCAGCGACGTGTCAGTGCCCCCAACGACGGTGGCTGCTGAGCCTGCCGCCGAGGGCTATACTCGCTTCAACTGCGAGGACCCGAACGCGACGATCACCGATCCGCGTCCGGGGGCGGTGCTGCGCGGTACGGTGGCGCTTTACGGTTCAGCGATGGACGACAACTTCCAATTCTACCGCCTGCAAATCTCCGGGCACCCGGAACCGCAGGACTTCGCCACGCTGGTAACGTTCCCCTGGCAGGTGCAGAACGGGCAGCTTGGCACGCTGGACACGCGCGCCTTTGCGCCGGGTGATTACTGGCTGCGCCTGACCGTAGTCGACAACACGGGGAACTACCCGCCGGAGTGCACGGTGCGGGTGCGCATCGCGCGCTGATCGTCGCCCGACCGCGTGCTAACCACAAGGGGCGCAGACCGCGCCCCTGTTCGTTTGGGGCATTGTTTAGTGCCTGGAACATCCCAGGCATGCGTATAATCTGCCAGACAACCAACACCAGCGAAGCCATAGGAGCAGTGACGCATGAACGACAGACCACCCCAGGAACAGGAAAGCGCCGTGTTGACGATCGACTCGCCGCTGGGCCGGCTGGCGATCACTGGTACGGAAGCGGGAATCAGCGCGATCCGGTTCATGGACGATCCGCCGGGCGATCAAGCCGCCGAGGGAGCGGTCCCCGGCGTGGTGCAGCGGTGCGCGGACCAACTGCGCGCCTATTTTGCGGGCGACCTGCGCGCGTTCGATGTGCCACTGGCGCTGACGGGCACCCCGTTCCAGCAGCGGGTGTGGGCCGCGCTGCGCGATATCCCGTTTGGGGAGACGCGGACCTACAGCGCCATCGCGCGGGCACTGGGGGATGTGAACGCCGTGCGGGCGGTCGGCGTGGCGAACGCGCAGAATCCGGTGGCGATCGTCGTGCCGTGCCACCGCGTGGTGGGGCAGGACGGCGCGCTGGTCGGGTACGCGGGCGGGCTGTGGCGCAAGGAGTGGTTGCTGGCACACGAAGGTTACCCCGTGCAGCGGCGGTTGTTTCCATGACGGGACAGGCGCGACACGGGCACGGTCTGCTTTTCGGCGCTTGCCCGGCGCGTCGCCTGCGGTGACTTGCCAAACGTCGCCCGCGCGTTACACTTTGCAGCGCACGCTCAAGGACCATCACCGGAGAAGGAAAGCTATGCCGTTTCGCTCACGTCTACTGGTACCGATGCTGATCGCGCTCGCGCTGCTGACTGTGACGGGCGCGGCGATCCTGCCGGGAGCTTCCGGCGCGGTGGCAGCACAGGACCCGACGGTCCCGCCGACGAACACCCCGCGCGCGACCGCGCTGCCCACGAACACGCCGCGCCCGTCACCGACGCTCACACCGTCACCCACCGCCACTGAGACACCGTCGCCTACCGCGACGCAGACACCCACCGTGACGCCGGAACCGACCGCGACGCCGCAAACGTTCCTGCCCACGCCGACGCTGTATTACCCGCCGGAGTTCAGCAGCGACCGCGCGCAGCCGACCGCGATCCCGACCGCGATGCCGCGCCTGCGCGGTGAAAACGAAAACGGGGAGCCGTACGAGCTGCTCAACGTGCTGCTGCTGGGGCATGACGGCGCGCTACAACCGGGTGAGCCGTTCCATACCGACACGATGATCGTCGTCTCGGTGAACCGCGACACCAACACGGTCAGCATGATCTCACTGCCGCGCGACCTGTTCGTGTTCATCCCCAACTGGGGCATGGGGCGGCTGAACCTCGCGTGGGGGTACGGCGAGTCGATCGGGTGGACCGATGGCTCGTGGGGCATGATGCGCCAGACGCTGCTGCACAACTTCGGGCTGGAGACGCACTACTACGCGATGGTCGACTTTGAGGGTTTCGAGCAGATCATCGACGCGGTGGGCGGCGTGACGATCGCGGTCGACTGCCCGATCCAGGACTACCTGTGCACCGGGGCGGCGTGTACTGACGGCATCCCCGGCAACGAGACCGACGAGGATTACGAACTCTTCACGCTGGATGTGGGCGTGTACGAGATGGACGCCGACCTGGCGCTGTGGTACGCGCGCAGCCGCAAGAACACGATCGACTTCGACCGGGGACGCCGCCAGCAGCAGTTACTGCGGGCGATCTGGGCCAAGGCGAAGGCCAGCGGCATGATCAGCGAGTTCCCGGCGCTGTACGACCAGATGCTTGAGGTGGTCGATACCAACATGCCGCTGCAGGAGATTATCCCGCTGCTGCCGCTGGCGTTGAGCATCGAACCGAACGACATCGAAAACCACTTCTTCCGCAAGAACATCGAAACGGTGGCGTGGTCGCCGGACGGGGTGATGAACGTCCAGCTTCCGCACCCTGACGGCGGCATGAACCGGTTGCTGTACAACTTCCTGCAGCCCCCGACGCAAAACCGGCTGCGGCTGGAAAACGCGCAGATCGTGATCTACAACGGCACGACCAATCCCGACTGGGATATCGTCGCGGCAGACCGCCTTGTCTGGGAAGGTTTCGCGCCGGCACCAATGGGATCAGCCGAGGCGACGGACCACGCCGAGACGGTGATCTACGATTACACCGGCGCGACGAAAGGCAACAGCCTGAACGAGTTGATCGGCGTGCTGAACATCAAGCCGGAGAACGTGGTCCCGCAGCCGGACCCCAACCGCAGTGTTGATTATGAGATCGTGCTGGGCGCGAATTACAACTCGTGCGTGGGGCGGCAGTGGGTGCCGCCGCAGTAGACATCTGGTCGCGCGATGGCAGGCGGGTGCAAGCGGTGTTCATACGCACTTGTGCTGCCCGATCCCTTGCTTGCTCTCCGGCGTGTCGAGTATAATCAAGACACATTGAAAACAGCGTGTTTGGGTGAAGGAGTGCGGTTGCTCCGGGGTGCCTTGAGGGGGGGCCGGGAACGTCCGCCGAGCACCTGTGGCATGCCGAAACAAAACGCATCGAGTCTTGCGCCGCAAGGTTACAGAGTATCACGAGTTTGGAGAGGTAAGTTACGATGTCTGGTCATAGTAAATGGTCCACCATCAAGCGCAAGAAGGGCGCAGAAGACGCCAAGCGCGGCAAGATGTTCACCAAGATCGCCCGCGAGATCATGATGGCTGCGCGCGAAGGCGGCCCTGATCCGGAGATGAACGCGGCGCTGCGACTGGCGGTTGACAAGGCGAAAGCTTCCAACATGCCGAAAGATAATATCGAGCGGGCGATCAATCGTGGCGCGGGCATTGGCGACGATGCCGTGCGGATGGAAGAGATCATCTACGAGGCGTATGCACCGCACGGGGTCGCGCTGGTGATCAACGTGGTGACGGATAACAAGAACCGCGCGCTGGCCGACCTCAAGTACGTGTTGAACCGCAATAACGGCAATCTGGCTAACTCCGGCGCGGTGACGTGGCAGTTCGATCAGAAGGGTTACGTCGCGGTGGATGCGGAAGGCGCGGATTACGACGACGTGTTTTTGCTGGCGGCGGACGCGGGCGCGGACGACGTGCAGCACGAAGACGACATCTTCGCGATCTACACCCCGCGTGAAGACCTGGCGAAAGTCGCGGCCACGCTCGAAGAGGCCGGTTACAAGGTCGAGGAGCGCGAGCTGATCTGGATGCCGCAGAACGAGGTCGAGCTTGAGACGGCCCAGGCGATGCAGATCATGAGCCTGATCGAGAAGCTCGAAGACCTGGACGACGTGCAGAAAGTCGCGTCCAACCTGAGCCTGACCGACGAGGTCGCTGAGGCGCTGGCTGCCGCTTAAACGAACCGGGTCATTCTTTACGGCACGCACGCGATCGACGCAGCCGCGAGTCCGCCGGGAGTCGCGGCCTGTTTGTTCCTGTGAAGCACGGCGGCCTTTTCCGTCCGCCGGACACACATTCACGAAAGGCAGGCAAAACCGCATGCTGGTTCTGGGCATTGATCCCGGCACGGCGACGACCGGCTACGGGCTGGTGCGCGAGCATTCAAACGGGGCGCTGGAAGCTGTCGCTTACGGCGTGATCCGCACCTCGTCAAAAAAGCCAATGCCGGAGCGCCTGAAGACGCTGTATGATGCGATCACCGAGCTGGTGGCGACGCACAAGCCGGATGCTGCCGCCGTCGAAACGCTGTACTTCGGGCGCAACGTGACGACCGCGATCACGGTCGCGCAGGGGCGCGGCGTGGTGCTGCTGGCGCTGGCGGAAGCCGGGCTGCCGATCCGCGAGTACAAACCCGCCGAGATCAAGCAGGCGATCGCGGGCTACGGCAACGCGGACAAACTGCAGGTGCAGGAGATGATCCGGCAATTGCTGGCATTGGACAAGCTGCCCAAGCCCGACGACGCCGCCGACGGGCTGGGGGTGGCGATCACCGACCTGAACGCGAGCCGCTGGGAACGCATGGCGTCCGGCTGAGCAGGAGCGAGCGATGATCGATAGCGTAACGGGAACGGTGGCGCGCGTGACGGATCAGTACGTCGTGCTGCGCGTGGGCGGCGTCGGGCTGCGCGTCCACGCGCCGACGACCGTCCGCGATTATATTGAGGGGACCGGGCAGACGCTCACGCTGCACACGCATCTCGCCGTGCGCGAGGACGACCTGACGCTGTACGGATTCGCCGAGGTGGAAGAGCGCGACGTGTTCGAAATCCTGATCGGGGTCAGCGGCATCGGCCCGCGTCTCGCGCTGGCGGTGCTCAGCACGCTGACGGTCGAACACCTGCAGAACGCGGTCGCCAGCGAGGACCCGCAAGTCCTGACGCGCGTGCCGGGCATCGGTAAGAAGGTCGCGCAGAAGCTGGTCTTCGAATTGCAGGACAAGCTGAAGTTCAAGGTCACCGGCGGGCTGGCGGCGATCAGCGAACTGGACACGGACGTGATCGCGACGCTGACCGCGCTCGGTTACAGCGTGGTCGAGGCGCAGTCGGCGGTGCAGGCGATCCCGAAGGACGCGCCCGCCGATGTCGAGGAACGGGTGCGCATCGCGCTGCAGTATTTTGGCTAACATCATGCGGGGGATACGATGACCGATACGACACCGGGACGCCGTGAAGACCTGCTCGGCAAGCGGGTCGAGGTGCTGGACAAGGGCTGGATCGAACTGCAAGACCTGATGGGCGACGATCTGGCGATCGTGAGCGCGGCGCGCGTCTCGTTTCTGGGGGAAAGCAAGGGTGACGCACGCGACAAACGGCTGCTGTTTTTCCTGCTGCAGCACCGGCACACGTCGCCGTTCGAGCAGGTCGAGTTCAAATTTCGCGTCCGCGCGCCGCTGGTCACGTGGTGGCAGTGGGTGCGGCACCGCACGCAGTCGTATAACGCGCAGTCAGGCCGCTATACGCCCTTTGAGGAGCGCGATTTTTACGTGCCCTCGGCGTGGCGCATGCAATCCAGCGACAACAAGCAGGCCAGCGAAGGTGAGCTGGGCGAATCGGAAAGCGCGGCACTGACCGAAGAGCTGCTCGCGCATTATGAGCAGAGCTTCCGGCTGTACCAGGCGGCGCTGGATCGGGGTGTAGCGCGCGAACTGGCCCGGCTGTTCCTGCCGGGATTTTCGGTCTATTACACCTGGGTGGTCAAGGTGGACGCACACAACCTGTTGGGCTTTCTGCGGCTGCGCATGGCGCCCGACGCGCAATACGAGATTCGCGTCTACGCGCAGGCGATCTATGAGCATTTCTTCAAGCCGGCACTGCCCTGGACCGCCGAAGCGTTTGAGCGCTTCATCCTGCCGACGCTTGGCCCGATCGATGCCAGGTGAGTCTGTGGGGGGAATTGTGCAGCCAGCCGCGCCCGGTAACGGCGGGGCAGGTGGCTACAGCAGGTTGCTGGACATCAACGCGCCGACCAGCAACGCGATATCGAGCACGAACGCGATCAATCCCACCAGCAAATACCACAGGGTGCGCGGCGTGGCGTGCCATGCGCCGGGCTGGTCATCGAAGCCGACCATGACCTGCCACCCGTAGACGTATGCCACGAATCCACTGCCGAAGATCACCAGCAACCGCACGATCGTGTTTGAGCTGGCATTTACGCCAAACAGCAGCGTGATCCCCAGCCAGATGAACCCGACGATGAACACCGTGATGAGCATGCTGATCAGGATGCGCGTCAGGCGGTTCAGGCGGTCGACCCGTGCGAGTAAGGCGTTGCTGTTAGATGTCGGGCCAACGTTGCTGTGTTGGGTCATGGCTTCCCCCTTTGGAGAAACTGTGTTATTCCGCGTCCATGATGTTGATCATATGCGTGGCGATACGCTCAAAATACGTTTGCATGGTGCTGCGCGCAGGCTCAGGGACGCCGGTTTCGTCCAGCGCGGCGCGCATGTGCTGCATCCAGATGTCGCGCGCAGCCTGGTCGATCGGGAACGGGCGGTGTCGCATTCGTAAGCGGGGGTGCCCGCGTTCCTGCTCGTAGGTGCGCGGCCCGCCGAAGAACTGGATCAGGAACAGCCGCAGCCGCCGCTCGGCAGGCGCGAGGTTCGCTTCCGGGTACATCGGGCGCAGCACGGGATCGTCCGCGACCCGGCGGTAAAACGCCGCGACCAGGCGCTCGAAACCTTCCGCGCCGATTTGCTCGTATACTGTTTGCTGTGGTGGCTTCGATAAAATGTCGATCATGGTTATCCGTATGTTAGTGTATCAGGTCTCAGCGTGCAGGTGAAGTGCACCGGGGTACCGGCCCCTTCCGGACCGGGATATCAGTGTACCCGCGGACCCCGCTGCACTCGCAAGCGTCTATCTATGCGAATTGTCGGTCAATTAGGGGTGGTTTGGCAAGTGAAGTTCTGCCGGCATCCCCGGGACCTGTGCGCATACGGTTAAGACGCCGCGTCTGGGCACTTCTCATAAGGCGGTTGAACACGCGGCGGGGCGCGGGTATAGTTGCGGGGGCAGGCTGCGCGAGCAGCGTTTGGACGGTTCAATCAACAGCGAGGTGATTAGCATGGCAGCGGCGCAGACGGTTTCAGTCCTGGGGGCGGGCGCGGTGGGCGCAGCACTGGCGGCGCGGTTTTATGACATGGACCCGGCATGTGTGGCGTTCGTCGCGTCGGGCGCGCGTTATGAGCGGCTCAAGAGGCAGGGGGTGATCGTCAACGGCAGGCATTACGCGATCCCGGTGCTGGCGCCCGGCGATCCCGCGCCGTCGTCGGACCTGGTGATCGTGGCGCTGAAGCACCATCACCTGCCGGACGCGGTGCGCGATCTGGCGGGGCGCGTGGGCGAGGACACCACGATCCTGTCGGTGATGAACGGGCTGGACAGCGAGGATGTGCTCGCGGATGCGTGGGGCCGCGACAACGTGCTCTACGCGCTCGCGGTGGGGATCGACGCCCTGCGCGAGGGGAACCGCGTTACGTATAGCAAGCTGGGCAAGGTCGTGTTTGGCGAGGCGGAAAACACCACGCTCTCCCCGCGCGTGCAGCGCATCCAGGCGCTGTTCGACCGCGCCGGGATCGCTTACGAAACGCCCCAGGACATGCTCCGCGCGTTGTGGTGGAAGTTCATGGTCAACGTCGGTGTGAACCAGGCCTCGGCGCTGTTAGGCGCGCCGTATGGCGTGTTTCACCGCTCGGAGCACGCACGCGCGATCATGGAGGCGGCGATGCGCGAGGTGATCGCGCTGGCCGGCGCGTGTGGGGTGGACCTGGCGGCGGCAGATATCGACGAGTGGTACACGGTGCTCCACGCGCTGCACCCGGAAGGTAAAACGTCGATGCTGCAAGACATTGAGGCCGGGCGCGAAACCGAGGTCGCCATTTTTGCCGGTAAGGTGATCGCGCTCGGCAAGCAGCACGGCATCCCGACGCCGGTGAACACCTTGCTCTGGCACGCGATCAAGGCGCTTGAGGAGCGGGGCTAATCCGGCGCGGGTGTGGCCGGCAAGGTGGGGGCGTCGTGGCGGTGCTTGAGCACGACCATCGTGATATCGTCGAACTGCGGCGCGCCCGAAACGAAGTGATCCAGCGCGCTGATGATCCCCTGCATGATCTCCTGCGCCGTGCCGCGCCGCAGCCCGACCAGCGCCGATTCCAGCCCGGAGACGCCAAACTCGGCACTGTCAGAACGCAGGGCTTCGGTCACGCCGTCGGTGTAGGCGATCAGCACGTCGCCCCGGTCGAGCGTGGTCTGGTTTTCTTGCAGCGCGATATCGGGGATCACGCCGAGCGCGATCCCGCGCGCGTTCAGCCGTTCCGTGCTGCCATCGGCGCGGATCACCAGCGGGGGATTGTGCCCGGCGCTGGAGAAGCGCACGACGCCGGTGTTGGTATCCCACAGCCCGTACCACAGCGTTACGAACAGGTCGGAGCGCGAGTCGCGCAGCAGCAGCTCGTTGACGCGGCGCAGCGTTTCGGCGGGGGCGTGGCGGTTCGAGCCGACCGCGCGCAGCAGCGTGCGCGACAGGGCCATGAACAACGCCGCCGGGACGCCCTTGTCCGCGACATCCGCAACGACGATCGCCCAGCGGTGATCATCGAGCGGGAAGAAGTCGTAGAAATCGCCGCCGATCTGCCGGGCGGCGCGGTAGAACGCCGCGACTTCCCAGCCTTCGACCTGCGGGGCTGCGTCCGGCAGGAAGCTGGTCTGGATGTCGCGCGCGACCTCAAGCTCGCGTTCCATGCGTTCGACGGCGGCGGCTTCATTTTGCAGGCGCGCGTTTTCCAGCGCCAGCGCGGTTTGGTGCGCGATGCCGTTCAAAATGCGCGCGCGCCGCTGGTCGATCGGCCCGCCGAGTGCCGGGTGATCGACCAGCATCGCGCCGACCAGGTGCCCGCGCGCGATCAGCGGCAGGCCGAGCAGCGTCGGGCTGTCGAACAGCTTGTGAATCGGCGGCGGCACCGGGCAATCGGTGCCCACGCCGCACGGGACCGGCTCGTTGCCCTCGGCAAGCTGCTGCAAGAAGCGCCCGTCGTCTTTTGAGAGCGCGAGATCGGCCAGCAGGTGCTTGTGTTCGGCGGCGATGCCCCACGCCGGGCCGCCGGTGAAATGCTGGGCTTCAGGGTTCCATTTCAGCACGCCGCAACGCTCGATGCCGACCAGCAACGGTGTCAGGCGCACGATGGTTTCCAGGCTCTGGTCGGCTTCAACCTGCGTGTTGACCGCTTCGGCCACCTGGAGCAGGGCGGTCGTGACCCAGGCTTCTTCTTGCTGCGCGGTGAACAACTGCGCGGTTTCGATCGCCAGCGCGGCCTGGTTGGCGATGCCGCTGACCAGTTCGATCTTACGGTCGGTCATCGGTTCGCTATCGTCGCGTTGCCCGATGATCAGCAGGCCCATCAATTCCCCGCGTGCGAACAGCGGCAGCACCACGCCGTGCCCGATCGTGAATTCCGCGGGCAGATTGGCGGGCGGCTCGGTGTTGCCGTCGATCAAGATCGCCTGTTGGTGTTCCTTGACCTCGGACAGCAGCGGCCACGTTTGCGGGGTGATCACGAAGTCGAGCCACTCGTCGTTGAGCGTGGCGTCCATGCCCGCGATCTCGACCACGCGGAAATGATCCGGGGCGTCGGCCAGGCACACCGCGCTCCACTCCACGCCGACCAGCAGCGGCGTGATGCGTGCGACCGTGCTGAGCACCTCGTCGAGATCGGTGGCGCGCGTCGTCGCCTCGGCAACCTGCAGCAGTGCCGTCGATATCCAGGCTTCTTCGCGCTGGGCCATGTAAAGCTGCGCGTTGGTGATCGCGACGGCGGCCTGGTTGGCGAACGTGGTGATGATCTCGCGGTCTTCCGGCGTGAAGGTCTCGGATTCCACGCGTTCCAGCACCAGGTAGCCGATGTTTTCCCCGGCGATGGTGAGCGAGATCATCATCTTGTCGGGAACCGGCCCGTCGCTGTGGTCGTGCTCGACCATGCGGTGCATTAATGCGAACAACCGCGTTTCGGAGATTTCATCTTCAGGGATCGCTTCGTCCCAGGCGTCGCAATCGGGATCGATGCCTTCGCCGTGCGCGGTTGCGATGTGATAGAACGCGTTGTCGTCCTCGCGTAACAGGATCAGCCCGCATGTGTACGGGACCACGCGCTCCAGCCCGACCATGATCCCCTCAAGCACGCTGTTGAGGTCCAGCGACGAGCCGAGCACGGTGCTCAACTCGCGCAGCGTTTCGGAAAGCATACGGCGGCGCGACTCGTTGGCGAACAGGGTCGCGTTGCGCAGCGCGATCGCGACGGCATCGGCAAGCGCCTGGATCAGCGCGACGTCGTCCTCGGTGAAGGCGTTTGGCTCGGTGCTCTGAATGTCGAACACGCCGAGCACGTGCGTCCCAATGCGGATCGGGACGGTCATCTCGCTGCGCGTGTCCTCCACGCCGGGGCCGACGATGTACCATTCATCCTGCACGACGTCGCCGCTGATCTCCGGCTGCCCGGTGCGTGCCACGCGCGGGATGATGCCGTTGCTGTTGATGCCGAAGGCGAGCTTTTCCAGCGCCCAGCGCCCGCTGTGCACGCCGCTGCCGCTGCGGAACGCGATCCGGTCCCCCACGCGCAGGAACAGGTGCACGCGGTCGTAGCCGAGGTTGTCCGATACCAGGTCGACCACCTCGTCCAGCAGATCGTCGATATCCAGGATCGATACCACCGCCCGCGCGACCTCGACCATCGCGTTGACGCGTTCGGTCTGGCGGCGCTCGGCGTGGTAGGTCTGGGCTTCCTGCAGCGCCAGCGAAAGCTGCCCGGCCAGCGTTTCGAGCATGAACACGTCGTCGTTGCCGAACGCATCGGGGCGGTTGCTCTGCACGTCGAGCACGCCCATGACGCGTTCCTGGACCATCAGCGGGACGGCGATCTCGCTGCGCGTGGCGTCGAGGATCGTGGTCGGCATGAAACGCGGGTCTTCGCTGACGTTGGCAACGAGCGTCGTCTTGCGATTCTGGGCGGCCCACCCGACCAGCCCCTGCCCGGGGGCGAGCGTCAGGCGGTGGGCCTCGAATTCTTCGTGGCTGCTGGCCTTCAGCTCGATGGTGGCGGTTTTGGGGTCGCGGATGAAGATGTTAACCGCGTAATACCCGAACGCGTCGTGGATCAAGGTCACGATCTGGTGGAACAGGTCCGCCAGCGGCTGGATCGCGGTGACCTGCCGTGCCACGTCGTTGATCAGGCGCAGTTGGCGCGCGCGCTCCTGCACGGCTTCGAACATCTGCGCGTTGCGGATCGCGGCGCTGGCCTGGTTCGCCAGCAGCGTGAGCAGGCGCATATCCTCGTCGTTGAACGCACCGGGCCGGTCGGACTGCACGGCGATCACGCCCAGGGTGTTGCCGCCGCTGATCAGCGGGGCGAAGATCGCCGAGCGCGTGTTTTTTGATCCGTCAGCGCTGGGTTTGGCGGGCAGGGTGTCCCACTCGGTTTGGAAGTCATGCACCAGCAGGCCGGACCCGGTGCGCCGCACCCAGCCGATAATACCTGCATCGGCCTTGCCCTCAAATTTGCGCGGCGGCAGGCGTTCGGCGTTGCGCAGCCAGACTTTGATCACGTAGTCGTTGCCGTCAAACAG
Organism: uncultured Anaerolineaceae bacterium; assembly: GCA_964425755.1. Classification (GTDB taxonomy): domain Bacteria; phylum Chloroflexota; class Anaerolineae; order Aggregatilineales; family Aggregatilineaceae; genus CAYRNY01. The sequence continues at coordinate 12,009 of CAYRNY010000031.1, forward strand.
GCCGATCTGAAAATTGCGCGTGTCGACGATGCGTGCGGACTGCTGGTAGATCACCTCGCATAGCGCGTCGACCTTCAACTGCACGCTGAGGATCGCGTTCCCGACGCCGGCCAGGATATCAAGCTCCGGGCTGAGGCGTTCGTCACCGGCGAGCGTGATACCGCGCTGGCGCCCGCGCCAGTAGCCCGTGATCAAACCCACAGCCGCGCCACCCACGGCCAGAGTCGCGCTAACCACCATGACGACGATCAGCGTGCTATCCATGCTCACGGCAGGGGATCACCTCGCGGATGAGGGGGGCCAGGGGCCTTATCCCTCTTGGGGGCGGGTTGCGAGCGCTTCGTCCAGAGTCGGGTGAATCTGGAACAACATGTCGAACCCTACCATCTCGAATATTTCCAGCAGGCGCGGCTGCAACCCGCTGAGCACGACATCACCGTCGGCCTCGCGCGCGCGCCGCCACGTGGCAACCAGCACCTTGAGACCGCTGCTGGCGATATACTCGACGTCGGTCATATCGACAAACAGCCACGTGACGCCTTTTTGCAGCACGCTATTGAGCGTTCTTTCGAGCAGGGGGCTGCTGTTGGAGTCCAGGCGGCCTTCCGGCGTGACGATCGCGGCGCTGCCATTGAGCAGCCGGACCGGGAACGCGGTGTCATCCTCGCCGGGCGCGGCCTTGTCCGCCTCCAGCACGCGCTTTTTCGTCAACGTCAGTACGTTTTTGTCGCCTTCGCGCGCGTAGGCTACGTCGTCCATCAGGCGGCGGATGAAGTATATCCCCCAGCCGCCTGGCTCGCGGCTGTCGAGCGGTTCTCTGGGATCGGGGGCTTCGTGCTCCAGCGGGTTGAAGGCGGGGCTGTCGTCAACGATCGTGATCAGGAATTTGCCCGGCTCGGTCTTGCAGATGATCTCGATCGTGTGCTCGTCGCTTTCGCCTCCGTAGCCGTGTTCGATGATGTTGGTCAGTGCTTCATCAACCGCCATCTGGCAGTGATAGACGTCTCGTTCATCAAGACCGGCGGTTTCAGCCGCTTCAACTACAGAGTCGCACGCCAGGCGGACATTGTCGAGACGAGCGGGAATGGCGAGGCGGCTTACTTCGGGCATGGTTTTCCTCGATGTTGGTAGCACATGCAATGCTATAGGTGTGCCGGGACGTAGCGCCCGGCAGCAGCCAGTGTCCGGATTGACGGCATGCCGGCTGTGGCGCGCGGCTGGTGAACGATCAATGTGTCGGGACCTAGAAACTACCGACTGCTTCGACCTGGGTCGGGTAAATCTCGAAGATCGTGTCCAGGCCGGCGAGTTCGAGCACTTCGCGCACGCGGTCGGACGGGTTGGCGATGCGCAGGTCGCCGCCCGTGCGCTTCACGCGCTTCAATACACGCACCATTTCGCGCAGTCCGGCGCTGCTCATGTATTCCACGCCGCCCAGGTCCAGCACGAGATTGCTCTGCCCGTCATCAACGGACTTGTCAAGTGCTGCGCCAAGCTCGCTGGCGTTGCCGCTGTCCACGCGCCCGATGACCTCAAACAGTTTGACGCGTTTCATATCCGACGCATTGATTTCCATAACCATGAGACCTTAGCTCCTCTGGGAATAAAAATGGTCAGTGATCAGTTGCCGGCGATCAGTTTAATGCGTCCCTGCCAGCGCATCCGGCGGGGATGCTGCGCCAGGGGCTTTGACAGTCCTTTTGAACTGCCGCCCGCTGCGTGCCGCACCGGGCGAAAGCGCGAGCGCCTTTTCGCCTACGTGCAGTGGGATTATACCATCAATTGCGCACAGCGGCAGTCCGAATGTGCGATTTTTCAACCGGCGTTGTTCGGTTCGTCGAAGCTCCGTACGGCTTCGGTGCGCGTCCGGTAAATATTGAGCGCGGTATCCAGCCCGGCCAGCTCCATCACGGACATCACCGGGTCGGACGGATTGGCGATGCGCAAGTCGCCGCGCTGGGCCCGCGCGCGTTTAAAGATGCGCACGATCTCGCGCAGCCCGGCGCTGCTGATGTACGCCACGCTGCCGAGGTCCAGCACGAGCCGGGCGTGCCCCGCGTTAAGCGCCTGGTCGAGCAGGGCGCCCAGTTCCGGCGCGCTGTCGCTGTCCAGCCGCCCGGTTATTTCGATGATGCGGATATCATTGAAGTCGGCAAGATTGATTGTCGTCATGCTGCTGCCATCCTTTCGCTGTGGCGGAGCAGATTATACCCGGAAGTCACACCGTTGGCAGTCCTCTGGTTTGTTGTGGATGATTGTGGCGTTTGCCCGGCGCGGCACCGGGCGTAGCGGGGACGGCGTTCATGGCGACAGCGTCCTGCCGGCAGCAGCAAAGCGCGACCCTACAGCCGGCGCAGGATCGACACCAGCAGCCCCATCAGGCCCAACGCCCCCAACACCATGATCGGCAGGATCGGCGCGATACCGCTCTCCGGCTGCTGAGGTGGGTTCTGGCGCGGGATCACCGGCGGAGTTGGCGTGGCGGGAGGATTGGTGAAGGTGGGCAGTGGTTCGCCGGGTACGCGGGGCGCCCCTTGCTGGCCCGGCTGCGGCGTGAACAGGCCCGTCGGCGTGACCTGTGCCTGTGCGGTCATCGTGTCCGCCAGGCCGGGCGTTTGCGTGATCGCGAGCGCGGTCTCCTGCTCGCTCACGACCTCCGGGTCCAGTTCGGGCATCTCTTCCAGGATCGGAATCTGCGTCTCGTCCCCGCCGACGGTGACGACGCTTTCGTGCACCCAGGCACGCCCGCCTGTCGCGTCGGGGTATTCGATCCAGTACCATTCGAAACGTTTGCCGAGGATGGGGTAAGTTGTGCCGGGGTAGATCTGCCCGACCCGGACCTGGTTGATGTCCGGCCCGGCGCGGACGTTGGTCGCGTCTGCGATGGCCTCAATCCAGGGGCGGCCCTGCGATGTCGGGGTTCGGGTAGGCGTCTCGGTGGGCGGACCGGCGGTTCCGGTTGCGGTGGGGAACTGTAACTGTACCGGCGTGGGTGATGCTGCCTGCCGGACGCGCGAGTCGGTGCGGGGAGCGCCGGTGTTGGCCCACGCGATCGACGCGCTTGCTGCCAGCAGCACCACGATGCCCAGCAGAATTACAGTGTGTTTCCGTCTGGCGACCATACCTGGTACGTTCTCCGTCGTCGTACATGGTGTTCTGAACGGCGCTAAGGATACCGAAAACACCGTGATTTATCCATACGTGGCCGGTCGGCGGCCAGGGCAAACGCATCAGAACCATCGTCGTGATCACCATTGTCGCTGTGCGGGTGCGGATGGTCTGGCAGGCCACTGTGCCGGGAGACTTGATCCAATTTCGATCAAGATGTTCTCCGGATCGCTTTGTGGATCGATTGATGGATGCTGGTCCCGTAAGATGACGTGCAGATTGTATATGCCGCTGATGGCACAATGATCGGCCCGGAGATAAGGGGCGAATTTGCGATCGTGCATGATGTCTCCAGCGATCCCTGTTTCGGGTTGCGTGGCGTGCAGTTCGTCAGCCCGGATCATTCGGGGCTGGGTGGCTGGTAACGCGTCCCGGTCGCCGGCCACACACGCGCGTTGAGGTCAGCTGGCGCTGCGTCGCCGGATTGCGTACCGGTAGGGGTCAGTTCCACGTCAGCTTGTTGAGCGCGTGGTCGCGCATCTGGTCGGCCTGGCGGTAGGCGTCTTCTGCGGCGTTGCGCGTCATCGATCCCTGGTATTCGCCGGGCAGCTGGTGCACCGTCCATTCGCCGAGCACAAAGGGCGGCACGCTCACACCGGGCGCGCAGTCCTTGCACACGACCGGAATCCATTCGCCGTTGTAGCGCCGCGCGATGTGCAGGTGCGTGCCGGAACTGAAGCCGCCCTCGCACGAGGGATGTCCCAGCCGGTCACCCGTCTCGACGACCGTGCCTTGCTTGACACGCTCGTGATCGTCGATGTGCAGGTGGACCAGGGTCCAGCCGGTGTGTTCGTTGCCGTCCATGTCCAGGTCCAGCACGACGTACCCTTCGCCGCTGCGTGCCACCACGCCGGGCGCTGCCGCCGTGACCCAATGCGGCGAGACGTAGCAGCGACCTTGCGTCGCGATCAGTTCGTCCGGCGGTTCGGGCGGCGCGAGGTCGATCGCGCCCCAGGCCGATCCGCTGTTATAGGCGCCGTGCGGCCCGCCGGTGTAGACCCACTCTTCGCCTTTCGGGATCGGCAGTGTCAGGTCAGGTTGGGTCAGGTCCGGCGGCGTGATCGGCTCGACCGCGCGGGCGAACGGGTCCCCGAACAGCGTGAGATAGGTCTTGAAGAAGCCGTCGGGGTGGGTGTCGCGCTGCCACTGCTGCACGCTGTTGGCAAGGCTGAGCATGTACTGCACCCCGACTGTGCCGGGGTTCAGCGATGGGGCGTAATGAATACGTTGGCCGTCATCAAAGCTGAGCGACATTACGCCGCGATATTTCCAGCCGTAATAGCCCGCGTTGAGCGCGTCGGCGGCGTCGACCAACTGCTTGTACAAGCCCTCGCGCCCCTCTTTGACGATCCCCAGCGGGTATGTCGCGTATGGTTCGTCAGGGTAGGGCGTGGAAAGCCAGCCGCCGCGGTACTCCAGCAGGGCCAGCAGCAGGCGCGGGTTGACGCTGTAGTTGGTCGCGATGAAGTCCACGATCGCCACGCCGCTCATCACCGCGCCGTTGACGGTTTCGGAGTATGCCCGCAGGAAGCCCTGGCGGAACTTAACCGCGCTCGTGATGCTGAAGTCCGCTGCTGCCGGGCCGTATACCAGTTCGCTGTCGGGGATCAGCTTCACATCCGGCCCGTAGATCAGCGCGCCACCGGGGATGGTCAATAGCTGGCCGACTTCGAGCACGTTGCCATCTGATAGCTCATTGGCGGCGATCAGGTCTTCCACTGCCAGCCCATAGACACCGGCGATCGTGCCGAGCGTATCGCCCGGTTGCACGGTGTAAAGGCCGCTGTCCGGTACGGTCGCACGCGTGGGGTTCGGCGTGGGGATGATAGGGGTATTGGTCGGGCTGTCGGGTGTAAACGTCGGCGGCAGGATGACGTTCCCGGCATCGTCGCGTAGCGGCGTCGCGGTGATGTAGATCACCTCGTGCCGGGGAGCACATGCCGCGCCAACCAGCCCCAGCAGGACGGCGACGACCAGCGTGCCCCAAAAAAACCGGAGTCGCGGTGTGGGGCGTGTCATGTCAGCGCCTCAGCCAGTAGGGGGAGCGAAAAGTCGAAACGGTAGCGCGTGCCGCGATGCCCGTCGGGGAACTCGGCATAGACGTGTGCAATGTCGCGCGCGTCGAGTTTCCGATGCAGCAACCGCGCGCCGACCTGAAGCTGGTATTCGTCGTATTCGCCCACGTCGATCACCAGCGCACGCATCCGGCGCAGGGCGGCAGCATAAGCGTCGCGCTCGACCATGCGCACCGGGTCGTGGTCCAGCCAGCGCGCCCACACGTCCGGGACGAGCGCGCCGGTCTGCGGGTCGACCGGCAGATCGAAGCCGTGCGGCGCGTCCGGGTTGCTGCCAAACGCCGCCGCCCAGCAGATGCTCATGATCAACTCCCAGAACGCCCCACCTTTGGGCCGGATTGTGGGGATGTCGTTGATGAAGGCGTCCAGCCCGCCGAACTGGGCCAGCTGCTGGTGCGTTTTCGCCAGGTGCGGCAGGCAGGTGAATTCCCAGTACAGGTCGCCGCTGTGGCACGCCGCCGCCCCGAAGGTGTCCGGGTTGCGCATCGCCTGCACGATCGCGCCGTAGCCGCCGCTGCTGCGCCCCAGCACGCCCCGGTGATCGCGGTCTGGCAGGGTGCGGTAGCGCGCGTCCACAAACGGCACGATCTCACCGACCAGGTAATCTTCGTAGCGCCCGATGCCCTCAGAGTTGACGAACTGCGAGCTTCCGAAGCGGGTCCACATGTCCGGCAGCACCACGATCACGGGCGGCAGGCTGCCATCGGCGATCAGACGATCGAGCTGCTGCTGGATGTTCTCGTCCCAGGGCTGCCAGTTGAGCAACGACGGGCCGGTGTTGCCGTGACTGCTCAGCAGGTACAGCGCCGGATAGCGCCGCGTGGGGTCGTCGTCGTAGCCCGGCGGCAGGTACACCGGCACGGGGCGCACGTGCGGATCGCCGAGACGGTTGTCCCGCAGGGCGGCGCTGGTCAGTATCGGTTGTTCGACGCGGCTGGCTGATGGTTCCACGAGTTGGTGTGCTCCTTGTTGTGCTACAGGCTCATTGTAGCCAAGCCCGTGCCGCACGGCAATAACGGTATGGCGATCATTTGCCAGGCGTCAGGCAAGACCGGTTTGGGCTAGGAAATGCTGGCAGGTATTGTTATAGTTAGGTCGCACAGCGTTTTTGGTCATAAGAGATCAGGAGGCATTATATGGCAGACAAGGTATCGTCGGTGCGGGAGATTTTTGAGAACATCGATCAGGGCTTCGATCCCGAAAAGGCTGAGGGTGTCGACGCGATCTTCCAGTTCGACCTGACCGGAGACGACGGCGGGCAGTACTGGATCAAGGTGGCGGATAAGCAGGCGGAAGTGCACGAGGGCACGCACGATGCCCCAACAATGGTCATCACGTCCTCGGCGCAAGACTACATCGACCTGGTCAACGGCGAACTGAACCCGATGTCCGCCTTTATGCAGGGCAAGGTGAAGGTCAAAGGCGATATGGGGCTGGCGCTGAAGCTGCAGGCGATGTTTGGCCTGGGGTAACGCACGTTTTTCATCACAGCCGAACTGTGAAACGGGGCGCATTCCGGTGAAGGATCGCGCCCCGTTATTTGTTTGCCCTGTGCCGCCGTGTGTTAAGGGATCGGCACGTTGATCCGGATTTGCTGGAGCATCCGCAGGATGAGCAGGTTACGATTCGGTATGCCGAACTGGTTCAGTTCCGCCTCGGTGAACACATCCCCCGCGCCCGAACCGGTCAGCGCCAGGTCGTTCCCTGCGCCGAACCCCGGCACGTTGCTCAGCCCGCGCCACAGATTGATCAGCGGCACGTTGTACTGTCGCGCCGTGTCCACGATCGCCGTGTTGATCGCGTTCAGGTGCGGGATTTGAGCCGGGTCGCCGGGCACGGTGACCAGCACGGGGATCGTGCCGTTTTGGATCGCGGTGGTCACGATGCGGTCAAGCTGCTGCCGGAACTGGTTCTCCGGCGTGTTGCTCAGCGCGTCATTGCGCCCGATGGCGATCATGATCACGGCGGGCCGGTTGACTTGTAGCTCGCACTCCAGCGGGTTTAGACCCTGCGGGCACGAATTCGGCGCGTTCCCCGGTTTGAGCAACTCACCGGCGGTCCAGTTGTCCCTGCTGGCGATGCGCCCGGCGTCACTGAAGCTGTTGCCGCCGGTTTGCAGTGCGGTGCTGGTGTAGTAGAACAGCAGGTCGTTGAGCGCGCCCGCGTCCGGCAGAGTCCCGAAGTCAGCCTGCCCGTCGCCCAGGTCCGCCAGGAGACGGTCCGGCGCGCTGTCGCCAGCCACGCTGAACACGCCCGGATTGACCGGCGGGGAAGCGCCCTGCCCGCGCCGGTAGATCTCCCGCACGGTCGCCAGTACGTTGCCCTCGATGGGTGTCAGCACCGGGATCTCGCCCAGGTTTGCGCCGCCATCCGGGGGTGGTGCCTCGGTGGGCGGGGGCGGTGCAGGTTGCTCGACCGTGACGGTGAGCGCGGTTTCGGCGATGCCGCCGCGCCCGTCCTCGGCACGCAGGACGATGTCGGTGCTGCCGGGGGCGTTGGCCTGGATGCGCAGCGTGCCCATCTGCGGGACGCTGGCGCTGGCGATGGCGCTATCCACCGGCTGGGCGGTGACGGTGAGCGGGTCGCCGTCGGGGTCATACGCCTGGAACGGCACGTCGATCGTTTGCCCGGCGGTAAGCGTCTGCGGCGGGACCGGCTCGATGACGGGGTTCTGGTTGGGCTGCTGCACCGTGACGGTGAGCGCGGTTTCGGCGATGCCGCCGCGCCCGTCCTCGGCACGCA
>CAYRNY010000031.1:20093-20601 GCA_964425755.1 uncultured Anaerolineaceae bacterium
GGCGGGACCGGCTCGATGACGGGGTTCTGGTTGGGCTGCTGCACCGTGACGGTGAAGCTGGTCTGTGCCGAACCCCCGCGCGTGTCCTGCACGCTGACGGTGATCGTCGCGCTGCCGGGGGCGTTTGCGACAAGCTGAACCGTGCCCGGCTGCGGGATCGCCGCCATCACCGCCGGGTTGTCCGACACGGCGACGGGGTTCTGTATCGGGTCCCCATCAGGATCGCTGGCGTTATATGGGACGGCGATCGTCTCGCCCGGCAGCATCGTTTGCGGCGGGATCGGGTCGATCACCGGGTTTTGATTCGGTCGCTCGGTCGGCGTTGGCGTGTCGGTCGGCAACGGCGTGACCGTCGCGGTCGGTGTGGGTGTGTCGGTCGGCAGCGGCGTGTCCGTCGCGGTCGGCGTTGGCGTGTCGGTCGGCAGCGGCGTGTCCGTCGCGGTCGGTGTGGGTGTGTCGGTCGGCAACGGCGTGACCGTCGCGGTCGGTGTGGGTGTGTCGGTCGGCA
>CAYRNY010000031.1:20701-25896 GCA_964425755.1 uncultured Anaerolineaceae bacterium
TGACGGTCGGCTCGCGCGTGCCGGTGGCGGTCGGTGTATGAGTCGGCGTGACCGTTGGCGTGTCCGTCGGCGTGAGCGTGAGCGTCGGCGTCGGTGTGCTGGTCATGGTGACGGTCGGCTCGCGCGTGCCGGTGGCGGTCGGTGTATGAGTCGGCGTGACCGTCGGCGTGTGCGTCGCGGTGACGGTATCCGTCGGGGCCGGCGTGAACGTCGGTGGTACGGTTATGGTCGCGGTGCTGGTCGGCGTGGCGGTGGGCAGCGGCGGCGCCGGCACGATCGGAAGCTCGATGCACGCGCCGGTGACTTCCGTCTGTGCCGCTTCGATCCATCCGGTGGTGCCTGCGATGGCGATCTGCCACCATTGCTGGCTGCGGTTACGGCCCAGCACCGGGAAGCTCTGGCCCGCGTTGAGCACGGTCATGCGCGTAAAGTCTGGCCCTGGCCCGCTGTAGACCGGCAGCCCGTCCTGTAAGACCTGCGCGCGGCAGGGTTCGGGTGTGGCCGTGGGCGTATTGGTCCCCGGTGGCAGCGGCGTGGCTGTGGGAATCACGGGCGTGGATGTCGGCGGCAGCGGCGTAAACGTCGGCGGTTCGGTGGGTGGTTGCGCGCCGCCGGGCGGTGTTGGCGTCGGTGGGGCCAGCGCGATCCCGATCGCGGCGCAGTTGCCCAGCGTCTCGACGTATGCGCTGCTGACCCAGCCAAACCTGCCGTTGACGATCACCTGCCACCACTCGCTGGGGTAAAGCTGGCGCCCGGTCACGGGAAGTTCCTGCCCGATCGTCACCCCGTCAATGATGTTGTAGACCGTGCCGGGCCCCTGGCGCACGTTCAGACTGCCGACCGACACCCGCACGCGGCAGGTCTGGTCGATGCGCGCGCCGGTCGGGGTGAGGAAGGACAGCGTCGGGGCAGGCGTCTGCGTGATATCTTCCGGGCGCGCGCGTACACTCAGCGTCAATTCGGCAGCCGTGCCGCGCACGTTGCCGCGCCAGGGCACGACGCGCAGCGTGTGCTCTCCGATCGCGTCCGGCTGCCAGCGCAGCAGCACGCGGAATTCCCGATCACCTTCGTCCAGCCCTGGGGATGCCTGCGACGATACGAGCGTGCCGTCGACCAGCAGTTCGACGCGCGTCACGCCGGCGGGGTCTTCAGCGATGGCGTAGATGTAGACGTCACTTCCCAGCAGTACCTCGGCTCCGTCTGCCGGGGCCTGGATCGTGACTGTGGGCGCGCCTGCTTCGCCAACCGCCGCGCCGGTATCGGCTTCCTCGTCGTCATCGCCGCCGGTGGTGAGGTTACATGCCAGGCCCGCCAGGATCACCAGACTCAACGGAATGAGCACCTGCCAGGGTATCCACCGTATGCGCTTCATGCGCTCCTCCTCATGCCGGACAGAAATGATCGGTCAAACAAACATAGCAGCAGCCGCGCGCGCTCGCTGCGCCGGTGTGTGCTATCCGCGCGGCGCGGGCCGTTTAATGGGCACCGGTTTGTGTTGTCAATCTAATTTTGAGTGTAGACGGGGTAGCTGTGCGGCGTCAATAGCCCGGCGCGCCCAACGCGTAGAACATTGATCGGGCGGCGGGCAAACGTCATGTGGCGTGCCTGCCTTTCGTGTAGTCAAGCGCGACAGGTGCTCGAAAACCGAACGTGGCACCGGTCCTGTCTGCCGGTGCGGGTCAGCGGGTTTTTGGCGCGCATCCCGCGATCTGGCACAATTGATATAGAACCTGTGCTATTAAACGGTTTTGCTGCACGGCGCAACGAGCGCGTACCGGCAACCGGCAACACCCATCAACCGACAACCAAGCACTGGCGTCAAAGGAGGGCACATGAAGATCGGCATTATTGGCAGCGGGGCGGTTGGTTCCACGACGGCGTACGCCCTGGTGATGCGCGGCATCGGGCGCGAGATCGTGCTCGTGGACCTGGACAAAGCGCGCGCGCAGGCCGAAGCAGACGACATCGTGCACGCAGTGCCGTTTGCCAGCCCGATGTACGTGCGCGCGGGGGATTATCCCGACCTGGAAGGATGCTCGGTTGTGCTCATCACGGCAGGGGTGGCGCAGCGTCCCGGCGAAACACGGCTGCAATTGCTGGGGCGTAACGCCAGGGTGTTCCGCGATATCGTGCCGAGCGTGCTGAAGCACGCGCCCGACGCGATCGTGATCGTGGCGACGAACCCGGTGGACGTGATGACGCACCTCGCCGCGCGATACGCGGCAGAATTCGGCGTGCCGAGCCGCCGCGTGATCGGGTCCGGCACGATGTTGGATACGGCGCGGTTTCGCACGCTGCTAGGGCGGCATCTGGGCGTCGATTCACACCATGTCCACGCGTACGTTATGGGCGAGCACGGCGATTCGGAGGTGCTGGCCTGGTCGGAGATCAGCATTGGCGGCATTCCGCTGGAAGAGTTCTGCTTCGAAGAGGGGCAGGAAGTGACGCCGGAGGTGCGCGCGCGGATCGATGACCAGGTGCGTAACGCGGCATATCGCATCATCGAGGGCAAGGGCGCGACGTACTACGGCATCGGCAGCGCGCTGGCGCGGCTTGTGAGCGTGGTGTTGGGCGACCGGCGCGCGCTGCTGACCGTCTGCTCGCCGGTCGCGGAGGTGGTTGGCGTGCCGGATGTCACGGTCGCGCTGCCGAATCTGATCGGTGGGGATGGCGTGATCTCGACCTGCCTGTTTGAACTTAGCGACGACGAATACGAAAAACTCCGCGCGAGCGCCCAGGTGGTACGCGATGCGATCGTGAGCCTGGACGAGTCCGGGGAAGCGTGACACATCGCGCCAGCGTTCGCAGAAAAACGGCGGCGGGTGTGCTTGGTCCGGCTACACACCCGCCGCTGCTGGGAAGTCCGTCGTAGTCTTCATCGCTGTTCCCCGGATACGGGTCCTTTCGTGCTGTGCTGTCAGGGTGGGCCAACTGATCGGGTGTTGTTCGGATGGTTCGGTCGTTGAATTGCCGGGGTGGGCTAGCGCGCCCCGTTCCCGCGTGCTTTCGTCTTGGGCGCGATGTCTTCGGCCCACGTGTTTAGCTCCGCACATAGTAAATCGGCGAGAACCATAAGGCGGTTCAGGTGCTGGCTGTCCTGGCGCGATGGCTGGTCGAGCCGGCCCTCCTGGATGCTGGTCAGGATCGCCTGCAGCATCTCGTTGGCACGGTGCGCCTTGCGGTGTACCAGGCTCAGGTCTTCCCACAACAGCAGGTCAGGACTCCCTTGCATGGGTGCTGCTCCTCCTTCGGTGTGCTGAACGATGGTTACGCATGCGTGCGCTGTGACAGAACGCACAAATACACTGTACTGCGTCTGGTGGCGATTCGCATTGTGTGAAAGGTACAGATTGCGGGGTTTGGCGCGCTGGCATGTTGCACGAAAAGCCCTCGCGCTTGCGGGGGCTTATTGAGCGATGCTGGCGTCATGCAGGGCAGGCGGCTTTCACGCTGCTGTGGGGTGATATTCCGATCTGCCGCCGGGACCGGACATGCTCACTCGTCGTCGAGAAATACCGGCAGATGGCCCAGGGCGATCACGTCGTTCCATTGTTCCGGGTCGCCTTCGGTGAAGATCGCGGCGCGCCCCACCACCTGGCCGCCGATGCGCTGGATCAGCTCGTCCATGGCCTGGAGTGTGCTGCCCGTGCTGACCACGTCATCAACCAGCACCGCGCGCTTGCCGGCGACCTTGTCGCGGTAACGCGCGTCGAAGTAGAGAGTTTGCACTTCGCCTGCTGCAGTGATGGACTGCGTGTTGATCGCGATGGGTTCGTGCATGTACGCTTTGCGCGTTTTGCGCAGGGTGATGTAAGGGATGCCCATCGCGACCGCCAGCGCGTAGGCCAGCGGGATCGACTTAGCCTCCGGCGTGACCAGGACGTCAGGGCGCACAGCGGCCAGCTTGGGCGCGAGCGCGTTTGCGGCGGCGTGGGAAAGCTCGGCGTCGTTGAGACAGTCCACAAATGCGATGCGCACACCCGGCGCGATCTCGATGATCGGCAGATCGCGGGTGACATCAGCGATCCGAACGCGGTAGGTGGTTTGCTGCTCCGGCACGGTAAGCTCCTTGCGGATGCTAGTAGGACGGGCGATGCACAAAAAAATGGCTCTTGCGCACATACGACAAGAGCTACCTTGAAACCAGTTTGTCGGGGCGCCCGGATTTGAACCGGGGACCTCTTGCACCCCATGCAAGCGCGCTAGCCAAACTGCGCCACGCCCCGTATCACGTAACGAGCCTAATGGTAGCGAGTGAGGGGCCAAAAGTCAAGATTAGGTTTTAGCGGAGTCCGGCGGACTGGTCTGCTGGCTGGCGCGGACTTTGCTTCTACGTCGTTTTCGCGCGGCCAGGTATTTGCCCAGGTGCTGTTTCTCTTTTACGTCCGCCTGGTACATGCTGATCCGGTAGTACGAAAAGGTGATGATGGCATAGGCCGCACCGAAAAACAAGCTGGCTATAAACGCGTTAGCGTGCTGGTCCGACAGGCCCAGGACACTAAAGCCGATCAGGAAGAAAAACGCCGCGCCAGTGAATGTGATCGTGCTCAAAAGGCCGACTTGTGCTGCCAGTAACCACGAGAAGCTGAGCATTTTATAGTGTTTGGGGCAGGTTTCCCTCTGCCATTCAAACGCGGAGTTCAGATCCAGCCGGGTGATGTGGTCGACGTAGAAATCCTTGATGCGGTTCATGGCGACGATGCTTTCGTGCCAGGCCGTGCGCAGGCGCATCAACTGTAACTGCGTCAGAAATCCGAATGTGCTCAATGCCAGCAGCATCAAGGACAGCGCTTTGTAGACGGTAGCAGTCGGGATATCAGCTTGAAACCCTAAAATGCCCGCTACAAGCGTGCCGATGGCAGTTAAGAGGAAGGTGGTCACGGTTGAGCGGTCATCGTTAGCCTGCATCGCGGTGGCAGCGATGTAACTGAACTCAGCGCCGAGAATCGTGTCTGGCTTGAGCGTATCCTGGGGTGGGGGATTGTGCGGTTGATTCATGATCGTTCTCGCATCTGCCGTGTGGTGTGAAAGAATAACGACTTGCAGTCTGGTTTAAGTCTATGCGGGGTGTGTAATCGGCACAAGTAGTGTTGGGTTCAGGCCGGTGGGATGTAGTACGTGTTCTCAGGGGGGAAGAAGCCAAGACAGGGGAGTTGGCGACGACCTACGCTCCCAGGCGGTTTCCCGCCCAGTAC
>CAYRNY010000032.1:0-18766 GCA_964425755.1 uncultured Anaerolineaceae bacterium
AACCTATCGTAGCCCTAGAGCGTCTTTCATTCAAAACTGCATAACTTCAGTAATGGTTGATGTTGTTGGGGGTTTTACGCACATCTGCGATGGCGGATGGCTCCCCACCGATTACTGGGCACTACTTCACAGGAGGATGGCATTGTATGTATTTGCGGCGTGTATTGTTGCCGTTGATGATCGTGGCGCTGGCCGTGCCGGGCGTGATGATCCTGGCCGGGTCCCAGCACGAGGACGCGCAAGCACAGGTATCGTTTGATCAGGACTGCCTGCCCTATGACCCGAACGATCTGCGGGTGGTGCGCGAAGGCTCCAACTGGACGCTCTATTCCGGCAGCCGCGCGCTGGCGGCCTTCCAAAACGAGGCGCACGCCAACCAGGGGTTGCGCGTCGCCAGGGCGCACACCGAGCACTGCTTCATCGGGCGTGATAACACCCGGCCCGACCGCCAGCGTTACATCTTTGAATACTGGCAGGGCGATTCCGGGCTGGACGTGACGCTGCCGGACGACGACTGCATCGCCTACGACCGCGCGGACCTGTCGATCCGTGACGCGGGGGCGGCGGGCTGGAACGTGATCTCCGGCTCAAGCAGCTTGCTGCTGCTGGATACGCGCGAGGACGCCGCGCACGCGCAGGAGCTTTTGGGCCTGTACGATAACATCTGTTACATCGGGCGCGACCTGCCGCGCGACATCCGCGCCGACTACCTGATGACCTACCTCACCAGCGACCTGGTGCTGGTGCCCGGCCTCACACCGGGGCTTGGCCCGGGCGAGATGACGCTGGTGCCCGGCTTGCCGGGGGGCGATGATGGTGACGGTTCGGACGGGCCGCTCGTGCCGCTGGACCCGATCGTGACGATCGATCCCGGCATGTTGACGCTGGTGCCCCCGCTGCCCGGTGACGGAAGCGGGACCAGCCCTGCGCCGGAAGACTGCATCAGCTACGATCCGGGATCGGTCGTGCTGCGCAATACGGCGGATGGTTGGGTCGTCAGTGACGGGACCAGCAACCTGCTGCTGTTCGCGTCACAGCCGGACGCGCAGCTTGGCGCGCAGGTGGCCCTGGCGCACACGGAGTTGTGCTTCATCGGGCGTGGCAACACGCGCCCGACGCCGTACCGCTATATCTTCGAGTACTGGAAGGGCGATTCGGGCCTTGGCGCGCCGCTGCCAGAGGATACCTGCACGGCCTACGACCCGGACGCGCTCATGCTTGCCAGCACGGCGGCGGGCACGTGGCACGTGTTCTCGGACCGGACCATGCTCGGCGCGTTTGACACCGAAGCCGACGCGCTGCGCGCCAGGGACGTGCTCGCTACGCAAAACCACCTCTGCCTGATCGGTACGGATAACACGCGCCCGGAACGCTACCGGTACATCCATTCGTATCTGCTGGATGCTGCGCCCGGCAGCGGCACGGGGACCGGCCCGGTCGCCACCGCGCCCCCGGCTGCAACCCCGACGCCCGGCCCCGGTACGGGCAGCGTCCCGGCGTGCCCCGGCGCGCCCGCGCCGCGTATGGTGGCCGGGCAGCAGGGCCGCGTGACGTTCACGACAGGCACGCCCGTGCGCGTGCGCAGCGGCCCCGGGCTGGGATTCGCGGAGCAGGCACAGTTGCCAGAAGGCGCGACGTTCCACGTCACGGGCGGGCCGGAGTGTTCCGAAGGGTATTACTGGTGGTCGATCCGCACCGACACCGGCCTGACCGGATGGATGGCTGAGGGGCGCACGGGGAACTACTTCATCGAGCCGCTTCCCACCCCGTAGGGACGGCCACTGAATTCGATCATGCCGCATCGACTCCCGGTGCGGCATTCTTGATCGCGTGCTGCGCCGGGGCGCAAAGGTTGAGCGGACCGGCGTTAGCACGTATAATACGTCGGTATCGACCGATTTAGCTCGCAGGGACCACGCACCATGCCCGCTCGCTCAAGCCCTACCGGGAATTCGGAAGCGTTGCCCACCGCGTTCGCGCCGGCTGAACGGGCATCCCCGGTCCAGCTCCAACGCCAGATCAAGCGCCTGAACCGGCTGGACGTGCTTGAGAAACTGGTCGATGCGGTCCCCAACATGGTGCTGGTGCTCAACGCGCAGCGCCAGGTCGTGTTCGCCAACGACGCGCTGTCTGCGCTGCTTGGCCTGGAGCCGCAGCAGGTGATCGGCCAGCGCCCGGGCGAGATATTGAACTGCGTCCACGCGGCGGGCGCGCCCTATGGCTGTGGCACGACCGAGTTCTGCCGCGAATGTGGGGCGGCGCGCGCGATCGTCTCCGGCCTGGCCGGGCAGCAGAACAGGCAGGAATGCCGTATCATCCAGCGCAGCGGGGACGCGCTCGACCTGCGGGTCTGGGCCACGCCGCTGCAGGTCGACGGCGAGATATTCTCGGTGTTCGCCGTGCACGATATCAGCCACGAAAAGCGGCGTCACGTGCTGGAAAGCATCTTCTTTCATGACGTGCTGAACCTGGCGGGCGTGTTGCTCGGCTATACTGAACTGCTCGAAACCGCGACCGATGCCGACGATATCACGGACATCCGGCGCACCTTGCTGCGGACCTCGTCGCGCCTGGTCGAAGAGATCAGGATGCAGCGCGACCTGCTGGCGGCGGAAAACGGCGAGCTGGTCGTGCATCCTGCGCGGGTCTTCACGCTGCAACTGGTCAGCGACGTGATCTCGTATTATGCCGCGCTTGACGTCGCCGCCGGGCAGAAGCTGGTGATCGCGGCGAACGCGCAGAACGTGCGCTTCGAAAGCGATCCCACGTTGTTAGGACGTGTGCTGGGCAACATGGTCAAGAACGCGCTCGAGGCCAGCAAACCGGGCCAGACGGTCACGGTCACGACGTTCACGGACGGCGACCGCGTCTGCTTTCGCGTGCACAACCCGACCGTCATGCCGCGCAAGGTTCAGCGCCAGTTATTCCAGCGGTCATTTTCGACCAAAGGGGCCGGGCGCGGGCTGGGCACTTATAGCATGAAGCTGCTCACCGAGCGCTACCTGTACGGCACGATCACGTTTGTGTCGGAGCCGGGCCGCGGGACGGTGTTCACCGCCGCTTACCCGCGATTGTTCCCCGGTGGTATGTCGTGAGCGGTTCCACACCCGCCGAGTCCGTGCGCGAGGTATGTATAGTCTCACAAAACCCGCTGTAGATTGTCTATTGCACGGGGCCTGCGTATTGCGCCGGAGGGCACAAAGCAGTATCATCATGCCGTTTAGACGGTCATTTACGCGCTATTTCACAGCCGATAGAGGGGAGAATTTTACCTGATGAAGAAACTGGCTCTGCTCCTGGTTGCGTTGCTGCTGGCCTCCGTGCTGCTTACAGCGTGCGAGTCCGAATCGCAGGATGCCGCCAAAGATTACATTGATGCGTTGTTGAACGGCGAGATCGAAAACGCCGAAGGATTCACTTGTGACGATTTCGAAGTGCAGATCGTGAGCCTGGAGGACAGCACCGATCTGTATGCCAACCTGCCGGGCCTGGGTGACAGCCACGAGATCCGCAACATCGACCTGAAATACGATCTGGGCAAAGGCAACAACCCCAGAGAATTAATCATCACCGGGTCGTATGATATTGTGGAGATCGACGAACAGGGCAGGTTGATCCCGGATTCGGAAACGCAGTACGTGCTGGCATCAGCCGTGCGCGACCGGCGCGACATCGATCGTGACGGCGACGTTACCGAGCGGATCGACACGCGCATCTTGCTTGAAATGCGCGAAGACGGTGACGACTGGTGCGTGCGCATGCTGGACGGCGGCTACTGGGCACCGGCACTCGCCGCCGAGGTGGAAGGCTCCGCCGAGGCGGAAGATTCCGCAGCGGTGGAAGACGCCGCAGAAACGGACGAGGAATAGCCCGGCAGCGGACAAATCCGCGCGCATAACTGGTAACGCGAACGCATAGGCCCGGCCAGCGCCGGGCTTAGCTATTTTGGGGGCGCGGTGGTGGTTACCCGAGCGCGTGCTGCGCTGCGGTGAGCGCATCATCCAGGTTGGACGTGAAGAACAGCGGCAGCCGGGCGGCATAATCGGTCACCAGCGCGCGTGATAGCTGCTGGAACATGATCTCTGGCACGATGATCACCGATCCGCGCACGTTGGGATGGTCCAGTATGTTGTCGTTGCCGGGCAGTTTGTACGCGTCAGGAAAGCCGTCGAAGTTGCGCATATCCGCCAGCAGCATGGTCCCGGCAGGACCCTGATCAAGTGCAGCGGCGCGCTCTTTGCGCAACTGAGCATGCTCTCGAATTGTTAATGTTTTTTGATACGTTACAATTAGTATATTCTTCGAAGCATGCCACTCAATTGTGTAGGGCATGGTGCGTCCCTTTGGCTAGAATTTACGAGAAATTGTGGCTAGTACACGTTTTATCACACGCGAAGTCGCATTGCAAATTTACGCTACATAGCATGACAAATAATAAGCGGAACACAGTTCAACAGGCGTTTTTAGTTCGCTACGGTAATAAAAGCTGCACGTATTACCTGACCCTGGCGCATATTGCCGATGCTGCTGTGTAAAACCGTAAACAGATTGTAATAATAAGTGGTACGTAATTGTAGTAAATTTCAATAAGCTTCAAAATGCGACGGTGGTACTGCCCGGTTATGGCAGACGCAGGGTCGCGCGCAGGTACAGCCGAAGTTGTTCGAGGAATTGTAAAAGAAACGGGCACGCCGCTGCCGGCATGCCCGTCGTTATTCCTGTTTGACGCTTTTTCATCCCGGTGTTTCGTCACCTGGGAGGATGCCAAGTGTTTTTGTTATGCCTCCGCCGCGACATCACCGGCGCGGTGCGTCAGTCGCGTTTGCCGAACAGGCGGCTCAGCACCCCCGCGCCGAGGAACAGCGCGCCACCGGCGGCCACCGCGCCGAGCGCGGCCACGCGCTTGGCCTCTTCCGGCTCGATGCCCGGCATCACCACGCCGCCCTCGCCGTACTGCTCGAACAGGCGGCCCCACTTGGTATCGAGTGCCGCTTCGACGCGCTTACGGCCCACGAACGGGTACCAGTAGTAATTGTGGTAGACGTTGCTCGCCATGTAGCTCCAGGGGACAAGCGGCGAGCGCAGCAGCAACCCCTCGAAGCCCTTCAGCCAGCCGTGATAGATCATTTTCTGGCCCTTGCTGGCGAAGGTGTCGGTCTGGATGAAGCCGAAGCGCGGCAGGTCCTTCTTTTCCATGCCCACGACCTCGATTTCGTCCGGGTCGCCCACACCAAGCCCGCGCTCGTGGCCCAGGCGGATGAAGTCCAGCGTCAGGGGATCGAAGCCCTGGATGTACGCGCTCATGGCGTCGATCGCGACCTGGTCGGCTGAGGCGAGCAGGATGTCCTTCTCGTGCCAGTGCATTGCACGCGGCCCCGGCCCGTCGCCCGCAAACGTGCCGTCCATCACGGCGAATACGCCGGTGTGGATGTCCTGTTGGATCTGCAGCAGGTCGACCACCGTCTCGTGGATCACGGCGTGCGTCCAGTGACGCTTGCGCCCCAGCAGGCCGCCGAACGCGTTCTTCATCGCGCCGGTGATCGTGGTGAAGACGTGTGTTTTCACGGTCGGTAGTTGGATGATGTTACGCCCGTAAAAGTCCTTGGGGATGTACACGCCTTCCGGGTAGACCTTGTCCAGCACCAGGAACGGCTCTTTCGGCTCGTAGCGCACCCACTCGAACTGGGGTTCGTAGAGGTGCCAGTTTTCGATGCCGTACTTGTCGGTGACGTACTTGTGCTTGTTGTTCTCCTCACCGACGCGTGCATCGACGACGACGGTATCGTTGTGCCCCGCGATCAGGCGCGGGTAACCGGCGGCCTGCAGTTCCTGGATCGCGCCTTCGATCTGCCAGGGCGTGCTGGAGCAGGCGGGATACCACGTGTCCCACGAGATGTTGATCTTGAGGATGGTGTCCTTGTCTTTGGGCAGGGCGTCCTGATACCCCGCCAGGCGCATAACTTCGCGCACGTCCTCGGTCACGCTTTCGGGTTTGGTACGGATGACGGCAACTTTGCCTTTGCCGGGGAATTCAGCCATGATGACGATGTTCTCCTCTGCGCTTCGTTTTCCGTGCGAGATTATACCATAATCGCGGCGAGGATCGCCCACCCGGCTGGTCGCAGGCGGCGCAGCCTGTGCGTCCCCGCGTTCATCCCGCGATCGACGCGCGAAGCTGTACCACCGCGTCGACGATGATCTGCGCGGCCCCGTCAAGCGACAGCTTGCCCGTGTTCAGCACGAAGTGATACAGGTCGTGATCGTCCCACTGGATGCCGAAGAAGCGCCCCAGGTACTCCGCCGAGGCGCGGTCCTGGCGGTTGATCTGCCGTTCAGCCTCTTCCACGGTGCAGCCTTCACGTTGCTGCAGGCGCGCGATGCGCGTGCCCAGCGGCGCGACGATGCGCACGTGCAGCACGTCCCGCTGGTCCTGCAGGATCGACTGCCCGCCGCGCCCGACGATCACCACGTCGCCCGCGTCATACGCCGCGTGTATGGCGCTCTGGATCAGCGCGACGTATTGCGCTTCGTCGAGCGTCTCTTCGCTGATCGTGATGTTGCCCTTCGAGTCTTCCTGGCGCGTGCTGACCGTCTTCACCGGGCGCGGGCCGCCAAACAACCGCGCGAGGAAGTTCTGGGTTTCGTAGCGGTCTTCGGAATAGTCGACCACCTGTTCTTGGGACAGGCCGGACAACCGGGCCGCGTCCACGATCATCTGCTTGTCGAAGTAGCGGTAGCGCAGGATATCACACACTGCCCGCGCGATCTCTTCGCCACCTGCGCCCAACTGCTTGGATAGCGTGATTACCGGCATGTAGTCCCTCCACTCACTCGCTGATACGCGCTGCCGGGGAGATGCCATCCGGCCTGATCCCATTGTAGCGCAGTCGCCCGTACCGCGTCATATGCGAAGTGTACGGTAATACGGCGGCAAATGGCATGCTACGCGGTCAGAATGTCCAGCGGGTCGCCGTGCGCGGGAAATCGGCTTCCTGCCACGCGAAGACGGCCTGCGGTTGCAGCGCCAGCCACAGCCCCGACGGGTCGTCAGGGTCCGGGCGGAACGCGTACTTGGCGGCGTAGACGTCCACGACGCGCCCCAACAGGGCGCGGTCGGTCACACGCTGCACCGTCCCTTCGAGGATCACCGTGTCGTCGCCGCTTTCCAGGTGTACGACCACCGCCGGATTCGCGGCCAGGTTGCGCCCCTTGCGCGAGGTGGGGCTGGTGCTGAAGTACAGCGTGCCTTCGAGCCACACGCCCCAGACCGGCGCGGCATGCGGTTTGCCATCAGGCCGGGTCGAGCAGACCCAGTAATTGCGCGCCTCGGCCATCTGCCCGTCCACCCAGGACCAGGGCAGCATGCCGTCACCGTCCTGGTGAATGCCGTAATCGCGCATCTGCGGGCGGCTGCGGTTGGGTTCGGTCATGATGTGTCCTCCTTGCCAATCGATGCGGTGTTGCGGAACGGAGCCCCTGGCACCTGTAAACCGTGTGCCGGCTCACTTGCGCCCGGCAAGCAGAAACTGGCGGATAGCGAAGCCGGGATCGGGCGTGTCGAGCCGCTGCGGTTGCATCCATTCTGCGACCGGCTCCGGCGCGTGTAGCAGCAGCGCGTGCAGCCGCGTGATCGTGGTTTCGTCGCAGCCCATGCGCGCCGCCCACTCGATCAGGTTGTGGTGCGTGTCGAACGCCTCGAAGTGCAGCAGCGCGAGGCCCGCCCCGGTGAAGAACCCTTCCCATTCCACGCGGCTGTATGCCCAGTTGTGGCTCGGGTCGCGCAGGCGCTCGAAGGCGTTGATGTAGCGCGCGGCGCGGGGGTCCGGCGGCGTGAGCTGGTCCACCACCGCGACGATGCCGCCCGGCCTGACCACGCGCGCCATCTCGCGCATGAACTGCGCCACGTCCGGGAAGTGGTGCGGCGCGATGCGGCACGTCGCCGCGTCGAACGCGCCGGACGCGAACGGCAGCCGTTCGGCGTCGACTTGGGCGTAGGCCACGCGTGCGGCGGGGTCCTGCGCGGTGATATGCGCGCGCGCCGCGTCCAGCATCGGGCGCGTCAGGTCCCCCGCGACGGTCCACGCGCCGGAACGCGCCAGCCGCAGCGCGGTATGCCCGCCGCCTGTCGCCACGTCCAGCACGCGCCCGCCCGCTTGCGGGTCCACGAGCGCGACCAGGCGCTCCAGGCTGTACCCGCTGCTGTGCGCGTTTGAGGTGACGTATCCGGCGGCGTGCTGGCCGAACTGCTGCTGGGCGCGGATTTTGGTATCATCGGGCATGGTGTTTGCTCCTGTGCGTCAGGCTATGCTGCTAACGATTGTAGCGCGTTCCGGGGCGTGTTGGGCAGTTGGTACGGCCCGCGTGCTGAGCGCAGGGCCGCTTTGCGGTCCGACGGGTGGTTAGCCGGGCGTGCTGACCGCGAATTCCCCCCGCGCGCCAAACTCCGGTATACTGCAAAGATACCACGCGGCGGGAAAGCGACCGAAGGAGTATGTATGTCTGCGCAACGGTTTCGCGGCATGTTGCCGGCCCTGGTCTTGATCATCGCGCTGGCGGCAGGCACGATCCCCACGCGCGCGGATGCGCCATACCGGGCGATCACCGCCGCGATCGAACCGGCGACTATCGCGGAGCACATCGCGGCGCTGGCGGTGGATATCGGCGCGCGCCCCGCCGGAAGCGACGCGGAAGCGCAGGCTGCCGACTACATCGCGGGACAGTTCGAAGCCTGGGGCTATGCCGTGCAACGCCAGTCGTTTGAGTTCGGCCCTGGACTCGCGCTCGCGTCCCAGAACGTGATCGCGCGTAAGCCCGCGACAGCGCCCGGCCCTGACACGCGCGTGATCGTGGCCGGCGCGCACATGGACTCGGTGAGCGCGGGGACCGGCGCAGACGATAACGCGTCCGGTGTGGCGGCGCTGCTCGCGGCGGCGCAGGCGCTGGCGGCGCTCGAGACGCGGCACGATATCGTGTTCGTCGCGTTCGGCGCGGAAGAAATGGGCTTGAGCGGGTCGCGGGCGTTTGTCGATGCGCTCAGCGCGGATCAGCGGGCGGCCATCCTGGTGATGTTCAACGTGGATACGGTTGGTATTGGCGATCACGCGTATGTCTACGCGGGCGCGATCGTCGCGCCGGACGTGGTGCCGGGGCCGGTCTGGGCGCGTGACCTGGCGCTGGCAGTCGCGGCGGACCTGGGGCATGACCTGCGCACCAGTCCCCCGCGCAGCTGGGACGGCTTCACCGGCCCCTGGAGCGACCATTACCCGTTTGCCGAACACGGTATCGCGGTGGCGTACTTCGAGCGCTGGAACTGGGACGTGGGCGACCCGACCTGGGGGGCGGAAACCGCCGCCGGGGGCGATTACCTGCACACCGCACGGGACCGCTTCGCCAATGTCGATCCGGCGCTGGTGGAGCCGGTCGCGGAGACGCTCGCGGCGAGCATCGCGCTGCTGGCATCCGGGCAGGGGCACCCGTCCCCGGATGACGTGCGCCGGTTGCGGTAAACGCGCAGGGGATAGCGTTGGGTTTGAAATCTCTTACGTTTGTTAGTTTTGCTTGCCGTAGCCTGTTTGCAGCCGTACAATGAAAAGGATTGTGCTGGGCTTATAACTGCTAATCATCCAGCGCCCCGGCACGTGCCCGGTTTCTGACCGGCGCTTTTATGTTGCATGCCGGTAACCGTGTACGGTATGTCGCTGCGACACTTATCATCTATTCTCTGGCAGGACAGGCATTATGGCACGGATTCTGATTGTCGAAGATGATGCAGAGGTTCAGGGGATGCTGGCGCTGATGCTCACGCGCCAGGGGTATGACGTTCATTGCTCGCCAGACGGGGTAGACGCGCTGCACCAGGCGACTTCTCACAAGCCTGATCTGATCGTGCTGGATTTGATGATGCCGCTGGCAGCCGGTGACGCGGTGTTGGGTTTCATCCGCAGCACGGACGCGCTGAAACGGACACCGGTGCTGGTTGTCTCCGCACATCCACGCGGCGCGGAGCTGGCCCAACAGCTTGAGGCAAACGACTTTCTCGCCAAGCCGGTCGACGTGCGCACGTTGATCAACCGGGTCGAGATGTTGCTGGCACCGCAGCGCTAGCGCCGCGCCTTGATCGCTATTCCACGATCGCCAGGCTGTCGCAGTCGGCCCCGCCGGTGAGGTACAGCTCCAGTTCGACCGGCGTGCCCACGTCATAGCGTAACCAGTCCTCAAGCGAGTTCACATCACAGGTGTGGTGTTTGCCGTTCGCACCCCGCAGCGTGACGCTGTACGTCTCGTGGCGGCTGCCCACGCGTTCCGCGCCATAGCGCCCGCTGCCGGTGGCGAGCACGGCTTCCGGCCAGGCCGGGGACGGGTCGCGCCCGTCGCCCCGCGCCTTGACGCTGCGCGAGAATTCCCAGCGGTCCACCCGGTAGGTGCACCACCGGTCGTACACCGGGCGGTCTTCGTACACCGGCACGTTGCGGCACTCGCGCCGGAAGGTGCCGTCGCCTTGCGCCACGTCCTGGCACTCTTCGCGCGTGCCGACCTGCTCTTTTTCGGTCCCGCGCTGGCGGCGGTCGCAGGTCACGCCGTAGGCGTCGCCGGGCACGTTTTCACGCCAGTTTTGCCCCTCAACCGGGCCGAACACCTCGACCGCGATCGTGCGCTCCCACGCCATGCCGGTTACCTCGGCGCGCGTCTCGGCACGGTACGTCACGGCGTACACGACCCCGGCGATGACCAGCGCGAGGAGCGCCAGCCCGGCGGCGATCAGCCAGTACGTGCGGCGCAGGCCCAGGAACGCCGGTTCCGGCGCTTCGTCCTCGATGCGCGCCATCTCGGCATCGAACGCCGCCTTGACCACGTCATGCCGGGTGTCGGACGCCGCGCGCCCGGTGCCCAGCATGCGCGTTTGTTGCACGGCGACCTCAGCGCCGCCGCTGAGGTCCGCACCGCATTCAGAGCAGAATTTGCTGGCGGCGCTGTTCGGTTGGCTGCACGCGGGGCACAGCCGGTCGGCCCCGACGTAGACGTGATCCGCCAGCGCGATCATGTCCTCTTCGGCGGGGAAGTAGCGCCGGGTGGGGTCCTGGGCCGCGCCGCAGTTGGGGCAGTGGCGGTGTGTGACGCCGAGCAATTTCTCCGTGCCGCAGAACTTGCAGTCCCACAGCATCTGGTAGGTCCCCGCACCGTGACGCTCGCCTTGCGACGTGGGGGGCGTGGTGGTGTCTGGCATGTCTTGCGTCCTCCACACGGACGGTATACCGGCGGTGATGCCGCGATCGCTGCCGCCAAGTTTACGCCATGCGGCGCGGCAGGGCAATGGGCTGCTGCCGGGCCTGTCGTGCCGGTCAGGCGCGGTCCAACGCTTCGCGCACCCACGCGACGCCCGCCCCCCACCCGGCAAGGCGCTTCTTCTTCAGGGTTTCGCGCAGCACCCACGCCACATCTGCGTCGTCCCAGTGCGCCCAGGCCCGCATCTGCGCGAATCCCGCGTCCGGCGTGGCGGCGACGATCACGCTCACCGTGTAGCCGAGGGCCTTACGCAGCGTGCGCACGTCATCACGGCGGCGCGCGCGGTCCGGCAGGCGGCGCAGGTACGCCAGCGCGCTATAATGCAGGTCCAGCGCTTCGAGTGCGTGCGCCGCGTCGACGAGCAGCTCCGGCTCCGCGATCCCCGCGACGATCGCGCGCCATTCCAGCGGGGCGGCGTCAAGCGTGCGGCGGCACAGGCGGCGGTACGTGCTGTCCCAACGGCGGGCCAGCATGCGCTGTAAGCCCATCGCCACGCCTTCGCGGATGCGCCACAGCGGGCTGGCAGCGTGATCCAGCAGGTCTGTCACGCCCGCTTCGATGTGCTGGAACGTGGCCGCCCACTCGCCGCGCGCCACTAACCCGCACAGTTGCGGCATCTGCAGCGGCGAGTCGGGGTCCGCGCCGAACATCGCCGGGGGATAGCGGTGCATCAACTGCCACAGCAGCCAATCCAGCGCAAGGTAGCTGCGCTGCAGCGACACATCCGGGTCGTCGCACAGCGCGGCGACTTCATCCGCGAAGGCGGCGACGAGTTCCAGGTTGGCGCGGCGTCCGGGCAGCGCGCTGTGATCGATCAGGTAGTCTTCCAGCGCGGCGATTGTCGGGTCCAGCAGGTGCGCGCGGCGGGTGCGCGGGTCCAGGCTGTAACGTGCGCGGGTGAAGTTATCCGGCGAGACCAGGCCGGGGCTGTCCAGCGCGGCGACCAGCAGCGGGCGCAGCGCGTCGCGGTGCATTTTTCGTTTAGCGGACATAGGGCTACAATCCTTTAGCGTGCGAGCGGTGGCCGGTACGCGCACGGCAGCGGCGTGGGCGACGTGTGCCGGGCGGCGCGACGCACAGCACGTTGGATGCAGCGGCGCGAGTTTACGCCACCGCTTGGGG
Source organism: uncultured Anaerolineaceae bacterium (assembly GCA_964425755.1). Taxonomy (GTDB): domain Bacteria; phylum Chloroflexota; class Anaerolineae; order Aggregatilineales; family Aggregatilineaceae; genus CAYRNY01. Next base: position 12,406 of record CAYRNY010000032.1, read on the forward strand.
CCGTACGGGAGAGTACGCGTTGTGAGCCACCAGGATTATCCGGGCTGGGAATACTGCGAGCTGCGCCAGGAAATCGCCGAAGGCGTCATGCACCGCCAGTATATCTTGTTTTACCGCGTGGGCGAACCGAGCCGCCAAGTCCGCGTGACCAACCGTGACAGCGCGATCGCGCAGTTGGGGCGCGAAGGGTGGGAGATGGTCGGCACGGTGGGATCGTTCGCCACCGATAGCAGCGGTTTTCGCATCTTCTTCAAGCGCCCGCTGCTGGGGCGCGATGACGACGTCCAGGCGGAGTGAGGGGTTGCCATTGTGTGGGGGCTGATGTCAAGCTGGGGAACGCCGGTGCTGTGCGTGCTGTTGGGGATGGCGTCAGGGATGCTGCTGGCAAGCTTGCCGCCGGACATGGAAGCCGGTCGCCTGGTGATGGCCCTGGCGCTGTGCGGTGCCGGCGGGGTAGTGGGGCTGGCGCTGGCCCGCGATATACGCGCGCACCGGCGCGCCGAGCGCGAACGCGAGCGCCTGATCAGCGACCTGGACGCCTTCGCGCAGACCGTCGCCCATGACCTCAAAACGCCGTTGACATCGATCATGGGCTACGCCGAGATGCTGGCCGACGAGTTTGAGACGCTCTCCGAGCACGACCGGCGCAGGTTCCTGTGGATCATCCACCACGAAAGCCGCCAGATGGACCGCATCATCCACGAGATGCTGCTGTTCGCCAGCGTGCGCGAGCAGCGCGACGTGCCGCGCCGCCCGCTGAACATGGCCTTCATCGTCACGACCGCGCTGGGCCGCATGAGCTACTTGATCACTGAGCGCCACGCCGAGATTCACACGCCCGATGGCAACTGGCCGATCGCGCAGGGTTACGCGCCCTGGGTCGAAGAGGTGTGGGTGAATTACCTGAGCAACGCGCTGAAATACGGCGGGACGCCGCCGCAGATCGCGCTCGGTGCGACGGTGCAGCCGGATGGCATGGTGCGCTTCTGGGTGCGCGATAACGGCCCCGGCATCGTGCCAGAGGACCAGGCGCGTATCTTTGAGCAGTTCACGCGGCTGCACAAGATACGCGCCAGCGGCTACGGTATGGGCCTGTCGATCGTCAAGCGCATCGTCGAAAAACTCGGCGGGTCGGTGGGCGTGGATAGCGCCCCGGGTGAGGGCAGCACGTTTTATTTCACGCTGCCACCGATGCCGCGCGAGGACGATGCTCAATAACGCCGGTTGCGGCGGTCGGAGTCGTCGCGGCGGCTCCGCGTATCGCGCCGTCTGCGCCTGCGCCGCTTGCGCCCGAAGATCACGTCCAGCGTGATCTCCAGCACCTTTTCCAGCAGCGGGAACTGCGCGATCGCGCCAAGCACGCCGAGCACCGTGCTGACGATGCTCGCCTGCGGCACGGTGATCAGCCCGAACACGTAGTTCACGTCCACCTGCACCGCCTGGCCCCAGATCGGGACGTTCTGCGGCCCCGGCGGGTTGTCCTGCTTAGGCTCCCACGTGATGTTGAGTCCCAGCGCGATCACCGACGTCTGCGCGCTGCCGGATTCCAGCGTCCAGCGCCATTCCGCCGTGCCGCCTTGCGCCAGCGGCTGGCGCGCGGGCGTGACCCATTCGACCGCGAAATCCGGCGCGGAGATCGTCGCGGTGACGAACGCGTCGTGGGTCGCGTAACGATCCGTGATCAGGATCGGCGTGGCGAGCACTTCATTGTCCGCGATCTCCGCGACAGGCTGCAACGCGCCGCCATCCAACACTTTAAGCGTGACACGTACCACCTCGGAGCGCCCGACTCGGAACTGGCGCGGCCATTCCAGCTCGACCACGCGCTGCTCGTAGCCCGTCGTGCTGAGCAACTGGCCGCCTTGCCCGTCAGGGGTGGTGCCCGTGCCACCGGCGCTCAGCGGCGCGACCGCGACCTCGGTGTCCGCGCCCAACACGATATCCGAGGTCAGCGCGGTGCTGGCGGTCACTTCCGGCGCGGATTCGAGTTCCAGCACCGTCTGCGGCGCGTCGCGCATCTCGGTGCTGTCGAGCGCTTGCAAGTCCTGCGCGGCTTCGATGCTCAGCTCAGGGTTGACCGGCACGTTCAGCGTGCCGGACTGCGTATCGGTGACGGCGGACAGCGGTTGCATGCTGGCGGTCTGGGCCGCGACCTCGGCCTGCGTGTAGAGAATGCCGCCGGTGGTGCGTGCTTCGGTCGGCTGCGGGCCGCGCGCCACCCACAGGATCGCGGCGGCTGCGGCCAGCAGGACCAGTCCGAGAACAACAGAGAAGAATTTGCGCATCAGCGAGTGCCCTTTCTGTGGCTAGCGTTACGGCAATCAGCGGGTGCAGTAGTGGGTAAGGGGTTATCCACTGCCGGCGTTGTTGGCAGCGTCCTGCGCATCAGCGCCCAGGCTGCGCACGATCGCGTCCCAGTAGGCGGCAAAGATGTCCTGGTGCTGCGTTCCCAACGCATCGGGCGGCGTGCCGTCCAGCAGCGCCAGCAGGTCGCCAAGCCACGCGGCCAGTTCCGGCGCGTTGGCGTCCAGTGCGGTGCTGTGTATCTGCCTGATCTCGTCCGCGATCGCCTCTTTGTGATCCGGCGCGTGCGTCAGCACCGCGACCACGGCCTCCGCCACCGAGCGCAGCAGACGGTCCAACGAGTCGTCGCGTGCGTCGTCGACCGGCTGGGCGATACCCGACGATAAGCTGGTGAGCAGCGATTCCCACGCGTAATCGTACACCGTGCCGGTGGGCAGCGTGTCGTCGGGTGCGTCCAGCAGCGTCAGCACAGCCGCCACGAAGAGCATCTCGTCTTCCAGCCCCTGGCTACGCGCCTGCTGCAGCAAATCCTGCAAGTTTGCGCGCCAGTCCGGGAGCAGATCGGGGCGGGCCAACAATACCACCATCGTGTTATTGATGATGTGGTTAACCTGGTCCGTCGTCAGCGCGTTCGGCATGCCGTCTTCCTTCGTGCGAACGGTCTTTCAAGGCAGAGGCGGGCGTATTCGTGTGCCTCTTAGCCTAATAATACCGTGATTGCGCCAAGTGTGCAGCGTTTGGGTCGCCACACGGCCTTGACAATTTTCACAAAATATTACGGAAATTTTTGCAGTTTATTTGCATTGCTGGTGTATGGTGATGATAGGGCGTACTGTATCAAAGGGGGCGATCGTGAAATACCAGGGGTTGAGCTTGGCCGAATGGATTGCTCGCGGGCGTGCCAACGGCACTATCGCGGATACGCTGATGGTGGTCTGGGCGTACTGCATGGACGAGGATGAAGCACTGCGCTGGATCACCGCGATCGTTGGCGGCGAGTTGAATGAACAGGTCGCGCTGACGCGGATTCGCGGCAGCCAGCCGGCGGACGACATGCCGCTGCTTACCGCCGGGAGCAATGCCGGGGAACCGGTAGCACAGGCTGAGCAAACCGGCGCCGGTCGCGCAGACGAGCGTGATTCAGGACGCGAAGTGACCGCGCTCCAGACGCCGCACGAGCCGTATTTTGTCGCCGCCATCCCGGACCGTCGCATCATGCTGCACCCGGCGGTGCAAACTGAACTGGGCGCGGAAACGCACACGCAGCATACCATCTAACCGGAAGGCCCCCCGCGCTATGCGGGGTTGATATCGGGGCGATTGCGAACAAGCCGCAAAGTTCGCAGTCGCCCCTGTGTGTTTGGCGGCGGGTGGGGTCACGACGCGGTGCGGTTGTCCACGTATGGGGTCAGGTCGATGCGGGGCACGCTGCCGTCGAGCGCGCGCGGCTCTTCCAACGACTCCAGCGGCAGGTGGATCGCAAACGTGCTGCCCTTGCCGTAGGTGCTGGATACGTGCACCTGGCCGCCGTGCGTCTCGACAAACGCTTTGACCAGGCTCAGCCCTAACCCCGTGCCCTGAATCTCGCGCGTGTTGTCGTCGCGGACGCGCACGAACGGCCTGAAGATCGTCTCAAGCTGGTGTTCCGGGATGCCGAAACCGGTATCGGTCACGCGCACGATGGCTTCCGGTCCTTCAACGTCCACCGTGACCGACACCTGCCCGCCGGGCGGCGTGTACTTGATCGCGTTCGACACGAGATTGTCGATCGCCTGGATGATCAGCACCGAATGGCCCTGCAGCAATTTCTCCGGCGCGCGTTCCGTCTTGAAGCTTAGCTTGATGTTGTTGGCGGCGGCGTTGGACTTGTTCTGGTTGATCACGCGCTGCGTGAGCGCCACGAGATCGTAAGGTACGAAGGTTTCGTGGCCCATCGTGTCGGCCATCTCGAGATCGGTCACGTCGCTGATCAGGTTCTGCATGCGGATCAGGCTGTTGGAGAGCATCTCTTTGAGCTGGTCGCGCTGCTCGTCGGACAGTTCGGGGTCATCGAGCAGTTCAAGCGGGCTGCGCGCGAGCATGATCAGGTTGCCGAGGTCGTGGGTCAAGACGCGGTGCAGGTTGGCGCGCATCTGGTCCAGGTGGCGCAGCGCCGTGATGTTCTGTGCGACGGCGATGTAAGCCTCGACTGTATCGCCGTCGTCATTTGTGATAGGGGCGACCGTGATCAGGTATTCTCCGGCTTTGCCCAGCGATATCTCAAGCGCGTTGAAGCGCTTCAACAGCGTGTCGGCGTCCGAATGTGGCAGCAGGTCGTCCAGCAGCCGGGCGATGTTGCTGCCTTCGATCGCGTCGACCGGGACATGCAGCAGGCCGAGGATGCGCGCGGCTTCGCGGTTGACGCGCAGCACGCTACCTTGCGGGTCAACGACCAGCACGCCGACCGGCGTCTGGTCGAGGATCGCTTGCAGTTGGCGCTGTTCCTGGCGCACGGTTTCGTGCAATTGCGCCTTGGCGATCGCGATGGCCGCCTGCGGTGCGAGCATCATCAAGGCGTCGCGGATATCGGTCAGCTCGCCGCTGGGCGTGTCTTTGAAGCCGACCTGCAACACGCCGAGCGTGATCCCGCGATAGGTCAGTGGCACGGCGATCAGCAGCGTGTCTTTGATCATCTTGGCGCGGATATCCGGGTTGGCGTATTTCCAGTTGGGGTAGTCGGTCACCACGCTTGGGCGGCCCGTCAGCGCGACGATGCCTGCCTGATCGATGCCGCGTTCGATGGTGTGGTTCAGCCAGCACGCGTCGATGTTGTAAATCGCGCTGACCGTCAGGTTTTGGTCCGGCTGCACGAGCAGCACGCACCCGGAGTTGCCCTGGACCAACTGCACGGCCTGTTCGACGATCTGCGACAGCACGTCATCGAGCGCGAGGTCCTGCGCGATGACCTGTGCCACCCGCGTGATCGCGCGCTGGCGTTCCTCTGCGCCGGTCACGCGCAGGTACTGCTGCATCGTGCGCAGCGCCTCGGTGACCTGCGTGGTGAACAGGCGTCCAAGCTGCAGATGCGCGCCATCGAACGCGCCGGGCTGGTCGGAGAAGAACGCGACGAACCCCGCCAGGCGTTCGTTCAAGTTCAGCGGCAGGCGCATGTAGGACCACGCGCCGGCGGCCTCGGCTTCGCGCACGCGCATCGCCGACGGCAGAATCCCCGGCAGGCGCTCGCGCAGCAGAATTTCGTCGCCCAGGTACAGCATGCGCTCTTCCAGCGACAGGTTCTGCAGGTGCGCGTGGCACACGGCGAGATAAGCGTCCGGCACGTCAAGATCGAGCGCATCGTTGAGGCGCGTGTAATCGTCGTTCGCCAGCAGCACCGCGATGCGGTCCGCGCCGACCGAGATCCGGCCCATCACGTCGAGTTTGCTCAGCAGGCTGCGGATGTCGTCGCTGCCGGCCAGCGCGAGCGACGCCTGCACCAGCCCTTCGAGGTGTTGGGCGCGTTCTTGCAGTTCGTAATAGTCGGCGAGCGTCGGTGGGGTGTTGATGTCCGCGATCACGGCTTCGACGGCCTGGGCCAGGGTGTCGATGTCGCAGCCACGCGGCAGGGTCCGGGCGATCTCCAGCGACGCGGGGATGTCGTCCTCGCCGTTCAGCGCGATGATCCGGGTCGCCGGCCACTGCTCGCTGATACCGGCGACAAGTGCTTTGATGTCGTGTTGCGGCGTCGTGGCGAAGTCCACCACCAGGCAAGCCGCCATGCCGTGCTGCAGCGCGTGCATTGCGGCCCGGATGCTCGTGACATGATACGTGATGAAGTGGTCGTGTGCGGCGGTTAGCAGATCGCTTGCGGTTCCCAGCCAGATCAGGGCGATCGGGTCATTGTTGGCGTGATAACTAGCGTTAGCCGGTCGATTGTCTGCTTTATTCATCGCTGCCACCTGGCAAGCGCTCGGCCATGGTGATGGCGAGGTGCGATTTCATCGGCCCATCAATCCCTTTAAACATTGGTAGTGGTGAACTATTGACTGATGCACTCTCGATTGTAGTGCTGAACGAATAG
>CAYRNY010000033.1:0-8775 GCA_964425755.1 uncultured Anaerolineaceae bacterium
CGATCGTCCCCACGTTCACATGGGGCTTCGTGCGCTCAAACTTTCCCTTGGCCATTATGCTTCTCCTAATTCTCCATCCCGAGATAATGCCTGTAGTGGCGCGGGTTAACCTGCGCCGTCACCGTTTGCCTTCGATGATCTCCTGTGCGAGTTTTTCCGGCACAGGTTCGTATTTCTCGAATTCCATCGTGAAGCTGCCGCGCCCCTGCGACATATTGCGCAGGTTGGTAGCATAGCCGAACATTTCGCCCAATGGCGCTTCAGCATCGATGGCAGCGATGCCGTCGCTGCGCGTTTCCATGCCGCCGATATTGGCGCGCCGCGCGGAGAGATCGCTCATCACGTCGCCGGCGTACTCTTCCGGGACGACGACTTCCACGCGCATGTACGGCTCCATCAGGATCGCCTTGCCGCGCTTGACCGCGTCTTTCAACGCCATCGACCCGGCGATCTTGAACGCCATCTCCGACGAGTCGACCTCGTGGTACGAACCGTCCACAATCGCGGCTTTAAAGCGCGTCACCGGGTACCCCGCCAGCACGCCGCTTTGAGCGGCCTCGCGGATACCGGTTTCCACGGAGCGAATGTATTCGCGCGGGATCGCGCCGCCGACGACCTTGTCCTCGACGATGATGTCTTCCTCTTCGTCTTCAGGCAGCGGCTCGACCTCGATGATCGCGTGCCCGTACTGCCCGCTGCCGCCGGTCTGGCGCACAAACCGCCCTTCGCCCGTCGCGGGGCGGGTGATCGCTTCGCGGTAGGACACGCGCGGTTTCCCCACGCGGGCATCGACCCTAAACTCGCGGAACATGCGGTCAACCAGCACCTCCAGGTGCAGCTCGCCCATGCCGGAGATCAACGTCTGCCCGGTCTGCTCGTTCACCTGCACGACGAAGGTGGGGTCCTCTTCGGCCAGCTTCTGCAGCGCCTGTCCCATCTTGTCCTGGTCGGCCTTGGTCTTCGGCTCGATCGCGACCGAGATCACCGGCGTCGGGAACTCGATCGTCTCCAGCACGATCGGGTGATCGGCATCAGCCAGCGTCTCGCCGGTGAAAGTCTGCTTCAAGCCGAGTGTGGCTGCGATATCACCCGCGTGAACTTCTTCGACATCCTCGCGGCGATCGGCGAACATGCGCACCACGCGCCCGATGCGTTCCTTGCGGTCCTTGGTCGTGTTCGTCACGCGCGAACCGGCCTTCAGCACGCCCGAATAGACGCGGAAGAACGCCAGCCGGCCCACAAAGGGGTCCGTCACGATCTTGAACACGAGCGCCGCCAACGGCTCGTCATCCGACGGGCGGCGCACCTGGACTTCATCGGTATCGGGCACGATGCCCTGAATCGGCGGGACGTCCAGCGGGGACGGCAGCAGATCGACAACAGCGTCCAGCAGCATCTGCACGCCCTTGTTCTTCAGCGCCGACCCGCACAACACGGGGTGCAATTCGCCCGCGATGGTGGCAGCACGCAGCGCCGTGATCAGGTCGTCATTGCTGATCGGCTCTTCGGTCAGATACTTCTCGGTCAGCTCGTCGTTGGTTTCGACGATCGTCTCGATCATCGCCGCGCGCGCGGCTTCAGCCATCGCAAGGGCATCGTCAGGGATCGGGCCGCGTTCGATGGCGGTGCCCAGGTCATCCCCGTAGGTGACGAGTTGCATCGCCATCAAGTCGATGATGCCGTCGAAGTTTTCGCCTTCGCCGTAAGGGATCTGGATCGGCACGGGACTCCCGCTGAGCCGGTCGACGATCATATCAACACAGCGGTTGAAGTCCGCCCCGACGCGATCCATCTTGTTCACGAAACAGATACGCGGCACGTTGTACTGGTTGGCCTGCCGCCATACCGTTTCTGACTGCGGCTCTACCCCGGCTACACCATCAAACACCACGATACCGCCATCCAACACGCGCAAGCTGCGCTGCACCTCAGCGGTGAAGTCCACGTGCCCAGGCGTGTCGATGATATTGATCTGGTGATCGCGCCAGAACGCTGTAACGGCGGCGGACGTGATCGTGATCCCGCGCTCTTTTTCCTGTTCCATGTAGTCGGTCGTGGCCGCCCCTTCGTGCACCTCGCCCATGCGGTGGATCAGACCGGCGTAGTAAAGCACGCGCTCGGTCGTGGTCGTCTTCCCCGCGTCGATATGGGCGATAATGCCGATGTTGCGGACCCTGGTCAGGTCCAGCGCGGCGGTGATGGTGGCGTTCTTAGACATAACGGTATCGCGCTACCCTTGCGTCGTCATTCATTACCAGCGATAGTGCGCAAACGCACGGTTGGATTCCGCCATGCGATGCGTATCGTCCTTCTTCTTGACCGCCGAACCCTGCCCGTTGGCGGCGTCCATGAACTCGCCCGCCAGTTTTTCGGACATGCTGCGGCCACCGCGTGCACGCGCTGCTGCCAGCAACCAACGCATCGCCAGCGATAAGGCACGTGCCGGGTTGACCTCGACCGGAACCTGATAGGTCGAGCCACCCACGCGGCGCGGCTTGACTTCGAGCATCGGGGTCACGTTACGGATCGCCTGCTCGAAAATTTCAACCGGGTCTTTCTTGGCGCGTTCCTCGATGATGTCAAACGCATCATAGAGCACGCGACGGGCGGTGCTTTTCTTGCCGCCGTGCATCATGCGATTGATGAACATCTCGACGTGTACGTTGTCGTACCTGACGTCGGGTTCAACTTCGCGCTTGGGGGGTCTAAACCGTCTTGGCATACTCGCTCGCTCCAGTAAGCTTATGACTTGGGCTTCTTCGCGCCGTACTTGCTGCGCCCTTGCCCGCGATCCGCCACACCCTCGCTATCGAGCGTGCCGCGCACGATGTGGTACCGCACACCGGGCAAGTCCTTCACACGACCGCCGCGCACCAGCACAACGCTGTGCTCCTGCAAGCCATGCCCTTCACCGGGGATGTAGGCCGTGACCTCGATCCCGTTGGTGAGCCGCACACGCGCGACCTTACGCAGCGCCGAGTTCGGCTTCTTGGGCGTCATGGTCTTCACCTGGGTGCAGACACCGCGTTTCTGCGGCGCGCCCTTCGGCTGGCGCGTGCGCCGCTGCGTGTACGAGTTGAAGGTGTACTGCAACGCCGGCGACTTGCTCTTCTTCTTTTTCGGTTTGCGGCCCTTGCGAACCAATTGATTGATTGTCGGCATACCTGCCTCCGTACTAGGCCACTTGCTGGCCGAAAAACCTTTCAGCTTGCGCTAAGCATAACAACGGGCGCACTGCACGCCCGTCCCGTCCCTGCATAACAAGAGACCATCCTTCACTGTGCAGCCCTCGGGGTGGCCTCTTGCCGATACCTCATCCAATTCGGTCGCCATAGCCTGCCAGCGGGCAGGGATAACGCCGGGTCCGTGAAAGTGGGGTCATGTTAACAGGTCGCCGCGACACTGTCAAGACCGATTCGCCGCGTGACCGGGGGAAGCGGGTTATCCGCCGAGCGTCACCTCGACCGTGACCGCGTCCTTGCCGTCCGGCGGCGCGACGATATCGCCCGCGACCGGCGTGCCGTCCACCACCAGCGCGACCGCGTTGCCCGCGCCGGCGCGCCTCACCGCGATGTGATAGCGCACGCCGCGAAAGACGCGCGTCGCGGTGAACCCGTCCCACGCCGACGGCAGCACGGGCGCGATCTGCAGCCCGTCATACGCGGGGCGAATGCCAAGAATCCACTGCGTGACCGCGACGTAGTTCCACGCCGCCGTGCCGGTCAGCCACGAGTTTTTGGCTTCGCCGTGTGTCGGGGCGTCCTTGCCTGCGATCATCTGCGCGTAGACGTACGGCTCGCAGCGGTGCAGGTCGCTGAGCGACTCGCGCGCTGAGGGGTTGATGCGGCGGTAGTAATCGTAGGCCCGGTCGCCGTCCCCGGCCAGCGCTTCGGCGATCATGATCCAGGGGTTGGTATGGCAGAAGACGCCCGCGTTTTCCTTGTAACCGGGGGGATAGGACGATATCTCGCCCAGGTTGAGGTAATAGCGCGTGAAAGCCGGCTGGTGCAGCATGATGCCGTGCGGCGTGGCGAGATGCTCGCGCACCGCGTCGAGGGCCTGCCGCGCGCGCCCGTCCGCCAGGCCCATGCCCGCCATCACGCACATGCCCTGCGGCTCGATAAAGATGCGCCCCTCGTCATTTTCGCGCGAGCCGACCTTCTGACCGTAATGATCATACGCGCGCAAGAACCAGCCGCCGTCCCAGCCGTGCGCGCGCACCGCGCGATCCATCTCGGCGGCGGCGTCCCGGTAGCGCTGCGCCTCGGCCTCCTGCCCCCGCCGGCAGGCGATCGCGGCCAGCTCCTGCGCCGCCAGCACGAACAGCCCCGCGATGAACACCGACTCCGCGACCTTGCCGTCCATCGTGTCCGCCGTCTGGAACGACTGGCCCGGTTCCTCAGAAAACGTGTTCAGGTTCAGGCAGTCGTTCCAATCCGCGCGCCCGATCAGCGGCAAGCCGTGCGGCCCCAGGCGATCCAGCGTGTACCCCAGGCTGCGCTGCAGGTGCTCGTAGAGTGGTGTCTCGCTGCCGGGCCGGTTGTCATACGGCACCGGCACATCCAGGATCGGCCAGTCGCCGGTTTCCTTGAGGTACGCCGCCACCGCCAGCACCAGCCACAGCGGATCGTCGTTGAAATTGCTGCCCACCGCGTTGTTGCCGCGCTTGGTCAGCGGCTGGTATTGGTGGTACGCGCCGCCGTTCTCCAACTGCGTCGCGGCGATATCGATGATCCGCTCCCGCGCGCGCGCCGGGACCATGTGCACAAAGCCCAGCAGGTCCTGCGCCGAGTCCCGGAAGCCCATGCCGCGCCCCACACCGGACTCGAAACCCGAGGCCGAGCGCGACATGTTAAAGGTGACCATGCACTGGTACGCGTTCCAGATATTCACCATGCGGTCGGTATGCTCGTCAGGCGTGGCGACCTGCAGCACGCCCAACAGCGCCGACCAGTACGCGCCCAATTCCTCGAACGCGGCATCGCCCCGCTGCGGGTCACGATACCGCGCGATCACCGGCGCGACCGTGCGCTTGTTGATGCGCTGCGATCCGGGCGGGTCGAACCTCTGGTCGCGGGGATTCTCGTGATAGCCCAGGATGAACACCACGCGCCGCGATGCGCCGGGTTCCAGCGCCAGCCGGACGTGATGCGATCCGACCGGGGCCCAGCCGTGCGCCACCGAATTCCCCGCTGCGCCGCGCTCAACCACTTGTGGCGCGTCAAATCCGCGATACGGCCCCAGGAACGCCTCACGCTGCGTGTCGTAGCCCGCCAGCGGTTCGGAGCAGACGAAATAGGCGAAATGGTCGCGGCGCTCGCGGTACTCGGTCTTGTGGTAGATCACGCCGTCTTCGATCTCAACTTCGCCCGTGCTGAAGTTGCGCTGGAAGTTGGTCATGTCGTCGTAAGCATCCCACAGGTTGAACTCCACCAGCGAGAACAACGACAGGTCAGCGGTGGTAGCGCGCCGGTTGGTTAGGCGCAGCATCCAGAGTTCAAGGGTTTCGCCCAGGGGCACAAAATAGCGCACCTCCGCCGCGATGCCGTCCAGTTCCCCGGCGATCATGGTATAGCCCATGCCATGGCGGCAGGTGTACGCATCAAGCGGGCGGCGCACCGGCTGCCAGGTCGGGGACCAGAACGCGCCGGTCGCGTTGTCGCGCAGGTAGAGGTAGCGCCCGCCGCAGTCCAGCGGCACGTTATTGTAACGGTACCGCGTCAGCCGCCGCAGCCGCGCATCGCGGTAAAACGAATAGCCGCCCGCCGTGTTGGAGATGATGCCGAAATAGGCTTCACTGCCGAGATAGTTCAACCAGGGCAGCGGCGTATCCGGGCGCGTGATCACGTACTCGCGGCGGGCGTCATCGAAATAACCGTATATCATCTGGATGCATCCTTTTTCGCCTGTAGAGCAGGACTGCTTGAAGCAAAAACGCACGGCGGTTTGGGAGCGCTCCCAAGAGTTTGCTCAAAGTATATGCCACCAGGCAAAAGCGTGTCAACAAATAACACCGTCGCGAGGAAAGAGGCCCCACAGCTGCTGGGGGCGCATCGCTGATGCACCCCCGGCTTTTTGGCAGATCGGGGCGTCAGTCGACCTGCACCGACGCCGCCGCAACCTGTACCGGTGTGTTCGGCACGGCGTCGTAGTATGCCAGGAAGCGGGCAGCTTCTTCGACGTCGTAGCCCCGCAGTTTCTCGGCCCAGTTGTGACCGATCGAGAGGTACAGCAGTTCCGCCTCGACCGTGAACGGGCCTTCGGCATCCCCCACGTCGATCACGTACCGCACGCGGTCCCCGCCGCCGGTGAAGTCCGGATCGGTGATCGCCGCGCCGATCACGGCGATATGCTCCGGCGCGGTTGTTTTGTCGAACCCGTTGGGCAGCAGGCGGTTATTCTTGACGTAGCCCGCCGCGCGCAGCAGGTCGGTGGTGGGGCGTCCGGCGTAATCCTGCATCACCGATTCGTAAACCTGAACCTGCTCCGGGCTGGTGATGACGGTGTAATGCGGCTCGTAGCGCAGCGGGTCGGCGTCGTGATCGTCGCCCTCGACGCGCCCGTTGGGGCTGTACGCGCCGGATTCAAACACCACCGCGCCGCCAGCATCCGTCACGGTCACGTGCAGGAAGGCCCGCCGCGAGGGGAAGCCCGCCGGGAACTTGTGCCCGGTCAGCACCTGGATGCGCACCTCGGCCTCCAGCGTGCCCGCGCCGTGCGTGGCTTCAGGGATCGAGAGGATCGCGGTGCGCGCCTGCAACTGCTCGAGCACGCGCTCGCGCGTCATCTCGAAGTGGTCATAGGCGGCGGTCACGCCGATGTCCTCGCCGTGGGCCATGAAGATTTGCGGCATGTACGCATTTCCACCGACGAAAACGTGCTGGAAGAACGGCTCGCGCGGATCGCCGCCGGTCACACTGGTAACCACCGCCCCCCGCGCGCGCGGCATGTGGCAGCCCTGGCACGGTTGCACTGCCGAAAAGCCGCCGTGCAGCCACTCAAAATACGGCATCTGCTCAGGGAACGTGCCTGCGATCTCGCCGCTGTCGTCCACGTAAGGCGTCCAGAGCGTGTGGCAGGTCGCGCACAGTGTCGCCTCGGTGATGTGCTGGCTGCGCAAAGGCACGAATCCGGACGCGGACTGCATCACCTGGCTGAAGTTCTGCGCGACTTCAAACCGGCTGTACGACGGGCGCTCATTTTCAGGATAATCGGGGCTGATCACATACTCCCCGCTGAAGCTCGCCTCCTCGCCCAGGCGCTCCGCTTCGATCTGGTGGCAGAGCGTGCAGGAATTGCCGTCCATTGCCAGCGCGTGCAGCGCGTTCTCAGGGTCCAGGAACCCGCCATCAAACATCAGCCCCGTCTCGCCCTGCAGATTCGCGGTCGTGCGCGCCATCGGCATGTGACAGGTGGCGCACTTGTCCTGCACCACGTCCCCGATCTGCGGCGCGACGAATTCCGCTTCGAGACGCACCGACGCCTGCCAGTACGGGTCGCGGGCCGCGTTCGCCATCATCGTCGAGCGCCAGTGCGCATCGATCGAGACATCCGCGCCGGACTCGTCCTGCATGTTGCTGTGGCAGCTCGTGCATGCCCCCGCCCCAGAAAACCACTCGCCGCGCTCGGTGGGCAGCGGCGCGCCGGGGAAACGTTCAGGCTCCTGGGCCAGCACCGGCGCGCCGGTTCCGCCAGCGAACAGCCAACCAGCGCCGGCGACGAGCAAGCCCAACAATCCCGCAGCCAGTAACCGTTTGAGTGTCATCGTGTGTACGCTCCAACTCGTGATATATCGTTGTGCTACGCGCAAAGGTGGTGAGGGACAACCCGGCATGTGACGCGGGGACGAGGTGGAGCCACTGGGCTGTCTTGACATAACTCTATTGGGTATCGAAATCTAGCACGTAAAAATACCAGCTTGCCCGATTCCTGGAAAGGCGTTGTATCAGAATCGTGCGGATAGCGTGCTAACCTCGCGCATTCCTTCTGATAAGCTGATCGCCTCAGAACAATTTGTTGATCACTTTAAACATAAATCGAGCACCCTTCCTTTCATAAGAGAACTGATTAAAGGTGCCAATCAAGTGAGTGTCCATTGCCGGATGATAAAACATGAAAGCTCCCGTGGCTCCTGCATGGCCCCAAACATTGAACTTCTTAGGCATGATGAGCGGTATTGTCTTGAAACTCATTATCCCATAACCATAGCCAATCCCAAAACCGTACTTAGCCCGTTCTTTCTTCATTTCCTTTAGCGTATCTTCTGTCACAAGTTCGTGTGCTACAAGTGCTTGCATAAATCTCAGCAGGTCTTCGCTGGTAGCTACAACGCCACCGCCGGCATAATCAAGCCTGCCGTAACCCTTAAGATCATTCATTTTGACGTCACGAAAGTAGAAGTCCGCCACAGGGGGGTATTCTTCGATAGGCTCAGAATAATGCAGCATAGATGAATGCTGCATTCCAAGCGTGTTGAAAACATGCACCTTCAGCGCCTCATGAAACGGCATTCCTGTAACATGTTCAACGATCAATCCCAGGAGATGATAATTCGTATCCGTATATTGAAATCCTTCACCCGGCGGGAAATGGGGCGTTGAATGGTTCTTTGTCCATGCGATAGCTTGCTGCGGGCTAATACTGAAGTCCGGGGTTTCAAGAAGTTGATCCAAGAGCGGCCAGAAGTTGTCACTTAAGCCGGATGTGTGACTTAATAAATGTCTGAAGTTATGCAGTTTTGAATGAAAGACGCTCTAGGGCTACGATAGGTTTGTC
>CAYRNY010000034.1:0-8608 GCA_964425755.1 uncultured Anaerolineaceae bacterium
TGAAGCGGTGCGTGGCGGCTTCTTTGCCGAACTGCTTGACCGCGGCGCGGATCAATTCCACCAGGGTATCGTGATACCGTGATACCATGGTGTCATGGTCCCGTGCTACCGTGGTGTCATGCTCGCGTGGTTGTTTGTGCTTTTTATTTGTCTTGCGCGGAGATTTGGTCGATGCAGGGGACGATGGTTTCGCCGAAGCGGTTTTTTGTTTCGCCGGTGGCTTGGATTCGGACCTCGCGTCACGTTCGGGCGGTGGGGGAGCGTCCGCCGGATTCGCGGGTGGCTTTGGCAGGTGGAAAAATGGGCTGTCGGCCAGGCCGCCTTTGCTCATCGCGCCACCACCTCCTTGACCAGCGCCTTGTACGCCCGCGCGCCGCTGCTGTTGGGCGCGTAATCAAAAACGTGCGTGTAGTTCGAGTGCGCTTCCTCCAGGCTGACGTTCTTGGGGATCGTGGTCTTGAACACCTTGTCACCGAAGTACACGCGCAGCTGGCGTTCGACGTCGCGCGACACGTTGGTGCGCTCGGTGAACGTACACAGCACGCCCAGGATATCGAGGTCGGGGTTAAGCTGTGTCTGCTTGACCATCGCCATCGTCTCCTGCAGTTGCACCAGCCCCGACAGCGCGAAAAAGCCCGTCGAGACCGGGATCAGGATGCGGTCGCTGGCCACAAACGAGTTGATCGTCAGCAATCCCAGCGCCGGGGGATTGTCGATGATGATGTGGTCGTACTGGTCCTTGAACTTTTCCAGCGCGCGTTTGAGCCGCTCGCTACGGTTGTCAAACGCCTGTGCCAGCTCGAGATCCGCGCTCGACAGGCGGATGTGCGAGGGCACGACGTGCAGGTTGTCAAAACGCGTCTCGCGCACGGCAGCCGCCAGCGGCGAGAAGTTGAGGATCACGTTGTAGAGCGTCTTTTCCGGCTTGAGTTCGACGTCGGGGTGGATGAACACGCGCGTGGTGTTGGCCTGCGGGTCGATGTCGATCAGCAGCACCTTGTAGCCTTTCCGCGCCAGCCCCGCCGCCAGGTTGATCGCGGTGGTGCTCTTGGCGACACCTCCTTTTTGGTTGGCAACTGAGATGATCATGTTGGTTTGTGACGTTTGACGTATTCGACGATGATCAGGCGCAGCAACGCCGACAGCGCGATGTGGCGCTCGTCGGCCAGTTCCTGGATCGCGCGCTTGAGCTCGTCCGGCGCGCGGAACTTGATCAGCGCCTGGCCGTTGGTCTTGTTTTTGCGGTTATGGGTCATAGTTGGGACACGGTAGGGACCGTTTCCGTAGTTTAACCATACCGCCGGGGGCGTTGTCAATAAGCAGATTTTGGCGGCGGGGCAGTGCGGGGGTAGTGGTCAATATCGTTTTCGGGCCGGCATAAGCGTTAGCGTCGCGCTGGTGGCGTCAGAAGAGCATCTGTGCCAGGTCTTTGATCGTGGCGCTGAAGTCGGTGTCTTGGCCGTGCGTCTCGCGCCACTTGCGCCAAAAATCCACCACCGACCCGCCCCCGCACCCGGCGAAGCAGTGCCAGTAGTTGTTCTCGCGGTCGACGCTGAAGCTGGCGTGATGGTCGTCGTGGAACGGGCACAGCCCCTGGCCGCGCTCGTTGAGCTCGACATACCGGCTCACGAAGTCGTACACCGTGATGCGGTCTTTGATGCGCGCGGACAGCGTCTCGCCGCGACCTTTGCCGGTGGGGGAGAGCATGGGATCGGCTACGCGTTGTGTGTCATCTGGCGCACGCAGCAGCACCGCGTGGACAAACGGCGGGGGCACGGTCTGAGGGTGGGCGAGCATTTGGATTTGCGCGCGGATGGTGGGGGCGATGGGGGAGCCATCCGGGTGGACGAAATGGTAGCGGCGTCCGGTCTTGCGGTGGATGCCCAGCGGCAGCCGCACCAGCGAGCCGGGGCCGGTCGTGAGCGCGTCTTGTTTGGGAAACAGCTCGATGTCGTCAAGCTCGTGCTCGCGCAACAACCGGCGTCCAAAGTGGCGCGCATCGGCACCGGGCACCGGGTCCGTGAAGAACAGCCACAGGTGCCCGCCGCGCCGGGAGCGTTCCAGGTATGGCGCGACTTCGTGTTCTGTCAACAAGTCACCCAACGCCAGTAAGCCCTGCCACTGGGCATCCGTATCCGCGTCCAGGCAGACCCACCGCGCGCGGTCCGCGCGGTCCAGCGCGTACGCGCCGAGCGTGACGAAGCCCTGCAGGTGCGCGGCGATGAGGTCTGTCGAGAGGGTTCTTTTGATGGCGACGTACCGGCCATCCGGGCGCTGGGCCGGGTAGATGTCGTAGCGGCTGATGAAGGTTGCGCCGTACGCGCGCGCCAATGAGCGATCTAGCTCGGGATGGCGCGGGCGCTCTGGTCTCGCCATGGCTGCTTACATTGTACGCTATCCGGCAAGTGGAAGCAGTGCGCGAGTAGGGTACTATGGAATTGCGGGTTAGGTGCTGTAAAATGCGGATGTCAAGGAAGTGCTTCGGCGTTGATCTTGTGATCAAACACCACAAATAAGATTTGACACCCAAATAGGTCTGCGGTATTCTCCAAAGAAAGCGGGAGACAAAATCCTTACGTTTGACGGTTAACATCGGTTAACGTATTATTAATATCCATCGCTGAAGACGCGCGATAACACCTACACAAGCTATTGTCCGCGACGGTTCGCACGAGTATGTATGTGCGGTTTGGCTCGGGTGCTCCAACCCGATGCTGTGGGCAGCTTGTTCTGTCTCCAAGCCTCGCGCGCGATCTCACCACATGTTGGGCGACATGTCGGAACGGCGGAGCATGCCAGATGACCGGTGCTTCGCTCGAAGACAACTTCAGAAGCACGGATCCCGGTATACAACACCTCACCGATCATCTCACATCCTTTGCCCGCGCCCTGAGAAATCATGATTTCGCCGAATGATTAAGGAGCCAACAATGCGCCGTGGAGCACTCGTATTTGGAACCGTTCTCGTGCTGGTAGCTGCCCTTGTAGCAGCGAGCTTCCCGCCAGCGACAAATGTGCAGGCTGACAACCTGCTGCAAGACGCGCCAATTCTTGAAGGGTACGACATCTATTTCTCGGAGGCTGGGGACGAGGCCAGCCGCTTTGATCGCACCGATGCCGGGCTGTCCCGGTTTGCCGGGTTGGTCGAACTGCTCGGCGCGGAGATGTACACGCTCGAATGGCGCAACGGCATTGCCAGCAACGCCGACCTGGTCGTCATTGCCGGTCCCACAAGCGATCTGTCGGAAGACCAGGTCGCCTGGCTGTGGGCGTACCTGCAGAACGGTGGGCGATTGCTTCTGCTCGCCGATCCGCAAATTGAGCGCAACCGCGCCCTGGGAGCCGGACGGGGATTGTTCGCGCTGATGTGGGAAGATATGGGCTTGCGCGGGCGTGAAGACGTCGTCGTGACGCAAGGCGACGAACTGCGCTCGGTCGTGCCGCCACCTGATCGCGTGCGCGGCGACGAACCGACGCCTACGCCCATGCCTGCGGTTGAAATTCCCGGTTTGATCACGGATTTCTTCACGGCAAATGTAAATGCCGATCATTCCATTGGCGCGGGGTTCGATGACCGGCTGGCGTTCTTCGGTGCGCGGTCGCTGGAAGTTGACGAAGCGCCGCGTGAGGCGCAGGTCACGGCGCTGGTGTACTCCGACACGAACTTCTACGGTGAGACGGAGTTCAACACGTATCTCGAGAGCGACTACGCGGTCTATGATGAGGATGCCGACACTGCGCCAGGCTCGCTCGTGCTGGCAGCAGCGATGCAAGATTCCGGCACCGGCGCGCGCGTCGTTTTGATCGGGGATCGCGAATTTGCCACCAACGGCGGAGGCTTGCAAACCTCGCCACCTTACAGCGCCTCGTTCCTGTATCCCGGCAACATCCGCTTCCTGATCAACGCGGTCGCGTGGCTGCTGGAAGCCGAGCAAACGGCTGATTTCACTTTCCCGACGCCTGGGCCAACCGGTACGCCGACGCTCGCCCCAACCCCTACGCCTGTGCCGGAGGGCGAGTCGTCCTGACGGACCAGAAAGGCCCACGATGCGCCGATACCATGCACTTCTGATAGTGCTGCTCGTCGTGACTCTGGTCCCGCGGGCGTTGCCGAGTCATGCGCAAGAGCCAACGACACCACCGCTGGTGGTATTTATCGAAGACCAGCGCCTGCGCACCGCGTCGATCATGGACCCGGGGCCGGACGGTGTGACACAACTTGAGGCGATCTTCCAACGCCTGGGGGCGCGAACGGTCTGGCTGCAGCTCGAAGAGCCGTTGCCCGAAGATGCCCGCGTGGTCGTGATGGTGCGCCCGCTGACCGGGTTGCCGGTGCAGTATGTCGCCCGGCTGTGGGTGCATCTGCTGCGAGGCAATCACCTGCTGCTGGCGATCGACCCGATCGGGCTGACCACTTATCGCGGGGAAGGCAATGTGCGCAGCAATCCCGACCGCGCCAGGGCCGGTTTGCCAACACTGTTGTCGATGGTTTACGGGATCAGTCTGCAGGATACACTGGCGGTCGAGCCGTGGTTCACAGTCGAGTCGCTCGCCGATAACACCACTGCGCATATCATGAGTCACGGCGAAAATATTGTCCAGCATCCGGTATTCGAACCGCTGGCGACGTATGATCTGCCGGTGCAGATGTGGGGCGCGCGGACGATGACCGTCGATCCGATTGGGCCGCATAGCCGAGCGTTCCCGTTGCTGTATACCGAGTCCGCGTATGGGGAAACGGATGCAGGCGTGTTCAATGGCAACGCGCCGCTGGAGATGAATATCGGCGCGGACAGCCAGGGACACCTGTTCACCGGCGCGCTGGCAGAAAACACAAACAACGGTTCGCGCGTGGTTGTGATGGGTGACTCCGAGATGCTGGAGAACGGATACGGGCTGGCGATTCTCGAAAACGGTGCTCCCGTGCATCTGGGAAACCAACTGCTGGCGGAGCGTCTGGCCGCGTGGCTGCTGGACGTGCCGGTAGAGGACTGGGCAGCACTGCCAGCGACCTACACATGGATAGCAATCGACGGAGAGGTAGGGGATTGGGACGCGATCCAGCCGGTAGCCGAGGACGCGATCGACGACGCCTTGATGCCGCGTTATGACATTGCAAGCGTGCGTGCCTTTACCGACGACAGTTACCTGTACCTGCTGCTCGAATTGAGCCAGCCGCCAAACCAGGATGTCCGGCTGACGTTGGGGATCGAAAACACGTTTGACGGGGTGTTTGATGTGCGGGTAGCGCTCACCGAAGATGAAGCGCATGTCCTTGAAGGTGATGCGCTGGCCGCTCCGATCCCGGATGCCAGCATGGCCGTGAGCGACGCGATCGAGGTCCGGCTGCCGCTGCGTGTCGCGGGACAAGGCGCGATGATCGGCTCGCTGTGTCTCACCGACAGCCGCACGGCGGTATCCTCGCCACCGGTGGACTGCGCAGCCGACAGACCCGTGCTGGTGCCCTCAGTCAGAACACAAGCGCCGGTTGACGTGCGCGGGTCTGGACCGCGCGTCATTGTGAGTACCCTCGAAGCGGGCGTCAATGTGCGGGCCGCGCCAAGCACCGATGCAGCGGTCTTGGATATCGTGCCGAACTCGCGCGCGTTTGCTGCCACCGGACGCACCGAATCCGGGGAATGGGTCCAGGTGCAGAGCGCAAGCTACACCGGCTGGCTGGCGAGTTTCCTGGTCAAGCCGAACGTGGCAATTGAGGAATTGCCGGTGGTGGAAGAATAACCGCCCTGAACGTATCGTTTTGAGTAGACAATCACCGATCAACGTGGTAGGGTAACGAAGCTGTCTGACCACCTATTTAGGGGAATTCATGACTGCGGTTAGCGAAACGAAATCCGATACGACCGTTACGACAGACGCACAACAACCAGAGGTGCAGTACCACCTGCGCATCGAGCCGTCAAAGGGCTGGGTGTCGCTGAAGCTGCAAGAGCTGTGGGAATACCGTGAGCTGCTGTACTTCCTGACCTGGCGCGATATCAAGGTGCGCTACAAGCAGACCGTGCTCGGCGCGGCCTGGGCGATCATCCAGCCGTTCTTCACGATGGTGGTGTTCAGCCTGTTCTTCGGCAGATTAGCGAAGATTCCCTCGGATGGCGTGCCGTATCCGATCTTTAGCTACGCGGCGCTGGTGCCCTGGACGTTCTTCGCCACGGGGCTGTCGCAGTCCTCGAACAGCCTGGTGGGCAGCGCCAACCTGATCAAGAAGATCTACTTCCCGCGCCTGGTGGTGCCGATCTCCAGCGTGCTGGCACCGGCGGTGGACTTCGTGCTGGCGTTCGTCGTGTTGCTGGGGATGATGCTGGTCTACGGCATCACGCCGACCGCGAACGTGATCTGGCTGCCGCTGTTGCTGCTGCTGGCGTTCGTCACGTCGCTGGGCACGGGGCTGTGGCTCTCGGCGATGAACGTGCAGTTCCGCGACGTGAAGTACACGATCCCGTTCCTGACGCAGTTCTGGATGTTCGCCACGCCGATCGCGTATCCCAGCAGCCTGATCGAGAACGACCTACTGCGTGCAGTGTATGGGCTTAACCCGATGACCGGGGTGATCGAGGGCTTTCGCTGGGCGCTGCTGGACACGAACACGGCACCGGGACCGCTGCTGGCGGTGTCGGTGGTGGCGGCGCTGGCGTTGCTGGTGAGCGGGGCGTTTTACTTCCGGCGCATGGAGAAGACCTTCGCGGATGTGGTGTAAGGGTAGGGAATGAGTAACATAGCGATTCGGGTTGAAGGACTGGGCAAGATGTACCGCATCGGGGCGGCGCAGAACGGCTACCGCACGTTCCGCGAGACGCTCACCGATGCGTTCACCGCACCGTATAGGCGGGCGCGGAACTTACTGCGCGGGCAGGCGTACGGCGCGGCAGGGCTGGACGAGACGATCTGGGCGCTCAAGGACGTGTCGTTCGAGGTGCAGCATGGCGAGGTGGTGGGCATCATCGGGCGCAACGGGGCGGGCAAGAGCACGCTGCTCAAGGTGCTCTCACGCATCACCGAGCCGACCGAGGGTTACGCGGATGTGTACGGGCGTGTGGGGTCGTTGCTGGAAGTCGGCACCGGCTTTCACCCGGAGCTGACGGGGCGCGAGAACATCTACCTGAACGGCGCGATCCTGGGCATGTCGCGCCAGGAGATCGACCGCAAGTTCGACGAGATCGTCGATTTCGCGGGCGTGGAGCGCTTCATCGACACGCCGGTCAAGCACTACTCAAGCGGCATGCGGCTGCGGCTGGGGTTCTCCGTCGCGGCGCACCTGGAGCCGGAGATCCTGGTCGTGGACGAGGTGCTGGCGGTGGGAGATGCGGAGTTCCAGAAGAAGTGCCTGGGCAAGATGTCCGACGTGGCGAGCGAGGGACGCACCGTGCTGTTTGTGAGTCATAATATGGCGGCGGTATCAGGACTCTGTAGGCGAGCCATTTTGCTTGATAATGGAGCAGTGATAATGAATGATTCGACAGATAGGGTGATTAGCGCCTATTTCAAACATCTAGATCAGCTGTTCAGCGATATTCCACTGTCACATCGTCAGGATCGCACCGGAGATGGACAGTTGAAGTTCATCGGCTTCCGAGCATATAGTATTGACGATAATCCTACTTTAGTGTCTGGGGTTCCCGCTGTTTTTGAGTTGGAGTACGAAGCGCTGAGCCATGAAATATTACATAACGTAACTTTTTCTATTCATGTTGAAGATCGATTTAAGGGTAGATTACTCACACTTTATACGGAATGGCGAGGGCAGACCTTTGAAACATTGCCCCCTAAAGGTAAGGTCGTGTGTGAAATACCCCGTTTACCTCTTGCCCCTGGTATCTATCGTATTGGCCTGGGAAGTAGAACAAATAACTCTATTACAGATTATATTGAGAACGCTGTGGAAATTGACGTGAAACACGGTGATTTTTTTGGAACCGGAAAATCACCGAAAGGTAATCGAAATGGCCCGGTTTTGGTGGACCACACATGGCATCTTGAAACCTTTTAACCTCTTTCTTTCGTTTAGTTTACGGGACATGCTGTAGCCATGATCATCTTTTTTCATCTAGTAAAAGCTGGTGGAACAACGTTTAATAACATCCTGAAGAATAATTTTGGGCCGCGAGCAGTGCGTGTGTATGGTGAAAATAGACATGGTTTTTACTTTTCAGATTATGCCTTGCAGGGAATTGTGGACGCACATTATGAAAAAGCATTGAGCCTATCCTCTCATGCTTTTTCGTATCCATTACCATCGCCATCAGTACTGAACACAGGGAAAACAATAGACTACCATTATGTCACGTTTTTGAGGCATCCAATTGATCGTGCCCTTTCATGGTACAGACATGAACGAAAACTTAATAGTAATTCTCCTTCCCATCCTTCTCAACGTTCGTTTGAGGAGTGGTTAAGGATTACGGCCAAACAAGACTATTTTGTGCCCAATTTTCAAACTTGGTGTTTATGTGGGGGCTCTGAGACAAATCTTGAGCGCGTAAAAGAGAATCTTGCCCACTTCACACTAGTTGGACTTGTAGAATATTATAATGAGTCTCTGAAGTTATGCAGTTTTGAATGAAAGACGCTCTAGGGCTACGATAGGTTTGTC
>CAYRNY010000035.1:0-6075 GCA_964425755.1 uncultured Anaerolineaceae bacterium
GACCTGGAAACGATCTATGAAACCTTGGCTGCCTAAAAGTGCATAACTTCAGTAACGTTGGTGTGTTCTCAGCCTTGCTGACATCATCATTATACCCTGTCCATCATACGGATCAGTGCCGCAGATTGACGAAGAGGTCATTATGAATACAAACCGGCTGTTCCAAGCACTTACCCAACTGGATCCGTCGGAAATCGATCAGGTCTTCGGGAATGAGGCAGAGCTATTGCCCGGCGCCGGCGAGGTAGCGTTGTCCTCCGTGCGGCGTGTGGCGATCCTGACCGAGTCGTTCTTCCCGAAGGTCGACGGCGTGGCGAAATCGGCTTACCTGACGCTGCGGTATCTGCAGAAAACCGGACGTGAAGTCATGGTGTTTGCACCGGATATCGCCCCGTCACATGTTGGCCCCAGCCAGGTCGTGCCGTTACCTTCGCTGGGGCTGCCGTTCGCGCCCGAAACCCGCGTGGCGCTGCCCACGTTCTCGATCGCGCGTTATCTTGAGAAGTTCAAGCCTGACCTGATTCACCTGTTCAGCCCGGCGGTAATGTCCGTCACCGGGATGTGGGAAGCCCGGCGGCGTTACATCCCGGTCATCGCCAATTACCAGACCGACCTGCCCGGCTACATGCAGTATTACGGGTTTGACTTCCTCGAGTCGCCGTTACAAAACTGGCTGCGCTATATACACAATGGCTGCCACCTGACCCTGGTCCCGTCGAGTTACACGCTCAAACAGCTCCAGCAGCACGATTTCAAACGCTTGCGCATCTGGGGCCGGGGGGTTGACCTGGACCGCTTCAACCCCCGTCACTGGTCGGAGTCATTCCGCCGCGAGCGCTTGCTGCAGGGGCGCGATCCCGACGCCTTGCTCGCGTTGTATGTCGGGCGGCTGGCCTCAGAGAAACGTATCGATCTGCTGCTGGATGTCGCGCGGCTACCGGGTGTGGCACTGACGATCGTCGGTGATGGCGCGGTGCGCGGCGAACTTGAGAAGTTGTTCGCCGGCACCGGGACGGTGTTCACCGGGTACATGTACGGTGACGATCTGGCCAAAGCATACGCCAGTTCGGATGTGTTCGTGTTCCCTGGCCCGACCGAAACGTTCGGGCAGGTGGTGCAGGAAGCGATGGCGTCCGGTCTGCCCGGCGTGATCATCAACAGAGGGGGCATCACCGACCTGATCACGCCCGGTGTCAATGGCTACCACTGCACGGCGGATGCCGGAGAATTCGCGCGTGCCATACAGACTCTGCGCGACGATCCCCAACTGCGCCGACGGATGGCGCAGAACTCGCGCCAGGCCGCAGAGCGCCGGCCCTGGGCGGCGATCATGGCGCAGCTTGAGCGCTACTATGCCGAGGCAATCGCGCTTAACAACCGCTCGAAGCCGGTCATTCGTCCCCCGCGCCCGCCACGCTGGGACTCGCGCCTGCAAATGCACTCCTGAAACCGTACGCTTTGCCGTATAACAACGCTCCCGCCCCAGCCGCTGCAACGGTTGGGGCGCGGTTTGCACGTCGCGCTGTCGCCCCGTTAGGCGACCAGGGCCGAACCAGCCGGATATTCTCTTGACGTAGACCAGGATCAGTGAATATCATTGGCCGGAATCGCTGGATGGGAATCACGAGCGCTACAATGCTTGCCGGCCAACCCGATCGGTCGCGAATCGCCATCCAGCACAGCAGGCAACGCGGCGCACGCCAACCGTGGCGAAGCGCCACGCCAATGAATTCGTCGGAAAAGGACGGCTAAGTGTGTTTCAGGGCTTGATGAAATATCTACGCGATCCGTACCGGCCAATCTCGCTGTTCCTGGCACTGGTGATCTTCGTGACGATTGTCGCCGTCCAGGGATTCTCACACGGTCGGTTGAATAATTTCCACGACCAATCAATCCAAATACCGATCATCTATTCCTATGCGGACGGGTCACTCTTCGCATCGGACTTTCTGCTGGAAGCGCGCGATACCTACGTGACGTTGTTCTATCCGATCCTGGGCTATCTTTCGCGCGTGATCCCGCTGGACATGCTGATGGCCGCGTTGTACGCGGTATCGATCGCCAGCACGATCACCGCGGTCTATGCGCTGGGCACAACGCTGTTTCGCCGCCGCGAGGTCGGGCTGGTTGCTGCCGTGTTGTGGCTGGCCTACTTCCCCAATCCGGGCGGGGACTTCATTCACTCACCGTTCGTCACACATACCACCTTCTCCATTGCGATCGAAATGTGGGCGCTGGTCTTGTTTTTCCGCAAGCGCTACGGTTGGGCCGGGCTGCTGCTCGGAATTGCCACAAACATCAATGCGATGACGGCCACCTTTGTGGCGGTGATGTGTGTGTTCGCGCTGCTCAGCCAGCCGCGCCAATGGTCGCTCAAGCTGCTGCGCTTCCCGCTGCTGATGGGCATCGCGGCGCTGCCGATCCTGGTCTGGCGTTTTTCGTTGCCGCTGAGCGAAGCTGCACTGGACGATTTTGTCGACATCATCCGGCTGCGGCTGTGGTACGCGGTCTTCCCGCTGGAAATGTCAGTCTGGTTGTGGATCGGTTTCTTCGCCGTGCTCGCGTTTTGGGGTTTTTCGCTGCGCTATGGCAAACCGGCCTATCACCGGCAGGTCGTCGCGATGATGCTGGGGATCGGCTTGCTGAGTGTGATCGGTGCCGTATTTTCCGAAATCATCCCGCTGGAGTTCATTATCGAGCTGCAGTTGATCCGCAGCACGTGGCTGATCAATCTGCTGGTGCTGTTTTACTTCGCGAACATGGTTTACAGACAGCTTACGTCGCGCGACGGGCAGCAGATTGCGCTGGCGTTCCTGCTGATCACGTTGTTCGCCGTGCCGCGCTGGCTGATCGAACTGCTGCCGCCGTCGCAGCCCACCCCGTACCCGCTGGCGATTGACCTGGATACCGTCTGGCACGAACGCTACCCGCTTTGGGTCGGCGCGATCGTCGCGCTGGCAACGGCAGGCGTGGTGTGGAGTGCCTGGCGCTGGCTGCGCGACGGCTCCGAAAGCCGCCTGAACAGCGCGCAATCACGCCCGGTACTGGGCTGGTTCGGCGTGACGATCATCTTCTTTTCGATTCCCGCCTTCATCGATAGCAACGTGCCGGACGAGCAGCTAAAAACGACAGCCGACTGGGAAGCGACGCTGGAGTGGATCGAACAAAACACCGCCCAGGATGCGTATTTCTACACCCCGCCGACACTGGACGGCTTCCGCGTGGTGACGAAGCGCTCAAGCCTGGGCAACTGGAAAGATGGCACGGTCGGTATCTTCCACAACGGGTGGGCGATCGAATGGCGCCAGCGCATGTACGACATGGGCTTTGACGAGGACGATTTTGCCTTCGAGCCCATGACGGAGGACCGGTTATGCAGCCTGTCAACGATCTACGAACTGGATTACGCGGTGGTGTTTAACGAATGGGATATCGGCGGAGAGCACGTCTACCAAAACGAGACCTTCGCCGTGATCCCGGTTCATTCCCTCACCTGCCTGGAGTTGGCGACCAACCCTAACCAGGAGCAGGGAACCTCCGGCGAGGACTAAATCTACACGGCAGAAACCCGCTTACGCTTTGACATAAGAACCGCATGGGCACAGCGCAAGCCCCCATGCGGTTTTCTTTCCGTTTAACCACACACGCCGGCAGGTGTGTCAGGCGCTCTCCAAGGTGGTGATGCGTTCATCATCCCAACTCATGAACTCACCACTCCAGGCCGGATCGGCGTGCAGGGCGAGCAGCGCCAGCGCGCGGCCCGGTTTCTCCGGCGGGAGCAGTTCTCCCTGCTCGTGCGCCTCGACAAAGTACGCGTAGCGATCGTTGTCCATTGCTCGCGCGCCCGCGTCACGGATCAACCCCTGCATCATCGTATCGACCTTGCCGGGACGCAGCGCGATCGCGGTGATGTCCGGTTCCTCGTGTGCTAGCACTGTGTTAAAGTGGTTGAGCGCCGCTTTTGAGACGCAATACGCGCCCCATCCGGTGGTGGGTTTTACCGCCGCGCCGCTAGAGACGCTGATCACGCGTCCCCGTGTCTCGCGCAGATAAGGCAACGCCGTGCGCGTCAGCAGCAGCGGACCGATCACGTTGACATCCAGCGCGCGCCGCCATGCATCAGGATCGGCGTCTGCCAGGCGCGCCAGCGGTTTGAGGACCCCGGCGTTGTTCACGATCGCATCCAGGCGTCCGAAGCGCTCCAGGGCCGCATTGACCAGACGCTTTGATACAACCGCATCGGTAATATCGCCTGCCAGGGTGATCGCGTCCCCGCCGCCGGCGCGAATCGTCTCGGCCAACGCGTCCAGCGGTTCCGCCGACCGCGCGGCAAGCACCACTTGCGCGCCCATCGACGCGAGGATTCGCGCCGTTGCCGCGCCGAGTCCACGTGACGCGCCGGTGACAATGATCGCCTGTCGTCGCTCGCTCATGACTCCTCCTTCGCTGCGGCATCTTGCTGCTTAACCCCGGCCATCATCAGCCCCAACATCTCGACATCCGCATCGGCGCGATCGACGACTCCGACGATCTCGCCCTCATAGATCACGGCAATACGATCGGCCAGTGCGAGAATTTCGTCCAGGTCCTCGGAGATCAACAATACCGCCGTTCCTTTCCCTCGTTCTTCCAGCAAGCACCGGTGAATGTACTCCGTCGCGCCAATATCGACGCCGCGCGTCGGCTGGGCTGCGATCAAAACGCGCGGCTCGCGCCCCAACTCGCGCGCCAACACGAGCTTTTGAATGTTACCCCCCGACAGGCTCTTGACCGGTGTTTCCTGGTTAGGCGTGCGAATATCAAAGTCGCGGATCAATCTGGCGCAACGTTGCGCGATCGCGCGCGGCTTCATGAAAATGCTCGCAGAATAATGTGGCAGGCCGTGATCTTGCAGCACCAGGTTTTCCGCCACCGTGAAATCTCTGATCACACCGTCCACCATGCGCTCTTCGGGTATGTATGACATGCCCTTGCGGTTCAACACAGACGGGTTGCATCCGGTCACGTCTTGCCCGTCGAGGATAACCCTGCCACCGGTCGCCGGACGCAGCCCAAACAACACCTCGGCCAGCTCGCGCTGCCCGTTTCCCGACACGCCCGCCAGCCCCAGAATCTCGCCGGATCGCACTTCTAACGTCACGCCGCGCAACGCCTCAGTCTCGCGATCACTCTGGGCGTGAAGATTCTCCGCCCGCAGCCGGACCTCACCGATCCCAACAGGCGGGTGCTCGTAGCGTAAGAAGACCTCGCGCCCCACCATCATCCGCGCCAGCGACTGCTTGGTCGCCTCGCTGGCGGGAACCGTCCCGACGTGCCGCCCATCACGCAGCACGCTGATCCGGTCGCTGATCGCCAGCACCTCGTGCAATTTGTGCGAAATGAAGATCAGCGCGTGCCCATCTGCAACCATCTGGCGCAACGTGTTGAACAGGTCGTCCACTTCCTGCGGCGTGAGCACAGCGGTCGGTTCGTCCAGGATCAGCAGCGCCGCACCGCGATACAACGCCTTGATGATCTCGACGCGCTGGCGCTCGCCAACTGCCAGTTGCCATACCGGCATCGACGGATTGACATACAGCCCGTAGATCTTCGCCAGGTCGTTGATCCGGTCGGAGACGGCTTCCAGGTCGAGCAGCGGCTCGCGCGAGGACTTCATCCCCAGCGCGACGTTTTCCGCCACCGTCAGCGTCGGAACGAGCATAAAGTGCTGGTGGATCATGCCGATGCCCAGCGCGATCGCGTCCGAAGGCGAACGGATCGACACCGGCTCACCGTTGATCAGGATATCGCCTTCGTCAGCTTTGTACAGCCCGTACAGGATCTTCATCAGCGTGCTCTTGCCCGCGCCGTTCTCACCGAGCAACGCGTGCACTTCGCCCGCACGCACATCGAAGTCGATATGGTCAGCCGCCAGCACGCCGGGAAACTGCTTCACAATCCCGCGCATCTCCATGTGGTCGATGCGACGCTGGCCGGTGGGTAACAAGGATGGCGAATCGGTCATCTTGGGGTCCATAATAACTAATGGATAAAACGAAAAGAAATCGCCTGATGTATAATCAGTCGTATGGCTAA
>CAYRNY010000036.1:0-5640 GCA_964425755.1 uncultured Anaerolineaceae bacterium
TGAAGCGGTGCGTGGCGGCTTCTTTGCCGAACTGCTTGACCGCGGCGCGGATCAACTCCACCAGGGTATCGTGATACCGTGATACCACGGTGTCATGGTCCCGTGCTACCGTGGTGTCGCGCCCGCGTGGTTGTTTGTGTTTTTTGTTGGTCTTGCGCGGAGACTTGGTCGATGCAGGGGACGATGGTTTCGCCGAAGCGGCTTTTTGTTGCGCCGGTGGCTTGACTTCGACTTTCGCGTCACGCTCAGGCGGTGGGGGAGCCTCCACAGGATTCGCGGGTGGCTTTGACAGGTGGAAAAATGGGCTGTCGGCCAGGCCGCCTTTGCTCATCGCGCCACCACCTCCTTGACCAGCGCCTTGTACGCCCGCGCGCCGCTGCTGTTGGGCGCGTAATCAAAAACGTGCGTGTAGTTCGAGTGCGCTTCCTCCAGGCTGACGTTCTTGGGGATCGTGGTCTTGAACACCTTGTCACCGAAGTACACGCGCAGCTGGCGTTCGACGTCGCGCGACACGTTGGTGCGCTCGGTGAACGTACACAGCACGCCCAGGATATCGAGGTCGGGGTTAAGCTGTGTCTGCTTGACCATCGCCATCGTCTCCTGCAGTTGCACCAGCCCCGACAGCGCGAAAAAGCCCGTCGAGACCGGGATCAGGATGCGGTCGCTGGCCACAAACGAGTTGATCGTCAGCAATCCCAGCGCCGGGGGATTGTCGATGATGATGTGGTCGTACTGGTCCTTGAACTTTTCCAGCGCGCGTTTGAGCCGCTCGCTACGGTTGTCAAACGCCTGTGCCAGCTCGAGATCCGCGCTCGACAGGCGGATGTGCGAGGGCACGACGTGCAGGTTGTCAAAACGCGTCTCGCGCACGGCAGCCGCCAGCGGCGAGAAGTTGAGGATCACGTTGTAGAGCGTCTTTTCCGGCTTGAGTTCGACGTCGGGGTGGATGAACACGCGCGTGGTGTTGGCCTGCGGGTCGATGTCGATCAGCAGCACCTTGTAGCCTTTCCGCGCCAGCCCCGCCGCCAGGTTGATCGCGGTGGTGCTCTTGGCGACACCTCCTTTTTGGTTGGCAACTGAGATGATCATGTTGGTTTGTGACGTTTGACGTATTCGACGATGATCAGGCGCAGCAACGCCGACAGCGCGATGTGGCGCTCGTCGGCCAGTTCCTGGATCGCGCGCTTGAGCTCGTCCGGCGCGCGGAACTTGATCAGCGCCTGGCCGTTGGTCTTGTTTTTGCGGTTATGGGTCATAGTTGGGACACGGTAGGGACCGTTTCCGTAGTTTAACCATACCGCCGGGGGCGTTGTCAATAAGCAGATTTTGGCGGCGGGGCAGTGCGGGGGTAGTGGTCAATATCGTTTTCGGGCCGGCATAAGCGTTAGCGTCGCGCTGGTGGCGTCAGAAGAGCATCTGTGCCAGGTCTTTGATCGTGGCGCTGAAGTCCGGGTCTTGGCCGTGTGTCTCGCGCCACTTGCGCCAGAAATCCACCACCGACCCGCCCCCGCACCCGGCGAAGCAATGCCAGTAGTTTTGCGAGCGGTCGACGCTGAAGCTCGCGTGGTGGTCGTCGTGGAACGGGCACAGCCCCTGGCCGCGTTCGTTGAGCGCCACGTACCGGCTCACGAAGTCGTACACCGTGATACGGTCCTTGATGCGCGCGGACAGCGTCTCGCCGCGACCTTTGCCGGTGGGGGAGTGCACGGGATCGGCTACGCGTTGTGTGTCATCTGGCGCACGCAGCAGCACCGCGTGGACAAACGGCGGGGGCACGGTCTGAGGGTGGGCCAGCATCTGGATCTGCGCGCGGATGGTCGGGGCGATGGGGGAGCCATCCGGGTGGATGAAGTGATAGCGGCGTCCGGTCTTGCGGTGGACGCCCAACGGCAGCCGCACCAGCGAACCGGGTCCGGTCGTGAGCGTGTCTTGTTTGGGAAACAGCTCGATGTCGTCAAGCTCGTGATCGCGCAGCAATTGGTGGCCAAAGCGGCGTGCATCCGCACCGGGCAGCGGGTCCGTGAAGAACAGCCACAGGTGCCCGCCGCGCCGGGAGCGTTCCAGGTATGGCGCGACTTCGTGTTCTGTCAACAAGTCACCCAACGCCAGTAAGCCCTGCCACTGGGCATCCGTATCCGCGTCCAGGCAGACCCACCGCGCGCGGTCCGCGCGGTCCAGCGCGTACGCGCCGAGCGTGACGAAGCCCTGCAGGTGCGCGGCGATGAGGTCTGTCGAGAGGGTTCTTTTGATGGCGACGTACCGGCCATCCGGGCGCTGGGCCGGGTAGATGTCGTAGCGGCTGATGAAGGTTGCGCCGTACGCGCGCGCCAATGAGCGATCTAGCTCGGGGTGGCGCGGGCGCTCTGGTCTCGCCATTGGTGCTTACATTGTACGCTATCGCGACAACGGCGAGCACCGGATAAATTCACACTGATTTCATTTACGAGAATCCGCCTATCGGAGTATACTAGCACATACGGGCTGTAACAACGCCCGGCTATACCTTTTCCGTAAGTCCAATATTACACGCTTTCCGGGGGGATCGTGAACAACTTCAGTGAGAAGGCGAACTTCCTGTGGTCGGTGGCGGACCTGATCCGTGATGTGTTCAAGCGCGGCAAGTATCAGGACGTGATCCTGCCGTTCACCGTGCTGCGCCGTATCGATAGCGTGCTTGCCCCGACAAAGCCGAAGGTGCTCCAGGTATACAATCAATACAAGGGCAAGCTCGACAACCCCGATCCGCAACTGCGCCGCGCGTCCGGATACGCTTTCTACAACACCTCGAAATACGACTTCCATCGCCTGCTGGACGATGCGCCCCACCTCGCGGACAACCTGAAACGCTACATCAACAGCTTCAGCCCCAACATGCGCGAGGTGTTGGAGAAGTTCGACTTTCACAACACGATCGACAAACTCGACGATGCCGGGTTGCTGTTCCTGGTGATGCAACGCTTCACCGAGATCGACCTGCACCCGGACCGCGTCTCAAACATCGAGATGGGCTACATCTTCGAGGAGCTGATCCGCCGCTTCAACGAGGCGCTGAACGAAAATCCCGGCGAACACTTCACGCCGCGCGAAGTGATCCGGCTGATGGTTGAGCTCATGTTGATCAACGGCAAACGACACCAGCTTGAACAGCCGGGCATCGTCCAGACGGTATACGATCCATGCTGCGGCTCCGGCGGGATGCTCACCATCGCCAAAGAGCGGATCATGGAGGAGAACCCGAAAGCCTCGGTTCACCTTTTCGGCCAGGAAGTGAATCCGGAAACGTTCGCGCTCTGCAAATCCGACCTCTACATCAAGAGTCCCGATGGATCGGACGCCGAGAACATCGCTTACGGCAGCACACTGAGCAACGACCAGCACGCCGACAAGCGCTTTGATTACCTGCTCGCCAATCCGCCCTACGGCAAAGACTGGAAGATGGACAAAAAAGCCGTTGAGAGCGAAGCCAAGAAAGGTCATCTGGGGCGCTTCGGTGCAGGCACGCCGCGTATCAGCGACGGCCAATTGCTCTTTCTGCAGCACATGCTCAACCGCATGAACCCACCCGAAGAAAACGGCAGCCGCGTTGCCATCGTGATGAACGGCTCGCCGCTGTTCACCGGTGATGCGGGCAGCGGCGAGAGCGAGATCCGGCGCTGGATTCTGGAAAACGACTGGCTCGAAGCGATCGTGGCGCTGCCCGAGCAGCTTTTCTACAACACCGGAATCGCCACCTACGTGTGGGTTCTCAGCAACGTCAAGCCGGAACACCGCAAGGGCAAGGTCAAGCTCATCGATGCAACGTCCTTCTGGGTGCCCATGCGTAAGAGCCTGGGCGACAAACGGCGCGAGATCTCGCCAGAGCACATCGCGCGGATCCGCCGGCTTTATGAGGCCTTCGAAGAGAACGAGCACTCCAAAATCTTCGCTACCACCGCCTTTGGCTACCGCAAGGTTCGCGTGGAGCGCCCGCTGCGGCTGAACTTCCAGGCCGGCGAAGAACGCATCGCGCGGCTGTGGGACGAGCGCACGTTCGAAAACCTCGCCAGGAGCCGCAAGAAGGACAAGGACGCCAAAGCACGCGAGGAAGCCGAGGGCCGTCAGCAGCAGGAAGCGATCATCGCCATGCTGCGCGCCATTGGGGACGATCTCTACACGGATCGCAAGCTGTTTGACAAAGCGCTTGACCGGGCCGCAAAGGATGCCGGGATCAAGCTGACAAAGTCGCTGCGCAACGCGATCTACAGCGCGTTGGGCGAGCGCGACGAGAACGCCGCGATCTGCGTGGACGGCATGGGCCGCCCCGAACCGGACCCCGACCTGCGCGACTACGAAAACGTGCCGCTGGGCGAGTCGGTCCACGAATACTTCGCGCGCGAGGTGTTGCCGCACGTTCCCGATGCCTGGATCGACGAGAGCTACACCGACGACCGCGACGGGGAGATCGGTCGAGTCGGGTATGAGATCAACTTCAACCGCTACTTCTACGTCTACGAGCCGCCGCGCCCGCTGGAGGAAATCGAAGCGGACATCCGCAAGCTCGAAAAAGAGATCATCGATATGCTGCGCGAGGTGACCGCGTGAAGCCCTACATTCCGCATTAGTTGCGTATGAAAAAGGCGCTTGTTTTCATCAACAAAATGCGTTGTGTACCGAATTTGATACACAAATGATCGTCAGACAGGATGGCCCGCCATGACAGCTAGACACCACGCCACGCACCAACCCGCCGACGCGCTGCCGGATGTTGACGTACTGGAGCCGGTCGAGAGCCGCTGGCAGCCATACCCGGAGTACAAGGACTCCGGCGTTGAGTGGTTGGGGGAGATTCCTTTACATTGGAAGCGAACTTCTCTGAAGTGGCTACTAATCTCGCTTAAAGACGGCACACACGGTACTTTTGCGCGAGTAGTTGAAGGTGTGCCACTACTTAGCGCAAAAAACGTTATTGATGGAAATCTACTCGTTACAGACAATGAAAGCCTAATCTCCTATGAAGATTTCGAAGAGATTAATCGAAATGGATACCTCAAGCACGGTGATTTGCTTTTAACCATTGTTGGCACAATTGGACGTGCAGCTATTTTTGACTGGTCTGAGCCTGTGGCATTTCAACGCAGTGTGGCTGTTTTACGCTTTCACCCTGAGCACTCGGTAAGGTACTACTTCTACTTGTCTCAAGCCTCGTATTTCCAAAAATATCTGACCGTCAACTCAAAACAAAGTGCACAGGGTGGAATATATTTGAGTGACTTGGCTATTATTCCTACACCAGTCCCACCCCTCTCCGAACAACGCGCTATCGCCGCGTTCCTCGACCGCGAGACCGCGAAGATCGACGCCCTGATCGCCAAGAAGCAGCGCCTGATCGACCTGCTCCGGGAGCAGCGGTCCGCGCTGATCAGTCATGCCGTCACCAAAGGGCTTGATCCGTCCGTGCCGATGCGCGATTCGGGGATCACGTGGCTGGGGGAGATCCCGGCTCATTGGGAGTCAACACGTGTCAAGATGTTATCGCAAGTCAAGCGAGGTGCATCACCAAGACCTATAGATGACCCCATATACTTTGATGAAAATGGTGAATACGCTTCAATACCTTCGTCAATTAGGATGAATTGAAGGCTGGTTCAACAGAGTGAACGC
>CAYRNY010000037.1:0-4299 GCA_964425755.1 uncultured Anaerolineaceae bacterium
ACTCCTCACGGTCACTGAGTGACGATTACTACTGCCGTTTACAGGCGCACTACCACGTCCAGCCCGCGTCCGGCGTGAAGAACTTGACCTGTGCCCGCGCCTCCAGCCCCAACTCCTCGTTGGCGTACAGCTCCGGTAGCCGCGCGCGGATGTCGTTGGTCAGCAGCGGCATGGCCGGCGGAAAGCGCGTCTCGTCCTTGACCGGCATCACGTCGGCCATGCGTCCCTGCTCGCGGTCGTAGGCGATCACAAAGTGCTCGTCCTCGTCATGCCCCCAGACCTCGAGCCTGTCCTCCCCCACCCGCCGCGCCAGATACCCGCACTGCTCGGCGATGTCGTTGGCCTGCTCGAAGGCGTCTTCGGGTGTGTCCACCAGCGGCAAATCAAGCTCACCGAAGATGTGCACGATCCCCACCTGCGCCGGCTCCCCCGGCTCCCACAGCATGCATTCCACGCCGGACGGAAACGCCAGCATGGGGTACTTCTGCCCGGCGGTCCAGTCCTTGCCGACCCGCCGCGCCAGTACGTCGCCATCCAGATAAAACAGCCCCTGGATGGGCTGCCCGCCAAAGGGTGTTGGTGCGCCTTTTTCGACCCACGACATGGTTTACGGTTTGCTTTGGCCGCGCTCGGAAAACATCGGCTTGGTGTTGGCTTCCGCTTCGCGCCGGAGGTCGCGCTCGACCTCTTCGGGAGTGCGTGGGTCTTCGGAGATCAGCAGCAGCTTGGTGTGCTCGGACAGCGGCATTAGCGGGCGCGCCTTGACGCCGAACTGCGCGATCTCGCGCGGCGAGAACATCTCCAGCGGTTGGGGTTGCGCGCGCTCGCGGTCGAGCTTTTTCTGGCGGCGGGTGCGCGTGTCGTCCCACTCGCCGGTGAACATGTTGTGTTGGCGTGGCGCTTCGGGGCTCATAATTCACGTTAGCAAGCCGGTGACGCCCCGTCAATAAGCAGTTCACGCTCAACCGCGTCACTCGTACAGCGGCGGTATGGCGGGGGTTTGGTCCTGTTCGTTACTCACGAGATTCGCGCTGGCCTGATGGTGCGAGATCCCGTGCCGCTTGACCAGCACCGCGCAGGTCTCACACACATCCTCGTCGCTCACCCGGTAGCGCGGCACGGGCAGCGTCCAGATGCGCCGTACCGTCCCGTCATGCCCGGAGACCAGCGCCTGCCGCGCGGGCTGGTCCTGGAGCTGAACTGCCCAGTCTTCCCACTGCTCGGATAGCGGCGCGAACACCGGGTGCTGCACCTCAGTCTGCGCATCGCGCTTCACGGCTTGCGTGTCCACGCGCCCGACCTCGTGGGCGAACCATTCCGCGTCGCGCCGCGCCAGCCCGAAGATCACGCGCGTCTGGATGTTGCCAATCGCCCCGATCATGCGCTCGTTCAACTGGCTCAGGTTCTGGTGCGCCAGCGTCAGGTGCAGCCCGAACTTGCGGCACTCGGACAGAATCTGCGCCAGGCTCTTGACCGAGCCGGGGTTGGCCGCGAAGTCCTGGAACTCATCGATGTAGGCGTAACACGCGCGCCGCTGCTCGCGCGGCACGTCCTGGCGGCTGGCGGCTGCCTGCTCTAGCCCCGTCACCAGCAGCGAGCCGAGCAAGCGCCGCGTCTCGCCATCGCAGCGCCCCAGGTCCACCAGCAGCACTTTGCCTTCGTCCATGACCCGCCGCAGGTCGAGCCGGTTCTCGCGCTGCCCCAGCACCACGCGCAGGTAGGGGTTGAAGGTGAACGCCGCCACCTTGTTGAGTGTGCTCTCGCGCATCACCGGCGCGTCGCGCCCCCACTTGGCGTAGCGCTCGCGGAAGAAGCCCACCACTTCCGGATTGCGTACCCGCGCCAGCAACGCCTCGCGCCAGTCATCATCCACCAGCAGCCGGTGCATGTCGATCAGGGTCAACTTGTTCTCGACCAGGGTGATCAATGCGGCGGTGGCGACGTTGGAGAAGTGCGGCGCTTCGCGCAGGCTGTCCGGCCAGGTGCGGCGGAACGCTTCGACCACACGCTGCGCAATCGCGTAGGGATCATCGTCGCTCGCCAGCACGTTGAAGGGGATGATGAAGTCCTGGCGTGTCGGCTCGAAGTAGATCACACGCGCGGCGTTGTCTGCGCTGAGCACGCCCTGGCTCAGGCAGTAGCGCAGCAGGTCCTCGGTCAGGTCGCCGTGCGGGTCGATCAGCACGCAGCCGCGCCCGGCGCGGATGTCCTGGTACAGGCACGATTCCAGCAGCTTGGACTTGCCCTTGCCGGTGATGCCGATCACGTACATGTGCGTGCTGCGCGCGTGTTCCGGCACGCGATAAGCCGCCGAAAAGAAGAACGGGCCGGTGCGGCCCAGAACCAAGCTGTCGCGACGTGACGCGCGTCGCCAGGGCAGACGGGGCATGCCTTCACGATAGCAAACCGTGCTCTGTCGCTCAACCCTCAAAACGGCTCACGGCGCGGGAGCGATTAACGGTGCGCGGCCTGTCTGTCCCGCCACCTGCCACACCGGTTCGCTCAACACGCTTGTGGGCGTCAGATCATCCAGCACCGCGAACCAGAACCACACCGCGCCACCTGCTTCCTCGGTCACCGCCTTGAGGTTTGCCAGCCGCCGCTCGCTCAAGGTCACCGTCAGCACACGCAGGCTTTGTGCGCCGTAACGCCGCTGGTACCCGCCGCTGTGATAGTACGCCAGGTACGCCTCGACCTTGCCGCGAAAGCGCCGCGTCGTCATCGTGCCGCGGTCCAGCTCCAGGAAGAAGTGCGTCTTGCCGTGCGGCGTCTCCAGCGCGAAGTAGCTGTCCGGCACTACCGCCACATTGCGCGTGTGCCCGCGCGCCGACTTGACCGGCACGCGGTCGTAGTCCTGCTTGATCTGCGTCTCGGAGTGCCAGTCCAGCAGCCTTACCGGCTGCTGCCTGCACGCCAGCGTCACCGCCACGCGCACATCGTTGATCGCCAGCGCGTGTTCCAGAAAGTCGCTGCTGACGCGGCTGTGACTGCTGGTCCAGTCGATATCGTCCACGCCCAGTTCGGCGCGCAGCAGCTCTTCGCCACGCCGGTCCAGCAGGTACAGCGTCGGGCTGTTCATAACCCCCGGGCGCACCAGCAGGAACTCGCGCGCCAGAAACCCGTGATGGTACAGCAGCGCTAACCGGCGCTGGGCCGCCGAACGCGAGCCGAAAAACAGCGCCTGTAGCTGGTCCTGCCGCAGCACGCGGTAGCGATACACCGTCCAGATGATCGCTTTGTCGCGCTCGGTCAGCACCACCGGCGGCGGGTGGGGATCGCGTTGGTCGCGGCGGCGTTTGCTCTGCTCACCCATCTTGTCTCAGCATAACACTCAATCCTCGTAGAAGTCGCCCGCATCCGCCATGCCCGCACGAGAACATGACCATCGTCCCGCGCAACTCACAATCCATCCCAATCTCCGCCGCGCGGCGTGCCGCGCAACCCCCGTCGGTCTGCAAGACCGACCGCCCCACTCGAGCCGCGGGCTGGCGAGCGTTAGCGACGTCAGCACCGGCGTGCGACCGGGGCTGTGGGCACACAGACACGGGGTCTGAGCTGCCATGTGGCGCGCCGCGCAGCGGGGGGACACGGCGCGAGGGACGCCGAGAGGGGCGGTCGGGCTTCAAATGCAGCCCCTTGCGGCGGATATGCAGAAGACCGGCGGGGGGCCGCTTGCCGATGGTGGGGGTGGGGCAGAACTGGCGCATTTGCCCCGATCTTTCGGGCGGAAATGCGTCCGGTGGCGCGCCATTCCCTGCCTGAGCCAAGCGGCAGAAACGCGCATCGTCGCGGGCCAAAGCCACCGTCTGAGGGTGTGGTTACCGGTTACCACAGGCAAAACCACAGTCTCTGACGATGAAAACGAACGGTTGGACGCCGTGCTAGAGCCGTTTGACCATCGCGGCGATGGCGTCAACCAGTTCGGCGGCTTTTTCCGGAAAGACGATGATCGTGGCGCGTTCGCGCTCCTTGTCCTCGCCCTTGAACCGGCTCTCCGTGATCTTCAAATACCGCTGGCCTTCCTTGCTCGTCTCGACGTCAATGAAATACGTGCGGCTTCCGGCACGGACCTGTTTGCTGTCGCTGTTGTCTTTGACGTTTGCTATATTGCTCACCTCCCCCACTTCACAACTACAAAAATGTGCGACGCTGTTTTTCACCCCTTGACACACGCCGCCCCCAGAATCTACACTTAATTTGCCTGCGGCAAATTCGTTATTTGAAAATTCCCGTTCCAAGTTGCTGGGTTTTCAAACAACCAATAGATTCAACAAACGGCGCTTTGAGTTTTCGAAGCGC
>CAYRNY010000038.1:0-3855 GCA_964425755.1 uncultured Anaerolineaceae bacterium
GCGTGTCCGTCGGTTCGGGCGTGTCCGTCGCGGTCGGTTCCGGCGTGTCCGTCGGCTCGACCGTGTCCGTCGCGGTTGCAATCACCTCGACCAATGCGGCGGCGGTCTGCGTCTGGCTTTCTTCCTCGTCGTCTACCGTCGAACTCAACGTCAGGATGATCCCAAACGTCAGCGCGACCGCCAGCGTCCCGACCACGGCGATCGCAACGATCACTTCATTGCTGCGGTCCCGGCGGCGATTTGTGCTCATGATTCCTCCAGTATTGCGCGTTCCGGCGTCAGGGGAATGATGAAGTGGAAGGTGCTGCCCACGCCAGGCGTGCTCTCTAACCAAATCGTCCCGTCGTGCGCTTCAACCAGCGCTTTGGCAATCGACAGGCCAACCCCGGTATCGCCCAGCCCTTCGATCAGCGGGTTATCCGCGCGGTACAACCGCCCGAAGACGCGCGGCTGGTCCTCCGGCGGCACGCCCCCACCCTGGTCGGTGACCGACACCCGCACCACGTCGACCGGCTCCGGCTGCGGTTCGTCGCGCCCTGTGGGGGGGATGAAGTCCGGCACGGTCTGCGCGCTGATGATCACCTCGCCGCCAGACGGAGAAGCCAGAAACGCGTTGGAGAGCAGTTGCATGATCACCTGCTGCATCGCGTCGCGGTCGGCACGCAACCGGGGCAGCGAATCGGCCAGGTTCATGTGCAGCGTGATGTCTTTCTCGCGGAACTGGCTGCCCGCCGCCGTGATCGAATCCTCGATCACGTCCATCAAGTCAACCGTCACCGGCTGCAGTTCAAAGGCTTCGGAGTCCA
This sequence comes from uncultured Anaerolineaceae bacterium, assembly GCA_964425755.1. Classification (GTDB taxonomy): domain Bacteria; phylum Chloroflexota; class Anaerolineae; order Aggregatilineales; family Aggregatilineaceae; genus CAYRNY01. The sequence continues at coordinate 807 of CAYRNY010000038.1, forward strand.
GCCGCGTGACCTGCACCAGGTCGTTGACCAGGGTCGCCAGCCGGTCGATGTTCGCCTGCACGCGCTGCAAGAATTGCCGCTGCAACGCGCCAAGAATCCCCGCCGATTCGCTGAGCAACAGTTCGGTGTAGCCCATGACCGAACTCATCGGGGTGCGGAGTTCCTGCGCGATCGACATGACCACATCGGCATTGTCCGGCATCCCGGACGGTGCGCGTGGCGTGCTGCTGGCCGCGCGCGGCTGGTGTTCGAGCCGCACGAGTTCCTGCCGGGCCTGCTCAAGCTCGTTGGCAAGCTGTTCGCGTTCCTCCGTCAGCGTTTCGATCATCTCCTGCAGCGCGCCGACGCCGTCCGCGCCAAGCTGCGCCAGCCGCTCGCGGTCGCCTTCGGCACGCGCGAGCAACTGGTCACGCTCGGTCTTGAGCGCGGTCTTTTCCGCCTCCAGCCGCGAGCGCTCCGCCTGCAGAGCGTGCAGGTCGCCGCTGAGCTGCTGTTTCTCCGCGTTGGCCTGGTTGAGTTCGAAGAGCAAATCCTCCATCTCGCCCTGCAAGACCGTCGCCTCCGCGATCAGGCGCGCGCGCTCGTCGTACCACTGCTCGCGCCGCTTGACCAGCTCGTCCCGTTCGGCGCGCAGCGAGTCGCGCTGCGAGGTGAGCGCCTCGCGGTCTGCCGCCAGACGCCGCAGGTCCGCCTCCAGCGCGCTGATCTTGGCTTCGCGTTCCGCCTCGCGTTCGAGCTTGTCCTCCAGCTTGCGCCGTTCGGATAGCAGCAGATCGCGCTCTTTGGCGATCTTCTCGGCCTGCTGCTTGTAATACGAGCGTTCCTCACCAAGCTGGCCCAACGCCTGCGCGACCGCCAGCGGCCCGCCTTCGATCCCCAGGGCGCGAAGCTGCGACTGCACGTCGTCCAACTGCGTCTTAAGTTCGTCGCGCTCGGATGCCAGCCGCGCTTTGTCCTCGCTCAGTTCGTCGAGCATCTCGCGCAACGCATCCGGCACCGCCGCCTCGCGCGTGTCGCGGATGTCCTGCAACTGGCGTTCGAGCTTGCTCTTTTGCACCTCAAGCTCGTCCCGCTCGCGGCGCAGCGCTTCGATCATCGTGCTGTAGATGTTTTCATTGTCTTCGGTGGTCGCGCTGACCAGCGTGGCCTGCGCTTCTTGCAGCGCCTGCGCGAGCATCTGGCGCTCGGTTTCAAGTTCCTGGCGTTCCTGCGCCAGTACCTCGATCCGCTGCGTGATCGTCATCGCTTCGTCGCCGTCGGACAGCATCGCCAACCGGCTCCGCTCATAATCCAGTTCGACCTGCAGATCGCGCACCTTGCGGCTGAGTTCGGCGATCTGCTCCTGCGCCAGTTCGAGACTCGCTTGCATCTCCTGGCGCACCTTCAACATGGTCGCTTTGTCGAGCGCGTCCGCGCCTGTCTCCGCGACGATCGCCTCAATCGCGCGGTCCTCGGATTCGAGCGTGATCCGCTGTGTCGAACGGCTGAGCGCCAGCAAACGCGCTGCAACAGGGGCCAGCCCCTCAAGCAGCGTGGTTTCCTGGTCGTTTAACTCGCGATTGGTATAAGGCAGCCCTACGATGACGACCCCTTCGACCGCGCCCTCGCGCAACAACGGCTGCACATACGCGGGGCCTAACTGCGCGATATCCAGCCGCGTATACAGGTCAACCAGTTCGTCGACGTTGCGATCCGGGTACAGCGGGCGCTGGGCTTTGTTCTCCAGCGCCTCGACCAGTGTCGGCTGCTCGTCGAGGTTCAGCGCCAGCCCGGGGATCAACCGCTCCTGGATCAGGTCATACGCCGCGATCACGTCGGCCCAGGTGCCGTCCTCATGCGCCGCCAACACCACCACGTCGGATTTCAGCACCGAAGCGATCGCCCGCACGATCTGGCGCGGCACCTGGTCGGTATCGTCCTGCTCAAGCATGATCCCAATCGCCCTGAGCAGCGCCATCGATTCCGCCCCCGGTCCCTGGCCGATCGCGGCCCGGCGCGCCGGGCGCTGCGGTTGGCGAGGTGGCTCTGCCGGTGGCGCGGCAATCGGTTCGAACGCGCGCACGGCCTGCTGCGGCCCGGATATCGCCTCGGCATACTGCGCCACTTCGTCAATTGCCGCGTTCAGGCGATCCAGCACCAGCCGGTAAACCACGATCCCGACGACCGGCGTCGCGGTCAGGAACGCCAGCCGCAGCGCCCCGGACTTATGGCCTTCAAGCTCGCGAGCGCTCATGCGGGCCAGCGCGTAGCTGTACCCCGCCAGCAGCACGGCGAAGAAGATCAGCTTGAGCGGGATATCTGCCGTGTCCTTGTAACGCGACAACAGCAACCCTATCGCGGCGATCAGCATCAACCCCGGCACAAACGTCCACGCGAAGCCAAGCGCATGCCCGTTAAACGCGTGCGTATCCGCCAGCCCGTGCCAGCGCAGCGCGGTATAAATGTACGCGACCACGATCACCGCCGCCAGCGCACTCACCGCCCGCCAGACGCCGGCGTTGTCATCCCCGCGATCTGCGGTCAACAGCGCCGCGCTGACGAACAAGATCACCAGCGTGTTGACCGCGCGCTCCAGTGGCGGGATGATCGCGCGGTCCGGCGTGCCGGTGATCAGCGCGACCAGGCCCCCCACGCCCATCGCCAGCAGCGACACCTGCGCCGCCGCCAGCAGCACGGTGTACCGCCCGGCAGCGACCTCTTCCTTGCCGCGCAACCGCTGCCCCAGCGCCATGAACAACGCCGCCTGCATGATCGCGATCACTGCCAGGAAGTAGATCAATTGACCGTTCGGCTCAACAAACAGGTCCAGAAGTTCAGGTGCGGAGTCCATAATCTTGAAGTCCCCAGTCCAATGGCCGCAAAGACACCCCGGAAACGGTTACGCGTAGTATAGCACGGCTATACGATCTGTGCGTGACACCTGCCCAACGCGCCTGGCGTGCTGCGTTACGCACCCGGCCAGAGAAACGCCTGTGCCGTGTTAGGCCGGATTCTTATCATTTACTGAAGTTATGCACTTTTAGGCAGCCAAGGTTTCATAGATCGTTTC